>NZ_JBALDI010000007.1:0-81937 GCF_036917395.1 Nostoc sp.
AAAAGGCTCAATCGTCAGGCTAAAAGGCTCAACTCTCAGGCTCAAAGCCTCAACGTTCAGGTTAAAAGGCTCAATCGTCAGGCTAAAAGGCTCAAAATGCCCTGGCGACTTAGCGGTTCTTGCGCTTACCCATGCGTCCGCCAGAGATTGAAATCTCAGGCTGATAGCGCAAGTCCACTCAAGTGGACTGAAACTCTTTTCCAGTGTTGTTTAGAAGATTTTAGGTATAAGAGAGGGAATTGATTCCCAGGTAGTTGTTGGGACTTGTGGGTTTTCTGGTGGCTAGGTTGGAAATTCCATCACCTAAGTCAGAGAAGACTGCAACAACTGTCGTATGGATATAGCCTGCACATGGTCAGGGAACACGGTTAAAAAGTCATTTAGGTCTTGGATAGCTGCATGGGTACGCTCTGAGGAAGCACCTTGAGATAAAATATGGAGATATAACCGCTCTGCTGGTTGATGATATTGAGCAGCTAAATAGTAAAGGGCTAAATTAAAGGCATTAGACCAGTCTTTAGCATCTTTTTCGTAATGCTGTTTGGCAAGCTTGATGGCAAGTGATAGGTCAGCCCATGCTTTATCTGGTTGGTTAAGGGCTTGGTAGGCTAAAGCACGATTATACAATCTCCAATTACAGTCAGAATCTAAGTTAATAGCGCGGTTGAAATCTGCGAGAGCCTCATTATATAGCTTAAGCATCAGGTAAGTTTGACCGCGACGGGCGATCGCCCAGTTAAGTTTGGGGTTAAGTTCAATCGCGCGGTCAAAATCTTGTAGGGCTTCTGGGTAACGCTTCATTAAGCGATAAGTTTCACCGCGATGTGCGATCGCCCAGTCAAGTTTGGGGTTAAGTTCAATCGCGCGGTCAAAATCTTGTAAAGCTTCTGGGTAACGCTCCATTAAGCGATAAGTTTCAGCGCGATTTGCGATCGCCCACTTATATTTGGGGTTAAGTTCAATGGCGCGGTCAAAATCTTCTAGGGCTTCTGGGTAACGCTCCATTGAGCGATAAGTTTCACCGCGACTTGTGATCGCCCAGTCATATTTGGGGTTAAGTTCAATTGCGCGGTCAAAGTCTTGTAGGGCTTCTGGGTAACGCTTCATTGAGTGATAAGTTTCACCGCGACGTGCGATCACCCAGTCAAGTTTGGGGTTAAGTTCAATGGCGCGGTCAATATCTTGTAAGGCTTCTGGGTAACGCTTCATTAAGCGGTAAGTTTGACCGCGCCAACCTAGAGCAATTGGTTGCCATTTAACTTCAATCCTAGAATTTTGTAGGACTGCGGTAAACATTTCTAATGTAAGTTGATAAAGGTTCTCCTCATAAGCTTTTAACCCACTAGCTAGTTGCTCACCCCAACGCTGAACTTCAGAGGAATCCGCATCTTTACCAGCCTGAAGCATCGTTTCTGCATATTGTTGGGCAAATTTGCGTTTATTTTTGAGTGCAGCAAGAAATTCATTGAGAGATACAGATAAATTCTTTTGCGGTGACTGACATAAGTTGTGGTACAACACGTTTAATGTGTGACTTTGCCAGCTAGGATCGCGCTGTTTATTCTCTTCGTCCAATTGCAGATCGTTCCGCAGGCTGTCATAATAGTCTGCTAACTTACCATGTATCTCAGCCCAACCTTGCGGCGATGAAAGGCGCTTGTGGCGTAACATTTGGGTTTTGACGACATCATGATAAGCCCAGCCATCAGAGCGTTCATTGACAAAGGATGTTTCTTTCAGCCAAGTAAATAGCTCGTCGGCTTCTTGTTCTCCTCTTAATTTGGCTATAACATCTCGATTCAAGCACCGAGGAATGGCAGCATCGAGAGCAACTTGTCGCCGCTTGGGGTCATCAAGCCATTTTAAAAAGCGTTCTACAGCACTGCTGCTAGACTCAACTACTTGGTTAGGGTCATTGGGATAAGCATCTGCTAGCATTCCCATCAGCAACGGCAAATTTTCAGAAAGGCGCAAAATCACTTCAATAATGCGATTGTCTGTAATGCCTTTGCGAGTTAGATATTGTTGGGCTTCTTCTTCTGTAAAGGCTTCCAGAGGGAAACGAACAATTAATCCCTCGTAAGGTACCCAATGATTTTTATCTAATTCCTGGCGACCGGCGATGGTGATCAATATATTGAGAGACACTTCACCGTGGCGACCCTCCAAAATTTCTCGTAGCCAGTTATCTAGGAATTCCCCAGTGCGTTCATAGGTATCAAAAAACAAAACAACAGCAGTTTTATCGGCAATTTTAAAAATATCTTGCAAAAATAGCGGGGTTAGGATTTCTACAGGTTCTTGAACTAAGCGCACCTCATCTTTATTTGTTATTTTCTTTGCAACATAAGATGCCCATTCTCCGGCTTGGGTAGCGAAAGTATCCTCATCTACAAAGTCAAAGACAGCACCGCCAACGGGAACTCGACGCGCCAAACGCACACCAGTTTTAACTACAGTTTTGCCTACAAAAGCCGATAAACCTTGAGGGGCTTCTGGATCAGTTTCTAATTCTTGGCGCTTTTGACGGTAAACTTTGTAGCGTTCTGTAAACTGCGGCAATTTCTGACCTTGCCGTTCCAACTCTTCAGCTAAACGACCCATAACTTCTGGTACAGTTTTTTCAGCTTCATCTATATAAGCCGTAATATTTTTTGCTTCTTCAGCAATTTTGCGAAACTGTCGTACAAGTGTGCTTTTACCAACCCCGTCTTCACCCCAAATGTTATACAAAAAATGACGGCGATCGTCTTCTACATGCAATGCCAGATTTTGGCGAAATTGATTGGTTTGGTCTTCACGACCCACAAAACCCAATTGCTGACGTTGCTTAATAATATCTTGTAGATTCCTGGGCTTGTTATATGGGTTCATTACAAAATTCAATTTTAAAATGCTAATGCTTACAGAATAACTACTAAATACACACTCTATATTTCAGAATTTATTAATTTTTTTTTAGGTAATTTATTATATATTGACCTTCTGAAGCTCAATGTTGACCTTCTGAGGCTCAATGTTGACCTTCTGAGGCTCGACGTTGACCTTTTGAGGCTCGACGTTGACCTTTTGAGGCTCGATGTTGACCTTTTGAGGCTCAATGTTGACCTTTTGAGGCTCAATGTTGACCTTTTGAGGCTCAATGTTGACCTTCTGAGGCTCAATGTTGACCTTCTGAGGCTGAAAAATGCCCTGGCGACTAGAAGTCGCGGCTATACAGACAAAACCCGCCTGCGCGGGTTTCAAGAATCTTTAGATTCAAAACGCGAAAGGGGCATAACATTGTTATGCCCCTACAAAGAACGTGTATTTTACCAAATTGATAACTGCTGCGTAGGTGCAGGCCGCCGCAGGCATCGCCTATTTTATCCTTTAGCTAGCTGCGGCTTCGGGTTTCTTTTTCTTAGAACGGCGATAAAACCTGCGTCCCATCTCATCAATGACTGCATCTAAACCTGAGACATCACCGCTAGCTTTGGCATAGCTATAAATTGCTAATGCTGCGGCATACGCTTCGCTAGCAGCCGCTATACAGGTATCATCTACCAGTTCTTGCAGTTGCGTTAAAGACAAAAGCACCGGATACAAGTCCTCAAATATCCCTAAATCCCGGCGCATTTCTTCCAAGTCAAAAGAACGAGGTAAAAAGTTAGGGTTCTGTGTCGCCACTTCTAAAGCTTTGCTCACAAAAGCCCGACTTTTATCTCCCATCTTCAGCATCGTTCGCCGATCTTCAGGGGTCAAATCAATCAAAAATGGTAACTTTTCTTTAATTGTCGCGATCGCCTCCATGACTGCTTCTTTGTCTGCTGGGGCTAGGCTAGCACTGATGCGATTTTCGGGCATTTTTAATACTCCTTTAGGATACTTAGTTTTAGTATTCCCAAAGTTATAGAGGCGATACTCTTTCAGAGTCACTTCGTGAACGCGTTTGTTGAGAGATAATTAACAGAGTTTTATCTACACTTTCCGGCAAGCCAAAGAACGTGTTTATATTTTTTTATCTCAGTTAACAAAATTTATGGCTTTACTCTTCATCCGACTCTGCAAATAAAGATTCTAAATCTTGACGACCACTGACAACGCGCAAAATTTTAACCCCATCATCAATCACTTGGTACAGAATTACATATCCATCTAGGGGTAAGCCACGTAATGAAGGTTTAATATGAGCATAGCTGCGTCCCATATTTGGAAACACCGCTAAATTTTGACATTTATTGTTAAACTCTCTAAATAGTTTTTCTCCTGCTTCCAGGTTTTGGCTTAAAAAGTAATCAGAAATTTCATTTAAGTCGCGACTTGCAGATAGTGAAATGACATAGCGACTCATTACTAAGCCTCACGCGCCTTTTGAAACTTTTCTAATATCTGCATGACTACAGTTTCGCCATCTAAAACTTCCCCCCGTTCAATTTCAGCAATTGCGACATCAACTTTTTGCCGGGTTTCTTCCACCCATTGGACATACTCAGAATTTAATTTTTCTAGCAGTTGAAATGCTACATCAAGTACTTCATCTGCATTCGTAAATTTACCACTAGCAATTTGGGCTTGGATAAATTGCTCATGTTCAGGTTTGAGTTTAATGTTCATGATTTATCTCTCTGAAATCAGCTTTAGCAATGATTCTATTTTTTCTAACCACTAATCACAGCGATCGCATCAATTTCTACCAACACATCTTTAGGTAAGCGCGATACCTGCACACAAGCCCGCGCCGGGGCTGTATTTTCCGGGAAATATTTAGCATAAACAGCATTCACCGCCGCAAAATCATTCATATCAGCTAGAAATACAGTGGTTTTCACCACATCTTGAAAAGTCGCACCAGATGCTGTGAGGATAGCTTCCAGGTTAGCTAAAACTTGCTCAGCTTGCTTTTTGACATCATCAGTGTAGACGACATCACCAAGGCGGGGATCGATGGCAATTTGTCCAGCGATGAATACAAATTGACCAGAAGCTGCGATCGCTTGATTATAAGGGCCGACTGGTGCGGGTGCGTTATCAGTACGAATTACTTTACGAGTCATAGATATTACTTTCTCTAACGATGTTTGCTGTTTACCGATTTCTGCTTCAGCTGCGATCGGCTTGTAAACTTCTCCATCTGGCATTATCGCACCAGTCAGGTCTGCATCTTTAAAGGTTGCTCCATAGATATTTGCGCCAGTTAAATTTGCCTTCTTCAGATTTGCACCATTAAAATTTGCCATTATCAAATTTGCATCTGAAAGACAGGCTCTTTCTAGATTTGCTTCTTTTAGACAGGTGTTTGTGAGATTTGCTTGTCCCAGGTATATCCCAACTAAATCAGCCTCAGCTAAATTCATTCCTGAGAAATTACATTTCTCCAAACTAACTCCCCGCAGTATAGCTTTATGGAGATTTGCACCTTGAAAATTTGCTCCAGTTAGCTCTGCCTGAGTAAAGTTTGCTCTAGTCAAATCTGCTTTAGTCAGATTTGCAGCTTTCAAGTTTGCATAACTTAAGTCTGAACCGCTAAGGTCTGCCCAACTTAAATTAATTGACCCACCTTGCACCCTCATCAAATTTGTACATCTTAGGGATGTTCTAGAGAGGCTTGCTTCCCAAAGATTAGCTTTGGTCAGAGTTACTTCACTCAAGTCTGCTCCATTTAAATTTCCTTTGTATAAATCTATCTCACTCAAATCTTTGCTTGTGAGGTCTACTCCTTGAAGATTTGCTGAATGAAATTTCCGTTGTCCTGCTGCGTATTTCTCTAAAAGTTCCTCAGCGTCCATAATGCACCTTTAAATACCACTGACACAGTATAATCACAAAAACTTTGTGTCATAGATATTCCTCTCTTTTCTTCCTTTGCGCCCTTTGCGTCCTTCGCGGTTCGTTCCTCCTACCTAACCTCGGACGTATCCCATAATCCCGTCAGGTCAGCATCTCGATCGCACTCGTATAATACTGTTACGACAGACTGCAAAACATCATTTATGAATAAACCAGAATGAATATTAAAGAACTACTCCTCCAAGAAATCGAATCATCCTCAGATGTTCTACTAGCCCAAACACTAGATTTTTTGCGTTTTCTCAAGACAAAACCAACAACCAAGGAAATCTCTCTTGACCTGTCAACAGAAAAAAATAATGATGCTTCCAATCAAAAAACGAAACCGGAAATACAGGAAGCAACACCAATTATTAAAGGCTCTAAAGCAGAAGACTTACTAAAATTGGCCGGAACCTGGCAAGGGGATGATTTTGAGGAGTGCTTGCAGCTTGTTTACCAAACCCGTTCCCCGGCTGAATTTTAGTAATGTACCTCCTAGATACCAACCATTGTAGCAGGATCATTTTCGGAGAAACAAACGTCATTCGTCGGTTACAAGAACACATCGGTTTAGGGGTTGCAACTAGCGTTATTGTGCAAGGTGAACTCCTTTACATGGTGCAAAAGTCTTTTCAACAAGAAGCAAATCTTCCCTTTGTCAGAACTTTTCTGCAAACCATTGATCTTTATCCCATTAGTGGAGGAGTTGCCGATGTTTACGGTAGCCTCAAAGGAGAAATTGTCGAACATTTTGGTCCCAAAGACAAAGCAAAGCGTAGAAAGTTTACAGTTCAAGACTTGGGTTTTAGCGATAACGACTTGTGGATAGCATCAACTGCTCTGCACTATAACCTCACCATTGTCTCAGGGGACAGCGATTTTCAAAGGATACAACAGGTGCAAGCCTTAGCTTTAGAATCTTGGCTTTGACATCCTCCCAACACCAACGGATTCCTACAGAACATTTACCCAAACTGTATGGTAGAGAATTCCAGATATTATTCTCCCCTCTTCTTTCTGCGCTCTCTGCGCCTCTGCGGTTCGTCCCTCCTACCCCAACCTCGGACGTATCCCATAATGCCGATATCGCCAATAATCCCGCAAAATGCGATCGTGATCAAAACATAAATTACCAGGCACACGCCAAGACTCAAAAATGCTTATACCCTTAGCATCATCCCCAGCCACCGGTTCCCCCGTCGCTGTCGCCAAAAACACAATGCTAATCGTATGCTGACGCGGATCGCGATCGGGGTTAGAATACACCAGTAATTGTTCAACTAACTCCACCTGCAAACCCGTTTCTTCCTCAGCTTCCCGCCGGGCCGCCACTTCCACGGCTTCCCCATAATCCACAAAACCACCAGGAATAGCCCAACCTAAGGGTAGATTATGTCTTTCAATTAACACTATTGGCCGATGAGGTCGATCTACTAGTTCAATGATGATATCAACTGTCGGTGTAGGATTTCGGTAAGTCATAGTCATTAGTCATTGGTCATTAGTCATTGGTCATTAGTCATTAGTCATTAGTCAAGGACAAATGACCAATGACAAACAAAATGAGTTTACTTGATTTACCCTACAAATGCTGTTCTGTGATAGATTCGATGCGATCGCCTAGCGTGTCGTTCAGACAATCGCTTCCTCTTATAATTCAGGTTAAATATGCCTTTTCCTAGATCAAGTGGCATTTTGCTGCATCCCACATCTTTTCCCAGTCGATTTGGCATTGGCGATTTAGGTTTAGAAGCCTATCGCTTCATCGATTTTCTCAAAGAAAGCCATCAACAATATTGGCAAGTTTTACCTTTAGGCCCCACTGCATACGGTAATTCTCCGTATATGTGCTACTCGGCAATGGCGGGAAATCCCCTGCTGATTAGCCCAGAAAAACTGCAAGATGAGGGTTTGCTAACAGAAGAAGACTTTGCTAATTTACCAGGTTTTCCAGAAGAAAAGGTAGATTTCGAGCAGGTTGTGGCGGTTAAAATTGGGCTACTCAAAAAAGCCTATGAACATTTTAGAGCCAATGCCACACCCATCAAACAAAAAGAGTTTGAAGGTTTTTGCGACAGCAAAGCCTATTGGCTAGATAATTACGCCTTATTTATGGCGTTGAAAGATGCCAACGAGAATGCAAACTGGCACACATGGCCGTCAGAACTTGTCAAGCGTGATCCACAAGCAATGGAGCAAGTACAAGAGCGGCTCAATGGAGAGATTTCTTATTACAAGTTTGTCCAATTTGAGTTTTTCCGCCAGTGGTCAGAGCTTAAAAGCTACGCCAACATGCGCGGTATTGACATTATCGGCGATATCCCCATCTACGTAGCTCATGATAGCGCTGATGTGTGGGCGCATCCCAACATCTTTTGTCTAGACGAACAGACAGGAGCTGCCGCCCAAATGGCAGGAGTCCCACCAGATTACTTTAGCGCCACCGGTCAATTGTGGGGCAACCCAGTTTACAACTGGGAGGAATTGCAAAAACAAGACTTTAAGTGGTGGGTACAGCGCTTTGAGGCAATGCTGGATTATGTAGATATAATTCGCATTGACCACTTCCGGGGCTTCGAGGCTTATTGGGCTGTGCCTCAAGGTGAAGAAACTGCCATCAATGGTAAATGGGTGGAAGCGCCTGGAGATGCTTTTTTTGAAGTGATTAGGCAAAAGTTGGGCAAGCTACCCGTCTTAGCAGAAGATTTGGGAGTAATTACACCAGGGGTAGAAGCGCTGCGAGACAAGTATGAATTTCCAGGGATGAAAATTTTGCAATTTGCCTTTAGTGCTGATGCCGCTAATCCATTTTTACCATTCAATTATCCGCGCAATTCTGTAGTTTATACCGGGACTCACGATAATGACACAACTTTAGGCTGGTTCGATACAGCTAGCGACGAGGAAAAGCAAAAGTTGTTGCTTTATTTAGGTTCTATCAGTCCTGAAGGCATCCACTGGGATTTAATTCGTCTAGCTTTGAGTTCCATAGCCAACCAAGCGATTATTCCCTTGCAAGATATTTTGGGATTAGGGAACCAAGCGCGGATGAATTTTCCCAGTATTCCTGAGGGTAACTGGGAGTGGCGCTATCAAACAGCAGCGTTGACACAGGAATTAGGCGATCGCTTGAAAGTTCTTACCGAACTCAATGGACGCGCCCCGCAAGAACAATGAAGCAGGGGGAGCAGGGGAAGCAGGGGAAGAAAGAATAACCAATGCCCCATATTTCAAAACTTAGGCTTGGCAGCAGCAATCCTAACTTCTTCCTCTTTCCCAGGCTCTCCCATTTCCTTGGCTTTCTCTTGATTGACGCTCATTAAAACACCACCAGCATTATCAGTTTTCACTGTCAGTTGCTCCTGAGCTTTCCAAATCCGGTGAGTTCCCTCTGGCAGAATCCCCTCAAACTTGGTTTTGCCATCAGCTACTACGCGAATCCAGGATGACGCTTTCAAAGTGACACCAATCTGTACAGCCTGTCCCTGTTTGACGCCGCTAAGGGTATCGCTGACAGGCTGAACCTTCACTGACTCTTTTAGTTGGGCTATTTCTGGTTTAACAACAGATTTTTGTTTTGGAGATGGCTGGTTTTGACTATTACTTGCTTGTATTACAGCATTATTTAATAACTGAGATAAGCCATTTACAGAGCATACAATTAGGAATATGTAAAGAAAGTAAAGATGAATCGGGCGTAGTTGACTCAGAGGTGAAGTATTCACCCTAACTTGGGGGTTCACTTGTGCAGAACGGATCGGAAAAGTGCCAGAAAATTCTACTCCATTCAAACCTAGTGCCTCGGCAAATTGCCTAATCAAACCCTGAATATAGATTGGTTCTGGCAGTTCGGTTAAATTACCTTCTTCAATCGCCTGCAATAATCGCCGAGAAATCCTGGTCGATACAACTACTTGTTCTAGAGATAGACCCTGTTCTTGACGCAATGCCCAAAGTTGAGCGCCCAATTCTGCTAACTTTTCGGCTCGTTCTTGCTCTAATGAAATTGATGGCTGGTGATTATTCTTCTTTTTTCGCCATTTCATGCCTGCTGACACTCCTTAACTCCGCTGAATCAATAATTAGGTTGCGTTATCTGTTGTTGCAAAAACTGAATCTCTTGGTCTTTAAGGGAACGATATTTCCCCTCTGACAAAAAGGGTTCTTTTAAAGTTTGTAATTGAATTGGGCCGATAGCAGTCCGATGCAGCTTGATTACTGGGTATCCTAACTGTTGAGCTATCCGGCGAATTTGGCGATTTCTTCCCTCCTGCAACACGATTTCTAAAAAGCTTTGCTCGGCACGACGTTCTATGAGGTGTACCTTAGCGGCCCTGGTTTTTCTACCCTCCAACATCACACCCTGACACCACATTTGCAGTACCGCTTCTGGAGGATGTCCTTTTACCAAAACATGATATGTCTTGGAAATGCTGTGGCGTGGATGCGTTAGTCCAAATGTCAGATTTCCGTCGTTTGTCAGGATTAATGCTCCTGTAGAGTCTGCATCTAAACGCCCAACTGGATGAATACCTGAACCCTCTCGTAATTCTTTAGATAGTAGATCCAGGACTGTTGATCTGCCGTGAGGGTCGTAGCAAGTAGAAACCACGCCTGCCGGTTTATGCAGCAATAGATATATTAAAGCCGGACGCTGCTTTTCGGATATAGGCTTACCATCGATCGCGATCGCATCTTTTTGGGGATCAACTTTTTGACCTAAATGTGCTATTACCCCATTAATTCGCACCCGTGAGTGCCTAATCATTTCTTCGGCTTCACGACGTGAGGCGATACCCCATTGAGCGAGAATTTTTTGTAACCGTGCCTCCATGTGGAATTGCTTATTTACTGTTAACAATTAAATGATATTTGTATTTTGTAGTGAGTAGGCATAAATGTTAAATTTAAGACTTATTTAATTTATGTTCGGTTGTTAAGCAAATACTCATAAATAGATTAGTTAGATGCCAGAGCAAAATTCCCAAACAAGAAATACCAATAAAATCCGCATAATTACGCAAGTACTCACAACAGCCCTAAAGCTCTGGTTGAGAACACAAGTCAGCCAAATAGCTGAATTAGAAGTGGAGATTAAAGCGAGCGATCGCCAAATTCTCTCTGGACGCATTCCCTTGGTATCTATATTTGCTACTCATGCTGTTTATCAAGGTCTCCTAATTACAAAAATTCAATTAATCGCAGAAAATATTCGGATAAATATCGGTTCAATAGTCAAGGGACAGCCACTGCGACTGTTAGAAACAGTACCAGTGGTTGGCGATTTGATCGTAGACGAGAAGGATCTCAATGCTTCTCTGTCATCTAACTTATTATCGACTGCTTTGAGTGATCTATTGGTTAAGGTTTCACCAACACATTACCCAGAGCCACAACCAATTAATTGGCAAGAAATTCTCCTTCAGAACAACCAAATTATACTGCGAGGCATTAAAGTAACCAATAGTCAAACAACACCTCTAGAGATTTGTCTGGGCTTAGAATTACTCAATGGGCATGAGTTGCGACTGGCAAATATCCAAATCAAGCCCGACCAAGAAAATATATTAGAGGGCAATCATGAGTACAATTTGGATCTTGGCTCAGATGTTGATATCCAAGAACTAATGCTGATCCCAGGCAAGCTAGTGTGTCGTGGGCGGATTAACGTTAACCCTTGATGATTAAAAATTAAAAATATTAATTACTTGCTTTAAATAATACAATGCTTCTCGAAATAAGGGCAGGGGGGCATACCCCGCATTTCTCACAAACAAGAAATGCAGAGGTGCAGAAAGGCTCTAGGGGCAAAGGTCTATGGCAGGAACCCATGACGCGGGACGGGGGGTAGAGGGGCAGAGGGGAAAGAACTTGTACAATAACTCTCCTCTGCTCCCCTGCTCAAAAGCACAAGGTTTTGAGAGATGTAGTGAGATAATCCAGGATACAACTCTTGGAGAGGCTGCGCCCTAAGCGTAGCTATGCCGTAGGCTTTACGACTGCGCCCAACTCTACCAGAGGCTGCGCCCTAAGCGTAGCTCGTAGGCTTTACGGCTACACTCAGGACAAGCTCAGTAACCAGGGGGGCAAAGGAGTGGAGTTCAAAAACTCATTCACGAGTATCAAAGACTCATTCACGAGTATCAAAGACTCATTCACGAGTATCAAAGACTCATTCACGAGTATTAAAGACTCATCCCTTATTCCCCATGCCCAATGCACCATGCCCTGTTTGGCCAATGCCCAACTCATCTATTCAGTTATCAGCGGCAAAAGTAATGTTACGAAATAGTAAACCAGAGGAGCTGTGAAAATATAACTATCGGTACGGTCTAAAATACCACCGTGACCAGGGATTAACTGTCCAGAATCTTTGACTCCAGCATCCCGCTTGAGCATAGACTCGGTAAGATCCCCTAAAAGACTAGCAATGCCAATCAACAAACCCAATGCTAAACCAGTAAAAAGGGATCTGGGCAAGTGGAGATAATAGGCTCCTGCTATGGCTACAGCAACACTTGAAGTAATGCCAAAAACAGCACCTTCTACAGTTTTTTTCGGGCTAATCTCAGACAGACGGGTTTTTCCAAAGAATTTGCCAATAGTGTAAGCGCCGATATCGGCTGCCCAAATACACAAAAAAGTCAGCAGTGTTGCTGTAAAACCTTGTGGTAAAGACGCCGAATTTGCCTTTTCCCAGAAATCTGTCCAGGTTATGGGCCAGTAACCTCCGAAAGGAAGATTGCTAAAAGCAGCACTATCAATTGCTCGTAACCGCACCCAGTAACTCGGCAAATAACCTACGTAAAATAGCCCCATAATTGAAGCGGAAACATCAGCGATCGTGGCAAATTTGGGTTGAAACAGTAGGTAAAAACAAATAAGTGTACCAGCTAAGGGCATTACAGCGTCAGCTAAACTGCCATCAAGGGTACAAATCACCAGCAAGACTTGGCTGACAGCCATAGTGGTTTTAGCGGCGGGAGCGATGCCTCTGGCTCGCACCAAATTAAAATATTCCTCTTGACCCAAAAAGACGATAACCGCAAACATGATGGTAAAGTACCAACCCCCCAAAAGGGTCACACAAAGAGCAAGAGCGATCGCAACAATTCCACTAATAATCCGAGACCAAGGCATAAAAGTATTTTGGATTTTGGATTTTGGATTTTGGATTAGAGATTAGGTATTCGAGATTAGGGATTGGTAATTGTGGCTTGGTTTGTTATGAACTATGACCTAAATCCCCAATCTAAAATCTAAAATCTAAAATCTAAAATCTTTTTGATTTAGTCTAGTTTCTCACCACTGAGGATAAAAATGGGATCAACGGCGGTAAAGGTTTGAGAAAAGCCGCGCGTCTCTAAACGGTTAACCGCAGACTGAACAACTTCGATATTTCTAGCCCTTAACAGGGAAAAGCTCTGGGAAATAGCATACAAGCTTTCTAGATTAGCAGCTGTGGCTACAACCCGACCGGATGGTGGCAAATAATGCCAAGCTGCTTGCAGAATTTCCTGAATGGGGCGTCCTCCCTCGATACAAACGCGGTGAGGAGTAATCTTAAGATCATGTAAACACTCTGGGGCGCTACCTTCAATTACTTCGACGTTTTTCACCTCAAAGCGATCGCAGTTACGCTTGATTAGATTAGCTACTTCTTCATCCCTTTCTATAGCGATAATCTGTCCTTTTGGACATAATAGCCCTACCTCTACCGGAATTGTACCTGTCCCTGCGCCAATATCCCACAACACAGAATCTGATTTTAGTCGTAGTTGGGCAATTAACAGTAGTCGGACTTCTCGCTGGCTCAGGGGAATTCCTGGCAAGTGCTCGAATAAATCATCGGGAATACCAGGGGTAATATAAGGCCAAAGTTGGGAGGGCATAGAACTACGCAATTATACTAAAGATATCGGTTTGCCAAACTGAAAAGCCATAAGCTATAAAAACTTTTCAACCGCAGCGTTATCAGAAACCATAATGATTGGCGAAATATTAGGCGATCGCTACGAAGTTCAGCAGCTATTAGGAAAAAAAGCAGGGCGGCGGACGTTGTTAGCTCGTGATTTGAAAACTCAGGAATTAGTTGTCATCAAGTTACTCTCTTTGGGTGGTGACTTTGAGTGGGATTCACTCAAGCTGTTTGAGCGAGAAGCTGAAACTTTAAAATGTTTGTCACATCCCTTAATACCTCGCTATTTAGACTATTTTGAGGTAAATTCACCGACCATCAAAGGATTTGCCCTAGTACAAACTTATATCCCCGCACAAACTTTAGAGCAATACTTACAAACTGGGCGG
This sequence comes from Nostoc sp., assembly GCF_036917395.1. Classification (GTDB taxonomy): domain Bacteria; phylum Cyanobacteriota; class Cyanobacteriia; order Cyanobacteriales; family Nostocaceae; genus Nostoc. Next base: position 14,119 of record NZ_JBALDI010000007.1, read on the forward strand.
ACTTTTACAGAAGCAGAAATCAAACTAATAGCCAAGGCAGTTTTAGAAATTCTCATTTACCTACATGGGCTGTATCCGCCTGTTATCCACCGTGATATTAAGCCTAGCAATATTTTATTGGGAGAACGTTCTGGCAATAGTGTTGGTCAAGTTTACCTGGTAGATTTTGGTTCAGTGCAAACTGTCCTAGCCACAGAAAGCGGCACAAAAACTGTGGTGGGAACTTATGGATATATGCCACAGGAGCAATTTGGTGGGCGTACCGTTCCTGCTTCTGACATTTATAGTTTAGGCGCAACCTTAATTTATTTAGTGACGGGTACTTACCCAGCCGATTTACCCCAAAAGGATTTTCGCATTCAATTTGAACAAGTGGCTAATCTGAGTCCCAGCTTTACCAATTGGCTAAAGTGGATGATTGAACCCAGTTTAGAACGGCGTTTTAGTTCTGCTGCTGTTGCACTCGCAGCCTTGGAGAAACCACAACCGACAAACTCGCCTGCTTTAATTGTTGGCAAACCAGATGGGAGTAAGATTCAATTAACCAAAAATTGGGATTCTCTAGAAATTATCGTTCCACCAGATGGTTTTCATCCATCAATATTATCCACAGGTTTATTTGCGATCGTCTGGAATTCATTTATCCTCTTTTGGACAATTGGTGCCCTCTCGGTACCTTTTCCTGTCAACATCCCCTTTACCTTATTCTCACTTCCCTTTTGGGGTGCTGGCTTTATGATGATGTATAAATTTCTCTTTCATTTATTTGGACGCACGTGCTTACGCCTGAATCCAGAACAAATTACCTTAACCTGGGAGTTGTTTGCTTGGAAATTTTATCGTCCCCGTGCATCACCAAGACAAAGTATTACTAAGTTGGTTTACATTCCCAAACATTTTACTAAAGACTCTGAAGGCACTAGAATTGCCGTTCCAGCACAATTGGATATTTGGGTAGGAGTAAAAAAATATCAATTTGGTGGTATTGGTGGTGCTATTAAGTCGGAAGCGGAACTGGAATGGCTAGCTCATGAATTAAGCGATTGGTTAGGTTTGCCAATTACCAATCCAATTAGAAGTTAGTTGCGCTAATGATCACTTTGTTCAAGTTGTCCAGTTCTATCTCGGCCATCCTCTATCTAGGACAGATGTACTATTTTGGCAGATACTTGGCACATTGCCCTATTTATCCAGCAAATTACAGGACTTAGGCAAAAATCGCCAAAAAGCTTAGTTTATCGGAGACACGTAGTGGCTTGCCGCAGGCTACCGCCAACACGCCTTCTCTAGGAGACACTACGTGTAGCAAGATCCCCGTAGGGGTACGCAAAGCGTCTCGTAAAGCCTGCGGCATAGCTTCTCTACGAGACGCTACGCGAACGCTTAGGGCGCAGCCTCTCATAGAGAAAAGAAGAATTCGTAGAGTGTGCGTAAGTCCTAAATTAATAAAAAAATAGCTAACAGTTGGAAAACTTATGCTTTTATGAATAATACTGTCTTCATACGTAAAATTGTACTAACAAAGTTTAGATGAGACTTAATTGTAACCCTTACTACGAAACAAAATTTGGTGCTGCTTATTTGGGAAACAGCCTAGAATTAATGGCAAGTATTGCCGACGAAAGTATCGATCTAATTTGTACTTCTCCACCATTTGCACTGGTTCGTAAAAAAGAATATGGAAATGTTGATGCCGATGAATATGTTGAATGGTTTAAAGATTATGCGGCAGAGTTTTACCGTATTCTTAAGCCAACAGGCTCACTAGTTATTGATATTGGTGGTAGTTGGATTAAGGGGATGCCAGTTCGTTCTCTTTATCATTTTGAATTGGTTGTTGCTTTGTGCAAAGCAAAAGAAAAAGGTGGACTGGGATTTTATCTAGCACAAGAATTGTATTGGTATAATCCAGCAAAATTACCCACCCCTGCTGAATGGGTAACAGTTCGCAGGGAAAGAGTTAAAGATTCGGTAAATACAATTTGGTGGCTGTCAAAAGAACCGCATCCTAAAGCTAATAATAGAAGGGTTTTAAAGCCTTATAGTGATGCAATGAAAAATCTTTTGAAGAATGGCTATAAACCCAAAGTTAGACCATCAGGGCATGATATTTCTGATAAATTTGGGAAGGACAGGGGAGGAGCTATCCCCCCGAATATTATTGATGGACGTTGTAGTACAGACAAAGAAGAAATGGGGGAACAAACTCTTATACAAGAAATTTTATTTGAAGATTTATTCCAGCCTGTAAATGTGATTTCTGCCTCGAATACTGCTTCTAACGATTATTACCAAAGGCGTTGCAAAAAAGAAGGTTTTAAGCCACACCCAGCAAGATTTCCTCAAGCTTTACCAGAGTTTGTCATCAAGCTTTGTACAGAACCAGGTGATATTGTTTTAGAACCTTTTGCTGGTTCTAATATGACAGGTCGAGTTGCAGAAACTTTACGAAGACGCTGGTTAGCTTTTGAGATTGATGAAGATTACATCATAAGCTCAAAACTGAGATTTGAAGAAAATGCTCCTTTGGTTGTTGAACCTCCAGCAGATTTACCACCAATAGCAACAGAAAATGCTGATAATAACCAGTCAGTACAGTTAGGACTATTTTAAAGAAAGCTCTCTCAAATTAATTTTTAGTACTTTTAAGGCATGAAATTGTCCGTCGTGTAGAGACAGTTTCAACTCCTCAACAAAAATGTATTAATATTAAATTCTAAAATTGAGATTCAAATGATTTTTGAGGGAGAATAATTTTAAAAGTTGATTTTCAAAGAACAACCAAAATTATTTAATAAATATTTAATATTCTTTCTACTACAAGATACTTACATTAGTATAGATTGTGTTGCTGAATAGACTGAGGAGATTTAGTCGTACTTTTCACGGATTTGAGTTGGTCAATCACAGACTGAGCCACTTTGGCAGATTATCCCAAGTTGCTTTGCCAAAAGTTTTTGAGGACAAAAAGACTTATTTCTATTGATTTTATTTATACCCTGTTTTTGCAAGAGGGTCGAGCGCTTATCAGTAGCGAACTCATCGGATTTGAGCGATCAATGTCTATATTTAATTAAAGATGCCTTAGAGGAAATTTATATGTTTGGACTGGGATGGCCAGAAATCGGTGTAATTGCCATAGTCGCTGTTCTAATTTTTGGCCCCAAAAAAATTCCCGAACTGGGAACCGCACTGGGCAAAACCCTACGAGGTTTTAAGGAGGAGATGAAAATTCCCAGTGACGAAACCAATTCGGAACAAGAAAAACAATAATTAAAGTAGGACTTACGCAAAAAACCTCTCAAACTCTTATTCCTCCGTGTCGCGCCAGTTGCTACAACGGGGGGAACCCCCGCAACGCCCTGGCTTCTCTGCGTCCTCTGTGGTTCGATTTTCCGTTACCTGTGCGTAAGTCCTGTAAAGTAGTCAAAATACAGGAGTCAAGAGGAGGCAGTGCGTTGGGGAGCCAGCGCTGTCTTCTCCTGACTACAGGAGTGTATTAGCAACAGAAGTAGGTGCGATCCCATTTTGGGAATCGATGGCAGTTGTGCCAGGACTTGGTTGATGTGTCTCTTCCTTCACTACACCACGTGCCCTAATTAACTTAATAGCGCGAGTGACGCTTTCTGGCAAAATTACCACCAGACTGTTATTAGGAGCCATATCTAAGCCTTTATTTATCGCTTGGGTTTCATCCAGAATTGATTCATAACGGCTATCCGGCTTAACTTGGGTGATGCCTTGAATAATCAACTGGGCGGCTGAACCCCGTTGGCGTCCCCGTGTGTCATCGTCTTCTTTGACAATGATGTAATCAAAAATTTGTGCTGCTAATTTACCCAAAGTAACAAAGTCTTCGTCGCGGCGATCGCCGGGTCCACCAATTACGCCAATCCGTTGTCCTGTAGTCCAGTTCCGAACAAAGGAACCTACAGCTTCGTAACTGGCTGCGTTGTGGGCATAGTCTACCAAAGCGTGGTAGTTTCCTAAATTAAATAAATTCATTCGTCCTGGCGTTTGACTAACTGAAGCCCGGAAGGTCTTCAAACCAGCACGAATCTGCTCAATCGTGACGTTTTGTACGAATGCTGCCAAACTTGCTGCTAAAGCGTTGGCAATCATAAACGGTGCACGTCCGCCCATTGTTAAAGGTATATTTTCTGCTCTTTCTATGCGGTGTGTCCAATCACCTTTAACAATTGACAAATAACCATTTTCATATACTGCCGCTACTCCGCCCTTTTGGATATGCTTTCGCACCAATTCCGAGTCGAGGTTCATTGTGAAGTAAGCAATATTAGCCTTAGTTTTTTCTGACATGGCGGCGACACGGCGATCGTCGGCGTTAAGTACCGCGTAGCCATCAGGGAATACAGCTTCCGCTACTACGCTCTTGAGGTTAGCTAACTGCTCAATGGTATCTATATCACCTATTCCTAAGTGGTCGGAGGCTACATTCAATACCACCCCCACATTTGCTGCTTCAAAACCCAATCCAGAACGGAGAATTCCACCACGAGCCGTTTCCAGTACCGCTACTTCCACTGTAGGATCTTGGAGGATGAGGTGGGCACTTTGGGGGCCTGTGTTATCGCCAGCTTCTACTAAATAATCACCGATATATGTTCCATCGGTCGTAGTATAACCTACTACCTTTCCCGTCTGTTTATAAATATGTGCTAGTAGTCGGGTAGTAGTGGTTTTGCCATTAGTACCAGTAACGCTGAGGATTGGAATTTGGCTAGATTGCTCGTTGGGAAATAGCATATCCATGACTGCGCCGGCGACGTTGCGGGGAATACCCACGCTTGGGGCAACGTGCATTCGGAAACCGGGAGCGGCATTAACTTCGACAATCACCCCATCCACTTCCCGCAGCGGACGACCAATATCTGTAGTGACGATATCCAGTCCGGCGATATCCAAACCAATAATCTTCACTACCCGTTGTGCCAACCAGAGATTTTCTGGGTGAATTTCATCGGTACGGTCTACGGCACTACCACCTGTACTTAAGTTTGCTGTTGCTCTAAGATAACAAAGGGTTCCTTTGGGTGGCACGCTATTTAGGGTATAGCCTTGCCTTTCTAGCAGCTGGTAGCTGGTGCGGTCTAGTTCAATCTTCGTTAGGACATTATCATGTCCTTCACCGCGATTTGGGTCAAGGTTTGTTTGTTCAATCAGTTCGGCAATGGTCGATCTGCCATTGCCAATCACATGAGCCGGAACGCGTTCGGCTACTGCTACTACTTTGCCATTTACTACCAGTACCCTGTGGTCGCGTCCAACGTAATATCTTTCGACGATAATTGACCGGGAAACTTGTCTAGCAGCTTCGTATCCGGCTTCAGCTTCTTCCCAAGTTCTGATATCAATGGTGATCCCACGTCCATGATTGCCATCCACGGGCTTGATGACGATCGGATAACCGCCAACGTATTCAATGGCTTGTTCCAAATCGTCTAAGAAGTTGATCACTGTACCTCTAGGTACTGGCGCACCAGCGGCACCGAGGATGCGTTTAGTGGCTTCTTTATCGCAAGCTAGTTCTACGCCTAGAATGCTGGTGTTGTCCGTCATTGTGGCCTGCATCCGCTTCTGGTTCACGCCGTAGCCCAGCTGAATCAAAAAGCGGGCTTCCAGAGACATCCAGGGAATACCTCTTTTTTCTGCTTCTTTGACGATCGCTTCAGTGGAAGGGCCTAAGGAAGCATCACGGGTGAAGTCTTTCAGGTCTTGGATATCTTGCTCTAGTTCTGCCTTGGGATAACGGCCTCGATCAACGATACTCTGGCATAAGCGCACCGCGGCTCGTCCAGCGTAGCGTCCCGCTTCCTCATTCAGGTACTCAAGCACTACTTGGTAAATTCCGGGTGTGGCAGTTTCGCGGGTGCGACCAAAGCCGACATTCATACCAGCTAATTCCTGGAGTTCTAAGGCTACGTGTTCCACAACGTGGCCGATCATAGTGCCTTCTTTGACTCGCATCAGAAAACCACCACGACAGCCAGGCGAACAATAGTGACCCTCCAGACTCGGCAGCGCCTCAACTAATCCTTCATAAAAGCCAGGGATTTCATTCGAGGGCGTCTCACCAAGGGTTTCTAAATCGAGGCGCATGACGATCAGCTTGTGGCGTCGAATGCTCCAATAGTTTGGGCCGCGTAAGGTCTGGATCTTGAGGATTCTCATGGGAATAGGTAGATGGAGATTCGGAACCAAAATTCTAGTTTCTTACTGGAATTGACCGCTAAACTGTTCATTACAAACAGTTTTTTCTTTTTACATAGTATTCTCATCATTTTTCTACAATAAGAAATAAATGTGCGGTCAACCGATTTTGGATTTTAGATTTATGATTTTGGATTGAAAGAGACTATTAGGGTATTTAGCTGTGGGAATTTTAGATTGACGATAGCCTAGCGTTAACGAGTCTTTGAGGGTTTTTTTGATTTGTTTGTCCCACTTTCTGGCGGCATGTGCCGAAAAACTCTTTAAATCTAAAATCCGTCTTGAAAAGTTTCCTATGGAGAGAAACCAACGCCCTTCTCCTGACGGAGACGCTGCGCGAACGGGTGACGCTCTCTACGAGACGCTTCCGCGAACGCGGACTCGCTACCGCTACGCTAACACCAGTCGCCTACAGAAGGAAACCTTCTTGGGTGCGCTGGTTCACCACTTGCAACAACGTTCTTAACTCGTGCAACGCAGTGGCTCCTCCTTACAACTTTTCACAAAATCCAAAATCTAAAATTTGCGGTCAACTCAGTGTAACCTCAGATACTCTATCCCGTCAGCTGGAGATTCGATGTACAGCAGGCAATACAGTGCGCTGGTACAAGTGGAAGCGATCGCCATAGCTGAGGATATGCAGACGTAAATTATGCACGGTTAGCGGTTCATTAGCACCAACATGGGGTTCGTTAGTGTGGGTGAGTTCAGTGGGATCAACAATGGTGACACTGCCTTTACCCATAACTTGTAGCCAACCATCACGTTCAAACACTGCACAAGTATCTTCGTCAATGCCAATACCTAAGCGATCAGGATGAGCTGCGATCGCACTAATCAGCCGCCCCATCCGATTCCGGTTGTGAAAGTGTTGGTCAACGATTACTTCCGGAATAAATCCCAAACCCGTTGCCATATCGACTAGGGAACGATTTGGCGTCTCTCCACTACCGCCGCCAGCAATCATATGATGCCCCATCACTGCAGCTCCTGCACTGGTGCCTGCTAAGGTAAGTTGCCCTGCCCTGACTCGCTGCCGAATAATTTCCATTGCTGGTGTATCTGCCAATACGCCACAGAGACGCAGCTGGTCTCCTCCTGTCAAAAATACCCCACTACAGGCTTCTAAGGATGCTTTGATTTGGGAGGCTTCACACTGTTCCCGTTCGCGGATGTCTAAAATTTCTACCTTCTGGGCACCCATTTCTTCAAAAATGCGAATATACCGACCACCGATGATGGCGGGTTCGCGAGAGGCAGATGGAATAATTGTAATATAAGCCTTACTAGCACCGGCACGTCCAAAAAAAGTTCGTAGGATTTCGCGCCCATGAACTTTGTCTTCTGCGCCTCCGATAACTAGAACGGCGGTTTTAGTTGCTTGGGGTGTCCTCATTTCCAGCGATTTAGCTTGTAATTGCGGCATTTTGTTTCTCCTGTCAACAACTTCAGGTGAATTTAACAAGGATCAGTTGCAGCCATGATTTTTGCGCTTTGCTTCTTTGAGAGGACACTTTTTGGAACTTTGGAGCTGGGTCAGCTACTCTCCAAATTCTCGCTTAACGCTCGCGTTGCCTCAGTCTAAACGTCTTCGTTCCCATCCTCAAAGCCAGGGCCTTGTTTTTCACCTGTCCACTTGCAGCAGGGCAAAATAGTCTTTAAGGGGCTATATTCCCCCTCTGGGGCTGGGGACGAGCAGTTAAGACTATGCTTTTTTCTGAGGCTGGCTCGATGCATCCTGGAAGTTGTTAACTTGATATGATTATTAATTTAAATGTACTTGTGACAACATTTAAACATAAATTAAGTAATTAGAAAAACTTTTGATCCCATCTAAAATCCAAGAGGTCTGGTAGTTTTAGATACTATTGATAAAGTTTAACTGGAGTTTGACTCGACCTTGGCTTGGCGGTGTTTGCTAGACATCCAAATTTAAGATTAGTGTCCTCGAATACGAATAACTGTGCGCTTTGATATAGTTACACTTTTTCCTGACTGTTTTAACTCTGTTCTCAATTCTGGGTTACTGAGTAAAGCCTTAGCCAAACAGATTGCCCAAGTGCATCTGATTAATCCACGGGACTTTACCACTGACAAACACCGGAAGGTGGATGATGAACCCTACGGCGGTGGGGTAGGGATGCTAATGAAGCCAGAACCGATTTTTACCGCTGTGGAGTCGCTGCCAACTCTACCCCGAAGAGAAATAATTTTGATGAGTCCACAGGGTCAAACGATTAATCAACCTCTTTTGAAAGAATTGGTGACAAATTATGACCAGTTAGTAGTTATTTGCGGGCATTACGAAGGAGTGGATGAGAGGGTGCTGCATTTGGTAACTCGGGAAGTATCTTTAGGCGATTTTATTCTGACTGGCGGCGAAATTCCAGCAATGGCTTTGATTAATGGTGTAGTGCGACTAATACCAGGAACCGTTGCCAAAACAGAGTCCCTGACAGCAGAAAGTTTTGAGGAGGGGTTATTGGACTATCCCCAATATACTCGTCCTGCCAATTTTCGCGGTTTGAAAGTGCCTGATGTATTGCTCAGTGGAAATCACGCAGCGATCGCCCGGTGGCGTTACGAACAACAAATTGAAAAAACCCGCGATCGCCGCCCCGATCTCCTGGAAAAATTGGAGCAGGAGGAGCTGGGGAAGATGAAGGAGATTGAAAATAACTACTAAACAATCCCCAATAATAAATAACAAATGACTAAAATTCGGATTGGTAACGGCTACGATATTCACCAATTGGTGAGCGATCGCGCTTTGATTTTAGGTGGAATTCAAATTCCCCATGAACTGGGTTTATTAGGTCACAGTGACGCTGATGTGCTGACTCACGCGATTATGGATGCGATGCTTGGGGCATTATCTTTGGGGGATATCGGTCATTATTTTCCCCCTAGTGATCCCAAATGGGCGGGAGCAGATAGTTTAGTACTATTAACTCAAGTACATCAACTGATTCGGGATCAAGGTTGGCAGGTGGGAAATATTGACTCGGTAGTAGTAGCAGAACGTCCAAAATTAAAACCGCATATTCACAATATGCGCGACAAACTAGCGGCTGTTTTAGAATTACAACCAAATCAAATTGGCATCAAAGCTACTACGAATGAAAAATTAGGCCCCGTTGGACGAGAAGAAGGTATATGTGCTTATGCTGTTGTCTTGCTAGTTGCTTTTGAGTAACTTGTTTTTGGTGCATCATAATCGTGAGGATTTAAACTAATAGATTGATATGAGATAGCAACCAAGCAGAAATGATTACATTGTTTACTAGCATCCTGAATAAGAGCTTAAATAGAACTATTCTAGAAAAACGCATTGTAGATAAATTGATTTAAGAGTGCATAATTCACTATGCACATTTACATCGTGAATAGATACAAGTAGTATAAATTCTGGCATCGCTGAATCAAGGGATGAAATTTTATGAATTGAAGTCTAAAACTTCTTATCCTCTCTGTGCCTATGCGTGAGATAAATCATCCCGTAAATAAGTACACCAAAGTTATAATAAATTCAGTAAATATAAAGTTTTCGAGGTTCTACAGAATACTGATACTCAGTTTTTTGATAAAATCCAAAACTTTTTTTATTGGTTACAATCTCAAGAAAATTAATTCCAGTATTTGTGTATTAAAACTATGAAATTTGCTAATACTATCCTTCCTTTAATTAAACGCTTTTGGTTTGTAATAATTCTGGTTTCAGCCATAGCACTTACAGTTAGTGCTTGCAACCCAACTAACTTTAAAACCTCGGCTGCTCAAGTACCTCAATTAGTAGATAGTATTCTGACTGACCCTAAAACTTTTAACTACCCTCTTAGCCAAGAGTCACCAAATATTTTTGGTCTGACTTATGAAGGATTAACTACCCAAAACCCTATAACTGGGAAAATCGAGCCAGACTTAGCCCAATCATGGCAAATTTCTGACGACAAATTGCGATTTGTTTTTACCCTGAGAGAGGGATTGAAATGGTCTGATGGTCAGCCATTAACAACAGATGATGTGGTGTTTACCTTCAACGATATTTACCTCAATGAAGCAATTCCGACGGATGCTAGAGATGTCTTACGGATTGGTGAAAGTCGTGCATTACCCAAGGTGCGAAAAATTGATGATCGGCAAGTTGAATTCATTAATCCGGAACCATTTGCGCCGTTCTTGGTAACTATAGGATTACCAATTTTGCCTGCCCATAGCTTAGAAAAATCTGTAAAGACAAAAGACCAAGAGGGTAAGCCAACATTTCTATCAATGTGGGGCGTTGATACTCCTCCCGATCAAATTGTTGTCAACGGTCCTTATAAGTTAGAGCGCTATGACACAAGTCAACGTGTAATTTTCCGACGCAACCCTTACTATTGGCGCAAAGGACCAAAAGGAGAACCCCAACCTTATATTGAACGGGTAGTGTGGCCAATTGTGGAATCAACAGATACTTCACTGCTACAATTTCGTTCTGGCAGTTTAGATACTGAAGGAGTTTCCCCAGAATACTTTTCTTTGCTGAAGGGGCAAGAAAAGCAGGGTAATTTTAAAATTTACAATGGTGGACCAGCAACTGGTACGACGTTTATTTTGTTTAATTTGAATAAAGGTAAAAGGGATGGAAAACCCCTGGTAAATCCAGTAAAATCGAGTTGGTTCAACACTGTGGAATTTCGGCAGGCAGTAGCTTATGCTATTGATCGCCAAACAATGATTAACAACACTTTTCGCGGTTTAGGTACTCCACAAGATTCATCAATTTCTGTGCAAAGCCCCTATTACCTTTCACCTAAGGAAGGGCTAAAAGTTTATAATTACGATCCGCAAAAAGCGAAAGAACTGCTATTAAAAGCAGGATTCAAATATAACGACAAAAACCAACTAATAGATGCCCAAAGGAACCGCGTCCGCTTCTCGTTATTCACTAATGCTGGGAACAAAATCCGCGAAGCAATTGGCTCGCAAATTAAACAAGACTTGAGTAAAATCGGGATTCAAGTCGATTTCACTCCACTGGCATGGAATACTTATACAGATAAGCTTTCTAACTCCTTAGACTGGGAAGCTTCGATGCTGGGTTTGACAGGTGGATTAGAACCGAATGATGGGGCTAACGTCTGGTCTCCCGAAGGTGGATTACATATGTTTAATCAAAAACCCCAAGCAGGACAAAAGCCGATTGAGGGTCGGGAGGTGGCTCCTTGGGAAGCAGAAATTGGTAAGCTTTATATTAAAGGAGCAAGGGAGTTAGATGAAGCGAAGCGAAAAGAAATTTATGCCGAAACCCAACGGATTACCCAGGAAAATTTACCGTTTATTTATCTAGTTAACCCCTTGTCACTGTCAGCTGTACGTAATCGTTTTGAAGGTATCAGATTCTCCGCCCTTGGTGGCGCATTATGGAACATTTATGAAATTAAAGTAATTGATTAGTCATTAGTCATTAGTCATTAGTTATCCATTAACTAATGGCTAATTATAAATAACAAAGTACAAAGGACAAACGACTAATGACCGATGAAAAAGCTTTGCGATCGCTCCTCGAAGCGGTTGCCAATGGTAAAGTTACGCCAGATACGGCATTAGACTCACTCAAAGATTTAGCTTATGAATCTGTGGGTGAATTTGCCAAAATTGACCACCATCGCCAGCTAAGAACTGGTTTCCCAGAGGTGATTTGGGGCCCCGGTAAGACGCCTGATCAAATTGCTCAAATTATGGAGGTGATGCGCCTCCGTAATCCGGTGGTGATGGCAACCCGCATTGAACCAGCAGTTTATACAGCACTGCAATCAAAAGTTAGCGGTTTGCGATATTACGAATCGGCGCGAATTTGTGCGATCGCTCCCCCTACCATCGAACCACAATTCTGGGGTGAAATTGGCATTCTTTCTGCTGGTACTGCCGATTTACCCGTTGCCGAAGAAGCTGCTGTCACTGCTGAACTTTCTGGTTTTCAGGTACAGCGCCTCTGGGATGTTGGTGTTGCTGGGATTCACCGCTTATTAAGTAACCGTCACTTGATTGAGTCAGCATCGGTGTTGATTGTCGTGGCAGGGATGGAAGGCGCTTTACCCAGCGTTGTTGCAGGTTTAGCGAGTTGCCCTGTGATTGCCGTACCCACCAGCATCGGTTATGGCGCAAGTTTTGGCGGTTTAGCACCTTTATTGACAATGCTTAACTCTTGTGCAGCAGGAGTAGGCGTAGTAAATATCGATAATGGTTTTGGTGCAGCAGTGTTGGCGGGGCAAATTTTGCGAACAGCCGAGAAATTGCGGTTGGCATCGCCTGCATCTTGAGTTAAGACATTGAAGTTATATCCAAATATTTCAGTAAATATCAGTAATTAATGTAAATAATAAACTGATGCTGAAATTTGCCACCCCTAACTTCTTAATCACCAAAGATGAGCAATTACAGCGATTTGACATCTCAGTTACTTTGGCATTTGCCTGTAAATTTGACAGCAGTAGCACCAACAATCACCGACCCAGACGTTATGGGTCAGATGCAAAAAGCTTGGAGCCACTTTATACAAACAGGTCAAGTGTGGGCATTGTTGATTGGTTTACTCATTGGCTATATGATTCGGAATTTAACTAGCTACGGTTAAAGTAATTTTGAATTTTAGATTTTGGATTCATGATTAATCCAAAATCTAAAATTGATGCCCCTTTCTTGATAATTTATGACCGAAAAACAAACTTGGAGCCAGCGGTTTGAATCAGCGTTGCATCCGGCGATCGCTCGTTTTAATGCCAGTATAGGTTTTGATATTGAATTAATAGAATATGACCTCACTGGTTCTCAAGCTCATGCCAAAATGCTAGCTCACACGGGCATTATCTCCGAAGAAGAAGGAGAGCAACTGGTTGCAGGTTTAGAACAAATTCGCCAAGAGTACCGCCAGGGGAAATTTCAGCCTGGTGTCGATGCTGAAGATGTCCATTTTGCAGTTGAACGACGACTGACAGAAATTGTCGGCGATGTAGGTAAAAAGTTGCATACGGCGCGATCGCGTAATGACCAAGTTGGCACCGATACCAGACTTTACCTGCGCGACCAAATCCAACAAATCAAAAGTGAATTGCGGGAATTTCAAGGTGTTTTACTGGATATAGCCCAAAAGCACGTTGAAACCCTGATTCCTGGCTATACTCACCTACAACGCGCCCAACCCCTAAGTTTAGCTCACCACCTCTTGGCATACTTTCAAATGGCGCAACGCGACTGGGAACGCTTAGGAGATGTTTCTCGCCGCGTGAATATCTCACCTTTGGGGTGCGGTGCTTTAGCGGGAACGACTTTCCCGATTGATCGCCACTACACAGCCAAGCTCTTGGATTTTGATGATATTTATGCTAATAGCCTTGATGGAGTCAGCGATCGCGATTTTGCGATCGAATTCTTGTGTGCTGCTAGCTTGATTATGGTTCACCTCAGCCGCCTTGCAGAAGAAGTCATTCTTTGGTCATCTGAAGAATTCCGCTTTGTCACCCTCAAAGATAGCTGTGCCACGGGTTCCAGTATTATGCCCCAAAAGAAAAACCCCGATGTACCAGAATTGGTGCGGGGGAAAACGGGACGTGTATTCGGTCATCTTCAGGCGATGTTAGTGATTATGAAGGGGCTACCCTTGGCATATAACAAAGACCTGCAAGAAGATAAAGAAGGTCTATTTGATAGTGTCAACACAATCAAAGCCTCTCTAGAAGCGATGACGATTTTGCTCAGGGAAGGCTTGGAATTTCGTACCCAGCGGTTAGCAGAAGCTGTGGCGGAAGATTTTTCCAATGCTACCGATGTAGCAGATTATCTGGCAGCACGGGGCGTTCCTTTTCGGGAAGCTTACAACCTTGTGGGTAAGGTGGTAAAAACTAGCATTGCCGCAGGTAAACTCCTAAAAGATTTGACATTGGAAGAGTGGCAAGAACTACATCCGGCATTTGCAGCAGATATTTATGAGGCGATATCCCCCCGTCAAGTTGTGGCAGCCCGCAATAGTTACGGTGGTACTGGCTTTGTACAGGTAAGCAAAGCGCTCATAGCCGCCCGCGCTCAAATTGCTGTCGAGTAATAAATAAGGGCGTACAAATGTGCGCCCTAAAAAATAAATAATCTAAATAACAAGGATTTAAGCAGACAGCTTAGTCAGTGTCAGCAGCTGTTGCTGCGCCTTCTTCTTCTTCACTCTTCGGTGGTCTTTGTTGGAACCTTCTCTGCATTCTTCCTGTAGTAGTCCGTTTACGAAACTTTCTGGCATACGCCTGGTTCCGTAGCGCCTTCTCTTTTTTCGGGTTACGGCGCTTGGCCATGTTCACCTCATTAATAAACAACAAAAAAGTCGCAACTAGGCATTACGTAGGCAATATCAGCTACCAATGTTATTGATATACTTGTAGCCTAGTGCAGCAATCAATACGCTTTAAACAATGTACTAGTCTACCGCAATAAACTTGTTATGTCAATAAAAATTTAGAATTATCCCCACCAGCTAGACGAAAAATACCTTTTTTTAGATTCAAATACGTCAAAGAGATGTAAATAAGCTAACTAATTGTTGTTCTAAAAACAAACCAATTAAGAAGTTATCCCACTAATAAAATTCAGTATTCGCTAGACCTAAATCGAATACATTGCTTTCACCTTCATCATTCAACGCAAAGTGAAATAAAGTGGAATAGATACAAGCAAAATTTACAGAAAGTCAGCGCTCGATTACCCACTCCTTTTAGGGGTGGGATGAGCTTAACGTTTTGCCCTATTTGTGCAACAACGCTTTTTATTAATGGTTTTAGGAAAGTTTTTCAAGCTTCTTCTCAGTTAATTTGATGGCTTATTACGTTTGAGTGCTGAAGGGACACCGAGAGTAGCGAGGGCAAGTAAGCTAAGGATAGAGGTGGGTTGGGTCCAGGTACGGTGATTATGGTTGCAGAAAAACTAATGGGTAACTCACTATCTTCCGTCCCAAAATTTTCAAAACCTGGTGTCAGTGGTGGCGCAGAAAAAACCTCTAAATAACTTGGTGTTGGCAAGAAACTAGCGAAAAACGGATTAGAATAGTTTCCCCCCGATGTAGAATACCCAAAACCATTACCTGTTAACTGTTGAGTATTCAGACTAACTAAATTATCAACATCAAAAGGTTCGTTTCCTGGTATTGGAGTTTCTACAGGTTGCAGACCAGTAATTGTTTCACGATTTCGTGTACCAGTAATTCCCAAAATATGATAAAAACCCAAATCGTCAGGGGTGTTATCAGTGGTAAAAGTACCAATCGCCTCTATACCAGTACCAGAATAATTCCACTTCCAAGTTAAAGCAGAGGCGGGTTGCATTGTCTGGAAAAACAATCCAGATGTGATGGCGAGGACTATGGCAGATAGTAGAACGAGATTTTTCATAGAAGTTGTGCGATCGCTTTTGGCGTCTCAAAAGCGATCGCGGTTCTTATAGAGAGTTTTCGTATATTAAGCTTAAGCTAATGAGCATTTAAGTTGCATACAACCAGGGCTTCACCCCTTATTACAAGCTAATTAACTCTTGAAAGACTTAGATAGGAGCGTCGAAAGGTTTATTTTGAAGCATTTATTGATCTCACTATTATCTACATCTGGATTTACAAAATATTTTTAGTGGCATAGGTTCAACATTATCAAGAATTAGGTGGCAATGTCAAACGCCGCTTAATTGTCTCTTCAGAATTCAGAATTTAGACTTATTATTCAGATGAATTTTTTGAATGTGTGCTGAAAAACTATTAATGATAGCTGGTTTGGACAAGCCTAATGTTAGTTCTAAACTGAAGTTTTCTGACTTAAAAAATTTAATGTATAGATTAATACAGTGCTTCTCTTGAAACTTGATGTTAGTATTAATAATATTCTACGTAAATCGTGAGAATAAAATCTCAAACCACAAACATTTTTGTATAAAACAAAACTCAACAAAATTTTTATTAGTTGAGTCTATGTAAGTGGTAGGGAACTATAGAATACAACACAGAAATTTTAAAGATTGAACGTTATTGCTTTTTTTCCGGCAGCTGTGCAGTCCACACGTAGCTTATGGCGGATTGGACAAACAGTACTGGGTATTATATTTCGTCATCCCATTACTGGCACTAGTATCATCCCAATTTTACCCGATGGTCAGATAGTACTGATCCGGCGACGTGATGATGGTCTTTGGGCATTGCCTGGAGGGATAGTAGATTGGGGAGAAGATATTCCCAACACAGTCCACCGGGAATTGATGGAGGAAACTGGGCTAGAATTGGCGAAAATTAACCGTTTGGTAGGAGTTTACTCCGCACCAGACCGTGATCCCAGAATTCACTCAATTTGTATTGTGGTTGAAGCTGAGGTACATGGGACAATGGAAATTCAGGATACTTTAGAAGTCATGGAAATCCAAGCTTTCTGTCCCAATTTTCTACCTTTAGGACAAATGTCTCACGATCATACTCGGCAGTTGCAAGACTACTTAAAAGGCTTGACAACATTGGCATAATAATATTTTGTCATTAGTCATTTGTCTTTTGTCAGATGCTAATGACTAATGACTATTAATTATGGTGCTAAAAGTTAACTACTAAATAAAATGGGTACACTATTCCGTAACTCCCGGAGAAAGCTCTCTCAAGGGCTGATATTCTGGCGTGAAGTCGGTGAAAAAACTCCTATAATTTTTTTACATGGTGCTTGGAATGAGAGCAGTCAATGGTTATCTGTGATGGAGTCTCTTGCACAAGATTTCCATTGCTTCGCACCTGATTTGTTAGGGTTTGGTGAGTCAGAGAATCCTAATATCCACCATTCGATAGATTTACAAGTAGAATGTTTATCTGAATTTTTGCAAGCTGTCAAGTTAGAAAAAGTGTATTTAGTAGGGCATTCTCTTGGGGGTTGGATTGCTACTAGCTATGCTTTAAAGTATCCAGAGAAAGTTGATGGTGTGGTACTGCTAGCACCAGAAGGCGTAGAAATAGGAGGACAAGAACAGTATTACCAAAAGATGCGGCGATTACTGAACTATCCACCACTAATAGTTAAATTGTTGCGATCGCTCACTCCTTTGACTAAAATCTTAGGTTGGCATGAAAAAATTGCACAAGACTTGCAGCTGCGTCAGGCGCTATTGCCGTATCCTATAGGTTGCCAATTACTTTTCAAACGGCGACAAACAGAAATTGAAGCGGAATTAGTGCAAAAGCAGCTTTACATGATAGATGTCCCAGTTTTTATTTTACAAGGTAGCCAAGATACAGCAGATGCTTTAGCCAAGAGCCGGGTTTATGCTCAACTAATGCCAAAAGTCGATTTAAAAATGATTACCCATGCCGGAAACGATTTACCAGAATCTTGTGCTGGGGTTGTAGCGATCGAGATTCGGGAGTTTATAAAGGAAATTAATAATTAGAGTCAAGCGGGTTCAGAAAACTTATATCTATAAAAAAACGTTTATTTATATTAATTAAATAAACGTCAGAGTCAATATAATAGCTAGGTCAAAATTTAAGTTATTGATTTTCTGCGATATCGATGCTTAGTCTATCTCCAGTTTCTGCATCCACTACCATTAAAATTTTCGATTTTTTAAATTTTTCTGGACGTGGTGTTTTTTCATCACGGACTCGTTGTGCTACATCAATCCCGTTTGGTGCGTCAATTTCAATTAACCAGACACGACGGTTAGGGTGTACTTGAGCGTTTTCGATGCTATCGCCGCCAAGTTTACTTTTAAATTTGATGTAATCGGCGTAAGTTACAAGCCGTGCATTTTTGAGATTTAAACCCTGTCTTAATTGTCCAATCGCACGTTCTTTTGTAATCATTTGCAAAATGGGTTTTGCGCTGTTATCTGGGTAAAGATATTCTGTCGGTGTTGTTGGTGATGGTGGCTCAGGAATAATAGGCTTGTTTAATTCAGGGGGTCTTCTCAATCCCGGAGGATCACTGTTATCTGGGTTATCTACTGAATTTTGCGCTAATAATGATGTCGTTGGAATTGTGATACCAATCGCCAAAATACCTAAAAACAAAAGCTTTTTCATTTTTTACTCTTTTGATTACAATCTATTAAGGACATAAGAATTGAATAGTATTTGGGTTCCCATTTTGTATAGGAAACCAAAGCGAATACCAGCCATAGCTATTAGTTTCGCGGGTGACAGGTGCAGATCCGGTGTAATTATGAAAACTAAATGTATGCTTTCTGTAAGTTTTTTATTAACCGTATATTTACTTACTGAGATAAAATCAGTAAACACTGATTAGCTAACAAGATTTTATGAAGCTAATCTAAACACATTCCCCAAAAAATCAAATTTGGTTCCACAATTAAACATGCTGCTATTTCAGGATATAAGGCTTGTAGATAGTTTAGTAATAAAGTGCGATCGCCCCCTTTAATCGCAATTTTACCATTAGGAAATAATTGCCACCACGCTTCAACAAAATCTTTGATTCCAGCTATGAAAGTGTAAATAACTCCACTTTGAATTGCTCCTGTAGTATTAAGTGCAAAACGTGGTGGTAGAGACAGAAAATTTTGCATTTCTACTAATGGTAATTGTCCTGTTTGTTGACTGAGAGTCGTAAACTGCAAGCCTAGTCCTGGCAGAATTGCACCTCCAATCAGACACTGATTATCATCCGCAGCCGTAAAAGTCAGTGCTGTCCCAGCGTCAATCACCAACATTGGAAAACCCCAAGTTTTCCCCGCACCCCACAAAGCTAAAGCGCGGTCAATTCCTAATGTAGGATAAACACCTTTTAGTGGTATTTGGTCTAAGCTAATAACACGAACATTGGGGTAAATTTGCCAAATAGCAGTTTGGCTGGGAACTACAGAGGCGAGGACGAGGGGAGGCGGTGACGCAGGGAAGGAATTGTCTGCATGTCTTTGTTGTTCATCAGTTCTCTGATCGGGTGGAAAAATTTTCTCTAGTAAATCATTCAGGGTTTGACATTCAGCCAACTGCTGTATAACAGACTCTGGTATATAGTCGGTATCCCAAGCTGAGGAAAGCGTCTCGCCTAGAAATAATCCCCAATGCAGTCGAGAATTCCCAATTTCCAAAGCTAGCCAAACATTCTCTGTTTGTTCTGGGTGCTTATACGGTTTCACTGTTTTAACTTTTTTAGGTCAGTCAGAGATATTTTAATAAAAATTAACATTCAAGCCGTGTAACAATAAACCTAGAGGAATAAATACTCAATTTGTCAAGGAGGGGAGTTATGGTAGCGCTCACCGAAAAAATTGAAAAACGGCTCACCATACAGACTGTGGAAATCGCTCAAGAGACGACGGCTATTCGCTCTTTGGATTGGGATCGCGATCGCTTCGATATTGAGTTTGGTCTGCAAAACGGTACTACTTATAACTCGTTTATCATCCGTGGGGAGCAGACTGCCTTAGTTGATACCTCCCACGAAAAGTTCCGTCAACTGTATTTTGATACGCTTACCGGACTAATCAAGCCAACAGAGATTGATTATTTGATTATCAGCCACACCGAGCCAGACCACAGCGGCTTAGTTAAAGATTTGCTGCAAATGGCTCCGGAAATTACCGTTGTCGGCTCTAGGGTAGCGATTCAGTTTCTGGAGGATTTAATACATCAGCCATTCAAACGGCGGATTGTGAAAAATGGCGATCGCTTGGATTTGGGCAATGGTCATGAATTTGAATTCGTGATTGCTCCAAATTTACACTGGCCGGATACCATTTTCAGCTTTGACCACAAAACCAAAATTCTCTATACCTGCGATGCCTTTGGGCTGCACTATTGCTCAGATAGCACCTTTGATGATGACTTGGCGGCTATCGAAGAAGACTTTCATTACTATTACGATTGCTTGATGGGGCCGAATGCGCGGTCAGTTTTGTCTGCCCTGAAGCGGATGGCGGAATTGAAAACCATCGGCATGGTTGCCACAGGACATGGGCCATTATTATCCCACAATGTTGAGGAACTAATCGGACGTTACCGCACTTGGAGCCAAACACAAACCAAGGCAGAAACGGCAATTGGGATATTTTACGTTTCAGAATACGGATATAGCGATCGCCTTGCTCAAGCAATTGCCAACGGTATCGGTAAAACTGGTGTCGCCGTGGAAATTGTCGATTTGGGATCTGAAGTCGATTTACAAGAACTGCGGGAAGTAGTTAGCCGCTGTACTGGACTAATCGTTGGTCTACCTCCGGCTTCTGGCGCTGCTAGCATCCAAGCTGCACTCAGCACAGTTTTAGGATCTGCCAAAGAAAAGCAAGCCATCGGCGTGTTTGAAACTGGCGGTGGCGATGATGAACCGATAGATCCGTTGGTGAGTAAATTCCGCAATTTGGGTTTGACAACAGTTTTTCCAGCAATTCGGATTAAACAAACACCCACAGAAAATACCTACAAGCTGTGTGAAGAAGCGGGTACAGACTTAGGGCAATGGGTAACACGCGATCGCACTATCAAAGCCATGAAATCTCTGGGTGCTGACTTAGATAAAGCACTCGGTAGACTCAGCGGCGGACTATATATTATCACTGCTAAAAAGGGTAATGTTTCCAGTGCCATGCTAGCCTCTTGGGTGAATCAAGCCAGCTTCAAACCCTTGGGATTTTCCATTGCAGTAGCCAAAGATCGGGCAATTGAATCACTCATGCAAGTAGGCGATCGCTTTGTTCTTAACATCTTAGAACAAGGTAATTTCCAACCACTAATGAAGCACTTTTTGAAGCGGTTCGCCCCTGGCGCTGATCGCTTTGAAGGTGTGAGAACCCAGCCAGCCGAAAATGGTGCCCCCATCCTCAACGACGCCCTCGCCTACATGGAGTGCGAAGTCGTCAGTAGAATGGACTGTGGCGACCATTGGGCAGTATACAGCACCGTCTACGCCGGACGAGTTTCTAAGCCAGATGCTTTAACTGCTGTGCATCACCGTAAAGTCGGAAACCACTATTAACAGAGGGAGTGGGGAGTGGGGAGTAGGGAGTGGTATTTCCTAATTCTTAATTCCTCATTACCCTAAAAGCCATGTAGTAAAGCATTATTAAAAAAGGGAATAGGGAGTGGTGATTCCTACTTCTTATTCCCCACTCCCCATTCCCTACTCCCCATGTCAACAAATAAACCCCGTGACGTTCAAGTTTATCCAATAGCTACAGATACAAGAATATTGCGATCGCGCAGTTGGTCTAGGCTGAGATTTGAAATTGAATATGCTCTTGCTAAAGGTACAACTGCTAATTCTTATTTAATAGAAAGCGAGAAAACCGCCATAATCGACCCTCCAGGGGAAACCTTTACGGAAATTTATTTAGAAGCTTTGCAGCAGCGTTTCCATGTCGAAGAGTTAGATTATGTAATTTTGGGACATGTCAACCCCAACCGCGTTGCGACTTTAAAAGCTTTACTAGAAATTGCCCCGCAAATCACTTTTGTTTGTTCTAATCCGGGGGCAAAAAATTTACGTGGGGCGTTGGAAAATCCAGATTTGCAAATTCTTGTCATGCGGGGAGAAGAAACTCTAGATTTGGGCAATGGGCATAATTTACAATTTATTCCTACCCCCAATCCCCGCTATGCAGATCAACTTTGCACCTACGATCCGCAAACAGAAATTCTCTATACAGATAAGTTATTTGGGTCCCATGTTTGCGGTGACCAGGTATTTGATGAAGGCTGGGAAATATATAACGAAGATCGGCGCTATTATTTTGATTGCCTAATGGCTCCCCATGCCCGTCAAGTTGAAACAGCGCTAGATAAACTTGCCGATTTTCCCGTGAGAATGTATGCCACTGGACACGGGCCTTTGGTACGCTATGGCTTAATCGAACTAACCAAAGCTTATCGGGAATGGAGTCAACAACAAACATCTGCTGACTTGACAGTAGCGTTAATTTATGCATCAGCTTACGGGAATACAGCCACATTAGCCCAAGCGATCGCTCGTGGGATTACAAAAGCTGGCGTTGCTGTAGAATCGATTAACTGCGAATTTACTGAACCAGAAGAAATCCGGGCGGCTGTGGAAAAAGCCGGCGGTTTCATCATGGGTTCTCCTACCCTTGGTGGTCATGCACCCACACCCGTGCAAACAGCTTTAGGAATTGTATTATCCACTGCTACTAACAATAAACTCGCAGGTGTTTTTGGTTCCTTTGGCTGGAGTGGGGAAGCAGTTGATTTAATCGAAGGTAAATTGAAAGACGCTGGCTATCGGTTTGGCTTTGACACCATCCGCGTAAAATTCAAACCTAACGATGTCACCTTACAATTATGTGAAGAAGCTGGAACCGACTTTGCCCAAGGACTGAAGAAAGCTAGAAAAGTGCGATCGCCAAGGCAACCTGCAACAAGTGTAGAACAAGCAGTTGGTCGGATTGTCGGTTCTCTTTGTGTTCTCACAGCAAAAGAAGGCGATCGTTCCAGTGCCATGTTAGCCTCTTGGGTGGCTCAAGCCAGCTTTAGTCCCCCTGGTTTAACCATAGCTGTAGCTAAAGACCGCGCAGTAGAAACACTGACACACTCCGGCAATAAATTTGTCCTCAATATCCTCAAAGAAGGTGATCACTTGGGGTTGATGAAGCACTTCCTCAAACCCTTTGGTCCAGCACAAGACCGATTTGCAGATGTCGCCACCCAAGAAACTGAGAGCGGTTCTCCCATACTTACCGATGCATTAGCATATCTAGAATGTTCCGTACAAAACCGGATGGAATCTGGCGATCATTGGTTGGTTTATGCAACCGTCGAGAGTGGCAAAGTGCTAAATCAAGATGGCGTTACAGCCGTGCATCATCGCAAGTCGGCAACTCATTATTAATCAATCATGACTAATTTCCGACCCCAGCCGATTTTTGCTAGTACAATTATCCCCCTCCTCGCTTGCGGGGAGGGGTTAGGGGTGGGGTACTTTAATTTTGGGCATACTTGCTAGGGATCAGATTATGTCTGATAGCGGATCTTGTTGAATGTATGAAATAAAAATATACTTATCTTAGTATATTTTATAATAAAATTATGAAACTTATAATAATCCATGTAATTAACAATACTCCGCATAGAATCAGGCAGCGATAACGCCATAAAAACGAAGGGCTTGGTAATTGTAACTAAATTACTAAAATTACTAAAAAATGAGTTAGTGAGTTAGAATGTAAATAAGATAAATAAAAAAAGCCCGTGAACTCCATAATTTACGAGCTTGAATAATTAAATGACTGAAAAAGCTATTACCAGTAGCCTAATCATTTTGTCATTTTTGTTTCAAAAGTGTAATTCCTGAAATTACCGATTTTACTGCCGAGTCTGTATGCGCTGCTGTATTGGCTACATTTAAAGATATGTAAGCCAACACAAACAATGAAGCAAAAGACATTATAATGTCTTTCTTCAAAATTTCCTCCTATGTTTAGTTTGAATCCCCAGAGAAAAATTCTTATATTAGGGGATTAATTACTATTGTACAGTAAAAAACACTTGCTTGATCTAGAAATACTGAAAAGATCCAAGCTAGAGCTTAGGGCTAATTTGTTTTAAGGCTGGAAATTATACAGCACTACTGGTTTGATTTTTTGCAAAAACTCCATAAATCCTGAAAACTTTTAACCAGAGCGATCGCAGTAATATTCAATGAATACAGTTGTGGTAAACCTACAGCCAATCGTTCACCTAATCGATGAGCAGTTTTATCAAATCTGCATAGTTAATCAGATATGATCTGGTCATGGAGTTCGAGTGGGATAAATCAAAAGCAGCCGCAAATTTGAAGAAGCATGGTGTTAGCTTTGAAGAAGCCAAAACTGTCTTCGGCAATTCTCTGGCAGTCATCTTTGATGATGAAGCGCACTCTATAGATGAGCAGCGAGAAATCATTATTGGTCACTCTCAACAAAATCTCTTGCTGTTGATTTCCTTCACTGAGCGTTCCAATGCTATCCGTATCATCAGCGCCCGTCTAGCTACTCGAAAGGAACGTGAAGATTATGAACGAAATACATGAAGAAAAATCGCAAAATTCTGACGACGAGCTTCAGGCTGAGTATGGCTTTGATTATCATAAGGCAAAGCCCAATCGCTTTGCTGCCCGTAGTGGAACCCAACAATTAACAGTTGTGGTCTTAGATGAAGATGTGGCTCAGGTTTTCACCACAGCAGAATCGGTCAATAAAGTGTTAAGGGCGTTGATTGAGTCAATGCCACAAGCAGCAAACGGCGAGACAGCCTAACAACGCCGTTGCATCAGACGGTTGCAAGCCGTCTTATCAAAAGTTTAATCAACTCCAGTAAGTAGATGAAAGCAGACGATTTACAGGAATCGCTTCTTTGTGAATTTGAGGAGTGTTTGCTTCAATCCGATGTACGAAAGTCAGCTAAAGATGTCATGGACTTACTTGCTGAGGAGTTCATTGAGTTCAGAAGTTCAGGGCGTGTTTTTGATAAGCAGCAAATTATCAACAGCTTGCAGAATGAACCCATTGAATCCCTGACTCAAAGAGCGATAACAGAATTTAAAACCTTAGTTTTGGCAACAGGGGTTGTTTTAGTAATGTATAGTCAGATATATATCTGGGGAACAGCCTGTTCATTCGCTGCGAAGTTCCATCTGGAAATTGAACAATGATCGATGGAAAATGATTTTTCATCAGGACATTCTGATTAGAGAATCATAGGCGCGGTATAATTAATAACTATCCAAAATTATTCACAGTTCAAGTTTTGCATAAAAAAGGCTCAAGCATTGCTGCCTGAGCCTTTTCTAGATTCAACTAAGTTGCTTTCGCCTATTTAGCTTAGTAGCGACCACCACCGCCACGGTTGTAGCCGCCGCCACCACCGCCACGATTACCACCACCACCGAAGGAACCACCTCGGTCTTCTCTGGGCTTGGCCTTATTTACTTTCAGGTCACGACCCAGCCATTCAGCCCCATCAAGAGCTTCAATGGCTTTTGTTTCTTCATCTTCTGAACTCATTTCCACGAAAGCAAAGCCGCGTAAACGACCTGTTTCACGGTCAGTAGGCAACTGAACACGTTTTACAGAACCATATTCTGCAAAAACAGCACTCAGTGCATCTTGTGTAACTTCATAGGAGAGGTTACCAACGTAAATTGACATTAAATGTCTCCAAAATCATAAGTTTGTAGAGATTTAGATTTCGGAGAGAAGTCTGTAATACCAAGAGGAAAAAGCCTGTCAATACTAAAAACAAACACTGTCGCCGAATTAATTCTCATTTCACTTCCCATGATGACATGACAACTAATTTTCTAGAGTAAAGTTTGACAAAATGTTATAAAAAGTTATATAGCAGTTAAGAGCTAAGTGCTGGGTAGTACCAAAACGGGTGAAGCTGTAGCTGCCAGCCACACCCACCCGATAAACTAATCCTCCACTCTCTTTTCTAAATATTGACCAATCATCAACTGCTCACCAGCACGGGAGATGATGGTCTGTCTGGTGCGGTATTTGCTGCCAATTAGTTTTAACTCTTCTTCAAACACTGAACCGTTGTATTCAGTTCGCAAACACAGTGTTTTCGGGTTGGAGAAATAATACTGGGCGGTGACTGGTTTGGATATGGCAAAACCGCGATCGCGATACAAAATGTTTCCCATAGCCCCAAATATCGTTGAACCTTGCGACTCTTTCCTGGCCTTGGCCACATCCGTACTTTCCCATGTAACTGCTGCACCACAGATCAAACTGACTGTATCAGGCAAATCGTGCATCTGAGCTAGCTTTTGCAATTGATCACAGCCCTGCTCTAGAAAATTGATCGTAACTATACTCTCCATCTCCTTGGTTTCTCCCTGAGGTAAGGTGTAATAGCGTCGTTGCGATCGCCACTTACCCACTGATTCCTGGAAAAATTCCGAAATCTGGGATTCATCTGTAGTTTGGACAATTTTTAATAATGATGTCACTCGTAACTTTCCTCATTTAAGATTTGTGGCTGTAGTAGATATCGGTCTTTTCTTTGCTATATATGCAATTGCTTGATCTAAATATTACAGCGTCAAGAAAAGCAATTTATCTTTACTATTCTTAATATATTAGATCAAGCGTAAAAATTACTAGGCATTTTGCTATAGTTAAATTTTGCTATGTAAGCATAAGTATAGTTATTTGATACTGCCCATTTTAAAAGTAGGGGCATAAAAGTCCGATATCTTCAGGAAACGCAAGTCTTCTACTAAGGGCAGATTGCAAAAAATTTAAAAGTATTTATACTAAATTAATAATTGCATCGTCAGCGAAAAAATTGCCTCCTCGATGTAACGAGTTAAAGTGGTGAGAATTTTTTGAGATAAAAAGTAATTTTTGATACATAATTCTGCAAGAAGATAGTTAATTGACTCTCGCCGCTTTTCATTGGTCATAATGTCTCAAAATTACTTGGTAATGCACGGCTGTTTAATCCCAAAAGCTCACCAAATAAAAGAAAAATAAATGATTTTGGACAGAAATAAGCCGCAAAAGCAGGCGAAAATCTCACCTTTCGCAGCCGCTAACCAGGTAATTAATACCCTGTTAGATTCAGTTGTGAAGACTGATCTGGCTGTCGCAGATGTAAAGAGTAGCGTTCACACAAAGGTGTCTTCCCCTTTTGCATCAATATTATTGATTCCCTGTTTGCTGGGCATAGGACTGCTGATGGCGAATTGTGGATCACTACCCAAGGAATCGGCTGATGCAGAATCTCAAAGTCCTGGTAGTGGTGCAACGGCTGTAGATGTGGCGATCGCTCGAACTGATTTGCTGCAAAAACAACCAGAATATACAGGTAATACAATACCCTTTCGGATTATATCAGTGCGATCGCAGGTAGAAGCCCGGTTATTGGCTTTGAACTTAGATGTGGGCGATCCGGTAAAGCTTGGACAAAACATCGGGCAGTTAGACGATGCCATACTTTTGACCGAATTAAAGCAAGCAGAAGCAGAACTAGCAGCCCTCAAATCAGAAGTAGCGAGGGCAACCAATCAGGTAAGCAATGCCCGTGCAGACGTTGAACGGGCCCGGCTAGAAGTGGTACAAGCTCAGGCAGACTCACAACGCCAACAAAATCTATTCAAAGCCGGAGCGATCGCTGAACAAGTCGCTCAACGAGCACGTACCCAGGCGCAAACAGCCGCTCAGGCACTACGGGCAGCTCAAGAACAAGTCCGTACAGAACAGCAAGCCGTCGCTGCTGCTCAAGGCAGAGTATTGGCCCAACAGGCATTAGTTGCCCAAACCAAAGAACGCAGGTCTTACGCTCAACTCAAATCCCCCATCACTGGCGTAGTCACACAAAAGGTGACAGAACCTGGCAATCTTCTGCAAGCAGGTAATGAAGTTTTGAAAATTGGCGATTTTAAAACGGTTAAAGTTGTCGTCCAAGTTTCGGAATTAGAACTGGCACAAATTCAGGTTGGGCAGTCTGTACAAGTGCGCTTAGATGCCTTCCCGGATCAAGCATTAATTGGCAGAGTTACGCGCATTTCTCCAGCAGCCGATGCCACAGCTCGCTTGATACCTGTAGAGGTAGTGATTCCCAACACTCAAGGCAAGATTGGCAGTGGACTGCTGGCGCGAGTCAATTTTGAAAACCAGACACAACAGCGGGTTGTAGTGCCGCAAACAGCTATTCAAAAAGCAGGCAATAACAACTCCAAGGGCACAGGGGAGACGCAAACAAATGTAAGGCAGGACTCTTCTCCATCTAACACATCTGGTATAACAGAGGCAAAGTCACAAGACCAAAGTGGAGCAATATTTGTCCTCAAAGACACAGAAGGCAAAACCCAGGTAACAGCACGAGCCGTAATGTTGGGAAAAAGGGCTGATGGGAGAGTGGAAATTTTATCCGGTTTGCAAGCGGGAGAACGCTATGTTGTTCGTAGTGGTAAGCCGTTAAAAGAAGGTGACACTGTAAGTCTTTCAATTCTTTCAGAAAAGCAATAGTAGGGTGAGCAATAACAATTCAAAATTCAAAATTCAAAATTCAAAATTGTTCGCGCCGCGTTTCGTAGAGAAGAGAGTTACATAAGGGGATTTAAACCCTTTAATTTGCACTGACCACCAATGAAAGAAGTACTCAGTAGTCAGCACTTAGCACTTATCACTTAGGATCATGCAACAGGTAAATAATAATAATGGCAATGGCGGATTTAGCCTTAGTGCGATCGCTATCCGCCAACACATTGGTACACTCATGCTCACTGTGGCAGTAATTGTCATAGGGGTATTTTTTCTCACAACTATCCAAGTCGATCTCCTACCGTCAATTACCTATCCCCGAATTGGGGTTCGGCTAGAAGCGCCTGGTATTTCCCCAGAAGTAGCAGTAGATGAAATCACCAGACCCTTGGAAGAAGCTTTATCGGCAACCGAGAATGTAGTGCAAGTTTTCTCCCGCACCCGTGAAGGACAAGTAAGCCTCGATTTATACTTTCAACCAGGGGGCGATATTGACCAAGCCCTAAACGATGCTACTGCTGCTTTTAACCGAGGTCGAGGACAACTGCCAGATACGATAGAGGAGCCGCGCTTATTTAAAGTCGATCCCTCCCAATTGCCGGTTTATGAATTGGCGTTGACATCTGCCTCGTTGCCAGGTAAAGATTTACGCGTATTTGCTGATGAAGAGTTAACACGTGAACTCAGTGTTGTACCAGGAGTCGCCGCAGTTGATGTATCTGGTGGTGCTGAGGAAGAAGTACGAGTGCTTGTTGACTTAAACCGATTGCAAGCTTTGGGTGTGGGGTTAAATGATGTATTAAATGAATTAACAGCCCGTAACCAAGATACTTCTGGTGGTCGGATTCTGGGGCAAAATTCTGAGCCATTGACTCGGACTGTAGGACGTTTCCAAAATGCCAGGGAAATTGAAAACCTTTCCTTGGAAGTTTCCTCCGCTTCCCCTGCTACCGCGAATACTACTACTACCACTAATACCACTACTACCCCAGTTCCTCCCCGGCGCGTTTATTTGCGAGATTTTGCGGAGGTAATTGATGATACAGAAGACCAGCGACTATTTGTTTACCTCAACCGTCAGCCTGCGGTGAAATTTTCAGTTCAAAAGCAGCCTGAGGCCAATACAATCACAGTTGTAGATGCTGTGAAGCGGCGAATTGAACAATTACGACAATCGGGTTTAATTCCAGCAGACATGACTTTGAGTCCCACCACAGATGAATCTCTCTTCATCCGCAATTCTTTAAATGATGTCATCTTTTCGGGGATTTCTGGGGCATTATTAGCAGCAGCAGCAGTGTTGTTATTTTTGGGATCATTCAGGCAAACATTGATTATCAGTTTGACGATTCCGCTATGTACTCTGGCAGCGATCGCTATGATGAAAATCTTTGGCTTGACTTTGAATGTATTCAGTTTGGCAGGTCTGACATTAGGAGTCGGTCAAGCAATTGATACATCGGTTGTGATCCTAGAGAACATTTCCGAAAAAGCTGGGATGACTCCCAATCAGAGACAGAGAAGAGAAGAGGAGAAGGGGAGAAATTCAAAATTCTTTATTGACAGTGCGATCGCTGCTTCCCAAGAAGTAGAATCTGCTTTAGTTGCTGCTACAGGTGCCAACTTAGTTTCTGTAGTGCCATTTCTCTTAATTGGCGGCTTTATTGCCCTGCTATTTAATGAACTGATTCTGACAATTAGCTTCGCAGTAGCAGCATCGCTTGTCGTCGCGATCACAATAGTGCCGATGCTATCTTCTCGACTCTTGGGAATTCCCTGGTCTAGTCGGATCAGCGAATTTTGGCTGCTTAGACAGTTTAATCACCGATTTGAAGATGCTACACGGGGATACGGTAACTTCTTAACCAGAGTTTTACGCTATCGGCTCTTCGTAGTTACCGCTGCTTTGGTAATTTTAGGTGGTAGCAGCTTCTTTATGTTTGGTCAAATTCCCCAGGAAATTCTACCCCGCATCAGTACTGGTCAAGCTAACTTGAGAGCGCAGTTTCCTCCCGGTACACCTTTAGCAACTTCTGAAAAAGTTATGCAAATTGTCGATGACATTTTGCTCAAACAACCAGAAACCGAGTCTGCTTTCACAACTGTGGGTGGTAATTTATTTGGCAGCAATACTACAGAAAATCCTTTACGTGCCAGCAGCACCATCAATCTCAAACCAGGCACAGATGTCGAAGCCTTCGTCAAAAAAGTAACTCAGGAATTTAACAAACTTAACTTAGCAGGAATTCTGCTGCGCCTCAATCCTGGTCAGGTGCGGGGTTTAATCTTGAGTAATTCTCCAGTGCAAGGGTCAGAAGTTGACGTGATTCTGCAAGGTGAGAATGAAGAAAATTTAACCAAAGCAGGGGCGCAAGTGCTGCAAGCATTGCAGGAAAGGGCAAAATTAGCAACATTCCGACCAGATGCCGACCCCCGACAACCGGAAATCCAAATTCGCCCCGACTGGGAAAGGGTTTCGGCTTTAGGGTTGAGCGCCGGGCAAATTGGTGCAACAGTTCAAACAGCAATTGAAGGTTCAGTTCCGACGCAAATTCAACGCGGTAATCGTTTAGTTGATGTGCGGGTGCAGCTAAATAAACAAGCTATTCAGCGTCCTTCGCAGCTAGAGCAATTACCGCTATTTACAGAAAACAATCACCTAATCCGCCTTTCAGATGTTGCGGACATTCAAGAAGGTCAAGCGCCTGGTGAGGTGCAAAGGATTAATCAGCGCCAAGCTTTTATTGTGGCAGGTAATCTCAGCGAGGGAGCTAGTCTTGGTGAAGCGATCGCAGAAGTCAACGAGGTACTCAAAGATGTAGACTTACCTGATGGGGTTTCAATTGTCCCTAGTTCTGCCCAAGAAACTAATCAGCAACTTCAAGATGCTTTAAAAACTTTGGGGGCGTTGGCAACGTTCTTAATCTTTGTAGTCATGGCGGTGCAATACAATTCGCTAATTGACCCATTGGTAATTATGTTCACCGTACCACTGGCGTTAGCTGGGGGAATTTTTGGACTTTACATTACCAAAACAGCAATTGGTGCAACTGTAATTGTTGGCGTTGTGCTGCTGGTGGGAATTGTGGTGAACGCAGGGATTCTAATGGTAGAACTGGCAAACCAAATTCGCGATGAAGAAGGTTGTACTCGCCAAATTGCAATTATGAAAGCAGCTCCTCAACGCTTGCGCCCAATTATCATGACCACAGTCACCACTATTTTGGGACTGTTTCCTTTGGCGTTGGGCATTGGCGAAGGTTCTGAATTTTTGCAGCCTTTAGGAATTGTAGTTTTCTTTGGGATGGCGATCGCAACAATGCTGACATTATTTATCATCCCCTGTTTTTATATCCTGCTGCACGATTTGCTAGGTGGGAATTGGGCGAAGCCAGTGTTAAGCCGATTGCGTGGATTTACGAAAAAATTTATCTGAATTCCTGATCAGGATTAACGCAAAAACAGTGTACAGAATTTATCGAATTACCCAAAACAAAAACCTCACCCTGTCCTGACAGACATCCCTCTCCTTACTAAGGAGAGGGACAGGTTTTGCGTAGCAGAACCAGGGTGAGGTTTCTTTGGGCTATTCGATAAACTGTATTGTGTACACCGTATTCGGGGAAATGGAGGAACAGCTTATTTAAACAATGCCAAGCCATTTATTTGCTGTAAAGTAAAGCGGCGTTGCATCATTAACTAGCTGATGTCTCGTCTATAATCTTCTTAAATCTCTCAATCACATCCTTTCGGATCAACTTGAAATCTGAATTTTCTATTTTATTTTCAGCTTGGTCTGTGCCATCAATATTGAATTTGCCATAATAAACCCCTACAGGAAAATACAATGGACTACCATTCAAACCTTTCTTAAGGAAAAGAATGTATTTCGCATTCTTGACTAGCGGTTGGTAATCGTAAAAGACCTGAAGGAAACTTTTACCGGTGATTCTGTCTGCAACTATAGCTGCTTGTTGTCCGATCAATAGCGTGTCAGAATATGACGCACCTTTCAGCACACGTTGTACTTTAAATTCAGTTTGGGAGATCGCTTCAGTAACGTAACCCTCAAAATCACGTTGAATCAAAGGTGTACTTTCCGTGATCGATTGCGTTGGTTTTCCTATAGCGATAATATCTGATTTTGCAATTAAATCCTCTATATCTTTTGGTACAATAATATTCGCCTCTATTCTTGTAACTGTCAAACCCTCAATCATTTCAGTACTTGCAGATACTTTTTCGGTACTTTGTGCAAAGGAATTGGTTGTATTGTTTCCAGTAACTAGACCAGCACCAAAGACGGCGATCGCTGCAATAGTTGTAAAATAAATTCTCTTTTTCACCTGTTCCCCCATTTCACCAATTTTTTAACTTCACATATTGCCCAATCTGTCAACACATAAGTTCTAATTTAGACTTTTTATAAAGATTGCGTGAAATTACTAGTTATAGTGATAAAGCATTACAAGAATTGCTTTATAAATCAACCTATGAGTAAATCTAAACTCAGTAAACAGGCACATATTGACCCCTATTTATCCAGTAGGTAGATAGCAGCTTCAAAGTGAGTTTTGCTGTTTGATTTAACCTATGCGGTATCGCATTCTCTCAATCAATATGAAGAGGACACAAATATGACTACAATAGCAACCAAAATAGCCTTGTCTGTTCTAGGAGCAGCAGGAATTAGTTTTTTTTCTTTGACACCAGCAAGAGCCTTCATCTTGGTAGAACCGATTGTGACGACTAAAAATCAAGACATACTCGACACGAAAAAGCCAAGAACCCTTGGGCCAGAATATCAACCAGGGCAAATAGTAGAATATGGTGTCCCAGATGTAGCTAATAACTTTCTCAATGCCACCGGATACGATATAAATAGCTTGGTCTTTGATTTAAAAACGCTGTCCTATAGTAATCAGAATTCTACTCCACCATTTGATAATGAACCAGTGCAATGGGGAGATGTTAATGGAGATGGCAAGATTGGTTACTCCAATAATCCTGAACTAAAGAATATTTTTACAGACGTTACCATCAAAGATAACATCATCACTTTTAGTGGTGGCGTAATCCCAAACGGAACCCTGTTTTACAATCCATTTGCTACCCTGCCCAATCTAGCGCCAGGTGCTGGAATCATTCCATCAGTGCCACCAGAGAAAGCGGATAAAGATGGCCCGATCAGAGTGGCTAGTTATTATACTGCTGTTCCTGAATCAACTAGCGTTTTGAGTGTACTGCTCTTTGGTGCTTTAGGCGTAGCTTTAAAACTAAAGCGATCGCTACATTGTTAACGCTCTCACTGTGTAATTAATTCACGATACACCGCCAGTGTTTCCTGATGAACGCGAGCAACACTCAGCCACTCTAGGTTGTGATTTGCCCGTTGTTTCCATTCGTGCAACATATCGGCATTACTCAGTAATTGCACTAAAACTCCAGCCAAAGCATTACTATCTTTGGCTGGCACTAAAAGTCCTGCTTGCCCATTGTCCAAAGCTTCAGGAATCCCGTCTACCTGAGTGCCAATAATCGCAGTTCCAGCTTCCCTAGCTTCCGAAAGTACCAGAGGGCAAGGGTCACGGTGAGAAGCCAACACAAATATGTCACAAGATATGAGATAGCGTTGAGGTTCCGGCTGGAAGCCTTCAAAATGAATGCGTTCTTTTACAGAAGTTGCTTGTGCTTGTGCTTCAAATAGCCGTTTATCAGGGCCATTTCCTACTAAATAAAGGTGCGCTTGGGGAAAATCTAAAGCAATTTGTTCAAAGGCAGCGATTAACTCACTGATTCCCTTGCGTTGATACATCCCGGCTACGGTAGCGATCGCTGGACGCTGTAACGCTAAAGGTTGATAATCTTGTATTTGTCGGGTGCGAGGACTACCCAAAGTTCCATTGCATACTACCCGCAACTTGTTTTCTAAAATACCACGCCTTGCCATAGATATTCGTACAGCTTTGCTAACGGCAATTACCCTGTCAGCTAAACCCATCAGCAGGCTAGAACGCTGAAATTCGTTGTGGACTGTGGAAACTAAAGCATATTTGTGCCCTTTAAAAATGCGTGCTAGGATGACTCCCGTCATCATATGTGCATGAACGATATCCGGCTGAAATTCTGCTGCGATCGCTCGATAACGCCCAGCTGCTTTGATAATATTTATCGGTTTCCTAGCTTGGTCTAATTGGTAGTGTTTGACACCATACATCTTTAGTAATTTCTCATATTCACCACCAGCAGAAATAACCGCTACCTCATGACCAGATTTTGCCTGTAAACAAGCCAGATCCACAGCCACATTCACAATACCGTTACCTATTTCTTGAACGTGGTTTAAAATATGTATGATTCGCATAATCTTTGAGATATGTATAAAAAATCAAGATAAGTAACTGGGTGTAAATCAACATAATTATTCAGGTCTTCAGCGACAACT
This sequence comes from Nostoc sp., assembly GCF_036917395.1. GTDB lineage: Bacteria > Cyanobacteriota > Cyanobacteriia > Cyanobacteriales > Nostocaceae > Nostoc. The sequence continues at coordinate 48,776 of NZ_JBALDI010000007.1, forward strand.
CAAGAGTAGTCAGTAGCACGTGAAATTGACCACTTGCTACTGACTAAGAGCGCTTATAACCAGTTACTTAGCTTAAAGACTTATTCAGTAACGGCTCGATAAATCGGGGTAAAACTCCAAAATTCTGAAGACTGAATCTGCTATTTCAGTCTCTATAGCCTTATTTTGTATTCCCCAATGGCTATGACCAGCATAAGCTAATACCCTGGCATCGGACTTTACTACAGCACAGCAGATATATGAATACCATTCAACACAGCGATCGCTCTGATTTTGGCTGTGTATTTATAACTTTCTGAAAGCTCTAAATATACTTTTTCTTCAGGCATAATATTCTCTGATAATCAAATGTTTATCAATGCTTAAAAAGTTAGGACTCAATCAATACAAGTTTACGAACCTCAGAATTTTGTCCTTGAGAGCGGCGTGATGAGACAGCAGTTAGCAAAAATTTCCAAGACTGAGGAGAAAGTACAGACGGATCTATCATTGAAAAAAAACTTTTGATATTTTTTTGCTTCAGTGCTACTAAAATCCAATGGAGTTTCAGGTAATTTTTTATATCCTGAAAGACGGGAATCTTTGAGCGATGTTGGTCATTTACCAAGGCGTAAATTTTCTCCTTCATCAAAATATTTGTCGCCAACCGCCGAGACAAAGAAAACTTTTGATTATATGCACCCGGCCAAATAGTGCGGTAAGCAAGACATTGGTTGAAGAAAATAGCATCACCAAACTGAGCAATCCGAATCCAGGAATCGATGTCATCACAGTTAGCATCGAGTGTGGAGTCCCAACCACCAGTTTGCAGGAAAGCATCACGCTGACAAGCTACTTGTACAGGTGTGCCAAAAGGTACAAGCTCTAAGAGCATACCGTAGTGAATATCGGCTTGTGGAACATAAAAAGCTAATCCGGGGCCAACTTGCGGGGTGCGACTGAGTTCAACTTCATTGCCATCCACCTGAGCCGCCACACAAGAGCAGATTACAGCATCGGGACGAAGTGCGATCGCCTTAGCCATCTCTTCTATGCAGTTGGGCGCTAAATAGTCGTCATCATCTAAAAACTTAATCCAGTCGCCGCTAGCTTTGGCAACTCCAGCATTTACAGTTGCTGCATGACCAAGGTTCACTTCGTTCCGATGGTAAACAACCTTGTCCCCTAAGCTTTTGAGATATGTTTGGGTGTCATCAGATGAACAGTCGTCAGCAACAACCACCTCGCACTCGATTGTTTGGTTACGAGCCGAGTCAATTGCCCTTTGCAGCAAGTTCAAGCGATTATAAGTACTGATGACGACGCTAAATTTCATAAATTTCACCCTTGTGGTACAGCATTCTGCAATATAGCTTTGATCTCTAGGCTGTTGTATCAGTAAAATTATCAATCACAACAAGTAGACTGAAATAGGATTATCGATTTATGATTGATGATTGGGAGTTTTTTGTAAGCAGACGGAAAGACTATGAACGCTCAAGAGATTATCCGCTCCATTGAAGCGGAACAGAAAAAATCGAATCTGCCCGACATTTATGTGGGCGACACAGTAAAAGTGGGAGTGAAAATCAAGGAAGGCGAAAAGTACCGTGTACAACCCTACGAGGGAGTAGTTATTGCCAAGCGCAATGGTGGCATCAACGAAACTATTACAGTCCGTAAGGTTTTTCAAGGTGTGGGCGTTGAGCGGGTGTTTCTGTTGCATTCTCCCCGGATTGACAGCATCAAGGTATTACGTCGCGGTAAGGTTCGCCGTGCTAAACTGTATTATCTCCGCGATCGCGTAGGTAAGGCAACCCGGATCAAGCAACGGTTTGACCGCCCTTTGTGATTCCTCCTTCAATCATTATGGGAGACTCAAGCCTCAAGCGGCATCTGCCGCTGACTTGTTCCCAAGGGCAAAATTGAGATATGATATAAATCGCATATTGCGTTAAACTGAAATTTAGTTCAGCGCAATGACTGAATCAAAAACAGCTTGTGCGCTCTTAGTTCAGTTGGTAGAACGCAGGTCTCCAAAACCTGATGTCGGGGGTTCAAGTCCTCCAGGGCGCGCTTAAGAGCAAAAAACAAAGCCCGAAATAATTACGCAGCTGCTAATATAGCAGTTAGCGATAATAATTTCGGGTAAACTTATTATTGTATTTGCAGTTGTTTTGCTTTCAGTTAAGTGAAATAGAGTCGAAACTGCAAACTGGGATCATCGAATTTTAGATTTTAGATTTTGGATTAAAAAGACAAAATCTGCCGATTTTAGATTGAGAATAAATCTAAAATCGACAACCCAAAATCTAAAATTAAGCGCCTTTGCCTTAAGGTATGGGGTAAATCTAAAATCCAAAATCCAAAATTGAGTGACAAACGGGGGGATAAAGGGTCGTGGTCAAAAAAAGTGAAGCAGAATTGCCAGAAACCACAAATGGGTTTAGCTTGGGCAAGTTCATACAGGGAATCAAAGAAGAACTTGAGAAAGTAGTCTGGCCCAGTCGGAAACAAATAGTGAGCGAATCCGCCGCTGTGTTGTTAATGGTGGCACTCTCCGCATCTTTGATATACTTGGTTGATGGATTGTTTGGTTGGGCAGCAAAACAGGTGTTCTGATGACTTTTGCAACAGACGAACCTCGCAACTCCACGTTGCAGTCGGAGGAAACAGGAGAAACAGCAGAAGCAGCGTCAAAAGAAGCACGCTGGTATGCAGTGCAAGTAGCCTCAGGCTGTGAAAAGCGTGTAAAGACTAACTTAGAGCAACGTATTCAAACTTTTGATGTAGCTGACAAAATTGTCCAGGTAGAAATTCCGCAAACGCCAGCGGTGAAAATCCGCAAAGATGGCAGTCGCCAGCATACAGAAGAAAAAGTTTTCCCTGGCTATGTGCTGGTGCGGATGATGATGGATGATGATACCTGGCAGGTGGTACGAAACACCTCCCATGTAATTAATTTTGTTGGTGCAGAACAAAAACGTGGTAGTAGTAAGGGTCGCGGTCATGTCAACCCCATACCACTGAGTTCTTCAGAAGTCGAACGTATATTCAAACAAACCAGCGAACAGGAAGCTGTTGTCAAAATTGACATGGCTACTGGTGATAAGATAATGGTGCTTTCTGGTCCATTTAAAGACTTTGAAGGCGAGGTGATTGAAGTCTCTCCAGAGCGGAGTAAGCTCAAAGCCTTACTGTCAATTTTCGGCAGGGATACACCAGTAGAATTGGAATTTAATCAGGTAGAGAAACAGAGCTAAATACAAATGGCGAAGAAAATAGTAGCGGTCATTAAACTGGCCCTGAATGCTGGAAAAGCCAATCCAGCACCGCCAGTCGGGCCCGCATTGGGTCAACACGGCGTCAACATCATGATGTTTTGTAAAGAATACAACGCCAAAACAGCAGATCAAGCTGGAATGGTGATCCCTGTAGAAATTTCGGTTTTTGAAGACCGGAGTTTTACATTTGTACTCAAGACGCCACCAGCCTCAGTGCTGATTCGGAAGGCGGCGAAAGTTGAAAAAGGCTCGAATGAACCCAACAAAAAGAAGGTTGGGTCAATTACCAAAGCACAATTGCAAGAAATAGCCCAAACGAAACTCCCCGATCTGAATGCCAACGACATAGACGCGGCAATGAAGATTGTGGGAGGAACGGCTAAGAATATGGGTATAACAGTCACAGATTAAAAAAGTTATGAGTTATGAGTCATTCAATTTTGGATTTTAGATTTTAGATTTTAAATTTTTTTTAATCCAAAATCCAAAATTAAAAATCTAAAATTGGCAGAGTTATGAATTTTAAATTAGTAACTCCTCATTCCTCACTTTTAACTTCCTACTCTAAAATCCAAAATTGTATCGGGGGAGAGGCGAAGCTTCGGAATTACCCCAGGAGAAAAAAATGGTGAAAATATCGCGTCGTTTGCAGACGCTGCAAGCAAAAGTAGAAGATAAGGACTATCAACCCCTAGAGGCTTTAGCCCTTCTCAAAGACACAGCAACAGCTAAATTTGCTGAAGCTGCTGAAGCGCATATCCGGCTGGGAATTGACCCTAAGTATACAGACCAACAGTTACGGACAACGGTAGGACTGCCTAAAGGTACAGGACAAATCATCCGGGTGGCGGTGATAGCCAGAGGCGAAAAGGTAAACGAAGCAAGCAACGCTGGTGCTGATATAGTAGGTTCAGAAGAACTGATTGACGAAATCCAGAAAGGTAGGATGGATTTTGACAAGCTGATTGCCACACCTGATGTGATGCCACAGGTGGCAAAGCTGGGTAAGTTGCTTGGACCACGTGGTTTAATGCCATCGCCTAAGGGTGGAACCGTGACATTTGATTTAGCAAGTGCGATCGCAGAATTTAAAGCTGGTAAATTAGAATTCCGAGCCGATCGAACTGGTATTGTTCATGTTATGTTTGGTAAGGCAACTTTCTCGCCTGAAGATTTGTTAGTCAACCTAAAGGCATTACAGGAGACGATTGACCGTAACCGTCCTTCAGGAGCTAAAGGTCGTTATTGGCGCACATTTTATGTGTCAGCCACTATGGGGCCATCGATTAAAGTTGATATCACCGCCCTACGAGATTTGAAACTGAGCGAAGCAGGTTAATAAGAGTTATGAGTTATGAATTTTATTCCTAACTCCTGTACAGACGCGATTAATCGCGTCTCTACTCCTAACTCCCGTACAGACGCGATTAATCGCGTCTCTACTCCTAACTTTAAATTAAATAGGTAAAGCCGGAGACAGCAGGTGCTAATAGCTTAATATCCTGCCGAGGTTAAAACTCTGATTGTCAAAATTACCACCTATAAAGGTGTGGTAACTATGGCATTAGGAGTCTTACTACTCAGCCCCGGCTATATCAGCTGGGGTTTGTTGTTTGGGTTCAGGTTTAGAAGAAACGTACAACTAGGGCACTTCCCCGATTATTTTAAGGAGGTGAGATTGGAATGGGTAGAACAGTAGAAAATAAAAAAGAGATAGTAGCTGACCTCAAAGTAACTTTGAGTGAGTCAACTCTGGCCCTGGTAATTGACTATCAGGGGCTAACAGTTGCTGAAATTACCGATTTACGGCGGCGGCTGCGTCCTAGTGGCACCGTTTGTAAGGTGACGAAGAACACCCTAATGGGCATTGCCATTAGAGATGATGAAAAATGGCAGCCTTTGTCAGAATTGCTCAATGGTGCTTCTGCCTTTTTGCTGGTAAAAGAAGATTTTTCATCGGCAATTAAGGCATACCAAGAATTCCAAAAAGTCACCAAGAAAACAGAACTTCGCGGTGGTGTACTGGAAGGTCGTCTACTCAAAGAACCGGATGTCAAGGTACTGGGAGACTTGCCATCTAAGGAACAACTCATAGCCCAAATTGCTGGGGCTATCAACGCTTTGGCTACCAAGATTGCTGTGGGTATCAACGAAGTTCCTGGTTCACTGGCTCGTGCTTTGCAGGCTGTGGCTGACCAAGAGCAAAGTGGTGGTAGCACCGAAACTGCTGCTGTACAAGATAGCAATACTGAAACCGCTGCTGTACAAGATAGCAATACTGAAACTGCTGCTGTACAAGATAGCAGTACCGAAAGCCCTGCTGTACAAGATAGCAGCGCCGAAACTGCTGCTGAATAGACTTCGTGGTTCATCAGTCAAAAGTCAAAAGTCTATAGTTAAAGACCAATGACTAATGGCTAAATAAATAATCAAAATTACAGGAGTTATATCAATGTCTGCTACAACCGATCAAATTTTAGAACAGCTAAAAAGCCTTTCTTTGCTGGAAGCTTCTGAGTTAGTCAAGCAAATTGAAGAAGCTTTTGGCGTGAGTGCTGCTGCACCCGTTGGCGGCATGATGATGATGCCTGGTGGTGGTGGTGCTGCTCCTGCTGAGGAAGTTGTTGAGCAAACCGAGTTTGAAGTGGTTCTCGAATCAGTCCCAGCTGATAAGAAGATTGCCGTGCTGAAGATTGTCCGGGAATTGACCGGTTTGGGTCTGAAAGAAGCGAAAGACTTGGTGGAAGCTGCACCCAAGGCAGTTAAAGAAGGTATTGCTAAGGATGCTGCTGAAGATGCTAAGAAGCGGATCGAAGAAGCTGGCGGTAAGGTGACTGTTAAGTAGTCACAATTTTATTACTAATTTTTTATTAAGGAGTCTGAGTCAGGCTCCTTTTTTTCATATCAGGCTAGTACTGCAAGGCGGAATTAAAAATTAAAAATTAAAAATTAAAAATTAAAAATGAATACAGCATAAGGGTTTCGTTGATTTGGAATGGTTGGCTTATTTCCGCCTTATTGTACTAGTTTTGAGGGTTTGTAGTAAGCACTTTAGTGCCTAGAAATTAGACCTCTTGCATAAGTCGAATAGACCCCCTTAATCCCCCCTTATAAAGGGGGGAAACTTGAAATCCTGCCCCCTCCCCGATGTGTTGGGGAGGGGTGATTCAAGGATTTATGCAAGAGGTCTAATAAGGAGTAAAGTCCTTACTACAAACTTGCTTACCCAACAATTTAAACTTGACGACTCTCTAATTGTGTTCGTTTCAAAAGTTCGCATTGTTTTTCTTGTTTTTTTATATCTTGTCTATAAAGCCAATCAGCCTGGTGTAAAATACCATTTTTGTATTCAAGTTCGTATTATGAATGATTGTCTATAAAAAGACAGAGGGTAAGTTAATTAGTGGTGACACTCAGGAAGTAAAGCTAAATTATTGAGCATGAAAAGCAGGGGATTTTACTGTTATGGCAAAACTCACTCTTCCGAAACTGGAACGTCACTTATTTGCGGCGGCTGATATTTTGCGCGGCAAAATGGACGCTTCTGAATATAAGGAATTTATCTTTGGGATGTTGTTCTTAAAGCGGGCTGCTGATGTTTTTGAGGTGCGCTATCAGCAAATTGTCAGGGAGTTTATGGATAAAGGGGAGAGTGAAGAAGCCGCTAAGAAAAGGGCCAACAACCCTAACCGCTACGTTCCAACTAATACAGAAGCTTATACGTTATTTGTGCCACTAGAATCTCGTTGGAGTACTATAGTTAACACCTTTCATCAACAAATAGGCAATAAACTTAATATTGCCCTACACAAACTTGCTGATGCTAATCAGGCGGTGTTGCAGAATGTTTTTGAGCATATTGATTTTAATAAGCAGGTGGGTGGCAAAAGTACGTTAAGCGATTTGCAGTTACGCCAAATGATAGAACATTTTGACAAGCGATCGCTACGGAATGAAGATTTAGAATTTCCCGATTTGTTGGGTGCAGCCTATGAGTATTTAATTTATTTTTTTGCTGACTCTGCTGGTAAAAAGGGCGGTGAATTTTATACTCCCCGTGGAGTGGTGAAATTAATGGTGCGAATTGTCAATCCCCAAGAAAGGATGGAGGTTTATGACCCCTGTGTGGGTTCAGGGGGAATGTTAATTTTATCTAAGCAGCACATAGAAGAACACGGTGGAAATTCCCGCGATTTGAGACTCTACGGACAAGACAATAACGGGGGAGTTTGGGCTATCTGCAAGATGAATTTATTGCTGCATGGAATCCCCAATGCTGTGCTTCAGAACGACGATACCTTGATGGTGCCGATTAAAGAAGGCGGGAATTTAAAGCATTATGACCGAATATTGAGTAATCCACCGTTTTCGCAAAACTACAGCCGGGGTAATAAAGATAATGATATGGAGTTTAAAGAGCGATTCCGTGTTTTTTGCCCTACAAGTGGAAAAGCTGATTTGATGTTTGCCCAGCACATGCTGGCGGTGTTAAAGCAAGATGGAATTATGGCGACAGTAATGCCGCATGGGGTACTGTTTCGCGGTGGAGAAGAAAAGAAAATCCGCCAGTTATTTATTGAAGAGGATAATTTAGAGGCAGTGATTGGCTTACCACCACAATTATTTTATGGTACAGGGATTCCGGCGTGTATTTTGGTGATGCGTCCCAAAGGTGCAAAACCAAAAGCGACTCAAGGTAAGGTGTTATTTATCAACGCTGATGCTGAATTTCAGGCTGGACGCGCTCAAAATTCTTTGCGTCCTGAACATATAGAAAAAATTGTCTCGGCTTATGAAGATTTTACAACTAATGCCGATTATCCTGGGATTCCTGGTTATGCGGCGGTGGTGACTCAACAACAATTAGCTGACTACGAATACAACTGTAATATTCGCCGCTATGCTGATGATACTCCACCGCCAGAACCTCAAGATGTGCGATCGCATCTTTTGGGTGGTGTACCCAAGTCTGAGGTGGATGCAAAGCAAGAATTGTTTACTAGTCACGGTTTTGACCCGATGACTTTGTTACAACGAAGGGTAGGTAAACCGTTATTCTGTAACTCGTGCGTATGCCGAAATAACAAATGCGTTCGCCGAAATAACAAATGAGTTCGCCGAAGTAACAAATGAGTTCGCCGAAATAACAAATGAGTTCGCCAAAGTAACAAATGCGTTCGCCGAAATAACAAATGAGTTCGCCGAAGTAACAAATGCGATCGCCAAAGCAACAAATGCGATCGCCAAAGCAACAAATGCGATCGCCAAAGCAACAAATGCGATCGCCAAAGCAACAAATGCGATCGCCGAAATAACAAATTGGCATAACAAGCCAATGCATTGGCATAATAAAAACTTTGTAGGGTGTGTTATGCCGTAGGCTAACGCACCTTGAATTGTTGACTTTTGACTTTTGACTTCCCCGTTCGCGTAGGGTCTCGCAGAGAAGGGGCTGACGGTGCGTTGCGCTGCGCGACAACACACCCTACAACTAAAATGGGGGGGGAGTGAAAGGTTACAATAGAACCTGGGTTTGCCTGTTTTGGTGAGCGTTGAGCCTGATGTATATAAACTTTCCATCACTCATGAATAAACAATACATTGCTAAAGGATTTGGAATTTTGCTGGGACTGTTATTTCTATGCGCTCCCGTCCTGGCACAGGAATACCGCATTGACCTGATTCGCGGCAACATTTATCGCATGACTGCTGGAAATCCCGTCCTGGCACAGGAATACCGCATTGACCTGATTCGCGGCAACATTTATCGTCTGACTGCTGGAAATTATTGCTCCGTCTTCATGGTGACAGAGGCGGGAATCGTAGTGACCGATCCGATCAATAAGGCAGCGGCTACCTGGCTCAAACGCGAATTGGCGCAACGATTTGGCAAGCCGATTCATTATGTAATCTACAGCCACAATCATCCGGATCACACCTACGGGGGCGAAGTTCTGGATGGCGCAGGCATCAACTTTATCTCCCATCAACTGGCGCGCGAGGATTTGATTCACACCAAAGCGCAGACCCGCATTCCTAACCTCGTCTTCAAGGACGATATGATGCTTTTTATCGGCGATAGTCGGGTACACCTGCGCTATCACGGAACAAACAACGGGCGTGGCTCCATTTCCATGTTGTTTGAACCCGCTAGAGTTTTATATGTGGTGGACTGGATTGTGCTGGGCCGCATGCCCTACAAAGATCTTCAAGGTTACGATATCCAAGGGATGATCGATTCCACACGAGCGGTGCTGAACATGGATTTTGAGGTGTTTGTGGGCGGACATGCCGAGACTGGTCAGAAAAAAGACGTGCGACGGTATCTCGAATATCTGGAAACTCTTTATGACGCCGTGCGCGATGGCATTCTTGCTGGCAAAGACCTCGCTACTCTTGAGAAAGAAATCCGGCTTGACACATACCGTGATCTGGCAATGTATGAGGAGTGGCTACCGCTCAATATCAAAGGTGTTTACCGAACTTTAGTAGACGAATCTTATATACTTATGCGTCCCAGTACGCCTACACCGCAGTAGCAACAATGACGGGAGCAACGCGATTTTGTGAGGTCAGATAAAAAACGAGCGATAGCTTCGCGCGCAACATAGCAGCAGATCGCTAAAACATATATTTAACCTGAGTTCGCCGGAATGCTTCACCCCGCCAACTTGCTGGATATCCTGCGCCACTACATTCTGTTCACAACCAAACACAACCGTCGCATCAAAATAGTCCCGCGCTATCAACAATTTCGTGGCGTATCCAAAGCCGTTGACCGCTTGCTACACGGTAAAACTAAAACACAACACGGTAGCCAAGACCAGCGTGGCGGTATTATCTGGCACTACCAAGGCTCTGGTAAAAGCTTGGATATGGTGTTTATTCTCCGCAAACTGCGGACAATTCCCCAACTTCAACAGTTTAAAGCTGTCATCGTTACCGATCGCACAGATTTAGAAGAACAACTTCAACAAACAGCAACTCTTTCCGGTCAAACTCTGCAAGTAGCAACAAGCATCAAAGATTTAGCGAAGAAACTGCGACAAACAGGGCCGGGTATTGTTTTTGGAATGGTTCAGAAATTCAACAAAATTAATGAATTGAAAGAATACGCTGATATTGAGGAGTTAAACAATGCTCTCAATCCCTCAGAAAACATTTTACTATTAATTGACGAAGCTCACCGTTCCCACAGCAACACCCTTCACGCTTACCTTTCCAAAGCCTTACCCAATTGCGCCAAAATTGGTTTTACAGGAACTCCCATCATCTCAGCAAAGAAAAAGAAAACAAAAGACATCTTTGCTAATGACGAAAATCCTTATATTGATATTTACAGTATCCGCGATTCTCAAAAAGATAATGTCACCGTTCCCATTTTCTACGAAGGGCTGGAAACAATGGGAGCAGTCAAAGGAGCCAACACCCTAGACCAACTTTTTGAGGTGCTATTTCAAGACTATACCGCAGAACAACGCGCAGCGATTAAATCCAAATACGTTGGTAAGAAAAACGTCCTCAACTCCAAAGAACTGATGAAGGACAAGGCTAGGCATATCTTACGGCACTATGTCACCCGGATCATGCAGGGTAAATTTAAAGCTCAGGTAGCAGCAAGCGATCGCCATGCTTGCGTTTTGTACCAGCAATATCTTACCGCAGCCAAAGACGAACTGATTCAAGAATTAGAATCAAATGCCGTTATTTTGCAAAGTCTGAAATTAGAATCAGCACCTCCCGAATACCGCACCCTCGTACAAGCTTATCTTTACCTCGATACCATCAAGCGTTTAGAATTTGCGGCGATTATCTCCGCCAACAGCAAACAAGACCCCCAAGCCTGGAAACAATGGACGGATTGAAAATAACCATACCATCTACAAAAACCGTTTCTGGAAAAACTTAGATGAAGACGGTTTAGCTTTTTTAATTGTGAATAATAAACTACTCGTAGGCTTCGACGCACCTTTAGAACAAGTGCTATATGTAGACCGCAGCTTAGTAGAACATGATTTATTACAAGCGATCGCTCGTACCAACCGCACCACCGAAGGTAAAGACTACGGTTTAATTGTAGACTATTACGGTATCGACATCGCCGCCGCAATGAGTGTCTACGACCAAGAAGATGTCGATGGTGCTTGGTTTGATATCCAAGAAGAACTACCCAAACTAGACCGAGCTTATCAACGGGTAATGAACTTTTGGCAAGAACGCAACTTAAATATTTACGATGACCAAGAAGCTTGTGTAAATATCCTAAATCATGATGAGCAATCGCGTGCAGAATTCTATCAACTGCTGCGGGAGTTTCTGCAAGCAATGGATGCCTTTTTACCTCGTCCCCAAGCTTTGCGCTACCTGAAGGATGCGAAAAAATTGGGAGAATTAAAGAAATTAGTCGATGATGTTTTCCGAGATGAACGCCCAGAAGATGCTAAAGAAAAAGTTCAAGCGCTGATAGACCAACACATCCAATCTCAGGGGATTAACCTGAAAGTCTCACCAGTAAATATCCTTGACCTAGACTTTGAGCAACGGGTACAACAAAGACATTCTGTCCAAACTCGTGCAGCCCAAATGGAACACGCCATCCGTTATCACATCCGCACCCATCTAGATGATGACCCAGTTTATTATCGCAACCTCAGCGATAAACTAGAAGACATCTTACAATGTTTGGATGCAGATTGGAATGCGATCGCTACAGAATTTTTAAATCTAGCGCAAAAAGTCCGAGCCGAACAAACCGAAGTTAGCGGAAATCAACCATCAGCCCGAATTCGCCCTTTCTTCAATGCTCTCATCGATACCTTAGAGTCATCAACACCCGAAATTGCTACCCAACTACAAATCTTTACCACCGAACTGGTAGACTTTATCTACAACCAAAGTTATGTAATCGGCTTCTGGAACGACTTGGTAGCCAGGGAAAACCTCTGCAAAAATATCTGGCTGAAATTAGAAGATTTAAATGTCTTCCCAGATAGTAAACTGGATGGTTTAGCAGACCAAATCACCCAATTAGCCGAACGACACGATGCAAATCGAGGGCGATGAAAACCATTAATGTTGGCGAACTTTCCTTTGAACTGCGCGAAAGTCCGCGTCGTCGCACAGTTGAAATTACCATCGAACCCGACGGTAAACTAATCATCACAACACCACCCCAAGTCCCTGTAGAAAAACTAGGACAAATTATCGAACAACGCCGCTTCTGGATTTACAGCAAACTCCTCAAAAAAGCAGCTATCAAACCCCCAAGTGAACAAAAAACTTATTTACCAGGCGAAGGCTTCCACTATTTAGGACGTAGCTATCGCCTGAAATTAGTAGACACCGCAGACAACCCCCTAAGACTTTACCAAGGACACTTTGAACTTTTGCGATCGCATCAAGACCAAGGTCGAGATTTATTTATTCAGTGGTATCGCGGTCATCTTCAACAACATTTAGAATTAATTATTACATCTTTTATTAACAGAATCGGCAAAGCACCGACTTCGATGCAAATCCGTGAACTCGGTAATCGTTGGGGTTCATGTAATCCAAAAGGTGATATTTATTTCCACTGGCGGGTTGCTTTGCTTCCTAGTTCCATGATTGAATATGTGGTAGTGCATGAAATGGTTCACTTAGTTCAACCCAACCACAATAGAGATTTTTGGGACAGGGTAGAGCGAATCTTACCTGACTGCGTGGATAGAAAAGAGTGGTTAGCGAAAAATGGCGCAATTTTTAGTTTATAAACAAATGGAGAATAACGGATTTGAACCGATGGCCTCTGCGGTGCGATCGCAGCACTCTACCAACTGAGCTAATTCCCCTTAATCGGTGCTAAGTCACGAGTACTATTACTCATTAATTTCAGACATTATCACCATAGATTATTCTAACATTCAGTTACCGATGGTTGAGGCTGTTTTTGGGAATAAACTTTTTGCACCCGTTCGAGTTCCAAATCACTGAGATAATCAACAGTCCAGTTACAGCAGCGCTGGAGCATGTGGAATGGGTAAGTATTTGCAACACCAACAACTTGCATCTGCGATCGCTTCGCCGCTTCTATACCTGCTGGAGTATCTTCAATTGCCAGACACTCTTGTGGTTGAAGATTCAATTCGGGATATTCTTGATTCAGACGTTTCACTGCCAGTAAATAACCATCGGGTTCTGGTTTACTGGTGGTGATGTCATCACCCGCAACAATAATTTTAAAATGTTCGGCTAGTTTAGCTCGCTGGAGTACCAATTCTATTTCATTGCGAAAAGCGCCACTGACTAATCCTAGTTTCAGATGACGCGATCGCACCTGAAATATTAAATCTTCTACACCTGGATATAAAGGCAGTTTCTCTATTTTCTCTAGTTCCACCACATAGGCTTGGGCTTTGCGGTACAGCAACTGAGTTAAATAGTTTTCGTTACCCACTCTACCACGATTTGCGAGTAATTGCCCAAAACAAGCGCGATCGCTGCGTCCTAAAGAAGCTTGACGCTCATCGACGCGTTGGGGTTGGAGATTTTCTTCCATGAGAATCTCATCTATTAGTTGCAGGTGGATTGGCTCATCGTTAATGATCACACCATTAAAATCAAAGAGAACTGCCTTTAAACTCATGCCATTATGCCAAACGCTAAAGATCCTATTCCCTTCAAATCATTATTATCTATTGATATCGGAGTGGACTGGCGGATATTTTCAGTTGTGATCAGTTTAACGCCGCTAGTTACTTGATGTATCCACCATACTTCCTGCGTAGGCGTAGCCCGTCGTAGACATCGCACAGCTTTAAATCTGTCTGCACCCATATTCGCATCCATGCTCCCAGCAGCATACTCACGAATATATGGCTCCTCAAAAATATCATTAAGCCATTCTAAGTTAGGCAGAGTCTTCTAATTACGACTCATTTCATTGCTCATGAATATTGTAAACCCAGGACAAACTCATTTGCAGCAAGCCCCATAAACTAAATCAATTTTGGTGCGTTGGCGCAGCCTGCTGTAGGCATCGCCCACACTACCACTACTTAATTTATGTATTTTAAAATAATCAACCAGCAAAGTTTTGTAAGCTGCAAAAATTATCAGTAGCTTTCAAGCTACATATTAAATAAAAACTTTGATTTTTACTAGCAAAATAAGCCCGTGACGAGGATTGAACTCGTGACCTCACCCTTACCAAGGGTGTGCTCTACCACTGAGCCACACGGGCGAAATATAACTTTTATTTTTTGGTTGTAAGTTACAATGCTGGGAGCTTTGCTCTTTACCCAGTCATTATAACTTATAACTTCGTAAGTGGTGGGCCGGGCTGGATTTGAACCAGCGTAGGCGCTAGCCAACGGATTTACAGTCCGTCTCCATTAACCACTCGGACACCGACCCAATTTGTCTCACGATTTAAAATATTAGCATCATCTTTTATAAATTGCAAGTGATTGGAAAAAATAACTTATGGATAGAGACGCAGTTTTATTGCGTCTCTACCAGATATATACAAAATACTAGTTACACGCTCATCTCCAGCATTCGTTGCATTGGTCGCAGTGCAGCAAGGCGGATATCCTCTGACATGGTAATTTCGGGAGTGCGATTTTTCATTGCCCAGTAGAGCTTTTCTAGGGTGTTTAACCGCATAAATGGACATTCGTTGCAAGCGCAGTTATTCATCGGCGGTGCAGGAATAAAATGCTTGTCAGGAGCTAGTTTTTGCATTTGGTGAATGATTCCCGGCTCCGTAGCAACGATAAATTCCTTGGTGGGGCTGTTTTGACAATACTTGAGTAAAGCTGCTGTAGAGCCAATAAAGCTGGCGTGGCGCAATACACTACTTTCACATTCTGGGTGGGCGATCGCCTCTGCTTCTGGGTGGGCAATTTTTAACTGGACAATTTTCTTTTCCGAAAAGGTTTCATGGACAACACAGCTACCTTGCCATAGCACTAAATCTCGTCTGGTCTGCTCCATGACATACCGCCCCAAATTCCGATCTGGGGCAAAAATAATCGGCTGTTCCTTCGGTATCTGCTGCACAATTTTCACAGCATTGGAACTAGTACAAATAATATCGCTCATCGCTTTAATATCAGCAGAGCAGTTGATGTAAGACACCACCAGATGATTTGGATGCGCTGCTTTAAAAGCTGCGAATTCGTCTGGTGGACAACTGTCGGCTAAAGAACAACCAGCATTCAAATCTGGTAAAAGTACTAATTTATCGGGATTAAGGATCTTTGCTGTTTCTGCCATGAAATGAACACCAGCAAAGACGATCACATCCGCATTGGTTTTTTCTGCTGCTTTCGCCAGTTGTAATGAATCCCCAATAAAGTCTGCAATATCCTGAATATCTGGCTCTTGATAATAATGCGCCAGAATAACTGCATTGAGTTCTTTTTTGAGACTCTCAATGGCGGCAAACAAATCTAGTGGTAGTTCACCCGGTTGGGTTTTTTCTCGTTGAGCTAGTGCAGTAGTAAACACAGTTAGGGGGTGCTCTAAGTTGCAAATTTATATCCTGTGGAATCAATTATAGTAGTTTTTACCAAAAATAGTGGGCGGTTGATATTTTCGGGTTGTGTCCAAATCGGGCTGAGTTTCATATCCTGGAGATAGACGGCAAGGAAAGTGGCATGACCAGTCAGAAAACTCAATTGATAACCCTCAAAATTGCTGTAGTTGGAGATGTTCACGACCAATGGGAAGTGGAAGATGGTATTGCACTCAAGCATCTGGGTGTTGACTTAGTGCTGTTTGTCGGGGATTTTGGTAATGAATCGGTAGAAGTGGTCAGAGCGATCGCCGCTCTCGATATTCCCAAAGCAGCCGTGATGGGCAACCACGATGCTTGGTACACCGCCACCGAATGGGGACGTAAGAAGGCTCCTTATGACCGCTCTAAGGAGGACTGGGTACAGGAACAACTCGATTTATTAGGCGCGTCCCATGTCGGTTACGGTAAGCTAGATTTTCCCGTTTGGAATTTAACTGTAGTGGGGGGTCGTCCCTTTACCTGGGGTGGCCCAGAGTGGAAATTCGCGGAAATCTGTAAAGAACGTTACGGTGTGACGAGTTTGGAAGAATCCGCCGATCGCATCTTTAAAGCAGTCAAAAGCGCTGCTTACGAGACGATTATATTTTTGGGTCACAATGGGCCTAGTGGGTTAGGCGATCGCCCCGAAGACCCCTGTGGCAAAGACTGGCACCCAATTGGCGGCGACTTTGGCGATCCAGATTTTGGCGAGGCGATATCTCTTGCCTTAACTGCTGGTAAAACCATTCCCCTGGTGACATTTGGTCATATGCACCATACTCTAAGACATACTAAGGTGCTGCGGAAATCTATCTTTAGAAGTCCAGAGGGGACAATTTACTTGAATGCAGCCACTGTGCCCAGGATTGTAGAAAATGACAGCGAGAAGTTGCGTAATTTTTCCATTGTCACCCTAGAGGCGGGTGTGGTTTCGCAAGTTTCCCTAGTTTGGGTGGGGAATGACTTTCAGGTGGCTTCAGAGGAAATTTTGTACGAGCGATCGCGTATTGTGTCGTAGACATTCGCATCTAGTAGTGCAATCTGCGTAAATGATAGGGTATAGTATTATCTGTCAGCTTTAGTGCTAACCAAAAAAAGCGCCTGAATAGCGTCTGAAAGTAGGGTATGCACAAGTTTGGCAGATTTATTGGAGAGGTGGCAGAGTGGTCGATTGCGTCCGACTTGAAATCGGATGAGGCTAAAACCTCCGGGAGTTCGAATCTCCCCCTCTCCGTTTAGGAATTAAAAATTGAGGAGGATGAGGTTAGGTGGAGCCTTTGGTGGAGATAATGATGGCACCAAGAATTTTTGTTATTTCTTCGGCTTCGGTTTGGAGTTGAGTAATTCTTTCTTGAGGTACTATTTCGGTAGCAATGAGCAATCTTAACCAATACCGAGTTTCACGCGATTCTTTTAGTGCAATCATGAGCTTGCTGATAAAATCTGCTTTGCTTTGAGCGGCTTGTGCTTCTTCTACATTAGCTCCAATCGATGTTCCTGACCTTAACAACTGTTGAGCAAGGGTTCGCGCTACTCCTGGTTTGTCATCTAAAAACTGACACAACTTGACTATGCGAACTGAAAAAGTAAAAGTGCGATCGCAAATATCTTTTTTCACAACTATAAGTTAACTATATTTTGTGTCATTTATCTGCTTTTAGCTATCTCCTTAACTTCTATTAAATGTTTAATTTTCATTTGGTAACAGCAAAGTATTCTCAATTTTTTGCCTAACTTCCAGGCTTACATAACAATCACTATTTAGGCAATCCATTAGCAACTTGTTGGCATAGTAATACTGTTCTAATAGCGTCTTTTGTGCTTCGTTGAACTGCCAGTGATGCCCAATATTGCAATGCTCAATCATGACGGTTCTAAGCTGTTCATTCCAAACTTGACCATCAGTTTTCCACCAGTTATAAAACGCTTTACTGTTGCTTTTGATAGGTGAAAATTGGCTTTTTAGATTGTCAAGTAAAATCTGTAAATCAGGGTTTAGATTACGTTTTAGACCAAAATCAAGATTTAAATTAAAGTGATTAGGATAGAGAGTATGTAGGCTTTTTCTAGTTACACGAATTTTTTTTATTTCAAAAAATATAGCAACTTCAAAACTCAAGCCTGGAATACCTATCCCGCTAATTCCATCTGGAACGCAAGCTTTATAAAAATCATTGTCTGAAGTCCCAGTAAGAGCTAGATCGAAAGCTAAAACACGAGGAAGACTTTCAACGTCTGAATACTTCTCTTGAATAAGATGATTTATCAAACGTAAATAGACACCTCTAACTTCTGCTGGCGGATATGGCACTGTAGCTAAAGAAGATTTTTTAGCTACCCACCTCATTAAATGTTGTAACTGTTCATCTGTGCTAATTAGTCTGTCAATTTTATGCTTCATCAATAGGGTAAAATCATCCGCCTTCCGCATCATCCCTGCTGTGAGCAAAAAAACTTCGCGCCAGCGTTTCTCTGTGATATGCTCTAGCAAAATTTCCCAGGCAGAGTTAAAAACTATTTCTCTTGCAGCGAAATACTCATGAAATGTTAGGTGAGAAAAGGAATAAATACCTTTTGCTCTTTCTACTAATAATCCATGCTGTGCTTCAATAGACTTTAAAACGGCTTCACTATCAAGTTTCAATACTTCTGGATCTGTGTCAGCATCACGTAAGTTACGAATAAAATCAGCAATGTATGCTTCAGCCGTTTTTTGCTTAAAGAAATAGTCTTTCTGCTCAAAGGTGGTTAAGCCTATTTGACTCAGCAAATCTTCCTTACGCTGCAAAGACAGATTTTTATAGACTTGATCCCGTTCAATATTGCGTTTTGCATCCCATTTCTTAAGCAATACATCTAACCCTTCTTGATACAGTTCAGAACGGTTTGCTGGGAAATCTCCACTATCTCCAAACACCAAACATAGTAATGTCAATAGTAAAGGACTACTAGCTAGTTCTTGGATTGGTTTATTGTCTTTGAGTTTTTGAATGAATCTTTTAACTTTAACTGGATCAGTTAACTGAAACCAGTTTTGAGCAAAAATGGCTATTTGTTTTTCGTCAAAATCTGCCATTTCCACTTCTGTGAAACTTTCATAAGTGTATTCTTTGGCAGCAATACGACAGGTAATTACAAATTGATTGGTATGAAACAGGTCAGAAAATTCCCGAATTTGTCGTAAGACATGCTTGATGTCTTCCTCTCGTACTTCATCCAACCCATCCAGCAATACCAATGCTTTACCCTGTTTCAACAGTTTCTCTACTGTCACACTGGCATGAATTAATCCACAGTTTGATAATTGTTGAGCAATAAATCTCAAAATATCTGGTTGTTTAACTGCTTCTGCAAAATCTTTTAAAGTGATAAACAAGGGAACTCTGTCTGCTTGAAATCTCCCTTCAATACACTGCATTGCTAGATATTTTAAAAAAGTTGTTTTTCCTGCTCCTGGTTTACCTAAAACCATCAGCTTACTATAACGCTGTACAATCTCTAATCCTGAGACTCGTTTCTGTTTTACTTGGCTAAGTCAATCCGCTCAAAGTTATCATGGTTACAGCTTTCCATTAGTTCCGCAACTTTTAGTCGTCTTCGTCCTGTTATTTCCTCCAGAATATTGACATTCGTGTAAATACCTTGTTTCCCTGTTAACTTAATTGGCTTAGGCATATCTAATACCCGCATAGTTCGGCACTTTTCTTTGATGTAGGGTTTAATTTGTTTGCGGATTTCTTGCACTAAAGTATCAATAAAATCATCTACGTCATCTGTAGTTAAATGACTAGAGGGTTTTTGTTGTGCATACCTTTTGCTCAGATACTCCCGTAAGCGGCTTTCTTTAACAGGGCCATTACCAGTGATGCAAAATTTTTTGTAAATACCTGTAAGGCAAGTGCTGAGGTTACTTTCAGAAATGTTTAATTCTTGAGCTACGTGGACTCGACTCTTACTACGACCGAATATTTCCAGAAAGACTTCTTTCTCTCGGTGCGACAATTCACTGTATTGCTCCAGTTGCTTAAGAAAGTCCTCTGGTATAGACATTGACCACTCCCACAATTACTTATAAGCCAGTGTAGCCAAAGTTTTTATCAAAATGTGGAGTTAAATCAGTGTAAGTCAGGCTAAGTCAAGGTAAGTCAGATAAATAACTACAAAAGAAAATTGCGACATTGAACTCAGTTAAGCTACTGAGGCAATCGCAATGCTAGAAACACTAATCCCTCTGGTTGTAAATAAGTCTGTTGAAGTTATTGTTGGAATACTGCTGGAAAAGTTTTGTAAATGGGTACTGAGTGATGCCAATATCAAAAGTGCCAACAATTTTCTGAAAATGCAGATTCTTGTACTTTATCTTGATTGGGTTTTACGAAAAACCTCACTAAAATCTCTGTCAGAGGAATCAGAAGAGAAGGAGAAAAAAACAGGTGGGTAGTAGAGATAATAAAGCGATCGCATTCACAAACCAGAGGCGATCGCTCCCTAACCTCTCCCCAAACTCCCATCGTGCTACCATTACCAATAAATTCTTTTGGGAGGTCAATTAATGGCTACCATTCATGCGCTCAATATACCTGATGAGTTATACGAACAACTACAACACTTAGCTAAAGCTGAAAATAACTCAATTGATGCTCAAGTTATTACAATCTTGCAGAACGCTTTGCAGGCAAAAACACAGCTAACGGAAGAGGAAAGGCGAAAAAATGTCCCAAAACTCCTAGAGGAAATTAGTCGCCGTCGCCGCCGCTTGAATCCAGCAGACTTTGGATTACCTGATAGTACTGAACTAATTCGAGAAGACCGCGATAGATGAGCAATCCTCTTAGATGCGTAGTAGATACCAGTGTGTGCATCAAGTATTTTATTGCTGACCCACTAACTGCCAAAGTTAATCAACTCTTCGGTCATCTCGCCAATCCACAAACAGAAATTTTTGTTCCAGACCTTTTTTATATTGAGTGTGCTAACACGTTCTGGAAGTATGTCCGTGCAAGGATGTACACTGCTGCTGAGGTTCAGACAGATTTAGCCACTCTAAAAGCTTTTCCGTTGCGTGTTGTTTCAACAGCTGATTTGATGGCGGATGCAGTTACTATAAGCTTGAGTTATGGAACTTCTGCCTACGATGCTTCTTATGTCGCGCTTTCCCAGCAGGTAGGTGCTACTTTGCTGACTCTCGACGGTAAGCTGGTGAGGGCAATAGCCGCTTCGTCTTACAATGTTTCCTCGTTTAATGACTTCGAGGTTCCGCCGTTGGAGTCAATGTAAAAGCGATCGCTCTTTCTTACCTCCAAAGCATTGGATGAGGCTAAACAAATCGATACAAACTCAGAATTGGGGAAATTGAATTTTTATTACCGACTTACTTAGTTGCAATAAAATTAATTTGTAGAGCAGGGGATAAACCTTCTGTTTTTCTAATATTCAATTGTAAAAAATGTCTTTTACTTATAAATGCACGGTTCGCTTTCAAGATACTGATGCTGCTGGAGTAGTTTATTTTGCTAATGTTTTAGCTATTTGCCATGAAGCTTATGAAGAATCTTTAGAAGCATCAAGTATTAATCTCAAAGTTTTTTTTACTAATCCGTCAGTGGGATTTCCTATTGTTCATGCTAGTGTTGATTTCTTGCGCCCTATGTTTGTCGGGGACAAATTGCTGATTAGCTTAATACCGCAAAAAATAGGTGTTGATAAGTTTGAAATTACTTATGAAATTACAGTGATTGAGGTGGTAGTTGCTAAGGCTATTACTAGGCACGTTTGTATTGATGTAAGTAGTAGAAGTAAGCAGGAATTACCTGAAGAGATTATCCAGTGGCTGGAGACGAACCGCAGAGACGCAAAGGGCGCAGAGAGAAGAAAGTCGAGAGAGATTATATGATGGGGTTTTGCAGGAATTCTGCGGCTATTTGCTGTAGCTGTTGGCGGTTAATTTTACCTTGGGAGTTACGGGGTAAGTTTTCCTGGGGAATCCAATATTTAGGAATTTTAAATTTGCTGAGTTTATCTTTGAGTAAGGTTTGGATTTTTAAGGCAGAGGTATTTGATTGTCTGGGAATGTAAATCGCTGTTAATGCTTGTCCCCACTGTTTATCTGGGATGCCGATGACACAAATATCGGCAACCATTTGAGTTGCTTGTATAGCTGATTCAATCTCTGTTGGGTAAATATTTTCTCCACCTGTAATAATTTTATCGCTGTTACGTCCGACAATATTTAAATGACCTTGTTCGTCTAAAAAACCTAAATCATCTACTTGGAAATTATCTTGATTTTTTCTGGTTATCGGATAATAACCAAGAGCTAGAGATTGAGCATAAATAGTGATGTTTCCTATTTGATTAGAATTTAAAATCTCGCCTTGCTGATTGTGAATAGTTACTTTTGCATGAGGAAGAATTTGACCACTGCTAATTTTACCGCTCAGAAAATCATCTGGTTTCAGGGTAGCAATTTGAGAGGCAGTTTCTGTCATGCCATAGGTAGGTGCTAACCGGATATGATGAAATCTGGCTTTTTCTAGTAGTTCGCTCCATGCTGGCGCACCTCCCAAAAGTACAGTATTAAATTGGGATAGCCATTCAGTTAATTCTGGATTTTCCAAGAGGCGTTGTAACTGTGTTGGTACTAAAGATAGAAAAAACTTTGATTTTTTAATATTCAATATTTGACTAAATTCTACTGCTTTGAATGGTAAAATAGCCAGTTTACCTCCGGTGGTGAAAGAGCGCATAAATTGCATTAAACCGCTAACGTGATATAGCGGTAACACACAAAAAGAATTGACTTGTTTTAGTTGAAAGTATTCTGTAAATCCTTGTACAGATGCTATGAGAGTTTCCCAAGTGTGGATGGCAAACTTAATCTGCCCCGATGAACCACCTGTGGGAATCATGATGTGATTGGGAATTGGGCATTGGGTATTATTCCCATTCCTCATGCCCCTTGCCTCATGCGCCATTCCCAAAATCATGTCTGGCTGTACTAAGTCAAACACTTGTTGCCATTCTTGTGTTCCCCAGTCGGGGTTACAAAGAAAAACTGGACAATTCGCTGCACAAGCGGCAATAAAACTGGCTAGAAATCGTAATGGTTCGCGTTCGGTTAAGATAATTTTTGGTGGTGTTCCACATGCTGATAATTGTGTTAATTCTAAATATAATTCTTGAGCTATTTGATTAAATTGATAGCTATTGTAACCAATAAGCCAATCATTTTGAGCCAGGTTATTAAAACAGTCTAAAGGTATTTGCATAAACTTTGAAGCCACGTTTCCTCTTGTTCAAAAAAATGGTCAATGCCAAAACCAATCGCCCTGTTGTTTCGGGATAATTCCGCTGCTAGCTGGAGTGCTGCAAGTCTTGCGATCGCAGTTTCAAATACTGATGAAAATACAGTATCAATTTTATGCTGGTGGCAAAACTTTCTCAGACGAGATGGTGATCCGACTATCCCAGGTTTTATGACAAAAATCCCTCGCCAACCTTGTTGATGACAGGCGGCGAGTTGTCCAAGTGTGGCGACAGATTCATCTAAAGCGATCGCAGTTTCATAACTCATACTCAATTCCAACATCTGCTGAAATTGCTCAACAGGTAGCGGTTGTTCGATAAATTCAATTTCTAGGGGTAGTTCTCCATTTGCCTTGAGATTGTCGCAAGTCCACAGCCATAAGTTAGCTTCTTCATAGGTGAGTCCACCGTTAGCGTCTAATCGCAGTTTCGTAGAGGCTGGTAAGGTGTGGATGAGTGACTCAAAAATTTCTAGTTCATGAGCGATCGCATCTACACCAATTTTCCACTTAAAAGTGCGATATCCCTGCTGCCATAGGGTTTCCCATTGATTTAAAGCCGCTTCCCCCGCTGGTAATAAGGCACTGTAAAAGAGTGAATTAGGAGTTAGGAGTGAGGAGTTAGGAATTATAAAATTATCTCCCCTATCTCCCCCACTCCCTACTCCCCACTCCCTACTCCCCACTCCCTCTAACGCTGACTCAAAGCCAAATTGACAGGCTGGTAACTCATCTGGGATGGAGAAAATTATCTCGTCTGTGATTTCTTCTGGGAGTTGGCGACAAAAATCTAAAGCTTGTTCTAGGGTTTCGGAACCGAACCAGCTAATGGGGGCAATTTCTCCCCAGCCGACTCTAAGAGTTTCATCGGTAAGATGGAGGATAATACCTTCACGAATATCCCAATTACCATGATTGGTAGTCAGCGATCGCCTAAATCTTCGCTGATAGGGACGAAATTTAAATTGATAACGCATCAATTAGTAATTGCTAAAGCATAAATCCCAAGCCCAACAGCAAGCAAGCCCAGAAATGCACAGCTACAGCGATGAATTTACAGTTACTAACTTTGTCCGGCTGGTTGTGATTTTCTTGGACGTGGCGGCATAATTTGACAGCAAAGGGTAAACTCACCCAACTCAGCAATGTCCAAGCTGGAGAAATTCCCAATAGCACAAACAGCAAGGTGAGGGGATAAATGCTACCAGTGAACCAAACTAGGAGTTGGGCCCCTTTTGCTGTTCCCAGACGGACGATAGGCGATCGCTTACCTGCGGCTATGTCATCCTTAACTTGGTGAAAGTGTGAGCAAAACAAAATTAAGGTTGTGGCAATCCCCACAATCACTGAGGCTGCTAAACTCGTTATTGACCAAGTTTGAGTTTGGCTGTAATATGCTGCTTCCACCGCTAAGGGGCCAAAGGCAAAAAAGCAAAGAATTTCGCCTAAACCCTGATATCCTAAACGAAAGGGAGGCCCTTGGTACATATAGCCCAAACCGCAGCACAGCAGAATTATGGCGATGACAGTTAGGTCTTGTTGCCAAAAGGCGATCGCTAGTATGCCCAGTAACCCCAAACCTAAACAAAAATTTCCTATCCAAAATATTAATAGCTTATTGCCAGTTAAGTTCACTAGAGAATGGTGCTTATTTTGATCAATACCTGTTTCAGAATCAAAGACATCATTACTGATATTTTCCCAGGCAAGAATTAAAATTGCCGCAGTTACAAAAGTAGAAAATACTGCACCATTGAACATTTTAGTTTCTGCAATTGCTACTGCTGTTCCTACCCAAATGGGCATAATGGCAACGCTGTACATTGGCGGTTTAATCGCTGCCATCCATAACTTAGTGTTGGGATATAAAATCTGCTTGGTAGTCATCAGTTGTGATTAATTAAATTGCCGGAATATTACTCACACTTTAGATTTTATGATTTAAAGAGACTCCAGATATGGGTGATATACAAACAACTCTCACTTTTACTGTGGCTTGTTAACCTTGTGTTGTTAACACTCACCCTGACGTTGCAATATAAGGCTGAAACTGGCTTATCATGTTCTGAGAACACCACAAACAAGGCAAACCCTACGCTGGTAAAATGGCAACTTAATATGTTACCTGTAAAAATACGACCACGATTAATTACACTTTAGGAAGTTAACTTAAAAAAAATTTACTATCCTTAGAAGATCCATGACAGTTTTACCATGTCGTAACAACTTATTTGTAGAACACAAAGATTTATATCAATTTCTGGTAGCAGTGCAAGAAAAGTGCGTCAACAATAATTGCAGACAAATTGTCAGTATCTCCCAGGAGATTGATTTAGTTGACCCTTTAGTTGTATTGGATAAACTTACACAAGCAAATGAAATAAATTTTTACTTTGAGGACAAAAATAAAGGAGAAGCGATCGCAGCAATTGATGCTGTGACAAAATTACAAATTGATGGAGCAGACCGTTTTACTAAAGCCGAAAATTTTATCAAATCTTGTCTAAAAAATATAATTAATTTTGGTAACGTTAATCAACCTTTTTCTGGCCCTCACTTTTTTTGTTATTTCAGCTTTTTTGATAAAAATTCCCAAGTAGATTATCCATTTCCATCTGCTACCATTTTTCTGCCCCGTTGGCAAGTAGCTGTGAAAAATCAGCGTTGCATATTAGTAACAAATATAATTATCAATGAAAATGTAAATATTCAAAGGTTGTTGGAGACTGTGCAAAATAAAATTGAATTTCTCCAATCTTTAGAATATTACTCTGCTAATATTGATAGTTTTCCGCCAAAATTCTCCAATAAATCTCTCACAAATGCTGCTCAGTTTAAACGTTCAGTAGTATCTGCTTTGGAAAAAATTAGGTCTAGTCATTTAAGTAAGATTGTACTAGCAGATATATTAGACGTCAAGTCAAGCAATCACTTTGACTTAGTTAAATCCTTAAATAATCTTAGGCAAATACATCCTAACTGTTATATTTTTTCTACAAGTAATGGCAAGGGACAAAACTTTATTGGTGCAAGTCCAGAACGATTAATTAGTATTAATAATCAACAGTTAATCACCGATGCTTTGGCTGGTTCTGCACCACGAGGTAAAACTCCTGCTGAAGATGCAGCTAATGCCAATCGCTTACTCAATAGTGCAAAAGAAAAGCACGAACACTCGCTGGTACTTGATTTCATTACACAACGCCTATGCCAGCTAGGTTTATTACCCCAAATATTAGCACCGCGCCTGCGACAATTATCGAATATCCAGCATTTATGGACACCAATCAGCGCTATGGTTCCTGCTAACATCCATCCATTAAAGATTGTTGCCCAATTGCATCCTACACCAGCTGTTGCAGGTGCAGCACGAGATGTAGCCTGTGCTGAAATTCGTCGTTACGAAAACTTTGAAAGAGGTTTGTATGCTGCGCCTCTAGGTTGGATAGATTCTCAGGGAAACTGCGAGTTTATTGTGGGAATTCGTTCAGCATTGGTCTATGGCGATCGCGCTAGATTGTATGCTGGTGCTGGTATTGTTGCGGGATCTAATCCTGACAAGGAGTTTGCAGAGGTGCAACTTAAGCTTCAGGCGTTACTAAAAGCGTTAGTTTAAAGAGACTTCCAAATAAAAAACATCCAAAGATTTCTCTGTATTAGGACTTACGCAAAATATCTCTCAAACTCTGATTTCTCCGTGTCGCGCCAGTTGCTTCTCCTAAGGGAGACGCTGCGCGAACAAGTCGGGAAACCCGCCCAACGCACTGGCTTCTCTGTGCCTCTGCGGTTCGTTATTCCGTAACTTGTGCGTAAGTCCTATGTATGAAAGCTTATATTTTAGTTTTAAACTAAATCTTGATGAGTGAAAGCTTTAGCATTCGCCCCAGTGTAAGTAGCTACAATATGACCATCACCAATCATTTGATATTTGTATGTGACTAATCCTTCTAAACCAACAGGACCACGGGGAGGCATTTGTTGCGTACTAATCCCTACTTCTGCACCAAAACCATAGCGAAAGCCATCAGCAAATCTAGTGGAACAATTGTGGAATATATTGGCTGAATTTACTAGTCCAAAGAAAGTTTCAACAGATGCTGAATCTTCAGTAATAATCGCGTCAGTATGGCGAGAACCATATTCATTAATATGAGCGATCGCATCTTCTAAAGAGTCTACAATCTTAATCGACAAAATAAAATCGCTGTATTCTGTTTCCCAGTCTATTTCTGTTGCGGTTGCAATGTTAGGTAAAATCTTTAAGGTGCGTTTATCACCTCTTAATTCCACATGTCGTTCTTCCAAAGCCTCAGCAACTTTGGGTAAAAACTCTGTAGCAATAGAGGAGTGAACTAGCAAAGTTTCAATAGCATTACAAACAGCAGGATATTGCGCTTTGGCATCGACAGTAATTGGAACTGCTTTAGAAATATCAGCGGCTTTATCTATATAAAGATGACAAATTCCATCAGCGTGGCCTAGTACCGGAATCCGCGTATTTTCCTGCACAAACCGGACAAATGAATTAGAACCTCTAGGAATAATTAAATCTACATATTTATCTAACTTCAAAAGTTCTAAAGTTTCTTCTCTAGTTGTTAGCAGTTGCACCGCATCAGGATTAACAGCAGTATGAGATAATCCTTGCTTAATTGCTTTAACTATTGCTTCACAAGAACGCACCGCTTCCTTTCCACATTTGAGAATTACACCATTACCCGATTTAATAGCCAAAGAAACAATTTGAATTGCTGCCTCTGGACGGGCTTCAAAAATAATCCCTAAAACACCTAAAGGACAAGTAATCCGCTTGAGAGTCAAACCAGTGTCTAATTCACGGTGAATCTGCACTTTACCAACTGGATCAGCTAGCTTACCAACATCTCGTACCCCAGCGATCGCATCTCTTAACTTATGTTCATCCAACTGCAAGCGTTTATAAAGTGGTTTGGCAATTCCTTCAGAAGTTGCAGCTTCACAATCAGCAACATTTGCTTGTAAAATTTCATTTCTAGCTGATTCTAAAGCTTGAGCGATCGCAACAAGCGCTTGATTTTTGGCTTCAGTGGAGAGAATCGCTAGCTTACTTGCAGCTTGGCGGGTTTGCCCTGCGATCGTAATTAGGGGAGAAGCAATGTTAAGAATAGTCATAGCACAAATTTTTACCTTTTCCTCATCTTATCAACACTGAGTTAATCATTGGTTATTAGTTATTTTCCTCCTTCCTCCCTTATCCTCTTCCTCCAATCGGGTGAACCATGTGGGTAATCAATAATTACTCTGATCGGGTGAAGCAAGACTTGGTTTAAAACATTTATTCTGTAATTATCGAACACAGAAAAACCAGAAGTAATAACTTCACAGCTATACAAATATTTTAAGTATTAGTACAGGCATTATTTGAAAGTCTTAAATATGATTTATGCGTACCGAGACTAGAGAGACAAAGTGAGTTATGTTTCTCTAGTCTTTTTATTAAGGAAATAATTTATACTGCCCTTTTTCGTAGTCGAGGAGCTTTAACTTATGAACCTTCTTTAGCAAGTTGCGCTTTTGCCTGTTGCCACAAGTTTTCTAACTCATCCAAACTGTAATCATAAAGGGGACGGTCAACAACTGCCTCCATTTTTTCTAATCGCTGAACAAATCGCTGATTTGTGCCTTGCAAAGCGGCGCTAGGGTCAAGATTATGCCAACGGGCTAGTTGAATAGCTGCAAACAGTAAATCGCCTAATTCTGCTTGTTGTCGTTCTAGTGTTTCCTCAGCCAAAGCCTGTTGAAACTCCGCCAACTCCTCATGAAACTTATCCCAGACACCTTGAATATTTTCCCATTCAAACCCGATCGCCGCAGCCTTTTGGGAAATCTTCATCGCCGCCGTCAACGGGGGAAGGGTACGCCCATAACGACCGAGTTTAGCACTAAGTTTTTGCGCGTCTGGAGAGGGTTCGCCTTTTTCCGCAGCTTTAATTTGTTCCCAATTTTGCCGCACCTCATCCACACTTGCTACCGACACATCACCAAACACATGGGGATGACGGCGAATCAACTTTTGGGAAATTCCTTGAGTTATTTCTTTGAGGGAAAATTGCCCAGATTCGCTAGCGATTTGGGCTTGCAGTACCACTTGTAATAATAAATCCCCTAACTCCTCAGCGATCGCCCCCTTATCCCCACTCTTAATCGCGTCTACCACCTCATAAGCTTCCTCAATCACATAAGGCGTCAGCGTTTCAGGAGTTTGAGCCAAATCCCACGGACAACCACCATCAGGCGATCGCAACTTCGCCACCACCTCAATCAACTCCTGCAACGCCGCCAAACTCTCATTTTGATTTTCCATACCTCTGCGTACCTCTGCACTTCCCTTTGCGTTTAAAAAATCATTTCTTAGTCTTCGGCCGACGACTACCACTCCTGTTCACTTTCCGCCTCTTAATTTTGCCACTAGGAAGCAACCCCCGAACCCCCTGCTTTTTAAAACGCTTATAAGCCGAACCGCCCCAATCGCTGAGAGAATGACTCATTGCACCGAGTTCCAACCCCAAAAAGAGGGCGATATATTCAGTATCGTATTGTAGGAGCGATCGCCCCACAGTTTGTCCCAAATCCTGCCAAGTAAAGCTCAGATTCCCCAACCTTTCGGCAATTGCCAAAACGAAAATTGCCAAAATAGCGAGCAAACACCCCAGATAAAGTATCCGCAGAATCGTGCCAATAATCGGCCCGTGGGATAAAAAAGAACGATGACGGAGACTTTTTTGATAAGGTAGCCAAATCCAGCGCAAGAAACCCCAGCGTTGAAATTGCACAGAGTAAATATCCAAATCGGGGCCAAACATTAGCCCTCCGAATAGAAACCCGCCTGCAACCAACAAAGTTGCATTGCTACTGCGAGTCTGCCAGAAAGTAACGCCCGCCACCAACGGCAGAGCATACATAGTAATGCGATCGTGCGTTCGACCAGAGGGCATCCTAAATCCTGTTAGCGATAGCGGGGCGTTGAGCCAGTGCTGAGTAACTGAATACTGAGTCAGTATAAGAGAAAAAAAGATTTTCCCAAAACTACTAGCGCCACGCGAAATATTTTGCTATATTAGTTAAGGATTAGTAAAAAGGGCGGTTAGCTCAGTTGGTAGAGCGCCTGCCTTACAAGCAGGACGTCATCAGTTCGAGTCTGGTACTGCCCATTAAGTAAATTAAGGTTAGAGACAGCTTAAATGCGGTTTCTAGCCTTTTTTAAATGGATTCACAATTTCTAATTGACCGTGCCAATTTTGGATTGAAGAATTGAAGAATTAAAGATTATAAATTTCCTCACGGCTGAATACACCATTCACTTGAACAGGATTCTCTGTTAATTCATCAATTATGTCTCTTTTTTTAGATGATTTTTTCTTCACCAAAACGATTACTTTAATATCATCTTCGTCATTGAGTTCTTGTTTATACTCATCAGGAATCTGAATTAAACCATTTTGAATCTTTGTATGAAACTCAACCGCATTTAAGATTTTTAATTTCTCTTACATATTGAAATAATTAAATATTATCCCATCTATTCAGACAGCAGTTAAAACAGGCTGAAAAGGTTGCAATAAAATACCCAAAATTTTATCAACTTCTTTAATATAGTAATCAGTTAAATCTATATAGACAGTCGTTTCTTCTAAAAATAAAAACTTCCAGTTAGTTCCGCTAGTCACCGCTCCATAAATCCGCCCAACTTCATTGCCTTGATTTTGATTGAACAACTGCGCTGCAATCATTGCCGCTACACATTGACCAAGACCACCTATAATATCTTCTTTTTTCGCCTCAAAAATAAACATTATCGGCGCAGAAATAAATAATTGCTCTTGGGAATTGCTGATAATGTAATCGCAAAAACCCTGCAAGCTTAGAGTTGCATCAACATTAAATTCATTCCCAGAAAAGAGTGATATTTTATTATTTAATAATCGTCTGACCTCCGCCAGTATTGGTGCAATTAAAAACTCTGATCTGGCTTTTTCGGTTGAAATTGCAGTTGCCAAAGGAATGTAATCTATTAAAATCGTTCTGAGAGTTTCTGATGGTGTAACAGGTTTTGTATCAGCAAATAAATTCTGAGTTTCATCGAGGGTTAAGTCAAAACTCTTTTTCACCTTAGCGAGACTAAAATCGCTGTATGCCATCCTTCCACCTTGTGATTATCTATTTCGTCTATATATTGATGCAACTCAATCTTAGCCCTATTGAATGGGAGCGATCGCACTGAAGAAAATGTAGAAAATGTAGGTTGGGTTTCGCAAAGCCTCAACCCAACCTACATTTTCGTAGGTTTGTTGGGTTTCGTTCCTCAACCCAACCTACGTAGATATTCTAACCACCCTTTTAAGGTGAGTTCGACTGCGATTCAGCCTTGCCTTTGTTGACAAACTCTTGTGCTTTTACCTGGGGATCAAATTTTAAATTAGCATCCCACTGTTGTGCTTTGCGGAATTTGACAACAGCATTATCAACGTCTTCATTTCGCGCTAGCTTCTCACCTTGGATAACTAATACTGTAGCTGCTTGCACCAAGCGAGGCGGAGTTTGGCATTCTGTTACTTCTTCCAGCACCTCAGGATGGACAATCAAATAATTGTTGAGCAACCCACAACCATCTGTCACTAACTTATTTAAATCCAAATTCCATACAATTACAGTCTTGTCATAACTTGCAGAAGCCAGCCTTTGTCCATCCGGGCTAAACACCACGCTAAAGACCGCACTGCTATGTCCACTCAGGGTTTGCAGAAGTTTGCCTGTGGCTGCATCCCAGAGTTTGATGGTCTTGTCATAACTTGCAGAAGCCAGCCTTTGTCCATCCGGGCTAAACACCACGCTATTGACCGCACTGCTATGTTCACTCAGGGTTTGCAGAAGTTTGCCTGTGGTTGCATCCCAGAGTTTAATGGTGTTGTCAAAACTAGCTGAAGCCAGCTTTTGCCCATCGGGGCTGAACACCACGCTATTGACCGCACTGCTATGTCCACTCAGGGTTTGCAGAAGTTTGCCTGTGGCTGCATCCCAGAGTTTGATGGTGTTGTCAGCACTTGCAGAAGCCAGCCTTTGCCCATCGGGGCTGAACACCACGCTATTGACCCTATCGCTATGTCCACTCAGGGTTTGCAGAAGTTTGTCTGTGGCTGCATCCCAGAGTTTGATGGTCTTATCATCACTTGCAGAAGCCAGCCTTTGCCCATCGGGGCTAAACACCACGCTATTGACCGCACTGCTATGTCCACTCAGGGTTTGCAGAAGTTTGCCTGTGGCTGCATCCCAGAGTTTGATGGTTTTGTCATCACTTGCAGAAGCCAGCCTTTGCCCATCTGGGCTGAACACGACGCTAATGACCCAACTGCTATGTCCACTCAGGGTTTGCAGAAGTTTGCCTGTGGCTGCATCCCAGAGTTTGATGGTCTTGTCATCACTTGCAGAAGCCAGCCTTTGCCCATCGGGGCTGAACACGACGCTATTGACCCTATCGCTATGTCCACTTAGGGTTTGCAGAAGTTTTCCTGTGGCTGCATCCCAGAGTTTGATGGTCTTGTCATCACTTGCAGAAGCCAGCCTTTGCCCATCGGGGCTAAACACGACGCTATTGACCCTATCGCTATGTCCACTCAGGGTTTGCAGAAGTTTGCCTGTGGTTGCATCCCAGAGTTTGATGGTGTTGTCAAAACTAGCTAAAGCCAGCTTTTGCCCATCGGGGCTGAACACGACGCTATTGACCCTATCGCTATGTCCACTCAGGGTTTGCAGAAGTTTGCCTGTGGCTGCATCCCAGAGTTTGATGGTCTTATCATCACTTGCAGAAGCCAGCTTTTGCCCATCGGGGCTGAACACCACGCTATTGACCGCACTGCTATGTCCACTCAGGGTTTTCAGAAGTTTGCCTGTGGCTACATCCCAGAGTTTGATGGTCTTGTCAGCACTTGCAGAAGCCAGCTTTTGCCCATCGGGGCTGAACACCACGCTATTGACCGCACTGCTATGTCCACTCAGGGTTTTCAGAAGTTTGCCTGTG
>NZ_JBALDI010000008.1:0-38051 GCF_036917395.1 Nostoc sp.
CACTTTCCTTAAAACTCTGCTTGCTGGAAGCATTGTCGGTTTTTCAAATGTGAAGAAATATTTCGCCAACAGCATCCATTGATACTCACGCCCCGTTAGCTTAGTGTTCTCTGTGAGTGGTCAGAAAGCGGCGAATATGGTCTGCGATCGCGTTTCCATTTTCTTCCAGAGCAAAGTGCCCCGTATCAAACAAATGAAACTCCAGGTTTTTTAAGTCGCGTTTGTAGGCATAAGCTCCCTCGACTAAAAAGCCCTGGTCATTTTTGCCCCATACAATTAGCGTGGATGGTTGATATTGGCGCAAGTAAGCTTGCCATTGCGGATATAACTGCACATTGGACTGGTAGTCGTATTTTAATGCCAATTGAATATCCATATTCCCAGGGCGATCAAGGAGTGCCTGATCCAGAGTCCAGGTATCGGGACTGAGGTTTTCTAGATTCCTGGCTCCAGTGATGTAATGCCATTTCGTGCCCTTGCTTGCCAGAGCCTGTCGCACGCGATCAGCATTTTCGGGTGTCTTATTCTGCCAAAAAACGCGCATGGGCTTCCAGAAATCACCGAGTCCCTCCTCGTAGGCATTGCCATTTTGCACAATCAGCGTCTCAATCCGCTCTGGATGCTGTGTTGCCAATCGATAGCCAATCGGAGCGCCATAATCCATTAAATAAAGGCTATAGCGTTTCAATCCGATCGCATCGACAAAGCCTGCCATCACTTCGGCAAGGCGATCAAAGGTGTAATCAAACCCATTCACCGCAGGCATGGAGCTATAGCCGAAGCCAGGGTAATCAGGGGCAATTAGATGGAAAGAATCTGCAAGTGCAGGTATCAAATTGCGGAACATATAGGATGACGTTGGAAAACCATGCAGCAGTAAAATTGTTGGATTATCACGGGAACCCGCTTCACGGTAGAAAATATCTAAACCATCGATTGAGACTGTGCGATATCTGGTCATGAGGTTACTTCTTGTATGACAGCACTGCCTAAATGCTGTTTCAAAAACGCCAATGTGCGATCGCGTGCTAATTCTGCGGCGGCTTTGCGATAAGCGGAACTACCCATGCGACTAAACCCGTGGCTCACTCCTGCATAGCGATAAATTGTTACCAGGGGGTTGCTCTTTAATCCTTGCTGAATGCTCGCTTGAGCGGCTGGCGACACATACTCGTCATCTTCACCCATATGTAATATCAACGGTTTCTGAATCTTTGTCGCTTCTGCTAAATACTGATCAATACCAACACCGTAGTAACTAACGTTGGCATCCGCATCGGTACGTGTTGCCATGAAATATGCTAGCTTGCCACCTGAGCAAAAGCCTACACTGCCGACCTTGCCTGTACTGCTAGGATACTGCCGCAGAAAAAGCAAAGTTGCCTTCAGGTCTTCTATACCGCTATCCACATCAAACGCTCGGTCTAGCTCAAAGGCTTTAGCAAACTGGTCTTTATCCTCAGGATCAAGTTGCACACCAGGTTCTAATCGCCAATATAGATCTGGCACGATCACAGAATAGCCTTCTTTAGCGTAATCATCGGCAGTCTGCCGCATAATCGCATTGACCCCAAGGACTTCTTGAATCAACACAATACCAGCTCGAGGCTGAGTACTGGGTGCTGCTAGATAGGCACTAAAACTGCCCCCATCCAGGGCTGGAATGGTTACATTTTGAGTTGTCATAGTTTCCTCTTGCGGGGATGTGTACTTATTGCGTTCAATTGTTGTCAAATCAGCGACCAAGTTTTGCGCTGATCAGGCAGGGATGGATTGCAGTCGGGATGCGAGAAATTGGCTGATATGGGCTGCGATCGCATCTCCATCCTCTTCTAAGGCAAAATGTCCAGTATCGAGTAAATGGAACTTAACGTCTTTCAAGTCACGCTGGTAGGGATAAGCACCGTCAGCAGGAAAGATGTAGTCGTTCTTGCCCCAAACAATTAGGGTTGGAGGTTGATACTGGCGAAAATACTCCTGCCATTGGGGATAGAGCGGTGGATTCGTGCCATAGCTATAAAATAGCGCCAGTTGAATCTCTTCATTTCCGGGACGATCGAGGAAATGTTGATCCACCGTCCAGGTATCGGGGCTGATCACTTCTAGATTGCGAACACCGTTGGTATATTGCCACTTCGTTGCTTCTAGGGTGAAAAGATATTTGAGCTTTTCAGCATTCTCAGGCGATCGCTCTTGCCAGTATGCCTTAATTGGTTCCCAGAATTCGCGCAGACCTTCCTCGTAAGCATTGCCATTTTGAACAATCAGAGATTGCACACGTTCTGGATATTTAGCTGCAATCCGATAGCCAATTGGTGCACCATAATCCATTACATAAAGGCTGTACTTTTTGAGATTGATCGCAGCAATGAATTTCTCCACAATCTCAGCCAAGCGATCAAACGTGTAATCAAACTCATTTACTGTAGGCATCGAACTGTTGCCGTAGCCAGGATAGTCAGGCGCAACAAGATGGAATTTATCAGCGAGGGCAGGTATGAGATTACGGAACATATGAGAGGAAGTTGGGAAGCCGTGCAATAGCAGAATTGTCGGATGATCACGAGAACCAGCTTCACGATAGAAAATGTCTAAACCATCGATCGAAACTGTGCGATATGTAGTCATGAGATTACTCCTTGTAAGTGTATAAAAGTGACATGATGGCGTTTTCCGACAGGTTGATCTATCTCACATCCTGATACCAATTCTGTATGAAGATGCGCCATATATGAGGAACGTAGATGCAAAGCGGCTTGCCGCAGGCTACCGCAAAGAGAAGGCAGCGCGGTCTTGGGGTTTCCCCCATGAGCGACTGCCGTCGCAAAGGACACAAAGAAAGAAATAAGAATTCAAGAAAATTTGGCGCAGCCTCACATAGAAATGGTATGACGACGGATCTGCTCCTGAAAGTAGTCCCGCCAGCTTTCGGGTAAGGCTTCAAGTTGAGCTACACGATGCAGTAACTCTGGATTGTTTTGCTCACGAACATAAAGCTGAATGATATTAGCAACAGTAATATTGTTGTCATCCCGGCTGCTCAACTCTAAAGTGTCTCCGATTCCAACTTCGCCCTCTTGCAAAACTCGAAAGTAAAATCCGCTGCGACGACTGGCGAGAAATCGTTTCACCATATCCGATCGCCCAAAGCGAATCCCTAGTTTGTAGCAGGGTAAGCGCGGTTGAGTCACCATTAGTTCCACACTGCCGATTTTGAAGCGATCGCCAATGTTCAATTCTTCTTCTCTCAATCCTGTGACTGTGAAATTTTCGCCAAAGATCCCAAGTGTTAACTCTGTATCAGGCAATTCGCTTCGCCAGTAGTCATAATGCTCAAAAGGATAGACATACACGGCTTTGTCCACTCCACCATGAACAGTGAGATCCGCTTGGCGATCGCCATCTAAATTGAGTTCACGTACCATGACTCTGGCATTAACTGGCTCTTTGAAAATTCCAGTACGGACGGCTTTTCCTTTCCAGATCACTTCACGCGGCAGTCCGACATTAACAGAGATAAGCTTCATCTTTAACTCCTTTTGGACTTCAAATCTGTGCCATACCGCCATCGACAAACAACTCAATGCCGTTCACAAAGCTGCTGTCGGCTGAAGCGAGAAAGACAACGGCTTTGGCAATCTCATCGGGTTTGCCGACTCGTCCCAGTGGGATGGCGCTGGCTTGGCTGTCCACGAATTCTTGCAACTGCTGGTCATTCAGTCCCAAATGATCGTAACCAGGAGTCGGAACCACACCAGGGCTAATGGCATTCACTCGGATCTTGCGTTCTCTGAGGTCGAGTATCCAATTCCGAGCAAATGATCTCACGGCAGCTTTGGTGGCGCTGTAAACACTGAAAGCTGGCGTACCTTTTATAGAAGTAGTCGAAGCATTCAGGATAATAGAAGCACCCTCTGGCAACAGTGGCAGTGCCTTTTGTACAGTGAACAGCAAACCTTTGACGTTTATGTTAAATGTTTTGTCAAAGTCTTCTTCAGTGATTGCTCCAAGTGGGGCAATTTGTCCACCGCCAGCATTAGCGAAGATGATATCGAGGTGTCCTTGCTCTTGCTTAATGGTGGTAAACAGGCGATCGAGGTCTGCCAGATTAGAAACATCGCTCTGCACAGCCGTAACATTTTTACCAATGGCTTCTACAGCAGCATCAAGTTCGACTTGGCGACGACCTGTGATGTAGACATAGGCACCTTCAGTAACAAACTGTTTGGCTGTGGCAAGACCGATACCACTGTTGCCACCCGTGACAAGGGCGATTTTTCCTTCCAGTTTTCTCATCATGCGAATCCTCTGATTATTGAGTTTAAAGCGGTCAGTTGTTAATGGAGAGCGGAGTCAGGAGGAAGAATGGTCAGCCCGTATTGGGGAGCTAGGGTGATCGTCTTTTAAATATCTGCATCTGCGATCGGGGGTAGCGGTGCAGTGGGATTATCCGCTAGAGTGCCAATTTCCATGAAGAACTGTTCCAGTCCGGTAGGCGTTACCCAACACAACATCTGAGCCGCTTGGGTTAAGCATTTTTTCTCTTCTCTCTGTTTCGCGCCAGTTGCTTCTCCCTTGGCGCTAGCCTCTCCCTTTGGGAGAAGGCGAGACGCTGCGCGAACAAGTCGGGGAATCGCAAGGGCGCACTGGCTTCTCTGCGCCTCTGCGGTAGCCTGCGGCAAGCCGCTCCACGTCTACGTTAAAAAAGTTGACTTAAAGAGTTTTAGCCTTAACCCAACCGTATTGGCTTATTGAACATTAACTAATCTCTAAGGGAGATCTCCAGGTACACCCAGAGTTTCGTCGCCAATTTCGTTAGAGACGCGCATGAATAATGCCAGGTCAGCTTCCTCATTCTCGTTTAGCGTCCCTGTTGCTTCAATTAGTTGAGCAAAGGCACTGGGCGAAGCAACAACTAACCCGCGAGCTGGTTGATCGCTGAGTGCAGCAACGACATGGGGTGTGCCCATCGGAATGAAGGCACTTTCACCTACGCCTAGCACAACCTTATTCTTACCAACCCAGACAGTGAACTCTCCTTCCAGCACATAAAGTTGTTCGGAATAGCGTGTATGGCGATGGGGTGGAGTTTGCGTACCAGGAGGGAAATAGCCCTCAATCAGGTCGTATTTACCGTCAGTCGTGGTGCGATCGGCGACGATGGTGAGGCGAGAACCAAAAAGCCAGAATGATTGTGTCATGGAATAGATCCTTCTAATAAATTGCGTCGTGAATACTCAAGTTTACGGCTCAGATAAAGTAAGCGTTTATGCCGTCAACGCCAGCAAGGGGAGTTTCAATCGTGGTAGTCTAAATTCCTGTTCAATTGCAATGATTCCTCCCAGAGTCGATCGGCGTTGTCTGAGTTGAGGGCATAGGGAGCAACACCACTCACATAACCGTTGCCGTTTGTGACAATCATGGCTTCATTGCAGTCCTCGAAATAGCGTCCGCTAATGCCATCCAACAGCGGAGATGTTGCTAGAAGGACAGAAGTTGCTGCGCCCTGTTCCAGTGTCTTTCGATCCTCAGGTAGAGTTTTAAGACCACCTGTGTAACGTTGGAGATTAGTCACAATCGCCCCAGGCATCAAAGCGTTGGCGGTGATGCCATCGCCAAACCATCGCATGGTGGCACCAACGGCAAAAAGAATCTTTGCAGTTTTGGACTGTGCATATGCCAGCAGTGGATCGTAGGGGCGAAACGCAAAGTGGATATCATCAAAGACAACAGGTGACATTAAGTGTGCGCTAGAACTGACAGACACAATGCGGGCAGCACCGTCTGCCGCCAAGGCATCATGGAGTCCAAGTGCCAAAGCGAAGTGTCCGAGATGGTTGGTAGCAAACTGCATTTCCCAGCCTTTTGACGTGTGTTGTTTGGGTAATGCCATCACACCCGCATTGTTGACGAGAATGTGCAACGGCCCATTCCATGCAGCAACAAATTTGGCGATCGACTCCTGGCTGCTCAAGTCAAGCAAAGCAACGTGAATATTTTGGTTTCCGGTAGTAGTGGTGATATCAGCCGCCGTTTGCGCTCCAGCATAGGTATTACGCACAGCTAGCGTCACCTCAGCCCCAGTCAAAGCCAATGCGCGCGCCGTTTCTATGCCGATGCCCGATGCTGCTCCAGTCACGATCGCCCGCTTGCCAGAGAGATCGATGCCTTTTACTACCTCGGCGGCAGTGGAGTGCCGTCCAAATGATGTTGCGATCAGTGCCATCATGCGCTCCTTGAGGGTATCGAATGTTTTATTTACTGCTCATTCACGTCGGCAATGAACTGCCACCACCGTGATGACCTATAGTCGGTAGGCTCCATTGCCAATTTCTAGGTAGACGAGCGAGTTGGCATTGGAACATTAAACTGATCGGAAATGATTTGCAAGGTACGCTCCGCTTTAATTAAATCTGCTGCTTTTTCGCCAATCATGATGGTCGGTGCATTCGTATTTCCCGTGGTGATTGTTGGCATGATGGAAGCATCAACAACTCGCAATCCCTTAACCCCATATACCCGCAACTCAGGATCGACCACTGCCATTGGGTCAATGCCCATTTTGCAAGTGCCAACCGGATGCCACACAGTGCTGCAAGTGTCCCGAATGTAAGCTTCGAGCGCTGCATTACTCTGAACGTGGGAACCTGGGGCAATCTCCTCACTATGAAAATCATCAAAGGCACTGGTCTGAATCAATTGGCGGATTAATTTAACTCCTTCAACCAACTTTTGTACATCAGCTTGACTTTGTAGATAATTCATCCGAATGGTTGGTGGATCTTTGGGGTCAGGCGATAGCGTTAGCGAAGCGGTAGCGAGTCTTCGAGCGTCAGCGCTGCTGCCTTCGGCAGGACGCAAAGTGACGCCGCCAATATTTTGCAGACGCGTAAGAGAGACTGCACCCGTAAATCCAAAATCAGCAGGAGTATAACCAGGTGACAAGAATTGAATCGGCCCGAAGAAGAACTGCAAATCGGGTGCAGCCTCCACATTCCCTTTGCTATGCAAAAATAATCCGGCTTCAATTCCATTACTGGTGATGGCAGGGTGTATATCTTGAGTAGCTGCTTGAACGACACAAGTGAGAACGTGATCCTGAAGGTTTTGACCGACACCCGGCAAATCTACAACGACAGAAATTCCCATCGCTTGCAGGTGTTCGGCAGTACCAATTCCAGAAAGCATTAGCAGTTTGGGCGAATCAAACGCACCCGCACTTAAAATCACTTCCTGGTTGACTCTGACCTGGTGGAGCGTATCTTCATGCAGATATTCTACTCCCACACAGCGAGTACCCTCAACCAACAATCTCGTCACCAATGCCCCTGTGATTACAGTCAAATTGGGACGATGGAGAATGGGTAGAAGAAAAGCAGCGGCAGCACTGTGCCGTTTACCATCCTTGACCGTCAATTGATAGAATCCTACCCCTTCTTGCTGTACACCGTTAAAATCAGGATTGTAGTTGTATCCCATTGACACACAGGCATCTACAAAGCGTTGGGAGACCACAGCAGGGGACATCAAATCGGTAACGCTCAACTCCCCATCAACTCCGTGAAATTCTGACGCGCCTTGCTGCTGGTGCTCCGATTTCTTGAAATAGGGCAAGACCTCCTGATAACTCCAACCGGGATTTCCTAATTCCTGCCAGCGATCGTAATCTTGAGGATTGCCCCGGATATACATCATGAAATTAATCGAACTGCTGCCCCCCAAGACTTTGCCACGGGAACAAAACATTTTGCGGTAATTCAAGTAGGGTTCCGGCTCAGAAAAGTAACCCCAATCCACTTCAGAGCCTATTAGGCTAAAGCATTGCGCCGGAATTTGAATTTCTGGTTTTGTAGCTAAGTTGCCCGCTTCGAGGAGTAACACGGTTGTGTCACAGTCTTCGGTTAGACGATTGGCAACCACACAGCCTGCCGAACCTGCACCGATTACAATGTAGTCATAGTTGGTCATAAAGTTCTCTTCCTCTGTTATCTACAATGGATAAATGGAGTCAAGAATGAACTGATTTAAAGAGCGATTGCTGAAACACTATTAGTTATTCATTGCTTCTCTTCAAATTAGGATTACTTCACAGCAGTGCTTGCTGCTTCTATCACTTTGGCAACCT
Source organism: Nostoc sp. (assembly GCF_036917395.1). Classification (GTDB taxonomy): domain Bacteria; phylum Cyanobacteriota; class Cyanobacteriia; order Cyanobacteriales; family Nostocaceae; genus Nostoc. The sequence goes on from NZ_JBALDI010000008.1 coordinate 8,126, forward strand.
CTTTTGGATGAGAGATAAAAGGAACATGACTGGAGTTAACTTCGGTTGTCTTAGCATTAATCCGTTTAGCCATAAATCGTTGAAGTTCAGGGTTGATGGCGCGATCGCTTTGAGTTACGAGAAACCAGGAAGGAATCGTTTTCCAGGCGATTTCATTCACTGATTGCTCAAAGGCTGCGCTGGCGATCGGCTTTTGGGTTGCTGCCATTACTCGCGCCTTTGCCTTCGATACGTCCTGGGCAAAAAATTCGTGAAACTTCCCGCGATCAATATAGAGAAAGTTTGCAGCATCAGATACGATCGCCGTGCTAATCGGAGCTGCTGCGTACTTTTTATTCAAATCACTCGTCTTTTCACCGACATCTGGTGCAAAAGCATTAACATAAACCAGAGCTTTCACCTGTGGATTGCCAGCCGCCGCACCCGTGATCACATTTCCACCATAGGAATGTCCAACTACTACAACGGAACCTTTTTGATTGTCAATTACCCGCTTCGTTGTTGCCACATCATCAGCAAGCGAGGTGAGCGGAATCTGCACAGCAGTCACTCTGTAGCCATCCTGCTCCAACAATGGAATAACGTGTTGCCATGATGTACCGTCAGCAAAAGCCCCATGAACAAGAACGATCGCAGGTTTAGAGTTGGAGGCTTGAGGTAATTCCTTGGAGGTGGCTGATGTTGGATGCATTGATATCCCAACGACAACACTTAATGCAAATAACCACAGCAACAATTTTTGAACTTTTTTCCATGTAAAAACTATCATTGCGATCGCCTCTATATTCTTGCTAAATTGCTGAAATTTCTGGTTCTTGTTGTCCGTATAGAAGTTATGAAATACTCCCCGCTGAAATACTTTTTAAGATAAGCATCAAAAAGCTTAATCATTTGTTTGCAGCAACAACGGCTGCCATTATCTGCTCAACAGTCCAGCGATCGAGATAGCGAATTCCATTAATAAACACAGCGGGTGCAGCCTCCACTCCACTTCGCAGTCCACCTTCGATGTCCCCATTGATCCGATTGATATACGCTCCCTTGGATAAATCCTGCAAAAATTGAGAAATATCAAGTCTTAAACGATTGGCATACTCCACTAGATAGCCATTTCCCAACTCCTGTTGATGGATAAATAGCATCTCATGCATTTGCCAAAACTGCCTTTGAGCCGCTGCTGCTTCCGCGGCTTCCGCTGCCCGTTGAGCATGTGGATGAATCTGTATCTGAGGAAAATGACGGAAGATAAAACCTAAATTGTTTTCTCCAAATGAAACCTGCAATTGCTGCCCGGCAACTTTGATCAATCGATAGACGTTGGCACTTTGAAAACATTCATAATCTCCATACATGACGAATACTACAGTAGCATTCAGTACACCTTGGATATGATCCCGGGTTGAAGGCGGAACGAATAGAGAACGATTATCACGGTTGTAAGTCATCTTTCGGTTTGTATTAAGCAAACTTAAGTCTCACAAACCAACTGCATCAACATCGCTATGGATTTAATATAGAGAATTGACCCTCTCTTGTCGTCCACTCTGGGTTGACATTTTTCTACAATCGAGTGATGGATGAACCTGTCCATCTCTCAGTGGAAGATTGTCTCCAACTTTAGTTGGAGACTAAAGCCAATTTAAAGGGAAAATTTTCCCCCACTTATAAACTGACAATCCCACGCTTAACAGCAGTAATCACGGCTTGTGTGCGATCGCTCACTCCCAGTTTGCTCAAAATGCGATTCACATGCGATTTGACAGTGCTTTCACCAATATTCAAAGCAGTCCCAATTTCTTGATTACTCATTCCTTTTGCCATCAAACGCAGCACTTCCAACTCTCGTTCACTCAGTTCTGGATTGCTCATTCGCTGCAATAATTTTGCGCCTACTTCTGGCGGAATATATTTCTGACCATTATGAATGGCACGAATCGCATTCAAAAGTTCGCCAGGTTTAGCATCCTTAAGCAGATAGCCTTGAGCGCCCGCCTGCAAGCCGCGATAAATGTCTTCATCACTATCGTAGGTTGTGAGTACCGCAATCCGAGCCTGCTTAAATTCGGCACAAATCGCCATAATGGCTTCCACCCCTCCCATTTTGGGCATTCGTAAATCCATTAGCGTGACATCAGGTTGGTGTTCTCGAAATGCGTTGATCGCCTGTTGTCCATCTTCGGCTTGAGCGATCACTGTCATTTCTGGATCGCGATTAATGATGGTTGCCAATCCCTTTCTAACAATGGCATGGTCATCAACAATCAGCACCCGAATCGTAGTGGATTGGCTCATCGTAATCACTCTCGATTGATAGTGACAATAATTTCTGTTCCTTGACCTGGTTGGCTTTGAATCGCTAGTTGTGCGCTAATGCGCTCTGCTCGTTCGCTCATTCCTAATAAGCCAAACCCACCGCTCAAAGGAATGCTACCCACTCCAAAGCCCCTGCCATCGTCTTTAACTCGTAAAACACACTGTGTCTCGTTGTACACCAACTCAACCCGAATTTCGCCAGCACTTGCGTGTTTAATCGCATTGGTTAATGCTTCCTGCCCAATTCGGAGTAAGTTATTCTCCACTTCCGTCGGTAAGGAATAAGCTGTACCCTGAGTTTCGCAAATCAGAGCCGTGTCGGTCGTTGATCGCATTTGAGCCACAATCCGATGCAAGGCACTCTCTAAATTACCTTCTTCTAGTAGCCGCGGACGGAGTGCTGATACAGATCGCCGTGCCCCTGCCAGCCCAGCGCGTGCTAGTTCCTCAATCATTTCCAGATGTACTTGGGTTGCTTCCGGGTCATCCGCCAGCACTTGTGTTGCTGCTCCAACCTGAAGCAGAATACCTGTGAAGGATTGAGCCAGTGTATCATGAATTTCTCGCGCCATCCGGTTGCGTTCTTCCAGAATGGAAGCTGCTTCAGCGAGTTTGCGATCGCTAATGTCTGTGATCAGACTGTAAAAGCCTCTCACTTGAGCATTGTCATCCAAATCAGGGATCAAGGTCGCGCTGATGCACCGCTTACCAAGTGGAAAAGGGATTTCTGCTTCTAAAGATACAGTTTGCCCTTCAAACACCTGATCAATATACGGTTCAACCCGTTGATAAACCGCCTCACCGAGAAGTTGGCGAACAGGGTTGCCCAGAATTTCATTGCGACTACGGTTAAACCAAACCTCATAGGTACGGTTGATGAATTGATAACACCGATTGGCATCTACATAGCTGATGAGAACTGGTAAAGCGTCGGCAATCAGTCGTAATTCCTGTTCTCGGTCGCGCAGCTCTGCTTCGCTTTGCTGTAAAGCTGCTGTTCGTTCTGCCACCTGAAGTTCCAGAGTAAGGTTGTATTCGGTTAACAGTTTCTCTGCTCGTCTCCGCTCTGTAATGTCTTGAAAAGCTACGATTGCATAAGCCACGTCACCCTGTTCGTCAAAAACTGGAGTTCCCCATGCCTCAATTGGAATAGTTATGTCGTTTCGGCGAATTTCCATGTCATCAACCGTGATGCGTTCACCACTTAATGCACGGACAATTGGCAGTTGGTCACTTGGATATATTTCATTTGTTCCCGCGCGATAAAACTGATAAACCTCTGCAAATCGCTCTGGTGTTATGGCAGGATCGACACCTTTGCCCACTAGCTGAATTCTCCGTTGATTGGCATAATAAGGGTGTCCCCTGGCATCTAATATTGCAATGGCTACTGGAACTGCTTCTAGAAATTGAGCCATTCTACTTTCACTCTTTTGTAGGTTTGAGTAGAGCTTGGCATTTTCAATTGCGATCGCTGCCTGAGTTGATAGAAGATTTAGAAGTTGCGATCGCTCAGGTGTAAACACCCCAGTTGCTAATTGATTTTCTAAATACAATATACCGACAAGCTTACTTTGGTTTAATAGTGGCAAGCAAAGGATAGATTGGGTTTGGTGGCGTTGAATGTATGGTTCACTGATAAAATTACCTTCACAAGCCGCATTATTTAAGATGACCGATTCATGCGTCCTGATCGCATACTGAATAACCGATTCTGGTAAGCGATCGGACATTGGAATCGATCGCATTACTCGTGTAGGAAAAACCTGCTTACCCTCATTGAGTTCACAAGCAGCCTCAATTTTCCATTCCCCTGCATTTTCCAAAAGCAAGCATCCCGTTTGTGCTCCAGCATTCTCAATTAAAATCTGCATTAAGGAATGAAGCAATTGTTCCAGTTCAATTTCACTGGAAATCGCTTGTAATGCTCTCATTACCGTTGCTAAATCAAAAGCAATGGATGGAGTATTCAAGGTAGTTCCAGTAATGGAGGAAATTGGTGTGTTAGCTATACCCAATGACTTAGGGAAAAACTGTGGATAACGAGTCTCTAAATCGTTGACCTTTGCCATTGCTCCCCAGCGTTGATAGCAGTAGTGAGCTTCTTTCATGTAGAGCTGGGCAAACTTTTCTCGACCACGCGCCAGATAAAATTTGGCGGCTAACTCATAGGCTAATGCTTCTTCTTGGATATATTCATTTTCCTTTGCTTCCTGAATCGCTTGCTCGTAAAATTCTTCTGCCTCAAGCAACTGCTCCAAAACTCGTGCAGTCTCTGCTTGTAGCAAATAGCATTTATGCAAATAATTCATCGGCGCACGATCTGCCCATAGCCGCATTTTCTTTTGGCTAACCGCAACTTCTTTGAGAATTTCTTGCTGCACTTGAGTGTCGCTTTCAGAATACACTGCAAGTCTTGCCAATGCACTGTAGAAATAGTACAACGGAACGTGGGGTGTCGCTGCAACACGGATTAAATAATGTTCCGCTACAATTGCATTCTTAGATGCTTGAGTGTACTCAGAAAATAAGTAGCACAGGATAAGTTTATTGAGATGCACTAGAAAGAGTATGACTCCATCCGTTTCGTGGTGTGCAGGTCTTTTTTCCTCATTGTAAGATTCCCCAACAAGACATAGTAGATTGAGCGATCGCCCCATTAAATTCAAAACAGATTGCCGAAATATTTGAATCCAGGTAAGTGATGTTCTCTGGTTAATTTGGCGGATTGCTTGACTGTATGTCGCCATTTCGCGTTCAACTTCCAATAGTTCCTTGCCAACAAAGAAAGATTGCAGGCAGTAAGTAAAAGCGCTGTAGGCAGCGAACTCTAAATCTCCAGTTTCTAAGCCACACTGATATGCTTCCAGAAATGGCTTTGATGTTTCTCTAATATGCTTCTGCCAATGGATGATGAAGTTAGTGACGATAAACAATGTTCTCGCTTTCAGCGAACGGATATCCAAATTAGATAATAGCTTCAATGCAAGCTGCCCAAACTCGTAGCCAGCCTCAGTTCTTCCCAGCATTCCACAAAAAATTAATCCCAAGTTGGCATAGGCAAAGGGAGACACAAACGTATTGCCGTACTGAATCGACAGGTTGACCTGCTTAAGTACGAGCAGAGGGGCTAGATCGGATGTTAAATGATAAGCAACAAGCGTTATTCTTGATAAAATTCGCATTGCTGCAAGCTTCTGGGGATCAACCATTTCTGGCAGATGAAATAGATCCTGAATCGGTTTCTGAGTCAAACGAGATGTAACGGCATTAAGTTCAAGCGTTATATCTGATTGATTCGGTGTTTCGGTAAACCTGATTCCTAGTTGCTGCAACACTTGCAATGCTGTATAGATTGCATCTAATAGCTGACCCTGTGCAATGGCAGTTTGAATTTTGACTTCGTAAACTTTCACGCGATCGAGAACTGTTTTAGCGTTCTGCAAAACAGCCTCTGCCCAGTGTTCTACATTTTCAAACTCACCACACAAATATGCGACTTCTGTTGTTTCGGTATATAACTCTAAAGCTAGGTTATAGTTGGTTTGCCAGCTAGATGCTAGCCATGCTCTACCCATCGCCAAATAGTTTTGTGCCGTACCATAAGCGATCGCTCCCTTGGCTTTCTGCCCTGCTATCAAATTCAATTTGGCAATTTCATCTCGTTCTGCTTGATTAGTAATCAGTTGAATTCCATGATTGAGATGATCCACAATTTCAAACAGCCGATCTGATAGACCTGCCAACGCTCCTTTAAGTAAATTGCGACCAATTTGAAGATGGACTATTTGTTTATTTGACCGATCAATTAGATCGTAAGCTGCTTGCTGAACGCGATCGTGCGAAAACTTGTAATTCTGAATCAGTAGATTTTCATCTAACTCTGAAGTTGCAAGAAGCAACTCTGACTGAATAACGGTTGTGAGTTCTGCAAAAATTTCAACTGCTGGTCGTTCACAGATAACTGAGAGTGTCGCTAAATCAGACTCAGCACCGACACAAGCAGCTAAGGATAAAACCTGTTGAGTTTGCTCTGGAAATTGTTTCAGCTTTCCGATGATTAATTCTACTACATTGTCGGTAATATTTTTGGCTTTAATATGAGTAATGTCCCATTGCCAGCGTTGTTGATTAATGTCGAAGACGATGAGACGTTCAATGTACAGCGCTTTGAGAAATTCATTAGTGAAGTAGGGATTGCCGTTCGCTTTACGCCATACCAGTTCTGCTAAAGGTGCAATCGACTCAGTATGCGTGTGCAAGGTTTCAGCAATCAGTTGAGCCACCGCCTCTAGTCTTAGCGGAGCTAATATTATCTGACTAATAGTAACAGTGTCCTGCTTTAGCTTCTCTAAGGTTGCAATCAGCGAATGTGTTTGAGTGACTTCGCGATCGCGATAAGCTCCAATTAAAAGCAGGGCTTGTATCCCACGATCGCTCAAAATTAACTCGATGAGCTTGAGTGTAGCAGAGTCTACCCATTGCAAATCATCCAGAAAGATGACCAGAGGATGCTCAGGAGAACAGCAGGCTCGAATGAACTTCTGAAAGACAAAGTTAAACCGATTTTGTGCCTCAGTTACTGCAACTTCTGCTACGGGTGGTTGCTTGCCAATAATCCACTCAATTTCTGGAATGACATCAATAATCAGTTGTCCATTACTTCCTAAAGCTGTAAGCAAGCGCGATCGCCATTTTTGCAGTTGCTCGTCAGGTTCACTTAGCAATTGTTGAACCAGTTTTCGTAGTGCATCCGCGATCGCGCTGTAGGGAATATTGCGCCCAAATTGGTCAAACTTACCCGACGTGAAATAACCGCGCTTTGCTGTGATCGGTTTGTAGAGTTCCTGTACTAAAGCTGATTTACCAATGCCAGCATAACCAGACACCAACATCATCTCAATATTGCATTGAGCATTTTTCTCATTTCTTATTCCTGCCACTCTCTCAAATGCTGCTAATAATGTTGCAATCTCTGCTTCTCGTCCATACAACTTCTGGGGAATGTGAAACTGATCAGAAACATCTTGTAAACCCAGTTGGATATTACCAATTTGCCCTGTTTCTGTAAGTTGGGCTGCACAAAGTTCTAAATCTGCTTTGATACCCCAGGCGCTTTGATAGCGATCTTCTGCATTTTTCGCCATCAATTTCATCACTATGTCACATAATACTTGCAGAATGGGTTGTTCATTTTTGAATTTTGAATTTTGAATTTTGAATTGATCTGGCTGTTTAGCAATATGACAATGCACTAGCTCCAGAATATCCGTTGTTGCAAACGGCAAGTGCCCAGTGAGCAATTGGTAGAACGTCACACCGAGCGAATAGAAATCGGTGCGGTAATCGAGCAAACGGTTCATTCGTCCGGTCTGCTCTGGCGATAGGTAGGCAAGGGTTCCTTCTAAAACATGAGGGCTTGTAAAGGTTGGATTAGTGCGGTTAAATTGAGTGGCAATCCCAAAGTCGATAATCTTGACCACGCCCGTATTAGGATTGAGAACGATATTGCCAGGATTAATGTCCTTATGAATAATATTCGCGGCATGGATCTCACCTAGAATTTGTGTGAGCTTGACGGCAAGCGAAAGAAAAGTGGATACAGGCATCGGGCAGAAAATCTCTGGGTGCTGCCGCATCCAGTAGTCCAAGGACTCTGCACCAAAATCCTCAAGGAGGATGACCAGCGTCCGTTGGTAGTCCTCCTGGCTGTACGCCTTGATTACACCTTCTATGTTCAAAGAGCAGGTAATGGCATACTCCTGTCTATAGCGCTTGATTTCTTGAGGTGAGGGATAATCTTGCTTAAGCATTTTGACGATGATCGCCTGACCATCTTGCACTCGGATGCCTCGATACACTAAAGAGGCTGAACTCTCATAGATTTTGCATTGAATGGCAACTCCAGGCAGGGTAATCATCCAACTTTCTCCTGAGGTAGGACATAAGCATACTGCCAATTATATGGTACTGAAAGTCTGATGAGTTAGTTGATACTGTTGGCGTTAATAATTCACTGGAGAGAAGATCAGTAGACCGAAAAGTTCTGCGAACGCTAAGAAATGGTAGTCTGTGATAGCAGGTGCGCTAACATCTGAATATCTTAAACAAATGACTTACCTAGACCAAATACTCAAGAAAGTTTTGCGAATTATTCCTCCGGTTGGTGGCGGTTTTCGCTTGATTATTCAAACTTGTGAGTTTAATGGGTATCGTATTCCCCAAGGTTGATCTGTATTGTATCAGATAGGTAAAACCCATCAAGAGCAAAATATATATAAAAATCCTGAGAATTTTGAGCCGCAAAGGTTTGATATAGATAGAGCTGAGGATAAACCTAAACCTTTTAGTTACGTTCCTTTTGGAGGTGAAATAAGAAAATGTTTAGGTAAGGAATTTGCTAAATTAGAGATGAAAATATTTGCTGCTTTGCTATTGCGTGGTTATGAATCGGAACTTGTACCAGGGCAAAATTTGGATTTAGTAATGATACCCACACCCTAACCTCGTGATGCTTTAAAGGTAGTTTTCCGTTCCATACACGGGGTAAATGAGCAATCGAACGTGCGACCCGAAGTCAGACAAAAGAGGAACGCGCTTGGCTGAAAACCTCACTAGGTAAGCATTCTTTCAATGAATACTTTGGCAATTTTCAACAGAATCAAGTAATTGAAAGTATTTATATTCCAACAGGTTAGTATTGAGAATTTCTCGACCAACTCATCAAAAGTAATCATCTATACTATTTTGCTGGTTAGAGAATTGTGGCTTTTAAGTTCTGGTTCAACCACTGTCAAATGTTGCTCTAAAATTGCCAAGTTACGAATATTAGACTTATAGAAAGCATCAAATAAATCACCCACAAAAGGCACAGTCCCCACGACTGCTTCCAAACCAACATTAAAAATCATTTTGGTTAAATCTTGGCGTGGGATGCCGAAGCGGGTAGCTAAAAATATGATGTAAGCTGAAAACGCTGTACTGATTAAATCACCAGCACCTGGAACTAAACCGATAATTGGGTCTATTCCAATGTGAAAACCTGTTAGAGGAATACGTATAGATGTATCCATCAAGCGGCTGAGTTTACGGATGCGATTTAGAGTAGCAAGGCGTTTGGCAGCGTCCATAATTTTCGATATTTGCACTACTCTTAAGTTGCACCATTTTTAGTTATTCGTCTTGTACCGTTAGAAATAACAAGTTTGAATAAAAATCCTGACGACGTTTCCTCTAAGAAAATAGCGTCACCGATAGCGTAGCGTAAAGCCTTCTCTTCTCCCAAGGGAAGACGCACTCGCGTTCGAGAGGCTTCTCTACGAAAGGCTGCGCCAACGCCAACGCCTAAAGTTTTCGTAATAAACAAGAGTTAATGACATTATTTTAATATCTATTGAGAATAAAATTTTCTTATTGACATAATGCAGCCGCCCTGGTTTATTAACTCTAAGGATAAGTTGTTGGCATAAGTTTTCCCATTGATTGCAGAAATCATCGATGTCGCAGAATATTTGTGTGATGTCGAGCAAAGCCGGAGACGCTTTGCCTCCGGACGTGTCTAATGGTAAACTAAGACCTGACCCTTGTTTTGTTTAGATATTTTTAGTTTCAGCGTTTTTTTTAACTTTTTCACCTATTCTCAATAATTCTTAGTTATTTTTTCCTATCCCACTCCTCAAATCCCTTTCAGGATGAGATTTCTGGCTCCGATCACCGTCGAACTCACGTTAATACGCTATCTCATGCCATCACAGCTAGATATTTTGTACAACTTAATTAAAAAATTAGTAGAAAACAATTACACCAGAACTCTTACTGGTAATTTTCTGCTTTTTATGGAGTATAGAATCACACAAAAGATAGAGGTATTAACCGACTTAATTCATTACTATCAATAAAATATAAAAAATATTACAGAAAGGAGTCGGCCATTAGTATCCAATTATCAAAGAATGTCGTCATCTCAAAATGGCATGATTCCAACATTGCTGTGGATCTAAAACGTGCAACCGAAATTGCTGATTATTGTGCAAATAATGCCACTGCAATAGATTATAATGGTGCTTTCCCCAAGCATGAGTTTGATCTGATTGCTAAGGCTGGGTTGTTGGCTGCACCATTGGCGAAAGAATTAGGCGGATGGGGTGCAGGAATAGATACTAATGTTACCTATGAGCTTTTAATACTATTAAAGCAGATGGGGCATGGCAATCTGGCTGTTGGGCGAATTTATGAAGGACATATTAACGCCCTGCAACTGATTCAGACCTTTGGCACTGTAGAACAAATTACAAGCTACGCTCGTGATGCCCGCGATCATCATAAAATATTTGGCGTTTGGAATGCCGAAGCCTCAGATGGTGTCAAGGTAATTCCTTTGGAGAATGAACGTTATCGCCTGGAAGGTTCTAAAACATTTTGTACTGGTGCAGGCTATGTTGAACGTCCTTTCGTGAATGGAGTATTGCCAGACGGCGGTTGGCAAATATGCATTGTGCCGATGGAGGAAGTTACAACAGTTAGTGATCCAACTTGGTGGCAACCTTCTGGGATGCGAGCTACTGCTAGTTACAAAGTGGATTTTAGCGGTGTAGAGTTGGATCAGAGCGCTTTAATCGGCCAAGCAGGAGATTACTTTCGACAGCCCTGGTTGTCTGTTGGGGTGATTCGGTTTGCTGCTGTGCAACTAGGTGGGGCAGAAGCACTGTTTAACCTGACTCGCCAGTATCTTCAGAAGTTGGAATACACAAATGATCCATATCAAAAAGAACGGCTTGGCAGAATGGCGATCGCCATTGAAAGTGGTAATCTCTGGCTACGGGGTGCTGCGGATAAAGTAGCAGCCTATGCACCTATATTTGGTGGCTATCCCACAGTTGTCCACCCGCAGGCAGACCAACTCGTTGCCTATGCAAACATGGTGAGGACAGCAATTGAACAAATTTGCATTGATGTGATGCAGTTGTGCGAACGTTCTGTTGGGACTCGTGGCTTACTACCACCAAATTCGATGGAACGCATCATCCGAGATTTAACTTTATATCTGCGCCAACCTGCTTTTGATGCGGCCTTGGCAAATGTCGGGCAGTATGTCTTGCATGAAAGTAATCCTGCTTATCTGCTTTGGAATGATGAATAAATTCGGCTTGATTGGATTACCACTAAGCAATCCTAGTGTTTTGCCCTGGCGTTCAATTAACGGGATCGCTTCTAGTCCGGCATTAATCGTCGCACCCCATCCTGATGATGAAACGTTAGGTTGTGGGGGTGCGATCGCTCTGTTACGGTCTTTAAATTGTAATGTGCAAGTTTTAGTCATCAGTGATGGTACTCTTTCACACCCTCGTTCCCTGAAATATCCCGCAGATAGACTCCTAGCTCTGCGGGAAGCTGAAACGCTATCAGCAATGAAATTGCTGGGTGTAGAGGCTAATGCTGTCACATTTTGTAGAATGCAGGATGGGTTAATTCCAACACAGTATCAAAGGGCGGTGGCTAGTTGTCGGGCTTACATCACAGAAGTCGCTCCACAAATTATCTTTTTACCGTGGCGATATGACCCTCACGCAGACCACCGAGCAACGTGGAAGTTAATCAAAGCAGCACTGCATGATTTGCACTTATCCCCCCGATTGATTGAGTATCCTATTTGGGATTGGGACTCAGAGCAACGGGGAAGTCTGCCAGCATCTCTTGAGGTGACAACCTGGCGGTTGGATATTAGCACGGTAGTGGAGGTGAAACAGCAAGCGATCGCTGCTTATCGTTCCCAAATTACAGACTTAATTGACGATGACCCACAAGGCTTTCGCCTGAGTCCCGAAATGTTAGCCAACTTTACTCGTCCTTGGGAAGTTTATTTAGAGGAAATCCAATGAACCCGTTACAATCCGACTCCTTACCACCCAGCTACTTCGATAAACTTTACAGCGAAGATCCTGACCCGTGGAAGTTTGAAACGAGGGAATACGAAGCTAACAAATATGCTGCCACGATCGCAGCTTTACCCAAAGAGCGCTATCGGTCTGCCTTTGAAATCGGCGGTTCCATTGGTGTTTTAACTCAGAAGCTACAAGAGCATTGTGACTCACTGCTCTCGGTTGATGTGTCAAAATTAGCGCAGAATAGAGCAAAAGAGCGCTGTCAGCATCTCTCCAATGTCAAGTTCCAGATTATGCGTGTCCCAGAGCAATATCCTGATGAGATGTTTGATTTGACCCTAGTCTCGGAAGTTGGCTATTATTGGAGTTGGAAAGACCTGAAAAAATCTCAACAGTGCATTTTAGAACACCTAGAACCTGGAGGACATCTACTTTTAGTTCATTGGACATTGTATGCCCGTGATTATCCATTGAGTGGGGATGAAGTTCATAACTCGTTTTTTGACTTGACCTCAAATAAACTGCGGCATTTAAAAGGTCAACGAGAGGAAGAATATCGACTTGATTTATTCGAGCGAGTCTAAGAAATTAAACCTGCTTTATTTTTTGATGTTTAGTTTTACATTTTAGAAGAAACCGCTTTGCAAGCGTCACCCTACTCTAAGGTAACGCTTGCCCTTAGCAATTACTGACGTAAACTCTCAAGACGCAAGCGTAAATCCTCAATTGCTTGTTCAATTTCCACAAATTTCCAGCGCGAAGCCCAAATTCCTTCTTCCTGCTGTCGTTCTTCGATTAGTTCAAACAACTCACCAAAGGTATAAGGTTGCGTTAATTTCTGGACAAGCCATTGGGCTGAAACTCCTAGCATCTGAGCCAAAGACACGACACTGGGATGACTTGGCTGATACCCATTGAGAGCGCAGCACCAGATCACTCGTAATTGGCGACGTGCAACAAAACGAGTTTCGATAGCCGCTGCTGGCTCGACTACAAATGGTTGCTGTTGGCGTCCCATTTCTATCCATTTACTCAGTTGATTTGCTAAACCAACATTGGTACGTCCGATTTGCCTTGCCGAAGTTACTACCCGCACTAGCGAACTGTGGCGAAAACGGGCATTTACCCGTACCAAGGCCCGGTAGAAAGCTACATCTTCAGGAGTCCGCACAGGTGGTAAGCCTCCTGCCAGTGCATACATTTCTGCTGTTACTGCCAAACTTGCTCCATAGTGTTGATAGTGGCGGGGAAAGCTGTCATACGGGTCAGGATCGAGATAAGTTTCTAATTCAGTAATTAAATAGCGGTAGCCCACCTCACGCAGATAGCAAGCTCTGGCATAAGGGTCTAGATCAGCACGACCAGCGCGCTCAACAAAAATTCGCCCACCTACAGCATCAGCACCATAGGTAATTTCGTACAAGTTGGCAGCAATCCAAGTTGGGCTTACCTGCGAGTCTCCATCAGTTGAAGCAATTACCCCCCTTGTGCGTCCTAAACTACACAAACGGCGGTATGCTTCATCCATCAAAATCTGACGCACTCGACCAATATAGGCTTCCGCAGCAGGCAGAGTTTTTTCAACTACATGCAGTGCTATATCTGGATGTTGCCCCGCGAAATTCCGGGCTATAGCTGCTGAATCATCACTACAATTATTTGCTAATAAAATAATTTCGTAGCGTTTGGGATCTAAAAGCTGTCCTTCTAGATCAACTTGATGTATGAGGGCAGTAAGGGTTGCTGCCAACGTCTGAGCTTCATTGCGAACTGGAACAATTACACAAACTTCACAATGCACTGATGGCGGTATTTGGACTAAAGTTTGAGGAAAGTTTTTATTGAGTTGCACAGATGGAAAGTCAGCAACGAAAGACAAGCGCTTACTTTCCATAAAAACTATTTTTCCATTTCCAGGAACAGCGACACAGTATATTCATCTACAGCCGAAAATTATTAATATTCGTAACTCTATTTTCGATATTTTATCATTTACTTGGAATCTACCTACAGTATGATTAGTGCTGATTAAAACTCTCTGAACATCAGTTATCAAAGACTATTGTCTATATGCGCTCACTAAAAGTTTTACTAATCAACACATAATCATTATATATTTTTTGCTTATGTCAACTTTTAAACTATGAAATCATACTTAAATAATATATTTTATTTCCTTTTTTTATTGATAATCAGTTTGAAGAAGAAGAGAAATTATATTATAGATTATCCAAATTTATTAATATAGTAATCAGAAATCATTTGTAAATAAGCTGATATAAAAATCCTTAATTTACAAATATTTCAGTATTTATTCATTATTATATATCATTTACTATTACTTATAGTAACGACAGACCAAAACAGATTTATAAACCTATCCCACTAATAATATTTATCCTAAACAACTTAAATTGTTTAAAAATAAAAAATCAAGATTTTTAAGGACATTTTTCTAAAAAAAGTAGGTAATTATAGAATAGTAAGATAAATTAATACGAAAACTTAAATATAAGATTAAAAACCTGCTTTTTAATGGTTAGAAATATTATTTATATACTTTTAAAAGTACATCTATTCGTAATTTGGATCGGCTCAATCTTTCATTGTACAATATGCAAGATGTTTAAGTAGCTTTTTGATTAAAATAGTAGATTATAAGATTAATTTTACCAGAAAATGCGTAATCACTGCCATCAAATATACACTATTAGATAAACTCTGTTGTCTTCAATCTTGTATATGTCAGAAAATTAGTCATATTTATTGGCTTGAAGACATAATGTTATGTTGACTATTTTAGGCTTTTTAAAGTTGATTTAACTAATTTTGTAAAATTTTGTATCAGCATTCAACGATCTAGGTGTTTTTCCAGGAGAAGCAGTGACGCTTTACGGCACGATCTCTTATCGGGACTTAAACATTTTGAGAGACAAACAAGCCTAAAATCCGTACAGAGTAAGAGGAATACACCGAATACTTAAAAATGGCCCAAACCCAGATATATCAACAAACTAAGTAAAACGATGTCAAAATCTTTCTATATACAGATTTGAGGCTCAATTCTTGAGTGTTTTTTGTCTAAGTCCCATTATCAGTTTTAGTGTCTGTGATCGCAAGTAGTGGCGTGGAAAGGGTTCTCACTCTGTTACTAAGCAATGTGATTACTCTACTCAAAGTTTTTGGAGAAGCGATCGCTTCAGTAAGTAGGTGGGCGTTAAAAAATATAACTAGATTAATAAATGTAAATTATTTAAAAGCTTGGATTAAAAGCATTTCTGGAGTTTTACATAAACTTACGTAGTTTAGTTTAATTGTGCCTACCAACTTAGATAAGTACCCGCTTATGCTTTTTTAAGTTCATCACTGCCGTTGTAATGTGGCGGCAATCGGGCAAGAATTATGAGAAGCAATGTCTGACGACAACCCCTGACGCTTGTAAGCATTGTGTTAGTGTTAAAAAACTTGCTGTACAAGAAAGATTTCTTTGCTTCAGCAGGAGTGCTTTCATGCACTAGCAATGGTATTCGACTATCGCCAATACATTTTAAGCTCTGAGATTAACCTGAAAGTTGCGAGTCTTGAAAATTTTGTTAACTTAAAGTAAGAAAAAAGATCCCACCCATACCAAATTGCGATTGGATGTCTTTTTTGAAAACTAGGATAAAGTGTTGAAGATCAACTGTCTCAACCCTTTTAAAGTGTGTTTTAATTACGAATTACGAATTAAAAATTAGTATGACGCCTGAAAAGCAAATTCAGCACGAAATCGCCGAAAATATTGTTTTAGCGGGTGAAGTCCTGTTTAGCGCCCAAGCATGGAAGTTCTTCCAAACATTAGGCAGGGGTTACCTTTATATGCATAAAGTGCTCCACATAGACCATACTGGCGGCAATAATTTTTCGCTGATTGAAGGTACATCGCAGCTAGGAGACAAAATGTATTATACTGCTAAAGGCACTCAAGCTTGGCAGATGATGCAACTTTCAGCAGCAGCCGCTAGTCAACCAATACAATATGCCCAATTTTACGCTTTAATCGACAACTACGATCCCAGAATTGAGTACGTAGTAATTGTGGGTTTTAACTATGGTTCTGATGCCAGAGAATATTTCTTTTTCAGAAGACCAGAAATTCCTCCGGAGCAAGCTTTTAAAATTGTGAGCGATCGCCCCTTAGAATTTGGCATCGAATCACTATAATTATTGATTTATCTAAAGTTTTTCAACCATTGCGAGTTATCCTTCAAGTCCAAGTCAAGGTGGTTGATAGGTTAACCAGTTTTGCAAGGGATAAATTTTTATAAATGAATTCTTTGCTGATAATTTCTGTGATTTTAGTTCCACCCTCAAGGGTTGAATCGGGAGCATGTCAACTCTGTTAGAACAAAAGAACTAAATAGGCTCTAAAGCTGTGCGTTAAGATAAGCACAGCGATGCTTGAGGACTTGAGAGACATTCGATTCATCCCATTGTGCGCCAGAGATTTTTAATCGCCGATCTATTTGTTTGATAGTAGACTCGACGGCACCAGAACCAATAGAACAAATACCTTCGGTTTGATAATAATCATAATTGACAATTCGATGCCGATGAGTTTCCAAATACTGGCAGAAATTTTGAGCTTTTTTAGCTTGAAGCGGAGAGATCAGAGCGAGAGTTTCATCAACTTTTCCTTGCCAAAGAAAAGTTTCCGCAGCTTTAAGCCGTTTGAGAGAACCACCTACTTTATGTAGATTTTCAACGAGATGAAACCAATCTAAAATCTCGCGTCTTTCTCCAGGACAGTAAAATTGGCGAATTATTTTCCAAATTCCAGGATGTCCATCACCTAAACAGGTTAATGGCTCTGCCATTGTTGATTTACCCAATTGATTAAAGCTTTATTTTCACCCAATCTAGCTACTTTTATTTCTTGGTTGATGCAGATGGCTTTATAGTCTTTCCAGATGCATGGCTCTCCGTTTTGTTCAGTCCTAAGCCTTACCTTGCCGCCGTCCACGCTAATTTCTTCAATCTCTTGTCCGGATTCTATTTCCGGAAAATCATACCGCTGAACGATTCTTTGTTGTGTACTAGCAGAAATCGACATCCCAGTATATTTATAAATATCTTTTGCTGCATTATCATAAGAGACATTTGCACTTGCTCTCAAGCAACATTGCTCTAAATAAGGACTTATTTTTTGATTCTTTTCTAGTTTTAACTTTTGTGCTTGTTTTTCACTGACTGGCAATTCTCCAAGAATGCTTTTAATTATTCTTACTCTTCCCGATGAAGTTCCTGTTGCTTCTTTGAGAAAAAAACCCCTAATTCTGGTGTAATGTATTCTAGAATTTGGGCTCTGATTGTTTTTTCAATCCCGGCTAAACTCTCTAATTCTTCAGTCTCTGCTTCTTGATACAGAATTTTTGCTACGGTTTGGAGATGTTTCTGGAGTTTTTTCTGACTGGCTGGTTTCATTGTTGAGCAAGGATTGATTTTTTCCTCTATTTTCATTGATTTTGCCAGCATTCACTAGTTCATATGTTCTGACAAAGTTGACATGCTCCCGCAATACATTGTCTATCGAAACCTTATTCAACTTACCGAACTAAAATATACACTTTATTTAACTATTGATAATGTTGTTTATTATAAATTTTTTCAACGAAAATCTGTACAAACAGTTATCAATCGAAATCAACTTCTGTTAAGAGTCGTCAATACAGATAAGGAGGAAATTCAGCAATGGATAAGATAGAAAAATACCGCACTGCTATTAAGAAAATATTTATTGAATATTATGAAATAACTAATGCTAAAATTGCAAAAACTGGAGAAGTTGAAGCAAGCGATCGCTTGGCTTTTGATGAAGAAAGAGTTCAATATCTTTGGTTTCGGTTTGGCTGGGATGACAAAAGGCAGATACAGCATATTATCATGTACTTTTGCATTAAGAACGGCAAAAATTGAGTCGAAGAAAATGCAGCTAATTTATGCGTTGTTGATGATTTGTTCTTAGCCGGAATACCCCAAAGCGATATTGTTTTAGGCTTCCATCATCCTAGTAAAAGAGGTTTCACAGAATTTGCTCCAGCCTAAAGAGGCAGGGGCAAGGAAGAAAGGAAAAGGGGCAGGGGGATACTATCAATATGATTTACTATATATAAAGAAAGCTAGCAGCTTAAATTAGGAGATTGTTGATATGCCTAACTCCCAACTTAGTAAAGAAGAAATTGCAAAGCGTGGCGGAGAACTTTATGAAAAAGTAATCCGTGTTCAAGTCGAGACAGCAGAAAATATTGGCAAAATTATCTCAATTAATATCAACACTGGTGATTACGAGATTGATAACGATCTACTTGTTGCTTGCCATCGTTTGCAAGCAAAACAACCTGATGCAGTGATTTGGACGGAACGAATTGGCTATGATGCTGTTTATGCTGTAGGTGGTACATTGGTCAGGACAGCACAGTGAAACACGGAATAGTCGTTGGTCTTCAGGTACGCATGAGTGTCATTCTTCGTTCTATTGAAGGTTCAGAAATAGAAGTTGAGTGTGTAGTTGATACAGGGTTTGAGGGCTTTTTAACTTTGCCACCGACTGTGGTTGCTGACCTTGGTTTATCCTATCTTGCTTCAATTAGAGCGAATCTTGCTGATAATTCCCATGTTTTAACTAATGTCCATCAAGTCACGCTTATATGGAATAGCATAGAACGCGAAATTCCAGTTTTAGCAATGGGTCGCCGTCCACTTATTGGTACTGCACTTCTCGAAGATTATCACCTCAGTATAGACTTTTGTGAGGGAGGTACAGTATTGGTAGATGAAATCTTCTAGTTTTGAGGTATGGCGATGTCTACGACGAGCTACACTTAAGCATTTCAACCCTCAAAGACATCTTGCCCTCTGTAATTATTTCAACAGTTCCCTTTTCCACTGTGCAGCTTTTTCTAAGTGAGCAATTTTTAAATCTGCACCTTCATAAACTAAACCTTTGAAGCGTGTGTAGTTGTACGCTACACCATCGTCAAGGTCAAGATTAATTCGCGCATCGGCTTGGGTTTGCAGCTTGGCTTGGTAATTTCGCAGTTCTAGCTGTTGGGCTTGCAGTTCTTTCAGGCGGTTTGTGGCAGCTTTTTTAGCGGCGCTATAAGTGGTATTATCTAGCTGTTGTTGCGCTCTGGCAATTTCCCCATCTAGTTTGACTTGCAATTCCAAAACATAATCGGTGCGGATACGAGCAAGAGCATCTTCGCTGTAACGGTGTAAATATAGTAACGCGCCAAAAGCTCGTTTTTTTCCACTAGTAAACAGCCAGTAAATGGGGCGTTTTTTATAAGTTTGAATGTGGTCAGAAATGAATTCTTGCAGAAAGTAGCGGCGGATGCGTTCTTGAGCGCTTTCGCCGTTTTTGAGGGTGAGGGCATTAGCAATGAAATTGAGGTTTTCAGTAAGGGTTTCGGGACTGTAGGCGACTCGCAGAAATTCTATGAAGCGGGTAACGATATCGTTATCAAAGTATGCTTGGTCTGTGATGGGAATTATGGGCTGGGGGGCAGGGGGCAAAGGGGAAAATTCTCCCCCCTGCCTCTTCTCCCCTGCCTCCAAAAAGTAGGGCATATATTCACGCAAGCGTGATTCCGGGTGAGACTCTAACCACAACCGCCCTAAACTGTTCTCCACCATATACTGAACAATCCAGTGGGGGGTAAACAATTGAGTCGCTGCGGGAATATCTGCGGCTGCAACCTTCGACTTTGCCCCAATCACCTCATCCTTGCGTTCCGAAATGTAGAACTGATACAGCCAACCCACTACTTCAATATTCTGCCAGTCCTCCTCTGGAATCTCCTTTACCAGCCGCCGTACAATTGAATCCTGATTCAAGAGATTTCCAGGCAAAAACAGCGCTTGGTAATTCTGGCGAGGGTCAAACAGTGCTGGAATTCCCTCTGCCAAAGCTTTACACTGAGCTAACAGCAGACGGTGGTAAAGAAACTCATCGGGATTAGGATCATGATTGGCAAAACTGCGCCACTCATTGAGAGTATCCAAATCCAGCCCAGGTGAATCCCCCATTTCGGCAATAGAACTAGCATCCCGTAACAAATCAGGATCTACCAAATTGGAGTCGCTACTACTCAACACCCGTCCGATATATCCATTCACCTCCATAAACCGCAACGCCGCCAAACGGTTAAACCAGGTGTAGGCAATTTCATCTATCAGCGCATCTACCGCCTGGGGTTGACTGGAAGTTAGCGTTAGAGTATTCCAACTAAAAAATGATCCAAAACTTCAGTCACTTCGACAAAAGATTTCAACGAACCATTTTTTCAAACTTGGTAAGGGGTATATCTGTTTTTCGACTTCCGCCATTGCTTGTTGTGTAAGTTTAACTCCTGTATGATAAATCTGCTCAACCAATGTAACCACAGGATTTTTGCCCTTGAAAGTTAGGGTAGAAGCAAACTGAAGTACGGTATCAACACTGTCGAGTAAGCTACCACGCCAATGTTGCTCAAGCCAACCAAAAGCGCGCTCAACAGGATTATATTTACTGTGATCAGGAGGATAATAAGCTAATTGAATTGTCAGTTGAAATTTATCAGAGAACTCAAGGATACGATACATAAACTGAGTTCGCCGAGAATGATTTTCTGATCCGTTATCTTGGTTGATGACTAATTTCCGAATGTGAGCAAAGCGGTCTAGCACACTCATCCACCATTGTTCAAGTATGTCAACGATACAATCAGCAGTCAGTTGGGACTGTACGAAAAATCTTGATACCCAATGATATCTATCAACTGATGACGGACTTGCGCTGCTGACAGCCTGGTATACAACTTTGTACTCTCAAAACTTGGGTCTGTTTGGCTTTGTGGCTCTACAATTGAGGATATATCTTCTAGTAAGTTTGGCAGTCTATGTTCAGTTGGTTTGCTGCCTCTAAGCCGGAATGAATCTGCTATCGATATTCCATGCTCTAACTCCTGCATCCCTTTACGAATTGTCCGTCGATTCCATCCTAGTTCTCGTGGGAGCAATTGTTGCTCCTCCTCGTCCCCATCCTTTTACAACCTCTGCCATGAATTGTCTTCGGTCACTTCCCTTTAGCTTTTGTGCTGTCTTCATGTATAACGACCTCAGACTATCACTTAGTTGGATTAACGATTCTCTTGACATCAACCATACTGCACACTAATTATTCTCTCAGTATCCCTATTTTTGGATCATTTTTTTCCTTGGATTACTCTTATAGCTTTAGCGATTGCAGTAAACGTCACTGTCATTGATGTACATTCTTCTAATTCAAGTCATCCCACAGGCAAGAGTATAATTACTCAGTCTCAAACAGAGATTCAACTTGTTCACACACTGACTGGACATAAAAAAGTGACTTTTGGTGTGAGAGCAGTTGCGATCAGTCCTTCGGGGCAAACCCTGATTAGTGGAGGTAGAGATGATACAATTAAATTCTGGAATTTACGTACTGGGAAATTGTTGCGTAGTTTAAACGCTCATTCAGATGGTGTTACTTCGATTGCGATTAGTCCAGATGGCAAGAGAATTGTAACTGGTGGGATAAGCACCCCAACAATGAAGGTTTGGGATTTACGCACTTTCCTTATGCTTAACAGCGACAGTGGGCATACCCAATCGGTAGAAACCGTTGCGATTAGTTCAGATAGTAAATTGATTGCTAGTGGCAGTGACGATGGCACAATCAAGCTTTGGGATTTACACACGCTTAAGTTGCTTGATACCATTACTGCACACTCAGGATTTGTGAGTAAAGTTGCATTTAGCCCTGATATGCAAACCCTTGTAAGTGCTGGGGGTGGCGATGATAATACAATTAGGCTGATTGATTTGCAAACCAAAAAACACGCCATATTCTCAAAGGGCACAAAATCGGAGTTGATGCTATTGCTATTACTCCAGATAGTAAAAAGCTTGTTACTGGTAGTTTTGGTGAGCTAGTTTCTCGAAATCGTGCAATTAGTACGCTGAAGTTATGGAATCTTCAAACTGGAAAACTGCTGCATAAGTTTACTGATAATTTTAATTGAGTTGAATCTCTTGCCATCAGCCCCGATGGAAAAATTCTGATTTGCGGCAATTATGATGGCAGTATTAAACTTTGGAGCTTAGAACAGGGTAAATTATTGCACGCATGGAGGGATGGTTTCAGTTCAGTTTTAGGACTTGCTCTGAGCTTAGATGGTAAAACCCTCGTTAGTAGCAATGAGGATAGCACTATACATATTTGGCAAATTAAATAACTGCATTAGCTTTATTCTTGGTGCACGGTAACTTCTAAAAGGAGAAGCTGGTTACGGAAATTTTAATAACATCAGCCCACATTCCACACCTTAATATCTCTTTTAATTGCTTTGGCTCCATACCCCAACTTTGGATGCTTTTGCTATATCAGCCGCCTGTTCAAAAGCTAGATGATTTGGACATTCTACCTCAGACTTACGCATTTTAGCCAAGCCATCTTTGAGCAATTCTTTTTGAAAGCTGATATCAGTTTCCCCCTTACCGTAAGCCATAACTTCAGCAAAAGTACGCCCCTGGTTGTCTTTTTCCACTGGAACGCTCATCAGTTGGTTATCGGCAGCAGCGACTAGCTTGAGTAGTTTATCTTTTACTTGATTGCTCAATGCTTGTGCTGACACTTCACCTTGTTTTACTTTTGGGGCATCAATTCCACAAAGCTCAACTGACATTTGGCTTCCATCAGTTTGATGAACTGTAATGCTGTCCCCATCTGCCACTTGGGTAGCTATCCATTCTTCAATAAGCGCAATCGATGGCTGGTTAGTTCTTTGGAAAATCAAGATAGCGGTGATGATAACTCCAGCGAGCGCAGTTAAAATTATGCCAGTTATCCGCGATGGATTCATGTTGCTAGCTCTATTGTTGCAATATAAGAAACCATAATTTTAGTTTCCTTGCACTAATCTATACTCTGATTAATGTGTCATTCAAATTTCTATGATTTGCGAACATTTAGACAATCTGACTACGGAGACTCTGATTTCTAAAGCAAATTACCCAGTATTTCGTTGTGAAGAGTGTATCCTGATAAACAGTCACTGGGTACATCTGCGTATTTGTCAAAGTTGCGGCAACATGCTGTGCTGTGATTCTTCTATTCATCAACATGCTCGACAGCATTATGAGGAAACTGGACATTCAGTAATTAGCTCGGCTGAGTTAGGAGAACAGTGGTTATGATGTTTTTTGGATGAGCAGGCAAAAAACTATTAAAGTGAGGCGAACGCGCTTCACTGCTAAGAGAGCGTGATTGCTGTCTTCCCAATATCTCAGCCAATCGCCCTTTTAGGGAGACAGCTTTGACTTGTCGCCCAAAAACAGTATCATCTGAAATTTTATGCGAAAATTATTATTGGGGTTATGGGTCGGGGAGAAAATGCGACAGCAAATGATTTACAAAATGCTTATATACTAGGTCAAGTAATTGCCAAACAAGGATGGGTTTTACTCACGGGTGGTAGAAATATAGGGGTAATGGATGCAGTAAATAAAGGTGCAAAATCTGCTGATGGTTTAACTATTGGTATTCTTCCGGGTGAGAATTAGGATGGTATTTCCTCTTGGGTAGATATTGCTATTTTCACAGACATGGGTAATTCTAAAAACAATATTAATGTTCTTACCAGTGATGTGGTAATTGCTTGCGGTATGGGTGCAGGAACCGCTTCCGAAATTGCTCTAGCTTTGAAAGCAAATAACGGGACTTAAACAAAAATCAAGCCCAAATATAGCCATCAAATCGTTGACACCATCTTTCAAAGCATGGAGGCATGGCTGCGGGAGTGGTTTCTTTCATGAGCTTATTTCAATGTGAAACCTTTGCTAGTTGAGTATTATACTCCTTTTTACTCTCCTGTTTTGTTCAAGTCCCGATAAGCAAGTAATTTTATTGAATAATGATGAAGAAAGTCAACTTTTCTTTAAAAAACTGTCGCCAGAAAATGTTTATATTGTCGAAAATGTGGATTAGGCGATCGCTACTGCCAAAACAATTTTATCTTAGTTACGAATTAGTGAATCAGTAAAGTCTTCTCAAATTGGGAGGCTCTCAAATTGATTAGGTTTAAATCCCCATCTGTTGCGTTAGCTTCCCGAAATTTAAATTATATTCCGGATCAGACTGCTCCAAGAGAGTGTATGTATAAAAAAGAGAACTGCATTTCCAGATGAGTAACCAAATTACCGCCTTAGAATCCTGTTGGCATATTTCTCCTGAATGGGGTCAGTCCATGCCTCCTTTAGCAGTGAACAGTTACGAAAAAGTTTTGTTGTCAATCTCAGATTTGTCAGGCTACTGCTGTGGTGTTCAGTGGGAAAGACAGCAATGGATTTATGCAATTGTTTGCCAGAGTGAAACTCTCTACTTAGCTGAACAAGAATTTCATAGAACAAATCTACTAGAAAAGTCCATTGTTTTTACTCCAGCTTTTAAATTGGGGGATATAGTTGAGGTTGATTTCGGTGAACAGCCGACACGCCGTATTATTCAAGGAATTTTTAGTCTCAAAGATAATTGGCTTTATGGGGTAGAGTGGCGCTCTCCAATTTTAGAAGAAGTGTCTGCCCAAAGCAGAACAATATGGCTTGCTGATGTTGATTTAGTCAATGTTAGTGTATGACAATTATCAGTTGCGACAAAAGACCAGCACCAAGTTAACTAACAATTTGGGTTATTAATCTCAAGTTATTGGTTTTATTAGCTACTTTTAATTAGTTGTCTGGGCATTATAAGTATAAGTAATTATTACTACAGATGCTCCCAAAATTTGGCTTTGTTACAATTAGCGTTTTGCTTCTAGCTCAAACATTAGCAATTTGTTGCCAATAACCTTACCCTACAGTTGTAAGCGTCGGTGACGGTGACACCATACGGGTGAGAACTGGTAAAAAAACTGTGACTGTTCGCCTCGCTTGCATTAATGCACCAGAGATCCAGACTGGGGCATTTGGTTGATTTCTGAAACACGCCAAAAGTGTGTCAGCATTGTAATTAGTTCGTAATTAATTCACTTTTTTGTGAATAAACGAATTGAGCTAAGTGATCGCATTGCTTCCCGGCGGGCGATCGCTTTAACTTTTCCTTGGTGTAACCTTATGGTTGACACCAGTATATTAATACAGTTAATATTAATTATCATGTCAACTGGCGAGCGCAGTGAAAATAAAATTAAAGTAAAAATGAATATCACAGTAGATGTAACACCCATCGCTGCGTTTAGGTGGAATGAGGAAAATGCCCAAAAACTTAGGGAGCTTAGAGAGAAAGCTGGATATAGTAGACAAAAGCTATCTGATGCTGTGGGAGTTTCTGTGGCTTATATTCAGCAGCTAGAGACTCCTCATGTCTTTATTAACAAACCAAAAAAACCAACTCAGATGACTGTTAGTACAGAAATTTTAGAGAAACTTTGTGCTGCTTTAAATGGGGATATCACTTCACTTATTTGGAACATAGATTACAACAGCTAAGAGAATTATTTACTACGCTCACCAATAAAATTTACTTGATAATCACTGGTAACCGTAGTAATATATTAATCATAAGAGAGGAGACGAGCGCGATGCCTCTCAGAAAAATAAAGAAGCGCTCAAAATTCAACCTTTACAAATCGAGTTAACGATACCAAACTACAATAACCAGCCGCCGCCGGGACTAGCAGCCGGAAGCCTTAAACTTGTAATGGTCAAGCCGCCGCGAGATGATTCCGATGACCCACCAAGTCTAAAAACTGGTTGTAAAAAACTTCAATCTTTGCACAACTAAGGCGATTGTGAACTCTTCAATCGCCTTTTCAATTGTTACCACGCGGCTGTACAGAGGACACGGTAACATCCCAATATCTTCTCTACAGCTTTGTGCTGCTGGTGTTTTGACATCAGATGATACGCTTTGCCTTGGAATTACTTTATGAGGCTGCGCCAATAAGAGAGTGAGCGTTGTACAAGCACAACGTTGTTCATGTAAATCAAAAGGCGATCGCCTGCCTGAGAAACATCGCGATCACCTTTATTCCTATTACGGAGATTTTAATTATGCCACAAACAACAACAACTGTAACCTCTTGCGTTAAACCAGTTGAAGAATTGAGATCGGTAGAGATTTCGTTTGAAGATCACGAATTCTATGCAGGTCAAAAGCTCATAGCTAGTATTACCCACAACGATGACTTAACGCAACCTTGGATAGTGATGGTCAATGGTGAGGAGATCCATCATGCGAACACTTTTAAAAGATGCCACAGCTACATCACATGGCATTACCAGCGCGGAACACTGCCCATACAAGAAGAAGAAACTTTTAAAAGATGCCACAGCTATATCACATGGCATTACCAGCGCGGAACACTGCCCATACAAGAAGAAGAAACTCCAGTCGCTACAACGGGGAACGAAATCATGGTACAGATTGCTGATGAATGCGAAAAGTACGGGTTTGAAATTTTAAACGATGGTATCTACGACCACGATCAAAAGCTTGGTGAAGTAAGTTGTAGTGACAGCAGATGGTGGGTATTCAGGCAACTTCAGTGCATCAGCAAAAGGTTCCGTGTGATTCTGCATTTGATGCGGTGTGGGTATTGTCGATGGTAGAACTGATGCAACCATCTTGTAAGGAACTGCTGGATGAGCCATTTGAGCCGTTTGACCAACTGACGGCTGATGAATGGGAACAGCTACCGCAATATCAGCCACCCTCAGACGAGTCCCTTGATTGCGGTGGGTTCACAGATTCCGATTTGGTGCGGACAGAGGGAATGGCGGCGTAAGTGGAATGGTGGGCGTGGCTGAATCAATGGTCGCGCCTGCTGTTTCAATGAGTAGATAAAGTGCTGATACTGCCAAGCGAGTATTGATGGAAAAGGTAGGTCAATAGCCCACC
The DNA here is from genome assembly GCF_036917395.1 of Nostoc sp. Classification (GTDB taxonomy): domain Bacteria; phylum Cyanobacteriota; class Cyanobacteriia; order Cyanobacteriales; family Nostocaceae; genus Nostoc. The sequence continues at coordinate 35,258 of NZ_JBALDI010000008.1, forward strand.
ACCAAATCTGAAACAATCAAATATAGTAAAGTGTCGCGCTCAAAAATGACCCAACAACCACACGATAAATTTGCCAAACAGTTTCTAGAAGAATTACTAGCTCCTTTTGGGGAAGTAAGAACGAATAAGGAAGTAACTGATGAAACAAGATTTGTTGATGTGTTATTTTCACCAACACCACCATCTGCGGTTGATGCAGAAACTTTAGGATTATTGGGTAGAATTGCGGTATTAAATACTACTTTAATAGAGCCATTTCGCAATCAGCCGAGTAGAACAGAAGTACGCAATTGTCTTCAAAAATTGTTCACTATGATTGCAGACGTGCAACGCAGAGCCAACAGGGAAGACACAACAATAGCGGAGAATGATTTACCAAGGTTGTGGATATTAACGCCCAGTGCTTCAAAAGCTTTGCTTAAGGCTTTTGAAGCTAAACTAAATTTAGAAAATTGGATAGAAGGAATGTACTTTCTGCCTCTTGGTATAAGGGCAGCAATAGTAGCGATTAACAAGCTACCGCCAACTCCAGAAACACTATGGTTTAGACTCTTGGGGAGGGGAAAAGTATAAAGGGAGGCAGTAGAAGAACTGGTTGCACTACCACCATCCGATCTTGTACGCCAGAATGTACTGGAAATAATTTACAGGTGGCGTATCAGTGTAATGACACAGACAGAATTAACTAAAGATGACCAGGAGTTGATCATGAACTTAACTCAAGCTTACGAAGAAGCTAGAGCAGCAGCAGTACAAGAGGGTGTAGAGCAAGGTGTACAACTTGAACGCCGTCAAGTTGTAGAAAACTTGTTGAAATTCAGGTTTGGTGAAGTGGACGAGTTACTATCAAGAGTAATCGATAGTTTGTTACAGTTAACGCCAGAAGAATTTACTCCCCTATGTCTTGAATTATCTCGTGAAGATTTGCTGGCAAGATTTAGTTCACATCAATAATCTGTACAGGGCAAATAATTAGTAAGAAAAAGCGCTCTTGATTTCACAAAAGCGCTTTTTATTGGCTCTACGCTTCATGTATCACAATTAAACGGCTGCGCCAATGCGAAAGTGAAATGCTTTATAAATGACTACAACAATCGTTCACCCCAGTATCGAAAACTTACAGCAGTTTTCTGACTCGTTCGATATTGAGAAATTATTGCAATCTAAGGGAGTTCTCCCGTGGCTTTTAGCAAATGGCTGGAAGCACGACGATGAATCGAGTTTGATTGCAAATATTATTGATGAGTCAACAAGTCTTGATGAAGTTTGGGACTCTGAAGAGTTTGACTTTAAGGCTCTGCCTGATGAATTAAAGGAAAAACTCAATCAAATCTTTGAGCATTTCTATCTGTAATTTTCTGTCAATTTCAATTCCACCGACTTCAACAAATAAACGTACTTCTGGGAGTGGTTCTGGGTTGTCTAAACCAAATAGAGAAAAAGTTGCTGCTTGACGAAAGAAGAATCAGATTATCCATGAAAAACTCTACAGTCAGATTTAATCAGCCTGACTGTAGAGAAAAATCGATTCCACGAAAGATTATCACAAACTCTACTTCAATACTAATCAGATGGAAACAAATTTGATTAAAGTGTATGACACAACGCTGTTAAGTTCATTGAAAGTTTACCAAATCGACGGTACGCTTTCTCGATACTTGGGTGATGAAGGTACTATAAAACATCCACAGTATCTATTTTTACCTCTGCCAAATTAAAAGAAAAAAGCCAGCTTTCGGCTAAATCGAAACAAACTCATGACTCGGTGTTATGAAGTCGAAGGTATGACTTATAACAAGCCTGTGGTACAGGATAATTCACAGCAACTTCAGTTATTTTAAGCCATGCCAATACATAAACCACCAGTCATTAAAAGACATATTCGGCTACAAAAAAGCTCTAAACAAGTAATCTATAGAACTACTACAAACATTCGCAAATTGAGAAATAGTCACAAAGAAAGCTGAAAGTGAAAAATAATGATTGAGGTGAATAATCATGGTGCAAGCAATCGACAACCCTATTGCTGCGAATTTCCTAACTGATGCAGTAGTCGAACGCCACAATTTCTCACAGTTAAACAAAACCCGTATTCGCTTCCGTATCCAGTTAAAGAAAAGTACAAAATCTGCTGCGCCTAAATGGGCAGATGTAGTAAAAGCTGAAGTATGTGAAATTGAATCAGACCTTGTGAAAGTCACAAATTCCGAAGTCGGTTTGCGAGGTATTAAGGTATTCAAAAAGCTTGATGAAGCTGCGGCCCAATTGAGGCAAGAGATTGCTTCAGTTCAAGAGTGGATGTCTGCTGATACTGGTGATTGGGTCTGTCCTATTGATTTGGCTCCACTTGTGTGGAATCAGTTAATCAATATCAGAGATAATATCGCCCCTGGACTGCGTGATCAGCTAAAAGTTGATTACGAAGCAGGACTCGAAGATTACCAAGAGCGAATTGACCAGTTCTTATCGCTCCAGACTTGGCCGGCGATTGAGTCAAAGAATCTTGGTAATGAGGGGGGCAGTCAATTGCAGCAAAAGATAGATTCTATCCGCACCAAATTGCTGGATGAACAACGCAATCTGCAACAGCTAGCGACTGGCGACGTGGGGTTGTCGAAAGCTACGGTCATGTCTTTCAAGTTCAGGTAAAAAACAGTCTTGGGCGAGGGTGAATTCGCTCAAGACTAAGTACCTTAAACGCAGGACTTACGCAACTGGCACAATGCGAGCGCCATTTATAGTACATAAGTATTAATAAGTGGAATGCATCAGGCGACATCAGCCTCTTGATGCA
>NZ_JBALDI010000009.1:0-194534 GCF_036917395.1 Nostoc sp.
TTTTTTGCCTCTAGATGTGTGTTTTTATTCTTACTTGCCTTTTTTCTCTAAGTAATTTCCGGTTGTGACACTTGGGGTGCGGAAGGTGGGTTAGATGTCCGGTTTTTGCAACCATCGGGCAACCATACCCGCCAAAACTCCACCGAAAATTGGGAACACGATGAAAATCCAAAGGTCAGCCAATGCCCAACCGCGAGTAAAGATAGCTGTGGCTAGCGATCGCACGGGATTGACGCTGGCATTTGTCACCGGAATAAGGATCAGATGCGCTAAGGTCAGCCCCAAACCGATAGGGATAGGTGCAGACAGCTTGAGAGCGCGAGAAGATGTGACGCTCAAGATCAGCAGCACAAAACCACAGGTAACAATGAATTCGGCTAATGCACAAGCCCACCAGCTATAGTTACCAGGGGAGTGAATTCCCACCCCATTAGAACCAAAGTTAGCTGTTGTAAACTCAGGCTTGCCCATACAAATCAAAAACAGGATAGTACTCCCCCAAATTCCGCCGAGAATCTGACTGCCTATATAGGGTAAAACGTCTTTGGAAGAAAACTGCTTGGCTACCCAAAAACCAATTGTGACTGCGGGGTTGAGGTGAGAGCCGCTAATAGAACCGAAGGTATAGGCAGCAGTCAACAAACTTAAGCCAAAAGCGATCGCCACTCCAGTAACTCCAACCCAAGGTACTGCACCAGAGATCACAGCAGTACCCACGCCCATCAGAACCAACCAAGCTGTACCTAGAGCTTCCGCCAAACATCGTTTTGCTAATGAGTAACGATTCACGATCAATACCTTCGTCAAAAAAAGAGGCAGAGGAAGGAGAAGTCCGATGTAGTATAGTTATTGTCTTGGGCAACGACAAAGTATTCCCGAAAATTGCCCATGTTTGACAAAAAGCGCACTCTAGATGATACCTGTTACCGCAAATAAACGCGATAACGGCAGCAGCAATTGAACCTGGATAAAGCACAAGACATGAAAAAAATGCCCAAAGGCATTAAAGTCAGGCATTAAGCTAAAAATCTTTTAATTTGCATCCTCCAAAAAATAAATTTCTTGTGGGGTGGGCCGAAAAACCCGCCCTAGTTGTGCAAATTAAATGCGCGACAGCTTAGTTGATTGTGATTGATTTGGCTTCAAGTTGCGATCGCCCATTATCGTGATGCGATAGGGCCGCCATTCCATGTTTTTGGGCACGTAGCTCTTGAGCAGATATTTCTGGCTCCTTAATATAGACTGAACTCAGTAAGATATTCAGGACTCCACTTTCTTCAGCCTGACGCACAGCGCAATGCGTAATCAATTCACCCACATTCAGAATCACGTTGTCTTCTGGATCAAGAATGACGCGGGTAACAGGACGACCCAGTGCAAGTTCAATTCGTTGCTTCCTCATTGCCCGTGTGCTGCGTCTTTGTAGCATTTCTGCCTTCTGTTTCAAGGCTTGCCAGAAAGTGTTGAGGTTCTCTTGAGCGACACTTGCCCCCTGGCGCAGTTGAACTTTGGTTTCTAACCATGTGTCACTTGTGGTAGAACGAACTGCGGTTGCCACCAGACCAGCAGCGTTGAGTAATTCTGCTTGTTTGCCGTAAGTCTGGGCACGAGCAAGGACGGATTCAGTTACAATCTGCCCAGATGCCGCAATAATTAAGCCATCGTCAGCACGCACCGTTTGCAGGACTCTGCGCCCTCTTACCTGCTGGATCGCCTGTGCTGCCAGCCCATTAACGGACTGACGTAGGTTAGCAGCACTGCTCATCGTTGCACTCCCAATTCGATTGCTAGTAGATTCTGTTGCTGCTTGCAAATTGCGGGTGATATTGGCAGTCAGACTGCCACCTGTGGCTCGATAGAGTTCATCGAGGATACCTAAGCGCTCGGCCGCTTCTGCATCGACTAGCGTGACTGACTGCCCCTGTAGTAGGAGTACACTACCGTCTGGAGTTAGCACATCTCGCTCAACATGTTTGCCAATCACATATACTTTTTGCTCGGCAGGGTCAACCAAATTGTTTGTCAGGGAGGCAGCTGCATCTCGATTCAGGTCTTGCAGTTTGCTGCTAGTAGCATCAGTTGCGGCTTGTAGTTGCTCACCTGCATTTTGGCTTGCTGACTGTAGCCTGCGGTTCACGTTCTCTACTGAGCTTTGTAGTTGCTCACCTGCATTCTGGCTTGCTGACTGTAGCCTGCGATTCACGTTCTCTACTGAGCTTTGCAATTGCTCACCTGCATTCTGGCTGGCTGACTGTAGCCTGCGGTTCACGTTCTCTACTGAGCTTTGTAGTTGCTCACCTGCATTCTGGCTGGCTGACTGTAGCCTGCGGTTAGCCGTTTGAGCCGATTCTTGCAACCTGTCTTCAGTTGCTTGGACGGCTCCCCGGATACCACCGACCTGTTCTTCCATCATCTGAGCAGTTTCTGGAGGCACAAAGGCAACATCGTCACCAATTATCAGTGCTTCGGGAGCAGGAACGAACGATCGCCCCGAGTAAGCATCGGCAAATACACCGCCAGAAACTTCGTATCCTTCCACCAGTCCACTATGCTCATCAAAGAACAAATCCACCAGTCCACCAAGGTAAAGTCCCTCAGTGGTCAGAATTCTTGTTCCTCTTAGTACGATATTCTGGTGCAGAATCTCTTTAATTGCAGGCACACGATGTGCCTTAACAACAGATTCTTTCGATTTAACTATGATCGCATCTGACCCGATCGCTTGCACCTCTTGTATGGGAATAACTTTTGCATCCCGAAACAGTCCCTTCTCTTCAACCAGGAAACCCAAAAGTTGATTGCGTTTGTGATCAAAAATTAAATCTAGAATTCGCTGAATTTTCTGACCCTTGTCAGAAGTGACGACTACTTTATCGATCACATCACTACCTTTACGCATTTATCTATCCCTTGCAGTTATTATTAATTGGGTTATTTAGTGACTTGTTCGTTGGTTGGCTGAATTTTTAGCTGAAAATATCGTCCCTCTCTGCCAAAACCGGGAACGATGTCAATAACGCCAAAGTATTCCATGAATACCCCAAAAATGGCGACAAGGATGATCAGAACGGTGATGTTTGCTCCAGTATTAGAGCGCTGTCCTACGAGTCTAGGCATTTTTTTCCTCTTATTTCTTATTTTTTTATCGCCAAGCTTGCTGTAAAAATCAGATAAGGTTGTTTACATCTTTATTAATTTGACGTACATATATATCTTTCGCCATATGCGATCGCTCAGTTTATTGTTTAAAAATAAATAAATTCCACAAAAATATGGGCATTTGATTATTTTGATTTCCCTAAGCCATTTTAATTAGCGCTCGTCCTGATCACGGGGCGACTTAGTTTAACGCACACCCCTATATATCTGTACAACGCTCAAGTAAAACTCGGCTTTCTACTTGATAATAAGTATTTAAATATACATATATTTGGCAGTCCTATCTGATTTGTGAAAATTCGCGGTGTCCAGATACCCGACTTCGTAAAAGAAGTCGGGTATCTAACTTTTGACCAATGATTTAGAATTGCTATATATGGCGAAAAAAAATTTTTCATTCGCCACTATACTGTAGTTAACTCTAAGTCTGGGATTCTTGTATGCCTAAAATTTGTTTTTTAAGCAAACGAATTTCTCCTGCTAATTCTTGCCGAGTAGAATCTTTGAGCAAATAGCGAAAAGTAAACCAAATTGTGTAACCCAGTCCAATGAACTGTAGAATTGGAGAAACTAATGGAATACCATTTATTGCGTTCAGTACTGCTAGAAATATTCTCAGTGTCGTAACCACTATTACAAGCAAAGCAAAGCTAATAATTGGTAGTTTGTATTCTTGGTAGAAACTACCTATGTACTCAGGAAGTTGTGCCAAAAATGTAGAAATCTGTCTACCAATTCTTTGCCATTGTTCTTCAGGTTCCGAGGCAGGCGGTAACATTGGCAAGTTTCCAGCCTCTGAACCTTTAAGTGCTTCTATCCGGTTTTGGGATGCAGCATCAACGTATTGCTGTTGCTCTAATTCAGTTTCCATAATTCTCTCCTAATTTTCTGCAATGAGAACAGTTTTTAAGTTTAGGCTTTGTTGCTATCAACTTTGGCAACGGTTGCTTTAACAACTACATTTTTAACGTCTTTTATTTCCTTAGCTATGAACTTTTGACTCTACACAGTGAGTTAAACAGTTTCATGGCGGCAATTAACAATGATAACAGCAGAGTCTTCACTGTTGTTATCAAAACTCACTGTTTGACGAACTCCTCAGTTGTCACCTGCGGAGGCATCATCAATAATAAAATCTTCAATTCCTCGCTGTTTGAGAATCGCTTCCACACGCTTACTCTCAGTAGCGCTATCTTTAATTAGTACTAAGTAATCATTTCGATTGAAGCGATCGCTTAATTTATTAGGGCTTTAATAACATTAAGGCATTTTCATATTAGTTTATCATCAATCTTTTGGAGTACGTTTTTTTTCTCTAGAGTGAGATTAGGGTTTTAACTCAAACAATAAGGGCTAAAAAAATATTAGGATGTTTGATTAAAATGTAAGGTTTTAAGAAATTTAATTAGCTTAAAATTCTGAATATATATGAATTTGGCTGAGTTATGACCTGACATTTACGGCTAGAAACTGGTCACAATAATGCTAGAACCTAGTCACAAAATATTAACAAGAGAGGTGTCCTGGTTGATGAATACTGCCTTATAGAGTTTCCTAGTGCGACAGTCGTGAACAAGGTTTAAACCCCTACTTTGTTAAGTGGCTTATTTTTATCCAGGGTTAAATATCCGGCTGAAAAGTCCTGCCAGACTACCTTCAGGAAAAATTGGCTTATAATTTATTACATCATTAGAGTCACAAAAGTTAAGATGTTGAAATAAGACTTCTTGATGATGCAAGTAAAACTAGATGTAATTACTACTTTTTGTTAAAGTTCAACATGATTTAACTCAATCTTTGGAAAGAAGATTTATCTAAATTGAATATGCTAAATTCTAAAAAAGAAACAGTACATTTTTAAGGAATAGAATAATGCCACTGCAAAAAATAAGTGAATTTGATACAGACTACCGGGATGCTATTCAAGGTAACGACATCAAAGGAATGGATGTGTATGTTCAGGGAACTGATGAGAAGATTGGCACGGTAAGTGATGCTGTAGTAGACGAACAAGGAGCGTTCCGCTATTTAATTGTTGACTTAGGCATTTGGATTTTTGGCAAGAAAGTATTACTACCAGTAGGGAAATCGCGTATTGACTCTAGAGCAAACCGTGTATATGCCCTTGGGATCACAAAAGAGCAAGCGGAAAACTTGCCTGAATATCAAGAACACACAGCGCTTGATTACGACTATGAAGAACGGGTGCGTGGAGGATATCGTACACCGTCTGTAGGAAGTTCAGTAGATGGTCGTACTGCTCCCACTTATGATCGCAACAACTACACATATGCAAACGACGCGGATCTATATGATGTCAATGCTCATGAAGACCAAACCTTCAAACTCTACGAAGAAAGGCTGGTTGCCAACAAACAGCGCCGTAAAACTGGAGAAGTGACAATTGGCAAGCACGTTGAAACAGAAACTGTAAGAGTTTCTGTTCCAGTGGAAAGAGAGCGAGTCGTAATTGAGCGAGTTACTCCTCAAGATGCAGGCAAAGTTGTGTCTGCTGAAACAGCTAACTTCGGCGAGGGCGAGGTAGCACGTATAGAACTCTATGAAGAAGTTGCTGATGTCCAGAAAGAAGCTTTTGTGCGCGAAGAAATCAGAGTCCAAAAAGTTGTAGAACAAGAAACTGTTGAAGTTCAAGAGACGATTCGACGTGAAGAGTTAGACGTTGATGCTGAGGGTCGTACTATTGAGGAAAAAACTGGTAAGTTGCCCAAAGATCGTATTTAAGAAGGCTGCTTTTAAGTTTCATCCCTTGTCAGACAGCACAAAGATTCCAGGCTGAGTCTGGAATCTCTTCAAAGGTTTTCAGCACTTTTGTGATCGAGCAAATGTATTTGCTTTCTGTATGCGTTCGCAAGAGTTGTAGAGATCCCCAATTAGATTTAATCTACCGATTTAGGCACAGGAGAGACTTCTGTAAACTAGAAAGGGTCAAGTCTGCGTTAGCTGAACTTGTCGGCACGTTCTTTTTGATGCTTGCTGCACTCTTGGGTGGTACACCTTATGCTGTTGGGCTGAGACTATTAAAAAGAATGCATGAGTAAGTTAAACTTCAAACCTCAAACTTAAGTTTTGCTATGTTACTACAAGAAAAAGAGAGCGGCAATTTAGTAGAAATCCTCGACATTGAGGCACTGTTTAGCCCGAAAGAAACTACTGTTAAAGGCCAATATCAGGTGGGAGAAGAAGAACAAGACCCAGAATCTTTTGAAAAAGGCAAATTAAATTTTCCTTCTGGTGAGAGCTTGCCACAATGTTGGATAGATTCAAATTACAAAAGTGCTTGAACATCTACTTAAAATTCATGCCATGTATGTTGCATCTTAGGCTAGAGCTTATTTAAGCAATTACTCAAACCTCTATAGCACTTTTAAATGATTTATGAACTTTTCTGTTTCTCCTATTCTCTACGACACGCTCTGCGTACCCCTACGGGGAAGCAAGCTACACGTAAAGAAGGCGGTAGCCTGCGCCGCTGCGCGTCTACGATAATTTTCATAACTCAAATAGGATTGCTATAGGCTGGGATTGTAAAACTTCCAACTTATTTTTTTAGGAGACAAGTGTGAATATGATTCAACAGTTTCGCCAAATTTTAATGGCTTTAGTCTTGGCTTTAGTACTAACAACAACTGCCGCTTGTAGTGGTACGGTTCAAGCTAAACAACCAACTCAATTACCACCCGGAATCAGTCGTAGTGGTGACTATGCCTTGTTAGAGCGTGGTAACAGCGTCCAAGGTCAAGATTTTGGTAACTGGGTTATCGGTACAGCAAAGGGAATTGTCCAAGATGCTTATGTCCGTGATAACAACAAGTTAGGTGTCGTGATTACGCCTCAAGTTCGTCCGACAGAAGTGCGACCATTAGCAAAATCCTTACTCCAAGGTTTCCACAAAAACTTCCCTAATCAAGATTTAACAGTTTTGATGTATGCACCAGACAAAAAACTGATTTTGACAGGTCTGTATGATGTGCAATCATCTCAAATTGAGTATAAATAATTAACTCAATTTTCCGAAATAAAAAAGCTGATTTACGTTGATTTGAACTAAAAAAGGAGAAAATTAAAATGAGCAGCAGTGACAAATATAAACGCGAAATTCTGAATGACTTAGCGCATGGTAATACAGAATCTTTGGATGATGTTTCATCTGATCCAACTAAGGAATACCAAAATTTTGACGATTTTGCTCAACGCTCATCCCACGAAGAACGTCGTCAATTATTTGGTCGGTCTTTCAACCATGACAGTATTCCTCCTACTCAGATGGAGCCAGAATTGCAGAAGGCGATCGCTCAGATTAAACCTAACGAGCGAGATGATGTCGCCGGGTCATTTTTCAAGCACTTAAAGCAAAGAGGTTTAGACGAGCGCCATCTAGAGAAAGACTTGGGACTTTCTTCCCATAATCCTAAGCACATAAATGCAGATGACCTGAGCAAACTGGCATCTTTCACTTATCACAATCATCCTGATATCTTCCGAGAAGTGATGGCTGAACAACCAGCGCTGATTAAGTTTCTCAGTAATCCAGTTGTCGGAGCAGCTTTAGGAGCGATCGCAGCTAAATGGTTTGGTGGTCGCAAATAAGCGATCATCTTAGGTAAATATATCCTAAGATGGATGCTCAAAAAATTAAGGACAATCCCCAAAAAGTTATATTTTGGGGAATTGTCCTGCTTAAGCGCGGCAAGATTTGAGTGAGGAGGAGATAAACCAAACCATTGACTCTTCATTAGCAGTCTGGGATAACAGGCAATTAATAATTACCCATGCTTAGAAGATGGAAAAGTTTTTACTATTTTACAAACCGAGCAATTTTAAAAAAGAATTTATTGAAATAAATAATGTTAGTAAATAACAATTTGCATAGACCATTAGAAGTAGTATTAGCAATTCCTGTAAGAACATACGACATTGACTTTATGGGAATTGTAAGTAATATTGTGTATATTAGATGGCTAGAGGATTTACGTTTAAAGTTTTTAGATGAACATTGGCAACTAAGTAAACAAATTGATAAAGGATATGCACCTATTTTAGCTGCAACTGAAATTGAATATAAACGTCCGATAAAGATTATTGATAAAGTGATTGGACGTTTATGGATGAGTAATTTAGGACGGTTAAAGTGGACTGTGCAAGCTGAAATTTTATCTAACAATGAGTTAGCAGCAGTAGCTACCCAAAAGGGCGCTTTTGTCAGTTTGCAAAATAATCGTCTTATTCCTATTCCAGAGGAATTACAGAATAAATATTTAGAGTATAAACCAGCTATTCAGAACACAATACAGTTCAGTTAAAGATAAGATTTACCCAAAATTAATAAAAAACGATCGCATTATCGCTTTTATCCCCTCCAAATCGCTAAATTAGCCGCCAAAGGACTTTTAGGCATAGCAGCGGCGAAGAAACCCAGGTCAGTCAGATAACTGGTACTTAGAAAAAGTTATCTATGACACAATACAGTTCAGCTAAAGATAATTGTCGGTTGGGTTGAACGTAGACAAAGGAGGCGGCTTAAGGCAGAGTAGTGAAACCCCACAAATGCCCATCCAAGGGACTTCCAGTTAAAAAAACATCCCATCCCTGCGGGACGCTCCGCGAACGTAGGGACGCAAGGCCAAAATCCCCTACAAATGTACAAATAATTTTGGATAATTTATTTTTTGTCAGTCCCTAAATTGGGTTTCGTTCCTGAAAGCCTAAGTCCTGTTATCCTTATCGTGATTAACTTTTAGGTATCTTTTTTTAACAATCAGTTCTCAGAAGTTTAACCGACTACTGTGTATTATCCAGAGAATCTAGCGATATACAACACGAATACGCTAGACGTTTTATCATGATTACAAGTAAAATACGGTAAGTGCATCGTCTTACTGGCTTTTACATGTAAAACTACAGAAAAACCAGTTAGAAGTTGAGTTTAGCAGAGCAACTGACCCCTAAGCAGTTATCAAAGTCTGTTTCGGCTAAATGCCAGTTGTCATGCTGACAAAAACTTTCAGACAGGTTTTAAGTTGTCCAGGAATCCTCTCTCCCCTAACTTTTAGCTGGATAACCTTTGTGTCACTCATCCTTTGAGAAACACAATAGCTTGCCATGACTAGCTCTATCTACCACTGGGCTATAGTTTGGCACAGTTGCTGCTCTCTAGCAGTGAAGCTTTAGCTGACTTTCAGTTCCAGCTGCTTGTAATTAAGTCAGTGAACACTTATTAAGGCTTCGTTTGGCGATTTAAACCCTAATCTACGCTGCTCACTTTATAGAAGTGGGAGACTCAACAGGACTCTGATAACTGATAACTGATTGTTGAAACCTCACAAGAGTATGCACTATTTATTACTACCGTTCTTAAGCTTTTTTGTTGGCATCATCGTTGGTTTGACGGGAATCGGCGGAGCCTCTCTCATCACCCCAATGTTGATTTTTGTTTTTCAGGTTCCGCCTTCCATTGCTGTGAGTTCTGATGTTGTAGCTGCCACATTGATGAAGATTGTTGGTAGCGTCAAACATTGGGAACAGAAAACCCTTGACATAGAAGTTGTCAAATGGCTGGCATTTGGGAGTGTTCCAGGCTCACTGTTCGGGGTGGGGATTTTGCACTTCATTAAACGTACAGGTGAGTATAACCTAGATAACATCTTGTTCCGTTTACTTGGCGGGATGATTTTGCTAGTCACACTATTAGCACTAATACAATTGTTGTTATTGACTTTTTTGCCGAAATTTAATTTACCGGAACTGCCAAAGTTAGACTTAGAAACTAATTTGGGTCGGATCATAACAATCAGTTTAGGAGCAATTTTAGGCTGTTTAGTTGGTCTAACTAGTGTCTCCTCAGGTTCAATGTTTGCCCTAGTCCTGATTGGGTTTTTCCGCCTTGATGCACGGAAGTTAGTGGGTACAGATATTTCACACGCAGCAATTTTACTGCTGTTTACAGCCCTCGGTCACCTCAGCCTGGGAACAGTTGATTGGAGTTTGGTAGTGCCTATATGGCTAGGCTCTGTTCCAGGAGTGTTACTAGGCGCTAAAATCTGCCAGGTAGCTCCACAACGCCCATTACGGTTTATCATTTATGCCATCTTGATGATGGTGAGTTGGAAATTAGTTCATCAGGTGTGATAAATTTTAGATTGGGGTTCTAAATCCAGCATTCAACATCCAACATTGATTAACTTCTTAACCAAGGTAGTAGAGTGAATGTACCTCGTTCATAGAGAATGAACAGACCCAAGCCAATTAACACAAAAGGTACAACAGCTTTACCGTAGCGACTTAAAATATAAGCAATGGTAGGTTGACGGCTTAAAAAATAGGCGATCGCACACCAAACCCCTACCATCACAAAAAATATACTTAGAATTACTCCCAAGCTGGCAAGGTCATGACCAGCAAATAAAGGAATATATATACTAATATTGTCACCACCATTAGCAACGGTTACTGCTGCCACTTTATATATTTGGGGATGCAAAACACTCAAAATAAAAGCCAATACGGGGTTAGTAGGTGTAGACTGACTAAAATCACTAGTGACTGTCTGAACTGTTGCAGTTTCTTCTTTTTTATATATTAATTGTTGAATCCCAATTGCTATTGGTAGCAGTCCTAGCAATCCTATCCATTCTCGCTGTATAACCAATCCACCAAAAAATCCTGGTAAGCTAGCGATGATAATGGCTGTAAAACCCAGATATTGACCGAGTAAGATATGCCGTCGTCTAAAATTAACATCTACCTGTGAAAAAAATATTAATAAGATAATAATGTCATCTATGTTAGTGGCTATGAAAGCAATTATTCCTTCACTGAAGGTTGTCCCTAGCTTACTCATGCTGGATTTTTAGAACCTACAATTTATCACCATACCAAATTAACTAATTACTAATTCGTAATTCGTAATGACTCTTGCAAACTCCCTAACGTCATTATCAATTACAAATTATTTTAACCTTCTGGCACAACTAAGTTTTAAAATGACAAAGTAATTATTCTGATAGAGAGAATTTTGTCAATGCCTAGACTTACAGTTCCACCTAATTTCATTGGTACTTCCGGTATCGATACTTTAGCCGCACAAGAGTCAAATGCATCTCTGGCGATCGGTATTGATATTTTAAATCGAGGTGTGATTAATACATTTTCAGGAAACGACAGTATTACTGGTACTGGTAAGCCTAGCACAGGTGGTACTAAGCCTAACAAACCTGTTACTGGCATCGGCATCAATAACAGTGGTACTCTCAATGCAGGGGATGGAAGTGACATTATCAGTGGCATCGGTACTGGCTTGAAATTTATAGGCGCTAGCACTATCACTAGCACTGGTATTGATGACAACCTTGGTAATAGAAACAGCGGAAGTGGAATTGGCATTAGCAACAGTGGCAGTTTAAAAGCTGGAAACGGAAATGACACTATCACTGGCACTGGTACTAGCGCTAGTGCAATCGGCATCAGCAACAGTGGTACTTTTGATGCAGGGGACGGAAATGACACTATCACTGGCAACGGTACTGGTAGCATTGGACTCAACGTTTTCCGTAGAAGAAATGCTCTTAAAGACCGTAAAGGCGATACTGGAATTGGCATCAGCAACAGTGGTACTTTTGATGCAGGGGACGGAAATGACACTATCACTGGCAACGGTACTGGTGGTATTGGCAGCACTGGCGGCGTTCAGGGAGGCGATGATTCTAAAGGTGGCGACGGCGGTACTGGAATCGGCATCAGCAACAGTGTAAGTTTTGATGTAGGGGACGGAAATGACACTATCACTGGTATTGGAACTGGTGGTAATGGTCGCGAAGGTACCATCTTTGCCTTTACTAATTCCATCCCCCCCGGCATATTCAGAGGCGAAAGCGGCGACGGCGGTGCTGGAATCGGCATTAGCAACAGTGGCAGTTTTGATGCAGGGGACGGAAATGACACTATCACTGGCACTGGGACTGGTGGTATTGGTGGCGAAGGTTCCGCCGAGGGTACTACTAGTAATTACAGGATCACAGGCGAAAGCGGCTACGGCGGTGCTGGAATTGGCATTAGTAACAGTGATAAACTAACTACTGGCAAAGGAGAAGATACGCTCATCGGCACTGGTACTGCTGGCAGCAGGGGCAAATATATAATTTCCCCTATACCTAAACCTATTGATGTTGGATCTGTCCAGGTCATTCAAGAAGACACCATCCCCACCACAGAAAGGATCAGCGCTACTAGCATTGACAGCCAGAACAAGAACATCGAAGACGCCACCATCATCACAGGGGGGAGCAAAAGCAGCATCGGCATCCAGAATATTAAAAAAGCAATTATTACTACGGGTGAAAATACTGACACGATTAAGGGTTCTGCAAATAGCTTGGAAGCAAACACCCTAGCCTATGGCATCTTCAATGACGGCATCATTGATACTGGTAATGGCCATGACATCCTCACCGGACAAGCAACAACCACAATTGGTGGTACTGCCTATGGGATTTATGGGCAAGGAATCATCAAGACTGGCGATGGGAATGACAGAGTTACCGCCACCAGTAGTATCGATAAAGTTCAACAGAAAGTCACTATCGGTGGCGGTATCCGCTTTGAACTAGGGACTGGAAATGACTACTTCAAAGGATTCGGGTCTGCAATTGTTGATGGCGGAAATGGTTTTGACACCCTTGATGTGAGGGCTTTCAAACGTTCTGAAGTTAGTGTATCTGGTGTTATTTCTGGCAATAGTCTAAACCCTGCCAACATTATCTTCAACAACAATGGAAACCTGATTACCCTTTCGACAACTGGCTTTGAGAATTTTATCTTTGCGGATAGCTCTTTATCTTACAGCCGTTTAACTTGAAACAAGAATTACCACAATTAAATTGTATACACATTGTATACAATTTAATTGTGAGTAAAGTAATGTAATTTCGGTTTTTGATGCCTTGCTTAATGATTAGTGAAAATTAGTTGTTGAACGAATTGTGTTAAAGAAAGTAGCTGACTACAGGGTAGGATGATCCTCAATACGTAAAAGCATGTCTATATTTCTCTTAAAATATGAACGAGTTACTTACTGCATTTACTACAGGGGCAATTGCGTTCATTGCCACTAACATTGATGATATTGTCATTCTATTGTTGTTTTTTTCTCAAATAAATGCTAACTTTCGCCCCCGGCATATAGTTGCTGGTCAGTTTTTAGGTTTTACGGTTCTGTTAATCCTTAGTCTTCCTGGTTTATTTGGTGGGTTGGTTTTATCAAAAAGTTGGATTGGATTACTTGGTTTACTACCAATGTCCATAGGTATCAGTAGCTTAGTGAATTGGGAAGAAGATTCATCAGAAGAAGTTGTAGCTGCAACAGAAGAAACTGAAGCATCAACAGTTACTAGTTTTTTTTCTCCCCAAGCTTATAGTGTGGCAGCCGTTACAATTGCCAATGGCAGCGATAATATTAGTGTTTACGTGCCTTTATTTGCGAGTAGCAACTTAGAGAGTTTCGTGATAATTATCGGATTATTTTTTCTATTGTTAGGAGTTTGGTGCTACGCTGCATACAAATTGACTAACAACAGAGTCATAGCTGATGTATTGACTCGCTACGTTAATAATCTTGTGCCTTTTGTTCTTATAGGGTTAGGCGCTTTTATTGTATTAAAAAGTGGAGCTTTGAGCTTAATAAAGCTAGCTGCTAGTTGTTTCTGTTTGATAATTTTGGTGAAAAATAATGAAAGTGCAGATGAAATTGGCGAAAATTCTAGTAGATAACCAAGCCAATTTTAGATTTTTCATCTAAATTAAAATCTAAGAAATCGGTTAATTTATTTTTTCTCAGTCCCTAAAATTTAAAATTGGTATATGGAATCAAACTTTACTCAACCACTCATTCTCCTCTGGGTCTTTGAACAGTGAGGTACTGAGGTAGCGTTCGCCGAAGCTAGGCTGGATCATGACGATTAGGCGACCGACATTTTCTGGTCGCTGTGCCACTTGAATAGCCGCGGATAAAGCAGCGCCAGTAGAAATGCCAGATAGCAATCCTTCTTCTTTTGCTAGACGACGGCTGTAAGCGATCGCCTCCTCATCCGCTACCTGAATCACTTCATCTACTAGTTCTGAACGGTAAATTGCTGGGACAAATCCCGCGCCGATACCCTGAATTTTATGAGGCCCCGATTTACCACCCACTAATACCGGACTGCTGCTTGGCTCAACTGCGATCGCTTGAAAACTCGGCTTCCGTTTTTTAATAACTTCTGCAACTCCTGTAATCGTTCCACCAGTACCCACTCCCGCCACAAGAATATCTACCTGTCCATCGGTATCATTCCAAATTTCTTCTGCTGTGGTTTCGGCGTGAACTTTCGTGTTAGCAGGGTTGCGAAACTGCTGTAACATATAAGCATTGGGCGTTTGAGCTAAAATCTGCTCTGCACGACCGATCGCTCCTCGCATCCCTTCTACCCCTGGCGTTAACTCTAGTTGAGCGCCATAAGCTTTGAGCATGGATCGTCTTTCCTGGCTCATTGTGTCAGGCATCGTTAGAATGAGATGGTAACCCTTAGCGGCCGCCACCATCGCCAGCGCAATTCCTGTATTCCCAGAAGTTGGCTCTACTAAAACGGTTTTTCCGGGGTGAATTAAGCCTGCTTCCTCTGCCGCTTCCACCATACTCGCGCCAATCCGGTCTTTCACAGAAGATGCTGGGTTCATGCTTTCTAACTTCACCACAATCTGAGCAACCGCTCCCGAAGCTTGGGGAATCTTGTTTAATTGAACTAAAGGAGTCCGTCCGATTAACTCTGTGATATCTTTTGCTATCCGCATGTAAGTACTCCGTCGTGTCTAAATATAATACATTGGACTTTGCTGGGCGCGAGTTTGTCTTTCCTGGCACAAGTCTTGGAGTGTATAGCGACCCAAAACTTCAATTGAGGCAGCGTTAGCTTGCTCCCAAACTTCATAAACTAGAGTCTTTTCCAGAGTGGAAGAGTCGGAGGTATCTTTCTCTTTCCGCTCGCCTTCGACCAAAGTGACAATTTCAAGTATTGTAATCTGCCAAGGTTCACGAACTAAAACGAAACCTCCTTTAGAGCCGCGTTGACTCTGCACCACACCAGCACGCCGGAGGTTGGTCAAAATTTGTTCCAAATAGCGTTCAGGTATGGGTTGCTTGGCAGTTATTTCGCTCATGGTTAGAGGAAGTTTTTTTCCGTGGTGGCTTGCCAGTTCTAAGAGTGCCAGCAGCGCGTATTCCACTTTGGAAGACAAATCCAAGAGAGTGTAGTTTTGGCTATTCAAGACTGTACTCTACATACTACGGTGATTTGAGGGACTTATCGCAGTTTATGCGAAATTAATTTTTCTGAAAGTGTGGAATGTGATAGCATCCCACTTATTACCCACAAAAACACTGTACTCTATCGACTTACCGTAGATTATTATCTCACACAATTCTCATGAATGACTTGATCTTTTAGTGGGAATTATCCTGAGTTTCTGTTTTCAGAGCCTCACTTACCAACGAAAATCTCAACTGAGTATGCTACTAACTGATTTGCGAACCATTTTTGAGCGTGATCCAGCAGCCCGTAACTGGCTAGAAGTATTGTTCTGTTATCCTGGACTTCATGCCCTAGTATTTCATCGATTGGCACACTGGCTGCATAAACTTGGAATTCCCTTCATCCCTCGGTTTATCTCTCATATTAGTCGGTTTTTAACCGGAATTGAAATCCATCCTGGGGCATTAATTGGTCAGGGAGTGTTTATTGACCACGGAATGGGAGTAGTGATTGGTGAGACAGCGATCGTGGGCGACTATGCCCTAATTTATCAAGGCGTTACCCTTGGCGGGACGGGGAAAGAAAGCGGCAAACGCCATCCAACTTTAGGCTCTCATGTAGTTGTGGGAACGGGTGCGAAGGTTTTAGGAAATATTCAAATTGGCGATCGCGTCCGGATTGGAGCCGGTTCTGTGGTGCTGCGAGACGTGCCCAGTAACACTACTGTAGTTGGGATTCCAGGGCGTGTGACTCGTCAGAACAACTTACCTACCAATGTTCTGGATCATGATAAAGTCCGTGACGTAGAAGCTGAAGTAATCCGCGCTCTATTTGAACGCGTCAAGGCTTTAGAGAAAGAGTTTGAGCAGCAAGAAGATCAATCAAGTTTCTCCCCAACTGAGCTTGGCGACCAACAAATTGACAACCCTAAGAGCAAAAATTATGATGGGATAATTGAAGATTTTCTTGATGGTGCGGGAATTTAATTTAAAGCATTGGGCATGGGGGAGCCACTGGGGTCTTCTCCCATTCGTGAGAGGCTAGCGCCTGCCGTAGGATGCCCAAAGGGCTGTAGGGGTCTCCCCAAGTGGAGGAGCCAGCCGTGTGGGCGGGTCTCCCGACTTGAGCGGACTGGCGTCAAGTGGCGTCATGGGGCATTATTTAGTTATTCTTTCTCCCCCTGCTCCCCTTGCACCTTTGCCCCTCATCTCCCCACTCCCCTCTTTAAAATACTCATAAGCTCTTAGAACCTGATATAAATATATAATACTACGGTTAATTTATCGGCAAATAGTTGTATATATGGTGTCTTTGTACACAAGCTTTACTAGCTTAAACAGTAATAATACTAAGCAAATTTTTGTCCGTCGGTCATTCCTGCCAGAGCATCAAAACGGACTTTGGAAAATTGAAACGGGTTTTGTCAGGACTTTTACCTATCTGGAAGATGGTACAACCGTCGCTCTGGGATTGTGGGGACCTGGAGATATCGTTGGTAAGGCTTTGTCAAAATTAGAACCTTATCAGATGGAATGCTTAACTAAAGTGGAAGCGACGGTCTTACCTTTAGAGGAATGGACTCAACTAACAGAAACTCTACTTGCTCATATCCAACAGGCTCAAGAATTAATGGTTATTCGTAGCCATAAAAAAGTGGATACTATGCTCATCAAACTATTGGCATGGTTATCCAAAAAGTTTGGTTCAGAAGTTGAGAAGGGACGTTTAATAGATATGCGTCTGACTCATGAAGACCTGGCAGAAATGCTCGGTTCAACTCGTGTGACCATCACTCGTGTTCTTGGGCAGTTTGAGCAAGAAGGCTTAATTAATCGTCTTTCCCTGCATCGAATTGTGGTGCGAGAAGAAGAAATTTGGTACTACGAAATTTAGATTATTTCAGCAAAACCAGCCATCGCCGTCAGCATAATTCATAATTACCCTACTAATAAATTTGATGGTTACAAAAAATATTGATGCTAAGTTTTTTGTTTTTCATAAATTAATTCAGGAATCATTCGTCAGATGTTATTTATAAAGTAAAAATAAAATTCCTGTAGGGGAGTACTAGGGGCGCAAGGCCTTGCGCCTTTACAAATGTACAAATAATTTTGGATAATTTATTTTTTGTCAGTCCCTAAAGCTGTAACACACCCTAACTTTTGATTTACTTTATAAATGGTTTCTGAACAACGAGATCCTCAACTTATCTAACAAGTCATGGATCTGAGGATTGCGATAATTTTAATTATTCAGTTAGCGATCGCTATAGACGCTAGACAAATCCAGCCAAATTGGTAGCCCCAGTTTTTCCAAATAACTCAGGCTAGAGTAGAGTTGCTTTGTTCTCCCCCACAAATCCAAGTCAAACCAGCCGTCATCTTGGGTATCGGGTTGAAGTCTAGCACTGGTGATGTTGACTGTTAGTCCATAACCAGAAACTAACTCGGAAATCACTGGTTCCTCATAGTAAGATTTTAAGACGCACAGTTGCAGGCGCAATCGATTGGTTTGACCTGTAGAAATCCATTGCTGGAATTGTTCTTGCCATTGATTTGTCAGCCATGCAGAGTCTTTGGGACTCAGTTTGCTAGCTGGATTTGGGAAAGGTAGAGAGTGCTGGTTGGGTTGAATGTTGTTAGCGATCGCTAGTTGCAGCAAATTCACTCCCAATCCTTGCAAGTAAGATAGGCTATTTGTCAGTTTTTGGGGATTTCCCGAAAGTTCCAAATCAAACCAGCCATCGCTGTCACTATCTGATGTCAGGGATGCAGCTTTGATATTGACGGTTAAACCATAACGAGACACTAGTCGAGAAATTACAGGTTGGCTATGATATCGCTGAGGCACGAGAATTCGGCTGTGGACTGAAGCGGGTTCTACAGATTTTGTGAGAGACATCAGATTAATTCCCAATAGCGATGCCTACGGCGGGCTGCGCCTACGCAATTTTTAGGTTCGGCAAAGAATCTTGCTGATGCCGTGTCTCTACAACTCAACTGTGACTGTTTGAATATCAGCCTCATAGAGATTTTCATATTTCTGGCTTTTATTAAACTACGGTAACTCTATCGATTTAATACATTTAGTTGTAATGTAAAGGAGAGTCCCACAAAGACCGCAAAGAAGCAATAAGTAAATTCACGTAAATTATACTTACTTTATATAAAGTACTTTGACACCAAAGCAATTGAGAATCATTTCAATGGTTGCATGGTAAATGTCCCTAAATTCCGATCAAAACTGCTACGGAATCGTCCCCTGCATCATCAAGACTCTACTGATATAGTTCCTAAAACTGAAAATGGTACACCAGGTTGGATATCGTTACGACTTTGGCCTGATAATGGGTAGTATTGGACATCAAATAAGTTTTCAAAGTTACAGCTATTTTCAGGTAAATAAACCACACGGTAGGGGCACAGCAATGCTGTGCCCTTACGATAGATGTGGTTCAAAAAATATCACTAACTACAGTTTTTGCCCGATAGCGATACCACCACATCACCAAACCAGTAACAAAAAGAACCAATGGTGCAAGTCCAACAAATACATAGAGAATACGGGTGGGTAAGCCACCAAATGTGCCATAGTGCAGGGGTACAAAAGAGTTGAGGACGCGATCGCCCAACCGCATCTTTAAAGCATTATCAACTCGCAAAACCTCACCCGTGTACTGATCAAGATAAACATTACTATTTCCATACTCTACATTTTCCTGCGGCAGCTTCATGCGAATTTGTAGAGGATCTTCTGGTTTACTGGGAAAATAAATACTTTTAGTAACAGCACCAGGTAAGGCAGCATCGGCAATTTTGAGTTGTTCTGTCAGTCCTAAGGTTGATTTACTAGGAATTGGCTTAGATAGTGGCTCAGATGGTTTTGGGGTGAATGTAATAGCGTAAATAATCGGTTCAGGAAAGCTGAAACTCCAGCAAAAGCCAGTAAAGCCAGTAAAGAATAAAAAAACCACAGCGATAATGCCAGCCACTTTGTGAATGTCAAAGTTCACCCGCTTAGGATGAGCATCAAGCTTAATTTTGAAGCCTGCAATTAGCTTACGCCAACCAGGCCAGAGAACTAAACCTGTGATAGTGAGGATACACATTAGAAAGGCAGCAATCCCAACAAACATAATTCCGGTTTCGCCTGCCATTAAGCTGTAGTGCAGATTAAGGATGACACCGATTAGAGTTATATCCGATATCCGCTCACCGAGAATTTTGCCTGTATAAGGGTTGACAAAAACTTCTGTCCTTTGCTCATTAGCTGATGACAACTGCCCCACGTAGGGAGAAGAAGGAGTATCTGGCAAATAAATACGAAAAAGATGGAGATCGCTTCGCGCGGCATACTTCGCCTCAATTGTATTCAGCACAGACTCTGGGGATAACTGCACCTGTTGGGGAATAATCTGTCCATACTGTTGAGTAATCATAAAGTGGTCAAAATCTTGCTCGAACACCAACAAGCTACCTGTCAAGCCAACGATAACCAGCACCAGTCCAACAAAAAGACCGATATATTGGTGCAGGTAAAAAACGATAGAGCGTAGTTTTCTTCGGTTCATAATTGCCACAAAGCTAGTTGGATTTTTATCCCCCTAATCTGTCACCTACAGGTATGCTGTTATCTTTGCTAACAAAGGCATCATTATGGGCAAAAGAAGCAATCACATTCCATCCAGGTAAAATTTGCCCAGCGATACCGAATAGCAGCTTTAAATTAGGAAGTAATGCTACTTGGTTTTGTAAGTAAATACCAACGGTATTTTGTTTTGCTTCATCATTTCGATGGAGTGGATAGTAGTTGTTTAGTGACATAATTAACGACACCACCCGGTTCAAACTGACCATATAGCACCGAAGCAGGGCCTTTAAGGACTTCAATTCGGTCAACAGTGATCGGATTGATATAGTTATCTTGAACTGCAAAACCATTTCTCAGGTTATTGTATGTTACAAGTCCTCGGATGATGTAGTTGTCAGTAAGGTTAGAAAATGATCCTTGCACTGCCACACCACTGACATTGCGTACTGCATCGCTAATCCTGGTGATTTGTTGATCTTTGATGACTTGTTGAGGAATAACTTGAATTGACTGGGGAATGTCACGTTGAGGAGTATCAGTTTTCGTCACAGTTGTCGCATCGGGCACTCGATATCCGTCTTCTTCACCTGTTACTACCAACTCAATCGCTTCATCACTATTGGTTGATGGTTTTGGCTGTGTTTGACTTTCTGGCTTTTGTTGAGAGGGAGTTGGTTGGGTTTGAGGTGGCTGCTGTGTTCGCGCTTGAGATGTAGCAGTTGCAACAGAGAAGATTATACCCTCGTTGGGACTGTCAAACAATTCGACAGTTGGTACACTCCCCTCACCCGTCACTGTGACTCGGATAGTATTAGCATCAGAGTTAGTAACTGTGATTTCAGTTACACCTGCAATTGGTTTAGTAGAGCGGAATGTAAACGTATCACCACTCGGTAAGCGCAGTTGAGCATTGGGAATATCAGCAATAAAATTATTACCAGCACTGCGATTTGTGACTTGCAACTGTTCACCAATGGATGTCTGTAAAATCACCTCCACACCCTTATTGGTGGGATTTGCCTTCACAGAAGTCACTTGCACAACTTCTGTTTGTGGCGTGTTTGATGGTGTTGGCGACTGCACTAATAACATTTTGGCGCTAGTAACAACAGGTTTTAGCTCACTTAATTGCCTAATCTTTTTAGTTGCTTCAGGTGGCTTGGCTTGTGATAGTGTTTTCGCTAGGCGATACCTACGGTGAGCTACGCTAACGCTCAACCAATTATCAGATTTGGGAATATCTTGCGCTTTTACAGGCTGAACCACCAAAAACGGAGAAAGTATTAAAAAACACTTCAGATTTTTAGTAAATTCACGTGCTTGTTTACTCATTTTGTCTCCACACACCATATTATTAAAGATCACAAAAAACCTCACTCCATGCCTAGCTTCATAATTGCTGTTTTACCAATGCAGATGCATAAAGTTGAGCTTAGAATGTAAAAGAAACAGAGCCAATCACCGTAAATGGATCACCTGGATAAACAACGTCGCGTCCCTGAGTTTCCAGGTAGTAGTTAATATCAAAAAGATTTTTGAAATTGAGACCAACCCTCCAGTTATCTTGCTTGTAAAACAGCGCTGCATCTGTGCGAAAATAACTTGGTAGGATAAGGGATTTGTCAATTTCTCCGGGGCGATCGCCCACATAATAGAGACCTAAACCAAAGCCCAACCCTTTGAAATTACCTTTTTGAAGTTCGTAAGTTGTCCAGAAACTAGCAGTATTTTCTGCCACGTTTTGCAGGCGATTGCCTACAGGTAAGTCATTATCGCGTGTGACTCTGGCATCTATATAACCATAGCTAGCAATCACATTCCAACCTGGTGTTAATTGTCCGACGATATCAAGTTCAATCCCTTTGCTGGTCTGTTCCCCCACCTGAATGGAGTAATTGGAATCAGTGGGATCACTAGTTAAAACGTTGGATTTTGTGAGGTGGTAAGCTGCCAATGTTGCTGAGAGTTTGCCGTCAAGCAGCTCTCCTTTTATGCCTACTTCGTACTGTTTGCTGCGTTCAGGAGTAAAAGGTGAATTGTCCCTAGACCGTCCATACTGTGGTACGAAGGATTCTGCATAGCTTGCATACAGAGAAATGGGAGGGATGGGTTGATAGACAATGCCAACCCGCGGTGTAAAGGCGGAATTATTGTCGTTCGTTGCACTTTGGGCTACCAAGTCCTTCTGTAAAATACTGACCGTATCAAAACGACCGCCCAAGAGTAGCTTGAGGTTCTCAGCTATAGTTACCTGGTCTTGCAGATAAAAGCCTAATGTATCCGTAAAATTTTGAACTATGTAAGGAGTCGTGGGACGGGTAATCGGAACAAAGTAGACAGGATTGAAAACATCGATAGATGCAAAAGGCCCATTGGTAAAGCCATTGGAAACATTGGTATAACGATTCAGGTCTACACCAAACAGCAGCTTGTGGGTAATTGTTCCTGTTTTGAAGTTACCAATAACATCTGTCTGGAGTCTGTAGTCCTCTTGGGTGGTTCCACCAAAATTAGCGATATCTCTAGTTGCTGTGCGTCCATCTGCTTGCAGTTCGTCCACCTGAACACGGATTTCATCACTCTTGAATATGTTGGTGGATAAGGTCTGACGCAATTGCCAATCCCGACTGAAGCGGTGTTCAAGATTGTACCCAAACTTGTAGTTTGTAGCGGTGCCTTCGTTAATAGAGGGTTCACCAAAAAATCGACTAATCGGAACTGACCCAGGGCGATCGCCAATTGCAATCACTCCGCGATCGGGTTTATAATCTCTATCATTGTATTCAAAAAATAATTTTAAATCCGTATTTTCACTAAGCTTCCAAGCTATGACTGGTGCAACAAATATCTTCTGGGAACTAATAAAATCTCTGAAACTACCAGTATTCTCGTAAGCAATATTGAGGCGATACAGTAAGGTTTTGTCTACATTCAGAGGCCCTGATAAATCCAAAGCTGAACGATAGAAAGCATAATTTCCAGCACTCAGATCGACATTGTAGTAGGGGTCACTTAGAGGTTGCTTCGTCACAATATTGACAATCCCACCTGGTTCAGTTTCTCCGAATAGCACAGATGCTGGCCCCTTGAGTACCTCAACCCGTTCCACATTTGCAAAATCTGTGGACGCAAAGTTGTCACGAATTCCATCTCGAAAAGTTATTTCTTGCGTAAATCCCCGAATTCTCACTCTGTCAAAGGAGTTTTGATAGCCTGCACCTGGTGTTACCCCACTGACATTTTGCAGAATATCCCGCAATCTAATTGTTTTTTGATCATCAATTATTTGTCGTGGAATCACCTGAATCGATTGGGGAATATCGCGCAGAGGCGTATCAGTTTTAGTCGCAGTTGACGCATCAGGTACGCGATATCCATCTTGCTCACCTGTTACCACCAATTCAATTGGCTGATCACCCGAAGTTGATGGTTGATTTGATTGTGTCTGGTTCGTTGGCTGTTGTGATGTTTGGGGTTGCTGCTGTGACGGCGTAGAAGGTGCAGTACTCGCAACAGAGAAGATCACACCCTCGTCTGGACTATCAAACAACTCGACAGTTGGTACACCCACCTCACCTGTCACTGTCACCCGGATAGTATTCGCATCAAGATTTGTTACCATTATCTGTGTAACACCCGCTATTGGCTTTTCTGAGCGGAACGTGAATGCTTCGCCCGATGGTAGGCGCAGTTGAGCATTGGGTATGTCAGTAATGAAATTGCTGCCAGCACTGCGATTGACTAGTTGCAACTGTTGCCCTCTTGATGTCTGTAAAATCACCTCCAGACCTTTATTGGTGGGATTTGCCTTAACTCCTGTCACTTGCGTAACTTCAGTAGTTGGGATATTCGGTGTTGTTGGTGACTGTACTAGCATTTGAGCGCTGGTATTGGGAAGTTCTACTTCATTGAGTTTTAAAATCTTTCCAATCAACCTAGAATCGCGTAGTACCGATGTAACATATTTCCCTTGTGCTTGTTTGTTGACTTCTTGAGCAATTGCACTTATTGGAACGCAGAACAAAATAGAGCTTGTAACCAGCAGAACTTTCAATATTTGCCTTAACACCATTTACCACCCCTACACTTACTCCCCGGCTGCCATCAACTCTCAATAAATTAGCAAATAGCTGCTAGCTACTGAGATATGTAATCAGCTACTTGAGAATCCAGATTACAGGATATGACTAAGCAATTGCAAATAGTTATCAGAATTTATTTACAAGGGGAGTTGACAGCTAATAGGTTTTTGATTTTATTGCTGTGATTTCAGATACCTTTTTGTTTAAGTTAATTGAAAACTATCTTAAACGTGTAAAACTATTAATAATATTTATTTTTAATCCATTAAATGTATAAAAGCTAATGGGACTTTCAAACAATCTTTGCCCAAACATAGCCAGACTTAGCTTTATGAGTGGCAAATACATCGATATATCTACTGAGCCAGCCTCAACTGTGCCTGATTGAATATCAGTTTCATAGAGATTTTCATCTTTTTGGCTCTTATTAAACTACGGTAACTCTATCGGTTTAATTCTTATGTAAACGAGAGTCCCACAAAAACTGCAAATAAACAATAAGTAAATTGCAGACATAAAGGCATTAATTTTACAAACCAATAATGATAATTATGATTTATTATTTTTTGAAAAAGCTCAAAACGGAAATTTTGATAGTTTTAGTTATCTGATTAGAAAATATGGGAAATATACAACTAACAAAGTAGTTTTTAAACTTAAACAACAGCAATCCGAAATAGAAGGATATTTCTTCAATATAGAAGAAAATAAAGTTTACTATGATCTATGTGGTAAATATTCCCAAAAACAACAAAATTTTGATTACCAAGATTTTGAAAAACTAATTTCTATCGTTTATTAAAAAAAACCTAACCCCCTAACCCCCTTCCCGACGCGGGAAGGGAGAAAATTCAAAGTCTCTGACGCCACGTGCTACCCTGCGGGAACGCTAAGAGCGAACAAGTCGGCAGAGCCGCCCAACGCAGTGGCTCCTCCTTTTAGGAGAGAGATTTAGAGAGAGGTTAACCCTTACCAATCACTCGCTTGAGTGTCATCCCAGACTTGCAATTTCAAATCGTGGAGATAGGTTAACCCACTCTGAATTTGTGCATCTGTTCCTTGTAGTTCAAGGTCAAACCAACCATCACCGACAGCATTGGCTCCCAAAATCGCTGCGGTGATATTCACAGTCAGTCCATAGTCAGACACCAGGCGAGAAATGACAGGTTCCTGGTGATAATCCTTAGGAATTCTTAGTCGAATCCGTTTATTGGTAAGTGTATTGTCACTAGCCATATTTGAATTATTTCAATCCCTGATCGAGATTGGTACAGAACTACCCTTAACTTTAATGGTAATTTCCTGAACGGTACTAGGTAAATCGTACCATGTCCGCTGATTTGCTTGTATCCTATTTAAAGGATAACTGTTCTAACCGCTTGATTTTCCTATTCAACATCTTTAATCTGGGTTTTCCGTTCCAGAATCTCCTTCAGCACTAAGGTTACTACTGCTAACAACGCTAACAATACAGCCGCAGAGAAGGCAGCTTCGGTTTCGTACTGTTTGTAAGCATCTTCTACAAATAATGGTAAACTCTGGGTTTGGTCGGCAATGTTGCCAGATACCACCGAAACCGCGCCGAATTCACCCATTGCTCTAGCATTGGTCAAAATTAAACCGTAGAGTAAGCCCCAGCGGATACTAGGCAGGGTGACGCGCCAAAATATCTGCCAATCTTTTGCACCTAGAGTTCTAGCAGCTTCTTCTTGATCCTTACCAAATTCCTCTAAAACAGGAATCACTTCCCGCGCCACAAAGGGCATACTCACAAAGGCTGTAGCCAGTACCATACCTGGAAAGGCAAAGATGATTTTGATATCATGGGCCTGGAGCCAAGGGCCAAACCAGCCATTGCGTCCGTAAAGTAGCACAATCATTAATCCTGCGACTACAGGCGAAATCGAAAAGGGCAGGTCAATAATGCTCAAAACTACGGCGCGTCCGGGAAATTTATGACGAGCGATCGCCCAGGCTGCACATAGCCCGAATACTGTATTTATAGGCAAAGAAATCAAAGCTAGCAACAGTGTTAGCCAAGCTGCATGGAGAAAAGCCGGTCGCGTCAGGTTGGATAGAAACGGCCCAACTCCTTTGCTGAAGGCTTGGACAAAAACGTTGATTGCAGGGATATATTGAACTAAGGTTAAATAAGCGATCGCTACACCAATTAAAACTATTGGTACCCAACTCTTCTGCTCTTTAGGCTTGGCTGTATGTGTATCTGTATCAGATGCAGATGAGTGAAAACTTGGCTTATCTACTGTCATATCGCCTTGCCCATGCTTGTAAGAAATTAATTGCCAATAACAATACCAACGAAATTGATAGTAAAACTATGCCAATTACTGTTGCACCAGAATAGTCATACTGCTCTAATCGTTGGAAAATCAGCACAGGTGCAATCAAATCTTGGAATGGCGTATTGGAAGAAATAATCACAGTTGACCCATATTCCCCAACTGCACGGGAGAAACCCAAGGCAACACCAGTTAAAATCGTCGGAAATAAAGGCGGCAAAATTACCTTCCAGAAGGTCTGCCATTGAGAAGCCCCCAGACACCAGGCGGCTTCTTCTATTTCATGTTCCATTTCCTGAAGCACTGGTTGCACAGTTCTCACCACAAAAGGTAGTGAGATAAATATCATTGCCACCGCTACTCCTGTGCGGGTAAAAGCCACCTTAATTCCCAGTGGTGCTAATAGCGAACCTATCCAGCCATTATCGCTGTAAACTGTTGCCAGGGTTAGCCCTGCTACCGATGTTGGCAGCGCAAAGGGTAAATCCACTGTGGCATCAATCAAGCGTTTTAAGGGAAAGTCGTAGCGAACCAGAACCCAAGCAATCAGAGTCCCAAATACGCCATTCAGCAAGGCAGCAAATATTGCCGTAAAAAAAGTGACATTGTAAGTGGCTAATGCAATCTCACTGGTTGCGATCGCCCAAAATCTCGCTGGAGGTTCCGTACTCGCTTTCAGGAACATGGCAGCTATGGGGATAAATAACATCACCGTGAGGTATGCAATGGTGATTCGCCAAGTCCACGGAACCCGCCCCAATCTCTTCCAGAATGGCGTTTTGCGTTCAACTTCCACAGAAGGAGATACAGTCGTCATAGTCAAAAATTCAAAATTTTAATTTCAAAAAAAGTTTTTTACCAGTGGTCAGTTGTTTTTTCTACTGACCACCGACCATTGATTAATGACTAATTACCGTTTAATTTGGGCTTGAATCTTATCAAACACACCGCCATCTGCGAAGAACTTCTGATCGATTGCACTCCAACCACCCAAGTCTGCAACTGTACCGAGAGTTTTCACCTTGGGAAATTTGTCTGTGACTTCCTTCGTTTGAGCTAAAGTCTCATCTATAGATCGAAATCCCAATTTGACAAACTCTTGCTGTGCTTCTGGGCCATAGAGGTATTTCACAAAACCTTCAGCAACTTCGCGGGTTCCGTGCTTATCGACGTTTTTATCTACCACAGCGATCGGATTGTCAATGGATATGTTCACATCAGGAACGACATACTCAACCTTCTCGCCCTTTTGCTGTGCCAAAATAACTTCGTTTTCGTAGTTGATTAAAACATCTCCCTGCCCTTGCTTGGCAAATGTATCAGTAGCTTCCCGCGCATCTTTAGGCAAGATTGGCACATTTTTGTAAACTTTAGTCACAAATTCAGTAGCTTTAGCCTCATCCCCACCTGTTTTAATTACAGAATCCCATAGTGCTAAGAAATTCCACTTAGCACCGCCGGAAGTTTTGGGGTTAGCAGTAATCAATTTTACACCGTCTTTGGCTAAATCTTGCCAGTTCTTGATCCCTTTAGGATTGCCGGAACGAGTGACTAATGCTGCAACTGATTTGGAGACAATACCATTGTTGGGAACTTCTTTCTCCCATCCTGGCTGAATCAATCCAGCCTTCTCAATCTTTGTGGTGTCTCCAGCTAGTGCCAAGTGAACAACATCTGCTTCCAAACCATCGATGACGGCGCGAGTTTGGGAACCAGATCCGCCATAACTTTGTTTGAAGGTGACAGTTTGGTTATGATCTTTCTTCCACTGTTCTACAAACTTAGGAATGATCGCTTCGTGAGCTGCTTTGGTAACTGCAAAAGAAACGAGGGTTAGTTCAACATTATCCTTGCTTGCAGCAACAGGACTAGCTGTAGGGGTTTCAGAGGAAGAATTACTTCCAGTTCCACCGGAGCAGGCGGCAAGCGCCATACTCAATAAAGTACCTACTAAAAAGAGCGATACAAAGCTTTTGAGCGAATTTAGCCGGAACCGATATGTTCTATGTTCAGCGATCGCTTGTAATCTTTTCAGTGGGCGTTGCCACAAACTCATTCTATTTCCTCCACTAAATCTACGGATAACTGATGGTAATACAGTTGTATAGTATTTATCATACTAGATGATTCCATCTATTTAGTTGCAAACAACAATAAACATCACATTCTTTATCAAGAATATGGTGATTTTACCAGTTTTGTGAGGAATTATAAATGTTTTTACTTTCTACTATTTAAGTTATCATCACAATTACCTACTTAATCTATCAAGCAAATTGCTAGTGAATAGCTAATTTTTGAGACTCACTGCTATTTCCAAAGTTGGAAATGTAGTTTGTGCTGATGACGATGCCTCAATAGCTGATTTGAGCTTAAGTAGTAGGCACGAGAAAACGAATATATGTTTAGTTTTGTAAAAACGGTGAAATAACGAATTTATAAGGTATGTGCCGAATTTAAATTTCGTTACATACTGGAAAATTTTCTTGCCTACTTACTTATTCTTTTGATTGTTAGGTAAACAAGAAATCTCGTAGTCACAGGAGTATGTAAAACAAGAGGTTACAGCCTCACATAATTGTCTTTCTGTCAATGGGTAAATCTTATTTTCAATCAAACGAGTTCTTTTTTGTTCCTTAGTCAAGAAAACGCGAATGCATATTATCAAAGTTACTTTTCCAAGATAGAAGAAAAATTTGCAATATGATATGAACTTCTGTTTTAGACAAAGAACAAACCATTGCACAGCCTGGATTTAATCGCTGGTTGATTCCTCCAGCAGCATTAGCAATCCACCTGTGTATAGGACAAGTGTATGGCTTTAGCGTGTTCAATCTGCCAATGACGAAACTGATCGGCATCACCCAATCAGCGCCGACAGATTGGAAGTTGCTAACTCTCGGTTGGATATTTTCTAGTGCGATCGCCTTTTTAGGGATTTCTGCGGCTCTTTTTGGCAAATGGGTTGAAAAATAAGGGGTATTGCTTATTGGCTTTCTTGCAAATCTACTTGTCCGTGAAGTCCGTAAAAAATATAGCATTGGACAAGAGAGGTTATCATAGAAAGCATGAAAAAGAAAACCCATTTAGATAATTTATAAATGGGAAAAATATCTAGTTAATTGTGAAATTCGTCAAAAATATCAGATATTTGAGCCTTGGCTACCAAAGCATTTATTGAGTAAGATTGTCACTCTACATAACCTAGACTTGTTCGGAACTGAACGCATATTTCAGGGGCAGCCCGTCCTGAAAAACTAGTAATTCTCCCGGTTGGATTTGTGTCCAAACTTCGTTGTCAGTCAAGGGTGTAGTAGCAATGACAGCGACGCGATCGCGTTCAGTAGTTACCTCCCGAAAATCTACAGTCATGTCTTGGTCAATTAAATGGGCAGCTGCAAACGGCGCTTGGCGGACAATGTAACTGAGTTTGGTTGAGCAATAAGCAAATAAGTGTTCTCCATCTGATAATAAATAATTAAATATACCTATTTCTGCTATTTGATCACTAGTTTCTTTCAGCACAGGGTACAGCTCCTCGATGTCAGGCTTACCCTCAGGAAAGTGCGATCGCAATGTTTCTAGCATCATGCAGAATGCTTTTTCACTATCGGTGTCACCTACGGCTTGATAAAAGCCGAAATTTTCCGGATCAAAATCTGGCAAATTACCGTTGTGGGCAAATACCCAATACTGACCCCACAATTCTCTACGGAAAGGATGGCAGTTGTGTAGGGCAACTTCACCCTGAGTGGCTTTGCGGATATGGGCTATGACATGGGTTGAGTGGATGGGATAACTCCGCACTAACTCCGCTATTGGAGAAACAACAGAAGGTTGGGCATCTAAAAACATCCGACATCCCTTTCCTTCAAAGAAAGCAATGCCCCAACCATCGCGATGATCATCCGTTTTTCCTCCCCGTGCAGAAAACCCTTCAAAAGAAAAGCAAATATCCGTTGGAACATTGCAGTTCATTCCGAGCAATTGGCACATGGACGTTGTAGCTCTCAATTTTTGACTAAGGCCTCAGGATCAAGATACTTCAGAATGCTGTATTGATTCTGGAGCGATCGCTTCAATCTTGGAATTTAATGAGATATTCCAAATGCTCCCCTACAATAAAACAATATATGACTATGCCAAAAGATGGTATCGGCGGACATCTGGTGCAGCAGTCACTAAACCTTCAAGTTTGGCTACTCCCGCTTGGAGATGGGGTGAATCTAGATGAGTGTTCAGGGTTTGATCAGAAGTCCACTCCTCTATAAAAGTAAAGTCTGTTGGATCGGACTGGTTTTGCAAAAGTTCATACTTGATCGCACCTACTTCCTGACGGGTTGGCTCAATAAGTTCCAACAGTACAGCTTTTAGTTCTTCTACTTTGTTAGGCAAAGCAATAAAATGGGCAACTACGCGAATAGTTTGGTTAGTCATTTGTCATTTGTTATTTGTCATGGGGTAGAAAGGATGGAGGGGCGAGGGGAAAAACTTGCTGCTCCCCTGCTCTACTGTTAACATTTATTAAAACATCTCCTGTAAATATTGCTCATAGCCTAGTTGTTCTAGTTTTTCTTGCTTTGCAATTACTGATTCAGATAGGGTTTGGCGATATTGCTGCACTCTTTCTAGCAATTCTAGTTGCCCAGTTGCGAGGATTTGTACTGCTAAAAGTCCGGCATTTTTGGCATTACCGATCGCTACTGTTGCCACAGGAATACCAGCAGGCATCTGTAAAATAGAATACAAAGAATCTACACCTTGTAAGTTACGCGTGGGTACAGGAACACCGATCACAGGAAGTGGAGTTAAAGACGCTACCATTCCAGGCAGATGGGCAGCACCACCCGCACCAGCAATAATCACCTTAATACCGCGTTGGTGTGCAAGTTGAGCATATTGCACCATCCTTTCTGGGGTCCGATGAGCAGAAACGATCGCCACTTCGTTCTCAACGCCAAATTCTTCACAAACTGCGATCGCGTCTTTCATGGTGGGCAAATCAGAATCGCTGCCCATGATAATACCGACTAGGGGTGTCATAGAATTTTGGATTTTGGATTTTGGATTTTGGATTTTGGATTAATCGCCGATTGTTTCATCTAAAATCGGATGAGATTTAGCTCTCTTCT
The DNA here is from genome assembly GCF_036917395.1 of Nostoc sp. Taxonomy (GTDB): domain Bacteria; phylum Cyanobacteriota; class Cyanobacteriia; order Cyanobacteriales; family Nostocaceae; genus Nostoc. The sequence goes on from NZ_JBALDI010000009.1 coordinate 31,563, forward strand.
CGCCAGTGTAATGATCCAAGCAACACAAAATCCTGTAGATATTATCAATGCTAAAGTACCAGGGTACAAAGATTTGCAGATGCTCTTGGTTAATCAAGAGGGGATAATTGAGCAAATCTTGCCAATGGGTACAGCAGGAGTACACAGCCGTGCGCCTCTACTAGATGTAGCAGGTGACTGGATTTCTTTAGGCGGCGTTGATTTGCAAATTAACGGAGCATTGGGTTTGGCATTTCCTGAATTGACGGCTCTTAATGCTCACTTGCTGGGGAAAATATCACAATTTTTGTGGGATGCCGGGGTAGATGGATTTTTACCGACACTTGTAACAACTTCGGTAGAAAATATTCAGCGATCGCTTGCGATTATTGCTGAGGTTCTCCCCAGTCAACAAGCAGGTGCCAAGATTCTGGGAGTACATCTAGAAGGCCCATTTTTGAATTTTCAAAAGCGCGGCGCACACCCAGCAGAGTACCTGTTACCCTTAACAATTGATCAGGTAAAGCGGGTTTTGGGTAATTATGCTCATGTTGTAAAAGTGATCACCTTAGCACCTGAGTTAGATTTGACTGGTGAAGTAATTCCATATTTGCGTTCTTTGGGGATTACTGTCAGTTTAGGGCATTCTCAAGCAACAGCTGCCCAAGCGCAACGTGCTTTTGAGGAGGGTGCAACGATGGTAACTCATGCTTTTAACACCATGCCAGCGTTACATCACCGCGAACCAGGATTGTTAGGGGCAGCAATTATTCATCCTGACGTGATGTGTAGTTTTATTGCTGATGGTAAACACGTTTCGCCCACGATGCTGCAAATTTTACTTCGCGCTAGCTATCAAGAAAAAGGGCTGTTTCTTGTCAGCGATGCTCTTGCACCTTTGGGGCTACCCGATGGCGTATATCCTTGGGATAGTCGGCAAATTGAAGTTAAAAACGGTACGGCACAACTGGCGGATGGCACTTTGTCGGGGACGACTTTACCCTTGTTGGTGGGAGTGCAGAATTTGATGAAGTGGGGAATTTGTGACGTAGAAAGTGCGATCGCTTTAGCTACTAATGCACCTAGACAAGCGATTGGTTTACCAGGAATTGCTAAGAGTCAACCCGCTAATTTATTACGCTGGCATTGGGATGAGACTACAAAAGAATTAACTTGGCAACGTGCGATCACCGCAGATATGGGTATATTTTAAGTAATCCATATCAGATTAACTTTGTCTCCCTTCATTCCCACACGTACTATAAATTCATGTCCATCATCAGCAAAACTCAGCTTCCACAAATAGGTCTGAGTTTCTCCTTGTTTGAGATGACCGAAATAAGTAGTTGTATAACCCTCAGACATGCGTGGAATCAGCGGGGAGCTAACTTGGTCAAATATTTCTTTGGTAATATCTCTTCTATACTCTAAATCACCTACCGTGAGAAAAAGTTCGTAATTTCCCGCAACAGTGGCATCCAAAATAGTCTGCAAACAATTAATCACGTTTTCAGGGGGATTTGTCGAATTCATATATCATCCTCCTATGTCTAGTGTGACTCAGAGATCAGGCGTTGACTAACAATATAAGAACATGATACTGAATTTATTGAACTTTAGAGATCGCACCATCGTTTATTAACGGGGTAATCTTGTTTAAAATCCTTTAAACCACTGGCTTTTGCGTCTGTTATACCATTTTACTTTAATAATGATACAAATACGTTGGTAAGGGCATGGCATTGCCATGCCCCTACGAGAAATCTATCTGTATCAGGGTTTTCGTGAATTAGTATTACTCCTGCTTGTGTGGAACAAGAATCTCCCACCACAGCGTAGCTTGGTAGGAGAGTGTCAATAAACTATGCAGGGCTAGGTTGAGTTCGGCTTTGAAGTAGTTGGATAATTGCAGCTTTTTCTAAGATTCCAACTAGAACGCCATTCTCACGAATTACGGGAAGCACAGATAGCTTTTGTTGTTCGAGTAACTGCATGGCTTCCAGCAGAGGTTGATCGGATTGGACTGTGGTAGATTCGGTAATTGGTCGCATGACTTCTTTGACTTGAGTTTCTGACCACAGTGCTGTTGGGATGGTTCGTAAATTATCAACTGCGATCGCACCTACTAATTGTCCATGATCATCAGTCACTAAAAACCGATGCCAGTTTTGCCCACTTATGACTCGCTCATCGGCAAACTCTCTCAGGGTAAGATTAGCAGATACAATCGGGCTATCTTGAGTTACAGCATCTTCAGCAGTCAAACCTGTAAGCTTTTCTTGCACTCTGGCAAATTGAGCCGCATTACCAGCATTTTGCAACAAGAAGAAGCCAACTAACAAATTCCAGGAGTTACCGAAACTGCCAAATAATAGTAGGGGAAGTACACCGGAAAGAACTGCTACCCAACCAAAGATTTGCCCAACTCGACTCGCAAAAGTCACACCTTTATAAGGATTACCTGTAATTTTCCAAACGATAGCTTTCAGTATATTTCCGCCATCTAAGGGCAAGCCAGGAATAAGATTGAACAGGGCTAATGCCAAGTTAACAGAAGCCAGAACACCAAGTATTGCTGCTAACGGCCCTGATGCAGCAGTAGTAACACCAATTACTGTAACGATACCGCATAGTAGTAAGCTAACTAACGGGCCTGCGATCGCTACCCAGAAAGCTTCACCTGGGGTTTTTGACTCTTTTTCTAAGCTAGCCAAACCGCCAAATATAAATAGTGTGATGGATTTTACATCAATTCCCTGACCAATTGCAACGAAACTGTGGCCTAACTCATGGGCGACGACAGAGGCAAATAACATCAGCGCTGTCATCAATCCTAATAGTAAAGCTAATCCCGCAGACAATTGGGGAAATTGCGCCGCCAGTCCACTGCTATAGCTCCAAGTTACCAAACCCAGAACTAAAAACCACGACGGATGGATATAGAAGGGAATTCCGAAGAGATTACCAACGCGAATTGTGCCATTCATGTCGTTCACCTTTGATTTCAGCTTCGAGAGGTTTGCTTTCATCCTTCTCGATGTCTTTAGTGTAACGAAAGGTTAAGAGATTTTAATCTTGATGACGGTAGTGGTGTCCGTCGGTAAAGGTGCGGTTCTTGGGAACATTGGAATAGGACTTACGCAAAAAACCTCTCAAACTCTTATTCCTCCGTGTACTCTGTGTCTCTGTGGTTCGTTCTTTCATAACCCGTGCGTAAGTCCTGTGGAAGCAAAAGTAATTATATCTCCAAGTGGTTGCTAAAAAACTAGGAGATAAACAAGATAAACTCTAGTAATAGGTAAGTACAGTTTTGCGTAGAAGTGTAGCGTTTTGAATGCAGGGGAACGCATTAACATTGCAAGCCGACGCATTAACAATGCAAGCCGACACATTAACAATGTAAGCTGACGCATTAACAATGCAAGCCGACGCATTGGCATTGCAGGGTATTGCCTTTGATTAATTCGCTACAAATTAATGAAATGCTGTACTAAGGGCTATGGGATATTGAGGTAAACTCTAGTAAATCAGATATATCCCCTAGTAATGAAAGCTTTAGTAAAACGCGGCGCTACAAAGGAGAAGGTAGCAGCAGTCAAACTTCGCACCATCACCAAGAAGGGCAGGGATTATCCCCAGGCTTACTATCACGCTCAAGAAAATGGGCACAAGAAAAGCAAGTATATTCCTAAGTAACTCTCACTATTTCTTGATCGCTACATTAGGCAGGCGACTCCACTCATTCCAAGAGCCATCATAATTCCGAACATTCGGATAACCCAATAAATACTTCAAGACAAACCAGATATATCCAGAACGCGCACCGATAGTACAGTAAGGGAACACTTCTTTATCAGCTGTAATGCCATGACTCTCATAAAGATTTTTCAATTCGTTGAATGATTTAAAAGTTCCATCCTCATTGAGAATTAAGATATGCTCAAGATGCACTGCACCTGGTATATGTCCAGTGAGTTCACCTGCTTTCGGTGGCTGATTGAAAAACCACTCACCACAATATTCTTGAAGTGTTCGGACATCCAACAATACGCAATCGCTTCTACCAATTGATGCCTGAACTTCATTATGTAATACTCGCAGATGAGCATCAGGAGTTTTGGCATGGTAATCAGTGTCAGCAAACGTGGATAACTCAGTTGCCAGTGGACGAGCTTCTGACTTCCATTTCTGGTAGCCGCCATTGAGAACTCGGACATTCTCATGCCCAAAGACTTTCAATAACCAGAAAATCCAGGCTCCTGTTCCAGGATAACTGCCATAGGCAATCACTGTTGTGTCATTGGTGATGCCTGAACGTGCCATCAACTTCTCAAAAGCTTGTGCATCCCAATTCATCTTCAAATCGGGCAATAGTAAGTCTGTAAAAATGTTCCAGAAGACAGCACCAGGGATGTGAGCATTTTTGTACGGTTCTGGACTCATATCTACTTCGATAATGCGGACGTTTGGATCGTTGAGATGATTTGCCAGCCACTGGGTATCAACGAGAACGGATGAATCAGCGTATTGAGACACTTAATATTTCTCCTGTAATAGCGCTAAAAGAATTGAAAGTTGTGTTTCCTCTTCGGATTTAGTCTTGGTTGGGAAATACGATGTGCGATGTCCGATGGACTAGGGTTGTGGAAATAGAGAATAAGGAAAAGCCGATAAGTGGGTGGAAAACTGCTAAAGGAAAAGAAGTCTTCAAGTGAATTGTGAGAAATTGCAGTCCCAGCAGCACTGGCATACTTGCTGTAAGGCTCTGGATTCTTGGGGGAAACGGTATTAAAAACACCCATACCAACAAAATTAGTGAGAGTCCGCTATATCCTCGCACGAGCCAAATATGTAGGTTCCACCAATCAGAGTTGTAAAAGTAAGCTAATCCAACACTGAATACTTGGGTTGCTAAACAGAGATTGAAAAACACTGCTGCGATCAAAAAACTAATTTGAATCCAGCGCCCGGATATCTGTGTGTCATCAATGCCAGAATTTATAGTCATGGTAAAGTAATCCAAAAAAAGCAAACAAAGGATTTGACTTGATGTGACTAAAGCTAAGATAGGTCTGGTTGCTATACTGCGCCTAGACCTCGAAAGGGTACACTTTGCCAATCATGATTGCCTTACAAGCTCTATTTCATGCAATTGCTCAAGCTAAAGATGAACAGACGTTGCGATCGCACATATCCGCAGAAATGAGTCAGTATTTTTCAGCTACACGAGGTGGGCTGTTTTTCTTTGCTCAAATTTCTCTAGTTGACAGCAAGCTCCAAAAAGCAATGCAAATTGCATTATCACCTCAACACAATCCACTTGCACGCTACTTGCTAGAACACCATGCCCCTGTTCATGAAGCTTTGGTAGTAGAACCTAAGACGTGGAAGTTGATTTGTCCTCGTGCTGATCACTGGCACGTTATGGCAGGGCCGATTGTCAGCAATGGCCAGTTAGTGGGCGTGTTAGGTTTTACCCGTAAGCAAGGAATGCCTGCATTCGACTCACAAAATCTTACAGATTTGAGTGCGCTTTGTCTGCACGTTTCGACTTGGGTGGCAACGGTGAGATTACAACAACCACTATTACAGACAAAGCGTTTAACGCCTCGTGAAATGCAAATTGCTGACTTGGTGGCTCAAGGACAAACCAATGCAGAAATTAGTGCTGAACTTTGGATTACTGAAAACTCTGTCAAGCAAGCCTTAAAAAGGATGTTTCGCAAGCTTGAGGTTTCATCTCGGACTCAGATGGTTGCAAAGCTTTCCACAGTTTCAAAATAGGTATTGCTGAATCAAGAAACTTTCAGCAGTTTCCACTTCTTCTATTACATTTTTAATTTTCAGGAGCAAGTCCTCATCTCAAATCTTACCAAGATCCTTTTCAAAGCTTTTTCTGAACTCAACTTTCACGATTTCGGCTCCAAAAGTTGAAAGATGAAGTCGCGGTTAACCAGGTCAGTTGTTTCACCTTCCGCGATCGCTCGTTCCATTGCTATATCTTCAATAATTTCTGCCAAAAATTCAGAGACTTCTTCACGGTTATCACGAATCAATTCGACGATCGCGCTTTTCAAGATTTCCTTGAGTTGTTCTGGGTTTAGGATAATCTCAGACATTATGCTTCCATTAAATTAAGTTTAATTTGATAAATTAATGCCAATCGCTTCAAGTTGCTGGTTTATCCAAGTCGTTGCCTTCTCTTCATCCTGCTCGATCGCCCGTTCTACTCCTGTTTTAGCAATTTCCAGCAGTTGTTTCGATTGCTCCCGCTTTTGGTGAGAGGCTTCAACTTTGCTTCTGATTTTTTGTTGAACAGATTCAGGCGCATCCCAAACTAGAAATTGAGCAATTTCGTTGGGATATAGCTCAATTTGCCCAGATGATCCTTTGAAATGCTTTTCAACCAATAGCTTCCCAATCATGCTATTGAGGTAAATCGACAGATAAACTGAATCAAGCGAATCCGTTCGCAAAATTGTGACGTGATTATCGGGTAAAGCTTTTTGTTCGTAGAAATAAGGTGCACAGCGTCCGATTGTGCCAATCCCTGTACCATTGATTAACACATCATCCGTTTGGATGGTTAGCGGATCATTGGTTTCTGATAAATAAGCATAGCGATTGTCCGTCAACATAACCTCACCTTCTCGAACGTGCTTGGAGTTAATGACAGGCAAACTTAATTTATACTCGTCTTCGTCTTCAATATATTGAGGCTGTTTCCCTCGTTGATTCAAGGTAAGTAAATCACCGAGGGGGGTTAGTTCAACTTTTTCTTCAAGTCGTTTAATCAATTGGTCAAATTTTGGCTGGTAATACTCAGCGTCGAAGCGACCGGAGGACAGGAACGACTCAGCAAAACTTTTGACGGCAACGGTTTCTTCAGTAGGTTGCCAGTCCTTCAAGCCAAGCTCCGACAACAGCAAATCCTCAGCTTGTTGATATAATTTCTTTGAATTTTTGAGAATCTTGTATGAATACTTAATTAGTAATTCAAGAAAATCTTGAAAATTAAACTTTAGAGTAGGAACGAGAAGATTCTCAAGAATAGTTAGGTTGACATGTCCTTGTAAACCTCCACTAGCAAATCTAAACAACTGACTTGTACCAAGCTTTGAATTTAGGAAGCCTACAAGATAAAAGGGATTTACGTGATTTTTATTGCTCTCTACGATGATGATGTCAGCAGAATTAACAACTTCTGAATCTAGATAAATACTAGCTTTACCAAAAGATCCACTTCTGGCAATAAGAACGTCACCCTTTTTTATTTGAGATTTTTTAAGCTGTTTGTGAAATTTTTGAGTAATTCTTTGACACTCTTCAGTATTGACAAAGAATTCATCTATATTCCGAGTCTGTAGTAATAGAATGCCCGATTCATCATATTCAGAAACCATTGATCCAACATGACCAACATCAATTTTTCTAGCTACTTGAGATAAAGGCTGAGTTGTGGTGCTACCTAATGCTTTAACAATACTCAAATATCCCTTTTGAAAAAACTCTGCATCAACTCTAAGACTTGCGTTGTTAAATTTTGCTTCGCTAAATAATAATTCAACTGCTTCTAGCCCATCCATCAACCGCTGATACCTCATAGCATCAAATGGTGTCACAGATGGGCTGGGTTCAAAAAAACTGAGGTTCTCCTTTTTGGCAAACTCAATAAAGGCTTCAGCAATACCGTCTTCCGTCCGTCCTTCGTGGTTATACAGGTCATGATCCACCACTAAATGACCGTGTTTATCTTGCAAAAAATCGCTCTCTACCCCAATGACTCGTCGCACCGGAGAAGGTGGCATCAAGTCGCTGAGTTCATCATCGGGTGGTGAAGCCGTAGACGATGAAATCTTGCGCCAAATCTTGTCCCCAGAGTTATCCTTCCCCGACTTTCGCATCGTGGCAAAAAAGATGTTGTAGTCATTTTGTCGGGGGCAAAGTGCGCCTGCTTTGGGGTCGTCGTTCCATTTCTGCACAAACAGCACTGAGGTTTTTGTGCCTGTGTGCGGCTTAAAGGTGTTGCCATGTAGCCCCACTACTGACAGAATCCGGCAGCGTTCCGCAATAAAATCTCGAATGTTCTTATCAGAAGAGTTGTTAAAGCGTCCTTGAGGAAGCACGATCGCCATTCTGCCCCCTGGTTTCAAAAAGTCCAGGTTGCGCTCAATAAACAAAATGTCGCGCCCCACTTTACTTTGCCACTTGCCATCCGGCTTTTTCGCCAGGTCATAGCGGGCAATCATGCGCGGTTCCTTGATGTCCCCCGCAAAGGGTGGATTTGCCATCAACACATCAAACTGAAACTCTCGATAGTCCTTGCTGCCTTTCGGTCGCAGCCGTTTCAGCCGTTTGAACCCCTCATGGTAAATGTCATCCCATTCCTCTTGCTCGGTGACTTCATCCTACAATTCATAGTCCAGGGTGTTCAGGTGCAACACATTTGTCTGCCCATCCCCCGCAATCAGGTTCAGCGTCCGCGCCACCCGCACCGCCTTTTCATCAAAGTCGATGGCAAACACCTTGTCTTCCACATACTCTTTGCACCGGGGCGGCTTATCTTCGAGCGAAAACAAATGACTCGCTGACAATCCCTCATCATCTAAAATCTGCCGCCACACATGAAAAATCGTATGCACCGGAAACCCCGATGACCCCGCCGCCGTGTCGATCATGTACTCATCCTCTTGCGGGTTCAGCATTTTCACGCACAGATCAATTACATAGCGCGGTGTAAAAAACTGTCCCTTTTCGCCCTTGCTGCTCTGGTTGATCAAATACTCAAAGGCTTCATCGATCACATCCAAGTTGGAGTTAAACAGCTTCACATTTTCCAACGACGACACACAGACCGACAGGTGAGACGGCGTGAGGCTAATTTTGGCATCCTCGCTAAACACCCCTTCCCACTTCTTCTTGGCTTTGTCGAAGAGATCCTGAATCTTAGTTTTCAGTGCGGCTTCCGTCTGTCCCGTATTGCGAAATTCCAGAGAACGGGTCGATCGGCGGTTGCCCTGCCCGGAATACCACTCATCATAGAGCTTGGTGAAAATCAGCTTAAACAGTTCTTCAAATACATCCACCCCAGCATTAGCTAGCACCTCATCTTCCATTTCTTCGATCAAGGTCTTGAGAGATTTATTCTCCTTCACCAACTTGTCATTGGCGATCAGGTCTTCCAACGTGAACTTGATCTGGAGAATATCCGCCAGAGTTTGATTCGCATTGGGCAGCCCCGGAATATCTTCAAAATAATTGGGATCTTTGCGCTGGTAGTAGGAAATTTGATCGCCATTCGTCCAGACCGCGATCGGCGCACCCGTGGCATTGCAGTAAGAGCGAAGCTGGTCTTTCCCATCCTTCAGCTTTGGCTTCTTTAGCTCCACGATCATGTAAACCGTGTTGGGACGGTCTTTGTCCATCACCACGATGTCTGCCCGTTTCACCTCTCGTCCAAAGTTCACCCCATACTCAACCTGAATGCGACCGAGGGGATAGTGAAAGTGATCGCTCAAAACCCGTAAATATAGCTGCCGAATTGACTCCTCTGGCGTTAGCTTAATCGCCTTTTGGCGCACCAAACAAACCGTATAAGGAACCTCACCGTTTCTGGTCGCCTTGAGAGTAATCGTCTGCTCTAACTGCTCAATTTCAGCCATCGTAAACTGCGACAGCTTGTAATTTGAGTCCTTGAGGATATCGGCTAATTTCATCAGGGGCTATCAGGTTGACTCTAAAGGCTGCTTCGTCATAAGAGTTTAGCGCCATTGTAGTCACTACTGGATAAATTTTCTTAATTCTTTAATGGCGATCGCTGTATATTCCTGGTGAACACATCACCCTGCTTCTATTTAATCTGTGCGATCGCAGTTCCTAGAGGATTAGCCTCGCCTTTTACTACTGCGAATTTGTTAATGGATTCTAATGCGGCTAAACCCGAACAATTTTTTGTGTGGAAGCCCCGCTACCACACAAGGGACTTCCAAATAAAAAAATAATCAATCGTTTTGGTAAGCAGGGGGAGTAAAAATCGGATAGTCGTATTGGATTACAGGAATTGAGTAATTTAATTTTTGTCAGTCCCCAAAAAGAATCTCAATCTAGGTGCGTGCCGTTATACAAGTATTCGCGTGGCCGCCTAGATAGGTACAAAATGGAACACGTTGTAATGGCTTAGGCATCCACCTATGCTGCAATTGTCTCCATCTGCTGAGAACTTTTGTACAACATCGGGGCAATAATATCAGCAGGGACAGGACGACTAAAGTAGAAACCCTGACCTTCATCACATCCCCGCATTTGCAGGTATTCAAGCTGTTCTTGGGTTTCCACACCCTCTGCCGTGATCTTCAACCGGAGGCTCTTTGCTAGGGCAATGATCGCATCAGTGACGGCGGCGCTATCAGGATTAAATATGACATCCTGCACAAATGACTGATCAATCTTGAGCATGTTCACGGGAAAGCGCTTCAAGTAGTTCAGCGAGGAATAACCGGTGCCAAAGTCGTCTAGAGCCAACCATATACCCAGTTCTTGTAATTGTTTTAAAGTTTTAACAGATTGCTCAATGTCACCCATCAAGAAGCTTTCTGTCACTTCCAGTTCCAGGTAAGATGCTTGGAGTCCAGTCTCCTGAAGAATCTGGCTGACGACCTCAACTAGATTTGCTCGTTCAAACTGTCGAGCTGACAGATTCACAGATATCCGAATTGGGGTAAATCCAGCAAGCTGCCAAGCACGGTTTTGGGCACAAGCAGTTCGCAAGACCCATTCACCAATTGGTACGATCAAACCATTGGCTTCTGCAATGGGAATAAACTTTACTGGAGAAACCCAACCGAACGTAGGATGCTGCCAGCGAACTAACGCTTCCATAGCTGTAACTTGTCCGCTGCGTAAATCAATTATAGGTTGATAATAAACCAGCATTTCATTGCGCCCAAGCGCTCCATGTAATTCATTTTCTAAAATCAGTCGTTCCTGCAACTGATTATTAATTTCTGGCAAATAGAATTGGTATTGGCTACGCCCTTGCTGCTTCGCCTGGTACAGTGCTATGTGAGCCTGTTGCAAGAGTTTATCTACACTATTAGGATTATTTAAGTCATTAATTGTGATACCAATGCTAGCGGTGAGATGAATCGAGTTACCCTTTATGAAAAAGGGTTTGCTCAGAGTACTCAACAGCACCTGAGATAACTTAATCATATTTTCAAAAGAATGAATGTTTATGCGGGCAAGGGCAAATTCATCTCCACTTAAATGGGCAAGAATATCTGTTTGCCTCATGCAGGTTGATAACCTATAAGCAACTGCTCTTAACAACAAATTTGTTGTCTCATGCTCTAACCCATGACTAATATCGGTGAAATCATCAATAGCCAGGAAAAAGATAGCTACAAGGCGCTGGTTGTTTTCAGGTTGGGATAGAGTTTGATGAAGGCGATCGCGGAATAAATCACGATTGGGCAATCCAGTTAGATCATCATAATTAGTGATGTAGTGAATTAACTCATCTAATTTGTGAAGAGTTTGTGAGGTATCCGCCATCAACGTACCCGCTTCATCAGCAAATTCTGTAGGCAGTTCAGGTAGTGTTTTGGTATTGAGATAGTTTTGCAATGCAGCAGATGTCAAAATGACTGGTTTGAGGAGATGGTTTAGGGCGTAGAGGGTGGCGGCCGTACCCGCTAACGTAGCCAACAGAGCAATGATCATAACTCGCACCGCCATCTCCAAGGAATAGGAGTTTGAGATGACGAAACTCAAGAGTAAGGTCAGAAGTGGTACATGAGTGCCCAAAAATGCCACCAACATGATTTTAGCGGTGTAACTTTTCTTGAGCCATCCGAAATGAGCTAGGAATGAATATAGGTAGAACTTGTGATCGAGTTTCATAAATTCTGTTTGATAGTTGGCGAATTAGTTCCGAGCTATCCTGGCAAAAGAGTATTTTTGATTCGCAATCCAGTGGAATTAGCTCTCATGGAACCCAACCCTCATAAGGTTATATATTATGCTTCCCAATACAGGTTTATACTTAATATTTATAACGATAAAGTTTTTGTAAAACTTATTCCACAAACAATTCCAAAATAAAAATGCAATTGTATTGATTGTTACAGTCATCGCTATTTGAAGTTACAATTTGTAGGCGATCGCTATTAAAATTTGAACTACAACTGTTATGTGGCATCAATTATTGCTTGCGGTTGGGTAAAGATTTCTATAAGTGAAGGGTTATGGTGTGATTTTGAGTGAAAGGGTGCGATCGTTAGCGATATGGTTTTCTTAAAAAGATTGCATAATTTCCCCGAACTCTTATTGTATCGGGATGACCTACACCTAAAGTCTGCTCACAAATTGCTAAAGCTTGCTGATACAGGAATTCGGCTTCGCTATAGCGTCTGGTAGAACCGTAGAGTGCTGCGAGATTGTTCAAGATAATAGCGACATCGGGATGGTTGTCTCTTAGTAAGCGTTTTTTCAGTGACAAAGCTTGCTGATACAGGGGTTCGGCTTCGCTGTAGCGTTTTGTGGAACTGTAGAGTTCTCCGAGATTGTTCAAGCTAGTGGCGACATCAGGATGGTTGTCTCCTAGTAAGCGTTTTTTCAGTGCCAAGGCTTGCTGATACTGGGGTTCGGCTTCGCTGTAGCGTTTTGTAGAACTATAGAGTCCTGCAATATTGTCCAGGCTATTGGCGACATGGGGATGGTTGTCTCCCAGTAAGCGTTTTCTCAGTGCCAAGGCTTGCTGATACAAGGGTTCAGCTTCGCTGTAGCGTCCTGTAGACTCGTAGAGTAATGCGAGATTGTTCAGGCAAGTAGCGACATCAGGATGGTTGTCTTCCGGTAAGCGTTTGTACAGTTCCAAAGCTTGCTGATACAAGGGTTCAGCTTCGCTGTAGCGTCCTGTAGACTCGTAGAGTAATGCGAGATTGTTTAGGCTAGTGGCGACATCGGGATGATCGGCTCCCAGTAAACGTTTAGTCAGTGACAAAGCTTGCTGATACAGGGGTTCAGCTTCGCCGTAGCGTCCTGTAGAACGGTAGAGTTCTGCGAGATTGTTCAGGCTAGCGGCGACAGCGAGATGTTCTAAACCAAGACGATTTTTAGCTACCTCAATACATCGTTTGTACCAAGGTTCTGCTTGCTGATAAAGTCCTTGACCGTAATAAAACCAGCCTAAACCTCTGGAAAGCCCAATTAAATCCTCGTGGCTGAGATATTGGGATAGGTGGGTTGCAACTTCTGCAAGGTGGGAGATAAAGGGAGTGAGGTTGAAAATATCTTCACGGTTAGGCTGTGGAGGAATTTGCTTTGCGACCTCTAGCATAAGCGCTGCAAAGATTGTTTTTAACTTATCCGCCTCACTTGACTCATCCAACTTCATTTGGAAAAATTGCCGAATTAGTGGATGTAGACGATAAATTCCTTTATTTTGCCATTGTATTAAATGCAGTTTTCGCAACTGGGCTATAGCTTTCTCCCAAAGTTCTTGTTCATCGTCATCTTTTATCCACTCAACAGAAAAAAGAATATTAGCCAAGGCATACAAACTCAGCCAACAGCCTAAGCCTTGTGCTTTCTCATCCAATTGTTCCCAACTCAATGCAAAAGCTTCAGCAACGCCGTATTTATAATGCATCAATGGGTTAGCCTTGGCTACTGCTTCATGTTCTAGCCGCTTTTTTTCTAGCCGATTTAGCAGTGTCTCTAGAGACAAATCTGGCATTGTATCAAGATATCGCCCCACTAACTCTAACGCCAAAGGCAAATATCCCAAGAATTTACAAATTTCTCTCGCAACCCAAGGTTCGCTTTTAAGTCGTTCTCTATCAACCAGCAATTTTAATAATTTCATCGCCGCCAATGGTTTGAGAACACCCAAAGGTAATTGCGGCAAAGTTCTGTCAAATTTCTCGCGCGTTGTCAGCAATACTTTAAACCGGGGTGATTCTGGGGGTAGATAAGGCTGAACCTGTTTTTTGTAGTCAGTGACATTATCAAACACCAGCAGCACTTCACCTTGTTGCCAATTCTGCCAGCAGTATCGAAGCCTATCTGCTAATTCCCAATCGTCCGGTGCAATGAGTTTAAATTTTAATTGGGCAAATCTGAGAATCTGAATTTCGACATCAATACCCTGTGCTGATAACCAGCAAACCCCACCTTGATAATTCTGCAAATGCTGTTTGGCGTATTGGGTAGCAAGTTCAGTTTTGCCAACTCCACCCATACCCGCCACAGCTACAATCGCAACTTGCCAAGATGTTTGTAATGAGGAGTGCAGGTTTTCTAGTTCCGCCTCACGTCCCACAAATTTTTCAAATGGGACAGCAGGGGGAATATTTTGATGAATTTTTTTAGTTGTGGGACGAACATCTTGCCCGTTATTATATTTTGCTCTCAAGCAAGCCCGTAACTTTTCTAATTTGCCCCGACCTTTAGAGGTGGCTAACTCAGGATAACTCTGGGCGAACTTTTTATAAACGGCAGTCATCCGCTTTGTGAAAGTATCTTCTTCGATGTTTAGTTCGATGGCAAGATTCAATTCACTCTTCCCTGAGTTTTCAGTCTTTAACCGCTCTACAAAAGCTACCGTTTGCTCTGGGAATAAGCCATGAGTAGCAGCTTCATTGGCTAGAAAATCAGCCCATTGCATAGACAGCTTGTGAGATTTCTTCTCGATTCTACTTAATTTCTACCTTCTCTCTACTTTGTCTCCATTTCTAGGGAATCTCCTCTTCTTCTGGCAGAAATATTATTTGCATAGAAACATTTAGAAGAGGTTCAGCCGTGAAAACTGCCTTAACAACTCCAGTCAACTCCAATCAAACCACCCAGACTTCGCAATTAATCCCCGCCTCGCCAACATCGGTAGAGAATCCATCTACTTGGATGCGAGATGGATACAGTCCCACTGAAATCATCCTTGCGGTGGCAATTTTAACTTCATTGTCCATTGGGGGAATTGCCTCTGTGATTATGGCAATTACGGGTTTAGTTAAAACTTTAGTACGCCCGACAAGCGAAAAAACAAAGTAGGGGTACTGGCAAAGGCAAATTCTTCGCTTCGTTGCTATCCCGCCTCAGAATCAATTCCGAGACTAATAGCTTAAGTCCGTTCAAACGGACTAAATTTTAGTTCATTTGACTCAGTTTTAACTGACTTATGCTGTTAGCCTGCGATTTGAATCGCAGGCGGGCTGAAGGTATCGCCCGTTACTTGATACTTTGAGCCTTTGAACCTGAACGTTGAGCCTTTGAACCTGAACGTTGAGCCTTTGAACTTGAACGTTGAACCTCTGAACTTGAACGTTGAGCCTTTGAACCTCAACGTTGAGCCTTTGAACCTGAACGTTGAGCCTTTGAACCTCAACGTTGAACCTCTGAACTTGAACGTTGAGCCTTTGAACTTGAACGTTGAGCCTTTTAACCTCAACGTTGAACCTCTGAACTTGAACGTTAAGCTTCTGAACCTCGACGTTGAACCTCTGAACCTCAAATTTTGAGTTTGGTACTCAAAACAGTCAGGTAAATACTTTATTCCTTCTGCCTTCTCCATTCTTAGACTAAGGTGACTGATTTAACACCCACTTCAACCACTGCCTAAAGGAACTTACAACATTCAACTTTTGAACTCCAGGCGCACGTCCGGCGGCGAGTCCATCAACGGCGACTAATGCGGCATATTGCAAGCCCAAGAAACTATCAACTGCTGCATAAGGGCCACCTAAAGTTATAGCCCCAGCAGCATACATTTGACCTCTATCACTACGCATTTCTACTAATTCAAAATTGTTCGCTACAGCCAATCGCCCCAGGTGATTCATTGGGAGGTTGTAATGTTTCACCAAATCTGCTAGTAAAGGATTGGCATCTACTTTGGCATCCAGTCCAGTAGCATCAACAATAAAGTCAGCTAGCAACTTCATTTCCCCAAAGCTTTGCTCTCGGATACGGGTAATAGTCCGGTTTTGGGCATCTCGTTCTACATCAAAAACCTCTCCGAAGGTAATTTGATACCAACCTTCGCTTATCCCTTGGGCAGTAATTTGCTGCCAGTCGTGGCGGTCGGCGGTGGTAGTTCCACCCCAGTCTGCTAATAAACTCTTGCGTTCATCAGGACTAGCTTTTTCTAACATTGCCCGGAGTTCGCCGCCCCAACAAGCTTTAGGCCAGTTAAAGGGTTGAAATTCATAATGATTTTTGACTAGGCGCTGGGTATTTTGAAATTTGTTGCCTTGGGGTTTAGGCGATCGCATTAAATGCAAAACTGCAATATTCTGATTACGCTTTCTAGCTTCATAAATCCGTTGAATAATCCGCGAAGCCACAATTCCCCGCCCACGAATCAACACCGTACCACCTCGTTGCTCTAGTTGCTGATAAACATGATCATGGGCTTCATAAGCATTGACGACAGATTTAAAGTCTTGATATTTTTCCCTATAAGCTTGCAAATCTGGGAGAAACTGAATTGCTGGATACCCAGTAGCTAAATGTAAATAACGAGTAACTAAAAAAGCATAATTTCCTGGCCCGCGAGAATAAGCTACGCAATACCTGCCATCATCAGTTTTGCGAATTACCCTAACTCGCCCATAGCGATAAATTTGATTCCAGCCAATGCGCTTCGCCTCCCTATCTATGGAATCAAAGACATTACCTGCACGCGGAGTATAAGTTTCTGCAAATGTTGGTTCAGCAAACACTTGCCACAAATACTTGAATGCTGACTTCATCTCTACCTTGGTGAAATCGTGCCAAGCCTCACGCAAGGCATAACTTGGCCAACCCCAAATATTATCAGGACAAGAGTCAGAATTAGATCGCAGTCTTTCATGTAAGGGAATTTGCGAATTCAAACAAAGGCGCTTGTAACGAGCATAAGGCTCCGCCTCTAATCCCAAAGCTACAATTTTGTCAGCAGGCACACCACTAATTCGCAGCAAATCAGCCCAAAAAAAGCTACCCAGTCCCGCCCCGATCGCTAGATAATCAGATTCATCTACTGGTAAACCCGTAGCATGAAGTGCTTGCACAGCGACTTTTTCTGCCTGAAACGCTAATGGCGGGAAATTACTTGCCAAGGGACTTAGCGGCTGAACTACAGGCAAACTGGGGTCTGGGAGATTGGTCTTTGCATTGAAGTGAATCGTTGAAGGGGGGGTGGTATCTGGTACAGAGGCGCTAGCAGCAAATGTCACCATGATCACATAGGGGCCAATTTGTAATGTATCGCCATTAACCAGGACACTGCGTGTTTGTGGTTGACCGTTGACATACACACCGTTAACGCTACCTTGGTCAATTACCACCAAATGGTCTTGTTCCCAGTCAATTAGGGCATGGTAGCGAGAAACTTCGTTACTGTTAAGCAGCATCCTAGAAACCCGCCCTCCCCTGAGTTCAGCAGGTAAACGAGCAAATTCTCGACCAAAAGCGATCGGCATACTCAACATTGGTTCTCGCCGTTCTCCCGTCGCCGGATCTTCCCAACTCAATTTAATTTGTAAGTCATTTGTCATTAGTTATTCCCCTCTGCTCCCCTGCTCCCCTACTCCCCTGCCCCTCTGCCCTCCTTCTCAACTACTCGGTTCTACTAACACACTCACAGCCGCAGCCAAAGATGTCCCACACCAATGACAGCCAATTTGTAGATTCTCTCCTGGCGAAACTTTATGACATTTGGGGCATTCTAAACCATAAACTCCTGGCAGTGGTGCGGGGGGTGTGGCTGCATAGTGGTGATGTCCGTGTACTGGTGGATGGGGTGAGAGCAAAATTGTTGCTGGAATGCTGCCCGTGGAAATGCTAGTAACGTTGAGTTTTATTTGTCCCAAAGATATACTAGTGCCCTCAGTTAAAGGCATTTCACCTTGGACTAATTGCCGTCCATCGACAAAGGGGGGATTTTGCGATCGCAAATTCCTGATATAAAAGCCCTGTTGCTGGTGATGAAAAAATATTTCAACGTGCAGACCAGAGACAGTAGGGTGACTCAGAACAATATCGCACCGGAGTGGATCGCGACCGATGCGGACACTGCCAGGATTTTGACTTGACTGTTGTTCGTAAATGTTCTGAGTTTTATCTTCACCTGCATCGTGCCACTCTAAAGTCAGTGCGTTCATTGTTCTAACTTCGTAACTCGTATTTAGCTACTTCAACTTCTTTCTGTGCGATTCCTAACACGATTGAATAGGTGCAAGCAAGTATTTAGAAAAAACTTCAACAAGCTTTATTTCGCCGACGCTAGTTTATCAGCGATGCGTGTTGTTTCTGGCAGCCGATATTTGGGCGTGCAGCGCAATACATAGTCAATTGCTGTCGGTAAACTAATTCGATGGCCACTGGAGATGTACAGAGGTTTTACTCCAGTGCGCGATCGCAAAACTGCCCCAATGGTTTCACCGTTATGTATCAGTGGTTGTGTGCTACCTTTGGTTTCTGCCAATTCTTCATGCTTACCAATCAACCTCGACTTAGCTACACCAATTGTTGGCATATCTATAAGTAACCCTAGATGGCTAGCTATACCTAATTTGCGGGGATGAGCAATTCCTTGGCCATCACACAGGATCATATCTGGTGTTGTTTTAATCTTCTCCAGGGCATCAAGAACGGCTGGAATTTCCCGAAATGAGAGGAACCCAGGAATATAAGGAAAGCTCGTAGGACGGTGTGCTAGGCTTGTCTCGATTACTTGCAAATTAGGAAAACTCAGGACTGCGACAGCTGCCCGGCTAATTGTTCCATCAGCTTCAAAACCCATATCCACTCCAGCAACGTACTGGATAGGTTCTTGCAGTTGATCCTCAGTAATTACTTGATCCCGCAGCTTTTCTTGGATAACTATGGCTTCTTCCAGCGTTGAGGGCCAAGCATGATCTTGATAAATCTTCATATTGAAAAGTCGAATTAAACTAATTAATATTAATCCTGTTAATTTGACAAGCACAAATACAATACTTTTTGATGTTGATACAGGGAAAATATATTTATTGCAAAAATTTGTGAAAGACTATCTTTATACTAGATATTTTAGCCCAATTTAGCTGATATATTGCATCATAATGTTACTTCCGGCTGTCAAGAGGGAATCCTGAGAATATAAGTTTATTTTCCTAGATTTTCTCTTTTAGTGGTTATGACACAGCCAAATATTCTAAAACTTGCAAAACAGGGAGATACCCAGGCGATCGCATCTCTGATGAACCGCCATCTATACCCCAAAGGGATCACCGCAAAAGTTGCCTTCAAAGATGCTTGCTTAGAGGTAATCCTAGAATCTGCCGAAGTACCAAATCGGCAAACCTTAGTTGCATTTATTCGCAAAGGTTTAACTGGTTTAGGGGCTGCATCTATTGAAAGAGTAAAAGTTTTCGGACAACAAACGGCTAAGGAGTTTCCAGCTTGGAGTCAAGAGTTTGATTTGGGCATAGTAGAAGCTGAAATAGAAGTAGAAGATGATCAACAGTCTTCTAATAACCCTCAAAACCTAACTATTTGTATTAACTTGAGTGGAGATACTGCACAAGGATTAACAATCCAAGATTTTGAATTTATTGCTAATCAAATAAGCACTGATATTTTATCAGCTTGTACTGATATTTTTATTCAAAAAGTAAGTATTAGTAATGGTAGTTCTGTGATTACCAAGGAACGCTAAGATTTAATTTACCTCACGTATAGGTGCAGAAAAAGAGTTTATAATCGTAGTTTTTCCAATAAGTATAATAAATCCAATTAAATTTTAAATATAGGGCTAAAAATGTTATTTTTACCTGTAAATAGGGAACCATGAGATAGAAAATATTTCTCAGATTTTCGGATTTATTGGTTATGACACAGCCGAATCTTTTAGAACTTGCTAAACAAGGAGATGCACAGGCGATCGCATCTTTAATGAACCATCAATTACAGCCCAAGGGCATCACAGCGAAAATAACGCTCAAAAATGCTTGCTTAGAGGTAATGCTAGAATCTGCCCAAGTCCCAAATCAGCAAGCCTTAGTTGCATTTATCCGTAAAAGGATAACAGGCTTAGGTACTGCATCTATTGAGAAAGTTAAGGTTTACGGGCGACAAGCTAGAGAAGACTTAACGGTGTGGACTGAAGAATTTGAGTTGGTAGTACAAGTTAATTCAACTACATCTGTGATTAGTCCGCCTCTAACTATTAACCATAAAACTCAAGTAGAAACTCCAAGCAAAAACTCTACAGTTAAAATAAACACATATAATGATCTCCCATCTCTTAAAAATAAAGTTTCAAATCAATCCCAATCAAGATTTAGTCAACTGGCAGTGTACTATTTTGCTGGGATTGGTTTAATACTCTATGCTTTATTGAGTTCATCAACCTTGGGGAATCCAGCCATAACTTGGTCAATCATTATATGTGTTCTAGCTTGTTTAGTTGCTATCTCTACGCCACAAGGTCGAGGATTTATAGCTAAATATTCACAGCAAACAATTGAAGCACAAGTGAAGGAGCAAGCAAATACTCTAGCAAAATCAGAAATAAAAATACAAATAGAAAATCTGGTAGCTAGGGGTTTATTGGATGCAAGTGAACAAGTTGTATTCTCGCAAATAGCTACTTATCGAGGTGGAGTTCGTGGTTATCCAAACTCTGCTCAAAGCAGTGGATTGGCATTTGTTCTTAACCACTCCTTCGTATTCTATGATAAAGACATGTCTTTCAAAGTCCTATATGAAGGGGTGATTGAAGCTAAACTTGATTTCTTTGAGCTTGGAGGTGTTCGTGGATTTTTAGCTCTTGGTGATGTAGGACGCCAGCTTCAACAAACGAAGAATACCTTGGAATTGTCTTATCTGGATGGTGATAATACTGAACGCAGTGCAAAATTTCAGATTAATGGCGCTCTTACCATACCAGGTGAAGCAGAAAAGGCTAGGGAATTTCTCAACCATCTTCTTGAGTTTAAAGGGCAGTTTTTGGGCTATTCATCTAGAAATATGTCTGATCCACTATCTAAAATAGAAAAATTGAAAAAATTGAGAGATCAAGGAGCAATTAGTGATGATGAATTTGAAGCGAAGAAACGCAAACTACTTGAACAGTTATAAGAAAATATTTACAGATAAATTGGGAGCATCCCAATTTTGCAAATTTACCAAAATTGTTACAAGTCATTGCGAATGAAGTGTTCGCGGAGCGTCTCGTAGAGAAGCGGAATGAAGCAATCGCAACATCTGTAGTTTGCGATTGCTTTGCTTCACTGCGTTCGGCTCGCAATGACAAATTATGTTTTTACACATTTGGGATGCTCCCGATAAATTCTGCTGATGTTATTTTGAGGTGCGATCGCACCTCAAAGCTAAACTAGAAAAAGGAGTGCGATTGCTCGATTGTCCGTATCAGAATAAAAGAGTATGAAGACCAAAATATTAACTGCCATTATTCACAAAGAAGAAGAAATGTATGTTGCTGAATGTCCTGAAGTCGGCACAGTTGACCAAGGTGAAACAATTGAAGAAGCTCTTGTTAATCTTAAAGAAGCTACCAGGCTATACCTAGAAGAATATCCTTTAACCGACACTGATACTAGTCCCAGATTTGTAACGAGTATAGAGGTAAGCTATGCCTAGATTGCCAAGAATATCAGGCAATGAGGCAGTTCGATCCTGATGAAATGCGATGGATCTATGCTTTAGAAGGATATCCAGTTAATTATCCCTAGCTAAAATTTTAGAATAAAACTAATTTCGCCCCCAAAGCCAATCATGACAGAAGGAAAAACGCGGCGTAATTTCCTAATTACCAGCATTGCTGTGACAGGAGGCATTGTGGCAACTAATGCTTTACAACAAAATATTAGCAACACCGCTACACCACCAGCAACGATGCCAGAACGGCTGCTGGGACGCACGGAAGTAAAACTGCCTATCTTCGGATTAGGAGGAGCAGGACAAACGCCGTTATCCTGGGAAGGAAAAGAAGGTGATGCTGCGGCAATTATTCAAAGAGCGCTGGAACTTGGCATTCGCTACTTTGATACAGCGGCTAGTTATGGGCCGAGTGAAGATTATTTAGGCAAAGTGCTACCACCCCATCGCTCAAAGCTGTTTCTAGCAAGCAAGACTGATCAAAGAGATCGGGATGGTGCATGGCGAGAATTGGAGCGATCGCTTAAACGTCTCAATACAGATTATCTCGATTTGTGGCAGTTGCATCGCGTTTCTTTTTCCGAAGAACTCGACACCATCTTTAGTCCATCTGGTGCAATTAAAGCTTTAGAAGAAGCCATACAACAAAAATTGGTACGATTCGCAGGTATTACCGGACACCACGACCCTGAGGTGATTGCCGAAGGGTTACGTCGCTATCCTTTCCATACTACACTGATTCCTGTGAATGCCGCTGACAAACACCACCCACATCCATTTATCCCAGTAGTTCTACCAGTTGCTCAAGAAAAAAATGTCGGTGTGATTGCGATGAAAGTCCCGGCTTATGGTCGGCTGTTTAAATCAGGTGGGTTGACAGGTATGCAGCAAGCTTTAGGTTACACAATGTCTCAGCCTGGGGTTCATTGTTGCGTAATTGCGGCAGAAACAATTGCACAATTAGAGAATAATGTCAAGATAGCGCGGGCTTTTGTGCCCCTTAAAAAGGAAGAATTAACAGCGATCGCTCAACAGACTGCTAATATCTGGGAAGATAGTACATTCTTCCGTGCCTGGACTTAACCCAACCTTGCACATATTACAGAGTGTATTCTTATCAGTCCCGCTGATAATGTTGTGTCGCTTGGGACATATTAAATTGTAGTAGCTTTTCCTCTGGCAACTTGTATCCCAAACTCGGTTTAAAAGGCGAAATATTCAAACTGCGAATAATTTCTGCTGCCACAGCCTTTGCTAATAGGGGTGGTACAGAGTTACCGACTTGTCTAAATCCGTGCCATTTAGTTACATGAAATCTAAACCAATCGGGGTAAGAATGTAATCTTGCTGCTTCTCTGACTGTGATACAACGGGGCGTAAATGGATGAATCGGTCTAGGAGATGTGAAAGAACCTTTATACTTGTCTGTTCCGGCTCTTAAAGTATTGCAGACACCAGCAGGGTGCAGCTTATAAAAACGACTAATTTTTTCTCTCTCGCCTTGTTGAGTCTCCTGAAAACGTTGAATAGTTTCTGCTGAATGTTTTGTTCTTAAACTTGAAGAAAGTATTTGCAAATCATATTCACGTTTGTAAGAATAATCATCGTTTAGGCATTTGATACCGCGAAGTATCCGAGCGTAGTTACTAGGCTTTCCGTATTCTGCTGTTACCCAATTTCTTATTAGTAACTCAGAATATTTTTCTATTTCAGGTAAATCTCCAATTGCATCCCATACTGTAGGACTCAATGGAATGTCAAATATTTTTTTAGAATTTAAATTATTTGGTAATGCTTGTTTAGTAATCGGTTGAGGATATTTCGGTAACTCTAGATCCTCCCTTGCGCCTATGAGAAATAATCTCTCACGGGACTGTGGTACTCCGTAATGTGCAGCGTTGAGAATTTGATAATTTTCTTCTACCTTATAGCCGTAAGTTTTAAACTCGCTAATTAAGCTTTGAAGGATTTGTTTATGTTCGCCAACTGTGATCCCCCGCACATTTTCCATCACAAAAAATTTTGGTTGTAGCTCCAAAACCAATCTATGAAAGTGAAATACCAAAGAGTTTCGTGGATCATCAATAGCCCGTTTACCAATTAGGGAAAATCCTTGACATGGTGAGCCACAAATTACCACATCAATTTCATGATCGCCAATCTCAGACCGATTCCTAATTTCTTTCCCGGTTGTCTGTTCAACACTTTTACATAAAACTGAGCAAAAAGGGAAGTTAAACTCATGTGCTGCACAGTGGATCGGGTCGATTTCCACGGACGCCAGCACATCAAAGCCAGCTTGCTCAAAGCCAAGAGTCATACCGCCGGCGCCAGCGAACAAATCAACTGCGATCGCTCTTTGTTTTTTCATCTCATAAGCCATGACACCTCAATATAATTCGTAATTCCCCCACGGATAAATGCGGGTTTCCACAAAAATACGTGCTTCACACTTATTTTATTCATAAATAAATTGATTGATTCTCTATTTTTAATTACGAATTACGAATTATTTGGTCGCATTTGCAAAATTTCTTGAGCAGCGCGATCGCACACCCCAACTTCTCCTAAACTTTGCCGCATTTCTTCATAATCTAGCAAAGTTTGCTGTCTGCGACGGGGATTGAGTAGCAATTCCATCGCTGCTTGGATAATATTCTCTGGTGTGGCTTGCTCTTGTAAAAATTCTGGCACAATCGGCTTCATCACTACTAAATTGGGTGGTGATGCAAAGGTTATGGAACCTTTGAGGATGTTACGAGCTATCCAAGCAGTCAGGGAACTGAGGCGGTAAACTACAACTTGCGGCACATTTAACAGAGCCAGTTCCAAGTTGACAGTACCAGATTTACTAATAGCTAAATCAGCAGCAGCAAAAACTTCCTTTTGTTGACCCAATACAACTGTAGCCTGCAAACCGTAACGCTCAATAGCCTCCTCAATTGGCTGTCTATAGACTTCCAGAGATAGGGGAATCCAAAAGTGAACTTTAGGTAATTTAGCTTGAAGAGTTTGGGCGGCTTGAAAAATAATTGGTAAAAGATATTTTAGTTCTTGGTGGCGAGAGGCGGGGAGGAGTGCGATCGCAATCTGTTCTGGTGCAATCCCCAATGTTGCACGAGCTGCTTGGCGACTGGGAGCGTCTTGCATTCCGTCAACCAAAGGATGCCCTACCCAAATAACTTTTGCCCCTTGTTCGCGAAAGTAACGGGCTTCTTGTGGGAAGATTGCCAACAACTTGTCTGTAAAACCAACAATCCTGTCAGTCCTACGAAAATTGACTGACCAAGCCCACTCTTGGGGAGCGATGTAATATACTACAGGCACATCTGGCAAATGCTGTTTCATGTAAGTCCCAATTTTTATATTCGGACTCATGTAATCGATCAGCACCACCAAGTCAGGTGGATCTTGCTTGAGGGAAGCGATCGCCTTACGTTGCACTTGGAGAGTCGGTAAAATATAAGGCAGCCCTTCTTGAATACCCATTGAGCCAATACTACTGGTATTTCCCAGTAGAGTTGCCCCAGCCTCTACCATTTTTTCGCCACCCAAGGCCACAATCTCTAATTCCAACCCAATCGCCACAGCTTGACGCTTCAGCGCTGTAATTAGCAGCGACCCTTGTAAATCGCCAGATACTTCGCCAGTGCTGATAAATATCCGCATTTGATAATTGGTAATTAGTAAAAACTTAAAAGTAAGGAGTGAATAGTTAGGAGTTAGGAGTTAAAAATTTAATTCATCAACTCATAACTCCTAACTTAAAATTCACGATTCATCACTCGCGCCTTTTTTCCCCTTACCGGGAATCAAGCCACGCCTTCCTGGCATCTGAGAAAGTAGCAGGAAGCGGCGCAGATGCTGCAATTCTTCGCTATCCCCTAACAGTTCCAGTTGTTCCAAGGCATCCTTAAAGGACAAATCAGAACGGTAGAGAATGCGGAAGGCTTTTTTCAGCATTTGCAAATCTGCTGAGTCCATACCAGAGCGTTTAAGTCCGACAAGGTTGAGAGTTCGTACCCGCGCCGGATTTCCCTCAACTAGCATATATGGGGCCACATCCCGGTCAATCCGTGCCATGCCTCCTACCATTGCCTGTCTACCAATATGCACAAATTGATGGACACCTAAAACCCCACTCAGCCTAGCGCGTGACTCTATATGGACATGACCTGCCAACGCCACAGAGTTAGCGATCACTACCTGGTCTTCAATCACGCAGTTATGAGCCACATGGACATAAGCCATCAGCAGGTTCCCATCACCTATTACCGTCGCTTCACCAGCACCAGTAGCACGGTTAATAGTAACGTACTCACGAATTAAGTTGTTATCACCAATTTTGACCCAGGTTGGTTCTCCCACAAACTTGAGATCCTGGGGTTCCATGCCGATGGCTGCACCTGTAAAAATTTGATTTTGCGCCCCAATTTCACAAGGCCCCTCTAGCACAGCATGAGCGCCGATTATTGTTTCAGGGCCCACTTTGACATGCGCTCCAATCACAGCATAGGCACCGACTTGCACTGTATGGTGGAGTTCCGATTTAGGATGAATTACAGCAGTTGGATGAATTAGCGTTTTCAAGGGTGAATCTCCAGAACTGTCTTGATAAGCCAGCGCCAGACGGGGTTTCTCAGGCAGCGTGTTACTCTGGTTAAAAGAGTTGTACCTACTGCCGTCCCATCGAGGTGACTGGTAGAGCGTGAAGTATTTCAGTGAACGAAAGTGTCGGGCAAAGCAAGTTAAGTGTGTTTGTGAGTGCGTCTCGTAGAGAGGGCGTCGAAAATCAAGAAATTATCAGATGCTGTTGTGGATTTTTTTAACTGTTATCCTTTTTCAGGATTCAGTAAGGGCACTTCACGGCTATGCCTATACCACGAAAGCAAACTTTTAGTTAACTAGAGAAAACATTAATTCCCCTTCACAAGCAAGTTGACCGTCAACTTCGGCACGACCTTGCATCTTACCGAAACGACGTTGTTTTACCCATAACAGTTCCAACGTCATTACTAGTTGATCCCCCGGTACGACCTGGCGGCGAAAGCGGACTTTATCGATACCAGCGAAGACGAACAGTCCGTCTTCTTCCGGAGACATTTGAGTCAGGACAATGCCCCCGACTTGTGCCATTGCTTCGACAATTAGTACCCCTGGCATCAGTGGACGTCCAGGGAAATGTCCTTGAAAATGGGGTTCATTGATAGTGACATTTTTAACCCCAACAGCTTTTTTACCTGGAACGTAGTCAATTATTTTGTCTACAAGTAAAAATGGGTAGCGGTGGGGTAGCAATTTCTGAATTTCTTCAGATGTAAAACTTGTTTTAATCTCAGAACTGATTGTAGTCTCATTTATAGCCTGTGGTTCGGTAGATGTAGTTGTATTGATGGTATTCACTTCAGTGAGGATTGACATTGACCGTGTAGTTGATTTTTCATCTGAAAGTTGAGTAGGCAGGCGTATATCCAAAGCTTAATGATCCTAGATTTTAGGCTTTAGTTTTAATCTAAAATCTAAAATCGTTCGACTGAGCGTTCGCGCAGCGTCTCGTAGAGAAGCCGAAGTCCCAAATCTAAAATTCTTTGAGCCAGTTGAATGTGTAAATTATGACTGGCTTTATACGCTAAGAAATGAGCATTAGGAAAAGTTCCTAGTAAACTTAAATCTCCTACTAAATCCAAGATTTTATGACGGACTGGCTCATTTGCAAATCTTAATGGTGGATTTAGCCAGCCTTCTGATCCACAAACAAGTGCATTATCCAAACTGCCACCTTTAATTAACCCTGTTTTTTGTAAGTGTTCAATTTGATGCTGTAACCCAAAAGTACGGGCAGGAGCAATTTCCGCAGCAAAGCTAGCAGAAGCTTTTCCTAGTTCAGCACTTAGTGACCAACTATGCCATTGATTACCAATGGCGGGCAGGTCAAAATCAATACCGTAACTAAAGCGGGTTTCTGGTGCTGGGAGGGCACATACAAAGGCATCCCCTTGATAGACCCATATTGGTTCTGTAACAGACAAGGCAGCTTGGTTGTTAACGGGTTGTGATACTAAGCCAACTTGGGTAATGTTGGCTGTCCACACACTTGCTGAACCATCCAAAAGTGGAACTTCTGGGCCATCAATTTCAATCCGGGCATTATCCACACCCATACCAGAAAGTGCTGCTAACAAATGCTCTACCGTGCGAACAGATACCTCACCCTTGCCCAACTGAGTTGAGAGAACAGTGTGACTAACTGCCGCAACTTGGGCTGGAATGATCGGCAAATCTGGTAAATCCACTCGCACAAAGTAGCGTCCACTTCCTGCCTCAGCTGGTAGTATCCGCACCTGGGTACTCACACCGCTATGCAGTCCTACCCCTGTTTGGATGATTTGGGCGGCTAGAGTGTGCTGTTGCATAGCCGAAAAGTCAATATATTTCTTTTAGTATTGTTCATCGTCTGTTTTGGTAAAATCCCTGA
Source organism: Nostoc sp. (assembly GCF_036917395.1). Taxonomy (GTDB): domain Bacteria; phylum Cyanobacteriota; class Cyanobacteriia; order Cyanobacteriales; family Nostocaceae; genus Nostoc. The sequence goes on from NZ_JBALDI010000009.1 coordinate 59,662, forward strand.
TATTCCCCTAAAAATGTGATTAATCCCTTTATCGGAACAGTATTGAGGTAAATGTGAAAATTAGCAAGCTAATCCAAAAAAGTTATGAGTTAAGAGTGAGGAGTGAGGAATTAAAACTCATAACTCCTAACTTCTGTACAGACGCGATTAATCGCGTCTCTACTTCTAACTCCTAACTGGTTAAAATCTTTCGCCAATACCGAAATTAATCCGGCTATCACCGTCATCGTTGATACCATAGTCAATCCGAATTGGCCCTAGTGGAGACTGGACGCGAACGCCAAGACCATAGCCGAAGCCACTACCATTTTTGTTCAACACTTCAGCTGCCCTAGTACTAGTTCCCAGGTCACTGCCGACATCAAAAAATAGTGCGCCGCTGACTACTGAAAAAACTGGGAAGCGATACTCAACTGATGCTTGCACATAAGAGCGTCCACTAGCTAATGCTCCTTCTTCATAACCCCGGACGGAGTTGCTACCGCCAAGGGTAAAAGCTTCGTAGGGAGGCAAGTCACCGAAGATGGTTCCTGCTTGCAAGTTAAATGCCAACGTTTGTGCCCCTTTGCTGAGGCTAATCAGTTTGATGGGTAAATATTGGCTGTAGCTACCCCGTAATCTGGTGAGGAAAATGCTGCCTAGTCCGATAGGAACCGACTGATCAACCCCAAAGCGGAGATAAGAACCGCTAGTGGGTTGCAAAGGGTTATTACGGAGATCGCGCTGTGCCCCCAGTTGCAGCAGTAGTAAATCGTCTTGACCGCTGCTAGATAAAGTCAGTGGAATTTCATCACTGATGCGGTTTCCATTATCATCAAATACCGCTCCTGTTTTTCTGAGATTGCCATCAGCATCACGGGCAGAAACTCGTTGATACTGTAAACCCGCTGAGGCAGTCCAGACGGAAGTTTTGTAAGGATTGGCAGACAGGGGACGGGTAAAGGTGACACCACCACCTATACGGAGAATGCGGGGGCGATCCTGAGAACCTGTATTAGTGGGATTATCTGGGTCAAACGTCCTAATATCTTCATCTTTGCCATCAAAAATCAATGAAATGGAACTGCGGCGAAAAATATTTGTTGTGTAAGAAGTCCGGTAGGGATCTCCCGCGATCCAGGGGTCTGTGAACCGCAGGTCAAACAGCAGTTCCCGTTCTCCCACCTGTACTTCTGCCCCCAGCTTTTGGTTTCTACCGTTCAGATTTTGCTGTTGATAGCTTACTGTTCCAAAAAGTCCGCTAGCAGAACTAATCCCTGCCCCAGCTGCAATAGAACCACTGCTGCGTTCAGCTACATTCACTACTACATCTACCTTGCTGGGGTCACTACCAGGGTCAAGGGACACATTCACATCCTCAAACAGTCCCACTCCATACACGCGCTGTAGGTCTCTTTGCACTGTGTTGCGATTGAATACTTGTCCTGGCTTCAACTCCAATTCTCGTGTAATGATGTAATCCTGTGTGCGTCCCCGAATCGGTTGTCCTTTCTCGTCTGTCTCCTGACCATCTTTATTACGGAACCGGACTCTAATATTCTCTACTACCCCTTCTGCTATTTGCAACGTAACAACTCCGTTTTCAGAAACTTGGGGCGCTCCAATCACGTTGGCTAGCACGTAACCTTGGTCTTGATATCGCTTGTTTAACTGCTTGATGCCTTCTTGCAAGTCACGCAAGTTGAGGATTTTGCCATACTGCTCCCGAAATACTTCATCCACAGTATTAGCTGGTAGTACAGAAGCAACACCAGTGCCAGGATTGGCTTGCACTTCTACTTTACTGAGGACGGGGTTAGGCTGCACAACAAAGCTCACCCGCACTCCCAAGGGGGTATCTTCTGGCGTTGCCTGGACGTTGGAGAAGAAGCCAGTACCAAAGATGGCGTTAATATCTTCTTGTAGTTGGCTGCGGGTTGTCGTTCGTCCTGGTTGGGTACGAATTACTTTGTAAACTTGGTCTTCTAATTCTGGTGATAGTTGCCCAGCCTGTGATCTAATTACTACTTCTGATACCAGTACGCGGGGGTCATTGGCTTCTGGGGCTGTGTTGGGTTGAGTATTTCCTGGAGTTGTCGGCGGGTTAATATTCTGCGGACTGGGAGTAGCGCCTGGGGCTGTGTTGGGTTGAGTATTTCCCGGAGTTGTCGGCGGGTTGATAATCTGCGGACTGGGAGTAGCGCCTGGGCGTGGGGCAGGTGTTCTTTGTTGACTAGCTGGGGGGGGAATGTCTGGAGTGGTTGATGGTTGTGGAGTTGTGGGTAATAAAGGTTCCGTTGTCGGTGGATTGACATTTTCTGGGACTGGAGTGGTTTCAGGAGTTGGGGAAGGCGTTGGTTGTTGAATTTCTGGCGGTGGAATGTCTGGAGCGGGGGATGGCTGTTGAGTAGGGCTGGGATTGATGATTTGAGCGGTTTGTGCAGTTGTTGGCGTTGTGGAGGTTGGTACTATTACCTTTGATGTCGCGTAGGCGTAGCCCGCCGCAGGCATCGCTGCTGGATTTGCCGGGTAAATTGCGACAATGCGGGATTGGAGAGGCTCCCCCTCTATAACTCCTGTGGGATTAGGTCGAGATACTAGACTTTTACTAGAGTCACCCTGACCAGTATCCTTTTCTAGCTGCTGATTTTTTTCTAGTGTCAAAACTTCTTTTGTCTGTTTTGAACTGTTGGCGGTTTCTGCATTTGCACTCAATGAACCGCCCAAAGGGACTGCAATTGCTACTGCTGCCAGCAATACGGGAGATAAACGCATTTTACTTATGATTCCTCTTCACGACCACACACACACCATCACAAGGCAATAATGCCCTCATGCCAAAGGTAAAACTCAAAACATAGTTTTTTCTTTTGCTTTTTTACTTTACAAGGCAAAAGGCAAAAGTCAAATTTCAGGAGGCAGGAGTAACCCACGTTTAAAAGCGTGGGATTGATCTTGGACGCTTTGGATCTCGCAGCACCTGAGGTGAGAGACAATTTTTGTTTTTAAACTGGCTAATGACCCACGACTAAAGTTTTCATTCATAATTCTTTTCTTTTGTCTCCTGCCTTCTCTGATAATTTCTTCTTCCCTTTTGGTTTTTACCTGTTTAACTTGTAGTTTCTACTGCCTTTAGCACTCTTTGTAAAACCTCCTGGTAGGCATCCTCTACATTTCCTAAGTCTCGGCGAAAGCGGTCTTTGTCCATTACCCGGCGGTTTGAGTCCTTTTCTGTGCTATCCCACAAACGGCAGGTGTCGGGGCTAATTTCATCGGCCAAGAGCAACTGCTGTTGTGAGTCCAAACCAAACTCTAGTTTGAAGTCTACTAGGGTAATGCCGCACCGCTGCCAAAAGTTATTGAGAAATTTGTTGATGTGCAATGCTAGATGTGTTATTGCGTCTACTTGTTCCGCAGTAGCTAGTTCTAGCAGATACAGGCGATCGCGTGTCAATAAAGGATCTCCTAATTGGTCGTTTTTGTAATAAAACTCTACCAAAGGCTGTTTCAGAATTGTACCCACTGGTAACCCTGTTTGCTGACACAGACTCCCAGCAGCAATATTTCTGATAACTACTTCTAAGGGTAAAATCTTTACTGCTCTCACCAGCATCTGATTCGGGGCAGGGCTGTTGATAAAGTGAGTCTTTATACCATTTGCCTCCAACTGTTTAAAAAGCTGACTGGAAATGCTACAATTAATTTTTCCTTTTCCTTGGATACTGCCACGCTTTTGGGCATTAAACGCCGTGGCGTCATCCTTAAAATCAGCCAACAAGACTTCGGGATCGTCCGTTGTATAAAGAATTTTCGCTTTGCCTTCGTATAACTTGGAATTAACAGACATGGTGGCAGGTAAAGTTCTAGGCGATGGACGATTTTTGTCGTTTCGGGCTTCACCATTTTATCTTTAGTTATTGACTATTAGTCATTGGCGATTATTGAGTGCCGAGTACTGAGTGGGGAATCTCACTTCTTCACTCATAACTCTGAACTCAGAACTGTTTTGCCCAATGCCTCATTAGCCAGTTGCCAAACATTCAGAACTGAATCTCTAACTTTTAACAGACGACAATTAGCTTTAGTGCATAGTAAGTTTGTCTAAGTAGTTTCACCTAAAAAGCTTAGTAATTATTTTTGCGAAGAAAGATTAATAAAGAGTACGGGTATTTTTTAATAGTTTGTAAGCCAGGGTTTCAACTGTAGTTAATTACAATCTGAGCTTCATAAACTAAGATGAAAGAAATTGATAGCTCGGAGGGAAGTAAAATATATTCTCTAGTCATTTTAACAGGGAATTTTTTTGTAACATTTACGGTAAAAGTATTTCAAGCTTTATTTTCTAGTCTCAAAATCTGAATCAACCATATTTATGCATCACCAATTTGAAAAGGAGTTGGATGATTTGATTTCCCGCAATCTGATAAAAGAAAGATTAGGGTAGCTAGTGATTCAGCTTTAGACATTTAAACAAAAAGGGAGTTGAATAATTTGGAGAAAAAAATAGTGAACAAAGATGATTTTCTCTACCCTCGTGGTCGCTACTACGGTCAGGTAAAGCCAGAAAACTTGGTTTTTAATGCGAATCTACAGGAATTTGCCCAACGAGTAAGCTACATTTGCAACTTAGAAACAGGTGGAAAACTACCTCCAGGTGCAGCTTACGAACAAATAAAGGATCTATGGAAACAGTTGAAACGCTCAAAAAAAGAGCTAAGAATTGGCGAAGACCCCTTTCAGGATGACCAGGGAGAGGTTCAAGATTGAAGGAGAGAGGCGGGGACGCAGGGACTGATAACTCATAACTCCTAACTCTCTCACTCAAAACTATTTAGTAAGCATTGTCCAAATACCATCTCAGGACTTTGGAGAGTATTTGTAATTAATCATACTTTCATCTTTTAAGTGGATATCAACAGACCGATCTTTGGGTTGAATGCATTTGGTGGATTGAAAACAGGCGATCGCTTGTGAGAACTACGCGATAAATAAGCAGTGCGTCCGGATATGATAGTTAAACAGAAACTTTCGCCAATTAACTCCTAGATATTCACCGCCTGGTGTTTCCCTTTGACGCGAATTTTATCTAACTAGCGCACCCAAATGCGATCGCTGTAAAGCTGCTAAGTAAATTCACTTAAAAAAATCTCACAATCATATTCCTTAGTTACCGCTTCCAAGCGCAAACTCAAATTGGGCATTGGTTATTCTCCCCACTTCTGTGCCCCTGCTTCCCCACTCCCTATTTTGTCAATTGTTCAGAAAATATCACCTTTTGGTAGTAATCTTGTAGCTGCCTGGTAGCAGATGGCCAACCCCAAGTTTCTGCTTCCTGACGAGCATTTTGACGAATGATGTCTCGTTGTTGTTTTTGTTTTAAGAGGCGAATAGTGGCAGCGATGGCTCCTTGAACATCTGCTGTTGGCTCAAAAAGATATCCATTTACCCCATCTGTCACAATATCAGGAATTCCCCCCGAACGGGCTGCTACCACCGGACAGCCAGCAGCCATCGCTTCTAGTAGTACTAAGCCTAATGTTTCTGTCCGGGAGGGAAAAATAAAGGCATCAGCACTCGCAAAGGCAGAACCTAATTCTTGCCCCATAAGATAGCCAACAAAATAAGTGTTTGTGCCAGCAAAGTGTTTTTGCAATGCTTCACGGTGGGGACCATCCCCAACCAATGCCAACCGCGCTTCGGGAATGGCTTCTAAAATTGGTTTAATGCGCTCAATTTCTTTTTCAGCAGAAAGTCGCCCTACGTAAAGTAGCAATGGACTTTCTGGATGGTTTTGTGATAGGCGCGATCGCATCTCTACACTAGCCAAATTGGGGTGAAATAATTCTGTATCCACCCCACGCTGCCACAAATCTACCCGTTCAATACCGTGTGCTGTCAGTTCCTCCACCATTGCTGTCGATGTACACAGATTCAAAGCTGCTTGATTATGAGCACCTTTGAGCAGTTCCCAAAGAAAACCTTCCAGCATCCCCAAGCCGTAATGTTGGAGATATTGGGGTAAATGCGTATGGTAAGACGCCACTAAGGGTATTTTGAGGATTTTACTATAAAATATCCCAGATAAACCCAAAACTGCTGGATTCACAACATGGATAACATCTGGCTTGAACTCTTCTAAGGCGTACCCAATGGCTGGGCGGGGAAGTGCCATTTTCAATTCTGGATACAATGGCAGAGGAAAGCCAGTAACGCCGTAAACTTTAGCGCCTTTGTGTTCAGTAATCCCTCCATCAGGGGCAATCACCAGTACTTGATTACCACTGCGCTGTAAATGGTCAACGGTATGGCACAAGCGCGTTACAATGCCGTCAACCTTGGGCAAAAAGGTTTCGGTAAATAGAGCAATTCTCATAAAAAACTATTTAGTACAGGCAGATAATCCCAGATTTACTTGCGTTTCGGGATCAAACACAGAGTAAACTGTCTCCCGTGGTGTAATCAATTCTGCACAGTCAGATTTAATGTTTTGCCGCTGTTTTTGTACAAAGTCCGAGATATCCTCAATGTTCACAATCCAATCTTTGGCGTAAGCAGCTAGTACTTGACCACGTAACCCTAACTCAATAGCGCGTCTTTCTAATTTTGTCCCAGATGGGTGATGGTCTGGGTCCCATTGTAGGCGAACTTGCGATTGCTTCAATGCTCTTTGCCATTCACTTCTATTGGGATAAAGTTCTGGAACGTAGCTGGAATGAACAGCCGCCGCTAAAATTTCTTCAATTGCCGAACGCTTAATCCAAATAGCTAACACTACCTCTTGCCCATTTTGTGTACCCCATCCAGAACGATACATCATCCAGAGGAAGTTAGGTTTGATCCAACTCATGCGGTCAAAACTGAACTCACCACCAAAATAACCGTAGGTGGCGGCGAAATTACCAATAGCTGGACGATACGCAGGTTAAACAACAATTGAATGGTCGTCATATTGTGCTAAGATATGACGACCATTTTTCGGTCAATTACTGACTTGAGTTAAGTAAGGTTCTGTTATCAGCCGCACGTAGAATTTACCCTAATTTCGATGCCAAGAGACTTTGGGCAGAATTTGTTTGTGATCAACTCGTTTCTGATACTTGATGGCAAAGTTTAACAGAGAATCGAGTAGAGAATCAGAAAGCAAGTGAGGCTCTAAACCTAAATCGAGCAATTTAGTGTTTTTAGCGTTGAAGTAATGTTCTTCTTTCTCGACTCTGGGATTATCTAAGTGATTGATTTCTACATTCAATCCCATAGCGTTACCAGCTTTTTTCACCATCAATGCCAAGTCGCCGACGCTGAATTGTTCGGTAAATTGGTTAAATACGCGGAATTCACCAGGTTTTGCAGGGTTAGCGATCGCTAATTCCACACATCGGACTGTATCCCGAATATCCAAAAATCCGCGAGTTTGCCCGCCTTTACCATAAACGGTTAAGGGGTGTCCAATCGCTGCTTGAATACAAAAGCGGTTTAGTGCAGTACCAAACACCCCATCGTAATCCAGCCGATTAATCAATAGTTCGTCCATCCCCGTTTCTTCGGTTAAGACGCCGTAAACTACACCCTGATTTAAATCCGTTGCCCGCAATCCCCAAATCCGGCAAGCAAAGTGGATGTTATGACTGTCATGGACTTTGCTTAAATGGTACATTGAACCAGGCTGCTTGGGATAAGGTAGGGTATCCTTGCGTCCATTGTGTTCAATGGTGATGTACCCTTCTTCTATGTCGATATTGGGTGTACCGTATTCACCCATCGTCCCCAGCTTCACTAAATGACAGTCTGGGAAATCTTCCCGCATGGCGTACAACAAGTTCAACGTACCAACTACGTTATTGACCTGGGTAAGAACTGCATGTTCGCGGTCAATCATCGAAAATGGAGCCGAACGCTGTTCTCCAAAATGCACTAGGGCGTTTGGCTGAAATTGATGTAATGCTTTGTTGAGAAATTCGTAGTTAGTAATATCGCCGATGAACAGGTCGATAGATTTGCCAGTCAAATCTTGCCAGTGCTGGAGGCGTTGCTGAATTAGTGCGATCGGAGTGAGAGTTTCGACACCCAGTTCATTATCCCAATGCCGCCGCACCAAACTATCTAAAATTCCAACTTCATAACCTCGATTGGAAAGGTAAAGAGCAGTTGCCCAACCGCAATATCCATCACCACCAATAACCAGGACTTTCATCTTCACCAGTTTTTACTCGCTGATAGCTAAATCTACCAGGTTTCTGTCCCCTCTCAATCATCATTCTGGCGGAGATGTCAATTTAGGCAGCAGGGGGAGAGGGGAAGATGAGAGAAATTCTCCTAACTTTTGTACAGACGCGATTAATCGCGTCTCTCCTCACTCCTAACTCAGGACTTGGAAATCCGATACTGCTGGGCAATGTAATAAAACAAACGATAGTAATCTTGAAATTCTTGGCTCTTGCTTCGTCCCTGCCAGTAGTATTTCACTTGACTCTGAGTTAGTGTCAGTGTCATCGAACCTACTCCTTTGTCAACTTCTACAACCAGTACCCCAGATACTCCTTGGGCAGTCTGAAAGTTGGAATTTATCTTTTTCACGGAATTTTGGTCTGTAACAATCGAATTTGGTAGCTGCTGACTTGCCCACCCCCGAATTTCCACTGTTTTGTTCTGGGGTAAAATAAACACAATTCCATCATCATTTTCTGGGGCTGCTAATGAAGTCCAGTTACTTGGATATGGAAATTCAAAGCCATAACGGGAGTTGCTATAAGTTTTCCATGCGATCGCTCCGGCGTTAAAATCGTTTGCAGTGCAACCCCACAGGATTATGAACACGGCAATGACTCCGCTAACGCTGGAGGCAAACCGATAAATTCTTCGCCCCAAACTACAGGTTTTATTAGCAGTAGTCATTTATATTACGCATTTTGCCAAAGTCACTAATTTTATAGAAATACTAGAAACTCAGATCAATACCTTCGCTAATTTACGAGTTATTCCCCAATCCGTAAACTGCTGAATAAACTCCACCAAAAGAGCGCTCATTAAAAATTCAATAATATTCAGGATATTTACCATTCTCTTTTGAGTTCTCAGTAGAGAAAACTATATAAAGTGCTTTATCACACAGCTTATGTACAATGCATCTCAGACAGCCAAGGTAAGTTTGGAGCTTTTTCACTTCCAAACCAACACATCTTTGCAATTTCCACCAAATCTTTCTGTAATTTGCGTCGGTAAGCCAAACGACCAAAAACCACCAGATATTGATATTTCTGGCTTACCAGATTCGGATGTGGTATCTCGCATCCACGCGCAAATTTGGGTGAATGGGGATGAATACCATATCACCGATTTGGGCAGTTCTAATGGCACGTATGTTAACGGTGCGAAACTTCAACCTCAAGTTTTTTGTCCACTGCATCCAGGAGACAGAATTTCATTTGGGCAAGGAGACAAAATAACTTTCATGTTTAGGGTGCAGCAGCACTCTGCATCTGCCACAAAAAATCCTACACCAAACTCCGCGCCAACAAAAATTACAGCACCTACCACCAGTAAAGAAGATGAAGATCAAGTAATCCTTGCCAGTAAGCTTATTGGTTTAGGACTAATCCTAGCAGGCATTACATTTTTCAGTACAAGTATTTATGTGAGCGTCTACTTACGCAGCACACCTGGAATTTTGCTGTGTATGGGAGGTGTAGTAGCTCTAAATTGGGGTGGGCGCGATAATCGGAAACTGGGATGGGTGTTGATTGGGATAGGAATCGCTCTGTTTATTGCCAGTGGTGTTGTAATCGGCTCAGTGTCACTTTTTTCTATGCTAGTATCATTCGCTGCCATCTCCTGTGGATATCAGTTGTTTACAACCGGAAAGGTGTTCAACTTTAATCCGCTTACGCTCCAAATAATTAAAAAATAAGCCAAGTCAGCTAATCATTTCTTCATCGCTAATTCCCGTTCCGGCAAAAATCTCGGCATGGCTAGTTATCAACAACATTCTAGTCCCAAATATAAATAAATGTAACGAAACTGCCGTTAAAACGTTTTTCCGTCTTGACAACCAATCAAGAAACCGATAACTTGATATACATACCCGGGTAAGACCGTTAAAGAGTTATATGCAAACGCAAACTAAGCAAAAGGTCACTTTGTATTTATCGCCAGAGTTGCACAGAAAATTGAAGATTCGTTCAGCAGTCGATTCAGAACCAATGTCAGAACTTGCAGAACGTGCCCTCGTTTTTTACCTGTCTAATTCAGAATTGGTTGACGAGGTAAAAGATTCTTCTTATGGGCGGACTCATAGAGTTTATTCATGCCCAACTTGTGATAGCTCACTAGTCTTACGTGATGGGGAACTGGTAACTTTGGGCAATCAACCAGGAGTAGTTGGTCAAGAACATCTTTCTATTGATGAGATGGATAAAGATGAAACCCATCCCAAGAGTGAGGAAGAGTTAGTTCCTTGCTAAATAGATAGGAATTATGAATTATTTATTCATGATTCGGTTGTCTTTACCAGAAGCAATGTCTCTACTGTCTCTATAAGGTCTCAAGTAGGTCGATGTATGAAAGAAGAGCTCAATATCCTAATTCAAGCTCAATACCCTTTAATCTACCTTGTGACCTCCGAGGAAGAGCGGGCCGAGCAAGCAGTTTCCACAATTGCCCAGTTGTTAAAACCCCAGCGCCGGGTATTTGTTTGGACAGTAACACATGGGATTGTGGAGTATGGTCAACCCCGGAATGTCACCCAACATAATACCGTGTCTCCAGAGGCCGCGATTGAGTGGATAATCCGGCAGAAAGAACCAAGTATATTTATTCTTAAAGATTTACATCCCTTTATTGATGCGCCTGCAACAAACAGATCGTTACGTGATGCGATCGCTAGCTTTAAAGGTACGCAAAAGAACATCATTTTGATGTCGCCGATGCAACAAGTACCTATAGAGTTGGAAAAAGAAGTTGTTGTTATCGACTTTACACTGCCAGATATGGCAGAGTTAAATAAAGTACTGACTCAGCATGTAGACCAAAATCGTGGTCGGCGGCTGACAACAGAAGCCAGAGAAAAGCTTCTCAGAGCAGCTTTGGGTCTAACTAAAGATGAAGCTGAGAAAGTCTACCGGAAGGCGCAGGTAACTACAGGGCGTTTGACGGAAGATGAAGTAGATATAGTTTTATCTGAGAAAAAGCAACTAATTCGGCGCAATGGGATCTTAGAATACATTGAAGAAGATGAAACCATTGATGCTGTAGGCGGCTTAGAAGAGTTAAAAAGATGGCTCAAGCAACGCTCCAATGCTTTCACAGAGAGAGCCAGAGAGTATGGTTTGCCTCAACCAAAAGGGATGTTAATTCTCGGAGTTCCCGGTTGTGGTAAATCATTAATTGCCAAAACTACTTCCAGGCTGTGGGGTTTACCACTGTTGCGGTTGGATATGGGGCGAGTCTATGACGGCTCAATGGTGGGACGAAGTGAGGCAAATTTGCGGAACGCCCTGAAAACAGCAGAATCTATTTCCCCAGCGATTTTATTTATCGATGAATTGGATAAATCCTTTGCTGGTAGTGGAGGTTCCTCCGATTCTGATGGGGGGACTTCAAGTAGAATCTTCGGTTCTTTTCTCACATGGATGCAAGATAAGAAGTCACCAGTGTTTGTGATGGCAACTGCCAACAGAGTAGAACGCTTACCTGGCGAGTTCTTGAGGAAAGGACGCTTTGATGAAATTTTCTTTGTGGATCTGCCAACACCGGAAGAACGGCAGCAGATTTTCAATATTCATCTGACCAAGCGCCGTGAAGACATCTCTCGATTTGATCTTGAGCAACTAGCTAAGATGTCTGATGGCTTTTCTGGGGCAGAAGTTGAGCAAGCGATCGTTGCGGCAATGTATGAAGCTTTTGCCCAAGATCGGGAGTTCACCCAACTAGATATTATTGCTGCACTGAAGGCAACATTGCCGCTGTCTCGAACGATGCAAGAACAAGTAACGGCTCTGAGAGATTGGGCCAGACAGCGCGCCCGCCCCGCAGCATCCTCCGTAGCTGAATATCAGCGAATGGAGTTCTAAAAGCTTTCCTCTGCCATCCCAGGGGGAAAGGCTAGCTCTTAATGCTAGCAGTTATAAGAAAAGCCGCATCCTGTTAAGCGCGGCTTCGCCCAAAACAAACCGTTGTCGTTTTTCTCAATCTTCTCATTGGAGGAAACCCCAAATGTCTCACTTTAGCACCCTGCGTACCAAAATCACCGATGCCGAAATCCTCAAGGCTTCCTTGCGCGACCTCGGTATCAGCGTAAAGACTGAAGCTGATGTCCGTGGTTATAACGGTCAGCGTGTCCGTTCTGACATCGTTGCTATGTTGGATGGCGAATATGACCTCGGCTGGTCTCGCAACAGCGATGGTTCCTTTGACCTAATCGCTGACCTGTGGGGAGTTGCTAAGAAGCACAACCAAACCGAGTTGATCAACTCCATCAACCAAAAGTATGCCGTTAATAAAACTTTGGCTGAAGTAAAACAACGCGGTCTGCAAAACGCCAATGTGAAGTTGGTATTGCAATAACAATTTCTCTGCGCGTTCCCAAAGCTGCACGGGTTAACCATATAAATAGCGGTTAGCCCGCTTTTTTATCGGGGCTGAGATGTATTTCTCAGCCCCTATTTTATTTTTGTACTTTGATATTGCTATTTGTAACGGTTTTATTAGCATCTTTTTGAATTTACTTAGTCTCAAAATGTAACTTTAAGAACGGTTTAGGGAACTATATAAATGTAGCTCTATTCAGAAAAAACTAGTTCGAGGCATAAGTAATGGAAATAAATATCAGAGAACTATTCGAGTTATTTACTTCTAAAATTGGGCATAAAGTCATTGCAAAAACGCAAGATAAATGGCGCAGTAGTAGCGAAGGTTGGGATCATCATGCTTTGATTCACATGGGATATTGGACTTTACGAGATGTCAAAAACTTTACCCACGCAGAAGCCTGTAAGGAATTAGAGGTAAAAACGAAAGATGAATTGTTGAAATATTTATTAAGTACTTTTTTTGACATTGGGGGAGTTGTAAAAGAAATTCTGTTAGAAAAACCTAGTAGTTCCTCTGAGGTGTTTATTTTTACTCCTCAAAATGAGCTAGAAACAGCAGCTATTCAAATTACCACAATGGATGATAGAGGGTGGCAAGGTTCTCTTTACAAACTAGAGTATTATGCTACGGAGAACGATGAATTATGTCTAATTTTTGCAACTAAACCTCCAGATGTAAAAGAACAGGAGTGGTTGCTAATCATATTTAATCAGACTAAAGGTGAACGGTATTGGAGCGTTCATACTGGGAGCTTAAAGCAAGTGTATTACAAATGGGCAGAAAAAATAGGAGTTCTTAAATCTAAATAGCAGTAAGTTTGTAAGGTGGGCTAAGGTTATGCCTAATCCACTAATTTTTATGACTTCAAATCTTCACGTAATGTAAAAATAATTTGCTCTTCAGCTTGCCTAAATTCAATATTAAATTTATCAAATACTAGAGGGTGTTGTGTTCATATATTTAATTTTGTCCGTGGATGTGGAATATTTATAGCGCTATTTTTAATTGTATGGTGCAAGATTTGAACTACCAAACCTGACTTAAATCCAAAATAAACCCAGGTAGTAAAGGTTCACCGGAAAGGGTTTTAGGATTATCTAATTCCTCAACCGCAATATTAGGACGATAAATAAAAACTTGGCGTTGTTTTCTATCAATTAACCAACCAAGTTGTGTCCCATTATCAATATACTCTTGCATTTTGTCTTGCAAAATTTGTAAGCGATCGCTCTGGGAACGCAATTCAATCACAAACTCAGGACAAATCGGTGCAAATTTTTTTCGTAGTTCCACTGGTATGGCTTCCCAGCGATCGCGTTTTATCCACGCTGCATCTGGCGATGTCTACGACGGGCTATTCGGCGTCGCACCGTGATTTATCTGAATGATTGGGTTCCTTTCAACCTTCAGCCATTTTAACCAACAGCGAACTCGGTAAATTGTCGTTTAAAGGGGGAATGAAAAGCCAAAACGATGTCTTTTTTAGGTATACCTTGACTAATAAGTTCATTGGCGATACCTCCTTCAGTACCATCGTGTTGAATCCAAATTTTTTCGTTTTTAATATCTAAATGCAAAACACAGCCATATACACGGCGCTTATTTGACCACCCCGCATGAACGACTTGGTAGCGATCGCGTTCTCTATCAAAAATAACTTCTGCTTCGACTTCTTCGTTGCTGGCTTTGATTTCGCTGTAAGCTAGCAACAGTTCTTGAATAAGTTGACGGTACTGTTCTACTTTTGCCATTTTACGATCGCCTCCTCTTCTGGATCGAAAACAATCAGCCGAACTTGGTAACGTTGGATTAATAAGCCTGGCAGTTCTAAGGTAAAAAAAGAACGATAGGTGTCTAAGGGAACTGCTAAATATAAAAGTCTCTCAGGTTGTTCTTCTTCAAGTGCTAATTGATATTTGAGATACTGTCCTAAAGCAGTACTAAATTCAGTTGTAGTAGATGGAGCAACAAAGCTTTTAACTTCAACCGCAATTTTTTCTTGATTTCGTTCAGCTGCTAAAACTTTCTCTGCACCAAGGTCGATGTACATATCCAAACCACCAAAACGGAGGAAAAGCGGGTCATTAGTGATGAGCCAACCCTCTTTCTCCAAAGCGCGTTTTACTGCATCATGGAATATGTCTTTCGCCGCCATAAATTCATAAGATTTTTATTTTATCATGCTTTGAGTGTAGCTATTTTAGTTTTAATATGTAGATTTTCTCAGGCGCTTTTTTTCCAAACTGGGTTGAGTATTTTGTATTTATCTCTTACCAAACCTGACTTAAATCCAAAACAAACCCAAGTAGCAACGGTTCACCATAAAGTGTCTTAGGATTATCTAATACCTCAACTGCAATATTAGGACGATAAATCAAAACTCGGCGTTGTTTTCTATCAATTAACCAACCAAGTTGTGTCCCATTATCAATATACTCTTGCATCTTGTCTTGTAAAACTTGCAAGCGATCGCTCTGGGAACGCAATTCAATCACAAACTCAGGACAAATCGGTGCAAACTTTTTTCGTATTTCCACTGGTATGGCTTCCCAGCGTGTACGTTTTATCCACGCTGTATCTGGCGATCGCACTGCACCATTAGGCAAAGAAAACCCACCACTGGAACCAAACCCTACACCTGTACCATCTTGCTTTGTCCATACCCACAACTGCCCAACTAAGTTAAAGTTGCGTTCATCAGTTTCGGAACCAGTAGGGGGCATAATCACTAATTCTCCAGCAGCATTACGTTCAATGCGAAAGTCGCGGTTTAACTGACAAAACTCGTAAAACTGATCGTCGGTCATTGCGATCGCAGGTTGCAATTGCAAGACGATTGGTATAATTTCTGTGGCTACAGGTAAGTTGGTGGTCATAATTGCTTTTTGGTCACCTGTCTTCACTATAATCTCTTCACACTCTAGGGCGGAATATGGGTTAACTCATGAAGATTGGAATTAATTGGCAGTGGCAACATGTGACCTTCTTTAGGTCTTCTCTGGGCAGAACAGGGGCATGAAGTATTTTTTGGTTTCTGTGCCTCCACCCGTCATTCTTGGCTTGACAGAGTACTAGTTTAGAAATGCTGGCATTAAACAATCCGGTTGACAATTGTCCACACTTCCCCATCTGATCGGACATAGGGAACAGAGATTGTCTTGAACCCAGTAATGAAGGGCTTGTAATAAATCTGCCAATACATTGGACTCAGTTGATTGGCACAAGCCTTGAGTAAACGGACTTCTGTCGCCAGTTCACCTGCTAGTTGATTAATGCGTTGAGCATGAACCTGAGCGACTTCTTTAGCTTCTTCTAGCTGCTGCTGTTGGATAAGTTCTTTTGATTCAACTTGCGATCGCACTAACTTACCTTGTTTTTGTTTTATCTGGACTTCTAAGGCTGCGATCGCCGCATCTATGCCCTGGAGTTCAACTGATAATTGGGCATTTTCCCTGGCTTGACGGCGGTACGCTTCAACCATTGCCTGTGGTGAATCATTCTCGGCAGAGATTACATTATTAATAGTGAGTGTAGCGCGTTCTTCTAGGAGAATCTGAATTTGAGATTTAAGCGCCGCCATTTCATCCTGAATTTGCTCCATAAATCGAGTTTTAAGTGCTGAATAAAATAGTCATCTGATTTATTAAAAGCTTTTTGCGCCTTGGGTATCGAGAGAAAGCGATCGCACCTCGGCTGTAATTCCTTCTTGTTGCCAAGCAGCTAACATCGCCGCCTCCACAGCCTCTGAGTGTAACTTATCCGCCAAAGCTAACAGTGTCGGCCCCGCACCACTAATCACCATACCATAAGCACCAGCACTAACAGCTGCTATGTTTAGGGCATCATAACCAGGAATCAAAGCTTTGCGATAGGGTTGATGCAACTTATCTTGCAAACCTGTCTTTAACCATTGTCCGTTACCAGTTTCCAAGCCGCGCAATAATAACCCCAGATGTGCCATATTGAAAATCGCATCGGCGCGACTTACCTGAGTTGGGAGAACGCCCCGCGCCTCTGAAGTGGAAAGTTCAAAATCAGGAATAGCCACAACTGGTACAACATCTTTATGCCAGGGAACATCACAAATTTCCCAACCTGCGCCACTGGTAGCAGCAAGACGACATCTTCCCAACAAAGCTGGAACTACATTATCAGGATGTCCTTCCATTGCGATCGCTAACTCCATCACCTGTGACTGACTCATAGGCGCACCCTCAAGTTGATTAGCAGCAACCAACCCACCAACAATTGCTGTCGCCGAACTACCCAAACCCCTCGCCAGTGGGACACCTAATTTAATCTCTATTTTCACTATCGGCGGTGTCTGCTCTATATGTTGATAGAACTTGACAAATGCTTGGTAGAGGAGATTGTTCTCATCAGTTTTGACACGTTCAGCTTCCGTACCAGTGACATGAATAATTAGCTCACCCTCTTCTTGGCGAGTGAACTTGAACTCGTTGTACAGCTTTAAAGCTGCACCGATACAATCAAAACTAGGCCCCAAATTAGCAGTTGTGGCCGGAACGGTAACAGTGATAGCAGAAACAACAGACATTGGCAAAACTCACTAATCATCAACCAGCATCCCATGTATTGGTAACAGTTTGGGGCGAGTTTTTGAGCGTTGCTAGGGATACTTTGATTTACTGTTCCTTAATCCATCCTCCGAGCCTTGAGTTTCAGTGCTTGTGGCTCTAGCAAAATTCTACTATGGGAATTTAAATGGTTGGATTATGCGATCACTCCGCCCATCTATAGCGATGATATAATTATAAGTTCTGTTATAGTACAGATACACTATAAGAATCACAGATTCTAAAAAGTATAATTTGCAGAATTTGTAATTTACAAGGTTATGTAATATGTCTAGTACGCACACGGGTATTGAGTGGACAGATAAAACTTGGAACCCGATAACTGGTTGTAACAAGGTTAGCCCAGGTTGTTTGCATTGCTATGCAGAAGCTCTCACTAAACGTTTTCCTAATAACTTCAAGAATGGATTTGATTTAACCTTACACCCAGAAAGGTTAGCAGAACCTTTTAAATGGCGTACTCCAAGTAGAATATTTGTGAATTCAATGAGCGACCTTTTTCATGAAGATGTACCTGTTGATTTCATTGAAAAGGTCTTTAAAGTGATTCATGAAACTCCTTGGCATATATATCAAATATTAACAAAACGACCTGAGCGGTTACTTGAGTTGGCTTCTGAGTTAGAATTTCATGAAAATATCTGGTTGGGTGTGTCAGTCGAAAATCAAAACTATGTTCATCGTGTTGACTTTCTTCGCAAAGTTCCCGCGACTGTTCGCTTTCTTTCATGTGAACCGCTTTTAGGTGAATTGAATCTTGAATTAACAAATATTCACTGGGTTATTGTTGGTGGAGAGTCAGGACAAAAACATCGCCCTCTAAAAACTGAGTGGGTAAAAGATATTCATGACCAGTGTAAAGCTGCAGAAGTTGCATTCTTTTTTAAGCAGATTGGCGGAAGAACTTCTAAGGCTGGAGGTAGATTACTAGATGGTAAAATATGGGATGAAATGCCTGATGCTTGGAAGCGGCATCAAAAGAGATGGGGGGATACTCCACTGAAATTAGCAGGTAAAAAAGAAAGTTTGGTAATTACTGCTTAGGTAGAAATGTAACTTTCACTGAATCGGCGAATGTAAGTTCACCTTTCTTCTTTCTTCTTTTATTAGCAGGTGGATCTGCTGTAATATTACCCTTAGCTTCAAGATTATTAAGAGCAGCTTTATAGTTTTTGCTAATATAACGCCTGCCAACATGATGCCGATCGTAAATTTCTAGCATGGTTATTGTTTGACCTGCAAATGTATCCAAGAGCATTTCTTCTAAGTCATCAAGAGGATGAGAAAATTCAAAAAGTAACGGTTGTCTATAAGTGGCTGGATTATATTCAAAAGATGGCACACCTTGATGTTGTTCAGTACTCTCTTTTGCCATTATTTGCTTCATAATGTTATAGCCTTTAATATGCTTACTCACAAATATCAAGTGATGGCTAGTACGGTTTCCATTCTTATCTTTGAAGCAGAAAGGCAGAACATACTCTCCACCCATTTCTTTTAAAGCTTCGCAAATTGCCTCTACAACTGTTATTTCTCGTTCCCCTGGTTGAAGTGTTTTTAGTTGCTGGCGTACTTGATCAGCTCGTATATTTCCAAATAGTGCATTCATGTGTTCTTCAACAGTGGCGTTACTTAAAGCCATGTTAATGCGTTTGTAATTGAAAAAGAAGATGCAATCGCACCCATGATTTTTTACAACTGAGTTAATAAGTTCTAGCGATAAACCTTCATATCCCCACGGATCTACAAAAAACAATGTAGGAGGTAACTTGAGTTGTTCAAGTATCTTGACAATTTCTTCACCAACTTTATGATTAAATACTTTAGGCTTAGATTTTAAATTTGCAATATTAGGAATTGAATTTATAGCTTCTTGAAGAGAATTAATATGTTTGGTATCAGCATCATTAAATACTGTCACCAGCATATTTTGCATATATGGATTAGAAATCGCAGTCTCTAAAATTTTTATTGGTGTTGATTTTGAACCATCTTCGTATCTACCTGGCCCTGCAAAAAGGTCTATGTAGGCAATTTTTGAATTATATTTTTTAGCACTTGGTATCATCACGTTTGCCCAAGCCCAAAAATATTTCTCAACAATTCTAGCTTTGATTAAAGATTGCTCTTTCTGTTTATCAAAGAAGGAAGTAATACTCATACGCAACCTACGTGTATATAATCTAATACACTAATTGTAGGCTGCGTAAAGTGTTTGGTCAAAGTTATCTGCTAACAAAAGAGCTAGGCGCGTAGTGGCTATCCTAGACATCACTCTTTTTCACAAAAATAAAGGCCAAAAAGGTTACTTCAAAGTTCCCAAAACTGGCGCTACCTCAACCTCTGAAATTTGCCCAACCAAGAATCCCTTAGCATAAATCTGGGGATTTGTTTGCGAGACTATGGCATAAGACTGGCGAAGATTAGCATTCACTGCTACGGTCTTCACGTCGTACATCTGCATCGCCATTTTAGGATAGAAACCAATACCAATAATCATCAGCAGAAAACAGGCAGCGATAAACACTTCACGCGGTCTAGCATCCTCGTAGACTGCATCTTCTGGCACCAGACAGTCTGTACCAAAACAAACTGTTCCCTCATCTTCTTGATTTTCTGAGCCTGCATTATTAATGTCGCAGATGAGTGCTGCACCCTGACCATAAAATACCTCTCGCAGCATGGAAAGTAGATAAATAGGTGTGAGGATGACTCCAACTGCTGCTAGAAAAACCGTTACGGTGCAGAAAGTCGAACTGTAAACGTCACTGCTTGTCAGACCAACGAATACCGAGAGTTCGCCAGCAAAGCCGCTCATACCGGGAAGTGCCAGAGATGCCATCGCGGAGATTGTAAACAGGGCAAAGACTTTGGGCATGGCTTGACCAATACCGCCCATATCTTTCATTACCATTGTATGGCTGCGATCGTAAGTAACACCTGCTAAGAAGAACAGCACTGATGCAATCAAACCATGTGAAATCATTTGCAACATCGCGCCGTTGATTCCCAAATCAGTGAAAGACGCAATCCCAAGCAATACAAATCCCATGTGGGAAATCGACGAATAAGCTAAACGCCGCTTCATATTGGTCTGAGCAAAGGAGTTCAATGCACCATAGATAATATTCACAACACCCAGAATGGCTAAAATGGGCGCAAAGTAAATGTGTGCATCGGGAAGCAACTCAAGATTCAGGCGAATTAGTCCATATCCGCCCATCTTCAGCAATACACCAGCCAAAATCATCGATACAGGAGAGGATGCTTCGCCGTGGGCATCAGGCAACCAAGTATGCATCGGAAAAACAGCAAGCTTGACACCAAATGCAATCAGCAACCCTGCATAAAGTAGCAGTTGTAAACCAAGAGGATATTCCTTGCTGGCGAGGGCGGTTATGTCAAATGTCATTTTACCGCCGCCATATAGCCCCATTGCCAGGGCTGCCACCAAAATAAATATAGAAGCCGCTGCGGTATACAACAAAAATTTCGTAGCCGCATAACGACGCCTTTGCCCACCCCAAATGCAGACTAGTAGGTAGACGGGAATCAGCTCTACTTCCCACATAATGAAAAATAGCAGCAAGTCTTTGGCAACGAACACGCCTACCTGTGCAGAATACAGCACCAGCATCAGAAAATAGAAGAGGCGAGGTCGGTGATTAACTTGCCAGGCCGAAAATATTGAGAGTGTAGTGACAAATCCTGCTAAAAGCACAAGGGGAACTGAAAGTCCATCGACTGATACCGCCCAGTTCAAACCTAACTGAGGCATCCAGGCATAATTCTCCACAAGTTGAAAATTAGCACTGCTGGCATCGTAATGCTTCCAAAAGGCGTAGCACATCAAAGCAAAGTCTGCGATACCTATACCCAGTGCATACCACCGCACGCGCTTGCCATCTTTATCAGGCAGTACAGGAATGAGCAAAGAAGCAACGAGTGGCAGCAAGACAATCGCGGTAAGCCAGGGAAATTGATCCGCTATCATGTATATGAGAAAAAATACTTATTTGTCAATTATGTCATTCTACTCAAGTTTGTAACAATTTCTTCATAAAGTTTTGTCCCTGTTAACAGCTTTGACCGAAAAACAATTATGAACAAGCACTTCGTTAGCACAGCATCGATTCAAAAAGTTGCAGTTTTGAGGTGGATAGTTCAGTAGCCGCTTTCAAGGAATTAAAAATTACTGGGGAAATTGCTATCTAAGTAGTTGATTTACTCACTCATGGTACTAATCCAGCCCGCAAAGCCCGGACAGCAGCCTGTGTACGGTCAGCAACACAGAGTTTATTCAGAATACCTCGAACATGAGTTTTTACAGTACCGACTGTTAGATAGAGCCTTTTAGCAATTTCTGCATTGTCACATCCAGCGACAATCAACTCTAAAACATCCATCTCCCTATGAGTTAAAGGATAGCTGACTATATTTTTCTCGACATCTGGGTCAATACCTTCAATCAAGACTCTTTTTCCAGCTGCTCCTCTGCTACCATCGGGGAAATCTTGACGTATTTGTTGTAGTACAAGGTCTGCGATCGCTGGATCGATCCATGAGCTACCTGCATAGGTCGTTCGTACAGCCTCTACTAGTTTCTCAGTTTCGATATCCTTCATGCAATAAGAATCTGCACCTGCTGCAAATGCTGCTAAAACTGCCTGTTCGCTATTCTGCATCGTTAAAATTAGCAGCTTTGTTGTATAATCTTCATTCTCGGCTTGATATTGCCTAAATGTGCGTGTTAGCTCAATTCCATCCATGTCAGGCAAGCCAATATCAATAGTAGCAACATCGGGCTTGAGAGTTTTCAGAAGCTTGATGCCCTCTGCCGCATTGGCTGCTTCACCAACAATGTTTAACTCTGGGTCGGTTTGCAAAGCAGCCCGTAAGCCGATTCTCGTAAGGTTGTGATCTTCAATCACGAGGATCTTGATTTCACTCATAGTTGCTTAATTTTACTGTTATCTATCTAAAGTACAGATTAAAATAATCTCGTTCATCTATTCGGGATTTTATCCAAAAAGCAATGCATTTGGTATTATTACCATAAGTTCATCTACCATTAGACATAAATAACCTGATCTCGGAAGTTTTTTTAAAGCAAGAGTTTCGATATGACAATATAATTCGATCAAAAAATATTTTTATACATTTACTTGAGGATAAATGTTTCATGGTAAACAACTCCTTTCTGAAAATCCCCTAGCTAGCTAGCAAGAGTGGGTGACTACTAAATAGTTGCCCTTGCAGTGGCTAGGATGATGCACATAAAAGGGACTAAACTACCTCACCCTAGCATCCAGGCAGAGATATTGGTTGGATAATCGGACAGCTAAGATACTTGTAAAAAAGTAATATTTTTTAATAAATACATTTTTTATTAAAGAAGCAGTGTAATTACGTACAATTCTCAGATATTTAATTTGAGAAACTTTAAAGGAAAATGTCAATCCTTAATAATCTCAGCGCTGGTAAAGTAAGCTATTACTAGATTTGCTAGGGATAGCCAAGCACTTCTTTTTTTATTTAGCCATGTCTTTAACTAAAACTGTTAAAAAAGATAAAATTCTCGTTGTCGATGATGTTTTTGACAATTTACTGGTCTTAGAAGCAGTCCTAGAAGATAACGACTATGAGATTCACTTGGTAGAAGATAGCAAAATTGCTCTGACTATGGTTGAGGAGTCACCACCAGACATAATTCTGTTAGATGTGATGATGCCGGAGGTAGATGGCTATGAATTTACTCGCCGCATCCGACAGAATCCGGCGTTGCCATTTATCCCAATTCTGCTGCTCACAGCTCACTATGAGTCTAGCGTTGTTGAAGGACTTGATGCTGGTGCAGATGACTTTATTCGTAAACCATTCGATCCTGATGAATTACATGCACGAGTGCGATCGCTTTTGCGCCTCAAACATAGTATCGACGAACGAGATCAGATGGCTAACCTGCGGACAGATTTTGTCTCGCGTTTTACTCACGATTTACGCATACCGCTGGTAGCCTCCAACCGCGTATTAAAATTATTGCTGTCAGGCAGATTTTGCGAAGTTTCGCCACAATTGGAAGAAATAATTGATACCATGATTGGCAGTAACCAAGACCTGCTGGAAATGGTAAACACCTTGCTAGAAGTTTATCGTCATGAGGCAGGCTGTAAAACCTTAAAAATTTCTCCTTGCAATATTCAGGAATTAGTTAGTGAAGTTACCCAAGAATTAACTCCCTTAGCTGAAGAAAAAGGATTAGTTGTAAACATTGATAGAGGTGATGCTAGCACCATCATGGGCGATCGCGTAGAACTGCGGCGAGTTTTGACAAATATCATTGGCAATGCTATCAAATTTACAGACAAAGGTTCTGTAGATATTCATAGCCATCTCACTCCAGCAGATGTGACTATTGATATCCAAGATACGGGGCCGGGAATTTCTAAACAAGACCAGGCAATATTATTTGAGCGATTTCGCCAAGGTAAACACCAGCGTTCTGGTAGTGGTTTGGGACTATATCTATCTCGCTGTATTATTGAAGCACATCAAGGCACAATCGATGTGACATCTGAGCCAGGGCAGGGTAGTACATTCACTATCCATCTAC
This sequence comes from Nostoc sp., assembly GCF_036917395.1. GTDB lineage: Bacteria > Cyanobacteriota > Cyanobacteriia > Cyanobacteriales > Nostocaceae > Nostoc. Next base: position 83,437 of record NZ_JBALDI010000009.1, read on the forward strand.
CTCTAGCTGGTGAAAATTAAGACACCAGCGATGTCTACGACGGGCTACGCCTACGCAATCTGTGTCAGCTAGTGAGGAGTCAATACTATATTAAGTCTGATGGTTTATTGCCTTGGTCAGAACGACCTGAACCTTCTTTTACCAGATATCAAACTATGCAAAAACATCCGAAGAAGTTGATGAAATAGGTTCAGGATGTGATTGCCTTTTGCTTTCTAGGTATTTTTCAAGACGCGAGATATCGCGTCTCTGCATCTAAACCAATATTTTATAAACCCCTCTTAGAAATCATCCCAACCTTCAATACTTGATGACATGACGTAACTGGTGACACTTGCCTCAAAGAAGTTGGCTTTTGTATTGGCTTCTTTTTTGGTATCTGAGAAACGCTCCAAGTGAGCATAGGGGCTTTTCTTGTAGATAGCTTCTGGAAATAATGGCTTTAAACCGATCGCCTTTAAACGAGCATTTGCCAGATATTTGGTGTACTGTCCTGTACTATTGGCTGTAATGCCAAGAATATCATCTCCGACAATATGTTCTGTCCACTTGCATTCATGCTCGACGGCTAAAGCAAACATTTCATAAATTTGTTCGTGGCTGTGGGGGAAAACTTGCATCGCTTCTGGAATCAATTTTTGATATAGCCGCACATGGGAGAGTTCATCTCGGTTAATCATTCTAAAGATATCGGCACTCCCAGACATGAGCATCCGTGATGACAGATTGTAGAAAAATATAAACCCATTGTAGAAATACAATCCTTCTAACAAGTAATCGGCTAACAGCGATACGAAATAATTTTCTGGTGTCGGGTTATCGACATACTTTTGGTATAGTCCGGCGATGAATTCGCATCTAGCTTTGAGAATGCGATCGCTCCGCCAGAAATCATAGACGTGTGTCCGGCGATCGCTCGGAATCACCGTCTCAATGATGTATTGATAAGACTGATTGTGCATCGCCTCTTGGGAAATTTGTTCTGCCATGCACAGCGCTATTTCTGGTGCAGTCACGCTGTTTTTGATGTGAGGCACATTACAGGTTTGCACCGAATCGAGAAACGTTAGGTAACTGAGGATGCCATCAAATGCACGTCGTTCACCAGGCGTGAGATTGAGGTAATCTGTTACGTCCTGAGTAATGTCTATTTTTTCGGGAACCCAGAAGTTCTCTCGCATTTGACGGTAGAGAGACACAGCCCAGGAATAGCGAACATCATTGAGTTGCATTAAATTTGTAGTTTCCCCGAACCATATTAAACGGTTTGCTGTATTATCACTCCCGTTCGGATTGAAAACGGGATTAATTGGCATTAATGATTGTCTTTGTTGGTACATTTTTCAATTGAAAGGGAGTAGGGATCTTAATTAGGGAGTAGGGAGTAGGGAGTAGAGAGTAGGGGGAAGAATGGGGAATAATAATTACTGCTTCCATGACAATTCTTGGGACGGAGAATATATCTTACTCCCTAATTAAGATCCCTACTCCCTACTCCCTACTCCCCACTCCCTACTCCCTAGTTAGTTTGCACAAGCAACACATTGCTCGTTCGATTCTTTGAAACTGTCTTTTTGGACGGTGCGAATGTAGTAGATTGCTTTACAACCCAATTCCCAAGCCAGCATTAGGGTTTCAAAAATATCAACAGCGGTAAGAGAGCGCTCTGGTTCGTCGGGGAAATAGACTCCAGCGTTTAGGTTAAATAGCAATTCCATTGAAATTCCTGTATCAATCCATTGTTGGATTGTGGCGATCGCTTTCACCACTTTTTTCTGATCTAGTGTCTTATTTTCGACATAAAACCATAGATTATCCTGAATGTAAGGCGGTGCGATTGGTACTGAACCCTTGGCCCACTTTTCATAAAAGAATTTGCTGTAAACGGGTAAAACACTTGCTGTACAACCCTGAACTAAAGATGAAGAAGTGTTAGGTGCGATCGCAGTAATATGTGAATTGCGAATCCCATGTTGTTTGATATCCTGACTCAGTTGTAAAAAGCGTTCTGGTTGACTAGCGTGTTGCTTAAACCAATCCACAGGCTTTGCTCCGATTAAATGTCCCTTGCTCCATTCACTACCCCCAAAAGCAGGATACGCACCCCGTTCCTTCGCTAATTCCATCGATGCTGCGGTGCAATAGTAACCGATGTCTTCAAATAAATCGCTGATTTTCTGAAGATGGGTGTAGCTGAGATGACGTTTTGCTAACCAATCGGCTAATCCCATACAGCCTACCCCAATTGTGCGATATTTGGCGTTGTGAGTGGCACTAGCAGCAAATGGCGGTGAAGTAAGTTCAATCGTGTTATCTAGTATACGTACTGCAATTTGACAAATCTCTGCTCGCTGCTCATTTTCTAAATTTGCAAGATTAATACTTACAAGATTGCACGTATGTGCTTCTTCACCAGGTTTCACATTTGACCATGATTCTTGACAAAGGTTTCCACCAGGAATGTAGCCTTGATGCTGATTAGGATTAGCTCGGTTCGCGGTATCTTTGAACCATAAATAAGGCATCCCGGTTTCTAATTGGGTTCGCATCACCTGTTTGAGTAAAAGACGCGCATTTACCCGTTTGTAGAGTGTAATCGAGTCATCTAAACTGGCTTCGATTTGAAGATAGGCACGTTCAAATGCTTCACCCCAAGTTGAAGCTAGTTCAATGCCTAACCGAGTTCGCACTTCATAGGGATCAACTAAAGTCCATTCTGTATCTGCTGCTACTCGCCGCATAAATTCGTCACTGACAACCAATTGCGGGAATACGTCATAAGCTTTGCGTCGCCCGTCCCCACTCTCGGTTTGCATTTCCAAAAATTCAGGTAAGTCCAAATGCCAAACATCTAGACTCACAGTGACAGCACCTGCTCTGCGTCCACCTTGATTAACTGCGATCGCTGTATCATTTAACAACTTAATCCAGGGAACTACACCACCTGATGCATTTGCCTTGCCCATCACCCAACTACCTGTTGCTCGAATTCGAGACAGATTTACTCCCACACCGCCGCCATTTTTGGAAATGCGAGCCGCATCATGAATGCCGCCAAAAATGCTTTCCAAATTGTCGTCCATTGCCGTAATGAAACAACTAGCAAGGGAGCCATTGGGAATCCGCAAGTTCGCCAGAATGGGTGTTGCTAAAGATATTTGACGATTCGCTAATGCTTCATAAAATTGCTTTGCCCAGGTTAATCGTTTATCTGGTGTTTCCACGGAGGCAATCAATAGCGCACAAGTCAAAAATGCTTCTTGAGGCAACTCATTTGCCAAAAGATATCGCTTTGTCAGTAATACTGCTCCCGCATAATCATAATCGGCATCCCAGTCAGGATTAATCCAAGTGTTAGCAATCTCTAACTCTTCAGGAGAGTAGGTCAAGATGCGGCGATCGTATTGTTCTTCTAGAACTTTGAAATGTACAGTCCGAGCATAGTACCCGTACTGATAGCCACGGCTAACTGTTATTTCTTTCCACAAACTCCAAATATGTAAGCGGCCAGCTACATAGCGCCAATCAGGTTCTTCAGGACTACACAAATCCAAGGCACAGCGAATTAAATTATCTTGAATTTCTCGCGTGGTAATGCCGGGACGCAATCGAGTTGTCAGATGTGCTTCTAGAGCAATGGAATTTGTTGAAAGTCCACAACAAGCCCAATTAACCACTGTGCGAATTTTATTAATTTCCAACGGTGTAGTCGTTCCATCACGACGAATGACATGGATATCCGTTGTGGAGCTGTTGGAGAGTGTAGATGGAGCTTGCATACAAGATGTGTTGATAAATTTTAGAAGAATAATTGCAAAAATGGAAAAAAATTGTCAGCGCTATGTCAAAAAACGCTGGCAACCCGAAAAAGTTTGTTGGGTTGAAAAATTGCAAAAGAATTGTCCAATAAAAATTCAGAGCAAGCTTTGGTAAAGAATGAAACTTGCTCCGATTAATGACGAATGCCAGTATAGATCGACCATTGATTTTTATGCAAGCAAATCACAGTTGTGTTAATATTCAGAGGAATCTCGGTTCTAGTGGAGAACAGCCATTAGAGGAAACGGGGAAAGTCCGGTGTGAATCCGGCGCTGTCCCGCAGCTGTAATCAAGGCTTGCCTTGTGAGTCAGAATGCCCGCCGAAGTTGACTTGTAAATTTTGTACATCTGCGAGGCACAGATTAAGTATTTTTATGAAGATTTCTACAACTACTAGGCAATACAATCTCATAGCCCCACATATCAAGACGCTACAGGTTACGGCTTTCTATGAGACGGTAGGCGATTAATTAATAATATAAATTGCGTATGACTGATGCAGCGATGGTGACAGCTATTCTCTGTGGGAATATCGCTTAAAAATAGTTGCAGTAAAAACGAAACGCTGGATTAATTAACAGATGGAAGTTGTTGCAAACAGGTAGAAAATGGCGTGGATGACTTACACAGTCCTGTTCCATACCGAATAAATAGTTTCTCAATTATGCATAGAAATTGCTAATTTACTAGATTAATACTTCAGTTAATCATCATGCCGAAATTCTATCTTCACAGAGCCGCGAAGATTCCCACTGCTGTTCATCCCTTTGTCAAACAAACGATTCCCCAAGACAAACACAAGCCCCGTCTACTTCCAGGGAGAATTATTCGAGGTATGCAAAATATTGCAATGTCGATGTATGGGAAAATTTATACTGCGTTAGCTTTGCTCGTCGTAGGCATCGCCGACTGCGGGCGGTTACGCCATCGCTCGTCTGATTCGGGACGAGCAACGAGCAAACCGTTAGCTCGACTCCAAAAGTAAATCTTCTTTCTCTTCTACCCCTCTGCTTTCTTGTCAAGGGTTCCTGCTACAAAATTCATGGCTACGAGATTCGTGCAATAAATCTATCTACGGTAGGCGTAGAGGAGCGTTCAAAACAATGTCAACTTCATTATATTTTTTAATTGGTTTTCTTCTGCTTTTGGTGGTAGTAATTGCGACTTATTTCTTGACTGCCCGCAAGTATCAATCTTCAGCTACAGTTGCCAATTCCTACGATCAATGGACTACTGACGGCATCTTAGAGTTTTATTGGGGGGAACACATTCACCTCGGTCATTACGGTTCGCCGCCACGACAGAAGGATTTTTTGGCTGCTAAATCTGACTTTGTACATGAAATGGTTAAATGGGGTGGAATAGAAAAATTACCTCCTGGTACTACCGTTTTAGATGTTGGCTGTGGTATTGGGGGCAGCAGCCGGATTTTAGCGCGAGATTATGGGTTTGCTGTCACAGGGATTACGATTAGCCCACAGCAGGTGAAACGTGCCCAGGAGTTAACGCCCCAAGAGGTAAACGCCCAGTTTGCGGTCGATGATGCGATGGCATTGTCGTTTCCAGATGCCAGTTTTGATGTGGTCTGGTCAATTGAAGCAGGCCCCCACATGCCAGATAAAGCTGTTTTTGCTAGAGAATTAATCCGGGTGCTAAAACCCGGTGGAGTGTTGGTTGTAGCTGACTGGAATCAGAGGGATGACCGCCAAAAGCCACTAAATTTCTGGGAGAAACCAGTGATGCAACAACTCCTAGATCAGTGGTCTCATCCAGCTTTTTCTAGCATTGAGGGATTCTCTGAGCTTTTAGCAGAGACTTCCTTAGTCGAGGGAGAGGTAATTACGGCAGACTGGACGCAAGAAACGCTTCCTTCTTGGTTAGATTCGCTTTGGCAAGGGGTGGTTCGACCGAGCGGATTTCTGCGTTATGGACTGTCTGGTTTCCTCAAGTCTGTGCGCGAGGTGCCGACGTTTTTGTTGATGCGTTTGGCGTTTGGTGTAGGGCTGTGTCGATTTGGAATGTTCCGCGCTGTGCGGGCGAACGGGAGTACAGAATTGATGGACAGAAACCTTGCTAAAGAAACTCCCTCAAGCTTGGTTGGGTAGCGATGCCTGCGGCGGGTTGCGCCTACGCATGATGACCAATTTTGAGTTTCCATTTATTGGTCTTTCCTGCGGCGGCTACTGCTGCGACTGATGACCGGGCTGTGGAGTTGCTAGCCACAACTTGAGGCTATATCTGGCGAGGAAGTGAGCAATGGCACGGTAGCGTTAAACATTTAGCTTCTGATTTTGTAAAGGAAAACAAGAAGCAGAATTTGAGACAAAGACTGAATCAGTGCTGAAGGCGGCTAAACCAACATTATTGCCGCTGTTTATTGAATTCGGGCAGTTGTTTATTGAATTCGGGCAGTCGTTTATTGAATTCGGGCGGTTGTTTATTGAATTCGGGCAGTCGTTTATTGACTTCGGGCAGTTGTTTATTGAATTCGGGCAGTTGTTTATTGAATTCGGGCAGTCGTTTATTGAATTCGGGCAGTCGTTTATTGACTTCGGGTAGTTGTTTGTTAAATTCAGGCAACCACGAAGAATTCACGGAAAATAATTTATTGCTAATTTCTCGCCCTCTCTAAAACCGGGAGCATCCCAAATGTGTAAAATTCCCTTAGATGTCTACGCAGAATTAATTTTCACTCCTATGTCTATTTATAATTGCGATCGCTATTTTTTCAGTAATGCTGAGTGAAGTAGAAAGTACTCACTACTTATTGCAGTGAAGAATCCACAGTCTTGAGTAATTGACCCGATTTTTTAACTCAGCACTCTTTATTCATTTATGACTCAACACAAGCGCACTTTTATGTTAATATGCAAAAGAATCTCGGTTCTAGTGGGGAACAGCCATTAGAGGAAACGGGGAAAGTCCGGTGTGAATCCGGCGCTGTCCCGCAGCTGTAATCAAGGCTTGCCTTGTGAGTCAGAATGCCCGCCGAAGTTGACTTGTAAATTTTGTACATCTGCGAGGCACAGATAAGTATTTTTATGAAGATTTCTACAACTACTAGGCAATACAATCTCATAGCCACACATATCAAGACGCTACAGGTTACAGCTTTCTATGAGATGGTAGGTTATTAATTCGGGGTACAAATTGCGCGATCGCTCGCACTAATTCTCTTTGGCGTAACTATTCACGAAAAAGATGGATACGCTTATTTATTTAGCTAATGTTCACGCCGAATAAATTCAATTACCTTCCACATCACCTGCAAATTAGTAGAGAGGGAAAATTCCACGTCTCTACAGCATGATATCTGCGGTTGAAACTTCTTTCTTGTGATTGCAAAATTAATCAACAAACAACATTTATATGCACAAAATTCCCGTCACAGTCATTACAGGATTTCTAGGCGCAGGTAAAACGACACTAATTCGCCATTTACTCCAAAATAATCAGGGGCGACGCATTGCTGTTTTGGTGAATGAATTTGGAGAAATCGGAATTGATGGCGAACTTTTGCGTGATTGCCGAGTTTGTGATGATGAAGAAGATTCCAACAGTAACATTGTTGAACTCACCAATGGTTGTCTGTGCTGCACGGTGCAAGAGGAATTCTTGCCAGCGATGCAAGAATTACTGAAGCGACGCGATCGCCTTGACTGTATGTTGATTGAAACCTCTGGACTAGCACTCCCAAAACCATTGGTGCAAGCATTTCGCTGGCCAGAGATTCGCACAGGGGCTACAGTGGACGGCGTAATCACTGTGGTGGACTGTGAAGCGTTGGCAACTAATCAATATGTAGGCGATTTAGCAGCTCTCTTAGCACAGCGACAAGCCGACTCTAGCATAGAACACGAAACACCGATTGAAGAACTATTTGAAGATCAGCTGGCTTGTGCTGATTTAGTGTTGTTGACAAAGAGCGATCGCGTTGATTCCCAAACGCAAGTTAGAGTACAGGATTGGCTCAAGCAGAGTTTATCTCCTGGTGTAAAAGTCATTCCTTGCCAAGACGGTGAAATCAGTAGCAATTTGTTACTCGGTTTCAACGCTGCGGTAGAAGATAACTTAGATAGTCGTCCCAGTCACCACGACAACGAAGCCGAACACGAACATGATGAAGGGATTAATGCAGTGCAATTACTGCTAGACCAAGCATTTGAGCCGGCTGTCTTGATTAAACGCTTGCAAACATTGGTACAACAACAAGAAATTTATCGAATTAAGGGATTCGTGGCAGTTCCGAATAAAGCCATGCGTATGGTATTACAGGGTGTTGGTAATCGATTTGACTACTTTTATGACCGGACTTGGCAACCCCATGAACCCCGTCAAACAAGATTAGTGTTGATTGGACGGGAGCTTGAGCAGGTTCGCATTGAGTCATTGGTGTTGGGGGAGGAAGTGAATGCGACCTTCTAAGAGTGTCTGGGAAGGAAATTTTGGTTACTGGCAAAACAGCTTTATCCATAACAATCTGCTGGTAATCGGTTACACAGGATGGAAGGGATTTCAGTCATTTGGGCGGGGAGTTGTTATTTGTGATGTGGATACTCAAGTTACTCACCCGACAATTACAAGTCTTGATACAGTTCCCTTCACCCTCCAATTTCTCCCCTCCGATCTGATTAGGTTTTACTTGCGTTCGTTTCCAGATTGTGGAGCTATATCGCAATCAATCTGCTCATCCATGATTTCATCAATTTTCCCAGCGATCGCAACATACAATCCCCATCAAGATATTCTTCTGGTGCTAAAAGCTGAACCTCAAATTGAGGTTAATTTCTTACACCAATTAAAAATTACTCCACCCGATTGCTACGAACAAGTTTGCAAGCGTTGGTCAGAGTTTAATCCAACCCTAATGCCCTAAAACTTACTTTATTTGTCAATGCTCAAGCCAAAATCAAGCAATATTCCGAAACCTACTCGCTACCAAAATGCAGCGATAGATTATTACATGGGACTTACAAATTCCTGGCAGTTATCAAAAGGAGTTTAATCAAGATGACCCCAGAAATAAATACCCAAGATTGGCAACAAGCTTTTCTCGCCACCAATATATTAGCAATTGGTTACAACGCTTGGATCGGTTATTTAGGAGGAGAGCGTGGTGTTATAATTTGCAGTACCAACTCTCCGCATTTAGGTATGGCTGGCGAAACATTTAAAGCGCATTTTATCCCGCGTAAAAATCTCGCAGCTTTCTTAAATGCTTGGTTAGCAGCACCCGATACCGTACTGTTGCAAAGACACTTCATAAATGCTCATATTCTCGAAGCTGTAGATAAGTATAATCCGCAAACTGATGTTATCTTTTTGTTGGAATATGGTCATCAAGCTGAGTTTTTCTATTTAACTAATTTACCAATTACACCACCGCAATGTTATCAAACTGTGTGCAAAGAATGGGCAGAATTTCAACCTCAGCATACCCTCTCAATAGGAACAAAAACACAATGAGACTCATCGAAAATAAAAAATCAGCTTTCCGGTTTTATCGCTTTGTCCCAATTGCGATGTATAAAGCTTTAATAGCAAAGTTAAAAACTCCAAGACCATAGTCTTAAAAACTTCAAAACTATTTATTCAAAAAGTGGGTAATTAAATTTTATTTATCCACCATATATTACAGTTTTTTTGATTAATGAATATCTTTAATCTACTGTAAAAATAATTAAGAAATTCTCATAATTAATAGTATATATATTGATATTTATTTAGAAAACAATTCAAATTAAATTTGAATGCTAAAAATAGACTGACATTGAGAATGAAGAATCTTATGGTTTGCAGTCCAATCGCATGGAGGCTTCTATAGTAATTTGTGAAAACTTTGTCCAGCCGTTTTTTAACAGGTGTAAATTAAATTATACTGACTTTCATCAAATCGAATCTATATTTACAGCATCAGTATTTATTTATCATCCAAAACTCTTGACATTAGATATTTTCTTGCTTATGATTTTCAATCAGTTCTGGTTTCATTCACTTTCCAACAAATCTCTGTAAGAGGACGTTTGAAATTCCCATAATGTATAGTTTTGCTGTTAATACTTTGGTTGGTTAGGGCGGAAAATTGATTGAGGTTATAGGCATTTACTGAGATGCTTCACTGTGCTAAGTATGAAAGCAAAAGACCTTTTCAAATATTTTCTAAAAAAATTCAATATTCTCCTCGCTATACTGTATGAAATTACGCTGGTTATTGTTGAGCTTAATTAGTATTTTGCTACTATCCTCTCCTGCAAAAGCAACTCGATTAGAATCCTGGCACTTTGACCCCACTCAAAATCAGCTTGACCTAACCACTGACTCAGGTATTCAACCTAGAGTTTATTTAATTAATAACCCCAAAAGGCTTGTCATTGATTTATCGGGAACTATTTTGGACTATCCTGCAACCAAACAAAACTTTGGTTCAGCAATTCGAGAAATTCGGATAGGACAGCTTGACCCCCAGACGACCAGACTCGTAATTGAATTAGCACCCGGTTACACTGTCTTTCCGCAAAGTGTAATAGTTAAGGGAGATTCTCCCTCTCATTGGGTGATCAAATTATCATCAATTGAAAAAGAAAAAATGCCTGCGACGGGAATTTTGGAATGGGGAATACAAACTGGGGAACAATCCTCTCAAATACCAATCTCTATTACCCCTAATTTCCAGAAAAAATCTCAACTTCTCTTATTCCAACGCCAAGCGCCTTTACAAAATATTCCAGGTATTAATCAGCCCAGTCCACCAGATATACTCACTAAACCAGTCAATGCTTCTATGTTTGCTGGGGTAGTTGCTTTAGGTCAGGAACTACCAGAACTAAAATCTCAAATTAATGCCTTGATGGCTCGCTACAGTTTTCTCAAGCCGGGGATGTTTTTTGTGGATTTAGAGACGGGTAATTATTTGGATATTAGTGGCGACAGAGTATTTCCCGCCGCGAGTACGATTAAGTTCCCAATTCTGATTGCTTTATTTGAGAAAATAGACGCTGGCAAAGTTAAGCTAAATGACACCTTGGTAATGCGGCGAGACTTGGTTGCAAGTGGCTCTGGAGACTTGCAGTATCAACGTGTGGGAACCAAGTTGACTGTACTGCAAACCATAAACAAAATGATTACTATCAGCGACAATACAGCCACAAACATGATTATTGACCGTTTGGGTGGTAAAGCTATATTGAATCAGCGGTTTCGCAGTTGGGGACTGAAAAATACTGTAATTCGTCATTTGTTGGGAGACTTCAAAGGAACTAATACGACTAGTCCCGCCGATTTAGTGCAATTGTCAGCATTAATTCAGTATCACAAGTTAATTTCAGATGCGAGTCGCTCCCAGGCTTTAGACATCTTAAGTCATTGCCATAACAAAAAGTTGCTAGCTGCTGGTTTGGGTTCGGGAGCGCTAATTGCTCATAAAACAGGGGATATAGGGTTTGTCATTGGGGACGCAGGTATTGTTGAGATGCCCAATGGCAAGCGTTACTTAGCAGGCATTTTTGTGAGAAGACCTTACAATGACATCAGAGGTAGGGATTTTGTTCGTCAAGTTTCCCAATTGGTATATACATACCTTGAGCAACCAAAATTAACTCAGTTACCTTAAGGAATCTGGATTAAACTGTAGCCTTCACAAAGGATGTTATCAACGTAACACACCCGACAAAAGTTGGTTTTTATTAAATCCACAATGTCTGCAAAGTCCCCTGTACTGAAGTTAGGGGATTTCTTTTATGGGTGTTAATGGTAGCACCAGTATATATTCCATATTGCGTGAGTGATATCGATAATTGGAATATTTCTCAAAATTGTTCACAACTAAATTTGCATCCAGACAGCAACTATGGTAATCTGACGTATAACTGTCGGTTCTGGTGGGGAGCAGCCACCAGAGGAAACGGGGAAAGTCCGGTGTAAATCCGGCGCTGTCCCGCAGCTGTAATGAGACTCATGTCTCAGAGTCAGAATGCCCGCCGAAGTTGGCTAATCAGTTCTACACGTCTGCGAGGCACAGATGAAAAAAAGTATAAATATTTCTTCCACTATTCAGTGTCATTTCTTTAAAGAGCCAGAGATTCGCTATAGATTACGGCTTCCTACAAGATTATAGACACTCGATTTAAGCTACAAATTACACCTCCTAGTTTTTCTCAGCCTCATCATCTGAGCGACTAGTTAATTATTGCTAATTATTAGCAATAGATATATTGCGGCAGTCAGCGACGCTAGACTTCAGCTTTGACAACGCTGAATGATATCTGCGATTCAGATTTATTCCTACACACTTCAAAATTAATGCTTGACAAACAACATACTTTATTTGTTTGCACAACCTGCGCCAGCGTGTGGCAAAACGGTAAACAAGTTGGTATCAGTGGAGGCGAACAACTTCTACAGCGGCTTCAGGAACTCTCACAAGGTTGGGAATTACAAGAAAAATTCTCAATTCAGCCAGTTGAATGTATGAGTGCTTGTAACCGTTCTTGCGTCATTGCCTTTGTAGCAGAAGGAAAATCAACCTATCTTTTTGGAGATTTGCCAATTGATGGCTGTGCATCTGCTGTACTGAAATGTGCGAGTCAATACTATACCAAGTCTGATGGTTTATTGCCTTGGTCAGAACGACCTGAACCTTTGAAAAAGGGTATTTTAGCGAAGATTCCGCCACTAATAAGTGGGCAAAATTAAACATAAGTTGTTGTTAATTGATGACTGGATAAAATTTCCTAATTCCCAATCACTACTACCTAAATCATTAATCTTCAAAGGAACAGAAATCAATGCAGATTCAAACAGCAACATTAGGCTATCCTCGTATTGGTAAAAATCGGGAAGTTAAAAAAGCACTAGAAGCATTTTGGAGTGGCAAGCTAGAGGCAGAGTCATTATTACAAACCGTGCGACAAGTTGAGGAATCTAACTGGAAAACCCAATTGGAAGCCGGAATTGATCGCATTGGGATTGGAGACACAACTCTCTACGACCATGTACTTGACTGGATATTTCGTTTTGGGCTAATTCCTGAAAGATTCCAACAATTTAGTGGGTTAGAACGTTACTTTGCAATGGCGCGAGGTCGAGAAGGAATTCCAGCGTTGGAAATGACCAAGTGGTTTGATACTAACTATCACTATCTCGTCCCTGAAATTGCAGATGAAACATTATCAGTAGATTTCAGTGACTTTTTAGAACGTTTTGTTTTAATCTCGTCAAATTTTTAGTTATACGGGTTGCTTAGATCATAAATGTCTACTAATTTTGTTGTTAGTTGGAAAATTCAAGTTGTTGTGTCTAATTTGACTATCCTTTTGGGAATACTATGCGGTAATCACAACACCACAGCCACAGAAATTACATTAATATCAGAGTTTCCCCAACACGAAGGTACTGCAAAAGACCTACAACCAGTTGCAGAAGTTACACCTCAAAATACTCCAGTAGCAATAAAAAAAACCAGAAGGAATTGCTCAAAATCCTCCAGCATCCACAGAAGAACCCGATATTGAACTGACAGTCATCGACAAGCTATTGAATGAACCCGTTTACTCACCCTTTCGCCGCGAGGGGACAGTGAAAGATTCCACCCGTCCGGTTTATGTGATTACCGGTGAAGAAATGGAAGCGCAAGGTGCTAAAACTGTCAGAGAAGCGCTAAAATTTCTTCCTGGTATCTTGCCTGATGGTACAGTTGGCACAGAAGTAAACGCCTTAAGCGGTCAATTTATCCGAGGTTCTAACTCTGCACAAGTCTTGATTTTGCTTGATGGTAGACCGATTAACGATTTAGATTCCGGTGGTTTTGACCTTTCAGAATTTACTACCAATATTGTTGAAAGAGTGGAAGTATTACCAGGTGGTGGTTCTACCCTTTATGGTTCTGATGCGATTGGGGGAGTGATTAACATTATCACTCGGCGTCCCACAGAAAAAGTGACAACACAAGCGGGAGTCATCCTTGGCGCGTATGGACTAAATCAGCAGACTATCAACAGTAGCGGCAGAGTAGGGAATATTTCTTGGGTTGTAGGTTACAACCGTACCGAAGCCGAAAATAATTATCCTTTTTCCATCCCAGAAGCCAACTTTGAGGGAACCAGGAAAAATAATGACACTCTCTACAATAACTTTAATGTCAAGTTAGAGGCGAATTTAGGTTCTCGCAACACCCTAACCCTTTCAACCCTATATTTAGGTAAAGACCAAGGAGTACCAGGAGGAGTACCGATTCCTGAACCATTATATGGTCAAGGTTATTTTAACTCGTTGACGGATAGCGATCGCAAGTACACAGACCAAGTTCTCACCGATTTAATCTGGAACTCAAAATTAGGAAGTGGGAATGATTCGCTGCTAACAGCCAGAGTTTATGCAGATTTCCTCAACACTCGCTTTGATAGTCGCAATTCATCCCAAGCACGATATGATAATAGGCAAGCTTCTTACGGATTGCAAGCACAACACAATTGGAAATTTGCTAATAATCAAACCCTAGTTTATGGCTTTGATTATCGCAATGTATCAGCTACTAATAATACATTCGATTTTTCTGTTGATACAAAAACAGTCACTTACGACGATAGTATTAGTCAAGGGGCGCTATTTGCTAGATATGAAATTAACTTTACTCCTGGTTTCACTGCCAACTTAGGTTTACGCCAGGATTTTAGCAGCTTGACAAATGGTTCATTTACATCACCGAGTGTCGGGACAAAATTTGCGCTTACCAACTCTACCACCGTGAGAGCTAATTATATCAAGAATTTTCGCGCACCGAATCTTTTTAGCTTATATGCAAATGGTGGTAGTTACGTTGGTAATCCTAATCTTCGTCCAGAAAAAGGCGATAGTTATGATATCGGAATTGACCAGAAAATAGGCAATTTTGGTCTGTTACGCTTGACCTATTTCAACAACACAATATCAGATTTAATCGCCTATAACTTTGCTGTTCCTGTAGCTACTTATGAAAATATTGGTAAAGTTCGTACTACAGGAATCGAAGCAGTTTTAAATTTGCAGATAACGAAGAATATCTATGCCTTTGTTAGTTATACAGCAAATGATCCGCGGATTTTAAAAAGTACAAACTCAGCCGAAGTTGATAAAGAATTACGGTTCGCCAGTGCAGATAGTTTAAATGCAGGACTTTCTTACGAAACTCGTCAAGGTTTATATGCGGGAATACTAATGCATTCTTTGGGTGCGTATCCAATAAACAATACCAATACAGAATCTTTATCTGGGTACACTACTTTTGATTGGAAAATGCGGGTTACTCTTAGTGATACATTAGTGTTAACAGGCAGTGTAGATAATATATTTAACCAGAGATACCAATTATTCCCTGGTTTTCCTGATGGGGGTAGAGTTTTTCAAGTTGGTTTGAGTTCAATATTCTGATGCAATAAGGAGAATATCTCATGGCTGAATTCAATTATTGGGTAACACCATTAAATCAAGTTGTGACTAAGGCTTTATCTACACAAGGGTCTATTGAATATGAATATTTTGATTATGGAAGTGATGTTTTGTCATCGCTACTTTACACTTTATTTCAGCAAAATTGGCAGCAGGTAGGGGTAGGGCATATTGTTCAAGGAGGTGTATTAGAATTAGAATTTAATACTCCACCCAAAATTTGTATCCTCTATGATGGATATCTCACAGTAGTTACTGAAAGCTGGCATTTGCACCTATGTATTGAGGCTAATTTAGGTGGCCCTCATTGTAAGACCCCTTTGGAATTAAGGCAACAACGTCAAGTAAGTCGCGCTGCATTTTATCGACGATTTAATGCAGAAGGTATCCCTAGAAGTTGGGGAATTGATTTTTGGAATGGTGCAGATGAAAACCTCATGACTATTTTCTTGCCAAATCCATATGTAGAAGGTGAAAATTTATTACCAGAAGGTAAGCCTAACTTATCAAAGTTGGCTCTTTATGAGGAACTACGAGATATCTATGTATTGGGAAACAAACCTATACCATTTACCAAAAATCCCCTAAAACATTCTTATATTTCCGTTTGCACTTCAACTCGCTGTCTTCCTTCCCGCAAATGGCAACCTACATTTGATGCCTTAAAATCAGCGGTGGAAAAAGCAGGTGTGGAAGTGGAAGTGAGAACATCTGGCTGTTTGGAAGTTTGCCAACTAGGGCCAGTTGTATTTTATTCAGACGATAGGACTTGGTACACTCGTGTTAACCAGAATGCTGCTGAAATTATTGTTAATGAACATTTAGTAAAAGGTAACAAAGTTACTGAATACCGCTATCCACCAGATTCCGTCTAATTTCTCCTTTTTTTTAATTTTACGCAAAGATGTAAAGTACTTTTTATTTATCTCATCCTCTTTTACTCTAACGCTTTGCGTGAGAAAAATAGTATTTTTATGAAACTCATGAAATTGGTAAAAACACCTCAAGCAAAAGCCATATTTTTTTTATACCAATTACTTTTAATAGCAATTTTAATAATTGCCTGCAATAGTACAGCAATTAACATATCTCCTAATACCAATAATAACGCCTGTATTCAAAAATATGACTTCAAAACTGATTATTTTCCTAATAAAATCAAGATTACCCATGCAACAGGCTTGGCAGTAGAATATCATAAACACTACAAAGTCGTCACTATCAAAAATCCTTGGCAGAATGCCAAGACAGATTTTCAATATGTTCTAGTTCAATGTGGAACTCCTACGCCACAAGGATTTAATCAAACACAGGTAATTACAGTACCAGTAAATTCTATAGTCTCTCTTTCTACTACTCATTTACCCCACTTAGCAAAGTTAGGAGTAGTTGATAAATTGATTGGCGTTAGTAATAGTAAGCAAATAAATACTCCTGATGTGGTAGAAAGAATCAAAGCTGGGAAAGTATCACAAATAGGTAATAATGACAATGTGGATATAGAGAAATTATTAGAATTAAATCCTGACTTGGTAACAACTTATGGTAGTGGAAATTCCCAAACTGATAGCTATGCCAAACTCACAGAGGCGGGTTTAAAAGTGGGGATAAATGCGGAATATATGGAAGACACACCATTGGGAAGAAGTGAATGGCTGAAATTTACGGCTTTGTTTTTTAATAAAGAAGAGAAAGCAGAAAAAATCTTTAATGAAATTGCCAATAAATATGAACAAGTAGCTCAAAAAGCCAAATCTGTAAAAAATCGTCCGACTGTATTTCTCGGATTTAACTTTAAAGGAACTTGGTATACACCTGGGGGCAAAAGTTACGTAGCAAAATATCTGGCTGACGCAGGAGCAAACTACCTCTGGAGTGATGATAAATCATCTGGTAGTTTACCTCTATCTTTTGAAGTTGTTTTAGAACGTGCGGCTAATGCTGATTACTGGTTAAATTTTCGTCAATCTTGGAATACTTTAAAAGATTTAGTTGCTGAAGATAATCGTTATGCTGATTTTAAGGCTGCGAAACAGGGAAATCTTTATAATAATAATGCCCGTGTCAATGAAAGTGGAGGTAATGATTACTGGGAAGATGGTATTAGCAACCCAGATGTCGTTTTATCTGACTTGATTAAGATACTGCATCCAGATATATTACCTAATCATCAACTATTTTATTACCGCAAACTTATTTAATAATGTTAAGGGAAAAATCTAGATTTAAAATCCCCCTACTAAACCAAAAACCTCTGGCTCTAAAAATTATTATTTTCTCAAGTTTGCTGATAGGTTTAATATTTGCTTTTTTATTGGACTTAGCTTTAGGTTCAGTTGATATTCCTATTAATGAAGTAGTCAAAAGTTTACTCGGACAAGAACCAGAAAAAGCAACATGGGCTAATATTATTCTCAAATTTCGTTTACCTAAAGCTTTAACTGCAACTTTAGCAGGTGCAGCTTTAGGTGTGAGTGGCTTGCAAATGCAAACTTTATTTAAAAATCCCTTAGCAGGACCTTTTGTATTAGGAATTAGTTCTGGTGCAAGTTTAGGTGTAGCGTTAGTTGTGCTGACAGCAAGTGCTACGGGTACACCAACATTATTAGCAAATTTGGGGTATTTAGGCGATTTTGGTTTAGTCATAGCTGCAAGTCTCGGTGCAGCATCAGTTTTAGGAATGATGTTAGTTGTTTCTCGCCGAGTGCAAGATACGATGACGTTACTGATTTTAGGTTTATTGTTTGGCTACGCTACAAGTGCAATAGTAAGTATTTTGTTGCAGTTTAGCTCAAAGGAACAGATTCAAAGTTATATAATGTGGACTTTTGGAAGTTTTGCTGGGGTGACTTGGAAACAGTTAGTTGTTTTAATTCCAGTGATCTTTTTAAGCTTATTGGGAGCAGTGCTGCAATCAAAATCTTTGAATGCACTTTTACTTGGGGAATCTTATGCACGTAGTCTAGGTTTAACGGTGCAAAAAACCAGATTTTATATTATTACTAGTGCATCTATATTAGCAGGTGGAATTACTGCTTTTTGTGGGCCTATAGCATTTTTAGGTGTGGCAATTCCGCATCTGTGTCGTAGTCTGTTCAATACTTCCGACCATCGAATATTAATCCCTAGTGTAATAATCATGGGTGCAATATTAGCCCTAATTGCAGATTTGTTTTCCCAAGTTTGGGTAAGTCAGATGGTTTTACCTTTAAATGCTGTCACCGCTTTAATTGGAACTCCTGTTGTCACTTGGGTAATTCTGCGGCGTAATTCCCAAAAATCTTTTCCCTCATGAATGATGCGATTTTAACAACTCACAACCTGACTATTGGTTACAAGACATCCCGAAAAACTGTTCGGAGTGTTGCGTCTGATATTTCTCTATCTCTCTTAACTGGGGAACTGGTTTGTTTACTTGGCCCCAATGGTGCGGGTAAATCTACATTACTGCGATCGCTCGCCGGAATGCAACCACCCATAGCAGGCCAAGTGCGACTCTTGGGAGAAAACATATATCATTTAAAACCACAAGAATTAGCAAAACGTCTGAGTTTGGTACTCACTGAGAAAGTTGATGTGGGAATGCTATCAGCCTACACCTTGGTGAGTTTGGGGCGATATCCTTACACTGACTGGTGGGGAAATTTGACACCCCAAGATGAAGCTATAGTACATTGGGCAATTAAATCTGTAGGAGCAGTACACTTAGCACAACGCCAAGTTAGCGAATTAAGCGATGGTGAACGTCAAAAAATTATGATTGCACGTGCTTTGGCTCAATCACCTATTGTTATGTTACTTGATGAGCCAACAGCATTTCTCGATTTACCGCGACGGGTAGAAATTATGCAATTGTTGCGCCAGTTAGTACGGGAAACTAATCAAGCAATTCTCCTTTCTACCCATGATTTAGATTTAGCTTTGCGGATTGCAGATAAAGTTTGGCTATTATCAACTAATGGCCTTTTACACGTTGGTGCACCGGAAGATTTGGTATTGAATGGTGCATTTGCTGATACTTTCCGTAGTGAAGGTGTAGAGTTTGATGTTGCTTCTGGTGAATTTCATCTCCATACATCTTACAAAGGAGAAATTAATTTGATCGGCGAGGGGATTGCATCTGTGTGGACTATTCGTGCTTTAAAACGTGCAGGCTTCCAAGTTAATCAAAATAAAAATAGCTTACCAATTTCAGTAGAAGTGATAGCAAAATCTAAACAAGTTTTATGGAAAATCACACACAGTCAGAGTGTGTATACTCATCATTCGTTGTATGAAATGATTAAATTTTTGGATTGTTTATAGAAATGCTGTCCGATAAACGTTATCAAAATTTGCACTAGTGGATGGCTATAAAAGGAAGTAGCAATAGTAAATGCAAAAATAAGTTTATGTTATAATGGGAATAATTGTAGTTGATTAGTTATTGCTTGCTAAGAAAGCGTTGCCATGTTTATAGATTACTTTTAGACAAGTTTTAATTTTGTTTTGGAATCTGTTCTCAAAGTTAACCCAAATCATACCGGACTTGATTACCTGGAATCACCAGACTTATACTTTCCCACGCGGGAATCTCTGGGCAGTGTGCTTTTGGCTAAGGGTGATTATAGAGAGTTTAAAAAAGTATCCAAATTATGGGCGTTCTCTATTTGGCTTGCAGGCACTAGGCAAACATGAGTTCGCTCAAGTTGTCAAAGGCTAATTGGAAACGGCTTGGAAAAGTGATGATAAGCAGACATACCCAAAAATGTCATAAAAAAATTAAAAATCATCGTTTGCGTAACCGCGGCTATAAGAGAAGTTCAACCCTTAGCCTCTCACGCCACTTGCTGCCCAACTTTTGGACGATGCTCCTTCGCGCTGGGAGAAGACCGCAGTTGCTTTCATAGCGGGTTATCCAAAGAAGTACAAGCCGACATAGCCTTTATTTGTTGCCTGACTTTGCCTTTCATATTAAAATTTGGGAGTAATGCTTCATGGTTAATGCAGTCAAACGTTCAATTCGGATATTCAAAGATGCGCCCCTCCATGTCTGATTTCCTTTATCACCCTACAGAATTTATCTTCTTGCATTTCCAAACCTTTTTTGCAATGGGCTGTACTTAGGGTAGGTGGGGGGAGGCGATCGCGTAAGTGCGATCGCATCACCGGTTAACTATCTACTGGATGCAGAGAGTTGTCTCCTATGTCATCCTAGATTTAGGAGAGTTAATTCGGTGATGTCTTTGGTTTTAGTATTGAAGGGCTTTTTCCTTTTAGTATTTACAGACTTCTCAGAGAAATTAAAATCTCTACACAGTGATGATTTTGGAGAGAATCGATGTCAATTTATGTAGGTAACCTCTCTTATGACGTTACACAAGAGGATTTAAGTGGTATTTTTGCAGAATATGGTACTGTAAAGCGGGTTCAAGTACCTACTGACCGTGAAACTGGTCGTCCACGAGGCTTTGCTTTTGTGGAAATGGGAACTGAAGCCGAAGAAACAGCTGCCATTGAAGCTCTAGACGGTGCTGAGTGGATGGGTCGTGACCTGAAAGTGAATAAGGCTAAACCTAAAGAAGACAGAGGTGATAGAGGTTCGTTTGGTGGTAACCGAGGAGGATACGGCGGTGGCGGTGGCGGACGCTCCCGCTACTAACCTTGGAAAAAAAATTTACCAACACTCTTAAGGTCAGACAAGGAGTCTGTCTTTTTTTTGTACTGCTACTGCCTGCATAGCTATTGATGAAGTCAACTTAGTAGGAGAAATAATGACCCAAGTAATTGTAGGTGACAATGAACACATTGAGTCAGCCTTACGACGATTTAAGCGAGAAGTTTCCAAGGCTGGAATTTTTCCAGACATGAGAAAGCATCGTCATTTTGAAACGCCCTTAGAAAAACGCAAGCGCAAAGAAGTTGCCAAGCACAGGCAGAGTAAGAGAAGTTTTCGTAATTAAGGACTGACATACATATAAACGAATGCCCTCATAGATTTTATGAGGGTTTTCCTTTTGCCTATTTTAAAATCAGGAAACCTAAAGAAACGCTAAAATCAAGTCAGCCTTTGTATTGTAGCGGTTGTGTCCCACATCACTCAGAGTGCGGTTCACTGCATAAATCCTGATTGTCAACGTCCTTATCCTCAGCCTTGGGGAAACAAATTTTGTAACAGCTGTGGCGCACCGCTAGAGTTGTTAGACCGCTATGTTCCACTTCAGCCTTTAGGGTCGGGAGGATTTGCTCAAATTTACACCGTTTGGGATGAAAAAACTCAAACCGAAAAAGTGCTGAAAGTGTTGGTAGAAGATTCACCAAAGGCACTGGAATTATTTACCCAAGAGGCGGCAGTTTTATCTAGCTTGCAGCATCCAGGCGTCCCCAGAGTTGATGCAGATGGGTATTTTCACGTAAAATTGTTTAATCCCAAACCACACCAACTGCCTTGTCTGGTAATGGAAAAAATCAATGGGCGGACTTTAGAGGAGATATTAAAAAAGTTTCCCCAAGGGTGTCCAGAGGATTTGGTTTTAAACTGGTTCGCCCAAGCTGTACAGATTTTACAGGAATTACATAAACGTCAGATTATTCACCGCGATATCAAACCTTCTAATTTAATGTTGGATTCGCCATCTGTAACCCCGCTTCAAGGGCAAATAGAGGGCGATCGCGTGGTACTAATTGATTTTGGAGGGGCAAAACAGTTTAGCGCCTCTAAACTACGTTCTCACTCTAGTTCCACCCGATTATTTTCTTCGGGCTACAGTCCACCAGAACAAGTTACTGGAGGTATTGTCGGGCCAAGTGCTGATTTTTATGCCCTCGGTCGAACGGTGATTGAACTACTAACAGGCAAATACCCGTTAGAGTTGGAAGATCAGCAAACGGGGAAATTGCGCTGGCGAACTGCGGTAAATGTCAACCCGCAACTAGCTTCTTTGCTTGATGAAATGGTGCAGGAGGATGTGCGATCGCGTCCAGCAAATGCAGCTATGATTCAAAAACGGTTGGCGAAGATTTCTCGACCATTACCGCCGTCAGGGTTATTTTTCCAACTACGGGATAACGTTAAGCAAGCCTCAACGCAAGCTTCCCAGAGATTTAGACTACTAACACAAGCTATTAAACAAGCTTTAGCTAACTTTAGCCAAGCTGTAACTAAAACCGTTATTTTTATCGCTCAGGCAATCATTAAAACTTTTCAAGCTTGTTTAGCGACGATTTGGGCGATGATCCTGACTAGTATCGGCGCTTGTTTTGGTGCGATCGCTGGTTTTATTTTGGCATATCACACCAGCTTGGGTCGTCAGGTTGTGGAATTGATTTTAAGTCAGCTAAACCAATTAGTGCCAAATACTCAACCCGTCTTCGGGGCAGATATTTTGGTGTTCGTCGCCGCAGGCTGGGGAACCGCATGGGGACTAACAGTATCTGGGTGTTTTGGTCAACGGCGGCGCTTTTTAGTGGCGTCGCTGATGGGCATGATTAGCTATGGCTTCGGCTGGTTGATTTTGCAATTAATCACACCAAAAGACAGCGGCGAGGGCTTAGTGGCAGTAATTTTGGTGGCAGTTTGCCTACTCACCTTGAGTTTAGGTCTTCGCAGCCATCACATAGTGTACGCTGTGTTCGCTGCCTTTGGCAGTGCGATCGCCTATGCAGTTTTGATTCTTTTGAGGTTAGCACCTCCGATCTTCCAATTTTCTAGTCAACCAGCCTGGTCAGAGTTATACTTACCTTTGACTTTTTTTGGTTCTGTGGGCTTCTTGATCAGCTTCTGGTTAGGAGTGAGTTACTACCTAATTGTGCCTGGATTGCGCTTTTTAGGTTGGCGGTGAATAAGGCAGGGGCACAGGGGCAGGGGAGGATGAGGGAGATGAGGGAAATGAGGGAGAAATAATCAATGCCCAATGCCCAATGCCCAATGCCCAATGCCCAATACCCCATGCCCAATACCTAAAAACAAGATCCCCCTAGTCGTATTTTTCATCGAGCTAGGGGGATCACATAAGTGGTAGTCTATAAAAGGTTCGGTATAGTTGCTTACGATTCGATTCTATAATCTATATTTCAGTTTGAGTAGTCTTACCATCAGAATTTATACTATTTTCACAGCTTCTTAATCAATGCTTCACCTCATGCCCAATACCTAAAAACAAGATCCCCCTAGTCGCATTTTTCATCGAGCTAGGGGGATCACATAAGTGGTAGTCTATAAAAGGTTCGGTATAGTTGCTTACGATTCGATTCTATAATCTATATTTCAGTTTGAGTAGTCTTACCATCAGAATTTATACTATTTTCACAGCTTCTTAATCAATGCTTCATCCCTGTTGTTCTTTTGGGAAGCATATTATTAAGTATGACAGTATGCAATGTGCGTAAATTGTCATTTTTGTAAATATCTGTAAAATATGAAACTTAAAATTGTTGCTACCGTCGTCCTGTTAGCTTGTTTTGGGTTTGCAGAGCAGGCCCTTGCCTTAAGTCAGCTAGACTTGGATCAGTTGAAGGCAACAAGTGCCTGTCCCCGGTGTAATTTGAGTGGTGCTGACCTAACTCGACTGAATCTAACTGGAGCAAATTTGCGAGGGGCTGACTTGAGCAGCGCTACATTATCTCAAGTTAATCTCACGAATGCCGATCTCACCGGTGCAAATTTAGAAGGTGCGATTCTGAATTCAGCGAATCTCAGTGGTGCTTCCTTAACAGGAGCAAATTTGAAATCAGCATCCTTGGAAAACGCCGATCTGTCTTATGCCGGTTTGATCAGCGCCAATTTGGAAGCAGCAAACTTAAAAGATACCAAATTGCAGTTTACTAATTTTCGGGGGGCTAACTTCCGACTAACAACTCTAGCTAATGGTGTTGTCACCTCCGACAAGCCCTATGGCTGGTCGTTAGAGCGTCAAAATCCTAGAGAATGTAACGAGTTCCGACCCGAAAATACTCGAGGCACAACCTGCTATTCAAAATAACTGGCAATAAGGGATTGGGGAGCCACTGCGTTGTCCAGGTTCCCCGGCTTGTACTCCTACGGGGATCTTGCTAGCAAGAGCGTCTCCCTTGGGAGAAGCAAGTGGCGTCATTAGAGAGTTAGGAGTTAGGAATAGGACTTACGCCCAAGAGATCCGCCAATCTCCTTAAAAAGTTGGCTCTTTGGTTCCCTGCTTTTAAGCTACTGTGTACACACAAGTTATCTGATTACTTAAAAGTCCTTTAAAACCTCACCCTGTCCTGACTTTAATCCCTCTGCTTACCAAGGAGAGGGATAGGTTTTACGTAGCAAAAGCAGGGTGAGGTTTGATTGGGCTATTCGATAAACCATAATTTGCGTCGAGAGAGACTTGTGTGTACACAGTAGTCTTTTTGAGGGGGGATCAAGGTTTCAGGTTTTCACTGCCTAAGTCATGAGTAATTATTCCTCCCCTCTGCCCCTTTGCTTCATCCTTCACTTATGGTTGTATGGCAAAAAGCATTTTGTTTGTTAACATTTCTTTATCATGGGAAAAAAGCCTATAGATTAATTAAATCGATGCTTACCCGTATTAAAGACTTAGCAGCAGAACTAGCGCCTCGCTTAATTGAAATTCGCCGCCACATCCACTCTCACCCAGAACTCAGCGGTCAGGAGTACCAAACAGCAGCCTATGTAGCTGGTGTTTTGTCTTCCAGTGGTCTGCATGTACAAGAGGGAGTTGGCAAAACGGGCGTCATTGGAGAACTGCAAGGCACTAGCCAAAATGACCGTTTATTGGCAATTCGTACCGATATGGATGCCTTGCCAATTCAAGAGGGCACCAATTTGGAATATGCCTCTGGCGCAGAGGGTATTATGCACGCTTGTGGTCATGATGTCCACACCACAGTCGGATTAGGAACAGCGATGGTGCTGTCTCAAGTTGCAGAGGAGTTGGGTGGTAAAGTGCGGTTCTTATTTCAGCCAGCCGAGGAAATTGCTCAAGGGGCAAACTGGATGATGAAAGATGGGGCGATGGAAAACGTCTCGGCTGTATTAGGGGTTCATGTTTTCCCTTCTATACCCGCAGGATCTATTGGTGTGCGTTACGGAGCATTGACAGCCGCCTCTGATAATTTAGAGATTCTGATTATGGGAGAATCTGGGCACGGGGCGCGTCCCCATGAGGCGATTGATGCAATTTGGATTGCTTGCCAAGTGATTACTGCACTGCAACAAGCTATCAGCCGGACACAAAATGCCTTGCGTCCTGTAGTATTGAGCATAGGGAAGATTAATGGTGGCAAAGCGCCGAATGTAATTGCGGATAAAGTGCAGTTATTAGGAACCGTGCGATCGCTCCATCCCGAAACCCGTGCCGATCTCCCGAACTGGATTGAAAACATTGTATCTAATATCTGCCATACTTACGGGGCAAAGTATGAAGTCAATTATCACCAGGGTGTACCCAGCGTCCAAAATGATTACACCCTGACACAATTGTTGCAATCAGCCGCCGAAGAAGCTTGGAGTAGCGATCGCGTCCAAGTTTTACTCGAACCCTCCCTTGGATCTGAAGATTTTTCTATGTATTTGGAACACGCCCCCGGTTCGATGTTTCGCTTGGGTGTAGGCTACAAAGAAAGAATCATTAACCACCCATTACACCATCCCCAATTTGAAGTTGATGAATCTGCTATTATTACCGGGGTTGTGACTATGGCCTATACGGCTTATAAATACTGTCAGCAAAATTTTTAAACAAAAACTCCCAGTAGATCAGCACTGGGAGTTTTTGTTTAACTAACCTTTTTTAGCGGATATAGAAAGCTCGAAAGCATCCTACACATTCGCTTCATTTACAACACCTAGCTTTTGTTGAATTCGGGTCTTAGCAGCTTTGAATTCAGTAGCCAGTTGCTCGCTTTGCTCAGTGTTCAAGTTGTTGCGAATAGCAGCAAACATTGTGCTTTCTTCTTGACGAATATGGTCGCCAACAGCTTCCATAAGCTGTCTAACTTGATCTTTGAATTCAGATGAAGAAGGGCTGATAGCCTTAATTTGATCTAACACCCGCTTCATCTGAGCTTGTTCGTCATACAATTCTTGGGTGTTATCTTGACCGTAGAAAGGACGTACTTTTGGATATACTACTTCCTCTTCAGCTTCAGCGTGAGCAGTTAAATCCTTATAAATTTGACCGAAGTACTCTTGGCTCTTCTGTGGATTGTCGCTTTGCAGGAGTTCGGTAAATAGGGTATTTACCTTGCCATTTTGCAGGAGTTAGCGTAATTTAAAGTTAAAAAACTTTGATTCTCTGGCGTTAATTAATTTAGAATGATGTCTTGATTTTTGCCATAGCTATTAAAGCTTATATAGCATTTAGTAAAATATTTTTAACTGTCAGACCTGAGTTGATTAGTGCTAAAACTAGTATTATTTTTACTGGCTCTTATCCATCATTTCCTTTGCTAAAGGATGATAGCCATTGTTATTCAAAAATCCCAAAGGTGACTCTTTAACCTGATAGCTAATGGCTTTACCAGTTGTCACCAACCTAGCGAAGTGTTCGCAATTCCATCCGAGAATACCATAGTGCCAGTCTTTAAAGAGTTGATAAGCAATGAGGCATCTATCGAGAACTTCTTTCCTATCCAATAATTTTACTGATTTTGCTACATGAGCCTTTTTGGGAATAGGGAACACAGCAAACCCATTTCCGCCAAAGTTAAAAGCGTGAGTATCAGAGATAGTTACGTGATAGTGTAATGCCGGATCGTTACGATGCTCTCTATGATGAATAAGTAATCCGGCATTGGAACTACTATAGTCAACATGAGCATTGAATTCACTGATAATCTTGTCCATCGGTGGAGGACTTTTAATGTCTTCACCGCTTATTAGTGATAACCATTCTTTTACTGACTGAGGCCGTTCCTCTGGTTTGATATTCATTCCTTTGAGAATTATCTGGTTCACTTTGTCGCTGATACTAGAATTAATCTTTTTTGGTTCTTCCAATGGCGTACCAATAGCTCTTAATGGCGCAAGTGTTGGTATTTCCCCAGTTAGCACAGAATATAGTGTTGCTGCTAAAGCATAAATGTCAGTGTAAGCACCCCGTTTTGCTCTTTTGTCATATTGTTCAATTGGAGCAAAACCATCAGATAAAACTTGTGTATGAGTTTGAGTTAGATTCGGGGTAAATTCCCTGGCAATGCCAAAATCAATTAACACAGCCTTAGAATTACCAGAACGCAACATAATATTTTGCGGTTTCAGATCCCGATGCAATAAACCGTTATTGTGAACTACGATCAGTGCTTCACCAATCTGCTGAATGTAGCATAATGCTTCCTTTTCTGCCAAAACGCCTTGATTCTCAATTCGACTGGCTAAATCTTCCCCAGAAATGTATTCCATCACCATGCACCACAGGGGATTCTCATAGATTACTTCATCAATTTTCACAATATGAGGATGACTACATTTAGCTAGTTTTATCGCCTCATTCAAAAAATCTTGCTGAAACTTAGTAAAATCGGGGCGACGTTGCACCTTATCATTCAACGTTTTAATCACAAAATAACGCCCCAGATCATCTCTGGCGAGGTACGTAATACCAAAGCCACCTTCACCTAATTCTTTTTCAATTGTGTATTTACCACTCTGCAATTGTTGTCCTAATACCCAAGCCATTATTCCAAAGTCCAAGACGCTGGTCTTAACTATGGCACAGGTCAGACTAATTTACGGAAGAAAACATATCTTAGAACTTTTTAGGACTTACGCAAAATATCTCTCAAACTCTGATTTCTCTGTGTCCTCTGCGCCTCTGTGGTTCGTTATTCCGTAGACTTGTACGTAAGTCCTAGTTTTAATCATACATTTACCCACTCTTCAACTACCTCAGTTAGACTTTCTAACAAGATGGCTAAATAATTCAACGCCAAGCACAGATTTAGCCAGCCTAACTTTCTGTCTGATGCCGCCTTGACAAACCTCATCGCAATTGTGACGATTACGCTAGAATTATTAAAGGTTCTTCACAGAGTTTTGCTAATCATACCTAATTCTGTTAAAAAATCCTAGCATTCAAATGTAAATCTCAAAACCCCCTCTAAAAGTTCACCAAAAGTTTCTATGACGCTCCCAATTCGCAACGTCGCCATTATCGCCCACGTTGACCACGGTAAAACTACCCTGGTTGACGCACTCCTCAAACAATCCGGCATTTTCCGCGAAGGCGAAGACGTTCCGGATTGCGTTATGGACTCCAACGCCCTAGAACGGGAACGGGGTATTACTATCCTCTCCAAAAATACGGCGGTTCGCTACAAAGAAACACTAATTAATATTGTTGATACTCCTGGACACGCTGACTTTGGTGGCGAAGTTGAACGAGTACTCGGCATGGTTGACGGATGTCTTCTGATTGTCGATGCCAACGAAGGCCCCATGCCCCAAACACGCTTTGTCCTTAAAAAAGCTTTAGAAAAAGGGCTGCGCCCCATCGTTGTGATCAACAAAATCGACCGTGGTCAAGCTGACCCCCACGTTGCTGTCGATAAAGTATTGGATCTGTTCTTGGAATTAGGGGCAGATGAAGACCAGTGTGATTTTACCTATCTGTTTGCCTCCGGTATGGCAGGTTTTGCTAAGGAAAGCTTGGAAGCAGAATCGGTAGATATGCAACCTCTTTTTAACGCAATTTTGCAACACGTTCCATCACCAGTAGGCGACAGCAATAAGCCTCTGCAATTGCAAGTCACAACCCTAGATTATTCTGAATATCTGGGACGGATTGTTATTGGCAGAATTCACAACGGTACTATCCGCTCAGGACAACAAGCAGCTTTAGTAACAGAAGATGGCACCATTGTCAAGGGCAAAATTAGCAAATTGATGGGCTTTGAAGGGTTGAAGCGCGTAGACCTGGAAGAAGCAACCGCAGGTTATATTGTCGCGGTGGCTGGTTTCGCTGATGCTTATATTGGGGAAACGATTACTGACCCCAATGAACCGCAAGCTTTACCACTAATTAAAGTGGATGAACCAACCTTGCAAATGACCTTCTGTGTGAATGATTCGCCCTTTGCTGGTCAAGAAGGCAAGTTGGTGACATCAAGACAAGTGCGCGATCGCCTATTCCGCGAACTTGAAACCAACGTTGCTTTGCGTGTCGAAGAAACCGATTCTCCGGATAAATTCCTCGTTTCCGGTCGGGGAGAACTTCACTTGGGTATCTTAATTGAAACCATGCGCCGCGAAGGCTTCGAGTTTCAGGTATCTCAACCACAGGTAATTTACCGCGAAGTCAACGGACAACCTTGCGAACCTTACGAACTGTTGGTGTTAGACATTCCTGTTGATGGTGTGGGTAGCTGTATTGAACGCCTGGGACAACGCAAAGGCGAAATGCAAGATATGCAACCAGGTAGTGGCGATCGCACCCAACTAGAGTTTGTGATACCCGCCCGTGGATTGATTGGTTTCCGGGGTGAATTCATGCGGATGACTCGTGGCGAAGGCATCATGAACCACAGCTTCTTAGACTACCGTCAACTCAGTGGCGACATTGAAGCCCGGAACAAAGGCGTTTTAATCTCATTTGAAGAGGGTGTTTCTACCTTCTACGCCATGAGAAACGCCGAAGATAGAGGAGCATTCTTTATTACTCCTGGCACCAGGGTTTACAGAGGCATGATTGTGGGAGAACACAATCGTCCCCAAGATTTGGAACTAAATATCTGTAAGACCAAGCAGTTAACCAATCACCGCGCTGCTGGTAGCGATGAATTAGTGCAACTGCAAGCACCGATAGACATGAGCCTAGAACGTGCTTTGGAATATATTGGCTCTGATGAATTGGTGGAAGTTACACCCCAATCGATTCGTCTGCGGAAGATGTCGAAGAAGTTAGCGAAACGTTAAGTAAAATTACTTAATTGATTTAGAAAGCCCGCAGATGTGGGCTTTTTATTTTGTTAGTTACAGCTGTCAATAGGATAAGCACATCGCTAAAATTGAGGGATTATTTGATTTGTCAATTACAAACTCTATCACTTATTGTTAATTTATCTAAGTAATTGAAAGGAAAGTATGGGAGTTGCTATTTGGGCTGCACTTCGTCAAATAGAGGCACTCCGTGAATCTGTTGCATTCACGTTGGAAGATGGAGCTATCCAAAGGTATAAGAAGCTAGACCTCGAAGGACTTGCTCAGTGGGTCAGTGAGCAAGGTGTTAATCCTGTAATTTTGACTTACAAGGATTTTGAAACAGACCAAGAAATAGGAGAGGAAAAGGTAAATCTTCTTATCTCAATGAAGGAATTTTTTAAGGATCGTTATCCTTATGCAGAAGCGGTGAAATACGAAACATGTTACATAAGATACGGTGGTTTTGATTTTGGAGTTCATCGTAGTGGCGTGGGGTGGCATAGTCTGCCAAATTTTGTCATTACCTCTGCTTTCGTTCGGTTATTAGGAGCCTCTGAGCAATTTGAGTTAGACGTTCTTAAATCTCTTCTACACCATAGACCTGCCGGAAAAGCTGAACTATTAGATCAGTGTGATGTAGTTACAGTAAGTCCTGACGTGTTAACAGAAGAACCTGATGAATCTGGCGCTTACTCCAAACCATCGATCTGGACGTGGATTAAGAAAGCAGCTGAGAATAACGTAGAACGGAAGACTATTTTCAAACGGGTTTATGGCATTGAAAGTACACCAGAGGAGTTTAATGGTTTAGCTAAATCTGCTATCAATAAGTATCGAAGTGAACTGTATGAAAAACGCAATGCCATTGCACATGGTCGTGCAAATGTTACAATGCTTCTCAGTGATTACTGTACTGCTGAGATTTTTGTTATTGAGACAATCCGAACAATGGGTCAACAGTGTATGGATAAGTTGAAAGTGAGCTTATGACTCAAGTTATCAACCCTGTTGCAATATGCGATCGCTTATTAGTGAGACGCAATCTAAAAATTTAAACTGATATGTTGCGATTCTTGGCGGACGATAATTTTAAAAATCAGATTTTTATTAAGGATTTCCTAACCAAACTATATCTAAATTAAAAATCTAATTATGAAAAATGTTGGGTTGACGCAAGGAAAAATTACAGTTCCAGAAAGCACGACTTTAGAGGAGTTCTTAAAACCTCCATACTCACTCACAGAGGAGGAAATCGATACATCTGATATTCCTCCTTTAACTAAGGAGTTTTTCAGTAATTGTGACATTGCGATCGCCAATTAGCAGTAGAGATTTACAGTGCGACGCCGAATAGCCCGTCGTAGACATCGCCTTTCGGTGCTTTCATTTCACAAAAATCAGATAAGACTGATATATTTAAGGTAAATAATTTTCATCTAATAATTGTACAAGAGTGTAAGGACACTTTTCTAGAAAAATAGTTAAATCGGTTTTAATTTTCATAAAATCAACCGCACTTTGATAAATATTCTCTAAATCATCCTGTAACTTGTTTATTAAATTCGTCGTTAAATGATTATTTAAGTCATATCTAAAAGTTTTAATTTCTCCAATCCAATGACGATAGTTTCTTTCATATTCCATCTGCCAATATTGCAGTAATAATATATGAATAATAATTTGTCTTAAAAGACTTTTGGCTTTAGCTAAATCTCTTTTACCCAAACTGATTAATTCCTCAATTAAGTTTTCTAAATCAAGTTGGTTAAACTGTTTTTGTTTTAATAATTCAATAGTTTTTTCTAACCATAAATTATCATCGGTTTCATAGAGTTGTTTTAAGTTGGTACTAATTGTCATATTTTTACCTTCTACCTAAATTCCATAATTTAATCATATACAATTATAAATTTATAGATGCAAACTACCAAAATACAGATAACTTGTTAAGTTGTGCATACAATTCCTAACAAACTCCATTTAGATGCTTTTGAAGATGTAAGTCTTTCAATGTTGCTTTCATTTCACAAAAACTCGACACGTCCCAACATCTCTTCAAGTGTCATCACCTCATACATCAAAACCAAATTTTCAATGATTTCACCAATTGAGCGAGTCCCTTTCTTGCAGTAAGTAATACCAGGATGATCAAGCCTAGAACTTGCAATAATCAAAAAATCTGCATCTTGGGTGAACAGTACTCGCTGTGTTTCTTGAATAAACGCTAACTGGACTTCATCGGTTTGGGTGCGTAGTTTTACATCATTGGTTGTTGTGACATCAATTCCATAACGGCGCAAGCCAAGAGCGATTACAGGATCGACATTTTCATCGAGATGAAAGCGAATTCGTTCACTCATTCCTCAACTGTCTGAGTTTCTCTTGCAGACGCGAAGGATGATTCTGCTTCAGTACCTCAACTAATTCATCCTCTTCTGCTGTACGGCAATCAATCTCGTCTCGGTGATCAAAATAATAAGCCATTGCTGCATAAACAGATGCCAGTGACAGGTCATACTTACCAGCAATCTCTACCAAGGAATATCCTAGCTTTAAATGCATCATCGCCACATCCTCTACAGCAATGCGGGTATCAGCAATCCGGGGCTTCCCACTCCGCACATCAGAAGAGATTTCAATATGCTCCTGACTGACTAACTGCATCAAAGAATCTTCCACCTCCATTCCATATCTTAATGATACATAGTACGATCGCCCACTCAACCCAGCACGCTTCAAATTGCTTGACGCTTCCTAAATACTACTATTATGGCTTTGCTTTTTTGGCAAACCCCTGAGACACTGTGAATTTCGGGCGGTGTTGGGTTAAAAAAGAAACATGAAAATCATCAAACCCATCACGAATTGGTTAGAAACTCGCGCTTGTACCCCTGCATACGGCGGTTGGGTACTAGCAGCAACGGCTATTTGTTTTTTTGGCGCAGGTATCAATACGATGGCTGGTTGGCTGTACGCCATTAGCGGCATCAGTTTTGCCCTTTTGGGTGTAGCAGCCATCTTACCGCCGCGATCGCTCACAGGTCTATCCATCTCTCGCCGTCCTATTCAAGCTGTGTCAGCAGGCGATGATCTGACGGTGGAATTAGAAATCCGCAATCAGACACAGCAGCCTGTAAGCTTATTGCAAGTCGAGGATATACTACCCTTCGTCTTAGGGAAACCAGTACAAAAAGCAATAGAAACAATTCCTAGCCAAGGCAGTTACCGTTGGGTATATTACCACCCTACCCAGCGCCGGGGCGTCTATCGTTGGCACACAGTCGAACTGGGTTCTGGTGCGCCTTTGGGATTGTTTTGGTGTCGCCGTCAACGTGACTGTGCTGCCACAGCGATCGTCTATCCCAAAGTGTTACCCTTGGCTACCTGCCCCTTAGTAGACGAAATGGGACAAGAAGAGAGCAAAAGGGGTGATCCTCGTGGTAGACCCTTGCAGACAGCTACAACGGGGCTAGTGCGATCGCTCCGTCCTTATCGCCTCGGAGATCCTACTCGTCTAATTCACTGGCGGACTAGCGCCCGCTATGGCGAATTAAGGGTGCGGGAGTTAGAAATGGTCACAGGTGGACAAGAGATAGTTATTGCCCTTGACAGTGCTAGCAATTGGGAAGAAGAAAACTTTGAACAAGCAGTAATTGCCGCAGCATCACTGTATTTTTATGCACAACAACAGCAATTACAGGTGCAACTCTGGACAGCATCAACAAATTTAATCAAAGGCGATCGCTTTGTTTTAGAAACCTTAGCAGCAACCACAGCCCTAGAAGATGCCAGTTCAGTAGTTCCTAAAAGCTATCCCTTGATTTGGCTGACTCAAAACTCCCTGAGTCTTTCTACTCTTCCTCAAGGCAGTCGCTGGGTAATGTGGCCAAATATTTCCTTACCACCAGCACAAGAGGTAATCAATTGGGAACACCCTGGTATAATTTTGCAAAGCGATCGCGCACTGCAACCCCAACTGCAAAAAACATTAAATTCATATTAATCAATACTTTCGGCAAAAAACGACGTTCTAGAAGGGCTATCCGAACAAAACCTACCTCTAAAGATTAGTAAAGCTTTTAGCCCACAGAGGTGTAGCTCTTGTTGTATAGCCGCTACTTCTAGTCCTTTGGGCAAGGTGTAAGGTTTGAGTTAACTTTGCTTTAGCTGTTTACGTTTTAATACTGAACCAGTACTTAAAGTAGCTATTGACAGTAGCGCTGGTAACAATGTAGGTTCGGGAACAGATGTAGCTTTTTCATTAAAGGTAAAGTTATCTAACGCAAAATTTGTCCCGCCACCCGTATTTATAAGATAATCTGGTTCAACTCCACCAAATGACGTAAACCTTAATTCATCAACACCAAAATAATCAAAATTTACTAAAGTTGGCTGTGTCGTATTTACAACCACAGTTTTTGAATACAAGGTTGCACCGCTCTTTAAACCCTCTACAGTAACCGAAAGACCATCATAGAAAGCAGCTGTGAGGTAAGCACTGTTGAAGTCAAAAATACTATCACTTACTAGTGCTGGGAGTCCAAATCCATTATAGCTTACGTAGTCTCCTGACACTCTGCCATTGTTATAGCCTGTAAGTGAATATGTATCTGAGATGCGGAAAAAATTATTCCAATTAAATCCTCCATAACCGTTAGGAATCGGCTCAGAATATCGATAAAATATAAGAGGTATGTCATCAAATGTTAAAATAGTTGCTTGTGCTACTGCTCCTATTCCCAAAACAATGACTGTTGCTCCAATAGCAGCAGTCGATAACTTTTTCGCAACAGTTGAAATGCTCATATGGTAGTAGTTGTAACTCTTGATAAGTATGTGTTTTTTATTACACATTTTATAACATACACTAAGCTACAAAAAAGTAACTACTATTACTTAGTTATTTCATAAAGCATCATAAAGTTATGATGAAGAGAATTCAGCACAATGTATAAATAAAGGCTGACATAAGTCTGATAAAAGGGTCGCGCTTGGCATCTTCCCTTAGACGGATCACAGCGTCGTTTGTTAATGAGAATAAATTAACCTCTTGACTTTTAAAGTCTGCCTCAAAATGCAACTTGAATTTTAATTGGCTTAGAAGTTAAGCTTCTGCGATTTCCTAGATTTTGTCTGATCCCAGCCCACCGGACATATCAGCCTTTGAGCAAAGGTAAAACAATTTGAGCAGGTAAGGTTGGGGAAAAACACCCAGTAATCCCTACATGAGGCTGAGGTACAATGCAAAGAAATATTTAAATTATGAGTCGCCGATCCACATGATCTCATCAGAAGCTAACACAAAATCCAGCGATAAAAGCCTAGAGGCAATGCGGCATTTTTCCGAACAATACGCCAAGCGGACTGGAACATACTTTTGTTCTGAACCTTCTGTTACCGCAGTTGTGATCGAGGGACTAGCCAAACATAAAGATGAACTGGGTG
Source organism: Nostoc sp. (assembly GCF_036917395.1). Classification (GTDB taxonomy): domain Bacteria; phylum Cyanobacteriota; class Cyanobacteriia; order Cyanobacteriales; family Nostocaceae; genus Nostoc. The sequence goes on from NZ_JBALDI010000009.1 coordinate 119,003, forward strand.
CGCCCTTATGTCCCTGTCGCCACTACGAAGATAAAGAGGCTGAGGTTCACGGCACATATTGGAACTGTCCCTGTGTGCCAATGAGAGAACGCAAAGAGTGCCATTGTATGTTGTTCCTCACCTCAGATAACGAGTTTGCTGGAGAAAAACAAGAAATCTCTCTCGAAACAATTAAAGAAGTACGAGACAGTATGGGATGAGCGAAACCATCCCCCAAGAGTTTTGGCAAGGCGTAGAACAGTTCAATTCTGGTGAGTTCTACGCCTGTCATGACACTTTAGAAGCTTTGTGGATTGAAGCTGGCGAACCGGACAAAACCTTTTATCAAGGCATTCTCCAAATTGCTGTAGCACTGTATCATTTGGAGAATCGGAACTGGCGAGGTGCAGTAATTCTACTCGGAGAAGGCAGCAATCGCTTACGTCGTTACCCATCTAGTTACGGCGGTGTTGATGTAGATGAACTATTGAGTCAGAGCGCAGTGTTGTTGACGACATTACAACAAATAGGGCAAGACTTGATTATGACTGGTGATTTGGGTGAAAATCAAGTCTTATCTTTGCCTATAATTCTGCTAACTACTGATTAGACATCTGCTGAAATTAATTATGCGTTGCCCGAAATCCTTGGTAGGCACAATTCATGAATTGTGCCTACGTCATTTTCACTTCTTATGCCAATTACCTGAAACCTTGAGGTTGGGCGTAGCGTCACTATTTCAGCCAGTAGTTATCGTAAATCACTCCAGATTGGATATTTCATCTCTGGATAAAGTACTTGAGATAATTAGAATGCAAGCTGAAATCCTGAATCCCCAATTGCTATGATGCCCTGCTATCAATTGCCCATATCCCAGATGCGTCGCTTTGGATTAGCTTTAATGCTGCCAGTTGCACTCTTGGGCGTCGCCTTCCCTAACCAATTGCAAACCGCTACTGCACAAACACCTAGAGAAAATCGCCCCCTCACTATCCGTGCTGATATCCAAGAATATGACGCCAAAAATCAAGTAATCACTGCTCGTGGTAACGTGCAAATGTCGTATCCGGCTCGCCAAATTCAAGCAACATCTGCCCAAGCACAGTACTTTAGTAAGGAACGCCGAATTGATTTCAGTGGGAACGTCTATATTTTGCAACAGGGCGGTAATAGTATCCGGGCGGAGAAAGTAACCTATTTAATTGATCAAGGGCGATTTGTTGCCTTACCCCAATCCAATCGTCAGGTAGAGTCCATCTACATGATCCAGGAATCAGATAATGATGGACAAACTGCAAAACCTGCTCCACAGACACCACCATTCAAGCGTTCTAATTAGCATCTACTATCAAGAAAGGGCGCGAACAATGAAAATTGTTTTAGAGAATATTCATAAATCTTATGGCAAGCGAGTAATTGTCAATCGTGTGAATCTTTCTGTTGCTCAGGGCGAAGTCGTTGGTTTACTAGGCCCCAATGGGGCTGGTAAAACGACGACCTTTTATATTGCCACAGGTTTAGAAAAACCCAATCAAGGAAAAGTCTGGCTAGGTAATCTGGATGTTACGGGAATGCCAATGCACAAAAGGGCGCGACTGGGTATTGGCTATCTAGCACAAGAACCAAGTGTTTTCCGCCAACTTTCGGTACAGGATAATATTCTGTTAGTGCTAGAGCAAACTAATGTGCCACGATGGGAGTGGACAAGACGACTCACAACTTTACTGCGAGAGTTTCGGTTAGAAAAATTAGCCAATAGCAAAGGAATTCAACTTTCTGGTGGTGAGCGACGGCGGACAGAATTAGCAAGGTCTTTAGCTGCTGGACAAGAAGGTCCAAAATTTTTACTTTTGGATGAACCATTTGCTGGAGTTGATCCGATCGCAGTCTCAGAAATTCAGCAAATTGTCGCCCGACTGCGCGATCGCGGTATGGGAATCTTAATTACAGATCATAATGTCCGCGAAACCCTGGCGATCACCGATCGCGCCTACATCATGCGCGAGGGACAAATTCTCGCTTTTGGCGCTACTGACGAACTTTACGGCAATTCCCTTGTGCGGCAATATTATTTAGGGGATAATTTTCAAGTCTAAATTAACAATTATTTAGTTAATAATTTCAAAGGCTATTTTGATTTTTTATTCTGAGGTTGCTCCTGAACTTGGGGATTTTGCCCTAAGTCTGACCAAGCTTGATTTTATGCAGTTTCCTAAAGAATTGGTATAAGCATGAATTTATTAGTTAATTTTAAGCTATTTCAAATTAAATTTTGATCCTAAATACAGTAGATATACTTTACTTCACTAAGGCTGCCAATATTTAACTATTTAATTTTGCTTATGATATCAAAGAAGTTTACGTCTTTCTACAACCTCCATTCGCTGCTGCCTTTTACGATCATGGATCGCTACCTTGCCAGCGAATTGTTAGCGCCGTTTTTCTTTGGTGTCGGAGCTTTTTCATCACTTGGTGTCACTATCGATGCTGTATTTGATCTCATCAGAAAAATCGTAGAATCTGGGCTACCTATAGACATTGCGATTCAAGTTTTTTTGTTAAAATTTCCCAACTTTATCGTTTTAGCCTTCCCCATGTCTACGTTGCTGGCTACTTTGATGACCTACAGTCGTCTTTCTAGCGAGAGCGAACTAATTGCCCTGCGTGGTTGTGGGGTCAGCGTCTATCGCATGGTGCTAACTGCTGTGATGTTGAGTCTTGTGGTTACAGGAATGACATTTGTGTTTAACGAACAAATTGCACCAGCAGCAAATTACCAAGCGGCAATGACTCTGGATAAAGCCCTGAAATCAGACAAGCCAATTTTGAAACAGCAAAATATTTTCTATCCTGAATACCAGGATGCTGCCCAGCCAGATGGCTCTAAAAATAGGATATTGACACGCTTGTTTTACGCCGACCAGTTTGATGGTAAGCGGATGAAAGGTTTAACGATTATAGACCGCTCAACAAAAGGTCTGAATCAAATTGTGGTATCAGAATCTGCCCAGTGGAATGCTTCTCAAAATGTCTGGGATTTTTACAACGGCACGATCTATTTTGTTGCTGCCGATCGCTCCTATCGCAATATCGTTAGATTTGAACATCAACAACTGCAACTACCGCGCACGCCATTAAGTCTGGCAGAAAAAAGCCGCGATTATGGTGAGATGAATATTTCTGAAGCCCTAGATCAACTACAAGTGGAACTTCTCGGTGGCGATCGCCAAAAAATTCGTAAACTCGAAGTGCGGATTCAACAAAAAATCTCTTTGCCCTTTGTATGTGTAGTTTTTGGCTTGGTAGGTGCAGCTATGGGAAGCATACCCCAGCGAACTGGAAGAGGCACCAGCTTTGGGATTAGCGTTGTAGTTATATTTTCCTACTACTTAATTTTCTTTATTGGTGGTGCGATCGCGCAAGCAGGTGTCCTCTCTCCCTTTATGGGGGCTTGGTTGCCGAACTTTCTTTTTCTAGGAATAGGTTTATTTTTATTGATGCGAGTTGCCAAACGGTAGAGGAAGCGGGGAACAGGGGAGCCTCTCTCTGCCCCTTTGCCCCCTTCCTCTTCATCCCCACACCTCAATTACGGATGATAACTTCGACACTCTGGTGCATCTGGGTTTTCCTTGCAGTATTCTTCAAAAGAGGCTTTGGCTGATACCATACCCTCAGATTTCTGATGAGCTGCTTCTGCTTGAAGTTCTTCTACCTCATCCCAGGCAGCTGCACAGGCTTTAGAATAAGCACCTTGTCCGGTGCAAATAGACCGAGCCTGCTCAATGGCTTTTTGAATTCTCTCCTCCAGCAGTAGGGCTTTTGGAGCTTCTACAAAGTCGCTTTTGGTCAAAATGTCGGTAATCGAGATGATACCTAACAGCTTGCTCTGAATCACAGGTGCTCGATGAATACCAGTGTTAGCAAATAACCGCGCTACATATTCCACACCCAAATCAGGATTGACCACAATGCAGGGCTTGCTCATAATTTCGTAAACCCGCACTTGCTTTGGGTCTTTACCGTAGGCTGTTACCTTATAGACAATATCCGTTTCTGTGACAATGCCATAAGCATCATTGTCATAGCGACGAGCCACAACCAGCGCCCGCAATCCTTTTTCCTTCATTACCCCTACCGCTTCAGCAACAGTCGCCGAACCGCGAATGGTAACTACATCTTTGGTCATGATATCTTCAGCTTTCATCATTGCTGTAGTCTCCTGGTTAATAGTACGGTGCAGCCCAGTGCCCTCGGAGGCGTATCGAAGCATTGCAGCGCACAGTTTGCTAACTAGAAAGTAAAAAAGTTGAACTTTTGTCCCGCCACAACAATAAATTAGACCAGTTGTCAACTCCTGATGTTATCCAATGTGACCGATAGCCAAAAACTGAGCATGAATTACCATAACTTTCTAGAAAATCTTGCCAAAGGACTCAAGGCGCTAAAAAGTAAATTTTTGACTACTACATGTCTATTGGTAATGACTAATAACTGATGGAGAAGTTAGGATGAAATTAGCATTTAAACTTAAGTTGAGATATTTTCTGTTGAGGAAAGCAAAAGCATTAAACAGCAACGCCTTCAGCTTCCCTCAAGTTTTTCTGATTTCAAGTAAATTTCAATTACCAATCCCATGCCAAATCGTCATTATCCTCCCGCCTACTTACGCTATCTCAAAGCCAGGTTATGGTATCTAGGGCGACCTGGTTTTTGGGGAACTGCAATTTTTTTATCTATAGTAGGGTTAGTAACCTGGGAATACTGGTCAAACCCAGATATTTTCGTTTATAAGCAAAAAAACCAAGTCGCTTCACAACAGCCTGCTGATTCCTCACTGTCAGCAGAAGACAGAGCTATTGCCGCAGATATTGATAACCTACCAGTTTTATTTAATGATTTTGACCAAGCAACTGTCTCATTAACGCCAAATACCCCTACTGAAAACACTGAGGAAAAAAAGAGCAAAAGCTTATTAGAGGATGTAATTAACAAACAAAAGTCTGGTGGTGATACCAAATTAAATCCTGGTTTAGGCGTTAATGGCGACACCTCCCCAGCCGTGAAAAATCCCTTTGTTGTCCAAACAGAAAATTTATTGCGGACTGGGACGGTTGATAGTAATAACCAGTTTCTAGGTCTGAAGACCTTAAATGCAGCGTCTGAACCAACAGAGGGGGAACAAACATCCTCTAACCTGGGTATTGGATTCACTAATCAAACCAAAAAAAATCAAAATTCTGTCTCCTTCAGCCCTCTGCAAGCAGCACTCAACCAATCAACAAACCAGAAATCGTCTAGCTTCAATGGGATCACTGCAACTCAGACAAATCCCTTGGGTCGAGTCTCTGACTCAGGAACAACGTTAATGCCACCCATCAACAGCTTACCCAGTCAGAATTCTCTACCAAGTAGTGGCTTAACTGCTGGGAACGGCTATACGTCAACGGGTACGAACTTACCACAAAATCCCTACAGTAATTTAAATAACGGTCAGGTATTGCCTAGTAATGGGTTAAATACTGGTACAGGTTATCCGTCAACGGGTACGAACTTACCGCAAAATCCCTATAATAATTTAAATAGTGGTCAGGTAGTGCCTAATGTATCACCAGTGACGCCCCCAGTCAGCTCTGCCGCACCAAGTAATATTTCACCTTACTCTAGGCAGATTCCGAGTCAAGGCGTTGTCACCCCAACAAACCCTGTGGGATATGGGAATTATGGCTTGCAGCAGCCAACGCAACTACCACAGTCTAATTATGGGAATTATGGCTTGCAGCAGCCAACGCAACCACCACAGTCTAATTATGGCTTGCAGCAGCCGACGCAACTACCACAGTCTAATTATGTGTTGCAGCAACCAACACAGTCTAATTCCTTATATCTTCGCCAGATTCGAGACAAGTATAGAAGTCCGGGTCAAAACTGATTTTAAACACAATCTCCTTAACTGAATTTTATTCAGTTAAGGAGATTGTGGGCTATCTGGAATAACCGGAATTTCTGGTGTTTCGGGTTGTCGCTGTTGTCGTTGCAAATATTTACTCAATACATAAGCTATATCCCCACGGGTAACAGGTTTTAATGGGGAAATATTTCCTTGAGCATCTGTGTTAAGAAATCCCTCACTAGCCACTGTAGCGATCGCTTTTCTAGCCCAAGCTGGGATAGACTTTTCATCTGGATGTGAAGCCAGAATCTCATTAACAGCGTCATCAGGAAACTGAAATACACCATAAGCTTGGGCGAAAATAGCAAGAGCTTCTGCCCTTGTCACCTTTTGATTAGGGAAAAATTCATTGCCTCGATAGCCTTTCATAATGTCAGTTTTTAAGACTGTCTGTATATCATTAAATGCCCAATGAGAAGCAGGAACATCTGGAATAGCTAAATTTTCTTTGCTAACAGCTTGTCTTTTATTTAGCCCAAATGCTTTTACCATAATTGACGCTAATTCGGCCCTACTCACTAACCTTTCTGGATAAAACTTGCCATCGGAAAAGTTTGTCATCCATTTGACAGCAGTTATTTGTTGAATGGAATCAGATGGGATTCCAGAAGTAGTTTCTGGCACTTGAGCTTGAGCAATTGCTGGTAAGTTTTGTAGTAGGGCCACTAAAGATAGAGTAATTGAAAGCTGACGCATTATAATAACCACTTTTAGCTGCTAAATGAATTTAAAAAACTACGTTATTGAGGTTAAGGCGAAGTTTGGTATTCCTAATAACGTGTAACTTAACTAGTGACGAATTTAAGTTGGACAATGTTGCTCCCGCTACGTAGGGTGTAGCTATAAATTTTAATAATTAGGACTGTGTTCAGAATCCCAGCACTTCCCATCATGCCAGACTCTACTGGTATATTCACATTCTGATTTATCCTCAATCCAAGGAATTGAAGTAGGGTAATACGAGGTAGATATGGGAGTAAGTGAAGACAATGCAAAAGAAAATATAGTGTAGCTACAAGCCGATAGAATGATTAGAAATCCGATGAGGAACAAGATATTGGCTGGAGTCCAAAAAGGATATAAACTTTTTTCAGAGTGTAAACGCGCTTTAGAGCGACGTTCTGAACCTGCTAACAACACCAGATAAAACCTTAATCCGGGAATTGGCACTGAAACTCTTATGTCTAAAGCATGACGGGTCCGACCACGAGAGACAAAACCCCTTTTTATGGCTTCTAATTGCTCCACCGTGAAGGTATTTGCTACTTCCGGGGCAATCTCAGCGAAAAGTTGCTCAAAAGTAGAAGCAGTGTACTGTGGTTTATTCATAAATTTCGTATATTAATATACACTATATTACATTATTCATTTCCTTTGTCCCGGACACTATGATGTTTTATTTTTTGGAAGTCCCTAATCAAGGAAGTAGAAATTAGCAAAAACTTGTTTTTTACCTTTCATCTTTTGACGTTATCTGCCCACTACTATGGACTATAGTCAGTTTTTCAGGAGTTTTGGGAATGACAGCAACAGATCCCGTAAAGTTGATGAAGCAAGAAGTTGGCAAAGCCGCCGCCGCCCTGGTAAAATCTGGTTCCATCGTTGGGTTGGGTACGGGGTCAACTACAGCATATACGATTCAGTTTTTGGGCGATCGCCTCAATTCTGGTGAACTCAAAGATATCATTGGTATACCTACCTCGTTTCAGTCAGAAGTGCTGGCGAAGCAGTATGGTGTTCCTCTCGCCACCTTGGACGCTATCGACCACATCGATATTGCCATTGATGGTGCAGATGAAGTTGATCCGCAGAAGAATTTGATTAAAGGCGGTGGTGCAGCACATACCCGCGAAAAAGTCGTAGACTACCTGGCAGAACAGTTCATCGTCGTGGTAGATAGTGGTAAGTTAGTAGACCGCTTGGGTTCTAGTTTCGCTGTGCCTGTGGAAGTGATCCCAATGGCAATTACTCCTGTTACCAATGCCATCAAAAAACTGGGTGGTAAACCGGAACTCCGTATGGGTGTAAAAAAAGCTGGCCCAGTGATCACTGACCAGGGAAACTTTGTCTTAGATGTCAGATTTGACTCTATTGAAGATCCAGTCAGCCTAGAAAAGACATTGAATAACATTCCCGGCGTTTTGGAAAATGGTATCTTCGTTAACTGTGTCGATTTAGTTTTGATTGGTGAAGTCAAAGATGGTCAGCCATTAGTGCGGCAACTGTAAGAGTGCTTGATTTTGGATTTTAGAAACATCTAAAATCCAAAATCAAGCAATACATATCTCCATAAATTAATTATGCATCCAGAACCCTAATAGAGACGTAGCAGTGCTACGGCTGTTTTTCTACTACAGGCTAGAACTGAGTGCTAGACGATGACGTTAGTACCAATTACCAGATTTGTAGCCGTGAAATTATTCAAAGTCGCCAAGGTTTCATCGAAATAACCACCATTATTAAAGGAAGAGTAATTAACTTTTGTAGCAGTACCCGATTGCACAAACTGTAGATAGCCATCAGCAATGGGATTGCTGCCAGTGTAGCCCTGATTCTTAAACACGTTAGTAAGAACTAACTTATCTTCACTCTGATTAAAGTCAATGATTATATTATTAGTGCTATAGCTTTGATAGATAAACTGGTCATTACCACTACCGCCATAAAGGATATCATTCTGCTCTTGATCATCAGAAGAGTAATCAGCATCATAATCACCAACAAGCAGGATGTCATTACCAGCACCACCACTGAGGTTATTACTTCCTTTACCGCCAATTAGGATGTCATCACCAGCACTACCAACCAGGGTATCGTTACCCGTACCACCGCGCAGCAGGTCGTTGCCACTCTTGCCGTCGATGCGGTCATTACCCCCCTGACCATTAATCACATCAGCTGAGTTGTCAAAACCATTGACATTGTTGTTTAGGTCATTGAGAAAGGTGACTGTGTTTTTGTTGAAGATGCTGCTTTGGGTGGAGTTGGCATCGAAGACATCAAAGCTGTCACGAATGCTACTTTGCCCATCAAACAGGATATTTCCCAGCGTTGATAGGTTGTCTAGGTTTTCTAGAGGAAAGTTTTGCAGGATAACTTTGTCATCAGCCACCCCATCAAAGGTGACTTCCAGATTGTTACCATTCTGGGTGAGGAGCAGATTTTTGGCAGTTAATCCAGTCCCTTGGAATTTCAGGGTATCCAATTCAGCAATGACTGCTGCCGAGGGATTTGAGCCTTTACCTAACCCCCCAAAATCGGTAATTGTATCAACACCGTCACCTAAGTTGTAAACAAATTTATCCTTGCCGCCACCACCAGTTAGGACGTCGTTGCCTTGATTACCTGTAATGATATCATTCCCGCCTTGACCGTTAATGATCTCACTATAGTTCTTGCCCACTAAATTATCAGCGCCATTGGTTCCATTCAGCCCGTTAAACTCTAATGCACCAATATCAACTGTACCCTGAGATATTCTGTCAAATCCAGCGCCACGTTGGTCGGTGGTGATCCCTGCTGGAATCAGAGCATTTTTGCCTGCGTTAATTGCGGGACTATCCGCAAGTAATGCATGAGTCAAGGTTGCACCACCGTTATTTTGCAGAGGGGTGAGTTTGGGGTTAATGGGGTTAGCGCTGGTGCCGACGAGGGTACTGGTGGTAAAACCTGTGCTACCAGTGCGATCGCCAATCAGGTTACTGCCGAGGTCGGTAAACTTGCCGGAAACGTCGCCCTCTAAGCCAAAGTTGCCTGCAATGATAGTGTTGCCAACAATGACACTACCATCAGAGTCATTGAAAACGCTGCTACCCTTGCCACCATAAGACTGGGCATCACCATTAAAATATGAAGAAATGTCATTATTTGTAATAGTGCTGTTGATGAGAGTAAGGGTGCCTTTGTTAGAGATGCCGTTGCCCTCTGTATAGGAGGTATTACTAGAGACAGTACTATTGTTGAGGTTGAAGGTGCCTTGGTTAAAGATGCCGCCGCCGTTGATCGCGGTACTGTTAGAGATTGTGCTTCCGGTTATGCTGAGGTTGCCTGTGTTAAAGATGCCACCACCGTAGCTATTTGTTAAAAAATTGCCAGGCAGCCGCTCATTAGAGATTTCTGTGGGCAGGTAATTACTAGAGACAGTACTTCCCGTTAAGCTGAGGTTACCTGTGTTAAAGATGCCGCCACCATAAGTATCTGCCGTATTACCAGAGACAGTGCTTCCCGTTATGCTAAGGGTACCTTTGTTAAATATACCACCTCCTAGTGACGATCCCCTATTATCAGAGACAGTAGTGTTAGTCAGGCTAAGGCTACCTCTGTTAAAGATACCGCCTACCGACCCACTATTGTTAGATACAGTGCTATTGGTCAAGCTGAGGCTAGCATTGCTATTGAGCAGAATACTACCAAAGCCATCATTAGCATTAGCAATTTTCAAGCCATTAATGCTTGTATCTGTTCCTGTACCTGATATCTCAAACACGCCAGAGGCGTTATTCCCACTGATAGTCAGGTTAGATACCCCACTTCCCAAAATAGTTAGATCATGGGTAATCGTCAATTTCCCAGAGGTGAGGGTGATGATATCTGGGGTGGCATCGGTGAACACGCCTGCAAAGGTAATCGTATCTGCCCCAACAGTAGCATTGGCATTGAGAATAGCCTGCCGCAACGATCCTGCTCCGGAATCGTTAGTATTAGTCACTACTGTGTCAGTATTAACAGGTGGTGGGCTAGTGGACTGGACTTCATAAGCACCAATATCTACCGTATTATCAGATATTCGGTTAAATCCAATGCCCCTTTGGTCAGTAGTAACACTACCAGCAACTAGAGAATTATTGCCTGCGTTAATAGCGGGACTACCGGCAAGTAAAGCATCAGTAAAGGTTGCACCGCCGTTATTTTGTAGAGGGCCGAGTTTGGGGTTAATCGGGCTGGCACTGCTGCCAACCAGGGTGCTGGTGGTCAATCCGGTGCTACCAGTGTTATTACCAATCAAGTTATTGCCGGAGTCACTGAAGCTTCCAGCCACGTCAGGGTAGATATTAGCGGAGGTAGAGTTATCGAAGTTGCCTGCAATGATGGTGTTCCCAACAGTGATAGTTCCACCATCGTTGAAAACACCTCCACCGTCGCCAGTACCATCGCCGTTTGAGTCAGCTGTGTTATTGGTAATCGTGGTGTTGATAAGGCTGAGAGTGTCGTTGTTATATATGCCGCCACCGTTAGAGATTGCCTTATTACCAGATACAGTACTGTTAATCAAGATTGCTGAACTTGAGGCATCAAAATATGTATCAGAGAGGTGTGAGTTAGAAATGCCTCCTGCCGTATTACCAGAAACACTGCTATTAATAAGTCTAAGAGAGCTGCCTACGTTAGAGATGCCTGATGCTGTATTATCAGAGACACTGCTATTGGTCAGGCTGAGGGAACCAGAGGAAATTAAATGATAAGCGCCAAAAGCGTAATTAGAGATGCCATCTCCTGTATTGCTAGAGACACTGCTATTAGTTAGACTGACTGTACCATCGTTGCCAATACCCTCTCCTGCATTGCCAGAGACACTGCTTTGCGTTAGGTCGAGGAAGCCACCATTAACGATCCCGCTTCTTGTATTGTCAGAGACACTACTTCCTGTTAGGTTGAGGATGCTAGCATTAGAGATGCCACCTCCCATATTGCGGGAGACAGTGCTGTTAGTGAGCCGAAGAATGGCACTGTCATCGACTAGAATACCGCTGCCACTGCCGTAGTTGGTATTGATATTACCATTAGCAATGGTCAAACCATCAATCATGGCATCTGTCGCTAATCCCGATATCTCAAACACCCTGGAGGCATTATTGCCACTCACAGTCAGTTGAGATGCCCCAGTCCCCAAGATAGTCACATCATCGGTAATCGTCAGTTGTCCAGAGGTGAGGGTGATCACATCTGGGGTAGTATCAGTGAATACACCCGCAAAGGTTATGATATCATCCCCAGGAGTGGCATTGGCTAAGTTAATTGCCTCCCGGAGTGTGGTGATGCCGTTGTTCGCATGACCATCATCCGTGTCTCCGGTATTATTCACCGTGAACGTTGCCAGTATCCCTGGGTAAGCTTCTCGGACTGTTTCTGCAAAGGCAAGATTTACTTCCATATCAGCAGTGCGAACTTCTAACTCCCAGTTCCCATTTAATGCTGTATTGCCAATCAGGTGACCAGAAGCGGCAATATTCGCTCCTGTAAGTTGGTGCAGTTTTTCGACAAATTCTCCCCCGGCATCACCAAAAGCCACTTTGCAACCATAGATGAGTAAGTTGCAGGGATTATCGCTTTTAGTAGAGGCTGAAAATATTTTCTGCCATTGTTGCAGTTGCTGACTGTATTCGTCTAGAGTATCAAGTCCTAAATGCGTGTTCCCCAATTGTAAGCAACCTGGGGCACCGTGGCAGACAAGATGAATATTAGTCAAATTCTCGCCAGCCCAACTCTCCAGAATTTCCGTAATTTGTTTTACACCGTTGTCTGTGGAGTCAAGCAGGAATACTTGGGTATTATCAAGCACGCCATTGACTAAACCGCTATAGTCTTCAACTGCCATGTCGATGAAGACTAGACTATTGGTATTGGAGGTGGAAGTTGCGTGATTTAGTTGCAAGTGTGAGGTATGTAGCGTTGCCATTTTGTTACTTTGAGCTTAGGTGATGAGGGAAACTCAAACCGACTTCAGCCTTGTAATTACAGGGTTTTCACACAACTATCAATAACTAAAAAAACTATACTACTAATTACTTTCCCTTTCGTTGCTATTTTCTAGCAAGTTGCCACTTTTGTAAAGCAAGCAAACTATGTAATTTTACTAAGTTGCCCAACTCATATTTAGCATGGGCATCAAAAACCAGGTTTTATGCTAGTTTTCGGAGATGTCTAATAGCTCCTGTTCATCAAAACACCAATTTAACTAAAATTCATAGTCTTCATCGCCCCAATGTGCGTAGTTTACCGCCGTAGGCATCGCTGCTTTGCCCCCGTCTTGCCCAATAATTCTTAAATCGCCCTTTTCGTCTAACTCTGCGTTAATCAATTGTGAAGTTTCTCCTGATTTTTCAAAAAGCCTAATTTTAGCTGGCGTGGTTTGGGGACATCCAAAAAATAAAATGCCCAGCCGTTTCAATGATATTGTTGGCAAAACCAAGTATTTTGGTGCTTTTGCCTGGAGGACAAAAGCGACAACTGGGCATTTTATTACTTGTAAGTACCTTGGGAGTCGTCTTTGGTCATAATTTTTTGTCTTGATTGAATCTACTGCGTGTCTTATTGTCTTAGAAAAAAGTGGCAAATCACTTGATTATTAAGACAATCGCTACAGACTAGAATTGAACGCTAGACGATGACGTTAGTACCGACTACCAGATTTGTAGCCGTAAAATTATTCAAAGTTGCCAAGGTGTAAACAGAATAATGACCAGCAGAGTAATTAACTTGTGTAGAAGTACCTGATTGCACAAACTGTAGGTAGCCATCACTGATGGGATTGCTGCCACTATAGCCCACGCTCTTAAACAGGTCAGTAAAGATTAACTTATCCTGGCTCTGATTAAAGTCAGTAATGGTATCACCGGAATAGTTTAAGGTTTGGTAGATGAACTGGTCATTACCACTACCGCCAGTCAAGGTATTGTTATCTGCACCACCAATAAGAATGTCATTGCCAGCACCGCCGATAAGACTATCGTTACCTGCACCACCAACAAGGATGTCATCATCTGCACCACCAACTAGGGTATCGTTACCCGTACCACCGCGCAGTAGGTCGTTGCCACTTTTGCCATTGATGTAGTCATTACCCCCCTGACCATTAATCACATCAGCTGAGTTGTCAAAGCCATTGACATTGTTATTTAGGTCATTGAGAAAGGTGACTGTGTTTTTGTTGAAGATAGCGCTTTGGGTGGAGTTGGCATCGAAGACATCAAAGCTGTCACGAATGCTACTTTGCCCATCAAACAGGATATTTCCCAGCGTTGATAAATTGTCTAGGTTTTCTAGAGAAAAGTTTTGCAGGATAACTTTGTCATCAGCCACCCCATCAAAGGTGACTTCCAGATTGCTAGCATTTTGCGTAAGTAGCAGATTTTTGGCAGTTAATCCAGTACCTTGGAATTTCAGGGTATCCAATTCAGCAATGACTGCTGCCGAGGGATTTGAGCCTTTACCTAACCCCCCAAAATCGGTAATTGTATCAACACCGTCACCTAAGTTGTAAACAAATTTATCCTTGCCGCCGCCACCAGTTAGGATATCGTTGCCTTGATTCCCTGTGATCGTATCATTCCCGCCTTGACCGTTAATGATGTCACTATAGTTCTTGCCCACGAGATTATCAGCGCCATTGGTTCCATTCAGCCCATTAAACTCTAATGCACCAATATCAACTGTACCCTGAGATATTCTGTCAAATCCAGCGCCACGTTGGTCAGTGGTGCTCCCTGCTGGAATCAAAGCATTCTTGCCTGCGTTAATCGCGGGACTATCCGCAAGTAATGCATGAGTCAAGGTTGCACCGCCGTTATTTTGCAGAGGGGTGAGTTTCGGGTCAATGGGGTTGGCGCTGGTACCGACGAGGGTGCTGGTGGTAAAACCTGTGCTACCAGTGCGATCGCCAATTAGGTTATTACCCGCATCGGTAAAGTTGCCGGAAACGTCAGGGTTGAAGATAAAGGGTTCAGAAGACTGGTTGGGTATCATATCAAAATTGGCTGCAATGACGGTGTTCCCAACAATAACAGTCCCATCAGATTTATTGAAAACGCCCCCACCGTCGCCTATATCCCCCACAAAGCCTTTTGATGTGTTATCTGTAATGGTGTCGTTGGCAAGGCTGAGAGTGCCGCTGTTATAAATGCCACCGCCGTTGTAGTATGCACTATTGGCAGAGACAGTGCTTCCCGTCAGGCTAAAAGTACCTGAGTTAGATATGCCACCACCGTCTGCGGCACTATTATTAGAGACAGTGCTGCGAGTGATATCAACGCTGCCTAAGTTATAAATGCCACCACCAGAGGATGGATAAGGGTCAGGTCCTCCCCGATTAAGACCACTAGCGAACGCACTATTATTAGAGACAGTGCTTCCTGTTATACTGAGCTTGCCTATGTTGAATATACCACCGCCATAGGCAGGGTTGAAACCTACGTATACATTATTATTAGAGACAGTGCTTCCTGTCAGACTAAGATTGCCTTTGTTAAAGATGCCTCCGCCTAAAGACGACCCGTTATTGCCAGAGACAGTGCTTCCGGTTAGGCTGAGAGTGCCTCTGTTAAATATACCACCTACGACCCCCTTATTGTTTGAGACAGTGCTTCTTGTCAGGCTAAGGTTAGCATTACTATTGACCAAAATACTGCCCAAGGGGTCATTAGCATTAGCAATCTTCAAGCCATCAATGCTTGCATCTGTGCCTGTGCCCAATATCTCGAACACGCCTGAGACATTATTCCCGCTAATGGTGAGTTTAGATGCCCCAGTTCCCAAAATAGTTAGATCATGAGTAATCGTCAATTTCCCAGAGGTGAGGGTGATGATATCTGGGGTGGCATCGGTGAACACACCCGCAAAGGTAATCGTATCCGCCCCAACAGTAGCATTAGCATTGAGGATAGCCTGCCGCAATGACCCTGCCCCAGAATCGTTGGCATTAGTCACCACTGTGTCAGTATTAACAGGTGGCTTAGTTGTGGGGGGCTGGACTTCATAAGCACCAATATCAATAACACCGTCGAATACTCGGTTAAATCCAGCACCGCGTTGGTCAGTGGTGAACCCAGTTGAAACTAAGGAATTCTTGCCAGCATTAATGGCGGGACTACCCGCAAGTAAGGCATGAGTTAAGGTTGCACCACCGTTATTTTGCAGCAGGCCGAGTTTGGGGTTAATGGGGCTAGCACTTGTGCCGACGAGGGTGCTGGTCGTAAAGTTACTGCTACCAGTATTATTGCCAATTAGGTTATTGCCAGAGTCAATCACTCCACCACTCACGTCGGGGTTTATATCACCTGATTTGGAGTTGTCGAAATTGCCTGCAATAATGGTGTTACTAACATTGACGTTGCTAACAGACCTATCGTTATTAAAAATACCTCCACCATTGCCAGTACCATCACCATCTGAGTCAGCTGTGTTGTGATTAATTGTGGTATTGATTAGGGTGAGTATGTTGTTTCCCACATAGGCACTGTCATTGTATATGGCACCGCCATCTTCTAACGCTGTATTGCCAGAGATGGTGCTATTAGTTAGAGTAGCTAATCCGGAAAAATAACTACCATCATCTCCGTTAAAAATGCCACCACCGAATTTTGCACTATTGCCAGAGACAGTGCTATTGGTCAGCCTGAGAGTACCGCCTTTATTATAGATGCCACCACCGGAGTTTGCCGTATTCCCAGAGACACTGCTATTGGTTAGGCTAAGAGTACCAGTTTTACCACTAGAAGCGTCATTAAAAATGCCGCTTCCCCCGGTATTGCCATAAACACTGCTGTTAGTTAGGCTGAGAGTACCACCATTATAGATACCGCCCTGTGTATTGCCAAAGACGCTGGTGTTAGTAAGACCGAGGATACCACTGTTAGAAATGCCACTTTCTGCTATATTACCAGACACACTGGTGTTAGCTAGGCTGAGAATGGAATTTCTATTAACCTTAATACTGCCGCTAGCGATCGCCAAGCCATCAATAGTGACACCTGTGGCTAATCCCGATATCTCGAATATTGTAGAGGCATTCTTGCGACTCACAGCCAGCTTAGATGCCCCAGTCCCCAAGATGGTAATATCATCGGTAATCGTCAGTTGTCCAGAGGTGAGGGTGATCACATCTGGGGTCTTATCCGTAAATACACCCCCAAAGGTTATGATATCATCCCCAGGAGTGGCATTGGCTAAGTTAATTGCCTCCCGGAGTGTGGTGATGCCGTTGTTCGCATGACCATCATCCGGATCTCCGGTATTATTCACCGTGAACGTTGCCAGTATCCCTGGGTAAGCTTCTCGCACTGTTTCTGCAAACGCAAGATTTACTTCCATATCAGCAGTGCGAACTTCTAACTCCCAGTTCCCATTTAATGCTGTATTGCCAATCAGCTTCTTGGAAGCGGCAATATTCGCTCCTGTAAGTTGGTGCAGTTTTTCGACAAATTCTCCCCCCACATCACCAAAAGCCACTTTGCAACCATAGATGAGTAAGTTCCAAGGGTTATCGCTTTTGGTAGAGGCTAAAAATATTTTCTGCCATTGTTGCAGTTGCTGGCTGTATTTATCGAGGGTATCAAGTCCTAGATGCGTGTTCCCCAATTGTAAATAACCTGGGGCACCGTGGCAGACAAGATGAATATTAGTCAAATTCTCGCCAGCCCAACTCCCCAGAATTTCCGTAATTTGTTTTACACCGTTGTCTGTGGAGTCAAGCAGGAATACTTGGGTATTATCAAGCACGCCATTGACTAAACCGCTATAGTCTTCAACTGCCATGTCGATGAAGACTAGACTATGGGTATTGGAGGTGGAAGTTGCGTGATTTTCTTGCAAGTGTGAGGTATGTAGCGTTGCCATTTTCTTACTTTGAGCTTAGGTGATGAGGGAAACTCAAACCGACTTTAGCCTTGGATTACAGGGTTTTCACACAACTACCGATAACTAAAAAACTATACTACTAATTACTTTCCCTTTCGTTGCTATTATCTAGCAAGTTGCCACTTTTGTAAAGCAATCAAACTATGTAATTTTACTAAGTTGCTCAACTCATATTTAGCATGGGCATCAAAAATCAGGTTTGATGCTGGTTTAACCTGAAAACCTCAATTTTCCGACCATAAACCCGGTTTAGCAAGTTTTGTTGGGAATAGTACCAGATATCCAATTGATGAATTTGGACTTGAATATATAGCTTTTCTGAAAATGAATTTTATAAATTGACAAATTTATTACACAATATTGAATATATACATTTGAATAATCAAACCAAAAGAACTATTGTGGCATTTTCGCAGATATTAATTTTTTAAGAGTCTTAGTCATGCAAAATACTAAAGAAGTATAAATAATAGCATGGAAAAAAGTGTTATTAATGCCAGTCTTTCTACTCAAAACCTAACCTTTCGTCCAGGTGATACTCCTGTCTCATTTGAGGTAACTGTCAATAATGACAGCGATCGCTTTGTCAATTTTCAGATAGAAGTTACCGCAGCAGGAGAAACCCGGAACACAGGATATCTCTGGTATCGACTCGAACCAGAGGTGGCAGCAGCGAAGCCACCAGGCAGTAGTACAATATTCCAAGTCTTCATATACAATACACCCATTCCGGGATTTGTCGGTACTGTCAACCTGATGGTGAAGATTTTTTCACCGCAATTAGCACAGCAGTCAAGACTTGTGCTGAGGCTAAAAATCGAGCGAGACAACAGACCAACACATTTAAGTGTGGAATTGCCTGTGCGGGAGTTCCAAGTTTATCCCCGAAATTCTGTAGATATACCAGTTCGGGTGCGGAACTTGGGGCAACAACCTACCGATGTGGTACTACGTTTTACAGGCGTTGATCCTTCTTGGCTAACAGGTAGTGCAGAACGCCGATTATTCTTAGAAGCAGGTGGTTTAGCAGAAGTGACATTCCAATGCCAACCTCCTTCTGTAGTACAAGCGCCCAGTCAAAATTATCCTTTTACTATTGAAGCTGTTAGCAATAATGGTTATCCAACTAGTGCTGAAGGTAATGTTGAAGTCTTGCCTGTGGGTTTTATAAACTTTGGTATTACACAAAAACACCTGAAAATTCCTAGTAAATCGGCATGGTTGCCTGACTGGAAGTCAGATACAGCTTCCTTTGAATTACTATTTAAAAACGCTAGTAACCTGAATCAGGAAATTAATCTACAAGTGCAAGGTAGAGACTGGCGAAAATGTAGTTTCAAAAAACTTCCCGAAATTGCCAATCTCCATCTAGGAGAGACAAGTAAAGTCATTCTTGATGTTAAAACAAAACGCCCTTGGGTAGGAATCGGCAAAACTTTGTTGCTGGAGGCCAAATCTGAATTATCCGACCAACGTTTAGGGAGTACAGACCCTGCCACGCAGACATTAGAAGTGGAGGCTCTGCCAATTATACCTCTATGGCTACAGCTGGCTGCGATCGCATTATTAGCCGCACTCCTAGCATGGATACTGCAACCAAGAGATGTAATGCATACACGTTCTGTGAATTCAGTGCGTTTTAGTGGTATTGGTTTATCTGTGGTCAGTGGCTCAGATGATTGCACCTTAAGACTTTGGAGCATCGGTGCTGATAGGTTAGACCCCGACGATAGAGTAACATATGCTGGGGGGCCTGTTGCTTGTGATAAAGCGCAACAGCCTAAAGGTTTAATGGCGATTACTGACGACGCTGTAGAAGTTTTACGCTTCATGCCGTTACAAAATGATCGTGTTGCTGTTGGTTTAGATAATGGTGTAATTGAACTAAGAGATGTCCCTTCAGGTGCAAAGAGCAGCGAACTTCAAGACCTTAAAGATCCAAAGGCAAAAGGCGATCGCGTTTTTGACCTAGCTTTCACCTCAAACTCACTTAACTTATTCAGTGGTTATGGCAGTGGTAAAGTTAGATTATGGTCAAGACCAGCGTCTAACACCGATTTTCTGCCAGAACCGCGAGAAGTTATCGACGTACAAAGTACATTGAAACTATCAGGTTTCCAAGTCCGGGCATTAAATCTTAGCCCAGATGCAAAAACTCTAGTAATTGCTGGAAACTTTAAGCGTTTCATATTATGGCAGTGGAATCGAACTCAATCTGATAAACAATTCCCAGGTTTATCAGTCCAAAATCTAGAAAAATTAGATCCATTAGTTGGGCGTGAAGACTATATTTGGGGATTAGCTTTCGTTCCTAACTCGGCAGAAAAAATCTTAGCAACCTCCGATTCTGCGGGATTTATTACGATTTGGAATTTAAATCAGTGCCAAACTATCAAAAATCCGAATCCGCAGGAAAAAGTTAATGAACTCAATTGTTCACCACTAGACCGCTGGCCAGCATCAAAAACATCTGTGCATAGTCTGGCATTTAGTGATGATGGTAGTCTGTTAGTAAGTGGTGGCGATGATGGACGAGTAGTGGTTTGGTACTTAACCTCCGAACATAAGCTCGACAAAACAAAGGCAGCAGAAGGTAAAACAATTTACCAAAGCTCTAAAAAAATCAATAGTATCGACTTGAAAAGTAATCAAGGAACCATGATTGTGAGTGGTAGTGAAGATTTTCAGGTCAAACTACACCGCATCAAATAAGGGAGTCGATCACATGCAAGCTAAATTCAATCCACTGGAAGTTATTATCAACCCACCTGGAATTCAATTTGGGATGCCAGGAGATACCATTCAACTGTATGTTGTTGTAATCAATCAGGGAGACCAGAGTGCGGTTATTGATTTATATTTTGTTTTTGACGAAGTATTTCAAAATTTAATCGGTTGGTCTAGTTCTCCTAGAGAAAGTTTAGCATTAGCTCCCCAACAGAATAGTGACGAAATAACATTTGAATTTCAAATCCCCGCAAATGCTCTCCCAGGAACCTATGACTATACACTAGTCGTAGATTCTCCTCTACATTATCCACAAGACACTCCCGTAACCTTCCCAAACCAAATTAAGGTTTTACTAAAAGAACAGACCGCAATTCGGGTGAATGACCCGACATTTTCCATTAGACCTAACACCAACCCCAACAAGCCGCTAATTTTCAATCCTAGTCAGCCTCTGCAAGTGGAGGTGATAGTTGACAATCGCTCTTATCTCGTAGACAGGTTCCGCTTGAGTTGCCCAGATTTAGATAATGACTGGTTCACAATCAATTATCCTGCAACTGGACTTGAGGGGCCAGGGTTGGTGTCTGATGTGAGTGCACTAGAACTCAACCCTGGTACTCAAGGTCAAATATTGTTGAAATTTCATCCACCTGGAGATACCCTTGCGGGAAACTATTCTCCAACAATCCGCTTGTATTCAGAAAGCTCTCCAGACTTAGTACTGCTGGATTTGGTGTACATCCAGATTCCGACAAATTATCGCCTAGATATAGAACTTAATACCATCTTAGGACAAGTTAGCCGTAGTCTTGGCAAGTACGAATTATCACTAACGAACCAGGGCAATATAGTTCGCGAACTAATATTAAGTTTAAAAAGTCGAGACGAAGAAGAACTATATACTTACAAATTTGATCCGACTGAAGTAAGATTATTACCTAATAGAAGTGCTGCCGCCAATTTGACGGTCAAACCCAGACCTTGGTGGCGAAGACCGTGGTTTGGCACAGGGCTAGTGGTCAACTTTCAACTCGATATCAAAGACGAACAAAATTTACCCTTACCTAACACATTGCCTCAGGGAACTTTGGTATGGAAACCCCGTCCATTGTGGCAATTTATTCTGTTAATTTTGGCAATTTTGGGCTTACTCGGAGGGATAGGATTTATCATTTGGCGAATTTTAAATCCTGATCCTTTGAGATTAGAAAATTTTAGTGCCAATAACCCTCGAATTACTGAAGAGGAGGATGAGGTAGCTTTAAAGTGGGACATTCACAACTATCAACAGTTGCAAAAGTTGGTTCTGACGGCCAAAAGTTCGCAACCTATTCAGCCTATTACCTATGACTTTAGCAATGGTATTCCTGAAACACTAGGCAAAGGAAGTGCTAATGAAATACCTCCTTGTCAGGTGCAAGAAAAACAAGAGCTAATTTGTAGCAACGTTAAAACTGGAGTGAAAACAAAAGGTAATTACACTTTTGATTTACAAGCGTTTTATCGTAATGGTATACAATTATTTTCTCCAAAGAACCAAGTAGTAAGTCAAACAACACAAGTAGAAATAGCTGAAAAACAAATTGCTGAAGTAGTTGGTTTCCAAACAGATAAACCACTATATACAAAAGGTCAAAATATTCTTTTTAGTTGGACAATTGCCCGTCCATTATTGTTAGCACAAATTCAAATTGCTGGCAGTGCAGATGATGGTACATCCTATGGTCAACAAATTGCTTATAAATTTAATCAAGGTAAGATTACCGACCCTAAACTTCAAAAACTATGTACACAACAAAATCAACAACTGCGATGTAAAAATATTCCTCTACCAGCAAATAAAGCCGGAAACTTTGCGTTTCAAATAAAAGCTTTTTCTAACAATGGAAGTCAAAAAAATAGTTTTAAAAAGACTGAATCAAAAATTGAAATATTACCAAAACCATTTAAGATTATCTCTTTTAGAATCAACGGTAGTGAGCAACCAAATCTGGTTCTCAAAGAAGGGGAATTTACTACTCTAAGTTGGAGAGTAGAGGGAGAAAATATTCAGGTTAAACTTTTGCCATACGGCAATGACGTTAAACCAGTTGACTCAATAAAACTTCCAGTCAATCAAGCCTTCCCGCCTCAAATCGCACTGCAAGTTAATGACATATCTGGCAAGCAACAACCCCAGCAAAGAGGATTTGCAATCACAGTCATCAAAAAAGTGGTGCCTACTCCTACTCCTATACCTAGCATTAACCCAATTCCATCTACTTTACCACGCAACAATAGCCCGTTTAAGACTCCCTTCCCTCTAAGGTAACTTTTTGGGCGATGTGAAAAGCAGAGATATATGAAAGTTGAAGACTGCCTCCAAAATCATTTTCTATGCGATGCCTCAATCCCGAAAATAAAGACTCTTTGTTGTGTGGATCTAATTTTATATATGGCGAGTAAGTATTCAAAAGTGTTAAATATTCATCGACAGTGTAGGTTACTTCTGATATAACTTGTCCGGATATCAAGTCTTTGAATTGCCCCGAATCAATGACCATATTTCCTAATTGTCTCAAGATATATTCTTGAGTTTCTTGGTCTTCATATCGGTCAAGAGATGGAGTATGTAGTTGATAGACTTGCGATAAAGTTTGATACACTTCGTGGCTCGGTTGAAGTTCCTTGTTCCACAATAAAATCAGGTAGCCATTTTGTTGTAGGGCATTTGCAGCTTTTGGATATCCAACTTCTGGTGATATCCAATGAAAAGAAGTTGCTGCTAAGACGGCATCAAATTCAAATGGCTTGAGTTCCCACTCTTCAAAGGATGTGTTATGAATCTCTACATTGGAATACGGTTGACAATTCTGTTGAGCTAACTGGAAAAAATCTGGGTTTGGTTCTAAGCAAATCATTGAGCAACCCAATTGAGCGAGCGCTACTGTTGCAGTTCCAGGGCCACATCCCACTTCCAGAATTTTTGAGTCTGTGGAGAGTTGAGCAACTTCCACAACTTGCTGAATCAAATCCTGAGGATAGCGGGGTCTTGCCTTGTTGTAAGCTTCTGCTGCTGGAGAATACCACTTTTTGCGCTGTTCGAGGTCTGTGCTGGAGTAGTTGATTATTGTTTTTTTTAAGTCTTCCATAATCTATTCAATTTTGATCGTGCAAAGAGCGTACTAGCTCAATTCCTATTTTTCTGAAAAGCTCGGCGTCTGCGCCCATTTTCCAACAGGGGTTTTCGCAACGGTACTACCTCAGCTTCACTACTTTCGCGTGCTACCCGAATCAGCAACCCAGCAGCTATTAAGCTGGCAATCATGGAATTGCCACCATAACTAAACATGGGCAAAGGTAAGCCAGTAGTTGGTAAAGAACCTGTAGCAACACCGATGTGGAGCAATGATTGTCCTACCATCAAAATCGTCACGCCGATCGCTACCAATCGATGCACTATATTTTTAGCCTTCAGCGCCACAATTAATCCGAGAGTGGCGAATGTAGCTAAAAGTACCAACAACACCATACTGCCAACAAAGCCAAACTCTTCAGCGAACACTGCAAAAATAAAATCGGTATCCTGAATTGGTAAATAAAACAGCTTTTGTTGGGAAAGCCCAAATCCGGCTCCCCAAGTTCTACCAGAACCTACGGCTAGTAGACTTTGCACTAACTGGTAGCCATCTCCTGTAGCATCCGCCCACGGATTCAGGAATGACATCACCCGCTTACGCTGGTACTCTTTAATACTAATACTGAGGATTGCCAACATCACTCCGCCAATTGCTGTTCCTCCCAGGTACTTGTAAGGTAACCCAGCTGCTAGGGCAATTAGCCAAATAGTCATGCCGCAAAGTGCTGTTGTACTTAAGTTAGGCTGGGCAAGAATTCCTAAAAGTACCAGACCGAAAATACCCAACCAAGCCAAGCGAACCCGCCAACTGATTCGTTCCCACTGACCAAAAAGCCGCGCACTTTGCAGCACCAAAAAGGGTTTAATTAATTCTGAGGGTTGAATCGGAATTGGCCCGATCGCTATCCAACGCGCTGCGTCAAAAGCCTTCCTTCCCAATCCTGGGATCAGTGTGACAAAAATTAACGCCAAAAACAGTAACAAAAACCAATGGGATAGTCCCAAAATTTTTTGTAATGGGAAATTAACAATAATATTGAATCCGATTAAAGAAACTAACACCCAAAGCAGTTGACGCTTAAAGTAGTACAGCCCGTCATGATGACGGGCGTCAGCCACAGGATAGGATGCTGAAAATAGCATGATCAAGCCGACGAACAGCCAAATCAACGTTAACCAGCGCAACAACCGCGCTTCTAATGCCCAGTTGGAGACTGAACTATCAAAAATTGGAATCAGGCGGCGTAGATTCACGATCAGTACGGGTAAAAAGTTAGGAATTAGGAGTTAGCAATAAAACTCATAAATCATAACTTATAACTCATAAGTAGGCTTTACAACCATAAATCTTATAGTTGTCAACTTCAATACACCGCTCGATCAATATTTCGGATAAATTGCGATCGCTATAGATATTTACTTCAAACAGGGTACATATACGGAAGTGTACAGAAAATATATGTATTATAAAAGTTAATTAAATACATTCTCGACAAAAAAGAGGTCTTTGCTGACCTCTTACTAATTCTCTAAAATAACGTTCTATTTACAGAATTACGACAAGCCAGTATTAGCACCTTGCTTACCTGTTGCCAGTTCCACCTTAATTATTTTGCCACCTGCTTTTTGGATGCGTTGCTGTTCGCGGAACCAGTTCTCATAGGGAACTAGCTTAGTGAAGTAAGTATTTTGTAGTTCGCGTTGGGTACGAATTCGGGTTTGGCTGGGAACTAGAGCAGTAATTTTAAACAAACGGGACATGTTCTGAAAGTCTCCTGTATACTTTGTGAAAACTTTTTTTATCTCAAAATCTTTGAGTGCAAATCTTTTAATATTCAAAGGCTGGAAATCAAACATCAATACTAGACCAGCAACACTCATCACTGATAATTTACCAAGATAAGCAATATAACGTTCTAGCACTCACAGTTGATTTCCAGACCTTAATAAAGCCGCACCTAAATTCTTAAGCGCAAACTAGTTCTTAGCTTAAGCCAGAAGAGATATAGTCTAAGTAAACACCCATTTCCTTACCAGCATCAGAACCAACCAAGCTAGCGGTTACTTCCTTGATTGCTTGGATAGCTTGCACGGTAGCACCAACGGGAACTCCTAAAGAGTTGTAGGTTTCCTTCAAGCCATTTAATACACGCTCATCCAAAATGGAAGGATCGCCAGCTAACATAGCGTAGGTGGCATAGCGGAGGTAGTAATCCAAATCACGGATGCAAGCAGCATAGCGGCGGGTGGTGTACATGTTGCCACCGGGACGAGTGATGTCAGAGTATAGCAAAGATTTTGCTACAGCTTCTTTGACGATCGCAGCAGCGTTGGCGCTGATGGTGCTAGCAGCACGTACCCGCAGTTCGCCAGTAGAGAAATAGCCTTTTAGCTTCTGTAAAGCAGTAGCGTCTAAGTATTTACCTTGAACATCTGCGGAGTTAATGACAGCGGTAATCGCGTCTTGAGCCATGTTGTTAATTCCTTATTTCCAACTGTATTGCAATACTTCTGTTTCGGCAGGGAAACAGCATCACTCTATAGCAGGGCGCCAACTAAGTAGTCGAAGTAGCCACCAGCTTCAGCAGCGTCATCACCAGACAGCAATGTACCAGCTACATTCTTCAGCCCACGGATACCTTCAGCAACACCATCAATCGGAGTTCCCAAGGACTTGTACAGTTCACGGGCACCGATAACACCAATTTCTTCAATGGGTGTAACATCACCAGCAACGATACCGTAGGTAACGAGGCGGAGGTAGTAATCTAGGTCACGTAGACAAGTAGCAGTCAATTCTTGACCGTAAGCGTTACCACCAGGAGACACAACGTCAGGACGCTTTTGGAACAGTT
Source organism: Nostoc sp. (assembly GCF_036917395.1). GTDB lineage: Bacteria > Cyanobacteriota > Cyanobacteriia > Cyanobacteriales > Nostocaceae > Nostoc. Next base: position 145,266 of record NZ_JBALDI010000009.1, read on the forward strand.
GATCGCCAGCTTGCTTAACCAGCCGTTCACGATTTTCTGTCAAAACTTGAGCAATCCGCACACGGCGTTCACCACTGGCAACAAAGGATTTGATCCGATCCAATTCACCAGGGCTGAGATAGCGAGCTTCTGCGTCAGCATTCACGATAGCTTTCGTGACGATACTCATTAATGGATTCCTCCAATACGAATGAAACCAGGATTTGATTAAACTGGTACGACTTTAATTTGGTTCACTGAGTTTATTCTCTAGTTCTTTTTAGATACAACAGTTTAATAACTGCTATAGCTAATGAATTAGGAGTTTTCTTGAGTCAACACAAGTACACAAGCTTTTAAACTCAGTTACCTTCCGCAAAACATTTTCCGGCATTCTGTTGAGCATTTATGACTGATCTTAACACTTTGTAATATTGCTTTTCAGAATTCCCTGTTTTAGCTGTAATCTGAGAGCAATATTACGAAAGGTTACGAAGGGATATTGGGTATTGGGCATTGAGAAGAAAATTAACTCCTCAGTCACCAATCCCCAATCCCTATTCCCTATTCAGCCGCCTGTACACTGCCGAGGTAGTTACCTGCTGGCAGAGATGGGAAACGGTTGTAAGGCACAACATCTTCACCGAAGTAGCGGCTATATTCTGGGCTTTCGACTATTGCTTCTACAGCAGCCGACAAACCACTATCAGCTAGCAGCTTCTTATACTGGCGAATTTCTTCCTGAGTTGTGGGTGTACGCCCCAACAGGTGACGGAAGAGGAACTCAATTACCTTGGCATGAGGATAAGGTATGTGGAAGCGCTGGCGATAGATTTGGGAACTGGCTAGTTCACGCACAAACTCCCGGACGGAAATTTCACCATTCTGGAGTTTGCCCTCTAGGTCAGTACGGCGGAAATTATCAGGCACTTCACCGCTAACATCCAACACTTGACAGTAAATGGCGTTGATTGCCTGTTGTCTTTCGGTTTGGTTAGTGCTCTCTGCCAGACGGTAAATGCGTGCATGTTTACGCTCACCTAGCTCCACGGATTGTCCGCTACCATCGTTGTAGGAACGACCTAGTTCAGCAAATGAGGGCTTACTCTGGTTTATACCATTTGTTTGTGTTGATATATCTGCGATCGCCTGTATCGAAAGCGCTGTATCATTACTCACTCCGACGCGGGTTTGCACTGGCTTAAAGCTCGGTACAACCACGTCATCATTTTGCTTGGTAAGCTGGTTGTACAACTTCTCCGTATTTGGGAAGTTTGCCGCAGGTAGGGTCGGGAAGCGACGGTAAGGCACCGTATCTTCACCAAATACCTGGTTATATTCCACACTATCTACCAGGGCACCGATAAAAGCACGAATACCTTGAGTAGCCAAAATCTGGTTATACTTGCGGATTTCTGCTTGGTCTAGTGGCGCACGTCCCAGGAAGTGTTTGGTTCCCAACTCAATCACTTTGGTGTTGGGGTAGGGTGTGTAGAACTCTTTCAGGTAGAGGTTAGAGTAACCCAAACCTTCAATAAATTCCTTCACGCTGATTTCGCCGTTCCCCAGCTTGCTTTCCCATTTTGTAAATTCGTTTTTGGCAATGTAGGGGGCAATATCCCGCTCAAATATCTGACGATAGGCAGCGCTGATCAAGGTTTTTACTGCAACTTTATCACTGGTATTGGCCACCAGTTTAAAGATTTTGGTTTGTTCTCGTTGCTTGCTAACACCTTGGTTAATGCGGAACTGAATATCTGGTTCTGACCGCTTTTCTGTGACTGTACCCAGTGTCACAAAGCTCGGCGTTACTTCCTTCTGGATTTTCGCGGCAACATCATCACGAATGCTACCAACGCGCAATTGTCGCCCTGCTACACCACCAGGAGTCAGATACCGTTCGTAAGGAATTGTATCTTCACCAAATGCTTCGCTGTATTCTACGCTGTTAATAATGGCATCAACCACCGCGTAAAAGCCTTGTTTGGCAGCGATGTCAAAGTACTTGTTAATTTCTTGACGACCATAAGTCGGACGACCCAACAAGCGGCGGTGAATATACTCGATCGCTTTACAAACATACAGCGATGACCAGTACAGATTGCGGAATACATCCGACTTAGCCAAAGCACGGATAAACTCCCGTACAGAGATGTCGCCGTTTTCCAGCTTGATTTCCAATACCTTCGGGCGCTGACCTTCGTAGACATCGCGACCGAAAACTTGCAGGTAAGCAGCTCTAATCACTGCTTGCGTGGAGCTTTCGGAGAATCTGACGCTAGAACCTTTGACAGCCTTTCTACCAATAGTACCAGGCAGTTGATCTAATTTGAACACCTTAGGCCCAAGGGTCCCAGGAGCTTCACCCCGCGCCTTGGGATTACTATTTTGGTTATTAATCCCTGCTCCTTGGTGAATTAGGATGCGCTTGGTATCCTTACCAAAAGGAGCCGGACTGGTGCTGGGGTTGCGAGTTTCTTTCGGGAAAATCGCCCCAAACTGAATTTCCAAGGGGTCATTCCCAGAACCGTAAGGATGCTGATCTGGTAGCGGTTGTTCGTAAGCAGCAAATGTGGTAATGAACTGAGGTATTTTGCGGAAAGGCGCACTGTAGTTAAACAGGTCTTGCTGCAGGCCCCAATTGCGACATTCTTGTGCTTCTTGACCCAGACCCCGGAGGTAGGGTACTGTTTCTTCACCAAAATAGTCGCTGTATTCAGCAGAATCTACTAAGGCATCTACTAAGGCTGGCAGACCACCATTAGAAATAATCGAGAAGTATTTTTGTACTTCTTCTCGGCTACTTGGTCCCCGTCCCAGAATGTGACGGAAAGCTAGTTCAATGACTCGGCTGTTAATAAAAGGCTGGTAAAACTGTTTTTGGTAAAGGGGAGATTTAGCTAGACGACGAACAAATCCCTTCATGGAGATGTCGCCATTTTTTACCTTGGATTCTAGGTCAGATATGGACAAGCTATAAGCACGGGTAATGTCGCGCTCAAAGATTTGCCGATATGCGGCCTTGATTACCTCATTTTTTTCGCTACTTGATAACCCAGTCTTCATCACAAACTTGGGACGCCGTTCTGCCGCATTAAAGTAAATTTGCGGTAGTTCCAACCCTTGCTGGTCGCTAGAGGGGCGTTGACGCAGTTTATTTGAAGGTGTGGCTGCTTTGAATTCTGTTAGCAAAACATCCATGTACTGAGACACAATGTCTGTAGCCTCAGGATCATTGCGGAAAAAGGAAAGTGACCCAACTTTGATTTCCTGCAAAGCTACTAGCGTTGCTTCACCAGAGCAGGCATTTTCAATTATTTCCCGCAAACCTCGTGTGTTCACCGCTATGATGTTGGGGTCGCCAGCAACGATCGCATAAGTAGCGTAGCGCAAGAACCAGGATAAATCCCGCAAGCTCTTGGCCATGTTGCTCGGACCATAACGGGCAATGTTAATTGGTCTGAAACCTGGAGGTGTCGGCCCACTGGGGGATGAGTTAAAGATTGAGCGTAAATTTTCTAGGAACCCACCACGACTTTCAACGTAGGTTACAGTTCCCAGTTGCATCCCTTGTTGAACATTAGCACCAGCACTAACAGGTACTATTTCTACTGCTCTAGGCTTTTCTAAAAAAGCCATTGGCGAACCACCGACAAAAATCCGGTTGGCAGCTCGAGATACGATAATCTCGGCATTTTCCGTAAGCCTCTGGGAAATTTCTAGACGCTTTGCACCAGATGCAAAATAGCTTGCCAGTTCATTTAGTTCACCACTTCCCAAAAAGCGGTCTTGCTGCTCCGCTTGGGTAATTGTCGCAACAGCTAGGGTTTGATATAGTTGCGGACGCGCAACTGAGCTTCCACCACTCGCCTTAACACTCATCGGATTTGTAAAACTCCCATCATAAGCGTTTATGTGTTAAGTCTGGATCGTTTTGAGGCTTGACACATCGGTGTGTCTATGCTTTATGAGCTTGAGAGTACTGCCTGCAAAACTGCCAGTAAATTAACCCGGTTAGCTTTTAGATTAAAACGTTTTGCGTTCTCAAGGCGGGTTTATTAAGAAGTGTGTAGAACATGTAGCTTTTATCCATGCAATCTCAAAAATAGATCCTCTTATTTGCTGAGATAAAATATAAGTTTTGTAACTCAGTACTAGGGTAGGCATGGTCTACCGATGCCGAAAACCTCGATTTTGATGTTTATGGTAGTGTCCACCCGACAATTATTGCAATTTGGGCAAAATCTCAGTTGAAACCAAATTCCCTCCAGCAACGTCAGGAGACAGTAGTCATTAGTCAATGTTAAGTTGTTTTTGCTACTAATGACTGAATATTAAGAAATAACACCATCCTGGAAAAAATTCTCAAATTGTGGTGGTTTAAGCATTAGCTATCAGCATTCTTTAACCGGAAAATACTATGCACAAAAGTTCTAAATTTAACTATTTATTCAATGCTACTTTGTCTGCGATCGCAGTTATTTTAGCTGCCACTCCTGCAAATGCGCTTCCAGAACAAAATATTAGCACCGTTGTTAAATGGGCAAAAACTCGATCACAGCTACCAACTCTGAGATACAACAGCGAAGCCCACGGTTATGAGGGTACAAAGGGAAATTTATACTTTTATGCTGATGTTACAGAACAAAATGGGACAGTGACCAAAGAAGGAATAACCGTTAGTGGTGACGATCGTCTCAAATTCACCACAAAAAATGCTAATGCAATCAAATTGTTACAAAATATTTATAATTCCAACATTGCCAATGACTTCCAAAAGTCTCGGTATGTCACCAAAGTTGGACGTGACCAGTTTTATCGTGGGCAAAAGTTTGCTTACATCACTGCCCAAGTACAGGGTGGGTCAGCATTGCAGATAATTCCCTTGAGAAATTTGCAAGAATTTATAAATAATGCCAAATATTGCCAAACCAATCAATGTGACCTTTGATTAAGTGTGTAGCCTGGAATTTACATAAGCATTGTCAGTAAATAAAGGCACACAATCACTAACGTTATAGGCGGCTGAGAGTTCAACATCTGACTCAAAACCTTTTTCAATCAACTCTTTACCCGAACTGCATTTTTTCAAGTACCCCAGTAAATCCTGCTGGAAAGCCTGAAATGTTGCCACAGCCGCTTTAGCTTCTGGTGACAAATTACCATCTAAATAACTGAGAATTGCCCCAGCACCAATTAAATCTTCAAATGCAGGTCGTAGGCTACCATCTTCTTTCCACCTCTCACCCGCAGGAATCACAGCGATTTTATCACCATACTTTTGAGCAACCTTAGCTACAGCTTGGCAATTTCGCAAGCAACCAGCCAAAGTAGGTGTATTCCCAGTATGTAAAGTCAGAAAAGAACCATTAGGTGAGGGTAAAACTAGTCTAGTTCCAGCAGGAATCTGAGTTACCGATTTTGGCGAGAGAGAATATCCTGTTGTAGTCCAACGTTGTCTATGACTTGCTAACTCTGCTTGCACTGACTTAGCATAATTTATGACAGATTCATCTCTCATGGCGTAGGGAAAAATTATCGCGCCATTGTTGGTGGCAATTTCCACGCAGGTGGAAAAAGAGAGAACGTCAACTATCACAATTACATCACTGATAGGAGCGAGTTGAGCAACTCCTTGGGGGCCCCATTCACAGCGTAAATCAAACTCTGATTGGTTGTAAATCATTGGAGCGATCGCAAAAGACAATATGATAAAAATAAAACTGTAGAGGAATAAACCTAGTATAAATAATTAAAGGTTTGTAGTCAGCACAAAGCGTGCTAATTTGAGAGCTTTATCCTCTCTATGAGACGCTACGCTAACACTACAAACTAAAGGTTAGCAGTCAGTAGGTGAGCAGTTATAATCAATATAAAACTTCAAGGTTCAAAATATTATGAATTTAACTGTAAAAACTTATCCTAACAATACTGCACCCAAGTTAACTTATGATGTGCTAATTGAAAATCAACAAGATGGCGGAGTTAGTGCGACAGTGGTAGGCTTGCCAGACTTTAAAGGCTTTGGTGTGACTAAAGAAGAAGCGCTAGAGAAACTAATTCAACTTTTACAAGAACGAGAACCAGAAATAGTAACTTTGGAAATTGAGCTTCCCCAAACTGAACATACTTGGATGAAATTTGCGGGAATGCACAAAGATAACCCTCTTTTTCCTGAGGTGCTGGAATACATAGAAGCTGAACGGAGTCAAATTGACTTAAAGAATGAGACAAAGTAAGTATTATGTGGATATTAGATACAGACCATGTTTCGTTATTTCAACATAGTCATCCACTAGTCACGCAACGCATAAGCCAGCATAATCCTGAAAATTTAGCCATAACAGTGATTACATTCGAGGAGAAAGTTAAATGTTATCAATAAATATAACAATCAAGCTTCTAAATATGACAAATTAATATGGGGATACAAGGGATTATGGGATGAAATAGAATATTTCAAAAATATAAACCTGCTTGAATTTGATACTAAAGCTTGTAATGTTTATGCTGAATTAGTTAAACATAAAATTCGCGTTGGCACTCAAGATTTACGCATTGCGGCAATTACGCTGTCAGTGAATGGGATTTTAGTTACTGGAAACCGGAAAGATTTTGAGAGAGTTCCTAATTTGTGTTTAGAAGATTGGACTATATCTTAATTTTGTGCGATCGCTAGGATTTAACGAGTATGCTATCAATTGTTACGAAGACTTGATTCGTCAAAGAATTCGCATTGGTACACAAGATTTACGCATTGCGGCTTTTTCTTATCCTTGCTGCTTTATAAACAGCACTTATTTCTTTATGGATGTGATAATTATTCCTATTAGAAATATAAGAAAAAGGGCTAGTAATGCCCACAAAATTAAACTAGTAAAACCAGAATGAATAAGAGAACGTGACACTGCTGGACCTAACATTAAAAAAATCACCGAAACTATAGTACTAATTAGGTCTGTAGTCGATGATGTTTGAGATGTATTTTTTACTGGTTTATTGCTTATCTGATTTTTTGCAGAAGTAGGATTTACTACTGATGAAGAAGTATTTTGGGCAATAGCGCTTTGAAAAATACTTTGTTTACTATAGTTATTAAGTGATGGTGAATTTGCAGACTGATTAGTTTGCGAAATTTGAGATTGAGTTGGCTTAATTGATGATGAAGTAGCTGTATTGCTCGATGATGTAAGCTGCCAAATATTGATAGTCTCATCAAAGCTTGCACTGGCAAGGATTTTGCCATCTGGACTGAAAGCTACGGAAGTGACATAGGAGGAATGCCCCTTAAGGGTGTAGATTTCTCTTGCCGTGCTTACATCCCATAGTTTAATGTCACCATAACTCCCACTGGTAAGGGTTTTGCCATCTGGGCTGAAAGCTAGGGAATAACCATAGGAAAGAACCGAGTCGGAATGCGCTTGGAGAGTGCGGATTTGCCTTCCTGTCGTGACATCCCACAGTTTAATAGTCTTGTCCCAACTCCCACTGGCAAGGATTTTGCCATCTGGGCTGAAGGCAACCGAACGAACCCAGTCGGAATGCGCTTGGAGAGTGCGGATTTGCCCTCCTGTTGTGACATCCCACAGTTTGATAGTCTTGTCATCACTCCCACTGGCAAGGATTTTGCTATCTGGGCTGAAAACAACTGAATGAACAGAGTCGGAATGCCCTTGAAAGGTGTAAATTTTTTTCCTGTGCCTACATCCCACAATTTGATAGTCGAGTCATCACTTCCACTGGCAATGATTCTGCCATCTGGGCTGAAGGCAACTGAACAAACAGAGTCAGAATCTTGGAGGGTATGGATTTGCCCTCCTGTCGTTACATCCCACAGTTTAATAGCACAACTCCCACTGGCAATGATTTTGCCATTTGGGCTGTATGCTATGGAATAAACAGAGTCGAAATGCCCTTGAAAGGTGTAAATTTTTTTTCCTGTGCCTACATCCCACAATTTGATAGTCGAGTCTTCACTGCCACTGGCGATGATTCTGCCATCTGGGCTGAAGACAACTGAATGAACAGCGTCGGAATGCCCTTGGAGAGTATGTATTTTCCCTCCTATTGCGACATTTTCTATAATTTTATCTGTGGCAAAAGCTTTAGGTTGTGATGTTGATACAGCAAAAGCAGATTGTTGCTTTGGTCTAGCAAAGCCAGGAAATATATCAATACCAAGTTTTGTAGAGCGATCGCACCAATAACACTTACCATAAGTTCGGCTGTAGTAGTGGCTGTCTACCTTTTCACAGATAGTTAACTCATTAACAGCAAGTCTCAGCGCCTTTACCCAATCCCCAGCAGTTGGGCGCAAGTTAGAATTTTTATAACCATCGTTAAAGCATCTGAGAAAACATCGCTGAACCTCTGGGTGAATAATCTCAAGAGGAATTGTCCTTTCTACAGGTTGAATCAAACGGTTTGGTGCATACAGCCATAAACCCTGACGGATACGATCAGTTTCTGGAGTTTCCCCCGCGCCTATCCACTTTCCCGCAAAAGGACTTTCACCACCAAATAACAACTGATAGATAATGACTGCTAACCGAAAGCGATCGTGTACTTCCGTTTGATCAATGCTATCAAAATCTTTGCCAATCAGTTCCGGTGGTGTAAAGCCATCTGAACCAACTGAACAACGATAAACCTTATTATTTTTCGGATTCCGAACCTGAAATGAATCAGTATCAATAATTGAAGGTAAGGCGCGATCGTTAACAAGAATATTTTGTGGCTTGATGTCACCTACAACATAGCCAGAAATGTGAATTGCTTCAATAATTGAGGCAATATTCAGCGCTGTTGTGTGGAAAAAACGCCAATCAACGTCAAGTTTCAAAGCCTTTCTTTGCTTGGGATTGTATACATCAATAAGTTCTTTTCCCTCCTTAATTTCCGGCATCAAAAAGCCCACGCAATTAGCCTGAGCATCTTTCAGTACCGACTTAGGCCAAGCAAAAGAAATATGATTGAGATGAGAGTTTGGCTCTTTGGGTCGGTGCGTTATCATCACCGCCAACTTTTGCAAATGCTCAGGAGTTGGCGAGTGGTAAATTTTCGCTAAGTAACCATTGCGATTAGTTCGCCAAACTTTACCTTCACCACTATCAGCGATCGCTTCACCCAGCAGAGTAATCGATTGTCCCGTACTGGTACAGGTGAAAACTGTCATTGAATTTTACTCTCATCAAACAAGCACAAAAGTAAGGTTTTATCATCATCAGTGCGAGAATTTAGCCGTTCCGAGTTGAGGAATTCCATCAGATATTTATCTTCATCCTCTGGATTAACAGTTTCGTGCAAGTATTCCTCCAAAGGTTTAAAGAAAGGTGAGAAAGGCTCCCAGTCGCTCGAGCGAATTGCTACTTTTTCAAGTCCATCAGTGGAAGCACAAATAAACTCTTGTTTTTCATGAATAACCTCTACCTGCATTTCTTTTAGTGCATTTTTTGAGGTGATAAAAGTCGTTTCATTAGCAAATTCACCTTTATCTGGCTGAAACAACAGTTTATATTCTGGCTCTTGGGAACGCATTACAATAAATCCATCCCCGATTTGCATAGCTGCAATGCAGTCAGGAGTTGCCAGGAAAACCAATAACGTACAAGCTAAATCATTGACAGAATAATCTCCTTCATCTGCTTGCTTCTGTAATTCTGTAATAACTTGGTTCACGATCTTAGCAAACACTTTCTGAGCTTCTTCTTTAGAAAGTGGTTGAAAAAAACCTTGTTTCTGAGGAAACTCATTAATATCAGAAAAGCATTTTAGTACTGTTTCTACCGCCAACTTAGAACCAATATCAGAATATTTAGCACTACCAGCACCATCAGCAACAGCGCCTACAATAACATCATCCAAGATGCAGGAATGCCCATAATCTTGACAAACTATCCCCTGTTTTTGATGACTCGTTCCGATCGCAGAACGTGCAACAGCTTTCCACTTCACAAAATTTCCTCTAACTAGTAATTTGACCCCATATCATAGCTGGTAAAGCTACAGCTTGCCCCACTTTGCCACTAGAAACCCGTTTCATCGAAGCAGAAAGCCAGACAAACATCTCACGAAAATCTAAGCCATTTAGCGTAACTGGTGGACGTTCAGGTGGAGAAATTTGTTTGAGGATATTCATATCAGCACCCTTTACACCAACCGCAAAAAATGAAAGTCGGCTTTGTGCTTCTGCTTATCTCAATCTTTGCGCGGCTGATTGCCAGGAGTCAGTTGGCGCTCCGTCTGTAATCAAAAACACCCAAGGGCGATAATAAAGAATACCGTTGTCTTTATAAGTCTGTTTCCGGCTCTCTAGAAAATCCAAGGCATACTCAATCGCCGCACCCATTGGGGTAACACCATCTACTTCCAATGTAGGCGGTGTAAATTGGTCAATCGTCACAAAGTCTTGTATTAGTTTAACTATAGGGCCAAATGTAATCATGGCCACTTCTACACTCAGCGATGCTTGGGAATCTTTTACTACATCTGCTTTGAAAGCAGCAAGTCCTCGATTTAACTCTTGGATAGGCTGACCTGACATAGAGCCAGAAGTATCGAGTAACAGAATTACAGGGCAACGATTTTCTGGATTTTCAACAAATTCAGGCATTCCTACAGCCATTGAATACTCCTGATTAAGTAAATTATTATACAAAGTTACAATTAAATTTTATTAGCCAATAAATACTTAAACACTAGTGTTTTTACTGAAACAACTTTCCTGCTTAAAATATATGGGCTGATGGCGCTCATAATTATCTGTATACCTGAAGGACATTGTTTTATGGAAGGAATAAATTACTCTCAAATTATTCAAAAGATTTTAAATAACCATTCCGCAAATGACGTAGCTAATGGCACGGAAGTTCAATTGTTGTTTGACGCGGAACGCCATCATTATCAAGTCTTAAATATTGGCTGGAAAGAACAACGGAGAATTTATGGAGTTATCATTCATGTTGATATAAAAGACAAAAAAAATTGGATACAAAGAGATGGTACAGAAATCGGTATCGCTAATGAATTAATTGCTGCTGGAGTACCTAAAGAAAATATTGTATTAGGATTTCATGCTCCTTATAAACGCGAATTTACTGACTTTGCTGTTGGATAAGTAGCAGTAAATAAGCAATAGTAATTTTTGCTCTAATCAGCCACTATCCGCTAAACTCAGAAATGCTGCGTTATTCCTCATCATGTCCGATTCCCAAACTGTCAGTGCTGCTGTTGCCAAACTCTACAATACCTACCCCTTTCCGCCGGAAGCCCTGTTAGATGAACCACCTCCAGGCTACAACTGGCGCTGGAATTGGCTAGCCGCTTATAATTTCTGCACAGGTCAAAAACCCCAAAAGCAAGATATTCGGATTTTAGATGCAGGTTGCGGTACAGGGGTGAGTACGGAATACCTGGTTCACCTCAATCCCCAGGCTTGTGTTGTGGGAATTGACCTCAGTACAGGCGCTTTGGCTGTAGCCAAAGAACGTTGTCAGCGTTCAGGGGCTACCCGCGTTGAATTTCATCACCTCAGCTTGTTTGATGTGGAACAGTTACCGGGTGAGTTTGATTTAATTAACTGTGTTGGCGTTTTGCATCATACGCTTGATCCAATTCGCGGTATTCAAGCTTTGGCGAAGAAGTTAGCCCCAGGTGGCTTGATGCACATTTTTGTCTACGGAGAGTTGGGACGCTGGGAAATTCAACTCATGCAAAAAGCGATCGCCCTTCTTCAAGGTGACAAAAAAGGCGACTATCGTGATGGTGTCCAAGTCGGGCGACAAATATTTTCCTCTTTACCAGAAAATAACCGAATTGTCAAATCTGAAAAGCAGCGTTGGTCATTAGAAAACCACAAGGATGAACACTTTGCCGATATGTACGTTCACCCCCAGGAAATTGACTATAACATTGAGACGCTGTTTGAATTAATAGATGCTTCGGGATTGGAGTTTATTGGTTTCTCGAATCCGAGTTTCTGGGATTTGGAGAGACTTTTGGGCAAAGCACCAGAGTTAGTAGAACGGGCAAAAGAATTGAGCGATCGCCAGCTTTATCGTCTGATAGAATTACTAGATCCAGAAGTAACTCATTACGAGTTTTTCCTGAGTCGTCCTCCCCTCATCAAAGCCGACTGGTCAAACGATAACGCCGTACTGGCTGCGATTCCCGAACTTAATCCTTGTATTGAAGGATTTCCCAGTCAATGTTTCTTTAATTACGATTACCAGATTGTTAATTTATCAGTAGCAGAGTTTGAGTTTATGCAAAAATGTGATAGTAATTCCACAGTTGCAGAGATTTTGGCAGGTGTAGAACTGGGATTGGATGGGGTAAGAACGCTCCTCCGGCAGCAGTTGATTTTGTTGACACCTGCTTAATTACAATACATTTTAATACTGAGTTAACAAAAGCAATTTATACTCGTAGTGATGAGCGATCGCCCATCACCACTTTTGGCAAATTAATGTAGATTAGGAAAGTGCCCAACAAACGGGGTATGGTACATCCCAAAAGTTTGAGTTTTTTGGAATTCAGCAGTGGTGCAATGTTTAATGACAAGCCGCTACTTTACGATTTCTGATTTGCGGTAGGCCCATACACTCCTCAAGCACCAGTTGATTTTATTGATACCGACTTAATTCAAACAGCAAGATGCTATGTAACGACATTGGAGAAGAATTATTCACTCAAAAAAGCTGAAATTGTCAGAAATTTTTAATTTTAAGGTAGCGATTATTGATTATTTAGCCCCACAGTCCCTCACCTCATTAGCCGTTCTCTCACTTCTGGGAGCGTGATTTTACTGACTGTCTAACGTTGCCAAGAAGTTAATTGTTTTTTCCTAAAGTATTGTTACCGGATCGTGATATGATTCATCTGACTGAATGTGCAGTCATAATGTTTAGCTGTACTGGTTTCAAGTCTCGTGAGCTTGTCAGACGAATCAATTGCGCCCACTCCGACAACGCAACAAGATGCTAAAACTGTTTCTGAAGATACAGAATCAGATAACTCCATGCAAGAGTTCTATCAACTCTTCCAGCGGTTGTTGGTAATCACGCTTGTCTTGACGGGGGTTATTTTTATCTCTGTGTGGATCTTTTATTCCTTGAACATTGCTCTCAATTATTTAATTGGGGCGTGTACAGGTGTGGTTTACTTAAAAATGCTGGCTAGAGACGTTGAGCAGCTCGGTAGTGAAAAAACCAGTTTGAGCAAAACTCGTTTTGCTCTATTTATGGGAGTGATCGTCGTGGCAACTCAATGGCGTGAGCTACAGATTCTGCCCATATTTTTGGGGTTTTTAACTTACAAAGCCACGCTCCTGGTCTATATGGTGCAAATTGCGTTCATTCCTGATTCTTAAAAAGTCAGGCTCACAAAGATAGTAATCCCATCCTCGCTCGTTGGGGAAAATGCTTGAAGAATGCAAATGCTTAGTGTCTTAAACGCCTTTAGTTCTTTTCCCCTCGCCGCATTAGAAGTAGGTCATCATTTCTACTGGCAATTGGGCAATCTTAAAATTCATGGGCAAGTTTTTCTCACCTCATGGTTTGTGATTAGCATTTTAGTAGTGGCTTCAATTGCTGCTACTCGCAACGCACAAAGAATTCCCAAGGGCATCCAAAATTTGATGGAATACGCCCTAGAATTTATCCGGGATTTGGCAAAAAACCAACTTGGTGAGAAAGAGTACCGCCCTTGGGTGCCATTTATTGGCACATTGTTCTTGTTTATTTTCGTATCGAACTGGTCAGGTGCGCTAATTCCCTGGAAGCTGATCAAGCTACCTTCAGGCGAATTGGCAGCTCCCACCAATGACATCAATACGACTGTTGCATTGGCACTGCTAACCTCCTTAGCGTACTTTTACGCAGGTTTTAGCAAACGGGGTTTGGGCTACTTTAAGAAATATATAGAGCCAACACCTGTTCTATTGCCGATCGCAATTCTCGAAGATTTCACCAAGCCCCTCTCCCTAAGCTTCCGTCTATTTGGTAATATTTTGGCGGATGAACTGGTAGTTGCGGTACTGGTGCTGCTAGTTCCTCTATTTGTACCTCTGCCTGTAATGGCCTTAGGTTTATTTACCAGTGCCATTCAAGCCCTGGTTTTTGCCACCCTAGCCGGAGCATACATTCATGAGGCCATGGAGGGACATGGTGGAGAAGAACATGAGGAGCATTAAACTTCTCAGTTGATAGCACAGTTCCAAGAGCATTTTCGCTCAAAACATCGCAAAGCGCGATCTGAAGAACTCGGTGCAGCGTGAAAAACACGTCTCTAGTCGTTAACGTAATGTCTGTTAGTTTTGTAATCAAAGCAAGGAAAATCAACATGGATCCATTAGTGCAGGCTGCTTCAGTTCTCGCTGCTGCTTTAGCGATTGGTTTAGCTGCAATTGGCCCTGGTATTGGTCAAGGAAATGCTGCTGGACAAGCAGTAGAAGGTATTGCCCGTCAACCTGAAGCAGAAGGAAAAATTCGCGGTACTCTGCTATTAACCTTGGCATTCATGGAATCCTTGACTATCTATGGTCTAGTGATTGCCCTGGTATTGCTGTTTGCTAATCCCTTCGGCTAATACCTTAAAGTTTTTGTGAGTGTGGAGTCGTGAGTGATCACGCCTCTACAATCGAAATATTTTGGGTATCTTAATAGTTCTAATGTTCAATTGACTACCGATTTTGGATTTTGGATTTTGGATTATCAAGAGTTTTGGGTACATGCCCCTGAGCTATGCCTGCTCTAAAATCTAAAAGACGCTTCTACGTCGCTAACGCTACGCTATCGTCAATCTAAAGTCCAAAATTACTTGACCCTTGTTGGCTATGGGTTTCTAAAATATGAAAGGTTGGATGATGTTGCTAGCCATGAAAACTGCTACTCCAGCCAAAGAGGAGAGAAATGTTTGATTTCGATGCTACCTTGCCCTTCATGGCATTGCAATTCCTGCTATTGGCAGCCTTGTTGAATGCAATTTTCTATAAGCCACTGACCAAGGTATTAGACGATCGCGATAATTATATCCGAACGAATACTCTTGAGGCGCGGGAGAGCTTGGCTAAAGCCGAGCGCTTGGCTACCGAATATGAGCAGCAACTCGCAGAAGCTCGCAAACAATCGCAAGCTACCCTAGAAGCAGCTCAACTTGAAGCTAAGAAAATTACTGCCGAGAAAATAGCTGAGGCCCAAAAGGAAGCTCAGTCTCAACGAGAACAAGCTGCTGTTGAAATAGAACAACAAAAGCAGGAAGCTTTTCGCACCTTAGAGCAACAAGTTGATGCTCTCAGCAGGCAGATTCTAGAAAAACTATTGGGGCCAACTCCAGTTAGATAAGCTAACAAGACTGGTTCTGTAAAAGCATACGCGCAATTGGGCCCTAGTCCAAAGCGCTTAATTAAGTGTCAAAAAAAGGCACTTTTTCCCCTTCGGGGGAAAGATACTTAATTTCCTTACGGGGAAAAGATACTTAAATTTCCCTACAGGGGAAAGATACTTAAATTTCCCTACGGGAAAATACAACGTATTAGCAAGCGAGCAGCGCACTTGTAAATGGGTATCATGGGGACATTGTTATTACTTGCCGCAGAAGCAAACGCTGTTCACTCTGAATTGGCAGAAGGCGCAGCAGAAGGTGGTTTCGGTCTAAACCTAGACATTTTTGAAACCAATCTGATCAATCTAGCGATTCTAGTTGGCATACTATTCTACTTCGGACGTAAAGTTTTAAGCAATATCCTGAACGAGCGACAATCCAATATTGCCACCGCAATTCAGGAAGCAGAAAGGCGCTTAAAAGAGGCTTCAATTGCCCTTTCCCAAGCGCAAGAACAGTTGAAGCAATCTCAGGCAGAGGCACAACGCATCCGCCAATCTGCCACAGAAAACGCCCAAAAGGCGAAAGAAGACTTGTTGGCGAAGGCAGTGCAAGACGTAGAACGCTTGAAACAAACAGCAGCAGCAGATTTAAACACTGAAACCGAGCGAGCGATCGCCCAACTGCGGCAACGGGTAGCTACTCTAGCATTGCAAAAAGTCGAATCGCAACTCAAAGGCGGGATTGCCGACGATGCTCAACAAGGTTTAATTGACCGCAGCATCGCACAACTGGGAGGCAATGTATGACAAGCAAAGTAGCAACAACTGAAGTAGCCCAGCCCTACGCACAGGCACTTTTGTCAATAGCGCAATCGAAAAATTTGACAGAAGAGTTCGGGGAAGATGCGCGGACTTTCCTGGGTTTGCTCAGGGCAGACAAACAGCTACAAAACTTCTTCAGCAACCCGTTTATTCAGTCTGAGAACAAAAAATCTCTGATTAAACAAATACTCGGTGAAGGCGCTAACCCCTACTTACGCAATTTTTTGCTAATACTAGTAGACAAACGCCGCATTGCATTCTTGGAATCAATTTTTCAACAGTATCTGGCGCTGTTGCGGCAGCTGAATCAAACCGTATTAGCGGAAGTGATTTCAGCCGTTCCCCTCACAGAAGCTCAACAGCAGGCAATTACAGAAAAGGTGATTGCTATAACTAATGCTCGCCAGGTAGAAATAGAAACCAAGGTAGACAGTGAGTTAATTGGTGGTGTAATCATTAAAGTAGGTTCGCAGGTAATTGATGCCAGTATCCGGGGTCAGTTACGCCGCCTTTCATTGCGCTTAACTAATAGCTAGAAAGTTAGGAGTACAGACGCGATTAATCGCGTCTGTACAGGAGTTAGGAGTAGAGACGCGATTAATCGCGTCTGTACAGGAGTTAGGAGTTAAGTAAACAGTAATTTATTTTGACTTTTAACTTTTAACCTTTGCTTTTTTAACTCATCACTTCCAACTATTGAATTTTTCCGTCTCGAAAGCAAAAAAGATAGACACATGAGCATATCAATTAGACCTGACGAAATTAGTAGTATAATCCAACAACAAATCGAGCAATACGATCAAGAGGTCAAAGTTGCTAACGTTGGTACTGTTCTACAAGTTGGTGACGGTATTGCCCGGATCTATGGTCTTGAAAAGGCTATGGCTGGGGAACTCTTAGAATTTGAAGACGGTACAGTTGGCATCGCCCAGAACTTGGAAGAAGACAATGTGGGCGCAGTGCTTATGGGTGAAGGGATAGAAATTCAAGAAGGTAGCTCTGTAACTGCGACTGGTAGAATTGCCCAGGTGCCTGTAGGAGAAGCCTTAGTTGGACGAGTTGTAGACGCCTTGGGTCGTCCCATTGATGGGAAGGGAGACATCAAATCCTCAGAAAGCCGTTTGATTGAATCTCCAGCACCCGGTATCATTGCTCGTCGGTCTGTACACGAACCCATGCAAACGGGGATCACAGCTATTGACTCAATGATTCCCATCGGTCGCGGTCAGCGCGAATTGATTATTGGTGACCGTCAAACTGGCAAAACTGCGATCGCGATCGACACAATCATCAACCAAAAAGAAGAAGATGTAATTTGTGTTTACGTTGCGATCGGTCAAAAGGCTTCCACAGTTGCTAACGTGGTGCAGACATTGCAAGAAAAAGGCGCGATGGATTACACCGTTGTCGTTGCCGCTAGCGCCAGTGAACCAGCAACCCTGCAATACCTAGCTCCCTACACAGGCGCAACCATCGCTGAGTACTTCATGTACAAGGGTAAAGCTACCCTAGTTATTTACGATGACCTCTCCAAGCAAGCCCAAGCTTATCGCCAAATGTCCCTGTTGTTGCGTCGTCCACCCGGACGCGAAGCTTACCCTGGAGATGTATTCTACATCCACTCCCGCTTACTAGAAAGAGCAGCAAAGCTGAGTGATGAATTAGGTAAAGGCAGTATGACCGCCCTACCAATCATCGAAACTCAAGCTGGTGACGTTTCGGCATACATCCCTACAAACGTAATTTCCATTACCGATGGTCAGATATTCTTGTCTTCTGACCTGTTTAACGCTGGTATCCGTCCCGCTGTAAACCCTGGTATTTCCGTATCCCGCGTAGGTTCGGCGGCGCAAACCAAGGCAATGAAAAAAGTTGCTGGTAAAATTAAATTGGAACTAGCACAATTTGACGACCTGCAAGCCTTCGCTCAATTTGCTTCCGACTTAGATAAAGCTACTCAAGACCAATTGGCACGGGGTCAACGGTTGCGCGAACTCCTCAAGCAGCCACAGAATTCGCCACTATCAGTATACGAGCAAGTAGCAATTTTGTATGCTGGTATCAATGGTTACCTGGATGATGTACCTGTAAATCAAGTAACCACGTTCACCAAAGGTCTGCGTGAGTACTTAAAGACTGGTAAACCGCAGTATGTGCAAGGAGTACAAGGCTCTAAAGCACTAGGTGATGCAGAAGAAGTTGCCTTGAAGGAAGCACTCACCGAATACAAGAAGACCTTCAAAGCTACAGCATAGCAATTTTGGATTTTGGATTTTGGATTTCGGATTAAATCTAAAATCCGAAACCCCAAATCTAAAATCTAAAATCTAAAATCTAAAATCGAATTATGGCCAATCTAAAAGCAATACGCGATCGCATTCAGTCGGTCAAAAATACCAAAAAAATCACAGAAGCCATGCGTCTGGTAGCTGCGGCTAGAGTGCGTCGGGCGCAAGAACAAGTGCTAGCGACTCGCCCCTTCGCCGATCGCTTGGCACAAGTATTGTATGGTTTGCAAAGCCGTCTGCGCTTTGAAGAAGCAAACCTGCCACTGCTGAAAAAACGGGAAGTTAAGTCAGTCGGGCTGTTGGTAATTTCAGGCGATCGCGGTCTATGCGGCGGCTACAATAATAACGTTATCCGTCGTGCAGAAAACCGCGCCAAAGAAATCCAGGCAGAAGGTTTAGACTATCAATTTGTGCTCGTCGGACGCAAAGCTACGCAGTACTTTCAACGCCGCAATCAGCCAATTGATGCAACTTACAGTGGCTTAGAGCAAATTCCCACCGCAGCCGAAGCTACTCAAATTGCTGACCAACTGCTTTCCTTGTTCCTTTCGGAAGAAGTAGATCGCGTTGAGTTAATTTATACCAGATTCCTTTCTTTGGTTAGCTCCCGTCCTGTGGTGCAAACCCTGCTACCCCTCGACCCGCAAGGACTAGAAGCAGCCGATGACGAAATCTTCCGCTTGACAACCCGTGGCGGTAAATTTGAAGTAGAACGCGAAAAAGTGACTAACCAAGTCCGCGCGTTGGCTCCTGACATGATTTTTGAGCAAGATCCAGTGCAGATTCTCGATTCTCTGTTGCCCCTGTATCTGAGTAACCAGCTATTGCGAGCGCTACAAGAATCGGCAGCTAGTGAACTAGCAGCCCGGATGACAGCCATGAGTAATGCCAGCGAGAATGCGGGTGAACTGATTAACACCCTCACCCTGTCTTACAACAAAGCGCGACAAGCTGCAATTACTCAAGAACTCCTTGAAGTTGTGGGCGGTGCTGAAGCACTAACTTAAGGTATAGCTAATTATTTATTTGTAGTGCGTTGTAATATATAGCCAATTGCTAATTATTTTAAGATTAGCAATTGGCTATTTTAGTATTTGGGACTTTCAAGATAAAGCAAAAAATTTTGTCCATTAACACATTTCAAGAATTGCGTATTATAATTGAAGTTATAAAGCGCATGGGTCCGTCACGGTTTCGACAGGTTGGCGAACGCTGCTCTGTGATTCAGGTCGAGAGTGAGTCTCCTCTCGAAAATCAAAGGCTCAAACAAAAAGTAAATGCGAATAACATCGTTAACTTTGCTCGTAAGGATGCTCTAGTAGCAGCCTAAAACACCTCTTACAGGTTCGAGCGTCTTTAGTTTGACTCCGTTAAGGACTGAAGACCAAACCCCAACGGATGCTCTAGCAAGCGTTCTCTGGTTGGCTTGCTGGCTAAGATTAAATCAGAGCATCCTACGTTCGGGATAATGAACGATTCCCGCCTTGAGGGTCAGAAAGGCTAAACCTGTGAATGAGCGGGGGGTCAATACCCAATTTGGACAGCAGTTCGACTCTGCTCGGATCCACTAAAAATAGTTAACAAGTCCACTTGACACTGTGATGTGTGAGTGGACTTTGTTTTATGGGAAACTCCGATCGTAATTTTCTATTATGCACAGCTAATATCATGTCCGCATAATTAGTTATAATTCCCACAGTCATTTTCAATGGCTAACATCTCAGGATGTGGGTAAACTGAGCTTCGCCCAGCTGCGCTAAGGTGTCTCTACAAGGTTTTAGATCAACAAGTCTAATTAGTTTTAATTCCCGAATCTGGGCAGAAAGCCCAAAACCCCCTCTCCGGGGTAATATTGCAAAAATACTAATTACAGATTCATCTCCCCTAGTTATCCCCGATTAACTTCTAATATTAAAAGCATCAAAGAAAGCTGTATTGAACAAGTATGGATTGCAGTTAATGGCATGAAGTTTTTATTTAGATGCAATATACGCTTTTAAAGTATATCTGTGCGCTCTTAGTGGAAACGCCTATATATAAACACGCTGACTTCGCCTTGTAAATAACTGTTAGTTGGTAAATAAATCTTTTTCTAAAAAAGTCAAATTTTCCTTATTGAGTTTCCCAGGTTAAATAAGAGCTTTCAAACTTAATTTCTGTGTTTGATTGCATCTGGCCTAGATACAGCACAAGTTTAGATTTAATACATCAAGTGATGAAAAACTGCACTCATGCGTCAGAAAAGATGCCTCATGAGCAGCATAAGCACATTTAAAAATATTCAGGAGTATCAGGTATTATGAATGCAATAATAAAGGCTTTTAAGCATATACAAATCTTTAGACATAGAGAGAAAGAGCAAAATATTTCCGAGCTTGTTTTTGCTTACGATACAAGCATTGCTGAAGATATTAGACGTGTAGATAACCAGGAAAAACCACAACTACTTGCTGATGCAATACCTGCTACGGGCTACGCCTACACAAAAACGTCTCCAACTATGCCTAATATCAACAGTCAGGAAAAACCACAACTACCTCCTGGTGAAATTGGCAAAGAGCCTCCACCTAATTTGCCTAATATATGGATTTACGACGGCGAAGCATACGATTTATCTGACTTTATTAAGCGGCATCCAGGCGGTGAATTTTTCATTGGACGTATGAAGAATAGAGATATCACCACATTGGTTAATATCTTTCATCCTAATCCCGAAAAGTCCAAAAGAGTTCTGAAGAAATATGCTTTGGGACGAAAAGCTAGACCTGAAGACGTTCATCCTAAATACAATGCTCCACCATTCTTATTTCGTGAAGGTTTTGATGGCTGGAGAGATACACCGAAGTTTAACTTCCAAAACCAAGAGCAACTGCTGAATCAGATTAAGGCAAGGATAAACAAGCCAGAAATGAAAAAAAAGATTGAGCAAATGGACTTTATTTTTGATGTGGTAACAATCATTTTGCTCGTTGTCTATATCCTTGTGCAAGTGCTGCGGTTAAATTTCATGCAATATATGCCAATTTATCTTTTTGTTCCACTGATGGCGGCTCTGAGAATCTCCCTCACAGGTGCAGGTCACTATCTAATCCATCGCGCTCAAGTTGGCCTTAATAAAGTATTTGCACATATTTTTGATATCAGCTACGTTCCAATGGCTTTCGTCGTGACTGATGGTCATACTTTAATGCATCATCCTTTTACCCAAAGTCAAGTTGATATCAAGAGAAATGTTTTCACAGCCATGTTGGAACTTCCTCGTTTCTATCGAATTCCGGTTCATACTGTACATAAGCTTGGTCACGTTTTGACTGGAATGCTTGTGCGATTTCTTGAGATATGTACACTGGCAGTAAAGTTTGGTGTAAAAGACTTGTTTGGCTCTTGGCAACGAGGTTTGCCTCATTATGTCGGCACTTTTTCTATGCGAGTAATCCTTGTTGGCGAGTTGATTTTGTTTTGGATGAATGGTGATTTTGGAGCTTGGCTGGCATAATTTATTTTGACTCTATGGATTAGTACTTTCATGATTGTCGCTAGTCACGATTTTGAAGAAGAAGAAGTCGATCCCTCAGAAGATTGGGCAGTATCTCAAATTAAAAATTCCTATGATTTGACTATGATTGGCAACAAGTACATTGACTGCTTTCTATCAGCAGGTCTTAGTCCACATCGCGTACATCATGTGCTTCCATACCAAAAAAGTGGTTTTGCAAATATTATCAGCGAAGATATTGTCCGAGAAGAGGCAGAGAAATTTAATGTTGTCTGGTCAAAGCCAAAAAATTTCTTCTTTGAGCGTCTGCCAATATTGGTAAAACATTACTTGTTAGGCCCATCAAGAACGGCAAAAGAAAATAACTTTGGACTATTGAAAGAACACTTTCACCCACAACAATTAATGACATCAGCGAAATATGTTTTTCAAGGTTTTTTGGGAATCGGTTCAATTTAATCAGAAAACATAGTTGTTGTTAATAGCAACTGTCTTGTTAAAATCCTGAAATTGACCAAAAATAATTGTCAATAGTAAAAATAGAAAAATTAGATGAATACTAAAACTAGCCTAGTAATGCACAACCAAGTAAATAATTTCGGTGTTGTTAAACCAACCGAAATAAAAGCAAAATACAACCCTTATGAACTTGGTACGATTAAGTCAAAGCAGTTTTTACCGATTATTGAGAGTATCGCAACTGGTACCCCCGACAACATCGTTCGACAGTCTGACGCGGCTGGATTAGTTGCAAAAATTCCTAGTTTGGAGCAAAATCGATGCCGAATCGATAAGATTTATAAAAATACTCGAATTGATACGAGACATCTAGCAGTCAATTTATTATCCGATGAAGCGATCGCTCACGGGCACAATCAGACTATCCAATCTCGGATGCAGATGTATCAAGAGTTTGCTGTTCCTCTGGCTGAACGGGTTGCTAAAAAAGCACTCTTAACTGCCTCTGAAAGTATGGAAGCTAACACTCATCTATACTTAGATAGGAATATCGAAGAGTGCATCCGCCTGATTGTTTTTGTATCGAGTACAGGCTTCGTAGCACCAGGAATAGATACAGAATTGATTAAAAGGCTTGGACTCAGGCGAGACACAGCGCGAGTAACAGTAAATTTTATGGGTTGTGCAGCTGCAATGAATGGACTGCGTGTTGCCTCCGATCATGTGCGAGCTAATCCAACACACAAAGTCCTTTTAGTATGCCTTGAACTAAGCTCAATCAATGCAGTCTTTGAAGATGATATGAATGATGTTATTATTCATAGCATTTTTGGCGATGGATGTGCCGCAGTAGTTGTCGGAGCTTGTCAACCAGAGCAAGCAATCGGTCAAGGTAAAGTCATCATTAAAGATCACCTAAGTTACCTTATTGAAAATACCGAAGATGGCATCGTTCTTGGCATACGAGATAACGGAATTACTTGTCAGCTTTCGCGTCAGTTGCCTGACTATATTAAGACTGGTGTTAATCCAATTATCGAAAGTTTTTTAGCAAGCCATGAGCTTACTAAAGATAGTATCGATCTTTGGGCTATTCATCCTGGTGGCACACGCATTATTCAGAATTCACAGGATTCTCTTGGACTCACTGATAGTCAAGTTGCTGATAGTTGGGAGATACTGCGTCAGTATGGTAATATGCTTAGTTCCTCAGTACTATTTGTCATGGAACGTATGCTGTTTAGAAGTGAAAATAATTCTTCGGCAGCTGAGAAAGAATACGTGGGATTAGATAACCGAAATCACGATTATAAAAATTCAAGCGAACAAATGAAAGCATTAACTGGAATTGCCTTTTCATTTTCACCAGGAGTTGGAATAGAAGGAATTCTATTTCAAAAAGTTTAAAATAATCATCCTGATATTATAAACGCCACAGTTTTTAGCCATCTAAAAGGACACAAGCATGAGATTTATTCGATTTCTTTGGGAAATATCATGGCGGAGTATTTTGATTGCAACTATCACAGGCTTAATTAGCGGTGGTAGTAATGCAATGCTGATTTCACTCATAAATCGGGCTGTTAGTCAAGCATCACTTCCCAATGCATTGTTATATTTTGCAGGATTAGGTCTTTGTACTCTCTTCACAAGTACTGTCACGCAATTCATGCTGATTAATCTCTCGCAAAATGCTATCTACCAATTGCGAGTCAGGTTAGGTCAAAATATCTTATCTTCACCTTTAGAACATCTAGAAAAACTTGGAGAAAATCGTTTACTTGCAACACTAACTGATGATGTCAGAGTTCTTTCGCACGCTGTATCAGCAATTCCGAGTATCTGTATCGATTTCGCGACTGTTCTGGGATGTTTATTCTACTTATCTTTAATTTCAAACATCATATTTGTATTGACGATCGCTACATCTGCTGTTGCTATTTGGTGTGTGCAAATTAGACTGGACAAAGCACAACATTTGTTCTCTATAGCACGTGAAGAGGAGGATAATTTATTCAAGCATTTTCAAGCTATCACTAGAGGTACTAAAGAACTAAAACTGCACAAAACCAGACGAGAAGATTTTTCCTCTAAGAACCTGCAAGGTAGTGCCACAAAACTGCGTCAAAAAAATACTACCGCAATGCAAAGTTTTGCGATCGCTAATGGGTTAGGGCAATTTTCACAGCTTTCTACTTTAGCTTTGATGCTTTTTATTTTGCCCTGGTTTATTCATATCCCAATCCCGATGCTATCAACTTATGTCCTGACTACTACCTATCTATCTCTACCACTCCAGAACCTATTACGCAGATTACCCGATATTTTGCAAGGTAATGTTGCATTGCAGAAAATTAACATGATGAAGCTGTCATTAACTAGCCAAGCAGAAGTTGACACAACAATTAACTCCCACATCGTCAAACAACCTAGTCAAATTGAAGTGAAACTCGAACTCGATCGGGTGAGCTATCTATATTACCCTGATAGTGATGAGAAAAGGTTTCTCTTAGAGCCAAATAATCCATCATTGCACCCAAAACATAAATCGGAAAAGGGACGTAAGCCCAGAGATATCCACCCGCCTCGTGGTAGTGAGAAAGAGTTTCTCTTGGGGCCAAATAGTCCATCTTTACCGCCGGGACATAAGCCCAGAGATATGCATCCTCCTACTGACGATGAAAAAGGATTTCTCCTAGGCCCAATTAGTCTAACTTTGCAGCCGGGACAAATAACGTATATTGTGGGTGGCAATGGTAGTGGCAAGTCAACGCTAGCTAAATTGATTACGGGATTGTATCCACCTAAAAATGGGTCAATTTATCTAGACGGAGTACTGATTACAGATGAAAACCGCGAATGGTATCGCCAGCATTTCTCTGCTATCTTCTCTGATTTCTACCTTTTCGATAGCTGTTTGGGATTCAATCATCCGAATCTCGATCGAGAAGTTGAAAATTATCTCAGACAATTGCAGTTAGACCATAAAGTTAAGGTGAGAGATGGTGTTTTATCAACAACTAATCTATCTCAAGGGCAAAGAAAGCGTCTCGCATTACTAACAGCTTATTTAGAAGATCGCCCTATTTATTTATTCGATGAATGGGCATCTGACCAAGAGCCATACTTTCGAGACCTCTTTTATAGGCAGAGTCTTGTGAAACTCAAAGAACGTGGTAAAGCCGTAATAGTAATTACCCATGATGACCGTTACTTTCACCTTGCTGACCAAATTATTAAGCTCGATTATGGTAAGGTTCAATCTGACTATATTCCGACAACTAGCCTTCTAAGTTAAGGCAGGCTTGATCGAGTAAAATCATCGGATTAACATCAGATACTCTAGCTTTCTTAATTACGAATTACGAATTGGTATTACTCGCTAGGATGATTCCGGCTCGAAATACCGCTCAATTAAACGCAATTACTGCCTTACGAAGTGATTGATATGACAACCAATCTCTAGCGATCGCTGCCCAAACGAAACAAGTGATCCGAGTCCAAGATGATTTAATCAGCTAACTATGCTGTTTTTGGGTTTGTGTGTATGCGCTTCCAAACCTCCTTCCCCTTTTTTTCAGTACCCGTCGTAGTCGATCTGCACTCAAGTTTACTTGACGCTCAGATGCGAGTTTTTTTGCTAATTGTTTAGAGTTATAAGTCTCTGACTCTTGAGCCAAACAACTTTCGAGATAAACCAAATCTGATTCTGAATATCGCGGCTTTCCCCCTCGACCAGGAGCATCCCATAAACCTGCTAAACCCATCTTTTCCCAGCGATGAAGGGTTTGACGTACTGTTGAAATCGCCCAGTTTAAGCCTTTAGCGATTTGCTCATTTTTTAAGCCGCGAGTATTCAGCAGTAAAACTTGAGCACGATCCTTGGTACGTTGAGGAACATCTTTGGCTTTTCTCAACTCTTCTAAAGTCAGCTTTTCTGCGTCAGTTAGAAAGACTTTTAATCGGCATCCCATAAACGATAACCTTTCACATAGTCAATTTTTGGCATTGTATATGTCTATTCACACCTCTATATCTACTTCAGCATGTGTTTAATAATACAGTTATAAGTTTAACAATAAGTATTAAATATACCGAAGTTTAGCCTTATGGCTGTTAGGGGCGAAGTATTAGCTTGAGAACATTATTAAAGTTTGTAATTTATCATCGGTAATGAATTTTCGTAAAAAGTTAGGCACACAAAAAACGACACCGTTAGCTTGTATGGGCATATAGATTAAATAGCCAGACGCTGTAGCTTATGGCTATGATCAAAATAATTTGTTGGCGTTGTCTTGATTAATGCCTAAGGTCGATAATAAAAAACTGTATCATTAAAATTATTAAATTATTCGTATTGTTACGGTCATTCATCGAAACTTTAAAAATGATTTTTACACTAGTTTATACTTGAATGAGCAGAAAAAGATATACAGGGTCAGTTGTTTTTATTCCGCTCGTCTCAGAAACTTTGCTTTTATTATCTCCAAAAAGACATCTATTTTATCGACTTTACAGAAAATTTATATTTTACGTAACAAGATTCTTGCTTGAGACAAAAATATATTTATACTCATTGGGAAAAATAGTCTCAACAGCTTATTTGATGCGTATTGAAAAGGTGTAAAAAATTTGTCTTACCTTTCCTACCTTTCCTACTTTTCCTACTTTTCCTACTTAGTTCTAAGAGAGGACTTCAAAAAACTAACTTTTTCTATTTGACATCTAAATCTATTCTCTTAAGACATGAATTTTGCGATCGCCCAATATTTTGCACCACAATTACAGAGTCTCTTTGTAATTGTGGTATATCCTTAGCACTCATCCGTCATTCTCAAAAATAAAGGTTAGCATAACAATCCTGGATGTGTAATATTTTTTTAGGTTTTGACTTTTTAGTTTTTTATTGTCAAATAACATGATGAATATGATATTTTTGAATTAGGATAAGTTCAGATAAACTTGCAAAATCAAATACTCAGTGAATAAGCCGGAATAAATTAATATTTAGTATATTTTTGGAGTCATATTTTTAGCAATAAAATAGCAATAATTGATACAAGTTAAAATTTAAAAAAACTGATATTTATTACAACTTAAACAAAAAATAATAGAGACAATGGGGGCAGAAGAAAAACCTGCTAATTTGCGCTCGGAGACGAATAATGGTAGCGATCGCACAGAACGTTCAACATCGCCTAACTATACAAACTGTAGAAATTGCCCCTAATACAACGGCGATTCGCTCTCTTGATTGGGATCGCGATCGCTTCGATATCGAATTCGGATTGCAAAACGGTACAACCTATAATTCATATCTAATTAGGGGTGAACAAACAGTTTTGATTGATACTTCTCACCAGAAGTTTCGTGATCTGTATTTAGAGACTCTAAAAGGTCTTGTCAACCCCAAAACAATTGATTATATAATTGTCAGCCACACAGAGCCAGACCATAGCGGCTTAGTAGAAGATGTCCTCCAATTAGCTCCTAGAGCTACCGTTTTAGCCTCAAAAGTTGCGCTTCAGTTTTTGGAAGGCTTAGTCCACGATCCTTTTTCCAAGAGGGTTGTGAAAACTGGCGATCGCATAGATATCGGCAAAGGACACGAAATCGAATTCGTGAGTGCGCCTAACTTACACTGGCCGGATACAATCTTTAGCTTTGACCGCAAAACCCAAACCCTTTACACCTGTGATGCTTTTGGGATGCACTTTTGTGACGATCGCACCTTCGACGAAGATTTAGAAGCGATCGAAGCTGATTTTAGATTTTACTACGACTGCTTGATGGGCCCTAACGCTCGTTCTTTGGTGAATGCCATGAAGCGGATGGGTGAACTAGGGAAGATTAATATTATCGCCAACGGTCACGGTCCATTATTACACCACCACCTAGATGTTTTAACCGGGTGCTACGAAAATTGGAGCCAAAAACAAGCTAAAGCAGAAACCACCATTGGCATGTTTTTTGTCTCAGATTATGGGTATAGTGAGCGCCTTGGTCATGCAATTTCTGAGGGTATACTGAAAACTGGGGTTGGGGTAGAAGTATTGGATCTAAGTACTGCCCAGAGCCAAGAAATCCAGGAACTAGCCGGGAGAGCAGCTAGCATCATTATTGGTATGCCCCCGACTACAAGCGCCGCCGCCCAAGCTAGTATCAGTTCATTGCTAGCTGTCGCCAGAAACAAGCAAATGGTAGGGCTGTTTGAATGTTACGGTGGGGATGATGAACCCATTGATACACTCCGCAGAAAATTTCTCGACTCTGGCATCAAAGAAGCCTTCCCAGCCATTCGGATTAGAGAGGCTCCTACCGCATCAACATTCCAATTGTGTGAAGAAGCGGGTAAAGACATCGGACAATTGCTGGTACGCGATCGCAACATCAAGCACATCAAGTCCCTCGACGTTGACATGGAAAAGGCGCTGGGTCGGATTAGTAGTGGGCTATATATAGTCACCACGAAAAAAGAAAATGTGTCAAGTGCAATGCTGGCATCCTGGGTAACGCAAGCGAGTTTGCAACCCTTAGGATTCACAATTGCCGTTGCTAAAGACCGCGCCATTGATTCCTTAATGCAAGTAGGCGATCGCTTCGTCCTCAACGTATTGGAAGAAGGCAATTATCAAGAATTGAAAAAGCACTTTCTCAAGCGCTTGCATCCTGGTGCTGACCGCTTTGCTGGGGTGAAAACTCAAACCGCGAAAAACGGCTCCCCGATTCTGACTGATGCTCTGGCGTACATGGAATGTGAAATACAGACCAGCATGGAATGCAGCGACCACTGGATTTTATACTGCACCGTCGAAGAAGGTCGTGTCTCTAAAAACGATGGACTGACAGCGGTTCGCCATCGCAAAGTAGGTAATTACTACTAAGAAAGAGGGAATGGGGAGTAGGGAGTAGGGAATAAAGATGCAGGAGAGCTTATGAGCAGAGGAGAACTTGTACAAGTCTTTGCTCATTCTCCATTCCTCATTCCCCATTCCCCATTCCCCATTCCCCACTCCCCACTCCCCATTCCCCACTCCCTATTCACCAACAGCTATGACCAATTCCAAGCCACGCGACGTACAAGTTCTACCAATTGCTACAAATACTAAGGCAATCAAAGCACGTAGTTGGTCACGTCTGCGGTTTGAAATTGAATACGCACTTGAAAGAGGTACTACTTCCAATTGCTATTTAATTGAAGCTGATAAAACCGCACTTATTGATCCACCCCCAGAAAGCTTTACCGAAATTTATTTAGAGGCATTGCGGCAGACTTTAGATTTGCAAAGTTTGGATTATATAATCCTGGGTCATTTTAATCCTAACCGAGTTGCAACCCTGAAAGCAATTTTACAACTGGCACCACAGGTAACTTTTGTCTGTTCTCTTCCCGGTGCGAACAATTTGCGTGCTGCTTTCCTAGACCACGATTTGAAAGTCTTGGTGATGCGAGGGAAAGAAACTCTGGATTTGGGCAAGGGTCATGTTTTAAAATTCTTCCCGATTCCTAGTCCACGTTGGCCAGAAGGACTTTGTACCTACGACCAGCAAACCCAAATTCTCTACACAGATAAGTTATTTGCAACTCATCTTTGTGGTGATGAACTATTTGATGATAACTGGGAAGCGCTCAAAGAAGACCAGCGTTATTACTTTAACTGCCTGATGGCTCCCCAAGCTCCTCATGTGCAAGCAGCTTTGGAGAAAATATCAGATTTGCAGGTGAGAATGTATGCTGTGGGTCACGGGCCCTTGGTACGCACCAGCTTAATCGAACTTACCAAAGCTTATGGAGAATGGAGTCGTGCTCACAACGATCGCGAGATTTCCGTTGCCCTACTTTATGCTTCAGCTTACGGGAATACGGCGACTTTAGCACAGGCGATCGCTCTGGGACTGACTAAAGGTGGAGTCGCAGTCAAATCGATTAACTGTGAATTTGCCACCCCTGATGAAGTTCGCATCAACCTAGCACAGTCAGACGGTTTTATTATCGGTTCTCCTACCATTGGTGGTCATGCGCCAACTCCTATTCATACTGCTTTAGGGATTGTGCTATCGAGCGGTGACAATAGCAAACTCGCTGGGGTCTTTGGTTCCTATGGCTGGAGTGGCGAAGCATTTGACTTAATTGAAGGTAAACTCCGGGATGCTGGATATCGCTTTGGTTTTGACACCCTGAAGGTCAAGTTTAAACCTGATGATGTCACTCTCAAGTTCTGTGAAGAACTAGGCACAGACTTTGCCCAAGCACTGAAAAAGGCTAAAAAGGTACGCGTACCACAACAAACCGCTACTCCAGTGGAACAGGCTGTCGGTCGGATCGTTGGTTCCGTTTGCGTGGTTACAGCCAAACTTGGAGAAGTGTCTACCGCAATGTTAGGCGCTTGGGTTTCTCAAGCCACCTTCAACCCACCTGGACTAACTGTTGCGATCGCCAAAGACCGAGCGATCGAATCTTTGATGTATCCAGGTGGGAAGTTTGCCTTAAATATTCTACCTGAAGGCAATCATCAAGACTACATGAAACATTTCCGTAAATCTTTCGCGCCTGGGGAAGATAGATTTTCCAACTTTAGTACAGCAGTTGCAGATAACGGTTGTACCATCCTCACTGATGCATCAGCATATTTGGAATGCTCAGTCAATCAACGTCTGGAATGTGGCGATCATTGGGTTGTGTATGCAACTGTGGATGAAGGTAAATTACTCAAGCCCGATGCTGTTACTGCCATCAACCATCGGAAAACAGGCACTCATTATTAGATAATGAGAAATTTAACTTAACGAAACCGCCTTAGCTTGAATATAGCCAAGGCATTATTATGACAAAAATTCTCTTTTTTATTGTGGGATGGGCAAGATGCTTATCCCAGTTTTTTTGTCGATATGTAGAGTCCGCCTAAGTAAATTTTAGTTATCTACGAGCTTATCTATCTTTAGACAGATACTGAATATTTTGAAGTTTTAGATTATACAAAAAAACTTTGAAATTACAAAATCATCTATTGTTTTAAAAGGGACTCCGACAATACTCTGGTAGATTTCTGAAGTGAAGAACCACTGGCTAGGAAGTGTCTCAAGTGCGATCGCTTAGTACAGCTGAGGAAACGTACAGACTTCTTAGGCAGCTCCGTCAGCAATGCAGGGGACATCAACGGTGGCGGCTTCGAGTCTGCGCCCCTAGCAACGTTATCTGTAGGATGAATTTCGTGAAATGGTATGACTTTTTATGGGATGTGGAATCAGAAAAATGGTGCGTGCAATTTCAGTATTAAAGCGGAAACAATATAAATTCACTCGCTGAAATTCCGCAATTGCCACCAAGACAATTGTAGAAACGCAGTGTAGCCTTTAACTAGAAAAAGAGTATCAGGGAGTTGCTAGACAAAATGCCAACTAGTAGTTTGCCAAACCAAAATTGCTGGGTTTGGGCTGGGGAAAGGGGAAAGGTTAAAGGAAAAGGGGCTAAAAACCTTTTCCCTTTTCCTCTTACCCTTTAAAGAGCCAAGTTCCATTGGCGAACTACTAGTACTACTAAACTTTTATAATATTTTGTTGTTCTTATGACTCCAAAACACACCAAAATTAAATTTCCCCTTTGGCAGTATCTGAACCAGCCTTTATTTAGTCACAATCCTAAATTAGTATTGAATCCCCATCGCTTTGCATTCATCTGGCGTCTTCGACTTCTAGAACGCTGCTGGACTAAAGAATGTGATGCCAAAGGGCCTCAACAGCATTAGATACCTGAAAAGCCGTAAACTAAGCCTCGTCTATAGAACGAGGCTTTTTGCCGTCAAGTAAAGCACTGACAGTCATATCTCCCATGACATTAATCGCGGTGCGGCAGCGATCCAGAAACCAGTCTACAGTAACTAGCAAAGCGATGTACTGGGTAGGTAAGCCTACAGAAGTGAACACTAGTGTCATTGTTACCAGTCCAGCATTGGGAATATTTGCCGCACCTACGGATGCAAAAATCGAGGTAAGGATGACAATTAACTGCTGTCCCAGACTCAGATGTTGTCCAATTAGTTGGGAAATATATAACGCAGACATTGCTTCATAGAGGGCAGTGCCATCATTATTGAAATTTGCCCCAACTAATGCCCCCAAGGCAGCAGAAGATTCCCTTAAACCGACTTTTGTTTGCAAAACCTCAAAGGTTACGGGCATTGCCGCCGCAGAGGAAGAAGTTGAGAAAGCTGTCAAAAAAGCATCAGAACCGCCAGCTAAGAATTTTAACGGATGTACCCAAGAACCAAATTTTACTCTGGTGAGGTAGTAGCACGCCTGCAATACTAATGCTAACAGCACTGCCACGATGAATGCACCCAAAGATTTAAACGGTGTAAAGCCCTGCATAGCAATAGTTTTAGCAACAATCCCAAAGACTGCGAACGGCACTAAGGCAATTACCCAGTTGAGGATACGGACTACCGCTTCAAATAAAATCCCGATGACATCCTCAATTGGCTGGTATCCGTTCTTGCCTTGAGTGATTTGTTCAGATTTTAATCCCCGCAGGACGATGCCAAAACTTAGGGCAATTACAATCAGTTGGATGACGTTATTATCAACTAACGGCTTGAGAACAGCTTCCGGTACAGCATCTTTGAGTATTCCCCAAGGGTCAAGACTCTGAGGAGTTATTTCTGTACTTGTTGAGGTGGTTACATTGCCCCAAGTTCCTGGACGCAGCACATTCGCTACCAAAAGTCCGACTAAAATAGCTACGGTAGTGTTAGTTAAAAGTAGCACTGCCAGCCGCCGTCCGGCTGTACCGGGGATATTCGTAGTCATTAAGGTATGCAGCACTGCTACCAGAATCAGAGGCGTAGCTAGGGCGCGGAGAGCCTTTAACACCAATTCCGCCGGAATTGCTAAATTATTGATTAAAGTGGCATTGTTGGGATTGGGATTCCCCGCTCCAAGGGCAATTCCGACGCTGACTGCTACTACTAGGGCGATGAGAATTTGCAATGTGAGAGGGATACGCTGCCACCAAGGGCTAGCTTTGGTTTCAGGCGAAGTAGTACTCTCTGTTTGACTCATTAGTTAGATGCTGATTAACTACTGTAACTATTAAAACAACACTTATGATAGTGACAATTTCGGAAAAATAACAGCTTGAATTTTGGTTAAAAACTGTTAATCTAAGATTCCGTTGCTTTGCAAAATCTAGCTCGAAAGGGTATACCACAAGGTAGGCCCCTAGAGATATCTTGGCTTGTGGTTGGAGATGCTTATGTCCTTTGTCCCTTTACATATTCACAGTGACTACAGTCTGCTCGATGGGGCAAGTCAGCTACCAGAGTTGGTGGATCAAGCGATCGCACTGGGGATGAAAGCGATCGCCCTTACCGATCATGGTGTCATGTATGGAGCCATTGAACTGATCAAAATCTGCCGTAGTCACAATATTAAGCCGATTATCGGCAATGAAATGTATATAATTAACGGCGATATTGAAAAGCAAGAACGCCGTCCGAAATATCATCAAGTAGTTCTAGCTAAAAATACCAAAGGTTACAAAAATTTAGTCAAGTTAACCACAATTTCTCACCTCAAAGGTGTTCAAGGTAAAGGAATTTTTTCTCGTCCTTGTATTAATAAAGATTTACTAAAACAATATCATGAAGGCTTGATTGTCACCAGTGCTTGTTTGGGTGGAGAAATTCCCCAAGCAATTCTTAGTAATAGACCAGACGCAGCCAGAAAAGTTGCTCAGTGGTATAAAGATGTATTTGGTGATGATTATTATCTAGAAATTCAAGACCACGGCTCCCAAGAAGACCGGATTGTTAATGTTGAAATAGTCAAAATTGCGCGGGAACTAGGAATTAAATTTGTTGCTACCAATGATTCTCATTTTATTTCTTGTTTTGATGTTGAAGCCCACGATGCTTTGCTATGTATTCAGACTGGCAAGCTAATTATTGAAGATAAGCGGATGCGTTATAGCGGCACAGAGTACCTCAAATCTGGTGAGGAGATGCAGCAGCTATTTCGTGACCATTTGCTAGATGATGTGATTGCAGAAGCGATCGCCACTACTGAAGAAGTCGCTGATAAAGTCGAGCGTTACAATATTATGGGTGAGCCTCAGATTCCTACACCCCCGATTCCCTCCGGTCATACTGCTGACACTTACGCCGAAGATGTTGCATGGAGCGGACTTTTAGAACGGTTAAATCGTAAATCCCGCAATGAGGTTGATTCCGTCTATAAAGAAAGATTGGAATACGAACTAAAAATGATTCAGCAGATGGGTTTTTCCAAATACTTTTTAGTTGTATGGGATTACATCAAATTTGCTAGAGATAATAACATTCCTGTGGGTCCCGGTCGGGGTTCGGCGGCCGGTTCATTAGTTGCCTATGCGATGCGAATTACCAACATTGACCCTGTGCATCATGGGCTACTATTTGAGCGTTTTTTGAACCCAGAACGGAAATCCATGCCTGATATTGATACGGATTTCTGTATTGAACAAAGAGATAAAGTTATTGAATATGTAACTGATAAATATGGTGCAGATAAAGTTGCCCAAATTATTACCTTTAACCGCCTAACTTCTAAAGCAGTTTTGAAAGATGTCGCCAGAGTCTTGAATATTCCCTACGGGGAAGCTGACAAAATGGCGAAATTAATTCCTGTAGTGCGGGGAAAACCAACGAAACTCAAGGTGATGATTTCTAATGAAACCCCAGAACCACAGTTTAAAGAGAAATATGATAAAGAACCGCATGTTCGCCATTGGCTTGATATGGCGATGCGAATTGAAGGAACTAACAAAACTTTTGGTGTTCATGCAGCAGGTGTGGTAATTTCTGCCGATCCACTTGATGAAATTGTGCCGCTACAGAAGAATAATGATGGTTCCGTGATTACCCAGTATTTCATGGAAGACCTGGAATCAATGGGTTTGTTGAAAATGGATTTTCTGGGTTTACGGAACCTGACGCTGATTCAAAATACCCTTGATTTAATTCAAGAAACTAAAGGATATCGTGTTGATCCTGATGAAATCACCCACCAAGAGAGAAAAGCCCAAAAGATATTAGCTAAAGGTGAACATACCACTCTGCCAAAAGATGTGCAAAAAACTTATGAACTATTAGAAGCAGGTGAGTTAGAAGGGATATTTCAATTAGAATCTTCTGGGATGCGTCAGATAGTGCGAGATTTGAAGCCTTCAAATATAGAAGATATTTCTTCAATTTTGGCACTTTATCGACCTGGGCCATTAGATGCGGGACTAATCCCTAAGTTTATTAACCGTAAACATGGTCGAGAAAACATTGATTATCAACACACCATTTTAGAACCAATATTAGACGAAACCTATGGAATTATGGTCTATCAAGAGCAAATCATGAAAATTGCTCAGGATATGGCTGGATATTCTTTAGGACAAGCTGACTTGCTACGTCGGGCGATGGGTAAAAAGAAAGTTTCTGAGATGCAAAAGCAGCGAGAAAAATTCGTGGATGGTGCAGCTAAAAATGGTGTTCAGAAAAAAGTTGCGGATGAATTATTTGAGCAAATGTTGAAGTTTGCTGAATATTGTTTAAGCTATGACACGGAAATATTGACAGTAGAATATGGATTAATGTCGATTGGGGAAATTGTAGAAAAACTTATTGAATGTACTGTGTACAGCGTTGATAATAATGGAAATATTTACACACAACCTGTAGCACAGTGGCACGATCGCGGACAACAAGAGGTGTTTGAATATTGCTTGGAAGATGGTTCAGTGATTCGGGCAACAAAAGACCATAAATTTATGACTGCTGATGGTCAAATGTTGCCAATTGAT
Organism: Nostoc sp.; assembly: GCF_036917395.1. Lineage (GTDB taxonomy): Bacteria > Cyanobacteriota > Cyanobacteriia > Cyanobacteriales > Nostocaceae > Nostoc. The sequence goes on from NZ_JBALDI010000009.1 coordinate 181,461, forward strand.
GAAATATTTGAACGGGAATTGGATTTGATGCGGTTAGGGGGTTTACCGGAATAAGAGCAATATAGCTGAGTAATTTTCCAAGAAGTATATTATATACAATGAGTTGCTTCTGCATGGGAAGACAAGAAAAATATGTTGTCGCGTAAAGCCATTGCTACACCTTTTGTAATTTGTGTGTGTATTTTAGGAGTTGGCTTGATTCAATTCCCCCAATTACAAAAACTGATAAATAGCAAACAATCTGCCTCCTTAGAAACTCTAGAGAAAGAAATAAAATCAGAAAATATCCGTCTGAATTTTCTCAAAAAAATGCCTACTTTTGGTTATGATAATTTCATTGCAGATTTGGTATATATCAATTTTTTACAATATTTTGGAGATGATCAAGTTCGGGATAAAACAGGTTATAGTTTAAGTCCCGAATATTTTGAAGTCATTCTAGAACGTGACCCGCGATTTTTAGAAGCGTATCGCAGTCTTTCGATCAGTACTTCATTGTATGCTGCTATGCCAGAACGTGCGATCGCACTATCAGAGAAAGGCTTAAAATCACTATCTCCCTTCGTTCCTGAAAAGTCTTATTACGTGTGGCGTAACAAAGGAATTGATGAGTTATTATTTTTAGGCAATGCTCAAGCTGCCCAAAAGTCTTTTGCAACAGCGGCAAACTGGGCTAGTAACTTTTCAGATGCAGAGAGTCAGTTTATAGTTAATAGTTCCCAAAAAACTGCGGAATTTTTGAGTCGAAACCCTAACAGTAAATATGCTCAAATTTCTACCTGGTCTATGGTTTTAAATAATCAAGTTGATGAAAAAACTCGAAAACGAGTAATTAGAGAAATTGAAAAATTGGGAGGAAAAGTAATTATAACTCCTGAAGGTACTGAGAAAATTTTATTTCCTCCAAAAGATTAAATTATTATTCATAGCATTTTTGTACAAGAGAAAGAAAATCTTGCAAAATTGTGATATTCTCGATAATTTGAGAAATTAATATGAATACGCATCATATTTTCAGGAGCAATACTGATGTCAATCCAATTAGGAGAATCTAACCTTCAAATATTAAAGTGTTTTCCTGTTATGTCCCAGTTGCGTCCTCACCTTGAGCAGGCTAAGTTTGTAGAACAAGTTCGATATCAAATGAAAGAAGGATATCAACTTGTATTCTTGGAAGTAGAGCAGCAAGCTGTGGCAGTAGCTGGATTTCGCATTTATACCTGTTTAGCATCAGGAAAGTTTTTATATATTGATGACTTAGTTGTTGATGAGTTAAAACGGTCACAAAGTTATGGTAAACAGTTATTTCAGTGGCTAATTGAATATGCAATAAATCATGACTGTGAACACCTGAGTCTTGATTCTGGTGTTCAGCGATTTGCAGCTCACAGGTTTTATCTCATGCAGCGCATGAGCATTACAAGTCATCACTTTGGAATAGAGTTGTAGCGAGAAGCAATCTGGTTGTGAAAAATGATATTTTTTGGTATAGCGGCAAATTAATTGAGTCCGGAATTTTAGAGTTAGACATTAATGATCCGGGTTTACTTTATGGGGCGACTGTTTTTACAACATTGCGGGTTTATCAGAACTCGCTAGATAGTAATTTAACTAATTGGCAAGCACACTGCGATCGCCTGTTTTTCTCAGTACAATCATTTAGTTGGCAGCAACCAGACTGGAGGCGTGTGCGTCAAGGTGCCCAAATTCTCCTCGCCCACTTCCCTGTTCTCAGAATTACTCTTTTTCCCGATGGACGGGAATGGATAACTGGCAGATTCTTACCAGAGGATTTGAGAGAAAAACAAAAAACTGGCGTTGTGTGTGCCATTGCTAGTTCTGAATTTTATCGCTCTCTCCCCTCTCATAAAACTGGAAACTATTTGAGTGCTTGGCTGGCAAAAACTAGCTTAGATGCTCAAGAAGCAATATTAGTCGATGCCCAAGGAAATTGGCTAGAAACCAGCACAGGCAACCTTTGGGGATGGTACGATCGCAGTTGGTGGACGCCGCCAAAGGAGGCAGGAATTTTGCCTGGAATTATGCGATCGCAACTTGTAAACTGGTTGCAAAACCAGCAGCAGCCGATGCGGGAAGAAACTTGGAGCGGGGAGTTAGTGCAGAGATTTGAAGCGATCGCCTACACTAATAGTGTGGTAGAAATTATTCCCATTCATACCGTTCATCAGCGCACAGGGTCGCTACAATATGATCCCTACCATCCTAGTTTTCTGCAAATAAGGGAGCTTTTTCTAGCATGATAGCCACGCCACTTTGTTACACTTAAGATAAGTTAACATAATTCTTAATAATGACCTCTCGCAACAGAGACGCTAGGCGATGGCGCAAAGCGCCCACTGAGAGCTAACGCGCGAAAAATACCGGAGGATAGACCTTAGTGAATAAAAGATGGAGAAATACGGGGCTGTACGCGCTGCTGTTTATTGTCGTCATTGCGCTGGGAACAGCATTTTTTGACAAACAACCTCAAAGCAGAGAGACATGGCGATATAGCCGGTTTATTCAAGAAGTTCAACAAGGCAGAGTAGAAAAAGTCAGTTTGAGTGCAGATCGCTCTACAGCACTGGTTACAGCCAAATATGACGGAAATAAACGGATTGTGACCTTAGTCAACGATCCAGACCTGATCAATACTCTGACTTCAAAAGGCGTTGATATTTCTGTTTTGCCCCAAAGCGATGAAGGATTTTGGTTTAAGGCACTAAGCAGCTTATTTTTTCCTGTATTGCTTTTGGTTGGGTTATTCTTCTTGCTACGTCGCGCTCAAAGTGGTCCAGGTAGCCAAGCGATGAACTTTGGCAAATCTAAAGCCAGAGTCCAAATGGAACCACAAACTCAAGTGACATTTGGCGATGTTGCTGGTATTGACCAAGCCAAGTTGGAATTAAACGAAGTCGTAGACTTTCTGAAAAACGCCGATCGCTTTACCGCAGTTGGTGCAAAAATTCCTAAAGGTGTGCTGTTAGTTGGCCCTCCTGGTACGGGTAAAACCCTCCTAGCTCGTGCTGTAGCAGGTGAAGCAGGTGTACCCTTCTTCTCGATCTCCGGTTCGGAATTTGTAGAAATGTTCGTCGGTGTGGGTGCATCCCGCGTCCGCGATTTATTTGAACAAGCTAAGACCAATGCTCCCTGTATCGTCTTCATCGATGAAATTGACGCCGTAGGTCGTCAGCGGGGTGCAGGTTTAGGTGGTGGTAACGATGAGCGGGAACAAACCCTCAACCAGTTGCTCACAGAAATGGACGGCTTTGAAGGCAACACAGGCATCATCATTATTGCTGCTACCAACCGTCCTGATGTCCTAGATGCAGCACTGTTGCGTCCTGGCCGCTTTGACCGTCAAGTTGTGGTAGACCGTCCCGACTATGCCGGACGCAGCGAAATCTTGAAGGTTCACGCCCGTGGCAAAACCTTGGCGAAAGATGTGGACTTGGATAAAATTGCGCGTCGTACCCCCGGATTTACTGGCGCAGATTTATCCAACCTGCTGAATGAAGCCGCAATTCTGGCAGCACGTCGGAATTTGACTGAAATTTCGATGGATGAAATCAACGACGCCATCGATCGCGTATTAGCTGGCCCAGAGAAGAAAGACCGGGTAATGAGCGAAAAGCGCAAAACCTTGGTAGCATATCACGAAGCTGGTCACGCTTTAGTTGGTGCTTTAATGCCAGACTACGATCCTGTGCAGAAAATTAGCATTATCCCTCGCGGTCGCGCAGGTGGTTTAACTTGGTTTACCCCCAGCGAAGACCGGATGGACACTGGTTTGTACAGCCGCGCTTATCTGGAAAATCAGATGGCTGTGGCTTTGGGTGGTCGAATTGCTGAAGAATTAATCTTTGGTGAAGAAGAAGTGACCACTGGTGCTTCCAACGACTTGCAACAAGTAGCACGGGTTGCGCGTCAGATGATCACCAGATTTGGGATGAGCGATCGCTTAGGCCCAGTTGCCCTTGGTCGTCAGCAAGGTAACATGTTCCTCGGACGGGATATTATGTCAGAGCGTGATTTCTCTGAAGAAACTGCCGCTGCTATTGATGAAGAAGTTCGCAAACTTGTGGATATAGCCTATACACGCGCTAAAGAAGTGTTGGTGCGTAACCGCCACATTTTAGATCACATAGCGCAAATGTTGGTTGATAAAGAAACGGTAGACGCTGAGGAATTGCAAGAAATTCTATCGAGTAACGATGTGACAACCGCTGCGTTTGCCTAATTTAACGAGTAGTTAGGAGTTAAGAACAATTCCTAACTTCTAACTTTTAAAATTCGGGGTAATTCTGGGATTTTCTAGAGTTACCCCAATTTTTTTTAATTCCTTGTCAAAAGCCCGGCCTTGATGGCTGGGCTTTTAATCCGAAATGGGGTTATATTCCCCGAAGGTTAGTTATAGAGTTTCAGTATAAATCCGTAGTCTGATAGAGACTACCACCTGAGCATAACCAATTCCGGAAAATTAGAAAAATTTTTCTAGATACACCCAAATAAAAGAACCTAAACCTCATCTATGTTGAGAACCGTAGTTTTTGCCCTCACCCTAATATCCCTCTCGCTACTGGGAGAGGGACTTTTTTTCGGCTCCCCTTCTCCCAATATTGGGAGAAGGGGCTGGGGGATGAGGGTTTTTTCTTAAAAGAGGTTGGTAATACTTTGCCTGACACACCGCAAAAGGATGAGTTACTCAAAGTCAGAGGAAATGCTTAAACTCTCTATTCGATTGGTAATACATTATCTCAAGTATGGTTCCGTGGCGCTGTCGGCGCTACGCGCCCGCAAGCTTGAGGCGATGTCTACGACGGGCTACGCCTACGCATGATTCATACTTGGATTCAGCAACGCCAAAAATTTACATCCGTATCTCCTGTTGCCGTCTTTGATAATTAGCAACTTGGATTATTTAGTGAAAACTAGAAATCAAGGTAATTCTGAGATTTTACAGAATTACCCCGATTGTTCTGAATGCAAAAGCATTTATACATTCTGTGGCGCACCCCTTATAGCGATCAAAAGTGTTCTCTAGATAACTTTCCGAATCTTGACATAACTACCGTCAAGAGTGACTCGACACTCAACTAATCGCCGATCTTAAAGTCTGGATGTCGGTTTTAAAAATAGCCACGCCACAAAGAACGTAGCCGCTGTGAATAGTTGCGTCAAATCCAAAGCAGATAGATAGCCATCTGCAAATGAAGCAATACTGCGATCGGTAATGCCAAATACCCAGGATGACAGTCCAAACAGCCAAATCCCATTCTTGAGATTTCCGACGAATTCCTTAGAGTTTGATGGTTTTTGGTCTTTCATGAGCTTCTGTTCTGTTGGTGAGAAATTTAATGATTGATGCGAAATACCTGCCATTAGGAATTTTTCTGACTCCTGATGCTGAATTTACACTTCCTATTCATAATATTAATAAATATTTCAGCTACTTGACTTCGCTGCCTAAAGGTACATCTCCTAATGTTGACATTCCTCCTTTGGTTCTGTAACCTCTGATAAAGGGCAATGTGTTGGGTTATCAGCATTACAGCGTTGGGTTTGAATGTTGAGATTACATTATCTTTAAAAAACTATATAAATATTTATTTATATTTATGATAAATTCCTCCATAGGATAGATGCATTTCAAAAAATGCCTTATATTTCACTTGCGTGGATCTGTCGTAGTGGCGCACAGATGTGCGCCACTACGCGATGATCTAGATTTCTGGGTCAACCAAGCGGGTAGTGGGACGACTCTGATGCAAGTCTTGAACTACTTGCCCAGAGGAAGGCTGCGATCGCAAAACCAATAGCGTAGCGAGTGGTCAAAGGACGTGCGGAGGGGATATGTCTTCCAGCACGGACGTACTCTATTACCAGCACAGCCCGACCGAGAGTATAGGAAATAGCAAAACCAGGGGAACTCTCACCCAAACCGTGGTGGATATTAATAGCCATTGCTGCTGCTGTCAGCATTTGTATACCAATTAGCAGCCGATGTCCCACATCATCGCTGTCAAAGCGGTTGGCGTAGAATGTAGTGCCAATCCATGACCACCAAACTGGTATAAATAAAACTACAAACCCAAATAATCCTGATAGAGAGATATCCTCGTTGAGATTGTGGGCGAGTTGAGAAACTGCAACTACAAAAACCAAATCATAAAACAGTTCTAGCCAAGTGGCGCGTCGTTCTTCTTCAGTGTCTTCACCAATGCGTAACCTTGGTGGTTGGAGAAAATTTGCCATAGTGCTAATTGCGAATCGCTAATTGATTTTTACCATTAGCTGTCATCCATTAGCGAGTGCGTATATGTTTCTGCGTAAATTCTTAAAAACCTGCTGAAAATTCGGTAACTTTGGCATTGTCCCACTGAATACTTTCAGCCGGAGAAGCTAAAGGCTGCGTTTAAAGCTTACGAACAACAAAAAACGGACTTCTTCCAGCAGGGTGAGCCAAAAGTTCAAATGGGGGTGGACGGTATTTCTTACCAAACCTTTAAAAAAGAACTTGATTTACGTTGTCAGCTTCTATCAAATAGATTATTTAAAGGTACATATCAGTTTTATACTTTTCGAGAAATAGAAATTCCTAAGCCATCTGCTGGAAAGCGAGTTTTATCGATTGCGACTATACGCGATGTTATTGTCCAAAAAGTATTGTATGATGCTATTTACAAAGAAATAGAAAAAGATTTTCAAGCCACACCTAGACTAAATAAAGTATCTTGTGCATATAGAAAGGGAAAGTCTGCACCCTATGCAGCAAGCTTGATTCATCATTATATTAAACAAGGTTTTATATTTGCCTTAGATGCTGATATAGTAAAATTTTTCGATAGGCTGTCTCACGAATATCTTTTTGAAATTATAGAGAGAAAGTTTGGTCAAGATACTCTAACTAATAAATTATTAAGACGGTTTATAAAAACTGGTGGACTTCCACATAGAAATCAACATGGCAAAACATACGGATACCGTTTTTTCATCATTATAAGCCTATTTTAAATAATCAAAGAATTATAAGAACTCAGGGTATCCCTCAAGGCGGTGTACTTTCGGGAATGCTAGCAAATTTATTATATTTACATGAATTTGATTGTTGGGTTATCAATGATTTATCGAAAAAATATTCTCTAAGATACGTCCGTTATGCAGATGATTTTGTAATACTTTTAAAACAAAAAGAATTAATTTCTATAGTACATCAAGAAGTTGCTCAAAAATTACAAGATATAAAACTGGAATTACATACTGATGAAAGTAAAACCAAATATGTTGATATAGCTAAAGATTTTCTAGAGTTTGTTGGTTTTCAATTTACTCTTGAGCATATCAAAGTTAAATCAGGAAACATTTTAAGATTTCAGCAAAGAATTGTAGAAAAGATTAATAAAGAGCAGTCTTATAAAACTGGTGAAAATTTAGAGCGTAGATTTAGCTTTTTTATCAAATACGTGATTAATAGAAAAGTAACTGGGCGTGGTGAGAAAATATGTGATGTATGCGGTGGTGTGCTAGGAGAAAGAGTAAAAAGTTGGATGGGCTTTTTTATGATTATTACAGACATCCAACAAATACGTGAATTGGATAAATGGATTCGGAAAGAAGTCAGCAAACACTTTTATAAAAATTACAAACTTCGTCTGAAAAAATCAGACTTTAAAAATGCAGGATTAATTACTCTTGAGCAAGAGTATTACAGACTTCGTAAACGAAAAGCCTGTTCATGTGAAAAATTTAATTGTTCTTTAAGTCCAATAAATGACAGTAACGCCATACAGCATACAGAGGTAAGGCAAACTCTATGTTGGAATTTTATTTGGAACTTTCTTAAGAGAACATTCAAGAAGTTATTTGCTCTTTAATGTTTAGCCAGTTTTGCTCATGCAAACGCTGCCAAGCTTTGCGAATATGTTCAGGCTTAAATAGCTTGCGCTTGCTTACACTGAATGGGTTGCCCCAGGCGATCGCCTGCTCAGTATCTTGTGCTAGTTTGGGATAACGGCTCAAAAATAATTACCTGCACATCTGGTAGTTGGGCGAAGGCTAATTCTATCAGTGGCTTAACATCAGCCCAAATGATGACATCAATTTGTTAAAAGTGACATTAATCTGTCAACAGTCACAAATAATTAGTTAATGTACATGATTTTAAAGCGGGCGATGGGACTCGAACCCACGACGATCACCTTGGGAAAGTGAGATTCTACCACTGAATTACACCCGCGAATTGCTGCCATAAACTTGGGCCTACAATGAATCATACCATTATTTACAGCTGTTTTCAATTGGCTTGAACATACGCTGTTTTGGTAACTGCTGATGTATGAGTCCTGTGGCTGTTCATATTGGGGAATTTTTTAGCTAGCTGATGACGGCACTTACTCCCATATTTAACTAAAGAACAATGTCCTCACCTCGCTCGGTGAAGCGAACCTCTTTAATATTCCATTGGGCATTACTCTTTAGGGTTTTGCGGAGACTACCAAACAGAGCGAACTGTTCACAACTAGAAAGAGAAGTTATTTGCCGCTTTGACTCAGGAGATATTCGCAAATCAACTGTAGCAATGCCATTTTTGACATTGACACGATACCCAGACAAGCTAAAGTCGCTTGTATCTCGTTTTTCTAAGATTTTACCCACTACATTTTTCACTGGTTCCTCGGCTGGTACTGAAACCTTTTCTGGAATTAGTTTTTGGCATTGAGTATCACTTGTGTATAGTGTGACTTTGGTAGTTTTGCTAGTAGCAGCCTTAGAAGTTGGTGAGGAAGGCGTATTCTCCTTAGGAGATTCTTGATTGGAAGATTTTTCTCTCAACTGAGCTACGCTAGGAATTTGGCTGGGAGTCTGAGACGATAAGCTACTCGTTAGTGTTGGGGTAGAGGATGGCGTTCCGCTATCAACATTACCAGCTGTGGGGTTAGAACTACAACTGCTGAGGTTGACAACCATTGCCATAAAGATAAGGGGTAAAAAATATCTCTTAGTTGTGTTCATAAACTTTGCTTACAAGTGATGTTGCTGCTATCAATTTCAGTGTTGCTGGTATCAATTCCGCATAAATTTGTGAATTATCAGCCAGTCTATAAAGTGTCAACCTGAAATCTGTTAAGGTCAAGGATTATACTATACACAGATTGCAATTGCACTGGGCGATCAAAATACGTGTGATTTCTCTCGCCAGTTTCGTCAGCACCACGGACTTTCTCCCAAAACTTGGAGAAAACAGCAACAAATTTTTCAGCCTTCAGAAGCGCGAAGCTACAATTGCTCAAAAATTGTAGTTCGTTAGAAAAACTTGTGTCTTTAGGTTGCTGATTAAAAGCAAATTACTAGTTTTCACTACTTTTTTGCTTGGTCAACTCCTGCACTAATAATTGCACACCCAAAGCCAACAAACCAATTGCTACTATACCAAATATCCCGCTTCCTAAAGCAACTACACCAACAACCAGAGTCCGAACAGCAGAAGAAATCTTCACCACCAATGGATTAATTGAATGGATCGGTTTAGTAGCGAAATTTGTAGCGATCGCAATCATCAGCGAATACACTGCATATCCCATTCCTCCAGAAATCACCGCCCCAGTTAAACAGCGTAACGGACTCGTTGCCGACTGTATTTTAGTATCCGTTTCTGGTGTTAAATTTTGCTCACTCATACCATTTTAGATTTTATATTTTGGATTGGGTCATTAGGAATAATTATTGTTTATTCCCTATAGTTAATTAACGAAAAAGAATTATTTAAACAGACGATGCCACTTTAATACCATGTGTGATTGTTCGAGTTACAAACAATTCTAAGTCCTGATCAAGAATTGCTTCCCTTACTTGCAGCAAAACTAGTTCTGCCTGCTGTTGAGACTCAAAAAGAGCAAATACTGTTGGCCCAGAACCAGACATCATTGTTCCTAAAACGCCTTCTTTATTTGCGAATACTTCTCGCAGTTGCAAGACTTGGGGATAGGCTGGCAATACCACACGCTCTAAATCATTGTGCAGTTTTTGGGCAATTTCTCCCACATCTTTATCCAGGACAGCTTTTACTATTGTTCCGGAATGAACTGCATTAGCACGCGCTACCAAGTTATCGCTATCTCTAATATAAGAATTACCAAACTGCTCTCGATAGGTTTTGTATGCCCAAGCCGTGGAAACTTCCAAACTGCGGTATTTCCCCAATACTATATATATATTATCTAAACTCGGCAGGGGAGAAAGTTGCTCACCCCTACCTGTTGCGATCGCAGTTCCACCCGCTACACAAAATGGTACATCTGAACCAAGTGTGCCTCCCAACTCCTCTAATTCTGACTGAGTTAATCCCAATTTCCACAGTAAATTTATCCCTACCAACACAGCTGCTGCATTCGTCGAACCCCCAGCTAACCCAGCAGCTACAGGAATCTGCTTATTGACGGTAATCTCCACACCCCCATATTTGGCAAAGGCTCCAGGAAATTGCCTCGCCATTAATTCTGCTGCTCGGTATGCCAAATTACTTTTATCTGTCGGTACTTGTGGGTGGTTGCAGTGAACACGGATGCTGTCAATGCTGATGGAACGCAGATCAATTTGGTCTGCAAGTCCGATACTTTGAAGTATCATGGCTAACTCATGATAGCCATCAGGACGATTGCCAATGATTTCCAGATACAAGTTGATTTTGGCAGGGGCAATTAGGCTGTAGGAACGCATTTTGAAAGTTAGAAGTTAGGGGTTATGGGTTGCTAATTGGGAATGGGTGAATTTTGGGTTTGAATCAAAGCAATCATCTACATGTTCACTCTTAACTCCTCATTCCTCACTTTTAACTCCTAACTCATTTGCTAGGATTACCCATTGCTGAACACTGAGGTCTTCGGCTCTGGCTTGGGGATTTATTTTTAATTGTTCCAATAAGTGGATCAGGCGATCGCGTTCAATAACAGATTGCAAATTATTTCGTAACATTTTGCGCTTGGCACCAAACCCCAACTTTAAAAAATTCTCTAACCGTCTTGGGTCAAGTGCTGCTATTTCTATTTTTCGGGGACATAATCGTACTACTGCTGAATCAACTTTTGGCGGTGGATGGAATGCGACCGCTGGAACGGTGCAAATTAACTCACACTCAGCCAAATACTGTACCCGCACGCTCAACGCTCCAAAGGCTTTTGACCCTGGTTTAGCATACAACCTTTCTGCTACTTCTTTTTGTACGAGTAACACTATTGAGTCAAATGGTTCGGGATTGGGGTTGGCGATCGTACCCAGTAGTTTCTCGATGATTGGCCCTGTAATGTTGTAAGGAATATTGGCTACTACTTTATTTGGCTTTTGGAAATTGGGAAAGGCTACGAGATGAGATGGTAAATCCAGGGTGAGAAAATCGCCTTGCAGCAGTAAAAAATTTTCAGTCTTACCCAGTTGCTTTGCCAATAGTTCGCATAAGTCGCGGTCTATTTCAACTGCAACCAGAGATTGCACTAGGGGTAATAAACGACGAGTCAGAATGCCGGTACCGGGCCCAATTTCCAGGATGCCATCGCTTTCTGTACACTCTGCTGCTTGAATAATTGCGTCGAGTGCCTTTTCACTTTTGAGCCAATGCTGAGCAAAGACCTTACGCGGTCGGATCATCTGTATTTATTGCCTAGTTTAGTTTTTAGCTTTTTATCAAAAATTCATTTGTTTAGAGTCAATGGGCGATATTACCTGCCGCACTTCTCTATTCAATCTAAAATTTGCACCAAGGGAGGTTTTCCTAAAGTTCACTAGGGCTAGTATCAGTCATCTGTGTAACCTTGGTCTACTTTGTCTTCTTATCGTCTAGTTGTCTCCAAGCAATACGCTTCGTCCTACCGAAGTCAGGGTTTCTCTGTCTGGTCTTGCCTACTTAGGTTTCGACCAATCTTAAAACTTAATTATTACTTTTGACTAATTTTATTGATTTTATATTGACACAAAGATATTTTTATATATTTTAAAAAGTAAAGTATCCCCTTTTTTAGTCTAGGGCTGTTTCATCGTTTAAAAGTACCTGATTTATAAGCATGGAAGCCAAAAATCAGTTAGTTAAAAAATATGATTGGACAATTATCATGGCGATCGCACTTAGATTTTTAGAGTTATGGCAATAATTTTTCTTTGTCCTACTTTTTTAAATTTCTTCCTGATAATTTTGATAAAATCCCTATCTTTACCTACCTTATCGATTGTGAAATCCTTCTACAGCGCTAGACTCACTGTAACGAACCTTCCCATGAACGGCTGCCTATCTTCGTAACGGTGTCAGTACGACCTTCACCCGTAGGATAGGGGTCTTAAACAGTAAGCTCGATAATGGTTATGCTTTTATCTTATATAGTTTATAGTTCTGACTTTCGCCTCTTATCTGGAAAACCTCACTTCCATTCCTTTCTCCTACTGTAGAGAGGCTTTGAATCCTCCCCCAACCCTATAAAGATTAGGGGTTAGGTTTCGCTCTCTTCTTTTCCATATCTTATGAAAAGTCAGATATAGTTTGGCCATTTTGATTCGGGATAAATCCCTCCAGCAAGACTGACTCTTGTCTTGTAAGATAAACACGATCTAAATACCCTAATCTGGATTAGATGGTGTTTAGGGGACACTAACTATTAATTTGCACCATTACAACATCAGGATTGAGCCACTTATTTTCGTTTATCTCCTGCTGCTTAACCTATTTCCCTGAAAGTACTGCCAGTCAAGCAATTTGTCCGATGATAAAAAAAGATTGTTTTACCCCTTGACAAACTAGAGAAAGACTAGCTACTCTAGTTAAGTGCGAAGGCGAAAGAAGCCAACGACGCGCTGAACCTAAAAAACATAATACTTTGAAAGCTTAAGAAATAACCAATCCTCGTCAAACAGATTCTAGCTTTGGGATTTACCAAAGAAATAGTCGAAATTATTAACTAGGATTCCGAGAAATAGATTTTTCGGAGCCACAAACTCGAAACAAACCAAAACGGAGAGTTTGATCCTGGCTCAGGATGAACGCTGGCGGTATGCTTAACACATGCAAGTCGAACGGTGTCTTCGGACACAGTG
>NZ_JBALDI010000010.1:0-31298 GCF_036917395.1 Nostoc sp.
GCGCAGCGTCTCCGACAGGAGAAGCAACTGGCGTCATTGGACATTGGTGATTAAGTTTTATTCTCTATTCCCTATCCCCTATGCCCTATGCCCCATTCCTATTCTTCCAGTAAACTTCTCAACATCCAAGCTGTCTTTTCATGTACTTGCATCCGCTGAGTCAATAAATCGGCAGTAGGTTCGTCGTTAACTTCCTCTACCACAGGGAAAATAGACCGTGCAGTTCTGACTACAGCTTCTTGTCCTTCCACTAGTAAACCGATCATCTCCACAGCTTTAGGAACTCCGGGAGTTTCTGGAATTGAACTCAGTTTGGCATATTCGCTGTAGGTTCCTGGTGCGGGATAGCCAAGCGCTCTAATTCTCTCCGCAATTAAATCAACTGCTAAGGCTAATTCTGTATACTGGGTTTCAAACATCAAATGCAATGTTTGGAACATCGGCCCAGTTACATTCCAATGGAAGTTATGAGTTTTCAGATACAGTGTATAAGTGTCAGCCAACAGGCGAGATAAACCCTCGGCAATTTTAGCCCTACTTGCCTCGTCAATGCCGATATTTACATTTTTGATTGTTACTTTCGATGACATAATTTTTTCCTAATTAGGTTATATGTAATTGGGGATTGGGCATTGGGCATTAGCAAGAAAATTAAGTCTCCATGCCCCATGCCCCCTGCCCCAAACTCAAGTCTCTATGCCAAGTGCATCTTCAAAACGCTGCGGGGTGCTTTACGGACTCTGGCTAAAACGGTTTCTTTGCCTAAACGCTGGCAAGCTTCATACCGATGGCAACCAGAGAAGCCATAATATTGTCCATCTACTTCTAGGACATCAATAGGTTCTTGCTGCCCAATCTCCGCAATCGATTCCATTAAGGCTTGCACTTTATTTGGATCGTTTGCACGGGGCAACGGCCGTTTTATCTGATTCAATGGAATTTCTTGGACTCTAACCATAAAAAGTTTATCCAACTAGTTCTGTTTTGTATCTCTAAATAAATCATAGTCATTATGACTTCATTTTGCAATTAATATTTGGGGCAAAACTGGTAATGGTATCATTGGAGCACTCATGCGACAAAAAAACCGCACTACAAAGCAATTGGAAAATCAGCTCCAACGCCGCATTAAGGGGCACAAGATACTCGAGTACTCGCTATCGCTTCGCTATCAGGTAGCCATGAAATTTTCGTTTTGGCGTTTTTCCCACACTGTACTGGCCACATTTTGTCTATTGGGACTAACTGCTGCATCAGGGCCTGAGAGTAACATCCAGGGTATGGAACTGAAAATTGGGATTGTGCAGCGATTTGGCTCACAACCCACAGCCAGGCTGCAACTAGAACCCACAAAAGGCGATCGCTTAAAGCTAAAATTTATTGCAGGCAACAAGCAGCAAACCCTAGTTACCAAGAACCCTGTAAAGCTGGAAACAGTCATCCAAGCTTTACCCCAGTCAGCAGTTGAAGAAGTGGTAGTTTTAGGCACATATCGCACCTTTGAAACTGCGGAAGACAGTGCTAATAAATGGCGTTCTCAGGGAATGGAAGTGGAAATAGCCCAGCCAGAACGCTGGCAGGTTTGGGCGAAACGAGATGTTTATAGCACTCCTTTACTGCGACGCTTGTTATTGCAGAACATCCAAGCTTCTACCAACCAAAAAGTATATCTTGATACTAAAATTGTTAAACAAGTGCCGCGAGTTAGTTGGGTGGTGGATGGTAAACGCTATAGCCCAAATGATTTGGAAATCAGCACTGATAAAAACTTGATTCGGGTGAATAAAAGCGAAAAACAAGAGTTTGCTCGTCTTTATGCTGGACGACTGAATTTGCAGCCAAATGCATACGGCACATACACTCTAGTTAACCAAGTACCCTTAGAAACTTATTTGCGTGGGGTTCTGCCTTACGAAATAGGTACAGATGCACCAACAGCGGCGCTGGAAGCCCAAGCAATTATCGCCCGGACTTATGCCTTGAGAAATTTACGCAGGTTTGTTGCAGATAACTATCAGTTGTGTGCTGATACTCATTGTCAAGTTTATTATGGGCTGAATGGAGCTGCTGCCAAAACAGACCGAGCGATCGCCTCCACCAGAGGTAAGGTAGTAACTTATAAAAACGAACTAGTAGATGCCCTGTATTCTTCCACCACTGGTGGTGTTACCGCCTCCTTCAGCGATGTCTGGAATGGCGATGATCGTCCCTATCTGCGCCCTGTACTAGATGCTGCGACTAATTTTTGGAACTTGTCTAAGCAGAGTTTGGCAGATGAAAATAACTTCCAGAAATTTATTAATATCCAACAAGGATTTAATGAAAGCAAGTGGGATATGTTTCGTTGGCACAAGGAAACCCCTTTAAAGGATATTATCAAGGACTTGCAGAAATTTTTGCAGGTGAAAAACAGTCCCTATGCCAAATTTAAGACAATTCAGGCTATGGCAGTAGTGAAGCGAAGCCAGAGTGGACGCATTCTTGAACTCGCAGTTAAAACCGATAACAGCACCTTTATTCTCCACAAAGACGAAGTTCGCAGTGCCTTTGCTGCTCCTACGAGTACGCTATTTTACATACAACCTCTGAATAAAGGCAAACCAGAACTGTGGGGATACGCTTTTATTGGTGGTGGATTAGGACATGGAGTCGGCTTGAGTCAAACTGGCGCTCAAAATTTAGCAAAACTAGGTTGGTCGAGTCCAAAAATTCTGCAATTCTATTATCCTGGTACTCAGATTAAAATTCTTAATAAAGAAATTAAGCTTTAACAAAAGAGGCCAGAGGCACTCGCAGAGGGGAAACTCCATAGTGAAAAATTAAGCAGGAACACAAGAAATTTTGTGTTCCTGCTCAACACTAAATTAGGCTTTTTGTCAAAGTCGTTTTAAGAGGTATACACGGTATTTCCAGGGTGTTGACCCTAGATGCCCTGCTTCTATTTTTTCAACATCACTAACTCTTGCAAGAGATTTATTGTTGAGGTTCCTAACTCTTAATAGAGTTCTTCTTCTTTGTGAGTTTCGATTGTCACATTAGAGGTTGGGTAAGCAACACAGGTCAGCACATATCCAGCTTCTATTTGATCGTCATCCAAGAATGACTGGTCACCCTGATCAACAGTACCCGATACCAGTTTACCTGCACAGGTCGAGCAAGCACCAGCGCGGCAAGAGTAGGGCAGGTCAACACCAGCTTCTTCGGCAGCGTCTAGAATATAGGTATCATCATCAACGTCAAGTGTTTTGTTCAGCCCTTCGGCCTCGTTGATTAGTGTCACTTTAAAAGTAGCCATTGAATAATCCTCTCTTTTGAAAACGGCAGTATAAGTTATTCTAAGGCAAAGGTCACGGCTGTTCCGTGGGATTAGCCGCTAGTTTAAATTTGCTTCAATTCTGATACTAAGAGAAAAATTAAACGATGTAACTGGAAATTGAACCCGATTAGTAATGAAATTTAGTTGCTTGATCCAGATAAGTTTTATTTATATATTTACTGCCTTAGTCAGGCTGTGATAAGAAAAAAATATCATTTCGGTAATAAACTATTATAGTTAACGCCATCTAAATTTTGAAAATTTATTTTGCTCAT
This sequence comes from Nostoc sp., assembly GCF_036917395.1. Classification (GTDB taxonomy): domain Bacteria; phylum Cyanobacteriota; class Cyanobacteriia; order Cyanobacteriales; family Nostocaceae; genus Nostoc. The sequence goes on from NZ_JBALDI010000010.1 coordinate 3,592, forward strand.
AATAGATAAATTTTGTCAAGATAATAAGCAAGAAATTTGGGTAAGTTGGTAATCAAAAAATTCCTGCAACAACTCCGAAAATTTAAGTGCATTCTGTGCTTCTGTGCGAGACGCTATCGCCCTGATAATTATCCAATCAGATTTTTATATAATCACCTGATTTTTTGCCTTAGGCGCTTGGAAACAGTCGCTTTGTTTTAGGAAATGAAAAAAGAATTCCACCACTAGAAGTGTGGGAGGATCGAAAATAGAACTAGGAGGATCATGTATAATTCAGAAGCAGCTTTGGAAAAAGCAAGAGTGCGTGTAGGTTTGGTAGGTACTGGGTATGCGGCAAAGTTTCGCACTGAGGCATTGCTCCATGATGAGCGATCGCAGTTAATAGCAGTTGTTGGTCATACCGTAGAAAAAACAGAAGCTTTTGCCAAAGAGTACCAGATTGAAGCGTTGAGTTCTTGGCAAGAGCTAGTAGAGCGGGAAGATATAGATTTAGTAATAATTTCCACTATTAATCGAGATCATGGGGCGATCGCTCGTGCAGCACTTACCAACGGCAAACATCTGATTGTAGAGTATCCTCTTTCGTTGGATGTAGTAGAAGCTGAGGAACTGATTGCCTTAGCCAAAGCACAACAAAAACTCCTGCACGTTGAACACCTAGAACTTTTGGGTGGTTTACATCAAGCCTTAAAGCAAAACTTAGCCAAAATTGGTGAGGTATTTTATGTTCGCTACAGCACCATCAATCCCCAGAATCCTGCACCCCGCAAATGGACTTATAACCACGAGTTGTTCGGCTTTCCCTTAATTGGTGCCCTGTCTCGCCTACATCGTCTCACCGATTTATTTGGTAAAGTATTTACAGTTAACTGTCACCAGCGATATTGGGAAATAGAACCGGAATACTACCAAACCTGTTTTTGCACTAGTGAACTGTCCTTTAACAGTGGACTTTTAGCCCAAGTAGTCTATGGCAAAGGTGAAAGTATTTGGCAATCAGAACGCAAGTTTGAAGTTCACGGTGAAAAAGGTGGTTTAATTTTTGATGGCGACACAGGATTATTTATCCAGCCAGAGGAAACAACACCTATAGAAGTTGGCCCTCGCCGGGGTTTGTTTGCCAAAGACATGAGTATGGTGTTAGACCATCTTTTTGATGGCACTCCTTTGTACGTTACCCCAGAGGAGAGCTTATATACCTTAAAGGTTGCTGATGCGGCACAAAGAGCCGCACAGACTGGGTTAACTATGTTTATGAAAGATACTTTAGATAAAAGTTAATGAAAACCGAACTAATTGTTATTTTATCCCAACGAGAATTAGACAAAATGCGTCAAGCTGGGCGTTTAGCTGCTAAACTTCTTCAGCATCTGGAACCGTTTGTGAAGCCAGGGGTTAGCACTCTTGAACTAAATGATGAAGCCGAACGTTGGACGCAAGCTCATGGAGCAAAAAGCGCACCCCTTGGTTATAAAGGTTATCCTAAATCGATTTGCACTAGTGTCAATGAGGTAATTTGTCACGGCATTCCCAATGCCAAGCAAATCCTCAAGGAAGGTGACATCATTAATATTGATGTCACGCCGATTGTTGAAGGTTATCACGGCGATACATCCAAGACATTCTTTGTTGGTACACCTTCCCCAAAAACGAGAAAGCTGGTAGAGGTGACAGAAGAGTGTTTGCGCTTGGGGATTGCTGAAGTTAAAGCTGGGGCACGCATTGGCGATATTGGTGCAGCTATTCAAGAGTATGCTGAAGCCCAAGGCTTTTCTGTAGTGCGAGATTTTGTTGGACACGGCATCAGTAATATTTTCCACACTGCGCCGGATGTTCCCCACTATGGCACACGTGGTAAGGGTAAGCGCCTCAGACCAGGGATGGTTTTTACCATTGAGCCAATGATAAACGAAGGTACTTACGAAGTCGAAGTTCTGGGCGATAAGTGGACTGCTGTAACGCGCGATCGCAAGCTTTCTGCTCAATGTGAGCATACCTTAGCTGTAACTGAAGATGGCGTTGAAATCCTCACCCTACCTGAAGGCGAGAATTACTAATCTGGTAGGTTTTTCTACTACTTGATTAACATAATGGTTCAAACTCTTGCTGCGGAAAACGTCACACTTGAGCAACTAATATTGCTCTATGGATTAGAGTTCGTTGATTCGGAAGAATTCTTTCGAGAGTGGCAAGATGACCTACCGGAACTGACAAACTTAGAAAAGCAGCTATTGGATCAAATAAAGGCAGGTTACATAAATTTACGAAATTATCCGCCTTTATCAGAAAATACAGTTAACATGATTGTTTTATCGCCACTGCTATTCATTGGCAAGTTTTATTTACCTCCTTTTCACCTCAAATTAGAGAAATCTATCGAGATTGAAACACCAGACAAGCAAACTATCATCAAAGGACGAATTGACTTCTTACTTCTAAATCAAAAGTTCTGGGTAACAGTTATTGAGTCTAAACAGGTTGCTTATTCGGTAGAAGCAGGACTTGATCAAATTCTGGCATATATGCTGGCTGTTTCCCAGTCACAAGATGTAGTATTTGGCATGATTACTTCTGGTGGCAGTTTTATGTTCATTAAACTGCTCAAAGGTCATCCTCCACGCTTATGCCACTTCGGATATTTTTGATGTCCGTAATCGTGGCAATGAGTTATATAATGTACTCCAAATTTTGAAGCGTATTAGTCAATTGACTTTTGTCTGATCAAAGCTAGTTAAAATAATTAAGAGCAGTATTGCTGCTCTAGTTGTGAACCTGGAAGCACAAATCTTGATGGTTTCAGCCACTATTAATATAAGCAATCTTAGCTCTGAGGCATTCGTTGCTGGCTATCTGGATGATGTACGCTACGAGTTAATTGACGGAGAATTAATCGACTTGGAACCCGCTGGACTTCATGAACAGGTAGCTGGGTTAATTAATCGTAAGCTCAACGTAGCAATTGATCTGCTCAACTTGCCTTGGTTTATTCCCATGAAATGCCTGATTAAACCATTAGGTCAAAATTCAGCTTTTAGACCTGATGTTGTGATTCTCGATCAGACGGGTTTGGCGAATGAGCCATTATGGAAAACTGAACCAGTGATTACACTAGGCAAGTCTATTAAATTGGTCGTGGAGGTAGTCAGTACCAATTGGCAAAATGACTATGCCCGCAAAGTGGAAGACTACGAAGCTTTAGGCATTGGTGAGTATTGGATCGCAGATTATTTAGGGCTAGGAGGCAAACGCTACATCGGCTTATCCAAGCAACCTGTAATCACAATTTATCAGTTAATCGATGGAACTTATCAAGGACAACAGTTTAGGGGAACAGAAAGCCTCATTTCCCAAACATTTCCAGACCTGAATTTGACCGCAGAACAGATATTTGTTGCAGGTCGCTAGAGTTAGAGATTGGGGAAGACGTGGCGCCCTCTGGTGAGAAGTATGTGAACTGCTTAATAATTCGTTAGGAAGGGTGATGTTACAAAAGTGCAAAACGATGTAACATAACTCTTGGCACTATTTTGATGTCAACATTATCAATAAATCCACTGCTTCTCAAATCTTCAGAGTTAATAGCAAAGACCTGTTCAAATCAGGTGTGGTTCTGTTATCTCTTCCTACTCGTTATTTCTCCAACTTATTTTCTCGGCGTTGCTGAATGAAAGTGTGAAACTCCATGTTTTAAACTGTTTCCTTTGCGCCTTTGGAGGAAACCAAATTCATACTTTTAATCAGCAACGCCGTTTGATGATGGGGAAGTGATGAGGTAATTTTTTTATCCTCTAAGTTCGGGAGAAACTCATCAATGGCAGATATAACTATTAACGGTACTAATAATGCTGACAATCGGACTGACGACAGTCGCTCTTTACTTGATGATTATCCGTTCTTTCCTGAATTTAATCTAGTTACCATCAACGGATTTGGCGGTGACGACACTCTCGGCGGGCTTGATCTTTTTAGCTTCTATATCATCAATGGCGGTGCTGGCAACGATCTAGTCTTTGGCAATGATAACAATGATGTCCTCATAGGGGATGATTTCGATGGCGTTGCTGGTAACAATTACCTCGTAGGGTTTGGCGACAACGATGCCCTCTATGGCGTTGGTGGCAACGATACTCTCATTGGGGGTACTGGCACTGATACTCTCTATGGAGGTACTGGCAACGATGTTTTCGAGTTCGACTCAGTTTCAGATAGTCAACCTGGTTTGTCACGCGATATTATCAAAGACTTTGTTGGAAACGGTAACTTGGCCGGTGACAGAATCGATCTATCTGGCATAGACGCTAACACTACCATAAAAGGCGACCAAGCCTTCACTTACATAGGAAGTCGCGCATTCACCGCAGCAGGTCAAATCCGTTATTCAAAAGATATTCTCCAAGGTAATACTGATAGTAATTTAGCGGCTAATTTCGAGATTCAGCTTGAAGGATCACCACTACTAGTGGCAAGCGATATTATCGTTTAACGAACTTTGGGGGTTTAAGTCCCCTGTCTCTACAGGCAGTGTTAGCTTAAACCGACACAAACCCCACACTGTACTCGAAGAGTCAGTCTTGCAAAAGTCCCCAATACCCCACCCCCAACCCCTCCCCTTAGCAAGGGGAGGGGAGACAAAGCGTAGCTTTGGCGGGGTGAGGTTCTTATTTTTGATTTATGCGAGAGGTCTATTGAATTCGGGCAGCCGTTGATTGAATTCGGGCAGTCGTTTATTGAATTCGGGCAGTCGTTTATTGAATTCGGGCAGTCGTTTATTGAATTCGGGCAGTCGTTTATTGAATTCGGGCAGTCGTTTATTGAATTCGGGCAGTCGTTGATTAGACCTCTTGCAAAAGTCCCTAACACCCCACCCCCAACCCCTCCCCTTATCAAGGGGAGGGGAGACAAAGCGTAGCTTTGGCGGGGTAGGGTTCTTATTTTTGATTTATGCAAGAGGTCTATTGAATTCGGGCAGTCGTTGATTGAATTTAGGCAACCCCCAAGAATTTATATAAAGCCATTTAATATATTTGTAATCCTAATCAACATTTATTGCATGATAAAGTAAAACATATATGGAGGTAAGATTATGACCCAAGCGTTGCCCAAATTACTAACCTTTAATGAATTTATCGAATGGTATCCCAACGATGGTAAACGCTATGAATTGCACAAAGGAGTAATTATTGAAATGCCGCCTCCAACCGGAACACATGAAAAAGTTATTGCGTTTTTGTCGCGGAAATTAACCGTGGAGTTTGATCGTCTTAATTTACCCTATGGAATCCCCAAAACTGCATTAGTCAAAACTCCTTCTGCTGAATCTGCTTATTCGCCTGATGTGTTACTGCTAAATCTTGATAATCTCGACAATGAACCGCTTTTTCAAAAACAGTCAACAGTAAGCCTTGCAGCATCGGTTCCAATAGTCATCGAAGTTGTTTCAACCAACTGGCGAGATGATTACTACAATAAATTTAGAGATTATGAAGAAATGGGAATTCCCGAATATTGGATTGCTGATTATGCTGCATTGGGTGCAAGAAAGTTTATCGGCAATCCCAAACAACCCACTATTTTTGTATGCGAATTAGTTGATGGTGAATATCAAATGACAGCGTTTCAAGGTAACACTGCGATTTCATCACCTACTTTTCCTCAATTAAATTTAACTGCACAGCAGATTTTTAATGCGGCTAACTAATTTTTTATCTAGTCTTATAATTATCTTCCCAACTTATTAGGAATACCTTCACAACCACCAGGAATAGTACCTCTAGTTTTTTCACCACCCCAAGTGCAACAGTAGTTACGTGCAGACTCAGATATCCGTTGCACATTGCTGAAATCGGCATTTTCTACCACAGCGCCAGTGTGTTCGCCAGTTTGATAATTTGGTGGTTGAGTACGACTACGGGGTGATGCTTTATCCACTACACCATAGAATAGGCGAATCCCGTTGATGTCGGCACCACTGAGATTAGCATTATATAAAATTGTGCGGGAGAGGTTGGCTTTTACTAAATCACAACCGCTCAGATTAGCGCGGACAAGATTAGCTTCGCTCAGATCAGTCCAACGTAAATCAGTACCAGAAAGGTCTGCTGCGGCTAGCGTTACCCCTAAATCGATGACACGTACACCTTCTAGGCGGTCTTCTGCATATCCGCCACTCCCGTCGAGAATGGCTCGACCTAAAAGCCGATCGCGTTGTAAGGGTGAGAGCAACTTGGAACGTGAGAGAAAGCGGAGAATTTTTGCTTTACCACTGCCATCTACACTACTTAAAATTGCCGCAGTGCGTCCTTCGGCGATCGCTCTCTCTTGAGGCCAATCTTCTAATAATCCTTCTTGATCTAATACTAAGTCTGAAACGCCTTGAAAATAGGAATCAATTGTCTGCTGCTGGGTAATAATGTTTTGCTGAACTGTCAGCAGGTTTTGCTGAATTGTCAAGTCTTTGGAAATGACATATTGTCGCCACGCTACGTAGACGGCGATGACAGCGATTAGAATTTGCCCCAAAGCACCAAACCAATCTGCTAGAGTTCCAGCAATGTCCCAGTTAATCTGGTGTCCTAAAACAAGCAAGCGATCGCCCACACCTGTAAACCGAATCAAGCCAACAATAGCTACTAGTAATCCCAAAAAGGCCACAAACAGAGTGCGTTCTTGGGGTGAAAACCAGTTGTTTAAAACTTCTTGGAACCAAGGCAATAATATCGCTAGGGATAAGAGCAAAGTTATTAGCGTTCCAATAATGCCGATAATCCAGTTATTGAGGATAACTCCAGTGAAGGTAATGGCGATCGCGATTAAAGTAATTAGCAATGCCCTTGGCTTAACTAAGAATTGCTTAGTAATAGGTTGGTTGAGATCAGAACGGGCTTGTTGGAGAGCAGTTGTATATTGCGGAGATTTCAAAGATGCGATCGCCGCTAGAGCTTGTTGTGTAGCTAGTACTTCTGAGCTGAGGTTTTTCTCAGTTGGACTCCCGTCAAAGTCATCCGGTTGCAAATCGTTTTCGGGTGCTGGTTCTGGGGTTGGTAGATTAGAGGAATTGGATTCAATTGTCATGTTTTCTATTTTGCCCCAGCAGATTCAGTTCAACATCTGTTTTATCAGAAATTGCACTAAACCAAAGACTTGTATTCCATAAAACTGAGAAGCCCTACATATTACAGTTTCAGTCGGGGTTTAAATCCTCTTATGTAATGTTTTGAATTTTGAATTGTTTAGGACTTACGCAAGAACTCTCTGAAACTCTTATTTCTCCGTGCCCTCTGCGTCCTCTGCGGTTCAATTTTCCGTTACCTGTGCGTAAGTCCTGTTGTTAAGTTTGGTCTACAGTTTGAATTGTCAGCATTTGAGGAGGCGTGGCATCAGGTGGGTAGAGAAAATCCACTTCTACCAGTCGTCGCTGGCCGGGTAGTATTTTTAATTGAGCAAGCGGTTCTCCCATCTGTCCCCGTTGTTGAACTAAATGCCAGTATTGGGTTCTGGGTAAGCCATTATCGTCATTGTAGCGAATACGAACTGTGCCTCGGAAAAAGACAGATGGTGCAGGTGGTGAAAAAAAGCGAAGCCCTGGTTTACTTAACTCATCTTCTTTGATCGGCGTTTGGAAAAGCACCTTTATAGTTTGCGGCTTATCCGTATTGTTGATTAATGGTAGAGAGATGTTGTATTCAATGCCGTAGTTACCGTGAGCTTCGTAAGCAGTACCAGGATAACGCGCCACTAATTTAGCAGTTTGGTTTTGTCCAGTACCCATTTTTCCTGCCAAAAGGGTACTTAAACCGTAGGAAAAAGCTTGTCCTGATTCGGGAATTGTCAGAGATGAACTATTAGAGTCGGTAACTTGTACTTGCCAACGAGAGCCAACAGCTACCCCCGCTACCCGCCCGTAAATTTCTGTTGCCCCTGCAAGCTTATCAGGAGGACTGGGGGCTGGTTCACGGGGCCCTGCAAAATCACCATTTTCTAACAAGTTCTCCCATTCTTCTAAAGTGGGCGCTCGTTCACTACCATCAGGATTGGGTTTGGCAAACATGGCCAAGTTCGCCAGATAAACTGGACTATCACTATATAAATGCAACAATGTAGAACGTCCATTCAATGGCGGCGTTAAAGAACGCACTGGAATGGGATGATTCATTAACATCCGGCTTTGTTTTGGTGGAATTACCAACTGAGCTGGCCATCCTGACTGCCGTCTGACTCGCAGCAGATCATTCATCACGCGATCGCCAGGACCTGCATAAATGTTTCCCGAATTATTTGATCGCATGGCGGGAAGTTTGATAAAAGGTGCATCAGGTTGACTAAGATAACTAGCTGCTTGCAATATATTGACAGTTGCAGGGCGATCGCTCGGATTGTAAACAATCACCCCCAAATAAAGAGTCCGCAAATCATTTGGAGTCTCAATCGCTCTCGCAATATGGTGAGAAAATAAATCAAACCGTCCCTGAAATGGAAAGTTCAGGTGGGCGCTGGGCACTTTTTTGCCTTGAGGAGGAAATGTAGACAGCAGAATTCCTTCACTCTTAACTACTTCTGGGTTATTACTATTAAATACTGGTACTTCGTCAAGATGTCCTGTTAAAGGTCTTGTTTGTTGGGGAACGAAGATTTCTTGTGGTGCAGGAGAAGGCGATGCTTGAGCCAAAAACAAATAGGAAATAAGATTAAGCATTTATTCAAAAAGCAATTTATCGCTGAAGTTAAGAATACAGCATACCTAAATTGTCCTGATAGCGATGTCTACGATGGTCACTGAGCTTGCCGTTCGCGCAGCGTCTCGTAGAGAAGTGCGGGCTACGCCAACGCCAGACCTGTTGCTCACCTGATTTTATTTACTAAGTACAGCATTTCATTAATTCGTCGCAAATTAAAGAAAGGCAATACCCTGCAATGCCAACGCATCGGCTGACAATGCCAATGCATAGACTAACAATGCCAATGCATCGACTGACAATGCCAATGCATCGACTGACAATGCCAATGCATCGACTGACAATGCCAATGCATCGACTAACAATGCCAATGCATCGACTAACAATGCCAATGCATCGACTAACAATGCCAATGTATCCCCTTGCATTAAAAACGCTACGATTTTACGCAAAGCTGTATTAAGCTATCGCGCCTACAAGTTGCAATTTTTGGACATTGTAACTCTTGATAAATTAAGAATGCTTTGGAAAAGTAAAGACGCGACAGCTTATCAAATGATAAAAATATAGCGGTTCCCAATTGCATGGAATACAGACCTAACCCCCAGCCCCTTCCCTTGAAGGGAAGGGGAGTAAGATTCAAAGCCTCTCTCCTAAAAGGAGAGAGGAATGGAAGTGAGGTCAAAACTGTACTGCACCCAAGCGAGAACCGCTATATATAATGTGGGGTAGGCATCTTGCCCGCCCTGATTCATAAGCGTGCAGGATGTCCACCCCACAAAATTGAGTAATGTATTTGTTGTAATTTCCAATCCTTTGCACGCAATTAAGGTGCAAGGGCATTACCCCGAATTAGACTACCAATAGTTTTGGCAGTAATTTTCAGTTGGGTGATGGGATTAGCTGGGACAACCGTCTTATACAAATAGCTATCGAATGTTAGCCGTTGTACATCGAGGTCATCACACATTTCCACAAACGCCTCACGGGTAGCGTCAGAACGATAGAACACGGTTTGCAGAATGTCCAACACCTTGTAAGTAAGTCCGTATCTTTTATCCCAACGCTTCAGGTAAACCTTCAGGTCGCCTTCTGTAGGAATACGGCTACCACTATTAGATGCTTCCACAATGGTTTCAGCACACATCCGCCCAGATTTAGCGGCAAAATAGATACCTTCACCAGAGGATTTGGTAACGTAACCAGCAGCATCTCCCACCAAAGCGATGCGACCAACAACACGACGGGGACGGGGATGTTCGGGAATGGGATGGGCTTCGACTTTGATGATTTTACCGCCTGCTAGCTTCTCAGAAGCACGAGCGCGGATACCAGCTTGTAACTGTTTGATGCTAGCTTTATTAATTTGCATCGTACCAGTACCAACAGCTACGTGGTCATATTTGGGGAAAACCCAAGCGTAGAAATCGGTAGAAACGTCATCACCGACATACATTTCGGCGAGGTCGTTATAGTAGGCCATTTTGTCTTCGGGTAAGCGAATTCGCTCTTGGAAAGCGATCGCATAATTGTAATCCCCAGCGTCCATCTCTTTGGCAACGCGGGAATTAGCCCCATCCGCCCCGATAATTAGATCCACTTTCAGAGTTTTGGCAATACCCTGTGATATCCCTTCTGTATGGTCAACGTAATGAATGGTATAAGGATCGGTATTGTTTCCTGGTATATCGAGTTTATGAACAGTGGCATTAATTAAATTTGCGCCGACTTTTGCCGCGCGATCGCGCAAAAAGCCATCTAACACTTCCCGGCGGCACATTCCTATATATTCATCTTCATTTATCAGATTAATATCAACCTCACGATTGGAAGGCGAAATCATTTTCATCTTCCGTACCCGGCGATCGATAATCTCTGGTGGTAAGTCAAATTCACTCACCATACATAGAGGAATTGCACCCCCGCAAGGCTTCGCATTGTCTAGCTTCCGCTCAAACAGGTAGGTTTCAATCCCAGAGGCTGCCAGTGTTTCTGCGGCAGATGAACCAGCAGGGCCTGACCCAATAACAGCAACCCGTAGTGTCAAAGGTCTTTCTCCCAATCTTCACATTTACCGAGAGCATACTACCACGGTCTTTCTAGTGATTTGGCGCTTTACCTTTAGGTTTCTGCTTAAATGCAATATTCCTTAATGTTTCGATACAAAAGCGAGATTGGGAATGAGGAATTTGGTTAATGGAGAGAAAATCAACAGTTATAATCCTGTAAAATCTCTTATATCGACTATCACCTGCGATCCCTATAGAGTCTTATTTCTACAGGTAAGGACATTTGAGAACTTCAAATATCAAGACGTCGGGATGTTATCTGATATAAAGAGTAAATTTCTATCAGAAATCCCCAAGGCGATGGGTTTAGATGACGCATAACCACTACAAAATAATTTTTGTAACCTGCTCCTCATTGTAGTTTCCTCGACTGCGGTAGCTGCGGTAGCTAAATCTTGTTCATGCATAAATAATGATATATGGTATATGTAAGACACAGTAATCCTACCAAGGATCTGTAGATTTAGTTGCAGAGGTATAGCAGCAGTGGGTATAGTAGTTGAGAACGTCTCCAAACAATTCGGGAGTTTCAAGGCAGTTGATCAGGTCAGCCTAGAAATTAAGAGTGGTTCGCTAGTTGCGTTACTCGGGCCATCTGGATCGGGTAAATCTACGCTACTACGGTTAATTTCAGGTTTAGAAATGCCAGATAGCGGCAAAATCCTGCTTACCGGTAAGGACGCTACATACCAAAGCGTGCAACAGCGAAATATTGGGTTTGTATTTCAACACTATGCCCTATTCAAGCATCTGACTGTTAGGCAGAATATTGCCTTTGGCTTAGAAATTCGCAAGGCACAGCCAAAGAAAATTAAGGGACGGGTAGAACAGTTACTTGAATTGGTGCAATTGACTGGACTAGGGGATCGCTATCCATCACAACTTTCTGGTGGTCAAAGACAACGGGTAGCATTAGCAAGGGCACTGGCAGTAGAACCGGAAGTATTGCTGCTAGATGAACCCTTTGGCGCACTTGATGCGAAAGTTCGTAAAGACTTACGGGCATGGTTACGCCGCCTCCACGATGAAGTTCATGTTACCACGGTTTTCGTCACTCACGACCAAGAGGAAGCAATGGAAGTCTCCGATGAGGTTGTGGTGATGAATAAAGGACGTGTGGAACAGGTGGGGACACCAGCAGAAATTTACGATAATCCCGCCACCGCATTTGTAATGAGCTTCATTGGCCCAGTGAACGTATTACCCAGCAGCTCAAAGATTTTTCAAAGTAGCGGGTTTGATACGCCACACCCACAAGTATTTTTACGCCCGCAAGATGTGATTTTGGAAAAAGTTGCCAACGGTACCACTACACCTGCAACAGTGAGCCGATTGGTACATTTGGGTTGGGAAATTCAGGTGGAATTAACTTTCGATGATGGACAAGTAGTGACGGCGCATTTAACACGCGATCGCTTTAATGACTTAGAGTTAGAACCGAAACAGCGAGTGTATGTGAAGCCGAAGGACGCGAAGTCCTTCCCACTGTCTTATTCAATTTAGACTTTTGTCAGTTTCTCAAGGTTCAGAACCCCTAGTTAATCCCTGTTTAATTCAGCTATTCGCTAGGGATTTTAATCTTAAGTGGGCTAAAGAGAGCGTCACTTCACAATCCTAAAATTGCCCAAAATTGTGATGGAATAAAACAGCAGAGGCACAAATAACTACAAAAGAATAAATCCAAGCCGAGATAGACAGCCTCAAAGAAGAGTATCTTGATGAGTTATATCTTGTAATTAAAGATTTCGCCCAATCTAAACAACAGCCTAAAAAGGCTAGCTTCATGTCTCAACTGAAACAGATAAAAATAGAAGCGCCAGAGAATTTTACCGCCTATGTTAATTTATATGTAAGCGGGGAAAAGGTTGTCAAATAAGCTATTTGTTGATGTTGAAAAAATCGCTCTCAACTAAGATTCAGTTACAGGCGGTAATATTTCCAAAACCGCAATGCTCAAATCAGGAAACTCTAAAGGTGAAATAGTCGCATCTTCTGCCAAAATCACTTTACTTTGATAGCCATCCTGAGTTGGTTCCCGAAAGACGTACAATTGACGACTAACTACATCTAGCACCCAATAATCTGTAATTCCCGCTTGGGAGTAGGCTTTGGCTTTGGTTTGGCAGTCTAATTTCAGGCTGCTATCTGCTACCTCAATAATCAGATAAACTTCTGAAGGGGTGGGATGATGGTCAGCATAATCCAGCGGATCTACTTTAACGACAGCAATATCCGGTTCCGGTTCAGATTGTTCATTTAACTTTACTGGGTCTTGAATAGATACCCAAGCCCGATTTCCTAATCTGTTTTTCAGTAAGTAATCTGTTCTCCCAACTGCTGACCGATGGGCTGTGCCTTTGGCAATCATCCAGATTATCTTCCCTTCTAAGAGTTCTACACGTTCATCTGCACCAAATATCCCAGCCTCAGCCATCCGGTGGTATTCTTCAACTGTCCACAGGCGAAGTTTTAACGTCGATTCTGTGTTTTGCATGGCTTGTTTAGCAAATGTGAGGAGTAATTAATATCTTAGGTTAATCTTCTAAAATCTGGATTTCATCAAGTTGATTAATCACTACATCCGCACCTCGGATGTTATCCGACTTACCTACCCAAGTGATACCAATACAACCTGCGGCTTTAGCATTACGCGCCATTTGCATATCACCAACTGAATCACCCACCATCAATGTAGCGCCTGGTTCCACTTCCAAGGCTTGACAAGCTTGCAAGAATAGTACTGGATCTGGTTTACTGGGCCCCTCATCTACTCCCATTTCCAATTGGATATAATCATTTAATTGGTGATTCGCTACAAAGTTATGTACTTCTTTAGTTGTCGCAGCTGAGAGGATGCCAAGTTTCAAACCCCCTTCCCGTAGGTATTTCAATAAGTCTAAGCTACCCACAAACAGCGGTGAAGGAGTTTGTTCAATGTATTTCTCCGCTTCATCCAAAGCCTGACGGGCTATTTTTAAGCACTCAAACCATCCTCTTCCAGTTTCGGCAATATATGCCGCAGATGCAACTTCTGTTTCGCGGCGACTCGCCACCGCTATTAAACCTGCTGGATTTAGGCTACTACTATTGACGCCAAATGCCATTAATAACGGTTCCCCAATACCGGGAACTTGAGCATCTATCAACCTCGCTGCCCTTTGTGCGAGCGATCGCAAATATGTTTCTGAATCTTCCAGAGTACCATTTTTGTCAAATAAAATTGCCTGGATATTATCAAAAGTGATGTTTCCACATTTAATAGTTGCCACAATATTTCACCCCACTTATTTAATTATGAGTTATCAGTTATGAGTTTTTATTCCTAACTTTGGCCAATTCTCCACATAAAAAAAGAGGGAAAAACCCTCTTTATATAATGATTTAATACTCTTACTTAAAGACAAGTAAAACTATAAATGTATTATTGTTCAATCGCTGCTGGAATTTCCTCTTCAGTTTCCGTCGCTGCTGGAATTTCCTCTTCAAGTTCAATCGCTGCTGGAATTTCCTCTTCAGTTTCCGTCGCTGGTGGAATATCTTCTTCAAGTTCTGCGGCTGGTGGAATATCTTCTTCTGCTACAACTTCCGCAGGTGCAGCAGCCGCAGCAGTAGCACCTTGTTGCTTGGCTAACAGCTGTTCACGATACTTAGCAGCCATTTCTTCTGCCTTATCGTAGACCAAATCCCGGTTTTTAATCATGTCTCCGGGTTCGGGTTCTAGCTGCTTGGTAGATAGGGAAATCCGACCCCTTTCTGCATCCAAGTCAATGATCATAACTTTCACTTCATCATTGACATTGAACACGCTATGAGGTGTATCAATATGTTCGTGGGAAATCTCAGAAATGTGCAGTAGGCCACTGACGCCGCCAATGTCGATGAAAGCACCGTAAGGTTTGATGCCACGAACTGTACCAATTACTACTTCACCAACTTCTAAGCGGTTCATCTTCCGCTCAACTAGCGCCCGACGGTGAGATAGAACTAGGCGGTTACGTTCTTCGTCCACCTCTAAGAATTTCAATGGCAGATCTTCGCCTACCAATTCTTCTTTAGGTTTGCGGGTACTGATGTGGGAACCAGGGATAAAGCCACGTAATCCCTCAATCCGTACTAATGCTCCGCCACGATTAGTTGCAAACACACCAGAACGGACAGTAGCATCTTCTGCTTGCAGCTGTCGCACGCGCTCCCAAGCCCGCATATATTCAATACGGCGAATGGAAAGAGTTAATTGACCATCTTCGTTTTCATCGGTAAGAATGAAAAATTCCCGCGTTTCGTTTGACTGTAAGACTTCTTCCGGGCTATCTACCCGGTTAATAGACATTTCTTGTATAGGTATATATGCTGCGGTTTTAGCACCAATGTCAATCAGAGCGCCGCGCGGCTCTATACTGAAAACTGTTCCTGGGACAACATCACCAGGGCTAAAATGATAATCGTATTTGTCAAGTAGAGCAGCGAAATCTTCGTGAGTGAATCCAATTTCTGTAGCGGTTAAATTCTGATTGACCATGCTTATTTGTTCCCGGTTCTAGTCTCCGTAAAGGTTGTGCCACAAGCGCGATGTATGTTATATAAGCAGTTTTATGGCAGCTTACATAACACATCCTTTTTCATCCTAGCGCAGAAAAGCTAGTATTAACACATATCTACTCCCAAGATTGGAAATTATATCACAATATTAAAATGGTTGGTCATTTACTTAGTAGTTAAAACCAACAAAGGATAAAAACAATAATATCCGTTGCTACTACAATTAGTAACAACGGATACTAACATTAAATCCGCTTCCAGGTCTGGTAATAGGCTCTACTTATCTTTTGGTTTCTCAAAGCGAGGTGGTTCGCGAAATGCGATCGCAAAGAATAAAGTACCTATACACAGAGTAAAAATCAAGATGTACGCAACGCTTTCCATATTTATAAGTTCCTGCCTATCGAGCCAGTAATTAAAGTTTTTAGTGCTGAGTCAGAGTTTCAACTCGTAACTGTGGACTCATAACTCAGCACTGAAATTAAAGGGCTTCCTTGCGGCGGGTTGATTTGTCACCCACTTTCTGGAACAGACCCCACTCAACTTGCTCTTCTAGATCCGCATCAACACCCGCAAACACGTCTCGGTAGATTGTCCGAGCGCCATGCCAGAGGTGACCAAAGAAGAATAGCAGAGCAAATACGGCATGTCCAAAGGTAAACCAACCTCTAGGACTGGTGCGGAATACACCATCAGAGTTCAAGGTTTCCCGGTCAAATTCAAAGATTTCACCGCCTTGAGCCTTACGGGCATACTTCTTCACATCAGCTGGTTCTGTAAAGGTCTTACCGTTTAGATCACCACCGTAGAAACTGACAGTGACACCAGATTGCTCAAAGCTGTACTTAGATTCTGCCCGACGGAAGGGAATGTCAGCGCGGACAATTCCATCTGCATCGGTCAAAATCACTGGGAAGGTTTCAAAGAAGTTGGGGAGACGACGCACGGTCAATTCCCGTCCTTCAGAATCTTTGAATACGCCGTGACCTTGCCAAGATTGGGCAATTCCATCACCCTTGACCATAGGCCCTGTACGGAATAGGCCGCCTTTAGCGGGGCTATTACCGACGTAATCATAGAAAGCCAGTTTTTCGGGAATCCCCGACCAAGCTTGGTCCAGGGTTGCACCTTGGGCAACGTTTGTTTGGACGCGGCGCTGAATTTCTTGACGGAAGTAGCCCTGATCCCATTGGTAGCGGGTAGGGCCAAACAATTCGATCGGAGTGGCGGCGTTACCGTACCACATAGTACCAGCAACAACGAAAGCAGCAAAGAAGACTGCTGCAATACTGCTAGAAAGTACTGTTTCAATGTTCCCCATCCGTAGGGCTTTGTAGAGCCGTTCGGGGGGTCTGACTGTGAGGTGGAATAAGCCTGCAATAATACCAACTACACCAGCAGCAATGTGGTGAGCCGCAATCCCACCAGGGTTATATGGGTTAAAACCATCTGGGCCCCATTCTGGTGCTACTCCTTGGGCAGCCCCAGTTATTCCATAAGCGTCAGAAACCCAAATCCCCGGGCCAAATAGTCCGGTGACGTGAAAAGCACCAAAGCCAAAACAAAGTAGACCAGATAAGAACAGGTGAATGCCAAACATTTTTGGCAAGTCTAGGGCGGGTTCACCAGTGCGGGGATCTCTAAAGAGTTCCAAATCCCAGTAAACCCAGTGCCATACGGCGGCTAGGAACAAAAGACCTGAAAGAACAATGTGAGCCGCAGCAACGCCTTCAAATGACCAGAAGCCAGGATCAGTTGCTGGGCCACCAGTAACGTTCCAACCACCCCAAGATTGGGTGACGCCCAAACGTGACATGAAGGGCAGGACAAACATCCCTTGACGCCACATCGGGTTGAGAACCGCATCGCTAGGGTCAAAAACAGCTAGTTCGTAGAGTGCCATCGAACCAGCCCAGCCTGCTACTAAGGCTGTGTGCATCAGGTGTACAGAAATCAGCCGCCCTGGATCATTCAGAACGACTGTATGTACTCGGTACCAGGGTAGTCCCATTGACTACGCTCCTCCTCGATGAGTTAGTTTACAAAGCAATTTTCTTACTGAGATTCTGAGAAACGAAAGTCGCCACTCAGAAAACTCTCTCTTGTTTTTTGTTATTGCCAGAGCCAGAGTTTTACCACAGCTTAGTCTTATAAGTCAGACAGCGTGGGAGATGAGGCAATGCTTACTCGCTTCGGGAGGTTTACCTTGTAGGGTAGCCACCGCCAAGCAAAAATGAGAATGTTTTAAAAAGTGTAACTATTGATGGAATTGTTTGCAAGCGTGTAAATTGATGCGCTCGCGTAGCATCTCCAAGTTTTTTCGCTACCAATACCCATCATAGATTAAATTTGCTTATCTTTTTTTTACGATGGGAGTGGGGAGATGAGAGGGAATGGGGAGTGGGGAATGGGGAGTGGGGGCAACAAGAGGAGGGGACAAGAATAATTATGTTGTTATGTTATTTCATCTACTCCCTACTCCCTACTCCCTACTCCCTACTCCCTACTCCTTACTGAACCACCAATTGGATATTTTGCAATTCACATTTCGTCTCAGCTGTACCCAAGCGTTCAATTACCTGTTCAGCGCTCATCAAACGCTTGAGTACTACTTGACCTATAGTCTTACTGGCGATCGCTGGTGTTGTTGGTTTAACTTCCACGGTTAAAACGGCTTCTTCAACTCGATAAAGCCATAGCAATTCGTTTTGTTCCACTATGCAAATATTCATTCGCTGAATATCTGGTTGGCGTCGCCATGCAGTGATTTGCCAGAGTCCATCAGATGCCCAGACTCTAGCAACTGTCCATCCCTCAGATAGAAAGAAATACTTCACGGTCTTAGTCTCACTATTAGACTTTCAATCTGCTGTTCACGATATTGCGATCGCTTGATTTCGCTGATGTATAAACACTAGATTTGTAAGTAAAACCATGCAGGCGATCTCTACGAAAAATCGCTCAACAGGTAGTTATGTCCAAACATGCTCCCGTCTTAATGTACATTACTTGGACTACGGTCAAAGCTTAACAAATCTATTCACTAGTAACTATAAAATTTACGACAAATTCAGCCAATGTTTAAAATCTTAATTAAATAAAAATTTTTCAGTATTCAACAAATGTAAATTTCTGTACTTTTATCAATGATTTTTTGTAATAAATAGTGCAATTGCACAGTAGTAATAAACTTAACCATGAAGTTCATTCGCCATAAATTTTTGATTTAGAAGGTTGCAAAGTCATAATGTAGAACAAGTTTTCTCTCACTTGGCTGTGCAAGTTCTGTTTTTTATACGTATATACTTAGCCATAGGCATTGCCAACCAAAGTGGGTGTTCCATCCATAGACGCGTAGCGGCTTAAGGCAGGGTACGAGCACCGAGAACCACTATATTTATGAAGATTCAGCAAAATAGTCACAAATGTAGTAAAATTACTGACCGCTGATCTCAAAAATATTATTGCCATGACCTGGTTTTCCTTGTCCGTAAAACGGTGGGGTCGGATTACACAATTCCTATCTTTGTTCTGTCTATGTTTATTTTTAGTTGTTAGTTGCGCTCCTCGTCCTAAGCTTTCTACGCCGCCATCCGGTTCTGTAAATAGCCCTACAGGTGATGGTCGTATTACTATAGGTACAACAGCAAAGCCGAGAACCCTTGATCCGGCTGATGCTTATGAGTTAGCATCCTTAGGTTTGGTGTTTAATATGAGCGATCGCCTTTACACCTACGAACCAGGAAGCACGGAAATTAAGCCCCAGCTAGCTACAGCATTACCCAAAGTCAGTCAAGATGGCTTAACTTATACCATCCCCTTACGTCAGGGAGTGGTTTTTCACGATGGAACTCCCTTCAACGCCCAAGCAATGGCGTTTTCAATCCAGCGCTTTATTGAAAATAAAGGAAAACCCTCATTTTTACTAGCTGATATAGTAGATTCGGTAAAAACTACAAGCGAGTATGAGTTAACAATTAAGCTGAAAAAGCCCTTTGCAGCGTTTCCCTCACTGCTGGCGTTTCCTGGAGTGTGTGCAGTTTCATCAAAAGCTTACGAACTCGGTGCTGGTAAATTTAAGCCGAATATTTTTGTGGGGACTGGCCCTTACAAATTAGGACAGTATGGTACTGATTCAATCCGATTTGATCCGTTTGATAAGTATTGGGGAGAAAAACCAGCTAACAAGGGTGTTAACCTCCAAATTCAAACTAGTCCGGTTAATTTGTTTAATGCTTTCCGTACAGGTGCAGTCGATGTAGCTTATCTATCGCTACAGCCAGATCAAAATCGCAGCTTGGAAGAAGGTGGTAAAAAAGGGGATTGGCAAGCGATCGCAGCTGAAGGTAGTGTAGTAAGTTATCTGGTATTAAATCGAAATCAAAAGCCTTTAGATAAATTAGAGGTAAGACAAGCGATCGCTTCAATAATTGACCGTCCACTTTTAAATGACCGGGCATTGCTTGGTCAAGCAGATCCGCTTTATAGTATGATTCCCACGACGTTCAATATTTCCCAGCCATTATTTAAAGATAAATATGGCGATGCTAACTTTGAGCAAGCTAAAAAATTGTTAAGTACTGCTGGTTTCTCCAAAGAAAATCCTGCTAAAGTACAAATTTGGTATCCTTCTAGTTCACCTACTCGTACTTTGGCAGCACAGACACTTAAATCCCTTGTCGATGTCAAAATGGATGGAATCCTGCAATTTGAAGTCACCCCCGCCGAAGGGCCAGCCTTCTTTAAAGACATTACCAAGGGATTATATCCAGCAGCTTTACTTGATTGGTATCCAGACTTTTTAGATCCAGATAATTACGTCCAGCCGTTTTTGTCTTGTGATAAAGGTTCAGTTGCTAAGGGATGTGAAGATGGAGGCAGTCAAAGTCAGGGTTCGTTTTACTATAGCGAAGCCATAAATAAATTGATTGATCAGCAACGCAAAGAACAAAACCCCCAAGCGCGTCAGAAAATTTTTACAGAAATTCAAACGCAAGTAACTACTGATGTACCTTACGTTCCCTTATGGCAAAGCAAAGACTATGTATTTGCCCAAAAAGGTGTGAACAGCGTACAACTTAATCCCACCCAAATTTTGATTTACCAGACAATTAAAAAGTAGTTAAAAAGTCAAGGGGACATGAAATTACTTTTTAACCTCTAACCTCTGTGTTATCTGTGCCTCTGTAGTTAATTTAATTACGTTTTAACCACAGAGACGCAGAGAGCGCAGAGAGAATAAAGAGATTTTAGAAGTCACTTTGAAAGGGTTATGTTCAATATTTTTAATTTTGACTTTTGGTTCTTAAGTAAATATGTTTCGTATCCAGTCAATAGCCAAGATGCTTTCAAAAATTGCATTTTGAATTTTGAATTTTGAATTTTGAATTGCTTATGTCTCGTTCTAAAGCTTTACAATATTACATTGTTTCTCGGTTGCTTCTGGCACCACTTCAGCTATTAACGATTATCACCATTGTATTTCTCTTACTAAGGGCAACACCAGGAGATCCAGCAGATGCAATTCTCGGTGGACGTGCGCCAGAAGCAGCTAAAGAAGAATTGCGAAAACAACTTGGTTTAAACCTTCCTTTGTGGCTACAGTACCTCAATTATTTGGGAAGCATACTGCGTTTTGACTTGGGAAGTTCTTTGTTGAGTCGGGGAGAGAATGTTTGGGACATAATTGGACAATATTTCCCAGCGACGGTGGAGTTAGCAGTATGTAGTATGGCGGTTGCACTCATCATCGGAATTACGGTTGGGACTCTTTCGGCTTCTCGTCCTGGAACATATTTCGATGTCGGTGGGCGCTTGTTTGGGATCATCACCTATGCACTCCCCATGTTTTGGGCGGGAATGCTTTTACAGTTGATTTTCTCAGTCCAACTGGGTTGGTTTCCCAATTCCAACCGCTTTCCGCCTAATCTTCCGGCTCCCACTCCTGTGACTGGATTGTATACAATTGATAGCTTACTCGGTGGAAATTTTACTCAGTTTTTCACATCTTTGCACCATCTTGCCCTACCAAGTCTCACATTAGGAATTTTGCTCAGTGGGATTTTTGAGCGAATTGTACGAGTGAACTTAAAACAAACTTTGCAAGCAGATTATGTAGAAGCAGCTAGAGCCAGAGGTCTTGGTGAAAATAAGATTTTAGTCTCCCATGCTTTAAAAAATGCTCTAATCCCAGTAATTACAGTCTTGGGATTAACTTTTGCGTCTCTATTGGGTGGGGCGATTTTGACAGAGGTAACATTTTCTTGGCCTGGGTTAGCTAATCGACTGTATCAAGCGATCGCCGATCGCGATTATCCCACAGTCCAGGGAGTGCTAGTATTTTTTGGTGCGATCGTTGTCAGTGCCAGCATTTTGATTGATATTTTAAATGCTTATGTAGATCCGCGAATTCGGTATTAAGCTGTTTGACATTTTGTTAATTTTCTTGAGAAATACCACTGGCTAAAATACCAAGAATTTTATTCACATCTTTGAGATAATATTCGCTTAAATCAATGGTCAATGTTTGTTGTTCTAGTTTGAGGAATTGCCAAATACTGCCAGTTGTGACTGCTCCATAAATTGTTTTAATCTCAGTTGCAGCTTGCTCATTAAAAATTTTGGCTGCTACCATTTCCGCTGCACACTGACCTAAACCCGCATTAATATTTTCTTTTTTAGCTTCTACAACTGTAATTACTGGTGCTGTCAAAATTAGAATTTCTGGAGATTTAGTAATAATAAAATCGCAAGTTCCATTTAATCCTTTGCTATTATCGACAGTGAAATCCACCCCAGAAAATAAACTAACTTGTTCATGTAATTGTCGGCGTAAATCAACTAAAATTGGTGCAATATTTCTGGGATTTATAACTACGAACTTCTCAAAGCCTAAATTTACCTTTGATTTAGTTAGCCCCCATCCAACCACAAAACTTTTTTGCAAGAGGTCTAGTAAGTAGATGAACAGCATCGATAGGGCAGCAATTGATTGGACTGTTAGCGAGGACAGTAACAGACGTGCAGTTAGCTCGATCCAAATTCAGCTGGATGACCATGCAACTACCGTCTTGGATACTGGCGGCAGCGGGTTACCTATGGTGCTGCTACACGGGGTGGGATTTGACGCCTGGATGTGGAAGCAAGTTTTGGCTTACCTGCCAGCAGAACGGCGGATTGTCGCCTACGATCTGCGCGGTCATGGCACAGCCCGCCACGCCGGCGGTTCCCTCACCTACAAGCAACTGGCTACTGACTTGAATGGACTACTGAGCCGCTTAGATATTGCTCGAGCGGAAGTTATTGGTCTTTCCTTCGGCGGTGAGGTAGCGCAAGCCTTTGCGCTGGCATATCCCGAACACCTGGCGGCTTTAAGCTTAGTCTGCACCCGTTCAAGTCCTTTTTTGCCGTTTCTGACCCTGGCTAGCCAAGTCCGTCAGGAAGGAATGGCAGCCGTTGTTGATGTCTGTCTGGCTCGCTGGTTTGACAGTGCTGCCTTAGCCGCCAACGGACCTGCTCTTCGTTATGCCCGCCGCCAAACAGCAAACGCTAACTCAGAAGTCTGGGCTAAGGCGATGGAACTGATTGCTGGTTTTGATGTGATGGATCGCTTGAGTTCAATGAGTGTTCCCACTCGCGTGATTGCCGCTGAACTAGACACAGTGGGGACAGTTGAGCATATGCAGGCAATCGCTAGTCAGATTAAGGGTTCTGTCTTTCACATAGTTCCAGACGGTCACCACCTTTTGTGCTTTCAGTACCCAAAGATTTTGGCTCACCTACTGGTTTAGAGAGCGTAACCAATTAGGCATTGAGCCGAGATAGGGATACCGTTGGCGAATTCCCCAAACAGCTAAACCGAACCGATTAGTTGAGTAATGAAACGGTTGACAACCGAATGGTACTAAGAAAAGCTCTAAGCTATGAAGTGCTGAATACTCTGAAGCGTCATGATGTCGTTGAGGAAACTCAGGGAAGCAGGCGGATTATGGTAGAACTGTTTCGCCGTTGGGTTTTGCAGCAGTAGCGGATTTTTTCAGCGAATAGAAAGCGAATAGAAGGCGAATAGAGGGCGAATAGAATTCGCGGCTACACAGGCAAAGTCCGCGAAGGCGGACTAATTTTAGCGATCGCATTTGTTATATCGGCGATCGCATTTGCTATATCAGCGATCGCATTTGTTACTACAGCGATCGCATTTGTTACTACAGCGATCGCATTAGCTATATCGGCGATCGCATTTGCTATTCTGAAAGCCTATCTTCTCAAACTCCGGGGGTCGAGGGCATCTCTTAATCCATCACCAAGTAAGTTGAATGCTAGCACTGTGAAGATAATCAGCACAGCCGGCGGCCAGATTAACCAAGGTTGCAGTACCAAAATTGAAGCATTGCTAGCCAGAGAAAGCATATTGCCCCAAGAGGGGTCTGGTTGTTGAATTCCCAAGCCGATGAGACTCAGTATCGCTTCTGATTCAATAAAGCTAGGAATTGCAAGAGTAGCAGAGATAACTATATAACTAGCCATTTGCGGCAAAACGTGGCGGAGGATGATATAGAGTGGGTTCCCGCCCATTGCGCGTGCCGCTTGCACAAATTCTCGCTCTTTAATTGATAGTACCTGTCCGCGAATCACCCGTGCTAAACCAGCCCAGCGAATAACTGAAGTAATCACCACAATCAGCAAAAAGCGCTGGGTACTGCTTAAACCAGCTGGTAAGACTGCTCCCAAAGTCACCAAAAGATAAATACTAGGGAAAGTCATTACTACTTCTGCCAAGCGCATAATGATGCTATCAGTCACACCGCCGAAATAGCCAGAAATTCCCCCGATAAGCAAACCGAGGGGATAGGCAATGATAATACCAAAAATCCCGATAAACATACTGATGCGACCGCCATGCAGCAGGCGACTAAATTCGTCGCGCCCTTGGTCATCAGTGCCCAAGATATTGAATTTTGCCTCACTTGTTGTGCCAAACAAATGCCAATTTAAGGGGATACCAGGAAAGATTGTGACTTCATCCCACTTCGGGGGTAATGGCAAACTCATCTGCAACAATCGGTATTCTGGCCCGGAGACAAATAGACGCAGAGGTGAGGGTTTTTTGAAGTCTACAACGAGTTGGCGATCGCCTGTTTCTAAATTAGTATCTCCCTGAGTCGTCGGATAAACATGGGGGCCAATAAACTGTCCTGACTGAGAAACCCAGTGTATCTTAGTTGGTGGCAGCAGTGAACCATTGGCCTGTGAAGCATAGGGGTCATAAGGAGCCACGAAATCGGCTGCAATTACTGCTATGTAGAAAACTAACAGCAAAATTGCCCCAAATCGTGCCAAAGGATTTTTCTTCAGTCGTCGCCACCAATCCATAGTAGTTAGGAGTTATAAGTTATGAGTTATGAGTTATTAAACTTTTATCTTAATTCATAACTCATGATTAATAATTTTCAACTCTAAACTCCTGTACAGACGCGATTAATCGCGTCTCTTCTAACTCCAAACTCCTGTACAGACGCGATTAATCGCGTCTCTTCTAACTCCTAACTCCCCACTTCTAACTTGTTTAAATATCGCTGCTGTTCTTCCTGTTGTTTTTCATGTTCTACAACAAACACATTTGAGTAAAGATTAGCGAGAATTTGTTTTCCCTGTTGTGTCAATGATAAATAATGCAGTCCCTCTTGGATATAGGGATAGACGCCATTCCAGTAAAATTTAGCGTAGTTATTCCGTAAATCGGCAGGGGTTTTATAGCCCAAAACTTTATTTACACCAGTTTCTTCAAACTCGTAAAATAAAGAAGTAATTTTCTTCAGGTAACGTGGGTCGCTTAGTTGACCAATCAAATCAGCAGCCCGGACTAATCCTGCAAAGCACTTTGTATCTTGATGATCTTCTGCCGCAGGCACGGGAAATCGAGTCAATTCAATATTGCTCTTAATTGCCTGAGCATCTATCAACTTGTAACCTCCAAAACGCTCATCAATAAAAAGCTTGGCTCTATCAACATGATACGGCGTTAGACTGGCATCAGAAGCGCCAGGAGCTACAGAAATCATTTTGCCATTTTTACCCGTGGCATATAAGCCTGCTGTTTCTCGGTCTTGTCGGCAAACTCCCTTAACGTAGCCAATATCATGACTCAGTAAGGAAATGATACAATGCAACCAGTCTTCACTGGAAACACCGCCTTCCCTAATGTGTTTGCCACGTAAGATTTCTTGCCCTACCAGGGTGACAAGAACAGTGTGTTCAACATTGTGGTAAAGGGCGTCGCTATTAGCAATGTTTTCCAAAGCCATGTTACCAGCCCAGGCGATAATGTCCTGATAATCATTTTTGAAGCAGCCATAGGTGCGACGGTAGCCTTCTCGAATTTCATTTACAAAGGCATCA
This sequence comes from Nostoc sp., assembly GCF_036917395.1. Taxonomy (GTDB): domain Bacteria; phylum Cyanobacteriota; class Cyanobacteriia; order Cyanobacteriales; family Nostocaceae; genus Nostoc. The sequence continues at coordinate 29,270 of NZ_JBALDI010000010.1, forward strand.
ATTAAAATTTCAGTAGCATTGAACATATCTGGTTACTTTGGTAAATACCAATGGTGTGTGACCTAGAGTAGCTAAATAAGATTAGACAATTTCATGTATCATAATCTACATGAAGTTTTTTAGCATCTTTTAAGTAATTACTCTTGTTAAAAATTTAGAGCGTAGAGACGCGCTTGTTGTAGTACTGGTTCATCTACTTAAGATGCTTGCCGCTCAATTTTGTTTTGGGTACAAATAGCGATCGCACCACCAATGATGTCCGCAATGCGATCGCTCTAAAAAGCTTACGAAAAACCTAACCCCCTAACCCCCAACTCGTCGCGGGAAGGGGGAAAGTTCAAAGTCTCTCTCCTTTTAGGAGAGAGATTTAGAGAGAGGTTTTCCAAATACCGTGAAAAGTCAGGTTGACGTTGAGATGTGCGATCCTATTTACCAGTGGGAATCATAACAAATAGATTCACTACGGTAAATATTCAATGGCTTACCAAAACATCACCGCTTCCCTTTCTCCAGCAGATATCCAAGAAATTAAAGCAGCCTTTGCAACTATCCAAGCAAAGATGCCTTTTCTTGTAACCCTGAGTGTGGAAGAACGACGCAAGTTATTTAAGATGGGCGATAAAAGCCTAGCCTTTGTCAACACCAGCCTGACTGCTGCCCAGTCTAACCGAGAAATTCTCCCAGCCAGCTTTAATGTAGATGAGTTTGTGCAGGATTATCAACTAGCAGCGACGCTTACTGAACTGTTGATTGGATTACGACAACTGACAGAACAAGTAGATGATACCCTAATGGCAGTCGGCAGCGAAGCAATGGGTAGCAGTTTGACAGTTTACGATTACGTCAAGACTGCTGCTAAGAAAACTCCAGGGTTAAAAACTATTGCTGAACAGTTAGGCGATCGTTTTAAAGCTATTAAAAATAAACCTGTTAAAACTAACTCTGGTTCATAGGCTGAAAATCTTGCCAAAGATACCGGAAGAGTCAAAGGGGAAAAGTTAAAGGGAGATTTAATTCCTTTTCTTTCACCCTTTTTATTTTGTCAACTGGTGAATGAGTCTTTGATACTCGCGCGAGAGTCTTTAATACTCGTGGACGAGTCTTTGATACTCGTGCGAGAGTCTTTAATACTCGTGCGAGAGTCTTTAATACTCGTGCGAGAGTCTTTAATACTCGTGGACGAGTCTTTGATACTCGTGAGCGAGTCTTTGATACTCGTGGGCGAGTCTTTGATACTCGTGGGCGAGTCTTTGATACTCGTGGGCGAGTCTTTTATACTCGTGGGCAAGTCTTTGATACTCGTCAATCAAAATAAGGCATTTCCAACTAAAAAAATATTTAACGATTTTTGTGATATGGGCATCTCGCCCGTTTTATGAATTGTGCGGGCTTAGAAAGTCACCCTATAAGATCCAACTTTCTGAATCGGGAATTAGGAATTGCAAGGTTGTAATCATATCCATAACCGCGTCTAATCTGCCACCTTGCCCCCAATTATGCTTACCATACCCCGCCACGCTAGCAAGCGATCGCTCTTTTTCCTTTTTTGTTTCACCCTACTCCTGACTTTCCTCCTCTCTTTACCTTGGGTAAACGCTGAAAAAAAACCTAAACCGGAAGTATGGCAGATTAACGGTTTTGTCGCAGCCCTAAAAGACCCAATACCCGAAGTCAGGGCTACAGCAACGCAATACTTACAGGAATATCAGCTAGATAACTTTAAATCTCAGATAAAAAACTATTATGATCAGCTTGTAAAACAGTTTGTCAAACAGTTGCAGGATAAAGATTCAGCAGTTTCCCGTAAAGCAGCAGCACAGGCACTAGGGCAGATGCAAGCTAAGGAACAAGCTCCACAAGTTGCCCTGCTGCTCAAAGATTCTGACATTGGTGTCCGTCTTGCAGCAGCAGAGGTACTAGGGCAGATGCAAGCCAAGGAACAAGCTCCACAAGTTGCCCTGCTGCTCAAAGATTCTGACATTGGTGTCCGTCTTGCAGCAGCAGAGGTACTAGGGCAGATGCAAGCCAA
>NZ_JBALDI010000011.1:0-83143 GCF_036917395.1 Nostoc sp.
TTCAAAGACTCGTTCACGGAGTTCAAAGACTCATTCACGGAGTTCAAAGACTCATTCACGGAGTTCAAAGACTCATTCACGGAGTTCAAAGACTCATTCACGGAGTTCAAAGACTCGTTCACGGAGTTCAAAGACTCGTTCACGGAGTTCAAAGACTCATTCACGGAGTTCAAAGACTCGTTCACGGAGTTAAAAGACTCATTCACGGAGTTCAAAGACTTATCCTAAGTTCTCAATCCCCAATGCAAATTTTCCAACGTTTGTTAACTTATAGAATTTATACCAATTCTTTGTGAAACTGTACAAAATCAGGCTTGGTAAGACTTGGGCAAAATCCCCTTGTTCTATGCAACCTCATAGATAATTGGTTAGAACTAGTAGCGGAAAGTGGAAGTCACGCATTCAAAAGTCAAAAGTAAAAATGAATACAGCATAAGCGTTTCGTTGATTTGGAAGGGATGGCTTATTTATGCCGTGTTGTACTAGCCCTTTTAAGGTAAGTAAAAATTTTGGTCAAAAAATTCCTCTTTAATCTCTTTACTCTGTATGTAATGTAATTCTGTATTTGAATAAATTACTTTTAAGCTGCACTAAACACAGAGATATCAGAGAAAAAAATAGAATTTAGGAGTCACCTTTAAAGGACTACTCTAAAGGGAATGCAATATTAACTATAGATTTATAAACTATGACGGTTGTTGATACAGGTGTAAAATATAAGATAAAAAAAATGTTCTCTGGGGAATTCTAACCATAGTACAGAGGAATTCTCGTAAAAATTTATGAGCGCAAAACTTGATGGAAGTATAAGGATCGCTGGTTACCAAATCAGAGAGCGACTTTATTCAAGTTCTCGCACTCAAGTGTATCGGGCAGTACGAGACTGCGATCGCCAACTAGTCATCATCAAGCTCTTAAAACGAGAATACCCCAGTTTCAGCGAATTAGTACAGTTTAGCAACCAATATGCGATCGCCAAAAACCTAGATATTCCTAGCATCATTAAACCCTACAGCTTGGAACTCTATCAAAACGGCTACGCCCTAGTCATGGAAGACTTCGGTGGCATTTCCTTGCGGGAATTTAGCCAAGGACAATCACTGACTTTAAAGCAATTCCTCCCCATTGCGCTGCAACTGGTAGACAGTTTACACGAGTTACATCAACAGCACGTCATTCACAAAGACATCAAGCCAGCCCACATCCTGATTCATCCTGATACCAGAGAAATTAAGCTGATTGACTTCAGTATTGCTTCACTTTTACCACGAGAAACCCAAGAGATCCAAAGTCCCAACGGACTGGAGGGAACGCTGGCGTATCTGTCACCAGAGCAAACTGGACGGATGAACCAAAGCATTGACTACCGCAGCGACTTCTATTCATTAGGTGTGACTTTTTTTGAACTACTGAGTGGACAACTGCCCTTTGAGTCCCACGAGCCAATGGAGTTGGTGCATTGCCATATCGCCAAACAGCCTGACTCTATCTGTAATCTCAACTCCGAAATACCCTTGATGCTGGGAGAGATCATTTGCAAGTTGATGGCGAAGAACGCCGAAGACCGCTACCAGAGTGCGTTGGGACTAAAATATGACTTAGTGACCTGCTTAGAACAATGGTGGAAAACAGGCAAACATACTTGGTTTGATTTAGGACAGCACGATAATAGCGATCGCTTTTTGATCAGAGAAAAACTCTACGGACGGGAACCGGAAGTAAAAACCTTGCTGGAGGTATTTGGGCGGGTTGCCAATGGTGCATCAGAATTGATGCTGGTGGCAGGTTTCTCCGGCATTGGCAAAACTGCCGTGGTAAATGAAGTGCATAAGCCCATCGTCCGGTGGAATGGATACTTTATCAAAGGGAAGTATGACCAGTTCAATCGCAACATTCCCCTGTCTGCCTTTGTGCAAGCTTTTGGAGACTTGATGGCACAATTGCTCAGTCAAAGCGATGCTCAACTGGAGCAGTGGCGAAACAAAATTCTGTCTGCAATGTCTGAGAGTGGACAGGTGATGATTGAAGTGATTCCAGAACTAGAACAGATTATTGGCAAGCAACCGCCAGCACCAGAATTATCGGGCAATGCTGCACAGAACCGCTTCAATTTGCTGTTTGTCAAGTTTATTCAGGTGTTCACCACAATAGAGCATCCGTTGGTGTTGTTCCTCGACGATTTACAGTGGGCAGATTCAGCATCCCTGAATTTGATCAGGCTATTGATGGGTGAAACTCTGAGGGGTTATCTGTTGATTATTGGCGCATACCGTGATAACGAAGTATTTGCGGCTCATCCGTTGATGCTTACCCTAGAAGAGATTGAAAAGGAAGCCACGGTCAGCACTATTACATTAGCTCCTTTGAGTCAGACAGATGTGAATCGTTTGATTGTCGATACATTGAGTTGTTCGACAGAAGTTGCCCTGCCGTTAACTGGATTAGTTTATCAAAAAGCCAAAGGGAATCCCTTTTTTACAACCCAGTTTCTCAAGGTATTACATGAGGACGGCGGAATTACCTTTGATTGGCATACAGGTTTGTGGCAGTTTGATTTAGGACTTGTGCCCAGAGGCGCAGCGGCGAGTCAAGAGACATCACTTGCCTTAACGGATAATGTCGTAGAGTTCATGGCAATTCAACTGCAAAAGTTGCCCACCCAGACGCAAGCGATACTTAAACTGGCAGCCTGTATTGGCAATCAGTTTGATTTAGCAACGCTAGCGATCATTAATCAAAAGTCGCAGATAGAAACCGCTTCGGACTTGTGGAGAGCATTGCAAGAAGGATTTGTGATTCCAACCAATCAGGTTTACAAGTTTTATCAAACCGAGTCATCAGTTCCCCCAGTCCAAATATCAGTACAGAAGGTTAACACCTGTGTTTACAAATTCTTGCACGATCGCGTCCAGCAAGCGGCATACTCCCTGATTCCCACGGATGAAAAACAACTCGTTCACCTGAAGATTGGACAGTTACTCCTGAGTAACACCCCCGAAAGCAACCGGGAAGAACGCATTTTTGAAATCGTCAGTCACCTCAACGTTGCGGCTGAATTGATCCAATCCGCAGAACGTCAAGCCCTCGCCCAGTTCAACCTGATGGCAAGCCGCAAGGCAAAAGCAGCGATCGCCTATACTGCTGCCTACAAATATGCCCAGGTGGGCATTGGGTTACTCGCGCAAAACAGTTGGCAGCATCAGTATGAGTTGACCCTAGCACTCCATCAAGTCGCCACAGAAGCCGCCTATTTGGCCGGTGACTTAGAGCAGATGGCAGGCTTCGCTAGCCTTGTCCTAAACCATGCCAAAACTCCATTAGATCAAATCAGCATTTATGAGGTGAAGATTGAGGCATTAACTGCTCAAGGTCAGTTTGCCCAAGCGATCGCCGCAGCCCTTGCCATCTTAAAGCAATTGGGAGTAGAACTGCCCGCAGCGCCTACTCAGGACAACGTGGCGGATGCCTTTAATAACGTCTCAGATGTGATTGGAGAGCGGTTACCTGCCGAGTTACTCAACCTCAGCGAAGCAATAGATGCGAACATCCTAGCGGCGGCTCGAATTTTGACATCGGTAGCACCCTCTGCTTATGTGTATCAGCCACTGCTGTATTTACTGGTGATTTTAAAAAAGGTTTATCTGTCCGTCGTCTATGGCAATGAATCAACCTCGACCTTTAGCTATGCCTCTTATGGGATATTGATGTGTGGTGTGTTGGGAAAGGTTGAACTAGGTTATGAATTTGGTCAGTTAGCCCTCGACCTGCTATCACGATATCAAAATTCAGAATTGAAGGGGAAAACTTTATTACTAGTCTGTGTGTACACAAGGCATTGGAAAATGCACCTGCGTGAGACATTACACCCCTTACAGATTGCCTATTGTAGTTGTTTAGACGTGGGCGATCTGGCTTTCGCCGGTTACTCTGCGTATAACTACGGTTTTTATTCCTATTTTACAGGGCAGAACTTAAGGCAACTAGAGTTGGAAATTGCCGAATATTGTGAAGCGCTCAAGTATCTTAAGCAAAATCTGACTCTGACCTATTCCCAGTTGATTCGACAAATTCTGCTGAATTTAATCGGGGATGCGGATGACGTTGTGGTGTTGAGCGGTGCAGCCTACAATGAACAGCATCAACTTCCGTTACATCAAGCAACGGGCGATCGCACCGGATTAGCATTGCTGTGGATTAACAAACTGGTTGTGTCCTATCTGTTTTCAGAGTTTGAACAAGCCGTAGAACAGGCTGGGCAGGCAAGACAGTATTTGGATGCTATCCTTGCTTTTTTTTATGTACCCATCTTTCATTTCTATGAGTCTTTAGCCCAACTAGCATGGTTTGGGCAACTCTCAGCCCCAGAACAGCAGCAGATAAAGGAATCCATCGCTGGCAACCAAGAAAAACTCAACTACTGGGCAGCCCATGCACCGATGAATTTTCAACACAAATTTGATTTGGTGGAAGCCGAACGGTATCGGGTCTTAGGCAATCGGGCAGAAGCAATAGACTATTACGATCGCGCCATCAAAGGAGCCAAAGAACAAGGCTACATCCAAGAAGAAGCACTTGCCAATGAACTAGCCGCCAAATTTTACTTCAGCTGGGGCAAAGAACGGATTGCTCAAGACTATATGATCCAAGCCTACTATGGCTATGCTCGCTGGGGTGCTAAAGCCAAAGTCGCCGACCTGGAAAAACGCTATCCCCAATTACTCGCCCCCATCCTCCAGCAAACCCGTTCTCCCCTCTCAACCAACGAAACTATCTTTACATTAGAAAGTGTCACCTCTACCAGTTCTGCCACTTCTAGTAGCAGTGCCTCTGTTGCTTTGCATTTAGCTACCATTCTCAAAGTTTCCCAAACCCTTTCTGGCGAAATCGAACTCGAAAAACTGCTCTCAGTATTGCTGCATATTGTCATTGAAAATGCGGGAGCTGATAAGTGTGTGTTCATGCTTTTGGAGTCAGGTCGTTTACTGATTCAGGCGTCAGCACAGCTTTCCTTTCTACATAACAAGGGAATTACCCAGATCAATTTTTACCCAATGTTGCTCAATCCAGAGCCTGTTGAAGACTCTGTTGATCTGCCAGTTAGCTTAATTAATACCGTCAAACGCAGCTTACAACCAGCAGTGATTATTGATGCCACGGTGCATCCACAATTAATCAATGACCCCTACATTCAGCAACAGCAGCCCAAGAGTGTCTTGTGTAGCCCGATTTTGGATCAAGGTAAGTTGTTGGGCGTGTTGTACTTAGAAAACAATTTAGCAACCGGAGCATTTACCAGCGATCGCGTCGAACTGCTCAACTTACTTTCCGCTCAAGTCGCAATTTCTCTGCAAAATGCCCAACTTTATCGAAATTCCCAGAACTCTGCTTAACAGTTAACACAATACTAGGAGGCTCTGCCTCCTTGAATCGTGGCAGCGCGCTTTGGCATTTGACAGTTCCTCGGTGTTGTTCTCTCAATATAGATAGCTTAGGGCTACTACAAAGTCCCTCCCTTTAAGATAGAATTGGCTTACTTCGCGTTGGTATTAGAGTGTCACTAGCCCGATCAACGGAAGTTACGCACTTTGCAAGAAGCGCTTGGAAATTTCAACAGGGGTGAAATTGCTAGGCTCTGTACTTGCTGATCAATACCATCTCCCTGAATAATCACCTGAGAACGTGACTGAATTAATTCCCGTATCTGCGGACAACCTAGAACAGAAGTCACTTCTGTTAAAGTAAAGACAAATTCTGTGTTTAATTTATCTAACGATGGTCGTAATGTTTGGTTTAAGTCTGGCGCGTTAGGAAAAGATTTAATGCCTTGCTTTTGCCAGTTTTGAAAATCAACTGTTTGGATGAGTTTTCCTGCTTCTATTTGTGCTTTAAAAAATGCTGCAACTGGATCGGGTTCTAGACTAGAGATTTTTGCTTGTTGCCTAACCTTTAAAAGCAACTCTTGTTCGCGCTTTAGATCCTCAATAGGACGTTTGTGATTCCATTTCCACCGGGCTACATCATGTGCAATTAACAATCGCTGCTGGATCAATTTTAGTAATTTATCTACAGATACTTGTTGATCTGCGATCGTAATAGGTTGAGGATTTGCTGATTGTAGTGATCCAGAGTTATGAGCAGCGAAATACAATTTGAAGTTGGCAGCAACTACTGTACTACTGAAAAAAAACTCAAAGAAAATTATGATAAAAAATAACAGTCGATGCTTTCTGAAAAAACTTAAATTCATGTCAAAAAGTTAATCCACCATAGTAATTATCAGTAATTTTCAGCAATTCGATAGTAATACAGTATTTCAAATCTCAGATAAAATATCTCATAGTTACTAACAAAAAGCAAGTTCAGCACAAAAAGCTGTTGCGTTTGATGGAAGACTCTGATTTCTATGGTCTAGATGTGCTCGTATTTATAGGCAGCAATACGTTCAAGAGCTATCGGATAACAATTTATTTGGTTATTCCCAGTCTCTGACTAGGAACAAGGCAAACTCCTAACTTCTAGCTTTTTAAGTCTTTCCCGCCACAACCGAGTTTTCAACCAAAAGTTCCACGGCTGCTTGATATTGCAGATCCTCTAGGGTGCCAATCTGTTCGCGGTTAATTGGGTCTTGAGAAATCACTTTATCTGGCTTAATACCTAGTTTATTAATATCCCGGTGTTGAGGAGTTTCGTACTTAGCAATTGTGACTGCCAAGCCTGAGCCATCTGACAATTCAAATAAGGATTGAATTAGTCCCTTGCCAAAGGTGGTTTCACCTACCAACTGAGCACGACGGTTATCTTGCAGTGCGCCGGCGAGAATCTCACTAGCACTTGCACTTCCTTGATTTACCAAAATAACCAGAGGATCTTTCGTCAGGGCTGATCCAGACGCTTCAAAACTACCTTGAATGCCTTGTCGGTTAACAGTGTAGACAATAGTGCCAGAGTCTAACCACAGACGGGCGATTTCAATTCCTGATTGTAATAGCCCCCCAGGATTATTTCGCAAATCTAGAATGTAGGCAGCAGCGCCTTTTTTTTCTAGACTAGAAATAGCGTGTGCCAATTCCGTTGAGGCGTTGGCATTGAATTGAGTGAGGCGAAGGTAGCCAATGGGCGTACCCTTAGTGGAAACACGCAATTCGGAAACCACAGGGTTAAGAGCAATGCGATCGCGTGTTAGCCTAATTTCTGTTTCTGCCTCTCCATCCCGTTCGATCAGGAGAGTGACAAGGCTGCCACTCGGCCCACGCATCTTAGTTGCTGCTTCATCAAGGGTGAGATTTTCTGTGGAGGTGCCTTCAATTTTGAGAATGCGATCATGTGGTCTAATCCCTGCTTTATCTGCTGGTGAACCTGCTATAGGAGCCACTACTTCCAACTTCCCAGTCTTAGCATTTAGGGCAATTTGTAATCCAACCCCAGTCAGTTCCCCAGAAGTATTGACCTGTAAGCTGCGGTACTGTTCCGGATCTAAAAAGCGGGTAAAAGGATCATCGAGGCTCTGGAGCATCCTCCCAATTGCCGCATAACTGGCATTTGAGTCCGACAGCGGCTTCTCTAGAGCCTTTTGCCGGACTGCTGCCCAGTTTTGATGATTAAACGTCTCATCTAGATAAGTGCGATTAACAATTCGCCAAACTTCGGAAACCAGCTTTTGTTCCGTCGTCAAAGCCATCACTGGCTGGGTGAGCGTAGCAAACGCCAGCCAAAACGCCATTAACAATGAAAATCCAACCCGAAAAACTTGTTTGTTCATGAACCCCATTCTCAATTCCACCTCAACCCAAATTGCCTAGAAATGCTCACTTGCCCTGTTGTTGATGAAATCTATCTCTCGATTATGTTACTTTTTTTATAGAAGTGGTGCATTTCTCTCATCAAGTTGTTCACTCAACTGATGCGTTGTATTCACTCACCAAAGGATAAAATCTACTTTGTGTCCACCTTTTTCTGTGCAGGGGCGTAAAGAGATCGCAATATATTCCTTCTTTACAGAGTGTAAAGTTTCTGAAGACTCTTAGCACGCTGAAAGTTGACAAGCAAACAAAAAAACTCTCCTTTACTAAAATCCCAAAATTGCTAATTGGGAGAGAAGTCTAAGCGGCGGCTTCTGAGAAGTCCGTAGACAATTCTGCTGCTACCCTACTCCTCGGTAACGACAACTCCAGCAAAGACGCTATCGCCAATGGGGAACAGGAAAGCCTAAAGGCGAATCCGCAGGATGCCGAGGCTTGGGTCTATCGGAACTTTGGTCGCCGATTTAGAACTTCGGGATTTATCAACCGCAACCGATTCTTAGGGACTTGAGATTGTATGGCCAATGTTTACGACTGGTTCGAGGAACGCCTGGAAATTCAGGCACTCGCCGAAGACGTCACTAGCAAGTACGTCCCTCCCCACGTCAATATCTTTTACTGCTTTGGTGGAATTACCTTGGTTTGCTTTCTCATCCAGTTTGCCACTGGATTTGCCATGACGTTCTACTACAGGCCAACAGTTGCTGAAGCTTTTTCTTCAGTAGAGTACATCATGAATGAAGTTAACTTCGGTTGGCTAATTCGCTCCATCCATCGCTGGTCTGCCAGCATGATGGTATTGATGATGATTTTGCACACCTTCCGGGTTTACCTGACTGGTGGTTTCAAAAAGCCCCGCGAATTGACCTGGATAAGTGGCGTCATCCTGGCTGTGATTACAGTTTCCTTTGGAGTCACAGGCTACTCCTTACCTTGGGACCAAATTGGCTACTGGGCTGTGAAAATCGTTAGCGGCGTACCAGAAGCAATTCCTGTGGTTGGCGTTCTGATCTCCGACCTGCTGCGCGGCGGTTCGAGTGTTGGTCAAGCAACACTAACTCGTTACTACAGTGCCCACACCTTTGTGCTGCCTTGGTTGATTGCAGTCTTTATGCTGTTTCACTTCTTGATGATCCGCAAGCAAGGCATTTCCGGTCCTTTGTAATCTCAGCTATTAGCGAAAGGCAACATTTATCAGTTTTCAGATTAAGTTGTTTGTTCTAAACTTATGAAACACAAGAAATTAATTGCACATAAGTTCCAAAAACAAACATTTGTATCTGAAGCCTAAAGTTGTAGAAACCCTCCAGGCGGCTGACTAGAGATAGACAAACAGAAACGCTGTTTCCCGCCTGTTAGGGTTGCCTAGTAGCTGATAGCTTTCACAAATGCTTTAATTTAACTTAAGCAGGAGAGCACATTTCAAAATGTCAACACAAAAAAAACCTGACCTTAGCGACCCTAAATTAAGAGCCAAACTTGCCCAAGGCATGGGTCACAACTACTATGGTGAACCCGCTTGGCCTAATGACCTACTTTACGTCTTTCCAATCGTGATCATGGGTTCGTTTGCTGCAATCGTGGCTCTAGCTGTGCTAGATCCCGCCATGAACGGTGAACCAGCAAATCCTTTCGCCACACCATTGGAAATTTTGCCAGAGTGGTACTTGTACCCAGTCTTCCAAATTTTGCGATCGCTTCCTAACAAACTTTTAGGAGTGTTAGCAATGGGTTCGGTACCAGTGGGGCTAATCCTCGTTCCCTTTATTGAGAACGTCAATAAGTTCCAAAACCCTTTCCGCCGTCCAGTTGCAACCACAGTATTCCTCTTTGGTACCCTTGTCACCCTGTGGCTGGGTATTGGTGCTGCCTTGCCATTGGATAAATCTTTGACCTTGGGACTATTCTAAATTAGTCACCACAAAGTGCTTTGACGCCTGTGAGTTTCAAGAGCATATGCAGATGTGCTTTTGAAATAAATTTACAGGCGTTAATTTTAACAATAAACAATTCATCAGCCCAACCTCAACTGTTGGGGAGGCTGCGCCAACGAGTCATCACCCAAGCGGAACGACTGCTTTGCTCATATCACTAAAGTTGTAGCAAGTAGTCTGGAGGATAGCGCAGCCTCTTCGAGTCTTTCAGCGTCAACCGTACCCCTACGGATCTTGCTACGCCTAGTGAAGGACTCCTGAATAAACAGTGAAACATCACGCCAAATTGAAAATTTGGTGCAAAAGAATTTAGTGGCGGTTCTAAATTCTTCACGAAAAGATTCCTGAGTTCTGGATTCTTTTTTAAGAGTCCAGCTTGCATTTGGGATTTTCAGTTTTGGATTGAAAAACTATTCCAAAATCTAAAATCACCAAAAGTCACCAAATACAAACATTTTTCACTTACTTAACGTAAGTTGCTAGTTATAATCCTGGAAGTGCCAAAATAGTTGATGTTTTGTATTTTGGTACACAGAATATCTATATCTCAATTGAGATTTTTCCATATCAGAGAAATTTTGCGCTATTGGCAAAATTTAATAATTACCAACTTGGGTTTACTTGTACTTAAGTCACAGTTAATGCTTAGTATAGTGCAGCAAGACCATCTGACGGTTAAGAGCGAACTCAGTCTCCTAAACCAGGTGCAAGAATGGTTCGAGCAATTTTGTCTGCAACATTTGTCTCAACTTGGCTGGTCAAAAACCCAACTTGATCGCCTCAATTTAGCATTAGCAGAAGGCTTTACCAACGCTGTTCGTCACGCTCATCATGCTTTACCCCCGGAAACAACGATTGAGATTAAGGTTTATCTGTGGATTGACCGACTAGAGATTAGAATTTGGGATTATGGAAAACCTTTTAATCCTGATGCGATCGCAGAACCAGCCCCAGGGACTCTGCAAGTAGGCGGATATGGATGGTTTCTCCTGCGGCGGTTGGCTGACCGTGTTGTATACGAACGTGGTGCAGATGGTAGAAATTGCCTCCTGATCGTCAAATATTCTGTAGAAGCACAAAAGTAAAAGTGAAGCAGTCAAGGCTAAAGGAAGGTAAAATACTTCCGATGTCAATTTTCGGTTTTGGGCAAGGAGTACCAGTATCGGGCGCGTTAATCCACCTACCATCTCAATTGACAATACTTGGGGCAAAACTCCCTTGTTCAAGGTAGGCAAACTGACGCTGACCTGTACTAGTCAACTCTTGGAAATGCTGCACGTAGCTTGATTATACTTAGGAGTAAGACAAACAGAACTTCTCCTCTAGTGACCGTTTTCCATAAAAATATACACGTAGAAATACGGAGATTTTGCCCAAAGTTGAGCCACTCACTTCGAAACAAAAGCATCAGCAGAATGAGTGTCTGCTCAAATATGTAGTTATTTTATTCACAAAGATGTATTTCTTTTTCAATAATATGTGATGTAAATTGGGGTCATATGTTTTTTACGTGAAATTGCTTAGTGGTTATAATTTTTTTGTAAAGCCTCAAAGAATATTATTGTATAAAAAAAATTAATGAATACAGTAAAGATAGCATTCGAGTTACACTAGCTCTCTTGTTAAGATTTGTCAGCAGTGTTGAGAGTCTTAATTTTTGTTCTCTAACAAGTGCAATTTGGTGCTTCATAGAGATAGAGGAGATAGGGGACATATGACTAAGACAGCCCTAATTACAGGAATAACTGGTCAAGATGGCTACTATCTCAGCCATTTGCTTCTCAACCGAGGTTACCGAGTTGTAGGATTAGTACCCCCGCATCGACAACCTAATTTGACAAAACTGGGAATACTGGCAAATCAGGTAGAAATTTTTACGGTTGACTTGAGAGATAATGCGGCGCTGTTGACCGCAGTTGAACAGCTGCGTCCCCAAGAAATTTACAATTTGGCGGCTCCCAGTTTTGTACCCGACTCTTGGAACGACCCATTGGCAACCCTGGATCTGATAACTGGTACGGCTACCAGGCTTTTGGAAGCAGTACGACAGGTTGGTTTGTCTACCAGGTTTTATCAAGCCAGCAGTTCGGAAATGTTTGGCGATGTATTTATTTCGCCTCAAGATGAGGAAACTCCTTTTCGTCCCAAAAATCCCTATGCTGCGGCCAAGATGCACGCCCACTGGACGATGGTGCATCACAGACAGCGCTATGGACTATTTGCCTGTAGTGGAATTTTATATAACCATGAGTCCCCTCTACGCCCACCTCAGTTTGTGACCCGCAAAGTTTCTTTGGCAGTTGCATCGATTAAATTAGGTTTAACTGACACTTTAGAAATGGGTAATCTAGATGCCAAACGCGATTGGGGATTTGCGGGAGATTATGTAAAAGCAATGTGGCTAATGTTGCAAGTTGATCAGCCAGAAGAATATGTGATTGGCACTGGTAAACTACACAGTGTTAGAGATTTAGTTGCCACAGCCTTTGAGTCTGTGGGATTGGATTGGACGCATCATGTAGTCCAAAATACTAGCTTATTGCGAAATGATGAGCATTTTAAACTAGTAGCTGACCGCAGTAAAGCTAAAAGAAACCTCGGCTGGGAACCCCAAGTGAGCTTTGAAGAACTTTTAGAAAAAATGGTAAAAACAGATTTAGAGCGGTTACAAAGCGGTGCGCTCGCGCCTTTACCGCAAGTGTAAATAATCTAACATGCAGATCACTACAGTGACAGAAAACCTAAAGTCAGGTGATAAAGTTAACAAAAAGACTAACCATGTCTTTGTGTTTTTAGAAATTTTTGCCCACGAAGGTGGTATTCAATCATATATAAAAGATATTTTTCGCGCCTATCTGAGATTTAGCCAAGTCTACAAGGCAGAAGTCTTTTTGCTGCGAGATAGTCCTGATAGCTTAAATCCGTTTGAAGACGAGAACTTAAAATTTCATTACTTTAAAAATCAGTCTCCTTATTTGGGGAGACTGCAAATGGCAGCAGCTTTACTTAAGTGTCTGTTGCAAAGCCGACCGCAGCAAGTTTTCTGCGGTCATATTAACTTAGCAGTATTAATCCAAACTCTTTGCCAGCCCTTGGGGATTCCTTACACCGTACTAACTTACGGCAAAGAAGTCTGGGAACCGCTGAAAAATCAAGAACGTCACGCCCTGACATCAGCAAATAGAATTTGGACAATTAGTCGCTACAGCCGCGATCGCGCTTGTTTTTCTAATGCTCTAAACCCCAAAATCGTAGAGATGATGCCTTGTGCAATTGATGGAGATAAATTTACTCCTGGTTGCAAGCAGCCAGAATTAGTCCAGAAGTATGGCTTAACTGGTGCTAAAGTATTAATGACAGTCGCGCGGTTATGGTTCGGGGATATTTACAAGGGTGTAGATGTAACGATTCGGGCATTACCACAAATCGCTCAGGTTTTCCCAGAAGTGAAATATTTGGTAATTGGTCGCGGTGATGACCAACCGCGATTAGCTAAACTTGCAAAAAATTTAGGTGTGAGCGATCGCGTCGTGTTTGCTGGTTTCGTTGCTACAGAAGAATTAATGGAACATTACCGCCTTGCTGATGCCTACATTATGCCTTCCCAAGAAGGCTTTGGCATTGTTTATCTGGAGGCAATGGCTTGTGGAGTACCTGTATTATCCGGTGACGACGATGGCTCCGCTGACCCCTTACAAGATGGTAAACTGGGATGGCGAGTACCACACCGCAGTCCTAATGCTGTAGCAGCGGCTTGTATAGAAATGCTTCAAGGGGATGACCAGCGCTGTGATCGAGAGTGGCTGCGAGAACAAGCGATCGCTGTGTTTGGTATAGATGCCTTCCAACAGCACTTGCAAAAAATGCTTCTATCCTCAGTAATAGATCCATTTAAGTCCAAATGACTTATGACTAAAATCGCTATCCTAGATGGAGGGAAAATAAAACTAAGCTGAAAATAATGGATGAACAATGGCTAAAAGCTTCAAGAAAATACTCGTTAAAATAAGATAAAGCTAGGGTGGGCTACACCCGAATTTACGCTTGTGGACAAGAAGGAGCTGGCTCCCTTGGTTGAAACAAGAAGCAGACCCTCTAAAGTTTACTTTAGTTGAATGACTAGCTCTGAAAAAGTTTGGTCAAGTTTTGTATAGCAGCAGGACGACATTTAAAAAATGAGCTTTAAGTCATTTCAATTGAATCTTTTAAATCTCCGCCCTTGGCTCACCCTACTGGCACTTATTTGGTTGTTGGCATCAGTGGGCTTGGGTTGGTTGGTTAATTCGTTACTAATTATTTTCGGGTTGCTGTTGTTGGCACCCATTGTGGCTTTTTTTGGCTTTCGTTGGTGGCTGCAACGCAACTTGGTTGCTGACCAGTGTCCCGTCTGTGAACATGAATTTACAGGTTTAAATAACAGTCAGTTGCAATGTCCTAACTGTGGAGAGTCGCTGTTAGTACAAAACAGTCATTTCCAGCGCTTTGCACCAGAAGGCACAATTGATGTCACTGCTGTCGAAGTTCCAGCCCAATCACTGGAAGATTAGTCAAGGGTTGTTGCTCACTGGTCAAATGACTATTTATTTTGTTTTTTGCGAGATTGAGAGGGTGTAGCTATACTGTTGCTTGGATAATTCGCCCACATACAGCGAGTATTTTCCTGCCTGCCAGTAACCAGAAACTTCTGACTTGCCTCCTGAGTAACTATCTGCCATTACACAAAAGCGCCCCCCAGGCCCGTTGAGCAACAGCGTTGGCTTGCCTTGACTTTCTACTGTTAATCGCAAATAAGGTAGTGACTCTGTAACCTGGATAACTTGACTAGGTTCAGTGGTAATATTGCCACAATTACTTTTGACTGTTCCCCCAGACTTTCCATTCAAAATCAGTGGATCTGATTGGAGATTCCGATTAATTTGGATTGTTGGTGTCTGTGCCAAATTAGCCTCAGTGAAAACTAAACTCATCGCCAAAGCTGTGGGAACAATTGTAAGTAGCCTAAGCGTTTTCATTTTAATTAATGCTCCAGATTTTTTCTAGAGCAATGTTATATAGTCTGATTTAATAGACGACAGCAATCCGTCTTAGTTCCAAAAGGTGTCGTATAAAGCAATACCATTAATTTAATAATTGTTTGTGAAGATTGATGGGTGTAAAGACCATCAATCGTGCAAATTATCTATGTTCCGTGGCGCTTTTGCACCAAAAGATTTCACCGGACATTTCGCACTTCAATCCGTAACACGTTAATCTTCCATAAATCATCATAATTTTTAACCGTCAGAAAGGCATTGCACACACAGACATTAGCTAAAATCACTAAGACAAGCACCAAAAATAGAATTTGATTGGTTTGCTGTCGAATAAGTGATTTAGCTGAGGTAGAAAAAATTGATGAATCCTCAAAGAGAAGAAGACTTGCAGCGTCGCCTCAATAAGCTAGAGGCAGAGATTAATTCTTCGCCTAAAGTGGTTCCCCAACCACAAGAACAAAAACAGATCCGTCAGTCTGTTTTTGCCAACTTGAACTTGCAACTGGAGCGATTTCAGATTTGGTTCAACAGCTTATCTGGGGCGAAAAAGCTGGTAGTTTCGGGTGTGACGGTGCTAGTAGGCTTGGCGATGCTGCAAGCAGTGTTTAAACTAGTTGCATCTGTAATTAGTCTGGCATTTTTGGCAGTGTTAGTGTATGTTGGATACAAATTTTTTGCGTCTAATAGCTTTCAAGGTAAGCAATAATTGATGTTGATATGCATTTACTTTGCACTCTGCGTGGAGTTATGAAAGTCAGGAGCCAGAATACAAAAGGCTTCTGACTTATGACTCCTAAATTCTATTTCAATATGCTTTTGTTTTTGCTGATTAGCTTAGTCTATTTTAATTGTGCCGATCACGGCGTAGAAATAATGTCAAAGGGAATTATGCGATGACGACACCAATTGTCAACAGAAGTAATCAATCTGGTCAGTCAAAAAAACCGGAAAGAGCCAATTCGCAGTTACTAGCAAGTAGGCGTTTTGCTGCTTGGGCAACTGAAATCACACTAGTAGTTACCAGTGGGTTGATTCCCTTCGGCATTGGTGTCTATGCCAATTCTAGAAGCGATTTTAATCGAGTGCCGCTTAACCCCATACTGGTAGTCACCGAAAGAGCGATCGCTAGACCCCTGGCTCTGCCTATGAGCTATGGCATCCGTAACGTAGCATGGCCGACTAATATTTTGTGGACAATCGCCCTGTTAGCGCCTGTAACTCTCTCGTGGTGGCAATTGTATTTACTCGCTAAGACTGGTAGCACAATTCCTAAACGTTGGTTAAAAGTGCGGGTTGTCAACGAGCAAGGCAAGCCACCCGGATTGGGGGCAGTTGTAATTAGAGAAGGAGTTGGGCGTTGGACTGTACCTATTTCCATCGCCTATCTGCTATGGCGCTACAGCTTTGCTTTTCCTAATTTAGGATTATTCACATTTTTGTCTTTGTTAATGATTGTGGGTGAAGGGATCGGCTTACCATCGCGCCGGGGGCGTCGCGCACTACATGATCAACTTGCAGGCACTTATACAATAGATGCGGCTCGCCCCTTGCCATCCTCACTCTTAGCTAATAACAGA
Organism: Nostoc sp.; assembly: GCF_036917395.1. Taxonomy (GTDB): domain Bacteria; phylum Cyanobacteriota; class Cyanobacteriia; order Cyanobacteriales; family Nostocaceae; genus Nostoc. The sequence continues at coordinate 16,344 of NZ_JBALDI010000011.1, forward strand.
CAAGCTCAGTCTGCTGGCGGTAATGATCAAGCAGAAGAATGGCAGGAGGGAAATGAAGAATTAGCAGCAGCCCAAACCAACCAGTCACCTAATCTATGGCGGCAGATACAGCAAAATCCTAATCTGACTTTGTTTGGGGTAGGGCTTACAAGCATGACTGCTGTGTTGGCAACTTTAATCGGCACTCAAGTCTATATCCAAATTCAACAATCCCAGCGAGCAACTAAGCAAATCAACAGCCAACAGTTCCTCGAACTCGTCAAACAATTGAGTCCCAACTCTGGGGCGACTAACGACCAACGCCAAAGTGCAATTCTGGCTATGGGTGGTCTTAATGACCCACAGTCCATTAAATTTCTGGCGGATCTCTTAGTTAGCGAAACCAACCCCAGCCTCGTGGATACGATTCAACAAGCTTTGACAACTGTCGGGCCCAAAGCCATCCCGGAACTAAAAAATAAGAATCTGTTTTTGGTGGGGAAACTGGAGTCTGTGGGTAGTACTGCAACCCAAGAGCGGGAATTGCGGCAAGGGCGGCTACAAAGAAACCAACGGACGATCAATAAGATTCTCTCTGTTTACAGCGGTAAAATCGAGGGCGTTGACCTTAGTAGCACCCAATTAGGTCAAAGCGGTACTCCGGGAAGTTCCTTCTTCAACTTGGTACTAGACAACGTTGATTTATCAGGAGTTAAGTTAAAATCTGCAAATCTTAACCAAGCCAGTTTGAAGGGTAGCCGCTTCCGGAGTGCGGGTGAGGATGGACGCTGGGATACCTACGACGATGTGATGGCTGATTTAAGCCAAGCTCAGTTGCAGCAAGCCAATCTTACTGATGCTAACCTTAGTCGCGTCTTGATGAACCGGATCGATTTGAGCCGCGCCACTCTCAACAGAGCTAACTTATCCAACGCGCGTCTATTTGACGCTAAACTCAACAGCACCCAACTAGTAGGAGCCGATCTGCGAAACGCAGTTTTGGAAAAAGCCAGCTTGACTGGAGCAGATTTAGGCGACGCTAAATTGAACGAAGCCAATCTGTACGCTGCGCGTTTAGGTCGCGTCACTGCCATCGGAACACAATTATCCTTTGCCAACTTAACTAATACTGATTGGCAAGGGGCAGATTTATCAGGAGCCTATTTGGATCGTGCTAATCTCAGTAATGCTAACCTGAGCGCCACACGTCTGGCTGGTGCTGTTTTGCGCTTTGCCCAGATGGAAAACGTCAACTTGCAAAATGCCGATCTGAGTCTTGCAGATTTACGAGGGGCAAATGTGGCAGGAGCAGATTTTAAGGGGGCAATTCTCGCCCCTAGCAAACAAGATCCAGCAGATCAATTTGTCCAAACCCCAGATTTAGGCTCAGTATCTGCCGTAGTCCAAGGCGTTGATTTTGCTCAAGCCAAAAATTTAGATGCCAAGCAATTGGCGTACATTTGTACTCAAGGAGGCATTCATCCCCGTTGCCCGTAGAATGGAGGGGGTAGGGGATCTGGGGAGCAGAGGGGCAGGGGGAGCAGGGGAGGCTGAGGGAGAGGAAGAGTTTTCCCAATGCCCCATGCCCTGTTTGTCTAATGCCTAATAACAAAATGGTGTGAGGAGTTCGGTTATGAAGTATATTCCATATTTGGTTTCAGTTTTAGGAGCTGGCTTGGTCTTGAGTCTGGCGAGTACTAAACCAGCACAAGCTCAGGTAGCCTATGGCAGTTATATCGGAATAGGCCCCAGTATTGGTTTTACTGATGGTATCCAATTCGGGGGGGTTATAGCGGGACGCTACAAGCTTTTGGAAGCGCCAATTTCACTCCGTGCCCAAGTGTTAATTGGTAATAATACGGCAGTTGTACCAACGGTTTCTTACGATTTCCCCCTTAATTGGCAGGCTGATGTCTACCTGGGTGCTGGGTTAGTATTGGCTGGTGGTGGTGGTTCTTCTCCTGTGGGGGACAAAATTAGCTTTGCTTTACAACCGGGCATTGATTATATGATCCCAAATAGCAATACTGTCCTTTTTGGCAACGCCATCATTGCTTTTGATGCCTACCGTGACAGCGGTGGTACAGCGATCGCCGTACAAGGTGGTGTTGGTTTGAGATTTTAATGGGCAGATGAAAACCCTAGAGCGATCGCTATCCCTAAAAAGCGTTAAACTTCATTGCAAATTCATAAGTTAGTCCAAACAACGTGATAGTTTTTGGTTATTGAAGAGAGACAGCACAGGATTAACACAGGAGAACACAGTGGCAATGGAATCAAATTTATTAACAAATGCGGGCGCAGATGAAGTGAATCAAGATTTCAGTGAATATGTGGCCAACCTGCAACTTCATATGACTCTGCAAGCTCGCAATCTTGTTCCAACCCTGAAGCAAACACTGGTAGATAGTCGCCAGCAATTACTCCATCAAACCCAAGCCCACTTTGAAAAGCTAGTTTCTCGACAAGGGCTGTAAATATATACAAATTTTAATCAAAATTCAAATAAAATAAAGGCAGATGTTGTTGGGTCAATGCCAATGGTGTTCTCACAAAATCTGCTTTTTCTGCTTTTTTAAGTATTAAGTTACTAAAATCACCCTTTTGGCGCAATAGTAAGGGGCAGAAACTAGTTAATATTATTGCAGCAGTTTCTTTGAAGAGCAGTTAGTTAAGGCTGAATGGCGGCTCGAATTAAAATGACTTCATTACTTCCCCGAAACCTCAGCGTTGTTATCCGACCAGTCCAATACCGGGATCTGGACGGGATTGAGCGCATAACTCAAGAGTCATTCGCAGCCCATACTCCCCAAGGAGGAGGTTTTGCTATAAGCCAGATGCAAAGGCTACGTCGCTGGTATGGATTACTCAAATTTTTGAGTTGGTTTCCTAACCCGCTACAGTATCGCCTCTGTGCCTATGTAGCAGAGCAAGGGCGGATGCTTGTAGGGATGATTCAAGTGTCACCGTTTAACCGGACACGCAGCACTTGGCGCATTGATCAAGTCTTGTTAGAGCGTGGTGTCGATAAACAAGGAATTGGCTCGCAACTTTTGCGTCATTGCTTTGAATCGATTTTGGAAGCTCGCACTTGGCTACTGGAAGTTAATATCAACGATATTGAGGCGCTGGCACTATATCGGCAAAATGGATTTCAGCGTCTGGCAGAAATGACGTACTGGGAAATTGGGCCAGAATTACTGGCTGAATTGACACAAGCAGAGCCAGATTTACCCAATCTCTTACCAGTGAGTAATGCTGATGCCCAGTTGCTGTATCAACTAGATACGGCATCTATGCCACCTCTGGTACGTCAGGTTTTTGACCGCAATACCCGCGATTTTAAAACCAGCTTGTTTGGTGCTTTAACTGATGCAGTCAAGCAATGGCTGACCAAAACAGAAGTAGTCAGTGGTTACGTATTTGAACCCCAACGCAAAGCTGCGATCGGCTATTTTCAGGTGCAACTTGACCGTAAGGGTGAAGTTCCCCACGTGGCAACGCTGACGGTTCATCCTGCTTACACCTGGCTGTATCCAGAGTTACTATCTCAACTGGCTCGGATTGCTCAAGATTTTCCCCAGCAAGGGTTACAACTAGCTTCTTCAGACTACCAGGCAGAGCGAGAAGAGTATTTGGAACAAATTGGAGCAAAACGCATAGAACACACATTAGTTATGTCTCGCTCTGTGTGGCACAAGCTACGGGAGTCTAAATTTGTCTCCTTAGAAGGAATTCAGTGGACTGATATGCTGCAAGGTTTACAACCGTCCCGTAAAGCGATACCAGGCGGGATGTCATGGATACAACCAGGAAAGCTGCCATCGTCAGAGAAACCACTACCAAGCAAGTCAGAAACGATTAACTTTTCGGTAAAAAACCCTAGCATGGAAGCATCGCCGATTCCTGAATCAGCAGATGCACAGCAGGAGAATTAGTGTGATATCCCAAGAGCAACCAAAACCGTTTATTTCAGCGTTGGGACTAGATTTCGGTCGCAAGCGGATTGGAGTAGCAGGGTGCGATCGCACGGGTTTAATTGCCACGGGGATCACCACAATTGATCGTACATCTTTTGATCAGGATGTCCAGCAAATCCGGCAAATAGTTAATCAACGTGAGGTGCAAATCCTAGTTATGGGCTTACCTTATTCAATGGATGGCTCAATAGGATTTCAGGCACGTCAAGTTCAGAAATTTACTACAAGACTTGCTAGAGCACTGAAACTGCCTGTGGAATATGTGGATGAGCGATTAACTTCATTTCAAGCAGAGCAACTGCTGATAGCTGAGAACCGCTCCCCGTCACGCCATAAAGGTTTGATTGACCGCAAGGCAGCCGCTTTGATTTTACAACAATGGCTAGATGTTAAGCGTGCTAAATCCCGCAGTATAGTGGCGGCTATTGAGTATTGATACCTTTTAACATGATATTCTGAAAACGATTAGCCAGCAGTTGTATCTACGTATAAAGCTATTTGATTGACATATTATATGTCATTAAATAGTTAAGCGATTTCCAAACTTGCTGATATTTATTAAATTTCTACATTTCGGCTATGTTTTCCTCTCCATTCCCTGAAGAAAATGATAACGCTCATGCGGGTTCCATCACTTTAACCGATGACAAAGGGCGATCGCTCGAATGTTACATAGAGCATTCCCTGGAGGTAGATGGACAAGAATACGTTTTGCTTCTTCCTGTAGACTCACCTGTAGAAATTTTTTCTTGGGAAGGTGACGGTGAGGAAGAAGAAGCGGTTCTGGTAGAAGATGACACCACCATTGATAAAATTTTTGCTAATGCCCAAGCTGTACTATCTGAGCAGAACCTGATACTGAAGAACACAGCATACGCTTTGACAGTTGCAGGTGATTTACCTCCAGTTGAAGAATCAGAACTCTTCACCTTAGAAATCGAAGACGAAGAGGCAGATTTAGAGCCAGAGCAATTACAGCTACTCGCAAGCTTCTATGATGAAGATCAGGAGTATGCAATTTATACACCCCTCGATCCCCTGTTGTTTTTTGCACGGATAGCAAAAACAGGTGAACCTGAATTACTCTCTCCAGAGGAGTTTCGCCAAGTGCAACCTCTGTTAGAGGAACATCTTTTTAATGAAGTGGAATAAGATTAAAAATTCAAAATGAAAATGTAACATTTTGAATTTTTTCATTGAGAATTTTCATTGTAATCAAAATCTACTTAAACCTTTTAACATGTCCCATTAAATGTGGAAGCAATGAAACATTGATATAAAATTGGGATAATTTGTGTTCTTTAAGATTCTGAAAAAAGCATTTTGGCAAGGATTTTCAATCTAAAATTCAAAATCGTTCGAGTGAGCGTAGCCGTACCCCTCCGGGGAAGCAAGCTACGCGTAGCGTTCCGCAGGAAAGTCCAAAATCCAAAATTGGTATGAGGTGTTGAAAATGGCTTATAGCGACTTTACATTAAGTAAATTTAAAAAGTCATTTAGCATCCGTATTGATGAAGAAACTGATTTATGTGCCGACATAGAACCTTTACAGCCAAGCGAGAAACTCACAAATTCCTTAGAAGAAACTACAGAACTCGCTTTAGCAATTAATACTGAAAAAGCGCGTTCAGAAATGATTATCATTCCGATATTGTTGGAGGTAAGGCGCAGGGCTAATTATGCAATTAGTTTATTTTCAGGAACAGATTTTAATGTAGATGTAGAAAAAGGTCTGAATGGCTATTGTGACTTTATTATCAGTCGTTCTAAAGAGCAACTAACAATTAATGTGCCTGTGGTAGTTATTATTGAAGCCAAAAATGAAAATATTAAAGGTGGATTAGGTCAATGTGCGGCCGCAATGTTGGCAGCACAATTGTTTAATCAACAAGAAGGAAATGAAATCAGAAAAATTTATGGCGCGGTAACAACAGGGGATATTTGGAAGTTTTTGAAGTTAGAAGAAAATAATATATTTATTGATTTGAGTAATTATTACATCAAAGAGATAGATAAGATTTTAGGGATTTTATCTCAAAGTGTTCAGGGAGATATTCCAGCATGGAGTTCGATTAACTAAACTATATTGGGTTATGCTCATTTGTCTGAGCTATCTACATTTGACTGTTGACTATGATCTGGAACAATCTTTTACAGCCTGACTTGATTTTAGAGGGTTCAGTGTTGAACCTAACACCAGATATTATCCAAAAATACGGACTGAAGGGGCTGGTATTGGATGTAGATGAAACCTTAGTACCCTTTAAAGTAGGGGTGGCTTCACCAGAACTACAACGCTGGGTAGAGGAAATTCGTGCCTGTACTGCATTGTGCTTGGTGAGTAACAACCTCAGTGAAGCGCGAATTGGTGGAATTGCGCGATCGCTCAACCTACCTTACTACTTAGGTGCAGCCAAGCCTTCCCGACGCAAAATTAGGGCAGCACTTAGGGCAATGGATCTACCAGTGCATCAAGTAGGGATGGTAGGCGATCGCTTATTTACTGATGTTTTAGCAGGTAATCGCTTGGGGATGTTTACTATTTTAGTCGAACCGATTGTTCATGCAGATGCAGCTCTGCGTTCTCATCCCGTCCGCAACTTTGAAGTTTGGATATCTGAAATTCTCGGAGTCTCTATTACCCCCAAGAAAACCAAGATTCACAAAAGTTGAGAAATCGTCAGGAAAGTAAATCTAAAGAAATGATTAAGGAATCTTACTGGAACCAAAAAATCGGGGATCATAAGTATTAATAACATGGGTTCAGCCAAAAAAGATTCTAAATCATACTAAATAAATATACACCCGTAAAGCGTCAGCCTTCACTATAGAAGGATTGGCGCTTTACAATTTTGGATTTTAGATTTTGGATTTTGGATTGAATCTAAAATAGACTTCTCTATGGGTGGATTTAAAGCCTAAAAGGCTGTTTCCATAGGCTTTAGTTTGTTCGCGTAGCGTGTGACTTGGGGCAAGTCTAAAAAAACTTATGCAAGATGTCTAATCTAAAATCTAAAATCTAAAATCTAAAATTGAAAGATGTCACTAACAATTGTTGTCAAAATCGGCACTTCTAGCCTAACTCAACCAGAAACAGGACAATTAGCACTTTCTACCATCGCCACTTTGGCGGAAACACTCTGTCATTTAAGACGACAGGGACATCGAGTGATTTTGGTTTCTTCTGGTGCTGTGGGGGTGGGATGTGCGCGGTTGGGCTTAACCGAACGTCCCAAGGCGATCGCTCTAAAACAGGCTGTAGCAGCAGTTGGACAAGGTAGATTAATCCGGGTATACGATGATTTATTTACTACTTTAGAACAGCCAATTGCTCAAGTATTACTGACTCGTACTGACTTGGTACAGCGTAGCCGCTATCTTAATGTATACAATACTTTTAAGGAATTACTGGGACTGGGAGTGATTCCTATAGTTAATGAAAATGATACCGTAGCAATAGAGGAACTAAAATTTGGCGACAATGACACCCTTTCGGCATTGGTTGCCAGTTTAGTAAAAGCAGATTGGCTATTTTTGCTCACCGATGTTGATAGGTTGTACTCAGCTGATCCGCGTTCCGTGCCAGATGCTCAACCGATCGCTTTAGTTAGTAGCATTAAAGAATTGGCTCAATTACAGATACAAACAAGTTCCCAAGGTTCTCAGTGGGGTACTGGCGGTATGGTGACAAAAATTTCGGCTGCAAGGATTGCCATTGCTGCTGGAGTGCGGACTGTAATTACCCAAGGGCGATTTCCCCGAAATATAGAAAAAATTATTCAAGGTGAACTTATTGGGACGCATTTTGAACCGCAACCTGAACCAACTTCTGCGCGTAAACGTTGGATAGCTTACGGTCTTCTACCTGCGGGTAAATTGTATTTAGATGAAGGTGCGATCGCTGCGATTTCTCTAGCGGGGAAATCGTTATTAGCAGCTGGAATTAAGACAGTAGAAGGAAAGTTTGACGCACAAGACGCTGTGCAATTGTGTGACATCAACGGTAACGAAATTGGTAGAGGACTTGTGAATTACAACAGCAATGAACTGCAAAAGATTTGTGGACATCATTCACGGGAAATTTCGACAATTTTAGGTTATGCCGGTGTAGAAACTGTGATTCACCGGGATAATTTGGTTTTGACTTAAGATGGAAATAAGATAAATTTCGTGACTACTAACTGGGAGAGTAAAAAATATTATGACTCAAACGTTAGAAAATATTATTAACTTACCAGAAGAACAACGCTTCTTCCGGCATGGATTAACTTGGGAACAGTTCAAAGCGATTCAAGCCAGCTTTGAAAATGTACCAGGGGTGCGGCTGTTTTATTGTGAGGGAATTTTAGAAATTGTGAGTATTGGTAAGCCTCATGAGGCGATTAAGTGTTTAATTGCTGCACTGTTGATTACTTATTTTGAAGTCAAGGGGATTGAATTTTTCCCCAGTGGGAGTTTTAGCCAGATTATTCCCAAGATAGTAGAATATCAAGCAGACTTATCTTATTGCTTTGGAACCGACAAAGCTGTACCAGACCTCTGCATTGAAGTAGTGATTACTAGCGGTAGTCCCATAAAGTTACAGAAGTACAAATTAATGCTAGTCCCAGAAGTTTGGTTTTGGGAAGATGGTACAATTGAAGTTTATCGGTTACGAGAACAAGAATATGAAAAAGTTGTTAATAGTGAGTTGCTAGGAGAATTAGATTTATCCCTGCTCAATCATTGTCTTTTTATATCATCTCCCTTGCAAGCAATTAGAGAGTTTCGCCAGGGCATTCAACAAATGTAGACTGAGATTTTTCACTCTGCTTGACTACGTTCAGAATGACATCTATCTATATCGCTACGAATTAATGCAAAGCTGTACTAAGTTGTGTATGCCGAACCATTGTCAACTTGGATTGGATGGTTATACGGGTGCTTGCTCAATTTGTTTCAGTAACTCCGCCTCAGATAGCACACTCTCACGAAATCTATTGTCTGTCAACGCTTTTTCAATTCCAGGGAACACTCCCCAACGGCTGTCCCAGTGTTTAACCATTGCCCTAACATCGTCTAATGTGTATAAGGGAGACATAAAATTTTCAACTTTCAGTCCTTTAGTTTTTCTGGACTTTGCCCAAGCTTGACAAAAGGCTCTGTTGAAATCATGGCCATGAATCCCCCTATGAGTTGATCTCAAAGCATTTTCACACCATGCAAAGTGATAGGGCTTATCTACTAAAAGCTCTGCAAAGCCTTCAAGTACTTTTATACAAAGGCGTTTTTCCACTCCTGCCAGAAGTCCAAGAAAAGATAATTCAGATGTGTTGTATTCAACGCAACTAAAATAAAGTTATTCAATGATTTCTTGAATAATTTCTCGTTCAGCCATAAAATTTTGTAGAAACTGTAGCTGCATTAAATATTTTACAGCAGATGTCAGACTAACATAGAAGCGATCGCCACAGCCCCCCACAAAGGCGCATCATCACCTAGTACCGCCGGCACAATTTCAAAATCAATTTCCGGCAAAGCTGTCTCCCGCGCCACTTGACGCATCACCTGCCAGAAATCCTCCCCCGCCTTCGTTACACCGCCTCCCAACACAAAGCGCTGTGGATTCATCAGGTTCGCCACATTACCAATACCTACACCCAGCGCCCAAGCCGCCTCGTGCAAAACTTCCTTAGCCAAATCATCCCCAGCCACCGCAGCTTCACTTACCAATTGCCCTGTCAATAATGTTAAATTATCCCCCACCAAACCCCTCAAAACTTCCCCATCTCTGAGTCCTTTGCGCCTCTGCGGTACCCTCCGGGAAGCCGCTGGTGCGTCTACGTTATCCAAAATTTCCCTAGCATTTTGCGCCATATAAGGCCCAGAAGCCAAACGTTCCACACATCCCCGCTTGCCACATAAGCAAACTGGCCCAGCAGGATCTACAACCATGTGTCCAATTTCGCCAGCCATTCCACCAGCACCCCGCCAAGGTTTACCGTTGAGTATCCAACCACCACCCACACCAGTGCTGACAGTGATGTAAAACAAACTATCGTATCCCTGTCCCGCACCAAAACGATGTTCTCCCAAAGCAGCAACGTTAGCATCGTTGTCCACGCCCACAAAAATACCAAACTCCTCCTCCAACAACGCTTTGAGGGGAATGTTTTCCCATCCAGCGACATGATGAGATAGTCGCACCGTCCCCGTAGAAGCGTCTACTGGCCCACCAAAGCTGACACCGATCGCAGCAGGTTTTGTGTCTTCCAGCAAAGAGTAAATGAGCGATCGCATAATTTCCAAGTCAGTACTAGCATTTGCATTCGCTGGCGAGAGACGACGTTCATAACGCAACCACTTTCTAGAACCGATATTTACCAATGCTGCCGCCAGCTTAGTTCCGCCAAAATCGAGAGCTAAAATTAATGTCATAGTTTTTAATACCTCTTTTGAATTATTACAATACGTGGTTTATTTCTCAAGAAAGATGTTTGCAAGCAAAAGAAATTCAACACTAAAGAAAACTAGATCATTTAGCAACTTATGACTCCCGATCAACCCAATCCACTTATAGATTTCTCTCACGCCAAAGAACCTCCTCGCTCTCTTGATACGAATAAAGCTCAAGAAGCAGATCCCATTGAACCAGACGAAGTTAGTGGACAGAGTAAGCAAAACCCCACTCCTGATGATTTTAATCGCCAAGATGAAGATCCCAGAATTGGGGGTAGTCAAATAATTAGTGGCAATATTTCAGCTGGTTAAATAATTGCCATTACTAAGTTACTCACCTCTTTGGGAGTTAAGTACTCCATCAATAAACTGTTGTAATCGTTCATAATGCGAACCTTTCCAATAAATGCGATCGCAGTCTTGACAACGCTGGAATTGATCAATCTGCGATCGGACATTTTCTGGCACTTGGTCAATGATCGATTGCTTATCTACAGATTCTAATAACCCATTGCAACGCAAACACCGTTTAAATGGTGAGATTAATTTAAACAAGTCGAAGCGTTGCAGTACTTCTATGATTTGTTGTTGAGGGTTAGTGTTTCTAACGTAATACCCATGCGTTACCAAACTACGCATCAATAGACCTTTATCACGAGTCAAGAGAATCCGCGCTTGGCTGGAGGATATTTGGGCTAAATTTTCATCCTCATAGTCATTGCGGTATAAAGTATCAAAGCCTAAAAGTCGTAGAGATGTCGCTAGTTTACCTAAATGAATATCTAAAACAAAACGGATAATATTGAGCGGTTTTGGTAGAACCGAAACGCTTGGTATAATAACACCCCTAGCTGAAATTGGATAAACATTAATTGTATCTCCATCCGAAACTATGTAAGAAAAATTTACATATTCACCATTAACATTTATAAAATTAACTTCTGGATGAGGGACACCCAAAGACTCAATCATGTCCTTAATTGAGGCTTTCTCCTCAAAAAAATGGGAGATTCTCACTTGCTTGTGATGCCGTGGTAAAAAATGATTCAATTCTGCATGAAAATAGAAATATGCGATCGCCATAGCCAGAGATATTTGGATTAGTAGGGTAGCACAGGTGTGTACCCCTACTGGCAACAATTTTTCACAATTGCTAAACTTTATCTATTGTATTGAAAGAATCAATGCTTACTCAAGTGAGCTATCTCCACTATAAAATGCCTGTTAACCTTGATTTAACTAACCTTCTAAAGGCGACAAAGTATAAAGAAATTATAAAGATTCTCAAATACTTGCATTTATTATTGAGTTCAGTTACAGTCAAAGCAGATGGATATAATCAAACCCTGACATGAGCTTCAGGAAGTTAGATTAGGTAAAAGTGTAAAATAACAGGTTTGTTAATGTTGATGTCAGTGACGCTGCTAATAATTAGTCACTAGTTTTGAACATTAATTTATGAGGCATGAAGTACGGGGCACTAAAGCATTTACCCCTAACTTAATTGTTTTTATTTTTTCTCAAATAATTGAGAATAATTTGCAATATAGATATATCGATAAATAGATTAAAAGGAGAAGTGGGAAAAAGTTTTAAAACATTTTTGGGCTGCCAAAGGATACTATTTTTGTCATGCATTATAGCATCTATCTTTAGGAATATATTCATCACAAAAACAGGAGAAAATTAGAGATTTATGTGTAAAAACAGGCACTTTAACTTGCTATGTAGATAATTTCAGCAAAACTTCAGATAACTATATTGCTATAGGAATATTTTTGATTGTAATATCAGCTACATCGATATTATAAGCGAGTTTATTGCCTATTACTCTCCAAGGGATTGCACAAAATTGAACACATTTGATTTTGGGAAAGAAACCAAGTTCAGTAAAGCCGAGTTTCAACAAGTGAAAATTTATAAAATACCAAATAGCAATAAAACTACATACAAAATTAACACTGCTCATACGGAAAAATCTATCTTGACACTGTTTATCTTTATTGTGGAGAATTTATTAACCGGAAAGACCTTGAGCAATAATGATGTTATTAAGTGGCTACCTAGTTTTAATTAGGAAATCAATATTGTTCTTTTTTATCTCCTTTAGCTAAGGGTATTGTAGCTAAGAACATAATTGTATTTTGTAATACCTTTTGTCCAGAAAATATGCTAATGAGTACAGCGAGATGAATACTTTTTTTTGTTCTGACCATTCACAGCAAGCGGGAGAAGATGTTATTGGTAGCGCCACTAATTATCAAACTTATATTTTAGTTGAATGTCCTTTACCTTGGACATCAGAAGCCTTTAATTCCAAATGGGTGCCTGAGAATTTGAGGATTTTGGTAAAGGAAGTGAAGCGTGCTAAACTACCGATTAGATTCCTCTTAATTGCTAATGATGTATCACACAAAGTAAACTACACTACGCTTTTGATTTATCAAAAAGAAGAGGGGCTAAGTAATGGATACCATAAGCAAGAGTTTAAGCTAGCAAATATTGAGCAAGTAGCAGCAGTTGTCCAAAAATGGTTATGGGGTATCAATTCTAATTCTGAGGTAGAAACCAGTGCAACTAAAGATATTTTAGTGTGTACCCACGGTAGCCATGATAAGTGCTGTGCTAGATATGGCGCTCCCTTTTATTTCAATATTACAGCGAGTAATCCTGATTTGTGCTTGGACAAAGTGCGAGTTTGGAAATCATCGCACTTTGGTGGACATCGGTTTGCACCAACAGTCATAGACTTGCCAGAAGGAAGATACTATGGTCGTATCGATCAAGATTCATTTAGAGCAATTTTGACTCGCACTGGCGATATTCAATGCTTAAATAAAGTCTATCGAGGCTGGGGAATTCTGCCTGCTGCACTTCAGATTTTGGAAAGAGAACTAATCCTCTGCAATGGATGGGATTGGTTTAACTACAAAGTTGCAGGCAAAATTTTGGAGCAAAGTTTAGACAATAATACTATTCTGGGTGAGCTAAGTTTTGAACAACCTTCTGGTTCTCTTTACACTTACCAGGCTAAACTTGTAAAAGATGAAACTAAGACTCAACAACTGAAAAGTTCATGCAATGCTACACAAGAGTTGGTCGTCACTAAATATGCTGTAGCTAGTCTTTGGCTTAGTTCTAGTAAGGTGATGAGTTATAGTGCATAAAAAGCTAGGGGTATGCATCTACCTAATTTGTAATTTGTAATTTGTAATGACGCTCTCGATGAGACGCTGCGTGTAACTTACTTCCCCGTAGTGGTACGCAGACTCGCTAACGTAATTAAGAAAGTCAGTCAGATTTCATCTGGGTTTCCAGGCTTGTATCTGTAGTCTGATTTTGGAAAATTAGTATAACTCCTCACTTAAAAGCCAAATTCCAAATCCAAAATCAAGATTGAGCCATATTTAGCACTTTTCGTAATAGTACTTGGTCTTCTAATTTGGCTTTTAAACGACCATTTTCAATATCTCGAATCCAGCTTTGGCTTTTACCTGTAAGCTTTGCCAACTCTCTCTGGGAGAGATTCAAACTTTTTCGCGCCTGCAAAATCTGTTCACCCAACAAATCGTTTGTAGCTTTGGGCTTCCTTTTGGCTTTAGCAGTTCTTGTTTTCTTTTTTTCTGATTCTGAGATTTGCTGTTCCCACTCTGGTGGGAGTTCAAAAGCCAAAATCCGCGCATTCATGAGCAGATTCCATTTACCACGGGGGCCTGTGTCTGTGAGGCGAGTTTCAGCACCACCGTCATTAGTCCAAAATTCTAATGCTTCATCTGGATCTTCAGGAAGATCAACTAACTTTGCCCACAAAGGTTGAATTTCTAGTGGGTAAGTAACTGGGTCGAAAAGTGGTTTCATTCCATAATGATTGAGAATTTCCAAATCGCTTTCAAAAGTTCGCAGTAGACGTTTGCGTTCTTCCCGTTGTCTGGATGCAAGGGCGACTTTTTCTTCACCGTAAGCAATACGCAGCAAGGTAGGAATAGTAATGCGTTGTTCTTTGCCCATTTTGGTTTTAAACAGCAACCACAGCATTAGTCGGACTGCACCTTCATGTTGCTGCCAAATGCTCATGACTGTGGTAAGCAGCGTTTTGGGGAGAGTACCGTATTGATAGAATGCAGTTCGCTCTTTACATGCTTGTTTGTTTAAGAAATATTGTGCCCATACGCCTGCTTTGACTTTAAAAGTTAGCCCAATCAGATATTTACATCCAAGATTGTCTTCTTGAAAGTGGTGCTGAATATCCACTAAGTGCCATAAGCGGCTGTTTGTAACAGAGAATCCGTTAATTCGACCTTGTTGGGGCCAGTCAATGGAGATGATCAAAGAGCAAGCTTGCTGAACGATATTTTTCATTAAAGCTAGCTTGGCAGCTTTGCTCAAGTCTTTGCGTTTCTCCATCCCCAAATATTTCTCAATTTGTCGCTCATCGATCGCAAATTCTTGCTCCCAAGGTTGCTCTAAGGCTGTAGCATAAGCTGCAAAAATTAGATGTATGCAAGCGGCTCTGATGTCAAGCCCCTCAACTGCTGCTATATCTGTGGCTTTGTCGTTAACTTTAAATGGATCTTGAATGTGAAAAGCGATCGCACCTCTACCTTGGTTTACTTGTCGGCTGTAACATAGATAGCCGTCTTCATCAGTTTCCCAATGCAGCGATGTGCGTTGTGCCAATACATTACACGCTTCCCAAATTGCGATCGCTGAAGCAAATGGATTATTCTTACCGTTAGAAAACAAGTCTAAGCTGGTAGCATCTCTTGGTTCAACTTTGCATCTTCCCTTTTTCGCCTGCCAAGGAATGGGAGAATTCGTTGGACAAGCTATTACACATTGCGGTTCTGAATAATAGCCCTCACAATTATTACAAAGACCAGGATCAACCCAGTATTCATTGTCCTCTATTCTGATTGCACCCGTAGGACATTGGGGGCGGCAGTTGTCACATCCAACGCAACTGTTGTTAGGAATTGTATAAGGCATTTGGCTCTTTTCCCACTCTAATCGTTGAGATGTCTGGCTCAGGTCTCCCCTGGATGAGTCCTGTTTATTCATGACTCGCTACCACATTGTCTTTATGGTGAGAATAATCTTTTCTCACCACATTCACTCCCCACATCCATATTTTTACTTCACATCCAATTGGAAGCTATTTAAGGCTTTTAAACCGAGCCTGAGAATACTTCTTTATTAACTATACATTTCATGAAAATAATGATTAATTTGTTCGTGTCGAGCCTAGAAAAATATCTTAACATTTATTTAATTACGTATTTAATGAACATTTTAGCTTTAACCATAAAGTATTTTTAGGACATATCTAAGCCTGTAAAAATTGGAATTGATCGGATTTATTAATAATTTTAATATTTAATGCATGATACTATTCTGCCATCAAATTTACAGTTTCTTCATAAATAGATTATATTTCTTCATGTAAAAACTAGTATTTATTTTGTCATCATTTATCTAAATAATTGAATCAAAAGTAAATTGAAAATTGTTGCTTTATCAAATACATATTGCAGATATCAAATTGTAACTAATGAACATCTAAAATTGTATATTTATATACTATTCTTATATATTTATTTGTCTAAATATAAAAATTGTTGAAAAAGAATATTATCAATCTTGTAGATATAGTTATATTTCCTGTAAATAATAAAACTGCATCTACACGAGGCTTTACCCACTGAGGTAGGTTTCAAACCCTCGATTCATCCTTCTGGAGTTAATCTGCTCTACATGGAAATGTCTGATTAGGGTCTGCTACCTCAAGTTAGATATTGAGTTATAGACTTGATGAATACGTTCATCTGCTTTGCATAGAAACGAGTAAAACTGCTATAGATACTAAAGACTTATAATAATTATTGGCAATAATTTTCATCTATTCTCTGAAAAAAAGTAATTTATCATTGTGTTCAAAATCATCGAAATTTAATGAGATAAAAGTAAATTTTGAATATTAAAAAATAAAATATTAGGATAATATGATGATTAATGCACAAACAGATTGATAGGCAAAAAGGCCGAGGATTTATTCATGGCGCAACTAACAGGTTTGACATTTGGCGGCAAGACTTGGACACCAAAATTTGCTCAAGAAATTGACAAAGAAAAATGTATCGGCTGTGGCAGATGCGTTAAAGTATGCGGGTACAATGTGCTAGGTTTGAAGGCACTGAATGAAGAAGGCGAATTTGTAGAAGATGAAGATGAAGAAGAAGTTGAACGGAAAGTAATGGCAGTTACTTCTCCAGAGAACTGTATTGGTTGTGAAGCGTGTTCACGGATTTGTCCGAAGAACTGCTACACCCATGTTGAATTAAAGAATTAAGGTTTTTGGAGTTAGTCAAAATTGTTGTTAATTCAAGGAGGCACTGTTTGTAGAAAGCGCAAATAGGCTAGGCAAGGTAACTTGAGGGGAATACTAAATATTTACCGGAACTAATAAATAGTTCACAGGAAACAAATCCGTAAATCACAAAATGTCAGCTATTAACAAATTTAAACTTGCTGCTAATATAGCCTAATCAATATTAGGTCTAACAGTGCCCTCTTGGAACAACTAGCTTTTATGAAAGCAGGGGGCTAACTTTTTCATAGGAGTTGAAATATAATTTGTAATTTTATGGGGGAAAGATATGGAAAAAATCTGGAAGTTTCCCCCTTTTTTTATGGCTGCACGTTAGAAAGTTAATAAGTGAAAAGGGAATAGGGAATGGGGAATAGGGAATAGGGAATGGGGAATAGATAAGGATGCCCAGCGCCTAAATACCTAATACCAGAAAATCACACCTTTAAAGACTGTTTACACAGGTAGCATGTATGGAACAAGTTCCTGTTTCACTATGGACTCTGGTTGCTGGGATAGTAGTTACAGCAATCAGTATTTGGATTGGTCAGAATCACACTCTGATGCCGGTGCAAGCATCGTTACAAGCGCCTTTGGTAGACGGTTTTTTCAACGTCATGTTTACCATTGCGATCGCACTCTTCTTGGTGGTTGAAGGAACAATTGTAGTTTTTTTGATTCAGTTTCGTCACCGTCGGGGTGACGATACCGATGGCGTGCCAATAGAAGGTAACTTGCCCTTAGAAGTCTTTTGGACAGCAATTCCAACAGTGATTGTCCTCCTCTTGGGCATCTACAGTGTAGATGTTTTTAACCGAATGGGAGGCTTTGATCCTGCGGGTCATCCTCATTCGGCAGCTCATGTTGCTCAGATGCCGGGGAGTGCGATAGCTGCTACATTAAGCGATACCTCTGAAGCAACAATTGCCCCAACAATTGGTATCGGTGCGTCTCCTCAAACCCTAAACAAACCAGCCGATTTAGTTGTTGATGTCAAAGGCATACAGTACGCCTGGTTATTTAACTACCCTGATAGTGGCATTACCTCTGGGGAATTGCACATACCCGTTGGTGCTGATGTGCAACTCAACCTTTCTGCACAAGATGTAATTCACTCATTCTGGGTACCAAACTTCCGCCTGAAGCAAGATGCACTTCCTGGTATCCCGACTGAACTACGATTTGTCGCCACCAAACCAGGTACATATCCCGTAGTTTGTGCTGAGTTGTGCGGTGGTTATCACGGTTCAATGCGGACACAGGTAATTGTCCACACACCAGAAGAATATAAAAGCTGGCGGACAGAAAACCAGATTGCTCAAAAGGAAAACTTAAATCAAGTCGTTGCAGTTAATCCAGCCGACTTATCAACATCAGAGTTTCTCGCGCCCCACACCCATGATATGGGAATTAGTGCAGCAACTCTAGAGTCAGTAGTCATGAGACGCGATTAATCGCGTCTGTACAAGAGTCAAAAGTTTGACCCTGGACTTTGCATAACGGGAAAAAATATGACGCAGGTAGAATTTCCACGGAATACTCCACCAGAAGAAAATAAACCGAAAATGGTGGCTGGCCACACCTCTCATCCGCAGGCGTGGAAATGGCAAGACTATTTTACATTTAATGTTGACCACAAAGTTATTGGTATCCAATACCTAGTAACGGCGTTCGTGTTCTATCTCATCGGCGGACTGATGGCGATCGCTTTGCGGGTCGAATTAGCAACACCAGAGGCAGACGTACTCGACCCCAATCTGTATAACGCTTTCATGACCAATCACGGGACGATTATGATCTTCCTGTGGATTGTCCCTAGCGCCATTGGGGGATTTGGTAACTTTTTGGTGCCGTTGATGGTCGGTGCTAGGGATATGGCTTTCCCGAAGCTGAATGCGATCGCCTTTTGGTTAAATCCACCAGCAGGGGCGCTGATATTAGGTAGTTTCATCTTTGGCGGTTCGCAATCGGGTTGGACAGCTTACCCACCCTTGAGTTTGGTGACAGCACCAATCGCTCAAACTATGTGGATACTTGCGATCGTTTTGGTGGGAACTTCCTCAATTTTGGGTTCGCTGAACTTTGTGATCACCATTTTGATGATGAAGGTTCCTAGCATGAAATGGGATCAAGTGCCCTTGTTTTGCTGGGCAATCTTGGCAACCTCCCTGCTAGCACTTCTCTCCACACCTGTATTAGCAGCCGGTTTAATTCTGCTGTTGTTTGACCTCAATTTTGGTACTTCCTTCTTTAAACCAGATGCAGGCGGTAACGTTGTAATTTATCAACACTTATTCTGGTTTTATTCTCACCCGGCAGTATATTTAATGATTCTGCCCATCTTCGGCATTATGTCCGAGGTAATTCCAGTTCACTCCCGCAAGCCAATCTTTGGTTATAAAGCGATCGCTTATTCTAGTGTAGCAATCTGCGCTGTCGGTCTGTTCGTCTGGGTACACCACATGTTTACCAGTGGCACACCTGGTTGGATGCGGATGTTCTTCACCATCTCCACTCTTATAGTTGCAGTTCCCACAGGCGTGAAGATTTTTGCCTGGGTTGCTACTCTCTGGGGTGGTAAAATCCGCTTCACCAGCGCGATGCTTTTCGCCATTGGCTTATTGTCCATGTTTGTCATGGGCGGCTTAAGCGGTGTGACGATGGGAACAGCCCCTTTTGATATTCACATCCACGACACATATTATGTTGTCGGACATTTCCACTACGTTCTGTTTGGCGGTTCCGTGTTTGGTATTTACGCCGGCATTTATCACTGGTTCCCCAAAATGACCGGACGAATGCTGAATGAAAGCTTGGGACGGATTCATTTCGCCCTCACTTTCATCGGCACTAATCTGACCTTTTTACCCATGCACGAGTTGGGTTTGCAAGGAATGCCGCGACGAGTGGCAATGTATGACCCCCAATTTATCGACCTCAATAAAATTTGTACCTATGGTTCAATTGTTTTGGGGATATCGGTAATTCCCTTTGCCATCAATATTATCTATAGTTGGCTAAAGGGGCCCTTGGCAGGTGATAATCCTTGGCAAGCTTTGACCTTAGAATGGACAACTAGCTCACCACCTGCAATTGAAAACTGGGAAGTGTTGCCGGTTGTAACTCATGGGCCTTATGACTACGGTCATGGTCACAGTAATCAAATACAGCCATCTGCAACGCCGGAAGCTACTGCTTAGTTAGTAGAGTGAGTGATGCGATCGCACTCAAGGTGACTGCAATTTCTAGTCATTTGATTTGAGAACTCGAAACTCCAAGCTTGGAACCCAAAACTTCAAGCTTGGAACACGAACGCCCGAATTCAATAAACGAACGCCCGAATTCAATAAACGAACGCCCGAATTCAATAAACGAACACCCGAATTCAATAAACGAACACCCGAATTCAATAAACGAACGCCCGAATTCAATAAACGAACGCCCGAATTCAATAAACGAACGCCCGAATTCAATAAACGAAACTCGGAATTTTCAAAATTCCTGAACAAGTCAAGGTTTGGCTAAACAAGGATTTTGGATAAAGAATGGAAATTTTGCTGGTTCAGACTTCATTCTTTATTCAAGGTTCCACAACAGACACAGTGGATAATATTGTCAATAAATCTATGACTATAGCTACAACGACGAGCGAAGATCACAGTGTAGGACACGAAGAACATCCAGATTTAAGAGTTTGGGGACTGTTAACATTCCTCGCCTCTGAATCCCTGATGTTTGGGGGATTTTTTGCCACTTATTTGTTTTTTAGAGGTACTACAGCCGTTTGGCCTCCAGAAGGGAGTGAAGTAGAACTACTTGTACCGACAATTAACACCATTATTCTGGTGTCCAGTAGTTTCGTTATTCACTTCGGTGATTCGGCGATTAAAAAGAATGATGTCAAGGGAATGCAACTGTGGTATGGAATTACTGCAATCATGGGTGCAATTTTCTTGGGTGGTCAGGTTTATGAGTACTCAACATTAGGATACGGACTGACTACCAACGTTTTCGCTAACTGCTTTTATATCATGACTGGGTTCCACGGTTTGCACGTTTTTGTGGGACTGTTATTGATATTACGTGTATTGTGGCGATCGCGCCGTTCCGGTGAGTATTCTGCAACCAATCATACTTTCATCGAAATGACAGAAATTTACTGGCACTTCGTAGACATTATCTGGATTGTTCTGTTTACCCTAGTGTACGTTCTGACTCTGTTTTAACAAAAGTTAGGAGTTAGAAATTATAAACTTCTAACTCCTCACTCCTCACTCCTCACTCTCAAAGAGATTATTATGCAACTTGATGCAAACAAATTATCATGGTTTCAGGTTCCAGAGGACATCAAAAATTTATTAATTTTAGCTGCACAAAACTGGGATAATACATCAGAATCGGAAAAGTATATTCAACAAGCTTTAGCCGAAACTGGTGAAAATACAGATGTCTTGGTAGCAGCATATAGATATTTCTATTATAAAAATAATTATTCTCTTGCTTTGCAAACAACAGCTAAATTATTAGATAAAATTAAAGAACAAGAGAAATTTCCTGATGACTGGGAGCAACTTAAGCCTATATTAGTCAATCGCAAAGAAGACCCACAAATCCGATTGTACTTAAATGCTTATGCTGCTTCTGGATTAGTACTAGCAAATTTAGGAGAAATTGAGCAAGCAAAAGAAATCAGCACCAAAGTCAAAGAAATAGACGAAAAGAATGATTTCGGAGCCGGAATTCTCCTAGATATTTTGACACGTCCAGCAGAAGAAGATGATTAATTAGTCAAGAATCAAGGTGATACAATCATGAACAATTGGTTATCTACTACATCGTATTCCTCTTACTCCTTCTTGGGAGCGGGTACTAATAGTAACTCTATCATTCCTTCTATTAACGTACCTACTAAACTTGACGTAGGCAGTGTTCCTAATGTCTCTCCAATCATTGTCCTCCAATCTTATCGGCTATCATTTTAAAAGTTATGAAAGGTAAGGATTGGCTGCTAACGGGGGACGGTCAGCATCAAGCCTGCAAATCTGTGAGAGCATGGGATTTATTGAGAGAAAATTACCGCCTTTATCGGTTTTTAACTGAGGTGGAAGATGTTCTCAATAGCGTTGACGATCAAGCCAGTCGTCTACCAGAACTTCAGATGCTCGTAAGGCGCTTGATAGTAAATTCTTACTGGGTACAAAGTCAGTATTTAGAGCCTTCGCCCAAAACGGGAACCTCTGTTTCACTCCTATACGATGAATTGGGTTTTCCGTTGACAGTGCAAACAGTAACATTTGCACCAGGAACCCGTTCAACCATTCATAATCATGGAACATGGGGAATAGTGGCGGTGTTAAAAGGTCAAGAAAAAAATACTTTTTGGCAACGCACCCATAGCCCAGAATTTCAGGACAAAATTGAACAGACGGGAGAGTTAACTCTATTTCCAGGAGACATTATTAGCTTTACTCCTGATGCAATTCACTGTGTAGAAGCAATGGGTGATGAACCAACCGTGACTTTTAATGTCTACGGCGAAACCGATCCGAATGAAAGATTTGAGTTTGATCCGGTTAAATATAGTGCTAAAAACTTTTAGCACCATCTGATAGGGGCGCATAGCTGCGCGCCCCCAAAAACGAATTGTATTTCACTAAGAGGTAGTTAATATGGCAAGAGTAATTTTCTATAGTAAACCAGGCTGTCAAGGTGGTACTAAGCAAAAAGTTTTGCTAACAGCTGCTGGTCATGAGGTGGTAGCATACGACCTGTTAACAGAACCTTGGACAGTTGAGCGGTTGCGTTCATTTTTTGGCGATCGCCCCGTAGCCGAATGGTTTAATCCTTCCTCCCCAAAGATAAAATCGGGTGAAATAGTTCCTGAAAAAACTGATGCAGAAACCGCTTTGCAGTTGATGTTGAGAGAGCCACTGTTAATTCGCCGTCCTTTATTAGAAATAGGCGATGCCTCCGGCGGGCAAAGCCTACGCCGCGAGGTAGGATTCGATATACAAAAGATTGATGCTTGGATTGGCTTAAAGCCTGCGGACGAATCCTTGCAGGAAATGAGCGAAAATCTGATGAAGCAAGATTTGCAAAACTGCTCCCACAGTCATGATCAGCCTAAGAAACAAGGAGACTGTAATCACGGTCACGGTTCTCAACAACACCAAAAGCAAGGCAGCTGCAACCATTAGTACAGCGTTTTTGCAGTGATGTAATCTAGTTAAAACCTGAGTTATTGAGCTTGAGATGCAACAATGCTCCCAAGTCTCAACATCCAACTTTGGAGTGAATTAGTATTTGCAACATTTAAGGCAAAAATATACTTATTTTTGCCTCAAATGTTACAAAGCTAAACTTGCATGGGCATATTAAGAATGCTTATATTGTAAGAAAAAACAATGACAGATCACGTAAAGGTTTCTCAGTAAATAAGAAAATGGGAAGCGATCGCTTAATCTCTATTATAAACTCCAAAAAACAACCCCTGCATTTATACAGGGGTTGTGCAAGTTTATTGCCAAAATCATTACTGATTACCGACTAGGGAACACTATCAAGTTAATACTCTATTGAAGTTGCTAAGAAATTTGGAGTGCCTTTGCCACCATTTTGACCAACAGCAGGGATTTCCAGTAAGCTATCTGTAGCTTTGCCAGTGCCGTCGTCGGTAACGTAGGTAGAGTCACCCGGATGTCCATTGGGAACGAACAGTTGCGGATGGTCAAAAGGCGCTTTCTCATAACGGACTCGCTCATCAGTAAGTGCTTTCAGGAAAGCTACCAGCGCTTGTTTGTCTTCTGGCTTCAAGCCCAGCGGCCCAAGAAAGCCTAAGTCCCCGCCCCGATTGTAAAAATCAATCACTTGTTCTAAGGTCGCCTGACCTCCATTGTGGAAGTAAGGGGCAGTCAGTTCCACATTGCGAAGTCCAGGTGCTTTGAAAGCTCCGTCTGCAATCACAGATTCAGTAGAATTCAACGGTGGATTCAAGGTTGGGGGCTTCTCGCCTAAGAGAGCCTCAAATTTTCCCTGCTGGGCTAATCGTGCCTCCGAGAGCGGATTATTATCATTTGAACCGTCATTACCACCCAAACCAGGGTCGTCTGCGTCGGGTCTGACGCCGATCCTGAAAAAGCCAGTATCTTCGGGGGGCTTCGTCGTTGGAGGGAATGGCGCACGTGCGATTCGTCCTCTTTGAGCTACGCTGCTCACTGAAGCCAATGTCAATTCTGATCCTCCGTGACAGGCAATGCACCCATTACCCTGGAAAAGGTTCCATCCCTTCTGTTGCTGGTCAGCCAAGGGGTAAATCTTTGGATTACTTAAGAACTTATCAAAAGGTGTATTGTCAGACACCAGTGTTGACTCATACGCTTGAATTGCCAGTCCAAAGTAGAGCGAGAAGTTGTACTCCATCAGGGTGTACTCGTTGGTCTTCAAGAAGCGCTGTGGCTTGCGGACAAAGGTTCGCTCCCCTGTATCTTGATTAATTCTGACGATTATATTGGATTGCCACCACTCCGACTTAAAGGCATCTTTGATTAAGGCCTCATAGGACTTGTTCAGACCTTTTTTGGCAGACTTGGCAGACGATTTAGTCAAAGACCCTAACACGCTGTCATCATAAGCCACAATCTGTTTAGCAAGGGGCTGTAAGGCAAGTAGCTTCTTACCAAGCTTCCTGCCAAACCTTTTTAAAGGCTTGGGATCTTTTGGTGCTAAAGTTTTTTTACTTTGTTTCTCTGGGTCTGACGTAAGCTGGGTGTCAATAACCTGACCTTTGCTGTCAGACACGGTAACCTTATCCTCTGTTTCGGACAGATCAGCCCTCAAAGGGGCAATGATAACGGTGTTTTCACCCGCTGTCTCAAACGCATTGAGCGGTGGACCTACGGCTTGTGAAGCCAAAGACGAATTATTTAGCTTGACTTGCACATCTTCTAACCGCCTCGGCTTGGTTGCTTTCAAAACGTAAGCATTAGGGTCTCTCAACCCCAAAGGACTTACACCGTTGAAGTTGTTCTGAGCTAGTCCATTCCAGAAGTTACGAAAGTTGAACACTGCGTTGATCACCGTCGGTGAATTGCGAGGTGTTACCCGGCGGACGTTTGTACCGTTTACATTGAAGACATCATCTTTCTCAAACGTCACTTTATCCTTGTCACTGCCAGGAACAACGTCTTGAAATTTTGCCCGGAAGACTCCCTCTGAGCCAGTAACATCATTAGTGTCAAAGACAACGTTCGAGGTTCTGTCATTCGGGTCTGCTAGCTTATGGAATGGGTAATCTAATGCTGTCAGCTGGTTGTTTGGGCCGCCTCCATTAGTGAAGGTGGTGAAGGTTGTGTCCACCAGACCTGGGTTAATCTGGTTTTTGGATCTGCTATCTGCTCCGGCATGAAAGTGACAACTAGCACAAGACTGGATACCATCAAAGCCAAGCTGCATATCCCAGAAAAGAGACTTTCCTAGTGCGATCGCAGCTTTTTCGTCCTTGACAAATTCCGCTAAATTCGTTGGTTTTGGAACACCTACCTTTGAGAGCGGAACTAGCCCGCCAGTTGTTACCTGTGCTGATACAGTATTTCCAGCTATTACTGCCGCTATGATCACAACAGCAATTGTTGTAGTTTTTGACAATTTTGATACCAGTCGGCTACTATGACCAGAGTTAAATCTCCATCCTCTGCGTTTGATGTCAAAGGAGAAATTAGACAGCGAAACTACTTTATGATCAGACTTATGATAGTCAAATAGTGGTAGTTTGAGTTTGTCAACTAAGCTCTGAATCGCTTGCTTAACCTTTGTTACCGCCGATTTGAGCAAAAATCGACCTCTTGAGGTTAGTAGTAAGTAGATTGGTAAGCTTGTAAAAAGCACTACCAAAATAATTATGGCTGTAATTACCATGATATTTGCGTTATAAAAAGCGCCTCATAGATTCTACAGCGTAGAATGACTTATAATTTATACCCACACAGGAATTAGCAAATTCTTTAAAGAAGAATTCAGAAAACAGCATAAAATTCACAATTATAGACTTCTTACAAAAAAGTTTTGTAGTATACTGTTAGTTTTAATAAATTTTAGACAACTGAAGTAGCTGAAGGTCATAGTTATAAATTCCTGCAATTAAGTAGCAGCGCAATACAAAACTTTTAGAACACTCTCGCGATCGTAGTGCATTTAACTTTTTAGTTAACTTGATGGCTGGTTTTGCTGCTTATACCTATTTGCCTAAAAAATCTTTGATTGAGATTTACCCAAAAGATTTGCCTGCACTGCCTCCTGACGTTTTTTAGTTCCGTCGAACTCACGTTAAAATACGGGTGCGATCGCTGCGACAAAAGCTGGAATGCTTGGAGTATGGCTTGACCTTCGCAGATGCCTGCGCTATTAGCAAAGCTAACAAGCGCAACCACCTGAGGAAGCATCAGCAGGAGATGAAACAGACAGGTGAGGATCATTACTCTACTGTCTGGCTTATCCTCCTTATCTATTTAACGGACGCTAGCAGTTTCTAAAGACAAATCTTGAAACATGGGTGTGCTGAGGTAACGTTCTCCAAAGGAAGGCTGAATCATCACGATTAAACGTCCGGCATTTTCTTTTCGTTTACCGACTTGAATTGCGGCGCACAAAGCTGCACCAGATGAGATCCCAGACAATAAGCCTTCTTCTTTTGCTAAACGTCGCCCATAGGCGATCGCTTGTTCATCGCTGACTCTAATTACTTCATCGACTAATTCTAGACGGAGAACATCTGGGATAAATCCGGCACCAATACCTTGAATTTTATGTGGCCCGGCTTCACCGCCAGAGAGGACTGGGCTGTTGCTGGGTTCAATTGCGATCGCCTGAAAAGTCTGCTTGCGCTGTTTGATTACTTCTGCAATACCAGTAATTGTCCCACCAGTACCTACCCCAGCAATAACGATATCCACTTCCCCGTCTGTATCTGCCCAAATTTCTTCTGCGGTGGTTTCTTGGTGAACTTTGGGATTAGCAGGGTTGCGGAACTGTTGCAGCATAAAAGCATTGGGAGTATTAGCCACAATTTCTTCGGCTTTGCGAATAGCTCCCCGCATCCCCTCAGCACCTGGTGTCAATTCTAAAGACGCACCATAAGCTCTGAGCATAGCTCGTCGTTCTTGGCTCATCGTCTCTGGCATTGTCAAAATCAAACGGTAGCCACGCGCCGCTGCTACCATCGCTAGAGCAATTCCTGTATTACCTGAGGTAGGCTCTACTAAAATGGTTTTTCCAGGGAAAATTGAGCCGGCTGCTTCTGCTGAGAGTACCATACTTAACCCAATGCGGTCTTTCACCGAAGCCGCTGGGTTCATTCCTTCTAATTTGACAACTATTCTTGCTACTACTCCCTCAGCTTGAGGAATCTTGTTCAGTTGAACTAAAGGAGTTCGTCCGATAAGTTCTGTTACATCTTGAGCAATTCGCATTATTTAACTCCTAAAATCCTAAATCTAAGTACAGAGTATTTACTTATAACAATAAGCTTTTGTGTATTTAATTTTTAGTTTAGTGTCCATGAGTGCATATACTATGTATTCTAACTCAACCACAAAAAATGAAAGTTTAGGAAGAACTTTTATCCGATGTTCCCATTGATTCTAACTTCAGCAGAGGTCTGGCAAGCCATACTTCTATTTTACCATTTGGAATTGCTGACTATTGCCTCTTGGGCTGAAATTCAATTTCTCTAATTCTGTATATATAATTTTTACCATTTTCTATTTGTTATGGAAATATAATTTGCTTT
Organism: Nostoc sp.; assembly: GCF_036917395.1. Taxonomy (GTDB): domain Bacteria; phylum Cyanobacteriota; class Cyanobacteriia; order Cyanobacteriales; family Nostocaceae; genus Nostoc. The sequence goes on from NZ_JBALDI010000011.1 coordinate 43,888, forward strand.
CAAAACATTTAATTGTTTTTCCTAATTTATTAGTCTATCTTTATCAAGAGACATTGATATTTGATTTTGAGTGCAGGTTTTGTTTGCTCAAAATTGCATCAAAAACAGTCCTTAACCTTTGCTTACATTGCTTTGAGGTTGAGTGCAGAAATACCAGAACCCCACCTCATAAATACTAGAACCCCGTCCTAAAAACACTAGCACCCATACCCCAATAAATTTTTCTAAGACTTATCAGATGGGAATTTCAAGCTTTGAGTACTATTCTAATAAATTTAATAATCTTAACGGGGCTAGAGTAAACTGTTTTGTGGAGAGCGGCTGATATAAATCGTATAGGATTTACGCAGAGATTCCCCTCTACCCCCCAACATTCCTGAGCGAAAGCTTAGTGAACTAGGGGGGACTTCTTAATCTCTCTTTTGAGAGTAGGATGAAACCATATTCTTTGAATCTGAGTGCGTTATTGATGACTGAATAATCCTACATTTTGTAAAAAGGTTGGTAACTTTTTAGTGGTCAGTGGTCAGTGGTAATTAGACAAATAACTGGCCACTAATGATTGTAAAATTACCTGTTACATATATTTTAATATCAAAACTGTTTAATAGGTAGAAATATATAACTACTTTGGATAAACAGCAAAAGATATTTTCTTACTGGGTGCATACTACCTAGCAAGGGAGAGCCAAGATGAAAGCCAAACTTTTAAATGTTCTTATAGTTTGCGTAGTTACCTTAGCAGTGCTTTCTCCAGAACTAGTAGTATTTGGTATAGTTTGGGAGCGACATCTGGAGTTAGTAAAATCCCAGAATTTAGCCTGCGAAGTTAACAAGACTAGTACAGATGCTCCCACCTTGGCTCCCCAGACAGAAGGTACACATTCCCCTCAGACTAGCATCCAATTCTCTGACCGTAATGTAGTTCATCAAATGCTGACTGTTGCTGAACAATATAAATTTACCACTATCCTGCAATGGTTCTTCTTGTTAACCCCTATTTGTATTGGGTTAGGGATTCTCTTTTACGACAGATATCTTGTTCATCGTGCGGCTGTTTTAAAAGAACAAGTTGAAATGTTGGAAAGACTGTGGCAGCAAAGTATCGAACAGTAACCAATTCGCAATTTACTCACTCCAATCAACAAAAATACCATGACAGAACAACGCGAACAGCTATATTTTAATCTGATTGATGAGTTACTAAAATGCCCTAATGGTCAGGAACCAGAAGTTTTAGAATCTCATCCAGAATTGATTGATTCTGGCTTAGTAGAAACAATGTTACAAGTAGCAACCATGTTTGCCCATGAAGGCAATCAAGATGGTGCACAATTTTTATTTTTTGTGGGGCGTGAGCTAGCTAAAGAACTCGGTTTATACCCGGAAGTTCCCAATACTGAAGTTGCAAATCCTGAAGCTGCAAATAAGGAGTAAAAATGCTGTTGACTTCAACGGATGCGGGACAAATAGCTTTAGAACTGCTCATGGCAGATTGGAACATTTCAGAAGAGAATAGGGAGTGGTTCACAATCTTTAACTCTCGTCTAATTGGCGAGAGTTGGTACACTGTGGAACTAGGTGTACAAGGATTTCCAGATAGATGGTTTCTTCAAGTATATGACAATGGAGTATGTGATCCAAACTATACATTTATATCACCTATCGGTGGTTCTGAAGGATTCACAGATGTCAAAAATGTGCCAGATATTATAGCAGAGGTCTTAGTTTGTGAACGGAATACTCGATAACAAAACTTAATAATTAAAATTGAGGAATTCAAAATTTAAATGTGTTACTTCAATGCACTTTGTTTGAATTCATAATTTTTAATTGAATGTAATTGGTGTTTGGGAATTAGGTAATTTCAGGATAACTGTTTTCTGCTTTAACCCCAATACTTTTATATTTAATCTCTCATAAAAGTGCTTAACGCAAAAATGAGGTGAAACCAAATAAGGTACACCTCTTTTTTTATGTAATATAAAATTGAATATTTAATATTTTATTCAAAGTATGTCAGCTATTTTGTCATATTTGATTGACAAAATTATGTTATATTAATAGCGTGATGGACGCTACAGAAATCTCATTTCAAATGATTGCTGAAGACATCTTAGCCAAAGAGTTTACAAGAGTCCTCAACCACTACTACCCAAAAGTTGGGGAATTACTAGATGGGTGTTATGTGAAAGTTATCACCTGTTTTTGGGGACTGCCTGCCAGACGCTTGCAATATATAGGAATTTATTGCTCTGACGAAATGATTTCCTATGTGCAAGCTCACAAAGAAATACTTAGAGAAGTAGCAGACAACATGGGTCTAGTGCAAGTAGTCTGCATGAATGCCAAGCGATTGTTGCGCGATCCGATGTCGAAGCTCAAAGAAAACAACCCACGCCTATGGTTGGAGTTGCAGTGGGTTGCCACCTAAAATAGCGATCACAAATAAGTAATGAAAACTGGAATTTTCTGCAATTACGATAATTATCACCAAGATGCTCGTCGTGCCATCTTTGAGCAAGTCGCGCTGGTAAAACAGGCAGAAAGCTTAGGTTTTGAGGAAGCCTGGGTGAGTGAGCACCATTTTAGTGAATCCAATCTCAGCCCGTCGATGTTGGTTTTAATGGCACACCTAGCAGGATTGACTTCAACCATCCAATTAGGGACTGCGGCGGTGTTACTGCCATTCCATAACCCGATTAGGGTAGCCGAAGATATCGCCACGCTGGATAACCTGTGCAATGGACGATTATTATTTGGAGTTGCCAAAGGCGGCCCCTTCCCCCAACAAAACAAGCATTTTGCGACACTCCCAAGTGAATCCCGTCCCAAGATGCTAGAAGCGATCGCATTGATTCAGAAGCTGTTATATGAAACTGATGTATCATTTAATGGGCAACATTATCAATGCGATCGCCTGACAATTTATCCAAAACCATTGCAGAGTCAAATACCAGTGTATGTTGCTACTGGCGGTGATGACGGGATCGAGTTTGCTGCTAAACATTCCTTCAGCTTGATGGGTGGGCCGCCGTTTTCTCTGGAGAGATTGAAGGATACTCTTGCCAAATATCGAGCCTTAAATTCTGGTGGTGCAGAAAACTTTGTGCTGGCACGCTTCTTTTATGTTGGCAAAACATTTGATGAGGCAGTGAGTGAAGCGTTACCTTTCATTCGCAAATTTAGCCAGAAAATGAAAGCTAATTCGGCTCAATTATTGCAGAATAGTGCCAATCCCAACCAAAAACCATTTGATCGTACAAACATTTGTTTCGACGAAGATTATTTGATTGAGAACTCAATTATCGGTGATGTGGAGACTTGTCGAGACAAAATCAAGAAATTTCAGTCCGAATTAAATTTAGGTACGCTAGCACTCAAACCCACGTCTTCGGATATGCAAAAAAATCTGGAGAGTTTGACACGCTACAACCAAGAGGTGCGAAATTATGTCTTCTAAACTATACCTGCTTCCTCCTGATGATTTACCTCCCGCTGAGGTAACAAAACAGGATGGAATGTTGCAGATGGAACTAGAACAGTCTATTGGCAGATGCTTTTATCAAGCCTGCGATCGCATTACGCGAGTACTGTTATCTAATTGTCAGTGGTATCTTACAACAAATGCTAGCATCCTAACACTAATAATTGACTGCCCTGACATCTTATCTTACTGGCATATAGTCAGCAATATTCCCCAGTTGGGTAATAGGTTAGAGCGGTTTGCTACAAATGGCAAAATCCGCGTTTATCCCCCATTTGGCAAAGGGATGCCGTTTGAAATCAGCATAAATGAAATATCAGCTTATCGAGATTGGCTTTGAGGTAAATAAGTACGAACTGGGAATCACACAAAATATAGCTTATTCATTCTTATCGCTGTCTTCCACCCTGTACTCCTAAAGTGCAGGGTGTTGCAATTTTATAACAGTTACAATATCGTCTACGTTAAAAAAATTTAGGTATTCGTCAACTGGGAAGAGATTAGTGTTGACAAGTTTGTTACCTTTTCAGTTAGCCACGCATACCAATTCTCTAAGCCAGCACCAGTAGTTGCAGAAACTTGAAAAATCTGAATTTTAGGATTTACTTTTTTAGCATATTCTATGCACTTTTGTACATCAAAATCTACATAAGGTAGCAAATCAATTTTAGTAAGAATCATGATATCACTAGCACGGAACATATGCGGGTATTTTATCGGCTTATCTTCTCCTTCCGTGACGGAGAGAATCACGACTTTTGCATTTTCTCCTAAATCAAATAAGGCTGGACAAACCAAATTTCCCACATTTTCAATCATCACAACTGAATTCAGCGGCGGATTCAGTTGTTGTAAACCTCTGTCTATCATTGATGCATCTAAATGACAGCCTATTCCGGTGTTGATTTGGATAACTTGAGAACCTGTTTCTTTAATTTTTTTGGCATCGTTAGCAGTTTCTTGGTCACCTTCAATGACACTGATAGATAATTGATGCTTTAAATCATTGATAGTGCGAGTTAAAAGAGTTGTTTTCCCTGCACCGGGAGAACTCATTAAATTTAAGGCGAGAATATTTCGACCCTTGAACCATCCCCGATTTTGGGCAGCTAGCAAGTTATTTTTTGCTAAGATATCCTGTTCTAAGGATATCGTTGTGTTGTGTATTTTAGCATGAATTTGAGATGCTTCTATATGAGTATCGTGACTGTGGGAATGAGTGATGACAGTACCATCTGGTAAAGTGTGAGTATGATGATGGTGATTATGTTCAGCTTCACCTGTTTCCAGATTGGTAATTTTAGTTTCACCATCATCAGAACAACCGCAAGTTACACACATAATTCCTCTATTTCTATTTCTTTAATTTTCAGTTCTTCACCAGTAATTAAATCTAATTGCCCGCTACCGCAGTTACAAATACCAAATGGTTTATCTAAATAAATTTCTGCACCGCATTCGCGACATCGCCCTAAGCCAGGAATTTCTAAAATTTCTAATGTCGCCCCTTCTAAAAGTGTACCTTGAGTGCAAATATCAAAACAAAATCGCACGGCGTCGGGCATAATAGCTGAAAGTTTACCAATTTCTAATAAAACTCGTTGCACTTTTGCGCCTTTGGCATGTTCAGCTACAATTGCTACAATATTTTGAGTAATTCCAAGTTCGTGCATACTATTAAAAAATTAACAAATTCGTGGCAATTGGTCGCCTACCAACATATCAACAATCCTTTCAGCACCAAAAACTGTTTTTAACAATACAATACCTGGAGGTGAGGTAATAACTTCGCCAATAATACAAGCATTTTTGCCTGCTGGATGGGATTTCATAGCTGATAAAATTTTGTCAGCATTCTCTTTTGAAACTACCACAACTAACTTACCTTCATTAGCTAAATACAATGGGTCTAAACCGAGAATTTCACAAACTCCGTTAACTTCTTCACGCACTGGGATAGATTCTTCATAGAGACGAATTCCTACATCGGAACTGAGAGCAAATTCATTTAAGACTGTAGCTAAACCACCGCGTGTAGCATCTCGCATAGCATGAACTTGGGGACATGCATGGAGAATAGTTTCTACTAAACTATGCAATGACTGACAGTCACTTTCAATATTAGTTTTTAAGGCTAATTCCCCACGGGCAATTAAAATTGCTGCCCCATGATTACCTAATTCACCGTTAACAATTACGGCATCTCCAGGTTGAATATTGTGGGCAGAAATACTAACACCTCGCGGGATAATACCAATACCAGCAGTATTAATAAAGAGTTTATCGGCAGCACCTCGATGTACAACTTTTGTGTCACCAGTGACAATTTGAACACCAGCTTTTTTCGCGGCTGCTTTCATACTGGCTGCTACACGTCGTAAGGTCTCTACGGGTAATCCTTCTTCTAAAATGACGCTACAAGTTAAATATAAAGGTTTAGCACCGCTGACAGCTAAATCATTAACTGTGCCGTTGATAGCTAATTCTCCTATATCACTACCGGGAAAAAATAAGGGGTCTACGACATAGGAATCTGTAGTAAATGCAAGTCTGTCTCCTTGTTGCAAGAGAGGGGCTAAGTTGAAGCTGGCTTGGTCTTCTAATTGTGAGAGAATCGGGTTATCAAAATTACTGACAAAGATATCATCTATTAAATCACGCATGGCTTTACCACCGCTACCATGTGCGAGAGTTATATGAGTATCTCGCACTTTTCCTTGGCGACGGCGGACTTGTTCCATTTTCTGGAATAGAGAATTTTGTACTTGATTCTTGGAGGATAAATCCATATTAAAATTGACTTTTTTTAACGCAAAGGAACGCAGAGTATTTGTGAGATGTATTAGTCAGAAGAGAAGCCGCAGGCGGGGAGAGGTTCTTGAGTTATAGCTACTTTTGGTTTTTGGGCGATTGTTCTTTTGGCAATAGTGGAGAGTCGCCCATATTTGTAATAGGCTGCACAAGCACCTTCAGAAGATACCATGCAAGTACCAATGGGTGTTTCTGGTGTGCAAGCTGTACCGAATACTTGGCACTCCCAAGGCTTTAAGACTCCTTTAAGGATTTCTCCACATTTACAAGCTTTATGGTCAGCTACTTTAAGATTAGGAATGGTAAATTTAAGTTCGGCATCAAATTGGGCATATTCAGGTTGAATTTGTAATCCTGAATAGGGGATATCACCCAAGCCACGCCAATCAAAACTATCTCGCATGGCGAAAACTTTGTTTATTGCTTGTAGCGCTACTGTGTTCCCGCTTTTTTGGACAATTCGATTATATTGGTTCTCGACTTCACAACGATTTTCTACTAGCTGTTGCAATAACATCCAAATGGATTGAAGAATATCTAAGGGTTCAAATCCTGAGACGACTATTGGCTTATTATATTGTTGGGAAATAAATTCATAAGGGTCAGTGCCAATTACCATGCTGACATGGCCAGGGCCAACAAATCCATCCAGTTGCAAGTCGGGATTATCTAATAGTGCTTTCAGGGCGGGAACCACGAGGACGTGGTTGGAAAACATACTAAAGTTATGAATTTCTTCGGCTGCGGCTTGCAGGATGGTGAAGGCGGTGCTGGGGGCTGTGGTTTCAAAGCCTAAGGCGAAGAAGACTACTTCTTTATCGGGGTTATCTCTAGCAATTTGCAGGCTGTCTAGGGGAGAGTACACCATACGGATGTCTGCGCCTTGTGCCCTAGCTTGCAGTAAAGTGGTATTGGAACCAGGAACTCGCATTGCGTCGCCAAAGGTGGCAAAGATGACGTTATGATTTTGAGAGATTGCGATCGCATCATCTAATCTCCCTTTTGGCATAACGCATACTGGACAACCAGGCCCATGAATTAGTTCAATGGCTTCTGGTAAAATTTCTTCAATACCATATTTAAATATGGAATGGGTATGTCCGCCGCATACTTCCATGATTTTGATGGGTTTTTCTAGCTGGTTGCATAATTTGGCGATTTCGCGGCGGATGGCTTCAGCTTTTTCTGGTTCGCGGAATTCGTCAACATATTTCATAAGATTGGGGAATAGTAAATTTTATGTCAATACAGCACAGTTAAGTATTTCTTTCTTTTCTCCGTGCCGCGCCAGTTGCTTCAAGTCGGGGAACCCGCCCAACGCACTGGCTTCTCTGCGCCTCTGCGGTTCGTTAAGTTAAGTACTAATCCCTGTTTGTGCTGCTGCTAATTCTTGCAAGAGTTGTAATGTTTCTGCGGCTTCTTGTTCGTTAATTCGATTCATGGCAAAGCCAACATGTACTAGTACCCAATCCCCAATACAAGCTTCGGGGGGATGTTGTTCATCTACGATGCAAGCAATATTTACTTCGCGCTTAACACCAGCAATGTTAACTATGGCTAATTTATGGTTAACATTGGTAATTTCTATAATTTGTCCGGGGATTCCTAAGCACATTTTTATTTTTTAAGATAAACGAACCACTGAGGCGCAGAGAACGCAGAGAAAATTATTTGTGAGATAAAGTTTGTCAAATATCAACACTCATGTATTAATTGTGCGGCTGCAATAACTGCTTGTCCTAAAGATAGCCCACCGTCATTAGCTGGAACTAAGCTGTGAGTAAGTATTTTGATTTCCAAGGTTTGTAATTGTTTGGTAACTTGCTCTAACAATATACAATTTTGAAATACTCCTCCTGTTAGGACAACTTGATTAATCAGATTTTCTTGACAAAGATGCTTAACCATCTCCACAATCGCATTAGCTAAACCTTTGTGAAATTTTGCAGCCATAACTGGTTCTGGAATCTGCTGCTGTAAGTCATTGAGCAAGGCTTGCCACATTGGGCGCGGGTCTATACAATAAATACTATCTGAAAAGATAAAATTAAAAGGATATTTTGGCGTTTCTTTATGATTATTTAAGCTGCTAACATCTACTATAGCTTCCATTGCGATCGCAGCTTGCCCTTCATAGCTACATTCATCTCTATAAATACCGATAGCTGCTGCCACTGCATCGAACAACCGCCCCACTGAGGAAGCTGGAGGAGAGTTAATCCCTTTCTCCATAAGTTGATTGAGTAGCTTTAGTGGTTTTTTATTCAGAAATTTTACGATTTCTAAATCACTATATTGTTGTTGAAAATCATTCCAAAGGTTAGCAGTTATTAATTGAGCATACGTATTACGCCAAGGCTGATAAATTGCTTGTTCACCACCTACCATTGCTACTGGTTTAAATGTTGCTAGTCGCCGAAATTTTCGGTAATCAGCTAAAAGAAATTCTCCGCCCCAGAGTGTACCATCATCACCGTAACCTAAACCATCTAAAGCGATGCCTAATACCCCAGGTGAATCTAGAGTAATCCCATTTTCTGCCATACAAGCGGCGATATGCGCGTGATGATGTTGAATTTGATGAATTTTGATTTGATTTGTATCTGCGAGTTCTTTTCCAAATTTGCTGGAAAGATATTCAGGGTGTTTATCAATAGCAATTACTTCTGGTTGATGCTCAAATAAATTCAAGTATAAATTCAAAGTGTCTTGGTAAGCATTGAAAGCCGCAGCATTTTCTAAATCTCCCAGATGTTGAGAAAGAACTGCTTCTCCTTGACGCAACAGGCAAAAGGTATTTTTTAACTCACTGCCCATTGCTAAAATTTGCGGCACATTCTGAAATCCCTGTGGTAAACTAATTGGTGCTGGTGCATATCCTCTGGCACGGCGAATTGTTTGGACTTTATCGCCGATAACTCTCACCACCGAATCATCTACCCGATTAATAATCTTTCGATTGTGAAAGAGAAAATAATCAGCGATTGTCCCTAATTTTTCCCTTGCTTCGTTATTATCAATACATTGTGGTTCATCAACAAGATTGCCACTTGTTAAAACAATTGGGCGATTCATCCGCCGCAGAATTAAATGATGTAATGGCGTATAAGGTAACATGAAACCGAGGGTATTTTGCCCCGATGCTATCGATGGTGCTACTACTTTTTTACCTGTCGCTTGTAGTAAAACAATTGGTGCAGCAGAACTTATCAATAATTCTTTTTCTTTGGCGTTGACAGTGCAGTATTCTTCAATTATCTCAATATCTCGCGCCATTAAAGCAAAGGGTTTATGATAGCGCCTTTTGCGCTGACGTAGTTTTTGTACAGCAGTTTCCTGAGTTGCATCGCAAGCCAGATGAATACCGCTTAACCCTTTAATTGCTACAATCTCACCCTTTTGCAACAGGGTACAAACGGCATCGACATCATCCAGCATAGAGAACATGGAAGCAGTAACTGATTTACCATCAGCGCGTTCTAACCAAGCTGTGGGGCCGCAAGCATGACAAGCTACAGGTTGGGCGTGAAAACGGCGGTTTTCAACATCGTGGTATTCCTTTGCACATTCTGAACACATGGCAAACGCAGACATACTGGTATTGCATCTATCATAAGGAATGGCACGAATAATACTCAGGCGGGGGCCGCAATGAGTGCAGTTAGTAAAGGGGTAGCGATAAAAGCGGCTAAAGGGGTCGAATATTTCTTGTTGACATTGCGGACAAGTGGCTGCATCAGGGGTAATTTCTGTTTTCATGGCATTACTGACACTAGTAGAAATCACAAAATTATCAAATTTCAATTCACCTTCATAAATAATTCTTGTTAGTTGATTAATTCTTGCCAACGGTGGACATTCTGTTTGCAATCTGGCAACAAATTCGGTTATTGCTTCCTCGCTACCAGATACCCTAATTAAAACACCTTGACCATCATTACAAACATCTCCATGCAAACCGCAGGCTTTAGCAAGACGATATACAGTAGGGCGAAATCCTACTCCTTGAACAGTACCGCAAATTCTAATTTCTTCAGTCGCCATAAAAATCTGACTTTCAAAAATTACGAATTATGAATTATTAAACTGCCACAGCAAAATTCTGTTATTTCCAGAATCAGCTATTATAGCCGTATTGCCACAAATTTTTATGCCGTAACACCAATTTAAGCTATCTCGTTTTGGTAGTCCAAAATTACGATTTTCACCTTTACTTTGAAAATTTATTTGTCCGGCAAGCCCATTTGCTGTCGCACCTTGCAGTGATAAAATTGATTCTGGTTTTCTCCATCCTAACAAACGGGAATTAGCAGTATCTGCAACTACTAACCAATCCCCAGTCACCCCCACACCATAAGGCATACTCAAACTACTAGCACTAGGATAATAAAGCCCTTGATTCATTTCCACAAAATCAAAGTTTTTTTGTCCTAAAACTACTGCACAAGGGGCATTATTTTCTGTTGGTATTTCCTGCCAAATCATTACCCGGTGATTACCTGCATCGCTGACAACCAAATTCTCTCCCCAAAAGTTGATATCGTGACACCAACGCATACTCGCTGCGGTTGGAGAAGCACCGCCGTTTTCATTGCGAGATATCATATCTGGTTGTCCCAAAACTAAATCAGCGGGTTGACCATTTTCTGTTGGTAATTGATGCCAAATTAATAGCCTTCGATTGCCAGTGTCAGCAATAAATAGCCGTCCTTGATAATAGAAAATACCATAGGGCCAGTGCATTGTATTGGCTGATGCTGCTTGATTTCCTCGATTTGGTTCATTATCGGTAAAATTAACTTGCCCTAATACCAAATCCGCTGGAACATTGTTATCTTCAGGTAAGTTTTTCCAAATCAAAACCCGATGATTCCAAGCATCTGCTACAGCTAATCCTTCGCCGCAAGCACAAATCCCTGTTGGTACACTTAAGGTTGCCCTTCCGGGTGTACTTTTAGCATTTTGTCCCTCATGATAAAAGTCAGGTTGTCCAATTACCCAATCAGCAGGTTGACTATCTCTCGTGGGTAAATTCTGCCATCCCAATAATCGATGATGTCCCGTATCTGATACCCATAAAGGGCCAGTTTCTGATACCAAACAAGCAGCACGAGGCCCGAACATTGTTGTGGGACTGGGTGCTACAGGTATCACTAATTCTTGTGGTTCAATAATGTTGCCTAAAATTACCTCTGCACCTTGAGGTGATAAAGGTAAATATTGAGGAATTTCTGTTACTTCTGACGGTAATTGTGATATGGGATTAATTGTGATTGGGATATCCATGAACCGCAGATAGACGCTGATAATTATTTAAAATCATTAATGTTGATAAACATGTAACAACACTAACAATTTTGCATGATGTTTTTATTTTAAATTAAGTAAAAATCTTAAAAAAACTTCCGTATTAATCAATATTAAAAGATTTATGCAAATCTTCAGTGGCTTTTGCTACATAGCAATATTTGTCATGAGTGCGGGATGTACTGAAATGAGAAAGCAATCAAGCATTTTGAGAAAGCAATATGCCTTTTTGCTTGCTGAATCTACCGAAATGCTTGCTAAATCTACTGAAATGAAAAAGCAATCAGGCATTTTGAGAAAGCATTTAGCCATTTTGCTTTCTCAAAACACTAAAATGAATAACTAAATTACACAAATGAGAAACAATTCAGATATATTGACAAATAAATCTACCTTTTTACTTGCACAAAACACTAAAATGAATGCGCGAAGTACTGAAATTAAAAAGCAATATAGCCGTGATTTCCTAATTGTCAAGTATATTTGCGGAGATGTTAGCTTCGCATAATGATTTTTAGATTTTTACAAAAACCTTATCCTCCTTAATCTGTACTGGATACGACTGAAGCGAAATATCAGGTGCAGTTAAGCATTCACCTGTCTCTAACTTGTACTGAAATCCGTGGGAAGGACAGGTAATAATACCATTTTCAACCTTACCCTTTTCTAACGGAGATCCTAAATGAGTGCAAGCATTACGATAACATGTTACCGTAACACCTTGACGATATAAAATTAGTAAATTACCAGCAAGTTGTACTGCCAACACACTAAATTCAGGAACTTGATCAATAGTCGCCACTTTCATCCAAGTAGAAGTTATTTTTGAAGAAAATTGACTGATTAAACCAGAATTCACGTTATTAACAGTAGGGTTGTTATTGACTGCAACTACTTTGGTAATTTCGGGACAATGGTTTTTGATTGCCTGTTCTACTCCCTGAGATAAAGTCAAAGTAGAAGCCGGACAACTACTGCAAGTTCCGATTAATCTGACTTCTACTGTATCTGGTAGCTTAATTGCCATTAGTTCTACATCCCCATTATGGCTTTTTAAACCTGGGCGAACTTCTTCAAGTGCTGTCTCAACACGTTGTGCTAATGGTGGTTTTGGTGGTTTAACTAATTCGTGATACAGTAGCACTGCGTACACTACTTCATCAGTAACAGCATGACGTAAAGCTGACATTGATTCTTGTTTTAGGCTTTTAATCAAACTAGTCAATGCAGCTTTATGCAAAGCTTCAATTGCTCTTTTTAGACCCACTGCTACACACCGTTGGCTTTCATCCCACTCGGATATAATTGCCTCAAAGCGGTTAATTTCCTGAACTAATTCTTCAAGGTTGGTCATTGTGCATTGGAAAACAACTAACAAAGGACTAATGACTAATGACTAATCACTTCATTTTGAAATCTTTGAGGAGAAATGGCATAATCATGCCCGTCACTAAGCTAGATAATGTTATCGGTAAGTAGAAGGGAATTGGGGCTTGTGCGAGTAACACTAACAGTAAGAAACCTACAGCAACACCAATAGTAGTTTGCTTGACAAAATACATTGGGTCGCGTAGTAGCTTTCCTTTCAAAAATAACTTGACAGAAAACCACCCTATCTCTAACATGTCTTCTCCTAATAATTTGTCAAGAAACTTAAGACAGCAAGCCCTAAGATAATGGCGGGAATTACACCGGCAGGAGCAAATAATGCACCAAGCATTGCTGAAAACTGATAGCCTATATCTTTTCCAGCTAACAGCATTCCACCAATTGCACCGCCGACCATAGACAAGGCTGTTGCTATGATTACCCACACGAATTCTGTTGCTATGTTCAAGTCACCATCTGCTAAACTTGTGAGAAAATTTATCGCATTTGCATAGGTAAAAATATCTCTCATGCTGTTTTGTCCTCTTGATTAAAGTGAAGAGTGAAAAGTTAAGAGTTAGGAATGAAATTAGAGCCATAACTTATAAATCCTAACCCTTCATTTCTGCTTCCACATCTTGTAGCGCTTGGGCTACTACCTCTGCTTGTTCCATTTGTTGATATTTCGTAAATATTTCTAAAGCGTCTTGATAGTAGATACGCGTTTGCAAAAGATTTTTTGGATTACCAGCTTCTGGTTTCTCCTGGTCGTCTGGTAAGTTGAAGAGGGCGTTAGCTTTGTTAGAAATTGTGTTAGCGTATTCTAGAGGTGTATCTTTGGGATTACGCACTTTTAGCGCTTCGTCATAAGCTGCGATCGCCCTTAAATTATTCTCCACAGCATGGGAACTCACTAAATATTGCAAAGCGTTACCTAAATTGTTTTGCAACATCGCATATTCTCTGGGATGGTCAATCAAATTAATATGCTTCAGCGCCACCTCAAATGATTGCACTGCTAACCCTTGACGCAAGTATTCCCGTTCCGATGCTAAGGGCATAGAAAGGTAAGCGATCGCAATATTGTTATATAAAATCGCGTATTCTTGGGGGTAATCGTCCCAAGTAAACACCCGCAACGCCTCGTGATAAGCTTGGATGCTGTCGGTTATCCGTGCCAAATTGAACGGTACAAGCGACTGCAACACCAGCCCAAAATTCATCTGCGTCTCTGCCACTTCCTCTGGCGTTGCTAATTGTTGTAAAATCGGTAGCGCTTCTTCATAACCTGCTTTCGCTTGCAGCAGCAGTTGGTAATCAGCATCCGGTATTGCCTGTAACGTCCCTGCCATGCCCACTTGGGACCTGGCTTTCAGCAGGGGATATTCCTCAGCACACATTTCATAGGCCCGGTAATATAAGCCAACTGCATTTCGCAAGTCTTGGGCAGCTTTGGGCTTTTTTTGAAAGCCCTGTGCTATCTCGATCAGCATCTGGATTTTTTCCTCTGTTGAGGCTGACTCCGATGCAACAGCTGCGATCGCAGCCTTCACCGCTGAATCTGTAATGCTAGGGGTCATAACTCTGCCGTACTCTAGCCAATTGGGAATTGAGTCTGTCAACGCCCACAAATGATCAAGACACGCTTTCGCATCTGATCACGGGCCATACTGATTTACGCAGGCTTCGAGTCCTTTAGGCGGAATTCCCCTTTTTTGTCTGAGGCTAGGATTAGGGATTAGGAACTAGGGAAGAAACTTAATCCCCTATAGCCAATGTCCTATACCATGCCCAATAAAATACTATAAAACACCCTATTTATAAAATTCTAGGGGGAAATTGCTAATATTAATGTCAGCTTTAAACACCTAATATTTTTAAAATATTTTTTGTATCATCACCTAACACAATTCAAATATTTTTTATTGAATTGTTGACATACATATATACACTATAGGAATCATATTTGATTTTTGAAATTATCTACGTAGCCGGGGAGTGGGGAGTAGGGAATAGGGAATCAGGCTTTTCGAGTTGTACGGAGTTTTTTCACGCAATCAAATCATAGTCCTATATCTTATTAACCAATTTTTGTGTACTCCAAAGAGTTGTTACGGGATCGTCGAAGTGTAAAATATGTTCATCAACTGTAAAACTAGCTCCTTTGAAAACAGACAGTATCTTCTATCGCATCTTCCAAAGTATCCCCAGCACTTTCTTTGAACTGATTAACCAACCGCCGCAACTAGCTAGTGCTTACCAATTTTCTTCAGTAGAAGTCAAACAACTGGCGTTTAGAATCGATGGCGTCTTCCTGCCAAATGCAGCAGAACTACCCATTTATTTTGCCGAAGTCCAATTTCAACCAGACAAAAAACTCTACTCACGTTTGTTCACTGAAATATTTAACTATCTCGACAAAACCGAATTAACCAACAATTGGCGTGGTGTGGTCATCTTCCCCAACCACAGCGTTGATACTGGAGATACCGAAAGATATATAGAATTACTCAACTCACAACGAGTGACTCGCGTCTATCTTGACGAATTAAGCTCAATTGAGGCATCATCAATCGGCATTGAGACAGTTAAACTGATCATCGAACCTGAATCAACGGCGACAATAAAAGCTATAGAAATAGTCAACAGTGCCCAACAGCAAATTCCAGATGTTGCTACTATTAAGGAAATTATACAATTAATAGAGACGATATTAATCTACAAGTTACCGCGATTGAGCCAGGAGGAGATAGGAAAAATGTTTGGATCAAATGAATTAAAGCAAACTAGATTTTACCAAGATGTTTTTGCAGAAGGTAAACAAGAAGGTATACAAGAAACTAAGTTACAAACGATACCCCAGTTATTAGGGTTGGGTTTAAGTATTGAGCAGATAGCTCAAGCGTTAGGTTTGGACGAACAAGTTGTTAGGCAAGCTGTACAACCGAAATCCTAAAACAATAAAGTGCGCGAACGCTTAACAGTGCGTTTAATAGAGACGATATTAATCTATGAGTTGCCGCAATTGAGCCAGGAGGAGATCGGAAAAATGTTTGAATTAAATGACTTGAGGCAAACTAGATTTTTCCAAGATTTTTTTGAAGAAGGTAAGCAAGAAGTTTTTGAAGAAGCTAAACAAGAAGGTAAGTTAGAAGCGATACCTCAGTTATTAGCGTTTGGGTTGAGTGTTGAGCAGATAGCTCAAGGCTTAGGCTTGGACGAACAAGTTGTTAGGCAAGCTGCACAACTAAAATCCTAAAACAATAGAGTGCTAGCTCGGGGCGCAAAATTTTGTGTCCCGATATTTTACTGTATTTTATTCAGTTATTACATTAAAATATGACGGATTAAAATACTCATCACCTTACCCAGATTAGCAGTTAATAATAATTTTTATTAATAATCACAGAGTTTAACCGCAATCAATTTGGCATGTCGAGGTTGTTTAAGGTCAGTAGTTAAAAACAAAAGGCAATTTAATTAATATTTTTCTTGATTAAATGTGTTACACATTTAACATCCAGAACCCTTAAAAATAATTTTGATGAGATTTTAGTTATTGTTAATGATTAATTCTTTTTTAATGAAAGTGAATTAAATCAAAAAATATCTTAGAATTGAAAAATAAATATTGATAAACAGGTGAGGTTTTACAAGCATTATCACCTACATCATGCATGTTAAACAATAGAAAAACACCTAGCTGATGACTAACGTACTATGGCTACAGGGTGGTGCTTGTTCAGGCAACACCATGTCATTTCTCAACGCCGAAGAACCGACAGTCTGCGATTTAATTGCCGACTTTGGCATCAATTTACTTTGGCATCCATCCTTGGGATTGGAAATAGGCAACAACTTGCAAACAATGCTGTGGGATTGCATTTCTGGCACAATTCCTTTAGATATCTTGGTATTTGAAGGCAGTGTTGTTAATGCCCCCAACGGCACAGGCGAATGGAATCGATTTGCCGATCGCGCCATGAAAGATTGGTTAGCAGACCTCGCCAAAGTTGCTCATTTTATCGTCGCCGTGGGAGACTGTGCCACATGGGGAGGAATTCCTGCGATGTCACCTAACCCCACCGAGTCGGAAGGTTTGCAATTTCTCAAGCGTCAAGAAGGCGGCTTTTTAGGGAAAGATTTTCTATCACAAGCCGGATTACCTGTAATTAATATACCTGGATGTCCCTCCCATCCCGACTGGATTACGCAGATATTAGTTGCGATCGCTACTGGACGCATAGCAGACATTGCTTTCGACGAACTAAATCGTCCCCAAACCTTCTTCAACAGCTATACCCAAACAGGTTGTACCCGCAACGTCCACTTTGCCTACAAAGCATCAACTGCCGAATTTGGTCAGCGTAAAGGATGCCTATTTTATGACTTGGGTTGTCGCGGCCCCATGACCCATTCTTCCTGCAACCGCATCTTATGGAACCGCGTCTCTTCCAAAACTCGCGCCGGAATGCCTTGTTTAGGTTGCACAGAACCAGAATTTCCTTTCTTTGACCTCAAACCCGGAACCGTATTTAAAACCCAAACAGTCATGGGAGTTCCCAAAGAATTACCGCCAGGGGTAAACAAAAAAGACTACGCTTTACTCACAATGATTGCCAAAGACGCAGCACCACCTTGGGCAGAAGAAGACTTTTTCACAGTTTAGGGAATGGGGAATAGGGAATAGGTGAATTTCCCCCACTCCCCACTCCCCTTAACAATTAAAGGAGAAGAGAATGGGAATTCAATCATTAGACATTTCGCCCGTCGGTAGAGTTGAAGGCGATTTAGATGTCCGAGTTGACATTGATAATGGACGGGTAGTCAACGCCTGGACACATGCCGAACTTTTCCGAGGATTTGAAGTTATCCTTCGCGGTAAAGACCCCCAAGCTGGATTAATTGTCACACCTCGCATTTGCGGCATTTGCGGCGGTTCTCATCTGACTTGTGCATCTTGGGCATTAGATACAGCTTGGGAAACAGAAGTTCCTCGCAATGCAATTTTGGCGAGAAATCTCGGTCAAATTGTCGAGACAATCCAAAGCATCCCTCGCTATTTTTATGGTCTATTTGCCATAGACTTGACCAATAAAAAATACCGAAATAGCCGTTTCTATCAAGAAGCTGTGAGACGCTTTGCCGCCTTCACTGGCAAATCTTACGAATTAGGCATAACAATTTCTGCTAAACCCGTAGAAATTTATGCACTATTAGGCGGACAATGGCCGCATTCTAGCTACATGGTTCCCGGTGGCGTGATGTGCGCCCCCACTTTAACA
Source organism: Nostoc sp. (assembly GCF_036917395.1). Lineage (GTDB taxonomy): Bacteria > Cyanobacteriota > Cyanobacteriia > Cyanobacteriales > Nostocaceae > Nostoc. The sequence goes on from NZ_JBALDI010000011.1 coordinate 62,146, forward strand.
GACATCACCCGCGCTTGGGCGATTCTGGAATATTTCCGCACCAATTGGTTAGAACCAGTGTGGTTGGGTTGTTCTTTAGAACGCTATGAACAAATCCAGAGTTATGATGACTTCAAGGATTGGCTGGATGAAAACCGAAATCATCGAGATTCCGACTTAGGTTTTTATTGGCGCATGGGTTTAGATATCGGTCTAGATAGATATGGTGCTGGTGTTGGTAAATATGTCACTTGGGGATATTTAGCCCATGAAGATAAATACCAAAAGCCGACTATCGAAGGACGAAATGCGGCGATGATCATGAAGAGTGGAGTGTATGACAGCTTCACACACACTCACACCTTAATGGATCAGTCATTTACCCGCGAGAATACAACTCACTCCTGGTACGATGAAGGGACAGCAGATATTCATCCTAGCGATCGCACCACTAAACCCACTGCAAATAATACAAAAGATTTCGATAACGCCTACTCTTGGTCGAGTGCAGTCCTGCACAAAGACTTCGGACGTTTGGAAGTTGGCCCCTTAGCGCGGCAATTAGTTGCAGGTGGCAAACATGGTGAATCTTGGCAGCACTACGACGGCTTTATCCTCGATGTCTTTAAACGGATGGGTGGCGCTAGTATCCATGTGCGTCAGCTTGCACGACTTCACGAAATTGTCAAGTTATATCGGCAAGCCGAACACTGTTTGCGCGAATTCAAATTAAACGACCCCTGGTATATCAAACCCAAAGAAAAAGATGGACGCGGTTGGGGTGCAACGGAAGCAGCACGCGGTTCCTTGTCTCACTGGGTAGAAGTGGAGGGCGGTAAGATTAAGAATTACCAAGTCATTGCCCCAGGTACTTGGAATATTGGCCCTCGTGACGGTGAAGGAATCCGCGGCCCCATTGAAGAAGCTTTAATTGGCACACCCATTTACGATTCTAGTGACCCGGTGGAAGTTGGTCATGTGGCGCGATCGTTTGATTCTTGTTTGGTGTGTACAGTCCACGCCCACGATGCTAAGACTGGTGAAGAGTTAGCGCGTTTTCGCACTGCTTAGAAGATGTTAATTTCTAATAGCTAATGGCTAATTATTTTTCAGTTAGTCATTAGCTGTGTTTTTTAGCATGTTAGATATTATGAACTCTCCTGTTGCTCCTCAGAATGGAATAGACATTATTTGATTGACCCACTCCTCGGCGGTAGAAACTTCCCAAACCAGGATGACTGCTTCAAGGGCTTCACTGATTGAGAGATTTTGAGAGAGAACCAGAACCCCACAACTAGTTTGTGACATAATGAACTGACCAAATTCAGCAGGCATAGTCTTACGATCATGGGTTACAAGAACTCTGCTATTCTGTGCTGCTATCGCCAATACCTCTGAGTCTTTCTTGCCTTCAAGTCCTGCTGCATAGGCTGATTGAAAATCAAGATTTGCTTGTCTGCGTATTGCACCAGTTACGATTGCTTGCTTAAGGTCAGCATCTGCTTGAAATCGAACTGATGTCATACTTTGTTGTGCTTCTGTGTTTGAGCGGCTTTTAACTTTTGATACAGAAGCGGATTCTTGTCTCTACAGGACTGTTGCAGTTTCTCAAACTCTGCTTCACCTTCCTTTAAGTACGCATCAACTAACTCTCGGTTGGCAAGATAGAAGGCTATGGCTCCATAAACCTTCTCCAGCGAGAGCAAAGGGAAGTCATGAGCAATGCTTTCTGGGGATTCTCCATTTAAGAAAGCATACACAACTGAATCGAGGGAAATGCGCGTCTGTACGATCCAGTAACCTTCACCTCGTTGTTCAATATACTGCTTTGTTAGGGTTGGTGTTACTGTCATAGGGCATGATGGCGACTCTTTGCCTACATATTACGCGATCGCACATTTATTCGGTAAGCCTATAGAGATTATCAATATCCTCATCCTCTAGAAGCATCTCAATAACTTCACGTAAATTTTCCTGCAACTCATCGAGGGTTTCACCTTGAGAATGCGCTCCAGGAAAGCCAGGGACATAGCCGACATAGAACTTAGTTTCAGGATCTCTTTCAACGATCGCAGTAAAAGTTTTCATATCACAATCATGGACAACGCTCACTTACAGCTTACTAGATTGGTCATCTACCTGAGCGTAGGCGTAGCCCGTCGTAGACATCGCCCTTGCACCGCTATGACAACCTGACTAAACTTAGTTTACAGACTTAGTTTAATCTTATGGAAACTGTAAATATTCATCAAGCTAAAACAAATCTCTCAAAGCTGTTGTCACGCGTAGAACTTGGAGAAGAAATCATTATTTCCAACCGAGGCATTCCGATCGCCAAATTGGTTCGGTTTCGCTCCTCATCAAATCGACTCAATAGTTTAGGGCAAGATAAAGGGCGTTTTGTAGTGCCAGATGACTTCAACGCGCTTTTGCCAGAATAAATTTTGAGATTAAATTAGCTCTCAGCTGCAACCTGAAATAACGACGACAAAAGTAGATGGGATTAGCGATCGCTCTCTTTTTGGGTCAGCGATGCCTACGGCTGGCTACGCCTACGCATTTGCTACTTCGACGTTCGCATTTGTTACTTCGGCGTTCGCATTTGTTACTTCGGCGTTCGCATTTGTTACTTCGGCGTTCGCATTTGTTACTTCGGCGTTCGCATTTGCTACTTCGGCGTTCGCATTTGCTACTTCGGCGTTCGCATTTGCTACTTTGGCGTTCGCATTTGCTATTTCGGCGTTCGCATTTGCTACTTCGGCGACTACATTTGCTACTTCGGCGTTCGCATTTGCTACTTCGGCGACTACATTTGCTACTTCGGTGCTATTTCGGCGATCGCTCCATCAACTCTTTTAAGCTAGTAAAAATGTCGTAATAAACTTTTTAACCGCTTTAGGGTCTTGTATCAATTGCTCATTGCCTCATGCCTAATTCCCAATCCCCAATGCCCTTTTATTCAAAACTCGTAGCGTAACACACTAAAACTTCTAGAAACAGTGCGTTAGGCTGGCCTTAATTCACTTCAACAAAATAGAAATTTACAGGGTAAGCTTGTGTCTGATTTAGCGCTACACGAATATCTCCCTCGCGTTCCCGATGCCGCATTGCAAGAATACATAGAATGGTGTGTTTTAGAGCAAGCCAAAGCCGCAGAATGTAACTTTACTCCAGATAGAAGTAAGTTAGATAATTTGCCGCCAGCAGAATACATCCCTAAACTTGTCGAGCAGTTCATGAAAGTTAAACCAGACCCAATTAGAGCAGGTCTAGTATCAGCGATCGCTGGTAAGGAAGCTGACAAACATGCTCTATCCGGTTTAGCGATCGCTGCCGATTTTGTATCCCTTTATGTCAAGTATTTAATTCCTAAAGAAGGAAGTACTACAGAACAAGCTGAAGAACTCTTGACTAAAGCATCACAACATCAGTCTGAGAAACTTACTGAAATTGCCAAGAAACATGGTGTAGAGTTCTAGTTTTTTACTGATAACTTAGTTCTTCAGAGGCTTTGCCTATATTATTAGTCAGAGCCTCTGTTTTAGTCACTCATGATTGCCTTAACTACAAACTTTACCTACTATTAGTTTTTGAATTACGAACACTATGTACAATATCAAGTAGAAGCGGTGTAACTAGCTTCCTTTAAAATTAGATAAATGCTCTCAAATATTCAGTATCTAGTTTCACCCACCCTCAATGCTTGGTCTGAATTGAGACGAGAGTTTAACGGTATTTTTAGATTCAATCGCCATCATCCCATGCTAACTATTATTGGTTGCGGAAATCTCAATCGCAGTGACGACGCAGTAGGCGTAATCATTGCCCAACGCTTACAAAAATATCTCGCTGAAACCCCTCATCCTGATGTGCGTGTTTATGACTGTGGCACCGCAGGGATGGAAGTAATGTTTCAAGCTAGAAGTAGTAAACAATTAGTAATTATTGATGCAAGTTCAACTGGTTCTGAACCGGGTGCTGTGTTTAAAGTTCCAGGAAAAGAACTGGAAGCTTTGCCAGAACCAAGTTATAACTTGCACGATTTTCGCTGGGATAATGCTTTAGCCGCTGGACGGAAAATATTTCAGAATGACTTTCCCGAAGATGTGACAGTTTATTTAATTGAAGCAGCAAATCTAGCTTTGGGACTGGAGTTAAGTCCTGCTATCAAACATTCTGCTGATTTGGTGTTTGAAGAGGTAGCTGCACTTATAAAACAGAATATTAACTAATCCAAAATCTAAAATCTAAAATTGAATCACGCCCAATCCCGATAAACAGAAAGTTCATCTACCCTCATTTCAAAAGGTACGCCTTGAATCTCTGGCGGACAAACACGGATTTTAGCACTGCTGACAACTCCATAGAGTAATGTCCCCATTGGCACTATTTTTTGCAAAATACGCCAATTAGTAACTTGATCGGGACATTCAATTACTAATGTCAAAGCATTTGCATGGGTTGTGACATACCACCGACAATTAGATAGAAGATTTTGAATCGTGCGATCGCAAGCCTCATAAAAGTATCTACTAATAGAATCCTCTAGTTGCTGTCGCAGGATAATATCTGCTGATGTCGGTTGCATAGGATGTGAGTCATCACCATTACAGTAATACATCTTTCTAGGCATCTCTCTTTAGCTTCCTACTTATATTCCAATTACCATTCCATAAAGTACATCTTTATTTGTTTCTAAGAATTCCTGGGTTTCCTGATCATAATAAGCACCTATTCCACTACACTGAATTCCCAAATAATTACTAGTTAAATAAAGTCTCTGTCCGATAAAACCAGCTATTTGCATAGCAGTTTGATAATTTAAATAATCTGACACAAAAAATAAAGTAACAGCGCCATCTTTAGCAATAGCTTGATTAATACATAAGTAACCTGTCTTTTCACTAAAATTACCTGTCTTAATCAGATACGTACCTTTATATAACCCAGGTGTCATTCCCTCGACTCGATGCACAACTGAGTAAATTTCTATTTCCTCATAATTTTCTGTCGGTATTGGCTGCTCAAGTTGCTGTACTATATATAAATAATCTTCTTGAGAAATAGACTCTTTCCGGAAACGTCTAATAGAACGTCTATTCCAAACAACTTGATAAAATTTATACTTGTCAAAGTCAAATTGAGGATACTCTAATTTCTGCTGACGACTCTTTTGTAGAGTAGTTGCTTGGTATGTATCTTCAATAAATTGATTTGATTCAAAATAATCAGTACCGCAGACAAAAGGAACTTTCAGCCTTAAGTGTCTGATTTTCTTGTCTTGTAGTTCTCCTGACACCGCACAAGCAGTGATCAACTCTTTATTCTCAAATCCCAAATCTGAATTGAGAGCTAATTTATCAAAGTCAAAAATTAGTTGTATATCTCGGTTGTGGAGAAAAGCTGAAGCTGCGATCGCACCTAAATGGTGTCCGCTATCTAACAAGCAATATCTCATGCTCCTGTTTTGATATTTCCAGCTAGACCTATAATAAACACAACTAATTAAAAAGATGAATCCATTGATACGTTTACCCGGTATAATATAACTCTCTAACCCATCATCAATTAATTCATAGATGAGCGTTAGACAATTATTCTCAACTTCTAGATGATATATACCATCTACTATTCCTTCAATACCACGAACCTGTACGTAAACTTCCGTGGGATACAAAGCGCCTGCTGATGGATTCACTCGCAGTTTATATGGGCCATCTTTATACACTTTTTCCAGAGTTATCGCACTGGTTAACGAGATGAAAGAATGAACAGGATTATTGAGATTTAATTTCACTCTCCGATAAAATTTGGGATAAACTTTAAATGAAGATGGCTGTGTTGAGGCATCTACATAATTTGGATCAATTTGTACTGATAAGTAAGAATGCTTGGTAGCGTCATGATATCCTTCGCTATATATCTTACTTTGTGGCATCTTTAAGTATCCTTAAAACTTCTACATTGCTGGCAAAATCGATAGCTTTATAGTCGTCTAAGTTTTTTAAATCTAAGTTAGGATGATGTGGTAAAAGTAACTTGACGACTTCTGTCTTTCCAGATGATGCTGCATACATTAAAACAGTTGCACCATTATCATTTTGGTTGTCAATGTTAATGTTGACAGCCAGCAGCAAATTAATTAAATCGTAGTGGTTTCCAAAACAAGCAAACCACAAAGCATTATTGCGATCGCTATTTCGAGCATTAATATCCACACCTGCATTAATCAGCTCTTTGACGACTGCATAAACTCCCTCTCTTGTAGCTTTCATCAAAGCTGTATCGCCATTTTCACCTAGCTGATTTAAATCTCCAGGATTATAGCCTTTTGCTATTAGCCATTGGGTTGTTGCTTCACTCAAATCTTGCCTGCTAACTTGACTCATAATTGTTCTTTAAATGTCAGGAGTGTAAGTAATTTTGAAGCATAAAATTGCTTGCAAAACTTAATGGTGGGTATTCCCCACCATTATTTTAAAATCCTATACGAGTAGCTGAAGTCTAGTAGTTTACCAAAGCAACTTTCTCAGGTATTCAAAAGTTTGGTAAAATGAAAAAAATATTTCACCACTCCCTACTCCCCGCCCTCATCCAGCAATTTTGGATTGGTCGAGTACTAAGTTGATTAACAACAATTTAGCTTAGTTATATATTATCACTATGATAATTTTAAATTATGAATCATTTATAAAGATACCCAGATATATCTAAGAAAAATATTAAAATACAATTTAAATGCAGTATTTTTTACAATATTATTTCAATATCTAAAGTAATAGCAGATATAACTTTTGCGTAAATAGTTACTAGTTCGCTGTAGCGTCAGTTTGCCTAGCTTTAATAATGGGATTTTGCCCATTGTCTTATCTTGCTCAAATTCGATGTAATGTTTCCATTGAATCTTGTGTCTAATAAAACATAGATATAATGCTGAGATTTCCTTTATATCCCTGACAGTTATTAAGAAATATCAAAAAATTTCCTCTTTTCAAAAAAAAATGTTAGTTTGTTTAAGTACGAAGTAAAACACAGACAAAAAATGGAAATTAGCGCTCGTAACTCTATCCAAGGTACTGTAAAAAAAGTTGTGCCTGGTACAGTTAATACTGAAATAACTTTAGAAGTGGCACCAGGTGTAGAGTTAGTGTCAATAATTACAAAATCATCAGCTGAAAAGCTAGGACTTGTAGAAGGTAAGCAGGCTTATGCCGTGATTAAATCATCAGATGTGATAGTTGCTGTTGAATAAAAAATAGGCAAGTTGCCTTTTCTTGCAAGCGGTATCTCTAATATGAAATTGCATTCATATCTATAAATTGAGTGACCTCACTCGTGTAATTAATTAGGAAAGGAGTGAGGTCAAGAGGATATTCTATAGATGTTAATTAATTCGATTATCAATATTGTGGATATAAATAGCGCGAATACTTTCTATATCTACTGCTAAAAATGTATTTCCTACTTTAATAATTAATCAGAGAAAATTTTGTTATAAAGTGATAGTAGTTCCTAATGTTCCCACCATTGATATAAGTTGTTTGAAGATTATTTCATCCTGAGTTTTATAGAAGGTAACGATTCCTCGCTCTCGCGTTATCAATAATTTTAATAATTATAAATTAGGAATTCTGAAAGGAAGAAGGAAGTATATTTTCATCCTTCATCCTTCATCTTTTATTTGGTCGCCGAAGGTAGCAACCAAAGTAATAGTTTAGACGAGATAGGGTTCTTGATGTGTCTTAATTGTGCAATTAGAACGAGGATAAGTGACACAAAGTAGAGCGAATCCTTTAGAAATCTGCTCGTCATCTAGGAAGTTTTGATCTTCTTGATCAATTTCACCTTCAACGACCTTGCCAACACAACTAGAGCAAGAACCTGCTTGACAAGAAGCTGGCAAGTCAATATCATTGTCATGCGCTGCGTCCAAGATGGTAGTCTCTTCGTCAACTTCAATTGTGGTGTCGAGGTTTTCTTTTTTGCTGATTAATCTAACTTGGTAGGAAGCCATTTTCCGATTCTCCTCAAATGTTATACAGTTGGTCTAATTTACGAAGTTTTTGAGCAACCTATCCTACTTTTTGCTTCCCTTCTTCTTACGGAGATACTACGCTTAGTTGGCTTCTCTATATCGGTAAAGGATGCAACACGAACTAGAAGCTACCTCAAGGCAAGGCGATCGCATCTATGGGAAGCCTCTACAATTGACTGTGCCAATTTTAGATTTTAAATTTTAGATAATAGAAGAAAGAATTGAAGAATTAAAAATTATTTCGGTTTATGCCCCGACATTGTGTAGGCGGAACAAATCTTTTTATCCAAAATTTCAAATCCTCAAGCCCCAACTCTTCTGGAGTGGTTTCTTTCAATCCAAAATCGGCAATCCAAAATCCAAAATTGCTTAACGGAATGATGTTAGCTGCAAGGTACACCAGTAGGCTTACTGTCACCTGCTTTGACGGACTTTCCACAACCACCGCATTTATCAGTTGCATTGGGGTTGGTGAACTTAAAACCGCTTTCCATCACTCCCTCAACGAAGTCAACCACAATTCCTTCTAATAACGACGCACTTTTGGCATCAACGTAAACCAGCACTTTGCCTTGCTGGCTTACCAAATCATCTGGTTGGGGCTTGCTGGTGATATCCATTGCATATTCATGGCCACTGCAACCACCATCTTTTACTGAGATGCGGATACCTTTAGTTGCGCTATTAGCGTTGGGTGTGGAACCTTGGAGCAATCCCCGCAGATGTAATTCTGCTTTTTCTGATAAAATAACGCCCATTACGTCTCCTGATTTATAGCGATTAGTTGTTCTGATTTCAGGTGGGGACGGAAATCAACTATTTTGTGCAATACCCGTGGGTTCCATCGAATTGGATTGCGCGTGTCTCCAAGGCGCACTATTACCGCATACTGGACAAGAGCGATCGCGGTGAGAACGGCGTTTAGCAAATTCCATCCGATTCAAGTCGATTGTCAGCAATTGTGATAATAGAGGCTGACTAAACCCGGTGATCAGCTTGATTGCTTCCAGTGCTGTTAAACAAGCCAGTGTCCCAGAAACAGCGCCTAAAACTGAAAAGCCGCGCTGATCCCAATCAGGCTTTTCTGGAAACAGACAAGACAAGCAAGGAGTCACACCAGGAATAATCGTCGTCAGGTATGCCTCCATCCCATTCATTGCGGCTTCCACCATTGGCTTACGCGATCGCACGCAGGCTTCATTCAACAAATTGCGCTCTGTAAAGTTATGGGCGCAATCAAGAGCCATATCAGCGGACTGCACCAATGAATCTACATTTTCCGGGGTGATGTAATCATGAACAGTTTCCACTTGGACATCAGGATTAATTGCATCCAGAGTTTCTTTAGCTTTGAATACCCTTGGCTTACCTACCCAATCATCCGTCATGAGAACCTGACGATTCATATCATCTAGCCGCAAGTCACCACCCCGGACTAGGATTAGCCGCCCAACGCCCGCTACTGCTAAGTAAAGCGCCGCCGTACCGCCTAATCCCCCCACACCTGTAACCAGAACCGTCGCTGACTTCAAGCGCTTCTGTGCTGTTTCGCCAAAATTCGGAAGCATCATTTGGCGACGATAGCGTTCTAATTCGGTAGGCGTTAGGTTAACCAATTTATACCTCTTAATCAGAAGTGATTTCTGTCAGTGTGACTACATTTTTCGGCTTGTCGTTAAACACTTTGAACAGCTTTTGTTCGTGAGGTGTTGATTCAATAAATACCTGATAGGCTTTTTGTAAAGCCAAAGAATATTGATTTAGTCTCTCTTCTTGACTCAAGTCAGGAGACTGATCATCAATTTCCTTCATATATTGAGAAAACTTTTTCAGAATATGTAGACGATTTACATCTACAACTTCTAAGTCGTAAGACATATTAAAGAATTGAAAAAATTCTTCTGCATCTACGAGCTTCTTGAATTCATCCATTGTTCCAGTCACGTCGCTTCGCTCCGAATTCAAAATTCAAAATTCAAAATTAACAATTCCCATAGATTTAGGGGCTTGTATCCTTTTCGGCTTAGGTCATTTAGCATTCTCCAATTGTTTCAGATGTTGCTTAAGCTCATCTAACTTGCGAAAAATTTCATAAGTTGCGGCTGCAACATCCATAAGTTGTTTGTAATCTGTTGGCAGACCTTCAGCTAAATCATGCAGATCCATTTTCATTTGACCTGCTTTGCTGTTAAGCCGTCTGATTTGTCCTTGTAGTTCCTCAATACTGGTTTCTTCTGCTTGCACAATCAGCCACTCCACATTGGATTTTGGATTTTAGATTTTAAATTTTGGATTGGATGATATTGTTTTAATCAAATAGTGATGAGACTAGTACAACACGGCATAAATCTAGCTACCATCTCAATTAATCCGACAAGGAGATTAAGCCCTTTGTTTGTTAAAGGTAGGCAAACTTCCGTCACAGTGTACTAATGATTAAAACTTGAATCCAAAATCCAAAACCCAAAATCTAAAATTGTTACAGGTTGCCAACTTCTGGAAAGCGTTTCGCCAAATCAATGCCTTTTTTGACGTAGTTTTCTCCCTCTTCTGCTAATTTATCGAGCGAGTCAAAGCCAAAGCGTTGAGCATCTCGCAAGGTTTTCACAGTTAGCAAAAGACGACCAGAAAATACTAACGCCCAGCCAAATCCTTCATGGCTCAAATCAACTACAACCTGGGATATCAAACCTGTTTCCTGTTCAATCCCAGCAGCTACAGCTCGAAAAAATGCCATAATCCGAGCTTGAGTTATCGGATCAACTTCGCCCTCAATGGAGATTTCCCGTTTCTTTTGTTTGGTGACAATAAAGGGTTTGAGAATCAACTCATCCGACCAACTACGATAAACTCCATAACTGTCTTGACCCCGAATTTGTTTAATTAATACCTTAAGGAAAGGTGAGTTCAAGACTTCAGTTGTAGCAGTTCCATTAAGACTATTATTTGTCGTCATACCGTTGCTTCATTTTCAACTTCATCGGCAAAGTTTTTGCTTTTTGGCTGTAAAGCTTTACGTAACCAAGGTGGGGGATTACCTTTGAGAGTTTTCACGAGCTTAGTTAGCACTTCACTAACTTCTTCTTCTTCCGATCGCGCCTTCACTGGGGTGACACCTTTCTTGATTAACCGAGCAGCCGCGCTCCCGCCAATAGCTAAAACATAAATAATTGTGCAATCACCTAATGCTTCAATTTTTGGGGCGAGTTTACTCTCATTATTCTCTTCTTTAATTTCATAATTAAATGTGATAGTTTCTAGAAAGTGATATCCTTCATCTGAAATTTCATAAACATCAATTTGTTCTGACCCTCCAAAGTGAGTATTAATATGAACTCCGTCACTTGTCGTAAAGGCAATTTTCATCGTGGTTTGTCCTTTGTCAATTGTTAGTTGTCAGTTGCTAATGACTAGTGACTACTGACGAATGATTATTAGATGCGATTAATCGCGTCTATTGTACAGACGCAATTAATCTAGTACAGATGCGATTAATCGCGTCTATTGTACAGACGCGATTAATCGCGTCTCTACTAATGACTCTTCTTGTTCTAAAAACAAGTTGCCTATGCCAAACAGAAGTTCCATCGTGCCTCGATAGCCAACTTTGGTAAACTGACCATTACCTAAACGGTCATAAATGGGCAGTCCGAGACGATAAAGAGGAATCGAGAGCCGTTTAGCGATCGCACTTACATTCGAGTTACCAATCAGCAAATCAGAGCCGTCTGCTAGACTCTCAAAATCTTCCAAATCACCGATGGTGATGCTTTTAACCGAGAGTTTTTCTAGTAAGTGCGATCGCGTGGTAGTCACCGCAGCGTGAATCTGCGCTCCCATCGATTGCAGGAAATGCACTGTTGACCATAGCAAATCTGGTTCTAGCGCTAGGGAAACTCGTTTTGCACCAAAGTAAAAGTGAGTGTCCAACATTGCATCTTGCAACTGACGGCGTTGGCGGCGGTATTTTTCGGGTACGCTGTTACCACTCAGAATCGCTAATGCTTGGATAAACTCATCTACCGGTTCTAATCCAGTCAGTTCGCCAAACACCTCATAAGGTGTGCCAAAGCGTTCTTCTAGAATCTTTGCAGCATCCCGCATACTTTCACCCAATGCTAGGGTAAAAGCAGAACTACCTACTTCTTGTAGCTGTTTTAAGGTAGTTCCACTGACTGTAACTGCACTATAACCATCCTCTAAGTGTCCATCTAAGGAAGCCCCAAGGTCAGGTACAAAGATAGGCACTAGTCCAAAGGCTGTGACTATCTCTTTGATTTCTTGTACATCCCCTGGTGTGAAGGCAGAACCCGCCAAAACCGTGACTTGTTCAGTTCTGAGTTCACCTGGTTGAGGAATTTCCTTAACTATGCTTTCCACAGCAACAGCAAAGCCATCTTGCAACGCCCCTTTAAAATCTGGGGTAGGTGCAAAAACGATCGCTAAATCATTCAATTCTGGATGGCGATCGCGAATTGCTTTGATAAAGCCCTCAATGTCATCCCCTCTGGTTTCAGTCAATCCCGTGGTGCATAAACCAATAATTTCCGGGTTAGCCTTTTCTACCAAAGTGAGAATTGCTTGTTCCACATTCTCTTCGCCACCCAAGATAGTAGTGACTTCCGTCATCGCTGTTGTAGCTAGGGGAATCGCTTCCCGGAAATGCCGCACCAGGACAACTTTGGCGAAAGCAGTACAACCTTGAGAACCGTGGAATAAGGGCATCGTCCCTTTCAATCCCAAAAAGGCTAAGGTTGCACCCAAAGCTTGACTTTGTTTGAGGGGATTAACTGTCAGTGATTTGTTAGAAACAGTGACGATCGCCATTACAATACCTCCTCATTCCACAGGATGGACTTTCTCGTTCCCCGGCAGAGCCAGGGAATGCTGACAGTGAGGCAAAGCCTCATCTGCTTTAAAACGAAGGGCAGCAGCCCTCCCGGAATGCGTTCCCAGGTTCCGCCTGGGAACGAGGGTATAAGAGCCATTAAACTGCTTCTTCTTCCCAAGGAGCGGGCTTACGTATTTGCTCCCAAATTGGGCTATACAGAGCTTCATACAGTTCCCGCGCCATCTCAATCATCCCCACATAACCTGCATAAGGATGGTGACGTTCTTGGTTGATATCAAGGAAAGGAATTCGAGCTTTCAAAGCGGTGTATTGGTTACGACCACCAGCAATCAGCATATCTGCTTTGGTGTCTTTAACCACTTGTAGCAATTCTTTAGCGTTACCCTTCTCCAACATGATGCCATCATTGCCGAGCAACTTCTTGATTTTAGCTTTATCTTCCTCGGTACTTTTTCTAGTACTGGTAGCAACAACTTCAATCCCTAAATCTTTAGCAGCGGATATAATGGACCAACTCTTAACACCACCTGTATATAAAATAACCCGCTTACCTTTTAGTCGAGCGCGATATGGAGCCAATGCCAAATCTAAAGCAGCCGTTTCTTCTGCAATCAGCTTTTCTGTGCGCTCCTGCAAATCAGCGTCGCCTAATTTAGCAGCGATATTTCGCAGACAACGATTCATATCATCGATGCCGTAGAAAGACTCTTCAATGTAGGGGATGTTGTAACGCTCCTCCATCTTTCTCGCCATGTTGAGCAACGCTCGTGAGCAGATCATGACGTTGAGCTTGGCACGGTGGGCGTAGCGAATTTCATTGTAGCGAGCATCGCCCGTAATTTTAGATAAAATACGGATGCCTAATTTTTCTAGCAGTGGTGTTACTCCCCACATTTCCCCGGCGATATTGTATTCACCGATTAAGTTAATATCATAGGGCGTTGTATGTTCCGGTTCTGCTGTGCCGACAACATATTCCAATAAAGATTCACCGCCAAAACGGTTGCCGAGATTTTTACTGCCAATGAATCCTGGGGCAATGACGGGAACAACAGGAATACCAATTTTCTCAGCTGCCGCTTTGCAGACAGCATCCATATCATCACCAATTAAGGCTGTAACGCAAGTGGCATAGACAAATACTGCTGCTGGTTGGTAGCGCTCTTTGAGTTCCAGAATCGCTTTGTAAAGCTTCTTTTCGCCACCGAAGATGACATCATTTTCACCCAAGTCAGTGGTAAAGCCCATTTTGTAGAGTTGAGGGCCAGAAGAAAGACTACCACGACTGCCCCAGGAATTACCAGCACAGGCTATAGGACCGTGGACTAAATGAGCAGCATCTGCGATCGGCACTAGGGCAATCATTGCACCATCAAAGGCGCAGCCCCCTTGAGCTGCGCCAGGTTGTGCCTGTTGGGCGCAAGACTTACTTTTCTTTTCGGATTGTTTGTGCTGATTATGCTCGCATCCTGTCTCAGTCAGCAGCTCGTTGATTTTGCCTTGGGTGATTTTCATCTCTCTTTTCGTGTTCGATGGAAGTTTTCTTTGCCATTTGTCATTTGAATAACTAATGACCAATGACTAATAATTAGCAAATGTATTTTTTGACATCCTCTCCACATACATCGGCAAGGTAAGATAAAGCACGGAAACGCAATCCTACAAATTCGTCATATAAAGGATTGAGTTTACACAGTGGTGGGATATCAATAGACCGCCCAAATAATTTAATTTGGCGCTCAAAGGGACAACAACAAGGAATTGTTTGGCAAATTAGATGAGCAAAGCGATTATTTTTAACCTGAATTTCATCCACTACACGGCGCAAGGGATTAAGAAGATTGTTGAATTTCCCTGGTTTTTTATAGTTAGGTGGATGGTAATTCGGATGAGTGTGAGTGTGTTCGTGAGTGTGATTGATGGTTTCCATTTATAGATACCTTGGGTAAATGCTAGAAAGAAAAAGGGAAGTTGGGGATTAGGGATTGGGGATTGGGGATTGGGTTTGGATATTTCCCTACTCCCTACTCCCTAGTCCCTACTCCCCTTCTTCACCCTTAATTAACACGTTGTGTTTATACGTAATTTCTAACGAATCAAGTCGTAGGAAATATCTGTTTTAGAAACAGTGTTGGTGTTGCGATCGATTTCTTCAAACAGGGTATTTACAGTCCAGTTGAGGAGGTTGATTATACCTTGGTAACCAATGGTGGCGTAGCGGTGCAAGTGGTGACGATCCATGATCGGGTAGCCGATTCTCACGAGGGGAATCTTGGTGTCACGCCACAGGTACTTACCGTAGGTGTTACCGACCAGGAAGTCTACGGGTTCGGTGAACATTAGAGAACGCATGTGCCACAAGTCTTTACCTGGCCAAAGAGTTGCATTCCTACCGAAGGGGCTAGAAGCAAGCAGTTCTTTCATTTCTGCTTCAAATACATCGTTGCTGTTGTGAACCAAGATATGCACAGGTTCAGCACCCATTTCTAGCATAAAGCCAACTACGCAGTATACTAAATCTGGTTCACCGAAGATAGCGAAGCGCTTGCCGTGAATCCATGAGTGGGAGTCAGTCATGGCATCAACTGCCCGACCGCGTTCATTTTCCAATTCTTCGGGAATGGGTAAACCACTCAGTTCGCTGAGTTTCATCAAGAACTCATCAGTACCCTTAATACCCCAAGGACGGCAAACTGCGGTTGGTTGCTTCCACTCTTTTTCAATGTACTCGCGGGTTTTGAGAGTGGAGTGTGATTGCAGAGCAATTGTAGCTATAGCATTAATTGAATCTGCTGCATCTTCTAGCTTTGTAGCAGTTGGATACATATCGAACTCACCTGTGTTTGGTGAATCCAGGTAGTCGCTGTTGTCAGCTAGAAGGGTGTAATCTAAACCGAACAAGGAAGCAATCCGCTTGATTTCGCGGTTGTTGCCTACATAGGTGTCAAAACCTGGGATGAAGTTGATCTTACCATTGCTGGTTTCTTTCTTATGACCTGCTGTCAGGTTAGAAAGAATTCCCTTCATCATGTTGTCGTAACCAGTGATGTGGGAGCCAACAAAGCTAGGGGTGTGAGCGTAGGGTACTGGGAAATCTTGAGGAACTGAACCAGCTTCCTTAGCGTTGTTGATGAAAGACTGCAAGTCATCACCAATTACTTCTGCCATACAGGTGGTGCAGACAGCAATCATCTTGGGCTTGTAGAGTTGGTAAGAGTTCGCCAACCCGTCAATCATGTTTTGCAGACCACCAAACACGGCTGCATCTTCAGTCATTGAAGAAGAGACACCAGAGAATGGTTCTTTGTAGTGACGGGTTAAGTGGCTGCGGAAGTAAGAAACGCAACCTTGAGAACCTTGAACAAAAGGTAGAGTGCCTTCAAAACCAACAGCAGCAAAGATTGCTCCCAATGGTTGGCAGGCTTTAGCAGGGTTAACGGTTAAAGCTTCACGAGCGAAGTTCTTTTCACGATAATCCCAACTTTTCGTCCATTCTGCAACCCGTTCTACTTCTTCGCCTTCGTGACCATTTTCAAACTGCTTTTTGTTTTGAAATAGCTCTTTGTACTCTGGTTGGTGGAATAACTCTACGTGGTCTTGAATTTTTTCTGGATTCTGAGGCATTTCCGGATCTCCAAGCTTACTGAATTCTTTTACTGATTGAGGAGGGAGAGACGCGATTAATCGCGTCTTTACAAGGGAGGTGGGAATATGATTCAAAATTCAAAATGCAAAAACCAAAATTAATTTTCATTTTTAATTTTGAATTTTGGATTCCCAACTCCCCCCTGGGGTTTTAGCCCCAGGTTATCCCTACTTATCTCTCTCCCATTTCCCTAAACGGCAGCTGAAGCTAAGGCTTCAGCCTTCTTAGCCTTATCTTCAGCCTTCTTAGCGTTAGCTTTTTCATTCCAAGGAGCGCCAATCAATCCCCAGGTTGGGCTGTTGAGTGCCAAGTCCATGTCGCGAGCGAAGATGGCGAAGCCGTCATAACCGTGATAAGGGCCGGAGTAATCCTTTTTGTGGTTCAATTCTTTTCAACAGCCTAATGTTTGCAGTAAGCAATGTCTGTGCTAAACATTGTTCATTGATAACACATTTATTTTTAGGCTAAATATAGGCTAAAAACATAGCGATGCATAATCAGGTTCAGGACTCACGCATCATCTAAATGTTGTCCTGAACCAGGGTGTTTGTGTTCATCTCTGCAATCACAGCAACAAAGAGCGCATGATCAGAACGAAAGTACTACTAGAATTAGAGAAAGTTAATCTGCGTTTGAAGTCTGCAAAGGCAAAAGTGACAATTAGAGAATCGAATGGAAGTTTGCAGTTACGGGCGACGTTACCAATTAAACCGGGAGACAAAGATAGCAGCGGTACTGGGAGAAAGCAATACAATCTCAGCTTGAATATTCCTGCTAACTTGGATGGACTCAAGACAGCTGAGGAAGAAGCTTATGAATTAGGGAAGTTAATCGCTCGTAAAACTTTTGAATGGAATGATAAATATTTAGGTAATGAGGCAATTAAAAAAGATTTTAAAACCATAGGAGGATTACTCGAACAATTTGAAGAAGAGTATTTCAAAACTCATCAACGGACTACCAAAAGCGAGCATAGTTTTTTTTATTACTTTTCCCGCACTAAACGATTCACTAATGCCAAAGATTTAGCAACTGCTGAAAATCTCATAACTTCAATTGAACAAATCGATAAAGAATGGGCTAAATATAACGCAGCTAGAGCGATAGCTGCATTTTGCTTGACATTCAAAATCGAAATTGATTTATCTAAATATTCTAAGATGCCGGAAAATAATTCCCGTAATATACCTACAGATGTGAAAGTCTATGAAGGAATTATTAAGTTTGAAGATTACCTGAATAGCAGAGGTAATCAAGTTAACCAAAATATTCAAGATAGCTGGCAGCTTTGGCGCTGGACTTATGGAATGTTAGCAGTTTTTGGTTTACGTCCACGGGAGCTTTTTATTAATCCTGACATTGATTGGTGGTTAAGCAAAGAAAATGCAGATTTGACATGGAAAGTTCATAAAGATTGTAAAACTGGGGAAAGAGAAGCATTACCATTATATAGGCAATGGATTTCGGACTTTGATTTGAGAAATCCTAAATATTTAGAGATGTTGGGGAGTGCGATCGCTAAAAAAGATAATACTAATCATGCGGAGATAACTGCATTAACACAGCGAGTTAGTTGGTGGTTTCGTAAAATAGGATTGGATTTTAAACCCTATGATTTACGCCACGCTTGGGCAATTCGGGCGCATATTTTGGGGATACCAATCAAAGCGGCGGCGGATAATTTGGGACATAGTGTACAAGTTCATACCCAAACTTATCAACGTTGGTTTTCGCTGGATATGCGGAAGTTGGCGATTAATCAGGCTTTGAGTAAGAGGAATGAAGTTGAGTTGATTAGGGAGGATAATGCTAAGTTGAGGATGGAGAATGATAAATTGAGATTGGAGATTGAGAAGTTGAAAATGGAAATGGTTTATAAACAAAGTTAAACTTGCTCAAATACTGATAATATAATAAGCTTGGAGGTCAGTTATGGAAAGCATTAAGATTAGAACATATATAGGTAATGATGGAATTCTGCAAATCCAGCTTCCGCCTGAAATTGCTAACCAAGAATTAGATGTAGTGATTGTCTTTCAACCTGTTATACAAAAATCCTCACAGTCTCCAACTAAAACACCGGAAGAACTAGGATACTCTCATAAGTTTGTTGAAGAAGTAATAGGTAGTTGGGAAGGTGATCCGCTTGAACGTCCAGAACAGCTTCCCTTTGAGGAACGAGAGGAAATTCAATGGCCTACCTCCTAGATACAAATGCGTGTATCCAAATTCTAAACTCACCAAGTTCACCTGTCACCCAAAAAACTCTATTAATTCCTTCTAGAGAAATTTACATTTGTACAGTTGTTTATAGCGAACTGTATTACGGAGCTTACAAAAGCGCAAACGTTAATAGAAACCTTACTCATCTAGAAAATTTATTTGCTGAGTTTGCTGATTTACCACTGGATCGTCAAGCTGCAAAAATAGCTGGAAATATTCGCGCTCGTCTTAATGCGTTGGGGACTCCAATTGGAGCAAATGATTTGTTAATTGCTGCGATCGCTTTAGCAAATGATCTCACACTTGTCACCCACAACACCCGCGAATTTAGCCGTATAGATGGCTTGAAGTACGAAGATTGGGAATAGCTGCGTATGAATGAAATAATAAATACATTTTTCGTGGGCGTTATATTGAGAGAGTTAGCTTACTAATTTCTCTATTTACAATGAAATCTAAACAGCCATGTGCATACTGTGCTTGTACAGATACAAAGCTTACCAAGGAACATCTTTGGGCACGTTCTTTGCATCAACGGCTCCAGAAGTCGAGAGGAGATAAGCAGCACTTTTTCTGGCTTTCCCGATTGGAAAAAGTAGTTGAGACTGAACCCAAACTTAGAGATGTTTGTGATGTTTGCAACAATGGTGTATTGTCTCAACTTGATGCTTATATATGTGCTTTATGGGATAAATATTTTTTTCGCATTCATGAGCGTGGAGAGTTCGTAAATTTCTCATACAATTATGATTTACTATGTCGATGGCTTTTAAAGCTATGTTACAATTCTGCACGAATCCACAAATTTGATAATTTTGTATATCCACCGCTAGTTCCATACATACTTAATGCCTCTAGTCCTGTAGTTGAATTCGAGCTCTTTCTACAAATTGTACCTCCTGGCTTACTCTCGGTATCGGAACTAAAGGAAATGGGATTACCAAACGACAAACCATTGCACTGGGAACCGGATCTTCATAGAATTGGTTTTGCACAGTTTATATCAGATGATGGCCGCAAAAAAATTCTTCGTGCGGTTCATTTGAGATCGTATTCTTTTTTCTTAGCGTTTTTTCAGCCAGGAACTACAAAATCTGAAATCAACGAGTTTATCTCGATTTTTTTACTGCAAAAGCAGGAGGTCAAACACATATCACCTAGATTAGATTCTGTTGTATTGCTTTGTGATGGCATGGATGCACTACAATCTTTTCAAGGTTCTCATCGTAAGTTTATAGCCGGATAAGCTGAGATCGCACCTTCCCTCAGTCTACATTCTCACAAAGCACAACACATTCAACCCAGGCTGATTTACTCAAAAACAATGCCGCGATAAATTTCTGCCATCGATAATGCGATCGCAACTGAATCCAAAGAAATAGATGCCTCTAAGCCGCTAAAATCACTGAGCAACCAACCTTCTGCTTGTTTACTGTAGCGTTCCACAAAACGTTCATCCTGCTCAACTAATAAATATTCGCTAAAACTTGGAATTGATCGATACATCCTAAATTTACTTTGTCGGTCGTAATCTGCGGTGGAAGGAGATAGGACTTCAACAATCAAAATGGGATTCAAGACTTCATCTAAGCGTTCAGCATTTAGTTGCGGTTCGCCGTCAAAAATCATTACGTCTGGATATACTCCGCGTCGATATTCGGGAATCCACAGCCGTAAATCACTGTTAATTGGCTCGAATTGAGTATCGCAAAGCAAAGAGCTAAAATAGGTCAGAATGTTCCGACCAATGCGGCTGTGTTTGAGCGTTCTTTCAGCTATGGGTACAATTTCTCCATCTCGATATTCGCTGCGTCCTTCGGCTTTTTCTGCGATCGCACGATATTCATCCAAGCTGTAGCGGCGCGAGATGGTAGAAATCCAGGACTTACGCACAGCTAACGGAAAATCGAACCACAGAGGCGCAGAGGTCACAGAGAAATGAGAGTTTGAGAGATATTTTGCGTAAGTCCTAAAATCATAGGTCGTAGGCAGATCGCATTGGCCATAAGACAACAATATTATTTTGTCACAGATTTGGTTGTGAGGTGATATCGTGCTGCGATGATTGATTTGGTGCATTGCGCTGCGCGACAACTGACCCTATAAGCTGGTTTTGAACTTCTAAATCAAGTTTTGAACTTCTAAATCAAGTTTTGAACTTCTAAATCAAGTTTTGAACTTCTAAATCGAGTTTTGAACTTCTAAATCGAGTTTTGAACTTCTAAATCGAGTTTTGAACTTCTAAATCGAGTTTTGAACTTCT
>NZ_JBALDI010000012.1:0-173931 GCF_036917395.1 Nostoc sp.
TCTCTTTTATTTCGACTTGTAATCTTAAACCCATCACGCTTAAACCAAATTTACCCTTGGTGATAATTTAGCGCAGCTTCATACAGAAATGGTATCACGTATTCGTGTATAAGTAATTCCCTGCTGTAACTCCTTTAATCCTAGTGAAAGAATAGGGTAAAGAATCCATTTATACATCTCTAACTGTGTATCTTGAAATCCTTCAGAAAATTGATTTATAAAAGATATATATCGCCCATTTTGCTGATCAACAACAGATTTGATTAGATGATGCACATACAACCTATCACCAATGGTACATGATTGGCTTTGGGTTTCTTTTACTTGTTCTTGATCACACGCTTGAGAACAAACTTCTTGAACTATATAAACACTCCCATATGATTCTTTTATAACAGTATTTTTAAAATTTACGGTAAAATTAATATTTAATAATTTAGCTCCCTCATCAATTACTTGCATCAATTCTTTATAAGTCCATTTGTCAGCATCTACAGCAATCACACGTCCAGTCAAGTCGCCATTATGTACAATTAACCTATTCTCTTCTAACCAAACACCTATAATTATGAAACAAAACTTAGATGCTTCATGAAATGCTTTTAATACAACTGCAAAGTCTCTTTGAATATCTATATCAAGATAATGAAAATCTTCTAAAACAATATACTTTTGAAAGTTGATCGCATTCAAGCAAGCAATAATATCATTTACATCGTCTGGATCAACATCAAAATTTTCTAATAAAGTCTCAGTAGTTTTTTGTTGTTCTGTGTCGGCTGCAATTGCTCCTTTACTTCCAGCAAGTCCAAAAAAATTCACTATTCCTTCAAAAGAAGCTGCAACCTTTTGCTTGCCAGAAGCAGTTTGTTTGACAGATTGAGTAGTTTGGTAACCTGCTTGTTTTAGAATAGCAAGATGTATATCTGTTAATTTCCAATGATTAAAACATTGAATATTAATATATTCATCAGATTTAAGGCAACTCTTTTTTAAAGATGTTTTTCCCTGCTTGGAGCTACCATATATAACAATATGTCTTTTTTTATCTAAATTTTCAATAAGTTTTTGATCAACTTCTTGTCTCTTGATATAGTTTAAAGGGAGGTCACGACTTATACCATAAACATCATTTGTTTTATATACTTTATTGTTAAATAACATATCTTTTCTACTCGTGTTTAGTTAAAAATTATCTATTTAAGATAAGTTTGTAAATACTATTAAGATATTAATCGAAAGAATGGACAGACATTTTTAAGTAGATACTACTTTATATAATAAAAATTATACAGAATTTAAAGTAGAGTAATCTACCGTATATACCCTTATACGTCAAGTTATTAATTTAGGATTTACGCGCGTTTAGGGAATTTTATAAGTGTTTACACGCAGGCTTTCTTTCCTATGAATAAACATCAAGTTTGACAACTTGTCTTTTGACAGCGATCGCAACTTAACTTACACTGCCGCACTAGAGGAGTGCTGAGTACTGAGCAAAGAAGAAGAGAAAAGAATTTCTTCTTAATTCTTCAAAATCTTTATTCTGACACTCAGGATTCA
This sequence comes from Nostoc sp., assembly GCF_036917395.1. Classification (GTDB taxonomy): domain Bacteria; phylum Cyanobacteriota; class Cyanobacteriia; order Cyanobacteriales; family Nostocaceae; genus Nostoc. Next base: position 1,564 of record NZ_JBALDI010000012.1, read on the forward strand.
TGACTCAGAACTCAGGAATTTTTTTATGGTAGATTTATTGCTGATCGCAATCCTGGGGTTCCTGGGGAGTTTTGGACATTGCTTTGGGATGTGTGGCCCTCTAACAGTGGCGTTTTCCCTGTCTCATCAGCCGAAAATTCCACAAAAAGCTTCCTTGGGACGGACATCAACCTTAGAAAAGTCCGACACTTGGCAACAGCAATTAAAATTTCATCTTTTGCTAAACCTGGGGCGGATGTTGAGCTATGCTTTAGTCGGTGCTGGGATTGGGGCGCTGGGTTCGGTATTGTTGCAAGGTGGACAGCTAGCGGGTGTTGGCAGCGACTTCCGGCGCTGGATGGCAATTATAACTGGCGTGATGCTGATTTGGTTTGGCTTAGGACAAGTAAAACCCGATTTGCTGCCGCGCATTCCCGTGTTACACCCCTTATTACAAGGTAGTTTACACGATCGCTTCAGCGCGGGAATGATTAAGCTTTCCTTCAAAACCAAATGGTGGACGCCAATGCTTTTGGGGATGACTTGGGGTTTAATGCCCTGTGGTTTCCTGTATGCTGCCCAAATTAAAGCGGCTGAAACTGGCAATTTATGGATGGGTGGGGCAACTATGCTGGCGTTTGGCTTGGGAACCCTGCCCACTATGCTGGGTGTAGGCGTTTCCACATCGTTGGTAAGTAAAGACAGGCGCAGTCAGTTGTTTCGATTAGGCGGTTGGGTGACACTCACCATTGGCGTCATCACCTTGCTGCGGACTGGTGACACAATGGTAGATTACACCGGACACGCCGCTTTATTTTGCTTAATTTTGGCGCTAATTGCGCGTCCTATTAGTGGGTTGTGGGCTTCACCACTGCGTTATCGCCGCGCCTTGGGGGTGGGAGCTTTTGTGCTTTCTGTGGTTCACACCGCCCACATGATAGAACACTCATTGCAATGGAATTTTGCCGCCTTTGATTTTATGCCACAAGAATTTCAGTGGGGTATGGCTGCGGGTGCTGTAGCATTGGTATTAATGTCCCCCGCCGCTTTTACGAGTTGGGAATCCTTGCAGAAATCTTTGGGCAAACGTTGGCGACAGATTCATCTATTGGGTGTGCCAGCCTTGCTCTTGAGTACCATTCATGCTGTGTTGATTGGTTCCCATTACCTGGGTTCCTTGCAATCAACTTGGGGAAATAAATTAGCGGCAGTACTGATGGGAGTTATTACTCTTGGTGTCTTGCTAGTGCGATCGCGCTTTTTTTGGTCAAAGTTAGCCGTAGAAAAGTTTTATGTTCCCCCAACCAAATCGCGGTAAATTATCCTTGTTTTCTAGCTCCATCCCAACGAGTCAAAAACAGAGAGGTTACCCGCTCAAAGGCATTTCCTGGCATCAAGGAACAATAAAGTATTTATTATTCCTGAGTTGCTTAGTCATCTCAATAACTAATCTTTACCCTGCTGCTGCTCATCAGGTAGAAGTAGCTGGAGATGTCGGTGGCACCCTCCATGTTGAACCAAATGATAACCCCCAAGCTGGAGAACCAAGCCAAGTCTGGTTTGCACTTACCCGCAGAGGTGGAAGGGTGATTCCCCTGTCACAGTGTAATTGTCAGTTGGCTGTTTATGCCGAACCCTATGCAGCCGGAGAGCCACCACTCCTAGAACCACAGTTAGAATCTGTGGCAGCTGAACGCTATAAAGGCATCCCAGGTGCGGAAGTTGTCTTTCCCAAGCCAGGTATTTATGAGTTGCAACTAAATGGTAAACCAGTCTCTGGGGGAAGATTCAAACCGTTTAAGTTCAAATTTGAAGTTACTGTGGCAGGAGGCGGGTCTACAGATAGTACACGAAACCTGCGAGATGTCAATGGCGATTTAGTGGAGGGTGAATCTCAGAAATTCCCAATTTGGGCGATCGCACTTCCAATCTTCGCATTTATTGCCATCTTAGTTGTTGTACTGCAAAGTATGAAAGGCGGTAGGGAGTAGGAGAGTGGGAAGGGGGACAAGGAAGCAATTTTTCTTCCTTGTCCCCCTTGTGCCAGTGAAAGCACAGAGGTGTGCCACAATCCAATAAATATTAATTACTTTCAAATCTACTTATGTCGCTTTTGATGCCACTGCCACGCATGAGCGACAATATCTTTTATGGAAAGGTACTGAGGTTGCCAGCCTAAGATTGTTCTGGCTTTCTCGCTGGTGCCAATCAGAATTGGGGGATCGCCAGGACGGCGTGAGCGTTCTTCGACTGGTATGGAAATTCCTGTCACCTGTTCAGCTGCTGCAATAACTTCTCTGACGGAGAAGCCGCTGCCATTACCCAAATTAAAAACTTCGCTATCGCCACCTTTTAATAAATATTCCAATCCCAAAATATGGGCATCTGCTAAGTCGTTAACGTGAATATAATCTCGAATACAAGTACCATCGGGCGTAGGGTAATCGGTGCCGAAAATTGAGATAGATTCTCGTTTGCCTAAAGCTGTCATCAGCACCAAGGGAATCAAATGGGTTTCTGGGTTGTGATCTTCGCCAAGCAAACCACTGGGATTAGCACCAGCAGCATTAAAATAGCGGAAACGTACTGATTGGAAACCGTAAGCAACATCAAAATCAGAGAGAATCCGCTCTACCATCAGCTTAGTAGCGCCATAGGGATTAATCGGATTTTGGGGATGGGTTTCTGGAATCGGTACAAATTCCGGTACACCATAGGTGGCACAGGTAGAAGAGAAGACAAATTTCTTCACAGATGCTGTCAGCATCGCTTCTAACAGAGTCAAAGTACCAACAACGTTATTGCGGTAATATTTAGCTGGGTCAGTCACCGACTCTCCTACGTAGGCGTATGCAGAAAAGTGCATCACAGCGGCAATATCGCGGGTTTTAAATAGGTGATCTAGCAAGGCGCGATCGCCTGTATCCCCTACTATCAGTTCTACCTGTAAAACCGTTTCTACCAGGTCACGATGCCCATAGACCAGATTATCAAGGATGACAACGTTATAACCCGCTTGCTTCAAAGCAAGCACTGTATGAGAACCAATATATCCAGCTCCCCCCGTTACCAAAATGGTAGGCTTTCCAGACGACATAGTTTTTCCTTTTGAGTGGATTACTCAATTAATTTAGTTTACCGGTGCCACATTACTCTTCTGGAAAATTATAAATAATAGACGCAGTGTCAAAAAATTGCACTAAAATCACTACGACGGTAGTCTTTGGGTGTGAGGTTTGAAGTATTTTAAGTCAAACAGTACGATTACAATTTGACAATAAAATAAATCCATTTCCCGAAACCTCTAGGTTGACCCTTACGGGTGACGCTCCTAGCGTCGCTAAAGCTAAGAAGTCGCTAGTTGTTTTATGCCGGGAAACCATACATAGCAGTTCTTTTTGGGGAGCCACTTCTTCAACTAGGGTTCTCCCGGTTGAAGAAGTGGCGTGGAAACCCCTAGTAAAGCGGACTGCCTTACCACCACACTGGCTCACCGCACCAGAAAATTTGAGAGTTAATCTATGTTTCTATTGCTAAGTCGGGTACTGCTGTGGCTGCTGATTGGCACTATCGTATATTCTCTGTTCCAGCGATTTTATCCCTCTGGAAGTTTTGTCGGGCGATTGATCTTAGTCGTTATCTTAGTAATCATAGCCCTATCATTTGTTAACCCCAATGAACCAGCTGTAGCCTCGTTGTCGAGGATGCTGTCTTTTCCACTTAAGCCTCTAGGAGCCTCTGTTTTAATGATGATTTTTGCAGCTCAGAGAATCAAAGGAGGCGGGATAGACAAACCAGGTGGATACTTAGTAGGTTGGGCACTGACGATTTTGCTGTTAGCAAGTACACCAGCAGTCGCTTATTTACTTTATAGGGCACCTCTAGCAATGGCAGGTGAAACCTATGTAGCAACTGCTGCACCAACATCTGGGATACTGGTGGCATTAGGACAACAAACCACCGCAGGGAACATTTCAGATGTGACAAGCGATCGCATTCTTTCTTATAATTTGAGAGTGCCTCCCTACCTATTACAAGGAAGTCCTCAAGATATTCGCGCCCGCGGTTTACGACTTGAAGACTTTGTACCGAATGCGGAAACGTTGCAATTGACAACCAGAACTTGGGAAACTTATCTCTTTGAAATTTACAGGTTCTTGCGTGTTCAGCGGTAATAAAGTTAAAAAAGTAAAACTCAAAAGGTCACAATGCCATGCCCTAGTACCGCGTTCCCCACCAGGTAGCGGTACTAGTAGCTGGATTAATTAAAGCTGTGATTGCCGCCACACCAAAAGTTGAAGTAGACATTACTATTCTGCTTTAGGCGAAAGGGAACGGCAATAACTATCTGTTGAAAGAGGTAACAAAAGCTTAATTTATAAGCGATATTCCCTCTACATAGCTGCCCTCTTGGACTAGCAGTTAATCTAGGATGATAAAGTTGCAAAATTGCTTTAATGGCAAAATCTCGACGAATCGCTAAACTCACTGCTTACCTACGACCCCATTGGCGGGAAGCGTCCTTAGGAATTCTCGCTTTGTTGTCTGTCAATGCACTGGGCGTTTATATCCCTTGGTTGATTCGTGCTGGTGTTGACAAACTCTCGACAACCTTCAGCTGGAACCAAATCCTACATTACGTAGTAATCATTGTCTTACTCAGTTCGGCAATGTGGCTAATGCGGATGGCATCCCGCATTTGGCTATTTGGGGTGGGGCGTCAGGTGGAATTTGACCTCAAACAACGGATTTTTGAACACTTACTCAAGCTGGAGCCAGCTTATTTTGCCAGTAATACTGCTGGCGATTTGATTAACCGGGCTACCAGTGATGTAGACAATATCAAGCGGTTATTGGGTTTTGCAGTTTTGAGTTTGGCAAATACGGTGTTTGCCTACGCCCTGACACTGCCAGTAATGCTAACGATTAGTGTGGATCTCACACTAGCCGCCCTGGCAGTGTACCCTTTTATGTTCTTATTAGTGAGTTTGTTTAGCAATCGCTTACGCAAACAACAAGCAGCAGTCCAAGAGCAACTCTCTGACATCAGCGAACTCATCCAAGAGGATATCAGTGGCATTGCTTTAATTAAAATCTATGCCCAAGAAGCAAACGAGCGGCGAGCCTTTGCTAAAAAAAATCACCAGCTATTGACTGCTAACCTGGAACTGGCAAAACTCCGAAATACACTGTTTCCGCTAATTGGCGGGCTAGCCAATGTCAGCTCACTAGTTATCATCTGGCTAGGGGTGGGGCGGATGTCTTCTGGAACCCTTCAGGTTGGCGACTTTTTAGCACTGTTAATTTATGTAGAGCGTCTAGTTTTTCCTACTGCTCTTTTAGGATTCACAATTACTGCCTACCAACGGGGTGAAGTTAGTATCGATAGGCTTGAATCTATTCTCTCTGTCACACCGAAAATTCAAGACAGAGCCGATGCCATACATCTACCAGTGGCTGAACTTAAAGGGGAACTGACAGCTAAAAATCTCACCTACAATTACCCTGGTTCCACTACTCCAGCTTTAGAAAATGTTAACTTTACCATTGCTCCGGGAGAAACCGTGGCAATTGTTGGGGCCATTGGTTCAGGAAAATCTACTTTGGCCAATGCTTTGCCGCGCTTGTTGGATATTGAATCAGGACAATTGTTTTTAGATGGGCTGGATATTACTAAGGTAGCTTTGGCTTCTTTACGAGGTGCGATCGCCTACGTTCCTCAAGATAGCTTTCTATTTAGCACTACAATCAAAAATAATATCCGCTACGGTGACCCAATTAGCGAACAAGAGCAGGTAGAATCTGTCGCTCAACTTGCCCAAATTGAATCAGAAATTAACAATTTTCCCCAGCAATACGAAACTCTCGTCGGTGAACGCGGTATTACTCTTTCTGGCGGTCAACGACAACGGACTGCCTTGGCTAGAGCGATGCTGGTCAATGCGCCAGTATTAATTTTGGATGATGCCCTCTCTAGTGTGGATAATCAAACAGCCACACAAATCCTCAAAAATCTCTCTGGTGGTACTGAAAAAAAGACAGTAGTTTTCATTACTCATCAATTATCGGCAGCGGCAGCTGCTGACCGAATTTTTGTAATGGAAAAGGGAAGAATAGTCCAGATAGGCAATCATTCACAACTGGTGAAACAACAGGGTCTGTACAAAACTTTGTGGAGCCAGCATCAAGTTGAGGAATTACTGCACTAATACAACATTTAACGTTAAGGACAATTTCTGATGCAGTGTGCATAATTTATCATTCAATATGTGATAAATTATCTCGTTTATGCTGGAATTTTTACAAATTTTTTTTACTGATAGCTCATTTATTCCACATGGACATTGTTACCTCTGGAAGCCGAGTTTAGTGTGGCTAAACATCTTCTCAGATTCTCTGATTGCTTTGGTGTATTATTCTATTCCAATCATCTTTGTTTACTTTGTTCACAAACGAAAGGATTTCCCTTTCAAATGGATACTTTTATTATTTGGAGCTTTTATCGTCTCTTGTGGTACAACCCATGTGATGGATGTATGGACACTTTGGCATCCAACTTACTGGCTGTCCACTTTCATTAAAGTTATTACGGCTATTGTCTCACTATATACAGCGATCGCACTGTTACCCATCATCCCCCAGGCTCTGGCTTTGCCAAGTCCGGCAGAACTAGAAGCAGCTAACTATCAACTAAAACTTACCTTAAAATAGCTACCAAATTATCAACAAGCATGGTGGTCAACTCAAGTGTATTTCTGCACCGCTTCAAGGCACAGAGTTCATCATTCAGATTCCAATTCAGATAAAGTCTGTTTGATGGTAATTTGGTCTACTCATTAAGACGTAAAACAACCATTCTCAAACACTACCGTTCTCGGAATTACAGTATGCCCGTTCTGCTAATGTGACATCTAACACGAATGGATTGTCATTACCTTGAAATTGGGCGATCGCATGACTGCGTTCTATTTCAGTAATATCTGGGAGGTCTTGCTGATTCCATTTACACAAAGTCTGACGCTGATTCTGAAAGTAATTTAAGTCTACTCTCTCAGCCTGATTCCGATAAATGGTGTAAAAGTAGAAAATTGCCCTGGCTATATCTCCTTTTACTTTCTCTCTAGGCTCAAATTCAGAAGATGTTGATTCGCTAAACTCGTCAATTGCATTATTAGGAATTGTAGATTGAACAGTATTATTTCGATACCATTTTTTAGTACTTGTGTCGGCTATATCGTCGAATGGTTTATTGCCTCGCTCACTATTAATATCTTCTCGTGCAGGAAATAGATGATGAAGGTCACTTCGGGAATTACCTTTGTCAGCACCTTTACTTTGTGGCCAAACATGTTCGGTATTCAGCCCTAATTTTTCAGCTTCCTGACTAGGATCGCCATTACCAATCAAACGAATTGGGTAACTGGCATAAATGTCTGTCACAATACCTGCTCGGTTGTCAATAATGCCAAACATTTGGTCTCTTGCCCGATCATAATTCAAGACTTTGCTTGGCGTATACTCTTTAGCTAGTTCGTCAACTAGAGCGAATTTGGATAATTGAGGCAATATAATTGCCGAATCACTTGCAGGAGTGGGTTGGCTAACGGGAGGGATTGTGTCAGAGGTGGACTGGTTAGCAGGTAATGTAAATGCTGCAATCACGGGATCATGGTCGCTGACAGGCTTACTAAAGCCAACGTTGACATGCACAATGTCGATTTCAGGTTGAGCAACACCAGAAAGATTTTCACTGACCAACAAATGGTCAATAAGTTCAGGATTTCCACGGAATTTGAAACTAAACTGATCGCTAAGAGGTAAACGAACCGTCAGATTCTCAAGAATGTTACCCTCCAAGGTCTTTAGAGGTAAAGAATCTGGTAAATCGTTTAAGTCACCTAGTACAATTACATTGGCTTGCGGGTCAACTTGTAGTAGTTGCGCTACGAATTCATTAACGATTTGGGCTTGCTTGACTCGTTGAGCATCGCTGGGAGAACCTCCAAGCTTGGAAATAAAGTGATTAGCAATGATAAACAGTTTTTGATCGTTAAATATAAATTCTGTCGCAAGTGGCTTACGGCTTTGATCGAAAGCATTATTCCTGGGGTCAATCCGACCTGGATTGAGCGAGAGGTCAAGACCATTTGAACCTTGAGTAATAGCCACAGCATCTAATGAACCGCCTCTTCTGGGCAATTTTGCTAGAGTTATCCGGCTGGGTCGAAATAATAAACCGACACGGATATTGCCTCCAGGTTCTCCACCATCTTGATCGTCGCTGGGCGCAATATCAACAAAATCGTATCCTGGACTACCGATATTTTTGAGCGCAGTAATCAGTTTTTGGTAAGTCTGGTTTGCATTTACAACGTTATCATTGATTGGGCCGTTGTTATCTTGAACTTCAATTAAACTGATGACATCTGGTGCGTTCAAATTATTGCCAATAATTTTAGCAATCTGATCAAAACGTTGATCTTTCGGGTCTAAATTCTCGACATTAAAAGTTGCAACAGTCAATACATCCTGCGAATTTTTCAGAGATGTTGTTTCACGTTCTGCAACTGAAAGTAAAGGAGTTGGCAATTGAGCTATTTGACTAGCTTGCAGTGGACTAACCCATGCAAAGAAGATGAGAGCAATACTAAGTAGTAGTAATTTGATAAATTTCATTCTCTCTTCCAATGAAGGTACTTTCTAGATTAGTCTTCTTCTTAATAGAGTTCAGTTAAGATAAGTTTTAGATTGGGTTAAGTGAACCATCCCATACCATTTTGGATTTTAGATTTTAGATTTTGGATTGAGAAAGTCTTACCCAGACTGATTTTCACCTAACTATAGCGGTTCTCTATTGCATGAAATACAGACCTAACCCCTAACCCCAACCCTTGTAGCGTTGGGGGGTAAGCCTTAAAGCCTCTCTCCTTTTAGGCTAGGGTGTACACACAAGTATGACCAGCATACGTTTCAATTTTAGTAGTTTCGTAGGGTGCGTTATGGACACGCCGAAATAACAAATGCGTAGGCGTAGCCAGCCGTAGGCATCGCCGAAATAACAAATGAGTTCGCCGAAGTAACAAATGAGTTCGCCGAAGTAACAAATGAGTTCGCCGAAGTAACAAATGAGTTCGCCGAAATAATAAATGAGTTCGCCGAAATAACAAATGAGTTCGCCGAAATAACAAATGAGTTCGCCGAAATAACAAATGAGTTCGCCGAAATAACAAATGAGTTCGCTGAAATAACAAATGAGTAGGCGTAGCCAGCCGTAGGCATCGCCGAAATAACGAATGCGTAGGCGTAGCCCGCCACACGCATCGCCATGATTGCAACAATTTAGCTTTGTTACGCCAGCGTAACGCACTGCAAATCTTTAATAGATGAAGTTTTTCCGGCTTGTGTGTACACCGTAGCCTTTTAGGAGAGAGGAATGGAAGTGAGGTCAGAGTGTATTGTATACAAACAAGAAGCGCTATATGTGTCGTATTCTTTTTTAAAATTAGTATCACTTGGGAAAAAATACCAGGAGAAAAGGAAATCGCAGCTACATTTTTAAACTACATTTGCGGTCGAGTAGATACCGTCTCGAATGTCAAGTATTGATGATTAATGGTAGTGATGTCTGCGGGCAAATCTTGGAGAGGCTACGCCAACGCTTATGCAGCCCGTTATTAGAAGACTTTTACAATAACCGTGGATTTGCATAACTTGATAAAGCTAGTGTAATCTGGCGTGATTACCACGTTAGTTTTATTGGGTATGTGGGTAGTATAAATTACCGAAAAAACTAATTTGACATATGGTAATGTTCAAAACTAAATTATCAGAACCCCGTGCTGGGAGCGAATTTTACACCTTGAAGTTAATGCATCGGCATATTGGGGCGATCGCAGCTCTAATCTTAATTAGCTTACTGAGTTCATTGAGTGGAATACCAGATCATCATACCATCTCTAACAGCTGGGAAGGCTTTCTCTGGGGACTGGCAGATCCAGTAATTGGCTTGGATTGTTTAGTTGGTATTGTTGCTATTGGCTTACTCTCATCTGTGTTTGTTCGTGGCGCTGTGATAGCTGGATGTTTTGTTTCAGCAGCAGTCTTAGGCATTGTAATTCATTTATTCCAGCTAAATTTACTAGGCACAGAAATGGCCATCGCCATTTCTACCATCGTTTTTGGTACTATGCTGATGATGCCAAATCAACCAAACTTTATGGTACTTGCTCTGGTGGGCGTCAGTGCTGGTTTATTTCAGGGTTACGCTGATGCTGAATCTATTATTGGGGCAGGAATGATGCCAATAGTTGCCTATATACTAGGCATTACCTTAACTCTGTTTGCGGTTGCCATGAGTGCTAGAGAAATTGGTGTTGCGATGGGTATGGGAGAAATAAACCGAATTTTACCCTGGAAAATTAGCATTGCTGGCTTCGGTTTGTGTGCGATCGGGATCGTGTTTTTGAGCAATTCGATAATTTAAATTACATATTTAAATTCAGTGGAATACATTCATTCATCAACTCTAAATCACTCTGAAACTGGATATTTACTCTGCACCGCTACATTGGTTTAGAGGCTGTCTCTAAATCAATGTAAAGAGATAAAAGTAAGCCGATCGCAGCAGAAACCATCAGTTATCGCACAGATGTAATATAGCAATCCTGATTTTGTTCAAATTCGTGGTGTCCAGATCCCCGACTTCTCAGAGAAGTCGGGGATCTAACTTTTCACAAATAATTTAGGAATTGGTATATATTCAGGACTTACGCACAGCTAACGGAAAATCGAACCACAGAGGCGCAGAGATCACAGAGAAATGAGAGTTTGAGAGATATTTTGCGTAAGTCCTAATATTAAGAGCGATCGCCAAACTTGGGCGGTTACGCCATAGCACAGTCTAGATAAAAACGGCACAAAACTTGATGTCAACTGAAACATCTGATATTGAAAAACTTAGCCATGCCGTCAGGCTTATCGCCCTCTTGTTGCAGAAATTTTCAGTTGCGTAGACGCTCTTAGCGGTGAGCCAGTCCGGCGGACGGGTTAAGAGGCATAAAGGAACTGGCGTTAGCGACGTAGGAGCGTCACCCGTAGGGCTTGTCGTAGACATCGCTCTTTATTCTGATTGATACTATTCTCAACAAGCAGTTAAGAGTATTACCATGACCATTCGTCTAACTGGGACAGAAGACTTTGGGGAATTTTGCGAGGATGTGCAGTTTAATGACTATGAGGGAAAAGCAGAATTGTCTACTTGGTTCGGTCAAAGCAGCTTTCGCTGGACTTTTCTTCGCCATAACCTTGAGCTAGTAATCTGTAACAATGAGTATTCTCAACCAGTGATTTTTGAGAGTATACATGATGATTTGCCTTTTCTTACATCTAAATTTTTTCTGTCTGGTGGGATGAGAACCACTACACCAAATGTACCTGGAGTCATTGACGACTATGAAGAAGTTGCAGGTTATAACTACTTATTTTTCTTGCCTGATATTAGGGAGTTTGAGCATTTTAATCCGAAGCAGCGCACTCAATGTATTGGTATTTATTGGTATCCTGAATTACTTGATAGTTTCCAAGCAAGCTTTGCTCAATTGCCAACTTTGCTCCGGCAATTGATAGAAAATCCTATAAAAGAGCGATTCCATCAGCCGTTAGGAGCAACCACGCCTGCAATGCGGTTAGTACTCAAACAAATATTGCAGTGTCCCTTTCGAGAAAAACTTAGACTAATGTATTTAGAAGCAAAGGTGTTGGAACTACTGACACTCCAGATTGCTCAATGGGGAGAAAATAATCAGGTATTGGGGCGATCGCTTTATTTCCGTCCTAATGAAATTCAACGTTTACATCATGCCAAAGCTATTTTAAATCAAACGCTCCACAATCCACCTTCTCTATTAAATCTAGCCAAAGAAATCGGACTCAATGACTTTAAGCTCAAGCGGGGATTTAGAGAAGTTTTTGGGACTACAGTGTTGGGATATGTGCAATCTTTGCGGCTAGAGCAAGCACAACGGCTACTGCGAGATACTAATCTTACAGTAGCAGAAATTGCTTCTCAAGTAGGGTACGAAAGTATAGGTCATTTTAGGTATCTATTTAAGCGGCAATTTGGTATCACTCCTAGAGAATATCGTCAGCAAAAATATTTATAGAAAAAAATACATCCCGATTCCGTCTTAAAAAATCCGGTTTCAGTATCTATGCGATCGCTCAAATTTCTGTATTCTCTTAAACAGAGTTATTTAAAAATAATTGTCAAATAATCAACTCTGTTTTAAAAAATCCGGTTGGGTGTGTGGAATGATGAAACTGTTGCGTAGGCGTAGCCCGTCGTGGACATCGCTATTTATTTCCTGTTTTTTTATTGCTGTTGTCATACAACCAACTCAGGCAAAGCAAGTAACTGAAATTCAAAGTGTACAAGAACTGAACCGTTCTGCAAGAACAGTCAAAGAATGGTTTGCTCAAATACAACAGCAGAACCCGCCAGCCCAAAATCAGGAGGGTGAAGTTGTACAAGTGACTTCTGTGAAGGGAAATCCCACATCTAAAGGTGTGGAGATAATTTTACAAACATCAAACGGAGAACAGTTACAAGTAGTTAATCAAAGTTCTGACAATAACTTTGTTGCTGATATTCCCAATGCTCAACTGCGTTTACCCAACGGTGATGCATTCACATTCCGTTCTACTAAACCAATTACTGGGGTTAGTGAAATAAAGGTTACTAACTTTAATGCCAATACTATCCGGGTGAGCGTGACGGGGGAAGCAGGTGTACCAACTGTTGAGTTGTTTGACAGTCCAGATGAAGGTATTATCTTCTCTGTTGCAACTGCTGCATCTTCCGTGAAGCCACAGCAGCCAGAGAGTCAAACACAGCCTAGTCTTCCATCGCCAGAAAGTAATGAACCGATTGAACTTGTGGTGACGGGTGAACGAGATGAAGGCTATAACCCCTCACAAACGAGCGTCGGAACGCGCACCGATACGCCCTTACGAGATATTCCTCAAACTATTCAAATTGTGCCGCAACAGGTAATTAAAGATCGTAATGTTACTCGGTTGCGAGATGTGTTAAATAACGTCAGCGGTGTTGCACTGAACAGTGGAGATTATGGTGGGCAAGGGTTTGGCATTGGTGACTATTCAATTCGGGGCTTCCCGGCACAAACTACACTCAATGGTTTTACAGGCACAGGCTCACCGGGAGACTTTTCTAACGTGGAACAGGTTGAAGTAGTGCGTGGGCCTGCATCCGTATTGTTCGGAGCGGGCGAACCCGGAGGTATAATTAACGTTACCACCAAACAACCGCTATCAGAACCATTCTACGAGTTTGGCTTCAATGCTGGCAGCTATAATTACTACCGAGGGACGGCCGATCTTTCCGCTCCACTCAATTCAGACCGAAGCCTACGCTATCGCCTAAACATTGCACTTCAGGATTCTGATAGTTTTCGAGACTTTTTAGGGACAAAGCGATTTTTTGTTGCACCTACCATCGCCTGGGATATCAGCGATGATACAAAGCTGACACTAAACTTTGAATACCTCAATCAAAAAACAGGATTTGATGCCGGAGTCCCAGCGTTGAGTAATGGCTCATTTGTACTGCCAATTAATCGCTATTTTGGCTATCCTAGTGCGAATGATATTAATCTTACTCAACTACAGGGAGGGTACACCTTTGAACATCGGTTTAATAAAAATCTTCAACTGCGTAATTCGCTATTTATCAGCTCGCAACATATAGATTTGATAGACAGTGAATATGGCACTTTGTCTGACGATCGATTTATTACAGGTACATATGTTAAAGATAAACCTGTATATGAAACCTATGCGATGCAAACAGGGCTGATAGCAAACTTTAATACTGGTTCAGTAGCCCATAAAGTGCTGTTCGGTTTTGATGCAAACCGTGTGACGAATTTCTTTTCTTCTCTGACTGCACCCTTGCCGCCACTGGACATTTTCAACCCTAATTATAATATCGAATTACCCACTGATACCACTCTCAGCCGTTCTATTTATATCACTCAATCCTATAGTGTTTACCTGCAAGATCAGATTAAGTTGCTAGATAACCTGATCCTAGTGGCTGCTGGACAATTTGATTGGGTGAACAGCACGGGGAGTGACATTATAGCAGGTACTGTTGATAGCAATTACGGTGAAGCATTTAGTCCGCGCCTTGGCATCGTCTATCGACCAATCGAGCCTCTTTCACTCTATGCCAGCTACAGCCGTTCCTTTGTGCCTAACACTGGTCGTTCTCGAACGAATTCAGCTTTTGCCCCGTCACGCGGTACTCAGTATGAAGTGGGCATCAAGGGCGATTTTCTCAATGGGAAACTCTCAGCACTTTTAGCCGCTTACAACATCACAAAATCCAACGTTTTGGCGACTGATCTCAACGAGCCTGATCCTGGAAAGTACTCAATTCAGGTTGGAGAACAGCGCAGTCGTGGTATTGATTTGAGCGTGACTGGTGAAATCTTACCAGGTTGGAATTTAACAGCAGGATATTCTTACATTGATGCGATTATCACTGAAGATACTACGTATGAGGTGGGCAGTCGGCTGAGAATTACGCCAACTAATTCTGCAAACTTGTGGACAACTTATCGAATTCAAAGCGGCGATTTGCAAGGCTTGGGCTTTGGGTTTGGCGCATATTTTGTTAGCGATCGCCGAGGTGATCAATTTGATCCGCCCAACTTCAAGCTACCAGCCTACACTCGATTCGATGCGGCTCTATTTTACCGACGCAATAACTGGGAGGTAGCAATTAATGCTGAGAACTTGTTCGATGTGGAATACTATACAAATTCGCGCTATTCTGCTGCAAATTCTCCAGGTGCGCCTTTTACGATTATCGGGTCACTCACAGTGCGGTTTTAATTGAGAAAACCAATCTCGTATTTTGACATTATGCAGAGGAGCATCTACCTTGAATTCTAAAAAAGTACGCAACTTGATATTCACCCTACATCGTTACTTGGGTCTAACACTAGGATTGATTGCAATCATCATCGGCTTGACGGGTAGTTTATTGGTTTTTCACACAGAAATTGACAGTTTCGATCAATCTCATCAAAGTGGCACCATCATCCCTCAAGGAAAACAACTACCAATCGAAGTTGTCCTTAATACTGTCAAAAAAGCCTACCCCAACCAGCCAGATACAACTGTTCAACGGTATTACCCACCTCCAAAGCCAGATCGGTCAATAAAGGTTATCCTCAAAACAAAAAAAATTGACTGGCTGCCAATCTACGTTAACCCCTACACAGGAGTAATCCTCAATCCTAACTCCAAGCCAAGCTCGCTCCAAAAGATATTTTTTGACATTATCTATCCACTCCACTACACCCTCTTAAGTGGTGACATTGGTCTTAAGTTTGTGGGCATTGTAGGATTACTGTTTACAATCTTGAGTATTACAGGCATTATCTTATGGCCTGGTTGGCGTAAGTTGATTGCTGGCTTCAAAATTAAATGGAACGCTCATCCTAAGCGGATGAACTTTGATATTCACAAAGTTGCTGGTGTAATTACAGCCACATTTCTAGTCTTTACCTTTTTCACAGGCTTTTGCTGGAACTTTTCTGAATTTGTCAACCCGATAATTTACGCTGTCACCTTCTCTAAACCTCAACCCAATTTGGTTTCTGTACCTATTTCCGGTCAATCGCCGCTAGGACTAAAAGACCAGTTAAAAATCGCTCAAGCTGCTCTGCCCAATGCATCACTTAGTATAATTGGTTTTCCAAGTAAACCAGAAGAGACTTTTTGGTTTAACTTTAATCTTGGCGATGTTTTTCTTGACCAGTATAGCGGCAAGGTTTTACAAGTATCTACGATCGCGACTGCATCATTAGGCGATCGCATCCTGAATTCCTTTAACGATTTGCACTATGGCACTTTCTGGGGACTTCCATCCCGTATTTTCTATATGTTTGTCGGACTTGCACCGTTGATTTTATTTATTACTGGTTTTCTGATGTGGAAGCATCGTTATCGGACAAAATCTCCTACAGAATTTATTAACCAGTCCCTTTTAAGGTAATTACAACTAAAAAGCGCCCCCCATTTCTGGAGGGCGCTTCTTATTTAGCTAATCTTCAGAATTAACCGTTGATAGCAGGAGCAGTCATTGCTACAGGAGTAACTTCACCAGCAGCTAAGTCTAGGGGGAAGTTGTGAGCATTGCGCTCGTGCATTACTTCCATACCCAAGTTAGCGCGGTTGATTACGTCTGCCCAGGTGCTGATGACGCGACCTTGGGAGTCAATGATTGATAGTGAAATAGTGATGATTTAAGGTTTTACTGATGAAACAAATCACTTAGACGGTCTTTCAACCGCGATCGGTTGGCTTTGACTGGAGTCAATTATCAACTCCAGCCCTAATGGGGGTTCTAGGTAGTGTTAAGAAAAGCCTACTTTTTCAGCCAGTTCTTGCTTGGCATTGGTAGCAGATTTTTTCTTTAGCAGCCAGATGCCGCCCAGAAGAACTACGATCAAACCACCCATACTGGAAGGTTCGGGTACAGCTTGAATATCAAATTTGTTCAATAATCTGGCATTAGCTGGATTAGTAGCAATATTTGGATCGTCAGTTTCTCCATACCCCCCTTTATCCTCAAAATAAAATACGTTTTCAGATTTAGCACCAACTAAGTAAGAAAAACCATTAAAGTCAAGGAATGGTTTTGTTGGGGAGAAGAGATTATCGTTAGGCGCTGAATTTGGAAAACTACCAGGAGGTAGTAGTGCCGTAATTGTCTCCCCATTTCGCTGTCCCGTGATACCCGTGATTGTTAGGTAGCCATTTGCGCCACTGCTGTCAGTGGTTGTTAAGACTCCACTAACTTCAATTCCCTCACCAGAGTAAGAATAATTAAACTGGGCAGCCTGAACAGGGTTAGCAGAACCATCTACAGTTAGTCCGGTCGTTAAGACTACTCCAGCTACCGTAGCTAAAAGCTTAACGGTACTTTTATTTATGTTACTTTTCATGTTGATAAAAAATATCTCTCGTAAAAAAAGATTAGAAAGAGAAACTTACTTTTAGAATTAGAACACGGAAAATTTGGTTTCAATTTCAAGAAAGTATTAACATAAAAAGGCTATTTATAAAGTAAATGTAAAGCAGAGCAATCAGGTTGTATACCTAAAGATAGGATAATTCTGTTATCTGGTTGAATTGATCGCACTAATTATTTGCCTTTACACTTCTTTACAATTAGCCTCTGAGAAAAATTTTAAGTCTTACTGATTTGTAACGAGATAATAATTTCTATATCGTCTTCATGTTTGAGTTAATTTTTTCTGTGTTATGGAATTTTAAAAATCAAAGTAGATGTAGGGCAAACTGCCTTCAGGAGCTAATAACCAAACAGCGTAGAAACATAGAGGGACGAAGACAAGCTTAAGGGGCCAATTAAACTCTAACTTCAGCATTCGGTTGAAGGCATAGACTATAGCCATAAGGGCAGCTAAAGCTAGAAGTACCCAAGTGAGTTGGTATTGGCTCATATTTAAGGCTTCTACATAGACCTTTTCAGCAAACTGGGCGTCAGCTGGATAACCCCAAAGATGTCGAATTACCAAAGAAGAGTCTTGGAGATTAGGTAAGCGGAACCAAATCCAAGAGGTAAAAACCATCAGTTGGGTCAATAACCAAGCGACAAAGATACCCAGAGGATTTTGCCAGAATTGTTCTAGATTTTTAAAGCGATCGCTCATCGTATCTGTAAGTCGATGAACCACCAAGGCTAACCCGTGGAATATGCCCCAAACAACATAACCTAAAGCAGCACCGTGCCAGATACCAGCGATTAGCATCACAATAAATAAATTCCAGCAGGTACGGACTAAACCTCGACGGGAACCACCCAAAGGAAAGTAGACATAGTTACGTAGCCAATCTCCTAGAGTCATGTGCCAGCGCCGCCAAAATTCTGCAATATTGGTGCTGAAGTAGGGAAAGTCAAAATTCTCAGGTAGAACCAAGCCGAAAAGCAAAGCACTACCACGGGCAATGTCTACGTAACCGTTGAAATCTAGATATAATTGCAAGCCGTAGGCGAATGTAGCTAACCAGAGATCGGTACTACCCGCCCGTTGTAAGTTACCAAAACATAAATCAACGAAAATTCCCAGGTGGTCTGCCAAAATACCTTTTTTGACCGCGCCCCTAGCAATTAACCACAGCGCCTCAGATACTCTATCGGCACTAGGAAAGGCTACGGTATTGAATTGATTTGCTAAGTTGTGGTAGCGCGTAATCGGACCGGAAATCAGTTTGGCAAAGAATAATTTGTAGGTGGCAAATTTGAGAAACTGCTCAGTCGCAGGGGCACCACGATAGACATCTATTAAATAAGCAATGCATTCAAAGGTAAAAAATGAAATTCCCAATGGTGCAATCAATTTAAAAGAGCTATCTGGTGAATTGGTTTGTACATGAAAAACAAACTTGAATAAAGGGGTAAAATACTTAAAAACTAATAACAGTAAAACATTTAGAGTTATCCCCAGCCACAAAAGTTTTAGACGACGACGATTCCAATCACCTTGGGCAAATTGCCACTCTTCATTAGAAATTTGCCAGTCAAGAGAATGTTTTCCTGGTGATGTGTTTTTCCCAATCTCCAACCCCACAAGGAAATTAATAAATGTCAATGCTAATAGTAATGGGATGTACTGGATGTGCAAAGATGCATAGAAAACCAAACTAGCAATTAGCAGCGTCCACAATCGCAATTTCTGTTGTGCTAAAGACCAGTAAATTCCTAACACACTCAACAAGAACAGTCCATAGAAAATTGATATAAAGTTCATTTGTTATTTGTTATTGGGCATTGGGCATTGGGCACTTGTGCCGAGCAGAGCCGAGGTAAGTCTTAAAGCCTACGGCATAGCTTACGCTTAAGGCGCAGCCTTTCCAAGAGTTGTATTGGGCATTGGGCATTTGGTTATTTCCCTCCTGCTCCCCTGCCCCCCTGCCCCCTCACTTCTCTACTTCGCTGGCCAAGGAATCATTGGATCATTAGCCAGCTTTTTGGAGACTTCGTATGCTCCAAAGCGGTTGAGGTGGCTGGGATCAGAAAAGTAGTCATTTGCTTTTGACCACTGTTGGCTCAAATCACGATAAATAAAGTTGGGATTAGTAGCCAAATGCAACATATATTGCTGAAATTCTTGCTCATATTGTGTACGCACTGGATCTAAATAATCTTCCGTGAGAGGCATGTTAACAAACACTAAGGAAATTTTCTGAGACTGGGTAAACTTAAGTATTTCTTGAAAGGCAGCATCCTGCTCTCCTTCTACTTGGAAAGATTTATAGTCGTTGTCGTAATTTCCGGGAACTCTAGAATGTTTTTGATAGTATCTAGCAGGATTGAAACGAATAGACAAAGGTAGAAAGCCATCAAAATCAACTGCTTGCTGGGAAGTACTTTCATCTGAAGTACCATCTGTTAGCTGTTTTTGTGATGTAACTGTCTGATTCCGACCAAGCATGAACAGTTGTTTTTGCAGTAAACTTTTAATTTGGTCGCGGTTTTGGTAGCTAGCAGAAAAAGATGCTAGAGCCTGATTTAATGAATGATTGACAGCTTCATAAGTGCTAATCTCCTGTTTTTCTTCTTTTATCTTTTGTTCTCCGGAACTTACCTGATTTTTGGGCGAATCATTGCTATTGGTAGTTGGTGGCGCTTTTTGGAATGCTTGTTTATAACCAGCTGATGCAGCGATAGATTTAAAAGTAATATCCTCACGTCCACCGTTGAAAGCACGCGCCCCATCTGCCCAGATAATTATTTTAGGCAGCTCTGATGGTTCCAGTACGTGGCGAATCACAAAGTCTACAACTTGTGCGGTAGCACCGTTGATCCCAAAGTTAAACACGTCAAGATTTGGATAGCCCTGAGTCGCTAAAGCTTTAGAAAGTGCTGCCGGATCTATTCCTCTGAGGGCGCGGGAGGAGCCAATAATCAACACATTTGGCGGACTACCAGTTCTAGCCAAACGCTGTTTATACAGTGCTAGTTGCTCGTCTAACTGCCTGACATTGAAACTTGGCATCTGCGATCGCGCTGCTAAAAGAATAGCTGTTGCAGTTGCCTTTTCCTTCAATGGTGCGGCTGCCAAATTCTTTGTCGGGGGATCATCACTTTGAGTAAATTCAGAAGCATTAAATACAGAACTCTGATTTGGAGGAGATTTTATCTTGGAAGTGCTGGTAAAAAATGTCGGTTTCTGACTCTGAGTTTTCCCTGATATTAAAGATACATTTTGCTCAGAAGATGATGAAGGCAAGACACTGGCAACTTTTGGCGTCGGCGTAGTCCAGGCAATAATTTGACCCAACACCCAATCAGTTTGGAGGGTAAGTAATAATCCCAGTGTCCCCCAAACCAGAGCAATCTTAAGTCCTTGAACATCAGGTTTCTGTTCGGCTGACTGCTGGCTTTCGGTAAATAGCTGGCTTTTCAACAGGAATTTTTTCGCTGTTGCACTCGCCGTTACCATCCAATCTCGCGCTACTTCTGTGACAAAACTTTGAACTTCTTCTGTGGTTAAGTTGGGGCGCAAAATTGGTTCATTAGTCTCAGAGGTTACCAGATCGTTAACGTATTTAGAAGTAGCAGCAAATTCTGGGGTTGCTTCTGGGACTAAACGTTGGCGATGCTCAAGATCAACGCCATAACTCCAAAAAGGTTCTTTATTTCCAGCCCGGCGACCGTAGACACGTACCCCCATAATACCGGGAATTTTTAACTGGCGGATAAACTGCGTAACTTTGTTTGCTACTTGTTGACGCTCTGGACAAACTGGTGCATCACACATGATGTGCAATAAATCATTTTTGATCAGCAGGAGGACGCGAATTCCACCTGTCAATAGCCGCCAATCCAGGTCAGGATTGAGTAAGCGTTCCAGTAAAAAAATGATCGCTGGTTGATCACCAGTATTCGCCAAATCTAGAGGTGATGTGGCAAAGACGGGATGCTTTGCAGCGGGTAAAGCCAGCCAATCAATCCAAGTGGGTTGCTTGTCGCCTGCTTTTTGTCCGTATACGGTGGCGGCGAGAATGCCTTGGGGAGCGATCGCCTCTAGCTGAGGTAAAATCGCCTCTAAGCACACTACCTTGTCGGGGATTGGGGCAGTTCCTAAGGGATCAAAAGCTGGGGTACAAAAGATATGTAGGGTTGATTCTTTAACAGAAGTTTGGATAGCAACTTTTAAGCTTGACAATACCTCAGTTAATAATCGAGCGATCGCTTGGACATCCCCCCAACGCGCCCACTCCTTAAGCATCACCTCTGGTGGCGTCAAATCTACTCGCAGCAGCCAATCAGGGGCTGTTTCGCCGCTCACCTGGGAAACAATTATTGCATCTTGGTAGCCGGAAAGCTTGAGATAACGCAACTTCTGCGCTATTGGTTCAGCAAGCAACGATGCATCAGGGCTATAGCTCGACTGGCAAAATATCCATAGGCGATTTTCTTCCAACTGAGAGTTCTTTGATTTATATGGCTTAATCTTTGCTAGTACCGATACACCTAACGTACTTAGAGTTTCGCTGAGATATCTGGCAATAGCCTCTGGGTTCCCTTGGCGTGCCAAACTTTCGTTAGAGACAATCAGCGCCCCACCCGATTGTTTTGATTTTTCCGAGTCTGCTAGCAGTGCTTGCTGTACCTGCTCCAGATGCTTTTCTATTTGATTCAAGTAAACCCGATGGCACCATTTGGGGCGCTGTTCCCCTTTTCTTCGGCCATAGACAAATACTTGATATATTGAGGTTTGGTCGCTGTTTGTGAGGATATCTAAGTTTGTTTGCTGTAGTGCTTGCAGCAAATCAGACAAAATACGCCAACGCTGTGGACATTCTGTACCTTCACAAAGAATATGAAGGTCATTTCCCCGTAATCTGACTTTCACCCCGAAAGTGTTGATTCCTGTTGCTTGGCTTACCCATTGCACTAAGGATTGCTGGCGATCTGGTAATACTGTTTTCATCGGAAGTTAACTTTACAGGAAGCGATTGTTGGGGAATAGTGCCTGCACTTGTAAACTAGATCCATAGGTTTATCACACTGTAACGGTTTTTTTTAACAATTTTGTTACCTTCGTAGCTTACAAAATCGGACAAGATAGTCTTGTACAGGTTGCGAGTCTGACTAATGTTGAGTTTTGCGTTTATTTTACTAATAGGGAGTCATAAATTAGAAGTTAGGAGTTAGGAGAGACGCGATTAATCGCGTCTACAGGGGTTAGGAGCCAGGAGTCAGAATAATTCTATATGACTGGCTGATGACTTGTCCTTTAAAGCTGGACTTACGTCCCATTGCGCTAACGGCCCTGATGAGCGAAACAAACAACAAGCTTATCTCATTTAAACTCCGTCTTTTGATCATTGGAGTAATCCTAACTCCTCTACAGACGCGAGTTAATCGCGTCTCTCTTGTACAGACGCAAGTTAATCGCGTCTCTACTCCTAACTCCTGTACAGACGCGATTAATCAGCCAGCGCGTTGCGGGGGTTCCCCCCGTTGTAGCGACTGGCGTCGCGTCTCCTAACTCCTTTTTACTCATAATTCCCATAACCAAAAATTAGCAATGCCTTCTGCCAACCAACAGCCCTCATCTAACCCCGCATCCAATCCGGATTTATTTAGCATTCCCCAGTCGTTCCTTTTACAAATAGGTACAGCGTCTATATTACTGTTGCTGATTACAGGAAAAACTACAGTGAGAGCACTAGAAGCCATAGGGGAAGCCAGTGAAGAATTATTTCGAGGCGATCGCCTACCCATTCTCGACTTCCCAGAGGATCACGAAACTGATCAAACTTAAAAAATATACACCAAATAATTATTTGCTCAGGAACAACAGGATGAGCATTAGGTGTAAAACCTAAAAGCGTAAACAGTAATTAGCTTTACAACAATAGAGAATATGGGTTCCCTTTTATACTCTTCGTCTCAAACTGCGGATATATACCCGGTGTCGGAATTATTTTTACGTCATCGTCTCCAGGTAGTGGAAGAATTGTGGGAGTCAGTTCTCCGGCAAGAATGCGGTCAAAACATGGTAGACTTGTTGCGCCAGTTGCGCGATTTATGTTCCCCAGAAGGACAAGCAAGAAATGACCAAGCATCCTCAGCCGTAAAATTGATTGAACAACTAAATATCAACGAAGCAATCCGCGCAGCTCGTGCTTTCGCTCTGTATTTTCAGTTGATTAACA
This sequence comes from Nostoc sp., assembly GCF_036917395.1. Lineage (GTDB taxonomy): Bacteria > Cyanobacteriota > Cyanobacteriia > Cyanobacteriales > Nostocaceae > Nostoc. The sequence goes on from NZ_JBALDI010000012.1 coordinate 24,826, forward strand.
TCATAGAGCAGGAATATGAACAACGGCAGCAATTGAGTCGCTATGAGGCAGAAACAGAGGCTATAGCGCCAGAAACGGCATCAAATGTTAACTATTCCTCCAATCAAGGAGAAGATGACGCGCCTGTTAGCAGGGGAATAGCAGCAGAGTTGCTGAGGAAGAGTTATCTAGAAAAAGTGCCAGTCAAACCAAAAGGTACTTTCGCTGCCTTGTTTCCCTATTTATTCAAACTGAATGTACCACCCCAGCAAATTCAACGTCTAATTGCACATCTGGATGTGCGCTTAGTTTTCACAGCGCACCCGACGGAAATTGTTCGTCATACCATCCGAGATAAGCAGCGACAGGTGGTACAACTCTTACAAAAACTGGATGCCTTGGAAAACCACTCTGGTAGCACACCAGGAGCATATCCTTGGGAAGCAGCAGATGTGCGCGAACAATTGCTCGAAGAAATTCGGCTGTGGTGGCGCACAGACGAACTTCACCAGTTCAAACCCACTGTGCTGGATGAAGTAGATTATGCCCTACACTACTTCCAAGAAGTTTTATTTGATGGGATTCCCCAACTGTATAAACGTTTCAAACACACCCTATCCAACACCTTTCCTTGGCTAGAACCACCGAGTAAAAACTTTTGCTCTTTCGGCTCCTGGGTAGGCTCAGACAGGGATGGGAACCCATCAGTCACACCAGAAATCACCTGGCAGACAGCTTGCTATCAGCGCAAAATGGTACTGGGGAGATATATTCAGTCAGTGAAAAATCTGATTGAATTGTTGAGTGTGTCGATGCACTGGAGTGATGTATTACCAGATTTGCTGGAATCTCTAGAGTTGGATCAGTCCCAGTTGAGTGAAGTCTACGACGCACTGGCGCTGCGTTATCGACAAGAACCCTATCGGCTGAAACTGGCTTATGTACTGAAACGGCTGGAAAATACTCGCGATCGCAATCTAGCTTTATATAATCGGGAAACGCCAAAAAATCAAGACAGCCCCCTGTATCTTTCGGGAGCCGATTTTTTAGCAGAACTGCGAATGATTCAGCGCAACTTGACAGAAACCGGCTTAAGCTGTCGAGAATTAGAAAATCTCATCTGTCAGGTAGAAATTTTTGGTTTTAACTTGACACAGCTAGATATCCGCCAAGAATCATCCCGCCACGCCGATGCGCTCAATGAAATCCTGGAATACCTGCAAATATTATCTCAACCTTACAACGAACTCTCTGAGGAGCAAAGAGTCGCTTGGCTCACAGGAGAACTCCAAACCCGGCGGCCATTAATTCCGGCAGAATTGCCATTTTCTGAAAAAACCAACGATGTAATTGAAACCTTTCGCGTTGTGCGATCGCTGCAACAAGAATTTGGTGTCAACATCTGCCAAACTTACATTATCAGCATGTGCCGCGACGTGAGCGACGTGCTGGAAGTACTACTATTAGCCAAAGAAGCCAGACTTTTTGACCCCGCCATTGCTGTGGGAACTATTCAAGTTGTCCCCCTATTTGAGACAGTAGAAGATTTACAACGCTCCAGAAGCGTCATGCAGAAACTGTTTGAACTGCCGTTATATCGGGCTTTGTTAGCCGGCGGCTACGAACAGACAAAAGCAGAGGATGCTGATGAAAATTTATCTTCCCCTGCCTCTTCCTCCCTCCTCCGCTTTAACTTGCAAGAAGTGATGCTGGGGTATTCTGATAGCAACAAAGACTCTGGTTTTTTAAGCAGCAACTGGGAAATTCATAAAGCTCAAAAATCACTGCAAGAAATAGCAGAAAACTATGATCTAAGTCTGCGGATTTTCCACGGACGCGGTGGTTCTGTGGGACGGGGTGGGGGCCCTGCTTACGAGGCGATTTTGGCTCAACCAGGTCATAGTATCAATGGGCGAATCAAAATTACCGAACAAGGAGAAGTTTTGGCTTCCAAATACTCCTTGTTGGACTTGGCTTTGTACCACATGGAAACCATCACCACTGCTGTGATTCAAGCTAGCCTGCTGCGGACAGGGTTTGATGATATTGAACCCTGGAATGAAATTATGGAAGAATTAGCAGCGCGATCGCGTCAACATTATCGCGCCCTAATCTACGAACAGCCTGATTTTGTTGACTTCTTCCACCAAGTAACCCCCATTGAAGAAATTAGCCAGCTACAAATTAGTTCCCGTCCAGCCCGACGTCCATCTGGTAAAAAAGATTTAAGTAGTCTGCGAGCTATTCCTTGGGTATTTAGCTGGACACAAACTCGCTTTTTGCTGCCTTCCTGGTACGGCGTTGGCACAGCTGTGCAAAACTTCTTGAACGAAGAACCAGAAGAACACTTGAAATTGCTACGTTACTTTTACGTTAAGTGGCCCTTTTTCAAGATGGTGATTTCTAAGGCGGAGATGACCTTGGCAAAAGTAGATATGCAAATGGCACACCATTACGTCCAAGAATTGTCAAAACCAGAAGATCAGGTTCGTTTTGCCAAGGTTTTTGAGCAAATTGCTAGCGAGTTCTATCTTACAAGGGATTTGGTCTTAAAAATCACCGACCATAATCGACTGTTAGATGGTGATCCTGTCTTGCAACGATCTGTGCAGTTACGCAATGGCACAATTGTCCCCTTGGGATTTATCCAAGTTTCCCTACTCAAGCGCCTACGGCAGTCCCTAAATACTACGGCTACTTCTGGAATCATCCACTCTCGTTACAGCAAAGGCGAGTTACTGCGAGGAGCATTGTTAACTATTAATGGGATTGCAGCCGGGATGAGAAATACAGGTTGATTGGGAAGGGGGAGCAGGAGGGAAATAACCAATACAACTCTACCAGAGGCTGTGCCCTAAGCGTAGCTATGCCGCAGGCTTTACGGCTACGCTCAGGACAAGCTCAGTACAAGTGCCTAATACTCAATACCAATAGACCTCTTGCATAAATGCTTAAATTGTCATGTTGAGCAAAGCGAAACAAAGTAGTGAGATTCTTCTCTTGACTGCGTTTTGCTCAGAATGACATTCCAGATTTTTTGACTTTTGCAAGAGGTTTAATGATTAAAAACAGAATTTTAATTTGCACTTTTTTGGCGCTGTCATCAGGTTTTATTGGTGCTTACACCAGTGGGCAAATTACCATCATGCTGCATAGCCAAAAGTGCCAAAACCAACCTTGGGGTTTCAAGGAGATGTGCAACGCTTGGATGACACCAGGAGCAATATGGCAAGGTAGCACAACAGGACTATGGACAGGCACAGTCTTAGGGGCGTTTGTTGGTGGTTTGGTTACGCGACAAGCTCGTGATTAGTAGACGTTTTTTGATTCAGATCATTAGACTTAATCAAGATAGAATTCTTAGGCAAAGACAAGGCAGCCCGATCTTAGGGTTTCGACTGCCGCGCCAAGAATTGCAATTAATCCTCCGCAGGAAAAAGGTGTCAGCAAGGCTGGTAAAATCTACCTATAGCGAAGAAGAACAAATCACCATGCCTACCGAAACTAACCCAGAAAATAAAACTACCACAGGTGCTGATGCTATTGATGAAGCGATCGCACAGGGAATTGATTTTGATGGTTCTCCCATTCCGCCTGCCAAGCTAGAACTTTATGGTAAAGTCATGGCGCTAGAAGGCAATAGACAGCGCAGTGGCGTATCTAATACTATGCGATCGCGCATTGTGCGAATTGGTGCAAAACACATTCCCCAAGCAGAACTCGACCAATTACTTGTAGATGCTAGTTTCGCACCCCTAAAAGAGAAAGAAATTGCCTTTTTCTATAGTGGTAAATAAAGTTAGGAGTTAGGAGTTAGGAGTTCGTTGAGATAAGATACTCTAACGATGTCTGGCGACAAACTCTGACACTCCTTCGCACAGCGTAATGCTGCTAATCCCTTACCGCCACACGTCTGGGCTTAACACATCAATTCAATTTTCTACCTCACACATCCCAAATTGCCATCTGTATTTTGGCTTCTTGAGTTTTTTCCCATAGCGTCGAAAAGTGTATCTTCAGCAAGATATTGTCAACTTTTCCTTGTATTTGAATTGGTACACAGCTATATGTACTTTAGTAATAGCTGAAAGACTTGGAGAATACATGTCAGAAACTACGTCAAATTCAGAAATGTTATACCGAGTTCTCGGCAGTACAGGAGAGAGAGTTTCTGCGATTGGGCTGGGTGGTTGGCACATTGGCTTGAAAAACGTTGATGAGCAACTGGCTATCCGAATTGTTAGAACAGCCATTGATCGTGGCATCACCTTTATGGATAACAGTTGGGATTACAACGATGGAGTCAGCGAGATTCGCATGGGAAAAGCGCTGCGCGATCGCTACCGAGACAAAGTGTTCCTGATGACGAAAATCGATGGTCGCTCTAAGAAAGAAGCAGCAAGACAACTAGACGAATCACTTCAACGCCTGCAAGTTGATTACATCGATCTTGTGCAGCACCATGAAATCATTCGGCACGAAGACCCACATCGAGTTTTCGACGAAGAAGGGGCGAATGTTGCCTTGATTGAGGCGCAAGAAGCCGGCAAACTCCGATACATTGGCTTCACTGGACACAAAGACCCGTATATTCATTTGCACATGCTGGAAGTTGCAGCCACTTATGGGTTTAAATTTGATACGGCTCAGATGCCGCTCAATGTGATGGATGCCCACTACCGAAGCTTTGCAAAGTTGGTTGTACCAGAACTAGTCAAACAAAACATCGGCGTTCTGGGGATGAAAAGCTTGGGAAACGGTATTCTTTTACGCTCAAATACTGTAACGCCAATTGAGTGTTTACAATATTCTTTGAATCTGCCCACATCGGTTGTGATTACCGGAATTGATAGCATGGAGATTCTAGAGCAAGCGTTTGAAGCAGTGCGGACGTTCCAGCCCATGAACGACCAGCAGGTGCGATCGCTCTTAGCTAAAACGGCACAAGCAGCATCACGCGGCGAGTTTGAGCCTTTCAAAACCTCATCAATTTTCGATAGCACCGCCCAAAATCCAGATTGGCTGGGAGAGGAGCCACAGCGCCTCCAGCAATTCATGCCAGCGTAATTGCATAGATTGCATTAGTTGACACAACTGCTTTAAAACCGGGGAATTTGTTGCTTTTTGAATTGCTTTATAATAGACCACTGCTAGAGTCTCAACCATGATCACCGGAGTTGTCCAAATCTCCATCGTTGGGATTGCATAGCGTATTTTCCGAAACAGTGTGTCGCCCCAGTTACGCTGTAAACCAGGTATTTGGGCAAGGTGAAAAAACCTTCCTAAGTACAGCATTTCATTAATTCGTAGCGAATTAAATTTGGCGATACCTTGCAATGCCAATGCATCGAGATGCAATGTTAATGCGTCGGCTGACAATGTTAATGTGTCCCCCTGCAATGCCAATGCATCGAGATGCAATGTTAATGCGTCCCCCTGCAATGCCAATGCATCGAGATGCAATGTTAATGCGTCCCCCTGCAATGCCAATGCATCGCCTTGCATTAAAAACGCTACTACGCAAAACTGTACTAAGTCGCCTCTATGACGTTGTTGTTCTTTGATGAATAGTTCAATTACATCAACATATTTGGGAGCTTTGATGTACTGTGCATAGTTTTTAGCAGCAGCCAGCAAGTGCAAAAACTGACTGTAAACTTCTTAAACTGTAATTGCGATCGCAGCCCCACACTTTGGGCATTTGGAAAGTAGCCGCAAAAGGAAGCTTAAACTAACTGCGTCCACAAGTTATAAAGTATGTGTAGATAAAACAGCGAGTATGTTGAGAAAAAAATCTGTATGACGAGCTACCAAGAAAACCTAACTAGTAACGAATCCATTAAAGAGCTAATCGCTGACACGACGAGCATTAACCATCTGGAGGTAATTGAAAATGTCATCGACTCTTTGGAACAAGATGACAGTGCGATGGTTAACCACACTCCAGAGGGTGGTTATCTCTGGAAGTTTAAGTACGGAAGTGTGCAGGTATTTGTCCAACTCAACGGCACAAGCGATGAAGACACCATAACGGTTTGGTCTGCGGTGCTAAATTTACCTGCTAAAGATGAACCTAAGTTGATGCGGTATCTGTTGGAGTTGAACTGCTCTAGTACTTTTGAAGCGCGTTTTGGTATTATTGAAAACCGAGTGGTTGTGATTTCAACACGCACCTTAGCAGAGTTATCTCCTGGTGAAGTGTCTCGGCTGATTACCATTGTGGCAACCATCGCTGATAATAACGATGAAGCTTTACAATCAGAATTTGGTGCGGCTTGACTAATCGCTTCGCTTCAGTTATGAGTTATGAGTGGTGAGTTATATAAACTTTTTCATTCAAAACTCCTAACTCCTGTACGCGATTAATCGCGTCTCTCCTAACTCCTAACTCTTGAATTCTAAAGTGTGGCGACTAATTCCTTTGCTAGAGGCGGGTGGCAATGTGCAAATGGCAATTGACCGCTGGTTACTAAAACAGCACCAGTCTGGACATCCGTCAACCCTACGCTTTTATACCTGGTCGCCACCTGCCATTTCTCTCGGCTATCATCAACGCCAATATCCTGAATATTGGCAAAATTTAACTTGGCAAGGGCAAAAACTGGATTTAGTGCGGCGTCCTAGCGGTGGACGGGCAGTGCTACATCAAGGTGATTTAACTTACGCTGTAGTAACATCTGGACTGATGGGTAGTCGCCTCCAGGTGTATGAAAAAATTTGTGAGTTTTTGATTCAAGGCTGGCGATCGCTCGGCGTAGAATTAGATTACGGTACGGCTGGGCGAGGTTACATCCACAACCCTAACTGTTTTGCCACCGCTACCAGTGCAGATTTAGTTTTGCCAGATGGTACCAAACTCATTGGTAGCGCTCAACTGCGACGTGGTGGGGTGATTTTACAACATGGTTCTATCCGTTTGCAACCGGATGCTGAACTGTTCGCTCAAGTATTTGGTGCAGAATCTTTTACGACTATACAACTGCCTCAAAGTCTGAGTGTGGAAAAAATTATTGCAGCTTTAATTGCCGCAGCTAGTAATTGTTTTGATATGCAGATAGAGGTAAAACCCCTCTCGCCGCTTGAGTGGGAGGAAATTTTGGAGCAATAGCGCATGTGCAAGAAATTTTTTCTGCATATTAATTAAAAAATGCCTGGGAGTGTTGCCGTGTTTCCACCCCAGGCATCTTTTATTCTTAACTTGCTCCTCACACACAAATATAAGATATCACTACATCTATCAAAGGGCAAGTATATCGAGTGACACTTTCTAAACTGCACTACCAATCCAATTTTTAAATACCAATTAAAAAATGCCTGGGAGTGTTGCCGTGTTTCCACCCCAGGCATCTTTTATTCTTAACTTGCTCCTCACACAAATCTAAAATATCATTACATCTATCAAAAGGCAAGTATATTGAGTGACACTTTCTAAACTGCACCACTAATCCAATTTCTAAATACCAATTAAAAAGCGCTTGGGAGTGTTGCCGTGTTTCCACCCCAGGCGCTCTTCATTTATAACTTACTCCTCACACACGATTAGACAATATCACTAACTCAATCAGAAAGCAAGGATATTGTGTGACACTTTCTGAACTGCATACCTGATAGGCAATAATTAGTGTAAAAAGTGACGTACACCCGTGAATACCATCACCAAACCCAGTTCGTTAGCAGCTTTGATTGAATCTTGATCGCGCAAACTTCCCCCTGGTTGGACAAGGGCTGTAATTCCTGCTGCTGCGGCTGTTCTGACTGAATCATCAAAGGGGAAGAATCCATCGCTGGCTAGAATTGCATCTTTGGCTTTTTCTCCAGCTTGTTCTAAGGCAATTTTAACTGAGCCGACGCGGTTCATTTGACCAGCACCTACTCCTAGTGTAGTGCGATCGCCACTGACAACAATGGCATTAGATTTAACGTGTTTGCAAACTTTCCAAGCAAAGAGCAATTCGGCTAATTCGCTAGCGGTGGGTTGACGTTCGGTAACTACTTGCCATTGATTGGTATCAGCAATCACATCATCGCTAGATTCGACAAGGAAACCACCTGCGATCGCTTTCACTGTATCCTTAGGGCCACTGCTCAAATCAGGTAGAGTTAAAACCCGCACGTTAGATTTTTTGCCAAGGATTTCTTGAGCTTTTGGATCACAACTTGGTGCTACTACACATTCTAAAAATGTTTTAGTTAACTCGCTAGCTGTTGCCGCATCAATCGGACGGTTGAGTGCGACAATACCACCAAAGGCAGAAGTAGAATCAGCATTGAAAGCTTTTTGGTAAGCTTCAGAAATACTGCTTCCCAGTGCTGTACCACAGGGATTTGTATGTTTGATAATCGTTGCTGCTGGGGTATCAGTGAATTCAGCAATAATTCGGCGTGCAGCTTCTAAATCAACTAAGTTATTGTAACTAAGTTCTTTGCCTTGCAGTTTTGTAGCGGCTGTCCATCCCGTTGGGGTAGTACCAGTTTGATACCAGGCGGCGGGTTGATGGGGGTTCTCGCCGTAACGCAGAGATTGCAATTGTGTACCGCTAAGGGTATGCTGCTGTGTTCCTGCGAGATAAGATGCGAACTGACAAGTCAGCGCTTGCGCTATCGCTTGATCATAACTAGCAGTATGCAAAAAGCCTTTTAACGCAGATTTTTGGCGAAACTCTAAGGAGGCTTCGCCGTTATTTTGCCTCAATTCCTGCAAATACTCGTCATATTGTGCTGGATCGCATAATACAGCGAGATGGGCGAAGTTTTTCGATGATGCCCGTAGCATAGCAGGGCCACCGATATCTATTTGCTCAACCGCTTGGGATAATGTCACCCCTGGTTTAGCGATCGTTTCCTCAAAAGGATATAGATTCACCACCACTAAATCAATCGGGCGAATTTGGTTATTTTCTAAATCTGTAATATCTTGGGGAACATCTCGCCGCGCCAAAATCCCGCCATGAATCCGGGGATGCAGGGTTTTGACTCGGCCACCTAAAATTTCTGGAGAACCAGTGTAATCTGCAACTTTAGTAACTGGGAGTCCCGCATCTTTGAGGGCTTGGGCTGTTCCTCCACTGCTGATTAAATCAAAGTCAAATTCTTCAACCAAGCTACGGGCTAGGTCAATTAAACCAGTTTTGTTAGATACACTCAGCAGGGCTAGACGCGCCATTGATCAATTCCTTAAAAGTAGGCTCAAAGCGAAGGATCTCAAGTTTTACATAAGCCTTGGTTCACTTCAAGACCTTTAGGAATCATTCTGAAATCCGGTAGTGGCATGGCAACAAAAGGAGTAGAACAGGTTCTCCGTACCTGCGTTGACATTGAACAGTCTGGGCTAGCAAGGAGAAAAAGGTAGATAACTACTTAGCGATGTGACGTTTCGCTTGTGCTTGGATTACTTTTAAACCCATTTTGGTTTTCAGATAGGCTTTGAATATATAATTTATCAGCAAATAATATGTAAAGATTTTTATTGAAATATAGACATCTAAGTAAACATTCGGTATTTATTTATTATCAGGTTATTAGTAGATATTTCCTATTTTCCAGATAAACATCCACGAGCAATAACCCACAAGAAGACATAAAAATTACTTTTCCTCTGCTCTGTCAAGTGTTCCCTATTTTCAAGCTATTTAAGACTTACGCATTGACAAACCAATTAAATTATGGGCTGTGGTTTTCAGGCATTCAAGCTTGATTTTTATACTATTTTTCAGCGGTACTTACGGTTTTTACTGACCTACGCTACTCATGGAGCATGATTGAAATACTCCTGAAACTAGTTTTTTTATGAATCCACATGCTGATGAATTTGTACAATGCCTAAGACTTAGATAGTCCGAGATAGTGCGATAAGTACTACTTGCAAGCCAATCAAAGGGAGAATCTTCAAAAAAAATTCTTAACCCTCAAGGGTGACATGAAAGGATGTCGAAATGTCAACATTTGGCAAATTTTTGTGCCCGGAAACAGCACTAACAGCAACTTGAGAACTAAATTTACTCCAAAAATCGATTCAGGTAGGAAAAAGTTATGGCAAATATCATTGGAACTAATGGTAACGATACGCTACTGGGTACTAACAGCGCGGATACGATTAATGGTCTTGCTGGCAACGATACTATCACAGCTAATCAGGGCAACGACACGTTAACTGGTGGCGGTGGCAAGGATAAATTTGTTTACAAATACGATTACACTTTCACCGACGGTACTGATACTATCACCGATTTCGGTGGGGTAGGTAAAGGAATAAGCCCAACAGCAGCAGTAATTGCCGAAGTGGATACGATTAAATTCCAAGGCTATGATTTGACTGCCCGAAATCTGCTGCTCACCCAGAATGGCAAGAATTTAGAAATCACCTTTGAACAGGTGCCTGGTACTTATTTTGCAAGCGTGCCTAATGTCAAAGTTATCCTCCAAAACTTCAAATTAGAAAACTTGGAGAATCTGAAAGCTTCTGGAGCAAAACCAGCTATCGGTAATATCCTGTTTAATGGGCAAACTAGCATCACCGACAGCTTTGATGTCCTGGATGCCAACTCGACTGAAACGAGCATCGGCATCAAGAACACGGTGACTTTCCTGAATGACCTTGACAATAATATTACAGGTTTAAACAACTCAGATGATGTGGTGAATGGTCAGGGGGGTAATGACAAAATCAACGGCTTAAGTGGCAACGACTTGCTGCGCGGTGGTGCGGGGAATGATACCCTCGTTGGTGGTGCGGGGAGTGATACCCTCCTTGGTGGTGCCGGGAATAACACCCTCGTTGGTGACGCTGGTGATGATATTCTCTATGTTGACTTTTCAACAGGCAATAACTTACTCTCTGGAGGCGTTGGTGACGATTTATTGAGTGCTAAGGCTTCAAAAGGCAATAACCTACTTAATGGTGGCGATGGCAATGATTATCTTTCGGCCTCTGGTGGCATGTTGTCGTTCTACAACCCAGGCCCGGACAACCGCACCTATCCCTCTTTAGGCAATAATACCCTCAACGGTGGTGCCGGTGACGATCACTTGGATGCTAGCTATTCATCAGGCGATAACCTACTCAATGGTGGCGATGGCAATGATACTCTTTCGGCCACTGGCAACGACGGTAGATACGACACACCCACTTCTGGCAATAATACCCTCAACGGTGGCGCTGGTGACGATCACTTGGATGTTTACTTGTCAACAGGCAATAATCTGCTCTCTGGAGGCGATGGCAACGATACGATAAATGCGAGCACTACTAGCAATGATACGATCGATGGCGGAACAGGTGACGATTTATTGTCCTACTATTCTTATCCTAAGGGTATCACAACGACATTCAATGCTACTACTAACATTGGCTCAATTACGGATGGCACGAATCGGGTTAGCTACAAAAATATCGAACGATTATATATTTATAGTACAAAATACAATGACAACATTGTGGGGACCAATGGCAACGATACGATAGATGGGAGCCTTGGCAATGATATGATCGATGGAGGTAAAGGTGACGATTTATTGTCCATCAATTATGGCTATTATGATTATGACAATTATTATACCAAGGGAATCACTTCGACATTCAATGCTACCACTAATACTGGCTCAATTACAGATGGCACGGATCGGGTTATCTACAAGAATATCGAACGATTAAATATCAGAGGTACACATTTCGATGACTTGATTGTGGGCAGCAATGGGGATGATACGCTCTCCGGGGCCTTTGGTGGCAATGATACGATTGATGGGGGAACAGGTGACGATTTATTGTCGTTCGAGAACTATAATAATTCTACCAAGGGAATTACTTCGACATTCAATGCTACTACTAACATTGGCTTGATTACGAATGGCACGAATCGGGTTAGCTACAAAAATATCGAACGATTAAATATCTCAGGTACAAAATACGATGACTTGATTGTGGGGAGCAATGGGGATGATACTCTCGACGGTAGTAATGGCAATGATATCCTTATAGGCGGCAAGGGTAATGATAGCCTAATTGGAGGATCTGGCACTGATACCTTTGCTTTCAATAGTTTCAATCAAGGCATTGATAGACTTGATGACTTCAAAGCGACTAATGAACTCATTCAAGTAGCGGCTGATGGTTTTGGTGGCGGGTTATCAATCGGTTCACTTCAGACAAGTCAGTTTACCCTCGGAGCATCTGCAACCACTAGCACTCAGCGATTTATTTACAACAATATTACAGGTGCATTGTTCTTTGACCAAGATGGCAGTGCAAGTGCCTTTACTCAGGTACAATTTGCACAATTATCGGCTGGGTTGTCACTAACTAAAAACAATTTTGCGGTTGTTTAATTGTGATTAGCGCTCTATCACTCTAAGCAGAGAAAATAGAAAATGATCGGATTGCCAGGTGTCTGAAATAGCAGCTTGCATCCGATTCATTAATGCAATTATAGTGAGCGATCTTTTACACTCTTTTTCAGCGATGCCTACGGTAAATGCTTGCCTGGGCTACTGATGAAGGATGATTAAAACAAGCCTGAAGCTAAATTGTTTTTGTGAATCCACACGCTCATGAATTTGTACAGCGCTTAAGACTTAGATAGTCCGAGATAGTGCGATAAGTACTACTTGCAAGCCAATCAAAGGGAGAATCTTCAAAAAAAATTCTTAACCCTCAAGGGTGACATGAAAGGATGTCGAAATGTCAACATTTGGCGAATTTTTCTGCCCGGAAACAGCACTAACAGCAACTTGAGAACTAAATTTACTCTAAAAATCGATTTAGGTAGGAAAAAGCTATGGCAAATATCATTGGAACTAATGGTAACGATACGCTACTGGGTACTAACAGCGCGGATACGATTAATGGTCTTGCTGGCAACGATACCATCACAGCTAATCAGGGCAACGACACGTTAACTGGTGGCGGCGGCAAGGATAAATTTGTTTACAACTTGGATGCCACTTTCGGCATCACCGACGGTACTGATACTATCACCGATTTCGGTGGGGTAGGTAAAGGAATAAGCCCAACAGCAGCAGTGATTGCCGAAGTGGATACCATCAAATTCCAAGGGTATGGATTGACTACCCGAAATCTACTGCTGACCCAAAATGGCAAGGATTTAGAAATCACCTTTGAAGAGGTGCCTGGTATCAAAGTTATCCTCCAGAACTTCAAATTAGAAAACTTCCGGAATCTGAAAGCTTCTGGAGCAAAACCAGCCATAGGTAATATCCTATTTGATGGGCAAACTAGCATCACCGACAGCTTTGATGTCCTGGATGCCAACTCCACTGAAACGAGCATCGGCATCAAGAACACGGTGACTTTCCTGAATGACCTTGACAATAATATTACAGGTTTAAACAACTCAGATGATGTGGTGAATGGTCAGGGGGGTAATGACAAAATCAACGGCTTAAGTGGCAACGACTTGCTGCGCGGTGGTGCGGGGAATGACACCCTCGTTGGTGGTGCGGGGAATGATACCCTCGTTGGTGGTGCGGGGAATGATACCCTCGTTGGTGGTGCGGGGAATGATACCCTCGTTGATGGTGCGGGGAATAACACCCTCGTTGGTGACGCTGGTGATGATATTCTCAATGTTGACCTTTCAACAGGCAATAACTTACTCTCTGGAGGCGTTGGTAACGATCACTTGAGTGTTGTAGCTTCAACAGGCAATAACCTACTTAATGGTGGCGATGGCAATGATGATCTTTTTGCCTTTGGCAATGTAATGTACTACAACCCAGACCCGGACAACGACGACCATCCCTCTTTAGGCAATAATACCCTCAACGGTGGTGCTGGTGACGATCACTTGAATGCTAGCCATTCATCAGGCGATAACCTACTCAATGGTGGCAATGGCAATGATTATCTTTCGGTCACTGCCCAAGACGATAGAAACTACAGACCCACTTCTGGCAATAATACCCTCAACGGTGGTGCTGGTGACGATACTTTGGATGCTTACTTGTCAACAGGCAATAATCTGCTCTCTGGCGGCGATGGCAACGATTCGATAAATGCGAGCGCCACTGGCAATGATACAATAGATGGGGGAACAGGTAACGATTTATTGTCCTATTTTAACTATTCTGCCAATTATACCAAGGGAATCACTTCAACATTCAATGCTACTACTAACATTGGCTCAATTACAATGGGCACGCATCGGGTTAGCTACAAAAATATTGAACGATTAGGTATCTCAGCTACACAATACGATGACTTGATTGTGGGGAGCAATGGCAACGATACGCTCTACGAGGGCTATAATTATGGTGGCAATGATACAATAGATGGGGGAATAGGTGACGATTTATTGTCGTTCCAGAGTAATAATTCTACCAAGGGAATCACTTCGACATTCAATGCTACTACTAACATTGGCTCAATTACAGATGGCACGACTCGGGTTAGCTACAAAAATATTGAACGATTAGATATCTTAGGTACACAATACGATGACTTGATTGTGGGGAGCAATGGCAACGATACACTCTCCGGTGGCTATGGTGGTGGTGGCAATGATACGATCGATGGGGGAATAGGTAACGATTTATTGTCGGTCCCCAGCTATTATAATTTTACCAAGAGAATTACTTCGACATTCAATGCTACTACTGACTCTGGTTCAATTACGGATGGCACGAATCGGATTAGCTACAAAAATATCGAACGATTAGATATCTCAGGTACAAATTTCGATGACTTGATTGTGGGCAGCAATGGGGATGATACTCTCGACGGGGGCGATGGTGGCAATGATATCCTCATAGGCGGCAATGGTAATGATAGCCTAATTGGAGGATCTGGTACTGATACCTTTGCTTTCAATAGTTTCAATCAAGGCATTGATAGACTTGATGACTTCAAGGCGACTAATGAACTCATTCAAGTAGCGGCTGATGGTTTTGGTGGCGGGTTATCAATCGGTTCACTTAAAACAAGTCAGTTTACCCTCGGAGCATCTGCAACCACTAGCACTCAGCGATTTATTTACAACAATATTACAGGTGCATTGTTCTTTGACCAAGATGGCAGTGCAAGTGCCTTTACTCAGGTACAATTTGCACAATTATCGGCTGGGTTGTCACTAACCAAAAACAATTTTACGGTTGTTTAACCGTGATTAGCGCTCTATCACTCTAGGAGGATGTTTGAAAAGTCCTCTAAGCGAAGAGCAAAACGTTTTAGATACCCCTAAATCCATGCCACTTACTCATGGAGAAACCCCCAAGTGGAGCGACTGGTGTGGGCTAGGGGGGATCAAGAAATGCCTAAAGCACCAGCGTCTTGAGCAAAAAACAAGTCGGTACTAGCCTTTTTTCTAGGTTTTCTTGCCTGCGACTTCGTGAGAGGATTAACCCAGTATTTAAACAAACGCTTAAGCATACTGTTTTTAAATACATTGTAGATCCCCAATTTCATAGGAGTGGCTAACAGTGGTAAATAGCGAACTGAAGAATAAAGTAGCCTTGATTACTGGCGCAAATAAGGGTCTTGGACTAGAGATGAGTCGTCAACTGGGACAACATGGATTGACGATTCTGATTGCAGCCCGGAATTTAGAAGCAGCAAAAACGGCAGCCACTAACTTGCATAATGAAGGAGTTTCGGCTGTGGCGATCGCTCTTGATATAACTGACAGTACTCAAATTCAGTCTGCTTTTCAAGAGATTAGTGACTCTTTTGGTAAACTGGATATCTTGATTAATAATGCAGGTGTGTTTCTAGATGGTGACTGGTTAATCAGTAATGCCACTTCTGTTTCAATAAACATTATTCGACAGACATTAAACACCAACTTTTTTGCCTTGGTAGAACTGACTCAAGTACTGCTACCGTTAATTTTAAAGAGTCCTAGTGGTCGAATTGTCAATATGTCTAGTATTGAAGGCTCATTGACACAATGATGGATATCACAAGAGGGGCAAAAACGGGCGTTGAGTTAGCGATGCTTCCTGACGATGGGCCGAGTGGTGGCTTTTTTGATCTTGGTGAACCAGTACCTTGGTAAAAAGTTAAGCCAATAAGATGGGTATCTCTGTCGAAGTGACATCCGCTTCTTAATACTAAGTCTACTTCAAGAGATAGGATCTACTAAAAGAGTAGGATTTTAGGAGTAGACCTCTGTCTTTACAATTTATTAATGTTTCTACAGCAAGTTCTCAACCCCCCGCAGGCTTAATTGTCACTTTGCATGGTTGGGGAGCTAATGCTAAGGATGTAGCATCTTTGTTACCTTTGATCAACTTATCTGATTACCAGTTTGTATTACCTGATGCACCTTTTCCTTATCCCTATTCCCCTGTAGGGAGGGCATGGTATGACCTGCGGGTGGAGAATATGTATCAAGGGTTGGCAGAAAGTCGCCAACTGCTAACTGATTTCTTGCAATCTTTAGAAAGCAGCACTGGTGTACCTTTGTCACGCACCATTTTAAGTGGATTTTCTCAAGGCGGAGCAATGACTTTAGATGTCGGCTCAAAATTACCCCTAGCAGGTTTAGTTGTCATGAGTGGGTATTTACATCCTGATGCACTAACGGCAGCTAAAAGTGGGATTCCGCCGACTTTAATTACTCATGGTAGATATGATGAAGTTGTACCACTGCAAGCAGCTTTGAAGGCACGAGAAACTCTAAAGTCTCTAGGAGTGGCAGTAGAATACCACGAATTTGACATGGGGCATGAGATACATCGACAAACGTTAGAGGTACTACGGAATTTTATTGTGAATACAATTAGCTAGTCAGGATTACGAATTTTTTATAAATTCTGGTATAAATGCTGAAAATTTTCATGAAATCAATGACCTCTAATGAGTAAGATATATAGGGTAGCTGCGTTCAGCGCAACTTAACCCATGCTGAAGGCGAGTGCTGCATAAGGGAGGGGCGAGCATTATGACAACTCTAAGCATTTCCAAGAAAGAAATTGCTGCCATGACTGCGGCAGAAGTAGAAGAACTGGCTACACGTCTGGAGCTAGATAATTATAGTAATGCTTTTGAGGGTTTGAATGATTGGCATTTATTGCGAGCGATCGCATTTCAGCGTCCAGAGTTAGTTGAACCCTATATCTACCTCTTAGACTTGGAACCCTACGATGAAGCGTAGTTGAGAGTTAGGAGTTAGGAGAGACGCGATTAATCGCGTCTCTACAGAAGTTAGGAGTTGGAAATTAATATTCGTAACTACTTGCTCCTAAGTTACTACTTACTCCTAACTTTTTACTATGACTAATCCAAAATTGAACAGGGTTCTAATTGGAGTATGCGGCGGTATCGCCGCATACAAAATCTGTGAACTAGTTTCGACGCTGTTTAAAACTGGGGTGGAAATCCGAGTCATCCTTACCCGTTCGGCGCAAGAATTTATCACGCCTCTGACAATAGCCACCCTATCCCGTCATCCCGTCTACACAGATGATGATTTCTGGAAACCAACTCACTTTCGTCCGTTGCATATTGAGTTGGGTGAATGGGCAGATGTCATGGTAATTGCTCCCCTGACAGCTAATACATTAGCAAAGTTAGCCTACGGGATGGCTGATAATTTACTCACAAATACCGTACTGGCTTCTACTTGTCCTGTGCTGTTAGCACCCGCAATGAATACGGATATGTGGGAACAGCTATCAGTGCAGCGGAATTGGCAACAGCTATTGATAGATAGTCGATATCATGGAATGAGTACAGCATCAGGTTTATTAGCGTGCGATCGCATCGGTGCTGGTAGATTAGCAGAACCTCCAGAAATTTTGGCTCATATCCAATCGTTGTTACACACTCAAGGCAAACGAGATTTAGTTGGTAAACGAGTGTTAATTAGTGCTGGGGGAACGCGAGAGTATCTTGACCCAGTGAGGTTTATTGGTAATCCTTCAACAGGTAAAATGGGATTAGCTTTAGCGCAAACCGCACTTCACCGAGGCGCAAATGTAACTCTGGTGCATGGGCCAGCTAATTGGGATGTACCATTGGGAGTACAAACAATTCCCGTCATTAGTGCCGAGCAAATGCAGCACGTCATGCTGGAATGTTTACCCAATGCTGATCTAATTGTGATGTCAGCAGCCGTGGCAGATGTGAAGCCACGAGATTATAGTACAGAGAAATTGCCCAAGCGATCGCTCCCCGAAGCCTTACCCTTGGAACCTGTACCGGATATAATCGCCCAATTAGCAAAACTTAAACAGCCGCATCAGATATTAATTGGTTTCGCTGCACAAACTGGGGATATTGTCAACCCTGCATTAGAAAAGTTACAGAGTAAAAAATTAGACGCTATTGTTGCCAATCCGATTGATCAACCTGATAGTGGTTTTGGCAGTGATAACAATCAAGCGATATTTTTAGATAGTCAAGGACATCAGCTAGCGATCGCACCTTGTTCTAAATTGGAAATGGCGCATCATTTATTTGATTTTATCATCTCCGAATTTTAGATAATGGAATTGAATTATTGAAAATCTAAAATTTAAAAGGTCTGTTCGCGTAACATCTTGAAGAGTTTCCCCCCAATTTCAATGCAAGAACAAATCTAACATCCTGTTGAGTAAAATTATTTACTTAGTCAGTATTTACGCACGGATCATGAAAGAACGAACCACAGAGATACAGAGTACACGGAGGAATGATTTGAGAGGTTTTTTGCATAAGTCCTATCAGTTTTTAATGCATCCCCATGCATTGGCATTGTAAAAGGACGCATTAACATTGTATTGGAATGCATTGGCATTGTCAGGCGACGCATTAACGTTGTATCGGAATGCATTGGCATTGTCAGGGGACGCATTAACATTGTATCGGAATGCATTGGCATTGTCAGGGGACGCATTAACGTTGTATCGGAATGCATTGGCATTGTCAGGGGACGCATTGGCATTGTCAGGGTATTACTGAATTTAATTTGCTACGAATTAATGAAATGGTGTACTTAACAAGCCAAAGTTAGGACTCCAACCTAAAACTTGAGTTTATTGAGCTTGGTGAAACCCCAGAACAAGCCCGAAAGTTGGTACGAATAGTATGATAAAGACGAAAGATATCAAGCAGGAATTGGGACAGGAAACTACTACTGTAAATTGGGTATAAGCCGTATGGTCTATGGCTTTAAGGTCACTTTCCTAGATTTTATAATATAAGTAAGACTTAAAAATCACGCTTCAATTATATGAAAATCCTCTCATCAGAGCTAGTACATTTAGGATTTGGCAAATATGTGCGTTCTGACCAAGTAACAGCAGTTATACCAATAGAAGAGGAGCGTGGGCCAGGGCGACGAACTTTTGTTCACATTCAAGGGCAAGGTGATCCAATTATCGCCTCTCGCGCTGAAGATACCATCGTGCGTGATTTAGTACAGGAGCCACGCGAGGTTACCCAAGCCCGTCAGCAGCAGGAAATTCTTCAAGATTTATTGGTAAATTTAGGTAATGTTAATTCGACTGTGCGACGAATTAGCCGTGATGAAGGCACTTTGGATCTTGATTTGTTAGAGCGCCGAATTAAGCAAGTCCTTGAAAATTAATTGCAGAAATCAGCAAACTAAATAACGGAGAAGGATATTGCTGAATACAATTACAGACCAAGTTCCAGTATCAAATACACAAACAAAATTACCACGGTTGTGGATACCTGAACGGGTACTGTTTACACCTGCTGCCCTAGATGAGGTTTGGGGGCAGCAGATTCTTGCACGTGTGCAGTCACTCAACTTACCGATAGAAAAATTATCACAAAACCGCCTGAAGGGACTGCGCGGTGAGTCTGAGCGGGATACTTACAACATCGCCAAGCGTACCTTAGCGGTGGTTACTGCACCACCCAGTTCTTTTAAACTGAGTCCCATCCCGCCTTCTGCGGATTGGCAGTTTCACCTTGCTGAGGGTTGTCCGGCTCATTGTCAATACTGCTACCTAGCTGGTAGCTTGTCGGGGCCACCTGTCATCCGCGTTTTTGCCAACTTACCGCAGATATTAGAGAATTTAGCTAACTACGAGCAAGATGGGAAAACTACGAGTTTTGAAGTTAGCTGTTACACTGACCCATTGGGTATTGAGCATTTGACTGGAAGTCTGGCTGAATGTATCCGTTACTTTGGCACTCGTACCAATGCACATCTACGTTGGGTATCGAAGTTTGATGCTGTGGATGGATTACTCGACTTACCACACAATGGGCATACTCGCTGTCGGATGAGCGTTAATGCAGCACCGATTTCTGGTAAGTTTGAAGGTGGCACAGCCTCCGTAGTATCCAGACTTAATGGATTGCGACGGTTGGCGCTACCACAAGAGCGTGGCGGTGGCGGTTATCCAGTTGGCTTGGTGATTGCGCCAATTATGCCGGTAGACGATTGGCAGATGCACTATAGTTCTTTGTTTGACCAGATAAACGAGGCACTGGATTTTGACTGTGACCTTACTTTTGAATTAATCTCGCATCGGTTTACACCTGGGTCAAAAGAAGTGTTACAAAGTTGGTATCCGCAATCAAAATTAGAGATGGATGAGGCAAAACGCAGTGTCAAGCGTAATAAGTTTGGTGGGACGAAGTACGTTTATGATCGCGACACAATGAAAGCGTTGCGTTGCTTTTTTGAGAGTGAGATTACTAGGCGCTTTCCAAATGCTGAAATTCTTTATTGGACTTAAAAGACCAGTTCGCTCAAATACAGTTTGAGCAAATTACAGCTATTTTTAGGTAAATAGACCACGCAGTAGGGGCGCAAGGCCTTGCGCCCCTACGACAGATGTGGTTAAAAAAAATGAAATCGGCTGTAATTATTGAACAAGAGAGCGATCGCATAATATATCAATGATTTTTAAATGCTTGCGGTAGTCTCAAGGCTTCTCTAATCCTGGCTGACTCCACCTACAGCGTAAATCCACCTACCATCTCAATTAACTAGGCAATAGCCCCTTGTTAAAGATAAGCAAACTGACGCCACAGTGTACTATAAACTGTTACGCTTCGAGTCTGCACACCATTACCAGTCAGAAAGCTTACTGTAATTCTGTTTTTTAATTTTTAATTTTTAATTTTTAATTGCTTAGTCGATGCCTGGGTTGGGCTATTCGGCATCGCAAAGCGGGATAATTTGGGCAGATTACAGACGGCGTTATACATTAATAAGTGTATCTGCAATACCGGACTTGTTCTGGCTTAGTCTCAATAGCAAAGGTTTGGAGATGTTTACTTTATCAGAAACTTCTATCCTGGGGACAATCCTACTGGCAGCTTTAGGCATTTTGGGCTGGGGCTTTTATCGCGCCAGACCTTTTGGTAAGCTGGGAATCTTAGCCTGGTTACAGTCGGTGGTGTTGATGACTCCCTGGCTCCTGTTTTTTGGATTGTTTGCCGCAGGGATTTATATCAACATAGCGGGTATATTGTTCTTAGTGGTGACTTCCGCCGGATTATACATCTTCTTGGGCAGACAGTTACGCACAGCTGGACAAGATGCCATCCTCAAGCAACGCGCAACAGAAAGACTCGCCGCTAATTCTTCAGTTGAAGCAAATTCCCCACAACTAGCAGTCACAGAACTGAAACCGGAGATTCCGCCACTGCCGGAAGACGACTTAAATGCAATTAAAGGTATCTTTGGTATCGATACGTTTTTCGCCACAGAAACGATCGCCTATCAAGATGGAGCCATTTTCAAAGGCAATTTGCGGGGAGAACCAGAAGAGGTTCACAACCGTCTAACAGCAAGTTTACGGCAACGTCTTGGTGATCAATATCGCCTATTTTTAGTCGAAAACACAGACGACAGACCAGTAGTAATTGTCCTGCCGAGCCGCAATGATCCCCGCCCGATGTTGTTATCGCAAAAAGCTTTTGCAGGTATTCTGTTGATAGCAACTATTGCTACAAATTTAGAAGCTGCGGGCTTATTGCTGAATTTTGATTTTTTTGGCAATCCAGGGCGGTTTAAAGAAGCTTTGCCCATAGGGGCTGGGATATTTACGGTTTTAGTAGTTCACGAAATTGGTCATTGGTTACTTGCTCGGCGTCACCAAATCCGCCTTAGCTGGCCTTTCTTTTTACCAGCTGTGCAAATTGGTTCCTTTGGTGCAATTACCCGCTTTGAATCTCTATTGCCTAACCGCAAGGTATTATTTGATATCGCCTTGGCAGGGCCAGCCGCAGGTGGTATTGTCTCTTTATTAATGCTGATCACTGGCTTGCTGCTTTCCCACCCAGGCAGTTTATTTCAATTGCCAAATCAGTTTTTCCAAGGGTCGATTTTGGTGGGAAGTTTGGCGCGAGTTGTCCTTGGTTCGGCGTTGCAATCATCCCTGGTGAGTGTTCATCCCCTAGTGGTGATTGGTTGGTTAGGTTTAGTAATTACCGCTTTGAACTTAATGCCCGCAGGACAACTAGATGGTGGGCGCATTATTCAGGCGATTTATGGACGCAAAACCGCAGGACGCGCAACGATCGCAACTTTAATTTTACTGGCGTTAGTGTCTCTCGGTAATACTCTTGCCATGTATTGGGCGATCGTAATTTTCTTTTTGCAACGGGATCAAGAACGCCCCAGCTTGAATGAAGTCACTGAACCTGATGATGCTAGAGCTGCTTTGGGGCTTTTGGCTCTATTCTTGATGATTACCACGCTTTTACCCCTAACTCCGGGCTTGGCTGGGCGTTTGGGAATAGGATAGTGTCTGAGTTAGGATTACAGACGCGATTAATCGCGTCTGTACAGGAGTTAGGAGTGAAGCACATGCGATACTTAGAAAAGTTAAACCCGATTCGTAATTCTAGTTAGGAAAATTAACTGAACGGTTTCCAACCTGCTAGCAAATTCGGGTAAGTTACGGGTGTGGGGAAGATTTTTTGGAAACCAGTTTGGCGTTCTTGTGGCTTTTCTTTGCTGATATTCCAAAGGGTTTCATAGAAGAAGAAAGAGACTCCAGCAAAATTGCGATCGCGTACTTTTTGCACTTGTGTTTGAATCTGTTGCATCGGTACAGATTTGTTTTTCAACCCAGCCATAATGCCCACACTCACGGGAATATGTCTTTTTGCCGCTTTCACTTCTGGATACTCTAATTCGCTGATAAAAACATTTAAATCATCCCGATATACCTGCAAAACTAAGTCTTCAATAATTCCCAGCCGTTCCCACTTCTGCCAGTCTGCTAAAAAGAAATCGTAGGAAAAACGTTGAGGATTAGGAGCAACAGAAACCAGGCAATCTTTTTTAGTAGCTTTGATAGCTTTGAATACCCGTTTCATAAACTCGGTAATTTTGTTAGCTCTCCAACGCACCCATTCTGGATCTTTAAAGTTTTTGGAGGGAGCTTGACCACGGTGTTCTTTTTTGTAAAGTGCCACTGTATAGGCATCGTACCCTAATTCTGATGGTAAGCCAAAATGGTCATCAAATTGAATACCATCGATATTGTAGTTTTTAATAATTTCAACAATTAAATCTTGAATAAATTGTTGTACTTCTGGACGAAAAGGATTTAGCCAAACGCGATTATGTATGCCTTCTTTGACAATCCGAGTCCCGTCGCTGCGACTGGTGAGCCATTGGGGACGATTTTTAACTAATAGAGACTCTGCTGGTGCCATGAAGCCAAATTCAAACCAGGGAATCACTGTTAACCCTTTTTGATGTCCCACATAAACAATTTCTTTGAGGATATCTCGCCCTTTGAGTCCGGGTGTGGGATCGAGCGATCGCCCGATAACTTTGGCTGCAACTTTGCTAGGATACAATGTATATCCCCAATTCCAAACCGCCGGATATATAGTGTTAAAATTGAGTTCGTCAAGGCGTTGCAAAGATCCCTTGAGGCGATCGCGCTGAAATAACACGTCACTATCAATATTTGTTAACCACACTCCCCTTAACTCAGATGCTGGCGTTCGTGGCAGATTTATTTGAGCGTTCAATGGGAACGATAACATCACCGTAGCTACCACACTTAAGGTAACAATGACGGCAAATAACCCTAGCTTTCTGCTTTGGCGAATATTCCACCACGAATGAAACTCAACACACCACTTGACAAACCTTTTCATCATTTGCTACAGACATGATCAAATTATCAACAATCAGCATGAATAGCGATCGTTTCGATTGTAAGCGCTAAAACAATCGCTATTTAATCTGATCACTGAGGTTTACTATTTGGCGCTGGCTGCGAGTTGATTCCAAGCTTTGACTATTGTCTGTAAACTCTTTGGCAGGTTATTTAGAGAAATATCATTGTACTGAACCGTACCCTGTTGGCTGGTGAGAGTGTAGGTGATATAATCAGCAGCACCATTAGGCGCTGGGTAACTCAGATTCCGAAACTTACTAAATTTAGAACGTTCTAAAAAGCTCTGAAATTGTTGCACCTGTTGCACAGAAACGCGGCGAACACTACGCTCAGAATCATTGGCATCACCAATCCGTACCCGAATCAATCGCCCATCTTTGAGTAAAACAGTCTCATAAGTTCTGCCAGCAAAACCACCACTGGAAATTTGCCGAAATACTACATATCGAGCTAATGGTGGTGGTAACTGGCTGACTGGAATTTGCACAGGGGTCAGTGGACTTGAGCTAGCCTTTTGATTCAGCCTGATTGCAGAACCTGTTTGATTGGTATGATAAACCAAGGTTTGTTCACCTTGACCAACAACCACCCGCCAACCTGATACCAAAGCTTGGGTACAGAATTCATCAGCATTAGGTAATTCTAAACAGCCATCTCTCCAAGTTTGCTGTTGAGCCTGAATGATGGTTAGCTGAGAAATTGGCTGTTGCAAACGTTTAGAGGCGGCTTGCAAAACAGCATTTTTTACAGATGCAGGTAATTTATCTGAAGAAGTGTTTGTCGAAGCTAAACGTAGCGATCGCCCGTTATTATTGGTATGATAAATCCAGTTTTGTTTGTCATTGGACACCACAAGCCGCCAACCAGGAACTAACGCTTGGGTACAGAGTTCATCAGGTTGAGGCAGTTCCAAGCAACCATTACGCCAAGTCTGTTGATTATAATCAATAATTTGCACTTGTCTGGTTGAAATTCCCTGTCTGCGGCCTAAATCTTGCAGTACCGCGTTAGCTACTGGACGTGGCAAGCGGTTTGGTTTAATATTGTCCTTGAGAACTTCATTGCTTGTTTCTAACGAAAACTTTGCAGTAGCGCCCGTAGCATCTTTGATAAGTGTTAAACTGCTAGCAACAGACAAAATTCCAGTCAAAATCAAAGCAGTGAAAATTCGCATTTTATTGGGGTTAAAGTAGTCTTTCAGCATGAATTTCATAGTAATATAGGGATGTTAGTCAAGAGTTATAGAACTCATAAATAGTATTTAGGCAAGAATATACAATAAAGTATATAATTTCTATAACTTCACCAATTGAAATTAATTTAGGATCTCTTTTGTGAAACAGCTATCAAGACAGACGCTGCTGTAGTGATTGTTTGTTCCTTATACAAATTCTGGATAAAAATGCACTTAATTAAAACGCCCTATAGTTCAACGGCAATCAAGTAAAAACTTAGAAGCTCAGGTTTCATAAGATGAGAAGTTCGTTGGAGAAGACAATCCACAACGCTCTCTTGCAACGTTTTTCGCCTCACCTTCGCAAGCGAGGGTTCAATAAAAGTAATTTTAGAAAAGAATGCTACAGAAGCATAGCTTATGGCTTTGCTCGCCTCAAGCTAGCGGATATAAAATTTTAAAGGCAATCTTAGGCAATATTAGGCCCTGATGGCTTGTTGTTCAGATTCAACTAAGTGATTGTGAGGTATATCAAATCTAATAGTACTGGCTGCCCAGTCTTTTAAATCTGGTGCTAGCCACACTAGCTTGCAGAGAATTTCCTCATTCACCCACAACACCAACGGGAAGCGAAACTGTTTCCGAAACTCATCTCGCATAATGTTGGTACTGATGATTAGTTGGTTAATTTCCACTACAGACTCTAAACCCCGTACCATCAAAGCTTCGGGTTGAGTAGCACCAATTTTAGTTGTAATAGCTGCATATAATGTGTCAGCCGCAGGTGAAAGCAGGATTTCCTGGATGTCTGCTGATGAAAATTCTATTAACACATTTAGCACTTGCTGCTGCTTTTCGACACTGTTACAACAAGCTAATATCAGTGAGAACTCCCCACCAGAAACCATGATCGCCCTTGCCAGCCTATTAGTGGCTGCTATGCTGCTAACTGTGCTGTTTTCCGAATTACTTAAGCTGATCATTAAAAAATCCTGCTTTTAATTTTAAAAATATTTGAGCTACATTCAGTTATTCTACTCTATTAATTTTTACTCAAAAGTGTTAGTTCAGTAATTTTGATGAGGTTTTTGTTTAATACCAAGCATAAGACTACGCATTGTCTAACGAAGGAGTATAACATGTATTATCTCATACTTACAATTAAGGGCTAATGTAAAGGTAGTATCAAAATTATATAAGCAAAAGATAATGCAAGCAAAAGGAAGCAAATGGAGAATTAGAATTTAATATCACTGTATTTTCATCGATTTTGGCATCTACCATTGGTTAAGTATTTTTTGATTTTTTGTAAAAAAAAGACTCAGTATAAGTTTAACAACAAACATTGCGAAGTGGGAGACAACTTAACTGGCTACTGGTTTACTGTAGTCTACGGTAAGCCGCTTACAAATAATTTTCCCTTACCAAACCATTTCAGGGCGGGTGTAGAGTGGGGAGTAATAAAACTGAGGTGAACGAAATTCTTTGTGTCTCGACACCCAGCCCTTTCTATAGCGTTGGTCTTTGGTACGAAAACTTTCCTCAAATTACAATAACTGCCACATCGCAAATAAATCCATTCATCCCTGCATTCAGCAACGCCAGAATTTTTTCACCTTGGAACTGGTACTTGATTAATTACCGACGCAATTACCGCATCCATTTGTAAACCATCCAGCATCGCTTCTGCTTTCAAAATGAGGCGATGACGTAGCAGGGGTGATGCAACTGCTTTGACATCATCCGGCGTTACAAAATCCCTTCCAGCTAACCACGCTAGGGCTTGAGATGTCTGCAACCAAGCACCAGCGGCGCGAGGCGATGCGCCCAAAGTTAAATCGGGATATTGACGCGATGTTCTAACCAATGCCAATAAATAATCAACGATCGCTTCTGATACTTTAACTTCTTTGACTGCTTGTCGTGCTTGCAAAATCTCGGCTACTGTTGCTATTGGTTTCAAACGGCTAATATCCAAACGCCGTGCTGCAAAACCCGCCTGACGATTGAGTAACATTTGCTTTTCGGCAGCTTGATCAGGGTAATCTACCACCAGCTTAAATAAAAATCTGTCCAACTGCGCCTCTGGTAAGGGATAAGTCCCCTCAAATTCCAGGGGATTTTGGGTTGCAATCACCCAAAATAAATCTGGTAAGGGTAAACTTTCACCATCCAGCGTTACCTGCATCTCTTCCATCGCTTCCAGTAGCGCCGCTTGTGTCTTGGGAGGAGTACGGTTGATTTCGTCAGCTAGCAGCACTTCGGTAAATATTGGCCCTTTTTTCAAAGTGAAATTGCGGCTATTCAAGTCAAAAATATTTGTACCAGTAATATCTGAAGGTAAAACATCTGGTGTTAGTTGAATCCGGCGAAACTCCCCTTGGATTAATTGCGCCAACACTTTTACTAGGAGGGTTTTACCAGTTCCCGGAACTCCTTCCAAAATTACGTGTCCACCCGCTAGCAATGCTACTAAAAGTTGTTGTATTAGGTTAGATTGTCCGAGAATTACTTGATTAAGACCTTGACCAAGGCGAATTAAGATAGGATGAGTTTCGCTCATATTTTTTATTGATAAATCACTAATGCAGAAATATTATGTATAATTTCAAAGGGATTTACAAGAAATAAACGAACCACAGAGACGCAGAGAGCACAGAGAGAATAAATAGAGAGTATTTTTGCGTTAGTTTTGAGATATTTTTTTTGGAAGTCCCAAAAAATTAATTACGAATTAGTCTAATGCTTCGCCATTTCCCCAACCAGCTTAACAGTTCTCGTTCACTGATGGATTTTTTGCCAGATTGTAGCTTTAAAACTGCATCTAGTTCTGCTGCACTTGCGCCTGTTTTTTCTATCCAGAAATGGATCAAGGCTTGACGTTCTAAAAGTATTTGTCCTAATCCCAAGGCTTTTTGGAGTTGTAGTTGTTCTTGTTTCCCCACCATCTCTACAACAAAGTCGGTGGTATCAGCTTTCTGCAAGACTCCGGCTAAAGCTTGGATGTATGCCTCGCTGTTATCTACAACTGGTGTATCTAAAGCTACTGGCTTGCCAAAGCGGCGATTCTGTGCCCAAATTAGTATCAATAGTAGGATACATCCCTGTATTAATATTGGAAATAAAGGAGTTTTAGCAAAAAAGCTAGATAAATCTCCTTCACTCTCTTTCTTCCTGACATCGGCATCTTTATAGCCGTGGATGTATTCATCGACAAATACTGTGTTACCTTTTTCCGTAACCAAATTGGCTAGATACTTGAAATTACTTAAATAATCTTGGTAAGCGTTGGCGGCTAAATAAGGAGTGGTAGAAAAAATCACCTTTCCCTTTTTGTAATTTTCTTTCCAGACAACAGCACCAAAGCGATCGCCTAAATCAACTTGCTTGGAGTTAGCTTTCTTATATCGTCTACGTGTATCAATTTTGATATCACCTTGGGGAGATTTCTGCATAGTGCTAAACTCCGCTTCTGTAACCCGCGCCCCTGCACCCAAAATTACCAAAGTATTCCCTTTTTCTACCCATTCACGCTCTTGACTATCCAGTATCGTCTCCCTTGGATGACCGCCTACCTGTAGAACAGTAACTGGGCTGTTCTCTGGCTGAATGTCACTAAAAGGCTTTTGCCAGCGCTTGATAGAAATTCCCTGCTGTTGCATAAAAGCATACCAAGCACCATAGCCATCAGAGGCGCGGTTATAGGTAGAGCCAGTGTTAAGTTTAGTATTATTGGGAGCCGCAATCAGACTAAGTAAAACGATTGCAGCTACTGCGATCGCTGCCATCCAAGCAAGGCGGTTTGAACGTTTCATTTTTGACTTTTATTATAATCACTTCGTTTCAGTATCACTAGTGTTAATACTTACTTATTTTTCAGGTAAAGTCAAAAATATAATTAATTTTATCAATACCTTCGCTATGTCAACTCAGTTTCCCAGTACTACGCGCTCTCCATCTGTGACTGCGAGCTATGACATCTTATAGTATTCCCAAGAAAGTTTTCAGAGCAGTTTTATACCTCTTCTTCAACCGCTTGGAGACTAAACCACCTTGCTGAATCTGTGTAATAACAGCCATCGAACAAGTTCCTTTCGGAATAGGGCTACCAATGGTAATAAAAATAGCTAATTGAGTAGTATCCATCTCACGAGCAAACTGATAAGCTATGACCGACTCATGGACTATAAAGCTTGGTATACCTGAACCCGGTAGGAGAATACAGGAAGTTTCAGAATTAGGTCTGCGGGTAGTGACATTGACGAACAGATAGTTGCTTTCAGATGTTTGTGCAATTGCGATGTAGAGGTGTTCACTATTAGGAGGCGTATCCAGCAAAAATGCATCTCCCAAATTAATGGTGATGCTAGCCATTCAAAATCCCATCTAGATATGCTTCTCGACTGGCTTCTTGCTGAATTTCTTCGATTTCCTCGTCACTCTTACCCACATTTTTGAGAATATCCTCTACCGAAATCGGGATGGCAGAGCCATGAGGGTTTTTCCATTCTCGAAGGTCATGAGTCCACTCAGCAACATCAAAAGGGTCAAGATGCCCAAAAGCTTGATAAACCTGCTGAATGATTTCCTCTTCCTCTTCACAAAGGTCTTCGTCTCCTGGATCATCCAACAAGGAAACATGATTTTCATTACGAGGAGAAATGAACTTAGACCAGAGAGGTAAGGCTTTATGAACGGGCTTTCCCTTGATTAGATCATAAACACCGCTCAGGACAGGGCCGTAATCCATCGACACATAATGATCACCAGTAATCGGTTGCTCCATGCGTTTCAATGCAATACGGTCAGCTATGTAAAGCATCTTAAGTAAACCTAAATACTTCATAGGCTTACCGTGCAGCTTTAAAAGTACCGCTGCGGCTTCAACGGCTTTCTCAGGATGAAACCGAAACTGGATTAGCATAAGCATTCTGAAGCGACTGCTTCACACTAGTACAATTCTATTGTAAACCCTCGCGATCGCTGACACATTGCCAAGGGCAGAGGAAATTATTATTCTCGGTGACAGAAAAGGTGAAACTCGTTGTCGTTCCCATGCTGAACATGGAAACGACAACGAGAATAAAAAACCTCTTTGCAGGCAGGTTTAACGGAGATATTATGGCTATTTTACTGCACATAATATCACTCAAATTGCACAAGCGATCGCCCCGATACAATAATAAAACCGACAGAATCAAGTCTAATCTGGGGCTGGCGAATTCCCTCTAGAATGGCTGCATTTAAAGCAGTTTCTATCTTCAATTCTTCAGCTAATGCATTATCCCAACTTTGCTGGTTCAAGCGTAGGCGTAATTGTTCTACTCTATTGCCTAATTTCTTTTCAGCAACATTAGCACAACTTTGGCACAAGTCAATAAAATCGGGACGATTGGAGAGTAATTCCGAAGAAGTGTTCCGCACTTGATAGCAAAAATTTTGCCATTTACTAGGGTCAACAAAATCGTCAATAATTCCTAAGCGCTCTTTTGCCAGATTGTAATCTCGTCCTTGATTATTGTTTTTATCTTTATATGCACGTTGCAGGATACCTAAGATTGCTTTATCCTCAACAACACGTATTGGCTCCTTACGACCATCAACATAGATAGTTTCTATAATTGGCGGAAATAGAGCATCGACACGTCGCTGCAAGTTTTTAAATTGAGAATTATCTAGTTTGTTATCTAGTAAAACTTGTTTGGCGATTCTTAAATTTGCCTCAACTACATAATTGCATTGGAAACCAAACCACTCCTTCCCTTCTTTAGCATCCCAAGATGCATCAGTGCGCCACATTGCAAAGGCTTCACCTCGGTCATCCCAGTTTATATAGTTTAAGAGTGCTTCGACAAATCCTTCCCCAATCCGAAAGAGTTTAATACCAGAATTCTGATTTGCTACCCTGCGATTATAAGTACCAAATTGGTCTAAAGAACTCTCAGCAAAACGGTTTTTTAGCTCATTTATGGGAACCAATGTCCGCGTTGTCGGTTGATAACGTCGAATCTCTGATGAATCTGGGTTATTGAGTGCCCTGAATCCCAATGCATCACAAATCCAGCCTTCAATTGCTTTTTTAATTTCTAGATGGCAAGCATCGTAATTATCTAAATCTTGAAAATACTGGGTGGCAATTTCATCGTTAGCGTCAATTTCATTTAGAGCATTCTGTTCGCTAATTTTTGCTATTTCAGCTTCAATTTGCTCTTGAATAGGCGAAATCATTTCTAACAATCCAGCCGCACTTGATTGAAACAAAGTTGTTTCTAATTCTGCAAGTTTCTCATCCACATAAAACTGTAAGCTGGCAATTGACTGTTGGAAAATACCAAACCCATCTTTCAATACTTGATACCAAGCATTGTGAGGGCTATCTGGCAGATAGGGGCCAATCAAGGCACAGGATTGGACTCCAATTTTGCTGCCAATCCGGTCAAGTCTGCCAATTCTTTGCTCTAATTGATTAGGCGACCAAGGAAGGTCAAAATGAATTAACCAATCGGCAAACTGGAGGTTACGTCCTTCTTCTCCAGAGCGATCGCATACTAGAATAAAGCAGTTTAGGTTATTTTTGAACTTATTTAAGCCTTCCTCAACTTTGTCTGGTGATTCTCCAAATTGATGTTTAGCTACTGTCTCTACACCAAAGGTATCAGACAAATACCGGACAATTTCGCCACAAGTTTGCACAAAACTGGTAAATACAATAAATTTGGGCAGAATATCGCCGGTAATTGGTCTCTTGATTCTCTGCTGTATCCTCGTGACGAATTCTTTTTGATTTTTCCGAATATTTGCGGGAATTTTGAAGTACGTACCTAGTTGATTCAACAGCACTGTTTTCAAATTTTCCGTCCGTTCTCCGTCCTCTTGAGGTTGACGAATAATTTTTAGTAAGGATTGCAGAATCTCTTCTTCCCCTGAGAATTTGGGGGTTGTAGTTAATAGGCGAATATCATCTTCTTTAAACTCCTGGATGAGTTTAGAATCAGGTTTACCAGTTAAACGCGCGGTAATTACCTGCTCTAAAATCTTTAACCAAGTACCAGAAGCTAGAAATAACAACAGAAAAATTCGCTGATATTGCTTTTCACCAGGAGCAACACTACGCCATTGATTGAGCAGTTCGTGGATATCAGGCGATCGCTCGTCTAAATCATACTCTTCTTTCGGCGTAAAATTGCGGTCAAATATGACATCTTCCACCGCAGCGCGACGGTTGCGAAGCATTCGGCGATGTAGTCGATAGGTATCGCTGACGTGAGTGCGAATCGCTTGGACTATTTGCTCTTGCTCAGGAGAATTTGCTTGTAAGTTTTCTAAATCATCCGCCAGCTTCAATAAATACTTATCCTCAGCAAAGAGATTTCGCAGTTGCTGCAAGTTGCTTTTGAGAACAACAGGCTCTGCACCTTCATTAAAAGAAAGCAGAAGTTTACCAATTTGCTGACGGCTTTCAACTTTGGCACGAAAACCTGCTAAATCACCAAGTTTATAGGTTGTCGGGTCGAGCAAGTGCAACATGGCCAGAAAATCCTGCTCATGATTGAGAACAGGAGTGGCAGATAATAAAAGTAAGCGATCGCTTTTATGAGCAAGTTCTTTGCAAGTCTCAAAACGCTGGCGCACTGCCGCATCCTTAGAGGTTGCCATTGCTGCGATATGATGGGCTTCATCTAAAATTAAGCAGCCTATCCTCGCTTTCAGGTTGATTTTATGAATATCTTCAACCGCTAGCACCGCTACCCGTTTGCCAAAATGGGAGATGTAAAACTTGTTTTCTAACTCCAGCCGCCATTGTTTGAGCAAATATTGCGGAACTAATACCACCGCACCTTTTTTCGGCTCATCCAGGAGGAACTGACGCAGAATTGCACCCGCTTCGATGGTTTTTCCGAGTCCCACCTCGTCTGCTAGCAAGTAGCGTTGAATTGGGTCTTCCAGTACCCGCCTGACTACTTCAACTTGGTGAGGATAAAGATTAATATTTGCCGAAATCAGTCCCGTCATCCCGCGACTGACAGCGCGTTGCTGAATCAAGGATTTTACGAAAGCCAATCTTTTGTCGTGGAAGTAGGGCGTTTCGTGACCCTTCATCGCCAGAGTTTCGATGGGGTCTGTATTGGGTAAATTGCAACGAACGTAAATATCTTCAACAGATGCGATCGCAGTTTTCTTGTCTGGTAAATCAATTTGATACATTTCTGTATCTTCATCCCAGATGAAAACTCTGCCAACTATCCATTTATCCTGGGTTTGGGACTTGATATAGCATCGAGCCTGGGGTTCAAGCCTGACTTCAGAGAGCGAATTTAAAGGTAAAGTTTTTTGGAGACGTTGCCCTATGGAGCAGAAATACTCAACGTTCGCATTAGCATCAGATATTTCCGTAACTTTTCCTATACCCAAAGAGTTATTCTGGGACTGTACTAATAAACCGAGCTTAATCATAGATCCAGTCCCCTGAACACACTAAAAGAACTTTCCAGACTAGTTTTTTAACCTATATCTGGCAGTTTTGTCGATCAACATTATAGATAATAAACTGGTATTACTGTTTTTGTCGTCATAGTGATGTCTACGACCGGCTATGACGCTCGTTCGCGCAGCGTGCCGTAGGCAAGACTCGCTAACGCAACTCTTAGAGACGCTGCGCGTAGCTTGCTTCCCCGTAGGGGTACGCTATCGGCGTCGCTCCACCACAGCCAATTAGTAAAATCAGCAATTTTCAGATAAATAGAAGACGCCCTACGGGCACAGCAATATTCATTGGTGTCAACATTAACGTGAAAGTTACTAAGCAAAAATGCTTTGAGACATTACCTCGTTCATCTCGTTCCCAGTCTTCGACTGGAAATGCCCCTGATTGAGGCTCCGCCTCTCTGACTTGCGGCAGAGTAGAGACGTTACATGTAACGTCTCTACATTCGTTTTCACTCCTATGTCTATTGTTAGAGGACGCATTGGCATTGTCAGAGGACACATTGGCATTGTCAGAGGACGCATTGGCATTGTCAGAGGACACATTGGCATTGTCAGAGGACGCATTGGCATTGTCAAAGGACACATTGGCATTGTCAGAGGACACATTGGCATTGTCAAAGGACACATTGGCATTGCAGGATATTGCCGAATTTAATTAACTACGAATTTAGAACTTATGCACCGTGACGAAATTACGTCATTGCGTTCGCGTAGCGTCTCCAAGAGTTGCAATCTCAAACTTTGTTTTTATATTCTTAGTGCGTAAGTCCTAGAATTAATGAAATGTTGTACTTAGCTGATTATGTGCTGCAACAGATTCACGCTTTGGCTTGAGAACACCAAGATACAATTAAGGTAATGTAGTTTTACTTACTATGAAGAAAATCAGAGACAACACAATTAAGTTAAATCAATTTTTAAAGTTGATGGGTATAGTGCCAACTGGAGGGCAAGCCAAGCTGATGATTCAAGGCGGCGATGTCCAAGTAAACGGTATGCTGGAAACCCGACGAGGACGGCGACTAGTACCGGGTGATAAAGTTACAATACAAGGACAGACTTTAGAGGTGAATTTGAACAACAATGAAGACCAAGACGTAGTAATAGATTTTGCCGAACAAACCGAGTAAAGGATTTTTATCTCAAATTTACAAGTTCCTTTTTTGTCTTGTGAGTAATGCTACAAATTTCCCACAAAGTTATTATCCCACAGAGTGAGATTGAAATTAGTGCGATTCGTTCGCAAGGAGCGGGAGGCCAAAATGTGAATAAGGTTTCCACTGCAATTCACTTGCGCTTCGATATTGCAGCTTCATCATTACCGGATTATTATAAACAACAGCTTTTAAAGCTGAATGATCGACGCATCACCCAGGAAGGAGTTGTCGTAATCAAAGCGCAGGAACACCGAAGCCAAGAGAATAATCGAGAATCAGCGTTGAGACGACTTCAAGAACTTATTCAAAGCGCAGTTGTAGTGACGATAAAACGCAAACCCACGAAACCAACTCGCAGTTCTCAAAGAAAGCGCCTTGACTATAAAACTAAGCGCGGACAGGTTAAATCTAACAGAGGGCAGGTGACAGATTCTTGATTTATAAATTAAATTTTGCCACTCCATTTGGTCGCAAAATCTAACCAGAGAACTAAGACTAATTCCTTCTATTGACTGTGGTCAAGTTCATGACTTAGTTGGTTAGCTTAAGAATAGCAACTATTAAAGGTGAAAAAAGATGAATAAGACATTACTAACAATTTTGATGCTTGCGCTCTTACTCTTATTCATCATCTCTCCCTTTGCTGCCCTTGCTAGTTTAATGCTGATAGTGTTTGTTTCGGCGTTTTTATCTTTACTAGGAAACTTGTTCCAAGCAATAATTGGTAGTGACACCAATCCAAAAGGGTCTTAACAATTTGCCAAAGAAAAGGCTCATCTTCCTGTGTGAGTGGACGAATTGAATTGATCCATAACTCATGTCCCAAAGTCCGCTTTTATCAAATTCACGGTAATTCACTTAGTGGTGTCGCTAAACCGTCAATGCTGACGAGATTTCTCTTCTGTTGAAATTCTCGAACTCCCTCTTCACCTTTTTTACTAGCCCAGTTTACTAAAGTCTGGCGCTGACCTTGATATTCATAGAGTGGTACGCCAAAACCACAGGAAGTCTGTACTTGTTCAATATCAGCGACGATAATTTGACGAGTTCCAGGCATCGGCAAAAACAGAGAATACAGGGAGTCCCAGTCTGGAGAACTCGGTAAAATCGTCTTTCCTTGACCGTAAAGACGCAGGATACACGCAGGTTCCTCAAAGGCGCAAAACATGAAGGTTATCCGCCCATTTTCTTGCAAATGGGCTGATGTTTCGTTACCACTGCCTGTAAGGTCTACGTAACCTACTCGGTTGGGAGAGAGGATGCAAAAGCAGCCTAAACCTTTAGGAGACAGGTTAACATGACCCGTAGGACTCAAAGGTGCAGAGCCAACAAAGAAAAGGTGTTGAGCAGCAATAAAGTCTTGCAGTTCGTCAGTAATACAGTCAAAAAATTTAGACATAGACTGTCTGATTTATATTTGCAAATTTCCCATCTTCTTAGGCTATGTCTTACCTAAATATCTAGCAAGCCCTAATTGCCGATGTCTAAGGAAGTGGGGAGTTACAAAGTTTTACCGTCTCATGTACCGACTAGCCATTTGGATGGCATCAGCGATATCCACATCACCATCACCGTCAGCATCCAAGAAAGAATTCAGTACAGGATTGCCGCCAGCTTGGGGATTGGTGGCATTGGCACCTGATTGCAAAAATTTTAGCACCAAAGGTACTGCTAAAGGTAGCAATTGTTGAACTATACCAGCATCCAATCCAGTACGCTGGGCAGCAACCTCAGCTACTTGTTGTTGTATTTGAGGAGAAAACAGCGAATCGACGGCTTCGGGGTTAGCTGAAGTACCAGCATATTGATTCACTAGAGTTTGTGTGGCTTCATTACCATCTGTGGCTTGCTTATCTTGTAAAGCAGAACGTACTTGACCACCCACAATAGACAAAACTGATTGGATGGTAGACGGGTCTGTACCAGTGCGATCGCTCAACTGCTGTACAGTGTTAATAATACCTCCCAGTTGACCTAAGCTGCCCTGTTGATTGGGATTAGCGACGGCGCCAAGAATTTGATCGAAAAGTCCCATAAGTTTGTTTCTCTCTTTGTTCTCAAAAAGTTTGCCAAAACTGACTTGAAGTCTTTTGTGTAGACACACTTTCGTAAGTCCACTAAAAGATTAGAACACGCCAAAACATAATAGACCTGTCAATGGTATGACAATGTGATCGTTTTTATAATTACTGCTGGAAGCGATCGCTCCTACTCAGTTTTATAATTATGATCGACTTAAAGGCTCAAGTTCCACCCTCAAAGGCTCAGGTTTCACCCTCAGAACCTCAAGCTTCAGCCTCAAAGGTTCAAGTTCCACCCTCAGAACCCCAAGTTTCACCCTCAAAGGCTCAAGCTTCACCCTCAGAACTTCAAGTTTCACCCTCAAAGGCTCAAGTTCCACCCTCAGAACCCCAAGCTTCACCCTCAGAACCTCAAGCTTCAGCCTCAAAGGCTCAAGTTTCACCCTCAGAATCTCAAGCTTCAGCCTCAAAGGCTCAAGTTTCACCCTCAAAGGCTCAGGTTTCACCCTCCGAGGCTCAAGTTTCACTCTCACTTGTATACTTGGCTCTCATAGACGCAAAAAATGGAGTGAGCGTTGCTGGTTGATCAAAAGCTCCTTCCTAGCACTCTGGTAAAAAACACTGAAACTATTAAGATTAGAAGCATCTGCCTACTGAATACCCACTAATCTTTCCCAACCATGCCTCTGTCACGCATAGTAACGCTGATTGTTGGTCTGATCGTCATTTTGGGGCTAGCCCTATGGCTAATTGATTCCCTGTCGCGCCTCTATTGGCAATTGTCCTATTCGCCGTTGCTAGGCAATTTGCTGCTGTTGCTGCTGATTGTCCTTATAGGAGCGTTGGTTGCTGCTTTTGTTTATTATGTATTGGTGATTCGATCTGGGGAAAAGCGATCGCGCCGCAACCCGAAGCGAGTGACTGCGGCGCAAATTCCCGCCGCTAAATCTGACGCTGCTTCTACAACTCTCCAAGCTGTGCGACAACAGGTAGCACAAATTCAAGATGAGGTAACACGCCAGGCTTTATTAAGTCGATCGCGAGAAATTGAAGCCAACTTAGCACGGGGTGAAATTCAAGTAGTGGTATTTGGTACGGGAAGTGCTGGTAAAACTTCTCTAGTTAATGCGATTATGGGACGCATGGTTGGTCAGGTGGATGCACCGATGGGTACAACTCAGGTTGGAGAAACCTATTGTCTACGGTTGAAGGGATTAGAACGCAAGATTTTAATTACAGATACACCAGGGATTTTAGAAGCAGGGGTAGCGGGAACGGAACGGGAACAAATGGCGCGAGAACTGGCAACAGAAGCAGATTTACTGTTGTTTGTGGTAGATAATGACTTACGACGCTCAGAATATGAGCCGCTGCGGGGGTTGGCAGAGATTGGTAAGCGATCGCTCCTGGTACTTAACAAAACTGATCTCTATACAGATGAAGATAAAGAAGCTATCCTTGCTAGGTTGCGTCAACGGGTACTGGGATTTATTGCAACTAACGATGTGGTGGCGATCGCTGCTAATCCCCAACCTGCACAACTAGAAACTGGCGAAACCTTTCAGCCGGAACCGGATATTGTCCCCTTGTTGCGGCGCACGGCTGCTGTTTTAAGGGCTGAGGGTGAAGATTTGGTAGCGGATAACATTCTTTTGCAATCTCTGCGATTGGGAGACGAGGCGCGAAAACTCATTGATGGCCAGCGTCGCCGTCAAGCTGACAAAATCGTGGAACGTTTTCAGTGGATTGGTGCTGGTGTAGTATCAGTCACGCCGATACCAGTGGTAGATTTGCTGGCGACAGCTGCTGTTAATGCTCAAATGGTTGTAGAAATTGGCAGAGTCTATGGCTGTGAATTGAATATGGAACGGGGACGAGAGTTAGCCCTTTCTTTAGCGAAAACCATCGCCAGTTTGGGCATTGTCAAGGGAGCAATTCAATTATTATCTACAGCTTTGCAGCTCAATGTTGCTACCTTTATTATTGGTAGAGCGATTCAAGGCGTCACAGCAGCTTATTTAACGCGAATTGCTGGTAAAAGTTTTATTGAATATTTTCGTCATGATCAAGATTGGGGTGATGGTGGAATGACGGAAGTTGTGCAGCGACAGTTTCAGATTAATCGCAGAGATGAATTTATCAAGGCTTTTATTCAAGAAGCGATCGCGCGGGTAGTGAAGCCGTTAACAGAAAAATCTGAGGTGGTTGAGGAAGATACCGAAGCTAAGGGTTAGGATATTCTAAGCATAAGAGGGCAATATTTCTTTTTGGTAAATTACTTAAGTTTATTAATATAAATTATCAATAGCTTGGAAATACTTTTTCCAGGAGACTACCGCTTGGACACACCGATGTCCTCAACCGAACTTCAAAGTGTACTTGATCGCTTTCAAGAGTGGAAGTAGTCGCCGTTGCTAGGCAATTTGCTGCTGTTGCTGCTGATTGTCCTCATTGGAGCCTTGGTTGCCGCTTTTGGCTATTATGTATTGGTGATTAAATCTGGGGAAAAGCGATCATTTCCGTAAACCAACCTCTTAGACGGGCGTTGGCATTCTTTCCCATGCCCCATGCCCACGAAATTCCACTATGAACGAGGGGTGGGATCAGCTTAATTTTAACTTGTTACGAATGCTTGCCAGTCAGGCAAAATAATTTAACTTTTCCGTAAACCAACCTCTTAGACGAGTAATTATTATAGATACTAAAAACGTCAACTTTGTTATGAAACATCTCTTAGTCGGTAGTTTATCTACCCTACTTTTTACAGCAGGAGCTTATGTTTTATCGGCTCCCTCAATAGCACAGTTTGCAAATGTCAGACAGCATTTAAATTCCTTAACTACAAGCCGTGTAGTTTTTGCTAGAGGAGAAAGTAGTACCACAATTCAAAATGCAGAAAATAACATCTACATATTAAGAGCTAAAGCTGGACAAACATTGACTTTAAAAGTTAATAGTTTAGGCGCTCATGCTAGTGTTACTCTCTATGGTGTTAATGGTAAACCTTTAAGTCCAGTTTTCGTTGGTGCTGGCAGTGAAGGTAAGAGTTTTCGTCTGCATCTTGATAACACAGGTGATTACTATATCGTAGGCGGTTCTGGGTCAGCTAATCATTTATACAATTTCACAATTTTTATTAAGTAAGAACATAACGAGAAAAGCTAGATGATTAAAAGTGGCCCCTAATCTAAACCGATGTGTTCATTTTATACTCACTTTTGATCACCTCTGTCCACGTTTATCTTTGAGTTTTACTTATAGGCATTGTAACAGTGTGAATATGTTGAATATGGGCTGCTTGTAGCTTTTAAGTTGTCGTTTGGAAAGACAATAACTATACTACATTGGCCCTTTCTCTTCATCCTATTTTTTTAGCGAAGGTATTGTTTACATAAAGTCTTATATTCATGATATTTGTCAAAATAAGACAGTAAAAATATTGTTTGAAGTTTAAAATCAGGTTGATTAGTAGCGTTTTGTAGCTCTTGCTTTTGTTTTGGTCAAGCAATTTAATCATGCTATTAACTCTCTCCTGGCCAAGTATTTTGTAGTTTTACAGAAATTTTGTACAGTGATTGTTTATTTGTCACTATGCCTTTCTTTGTGTCATCAAGGGTGTGAAGCCTGGACTCTCTAGCGTTCAGCCTAAAATCAGTATTCGGAACTTACAGGCTGCATCAAAATAAATCGTTGCAAGCTTAAACTAGGTAAAGCTTAACTTGATAACACTAATTTGTCGCGATGCCATTTAATTTGTCACTGTACAGTTGGAATTCCTTGAAACTAAATTAGTCTATACACCCAGAGACGCTTTTCAAAGGACACGGTTGCTCCACAATAAGAGTAACTAAGCGTAGTGAAAAATTCAGTATTGAACTAGGGTTCTATTGACACTAAAGATTATGTATTAAATCAAATAATGGTGTTTTTAGCATGATATAAATAAAAAATATCAGTGTAAGTAAAAATACATAAACTTTATACAAAATTTACACAATTTTTATGGCTTCTTTCTTTTTTGGTTTCAAATTACGTCTAATCCCTTACAAAGAGACAAAAAATGGCTTTTAAATTTGAAATTTTTTATTAATCATATAAACATATATCGTCATATTAAAAATTAATAAATTATAGTAAATTAAAATACCATCTTTATAAGCAAAAATACTTAAAAAATTAACTTGTATTTAAAGTATCAAAATTCTGGTTATTTATTTCTAAAGTATTCCGGAAACAGGTGGGAATGTCAGAAAAACTAAATAAAGGGACTTACTGAGTAACCAGGTCATGACCAACCACATAATCGGTAAATTACTACAAGGGCGTTACCAAATTGTCCAAAGCCTAAGTGCAGGGGTGTTTGGACAAACATACATAGCTGTAGACGTAGATTATCCACAGAATCCCAAATGTGTTGTTAAACAGATTAAAGTTAGCAGTTCCGAATCTGGCTACTTGGAGATGCTGAGGTTACTGTTTCTAACTGAAA
Source organism: Nostoc sp. (assembly GCF_036917395.1). GTDB lineage: Bacteria > Cyanobacteriota > Cyanobacteriia > Cyanobacteriales > Nostocaceae > Nostoc. The sequence continues at coordinate 66,196 of NZ_JBALDI010000012.1, forward strand.
CCCAAACCCTCAAGCTTCTGGGAAGCCATCACCAAATTCCTGAATTCATCGCCTGCTTTGAAGAAAACGAGCGATTTTATTTAGTGCAAGAGTGGATTGAAGGACATGCACTGACTGCGGAATTGCCTATCGAGCAACAGTGGGGTTGTCTGTGGAGTGAGAGGGAAGTTGTAGAATTCCTGATAGATGTCTTAGGTATTCTGGAATTTGTTCACTCTCAAGGCGTGATCCATTGTGACATCAAACCGGAAAACTTGATTAGACGTAATAGCGATCGCAAGTTAGTTCTGATTGACTTTGGCTCAATCCAGTCTGTTGATTTTGGTATAAGTGCAGAATTGCCCATTTATCGGATTCCCGTCACCTCATTGGGATACATACCACCAGAGCAATTTATTGGTCAAACACAGCCCAACAGTGATATTTATGCTTTGGGTATGATTGCCATTCAGGCTTTAACAGGGCTAGAACCATTACAATTAAAGGCTGATCCTTATACTAATGAAATTTTTTGGCGTTCTCAAAACACGCCAGTTAACGATTATCTAGCCGCTGTTCTCAGTCAAATGATCCGCTACGATTCTCAAAACCGCTTCCAGTCTGCGGGTGAGGTACTGCGGGTACTCAAACAAATAACATGGGATCAGCCACCAGAAATATTAGAAGTAGATGATCAATTTCCCCTAGAGGCGGCGATAGAAGATAATAATTCTCAAAATCTTACATCTGGGAAATTATCCCCGTTATTAACAGGAATGAAAGTCGGACTGGCGGCTAATTCTTTAGTGATGGGATTTGGTGTATATTCTTTAATTAATAATGCACCTGCATACTCAGAAACAGAAACTCTATCTCAAGCCACAAAAGAATATCAAGCAGGAGATTTGCAAGAGGCGATCGCACTTGTTAAATCAATTCCTTCGCACAGCAATGTTTATCCAGAAGCCCAAGCCACAGTTGAAGAGTGGCAACAACAATGGCAAGTAGCTGCACAGCAATACCAAATAGCTCAAACAGCTTTTCATGAGAGCAGATGGTCAGATGTTCTTCATGCTGTTGCTAAAATTCCAAATATTTTATATTGGCAATCTAAAACAGATAAACTAGTTGAGCAAGCATCCATCAACATTGAAGTACAGACGCAAGATTTATTAGCAAAAGCTTACGAAAGTGCCCAGATAAAAGATTTTTCTACTGCATTACAATATCTGCGTCAAATTCCTCAAGAAAGTCGTACAGGTGCTTTAGTTCAAGAAAAGCTGGCTGAGTACAATAAAAAGCGGCAGATTAGAGCAGCGTACTTTTTGCAGAACGCTTACAAAAAAGCATCTATTGGTGATTTTGATCTGGCTCTGAAATTGCTCCAAAATATTCCCAACGATACTCTAGTTTATGCTCAAGCTCAAGTAAAACTGAATGAGTATACTCAAAAGCAACGCCTGCTGGTTGACTATCAAAAGGTAGCTTTTGCAAAAAGAACAAATTCATTTGTCTCTAAAAACTCAGCTACTAAGATTGAATATCTTCAAGGAGTAAATTACCTGCAAGAGGTAAACATTCGGTAGTTAGAGCAATTTTTAGATGAATGGACTTGTTGCATATAGTCTTGAGGCGGCAGCCCCCCATTAGGCATTCCCAGTCAGAGACTTTTTTTCGAGATAAATCCCCCAGCCCCATTCCCTATCAGGGTTGGGGGAGAGGTTCTTTCAAGATTACTGAATTGGTGTTCTAGTACATAAAAAAGTGATGTTTTCTTTTATTTAGTTTGCAAATTTTAATTTATCGGATGGGTAATTCAATGATAAACTCTATGCCTTCATCTGGTTGGGAATGGTATGTAAGCTTGCCGTGATGATTATTAACCACAATTTGGTAAGCAATAGATAGACCAAGCCCTGTTCCTTTCCCAACGGGTTTTGTTGTGTAAAAGGCATCAAATATTTTTGTTTTTTCTGCTTTGTTTATACCTGAGCCATTGTCGGCAATTCTTAAAATAACTTGCTCTCCAATTACCTCAGTTTTAATTTTAATCAAGCCATAATATTGATAGTTTTTACCTAAATATTTGTTTTTATATATTTCTTCAATTGCATCGATCGCATTACAAATTAAATTCATAAAAACCTGATTGATTTCGCCAGCAAAACACTCAATAAGTGGCAAATCTCCATATTCTTTGATTAGTTGGATAGCTGGGTAGTTAGCATTTTGTTTAAACCGATGTCCGAGAATGAGTAATGTACTTTCTAACCCTTCATGCAAATTAGCTAGTTTTTTACCATCTTCTCTGTGTCGTGAGAAGTTGTTCAAATATGACACAATTTCTGTAACGCGATTTGTACCAAATTGCATGGATTGAATAATTTTAGATAAATCATTTAACAAAAAGTTGATGTCGCTTTTTTGAATTGCATTTTGAATTTCATTTGGGGGTTCTGGCAGATATTTTTGATAGAGATACAGTAAATTAACTATCTCATGTACATACTGTTCAACAAATTTTAAGTTGCCAGCTATAAAATTGATCGGATTATTAACTTCATGAGCAATTCCTGCTGTCAGTTGACCTAAAGCTGCTACCTTTTCTGCTTGAATCAGTTGAGTTTGAGTCTGTTGTAATTCGACGTTTTTAGCAATTAAGGTTTTCGTTAAATTTCTTAGCTTTAGGTGATTTTCGATCCGCACCAAGACTTCTTCATGCTGAAAAGGTTTGGTAATGTAGTCTACGGCTCCCAATTGCAAACCTTTAACTTTATCAGCAGTTTCTGAGAGGGCTGTCATAAAAATGACCGGAATATCTTGGACACGAGGATTGCTTTTTAGCTGTTTACAGGTTTCAAAACCATCTATACCCGGCATCATCACATCCAGCAAGATTAAATCAGGTAAATCATCATTTTCTAATCGCTGAAGGGCTTTTTCACCGCTGCGTGCTGCCCAAACTTCAAAGCTAGACTGATCCAGAAAACTGGATAAAACTTGTAAATTGGTAGGGTTATCGTCAACGACTAAAACAACTCCCCTGGAAGGAGCGTAATTGATAGAATTATTTTGGTCTACAATAGTCGTTTTCATACTGTTTCCACCGCATATTGACTCAAGAAACTGAGGATTAAATCTTCATCAAATTGCCTTGCTAGCTGTCGTAGTTCGTTAGCAAATGGCGCGAAGGTTGTGTCTGTTTCCTCAAGTTGATCAGTCCACTTGAGAATGGCATTGAAGTTACCTTTACTGGCTAAGGTGACTAGTTCCTGCAACACTTTGGGGGAAGGAGAGGTTAATTGAGCAGGTTGGCTATTTGCTGTCGTTGCTTCTTTGGCTTTTTCTCCATCAGGCTGAGATTGCTTGTAAATCCATACCAAATTTAAGTAGCGTTCTAATTGATGCAATAATTCATTTACCTGTATAGGTTTGCTGAGAAAGGCGTTACCTCCAGCTTGCAGGCTGCGATGTTGGTCGGCTTCAAAAACACTAGCGGAAGAGACGATAATCAAGACATCCTGAATTTCTGGAGTGTGACGCAGGTGTTTAATTAATTCAAACCCATCCATTTCTGGCATCAGCAAATCTGTGATGATTAAATCTGGCTTGAGGGCGATCGCTTTTTCTAAACCTTCTTTACCGTTGCTGGCTTCAACTACATTAAAACCCAGTGGTTGCAGTAAGTTTGTAATCACTGTGCGATTCTCCCAGCGATCGTCAACCATCAGGATGGTGTAGGGGCTACCCTCAAAGCCAATGATTTGTTTCTCTGATACAGCGATCGCAGGCTGAAAATAGTCATTCGCTTCGGGAATCTCCAATTCAAACCAGAAGCTACTCCCCTGACCGATCTGACTCTTAACATGGATATCGCTACCCATCATCTGCACTAACTGCCGAGTAATAGCTAAACCCAGCCCTGTGCCTTCAGCTTGGCGCTTTTTCTCACCTACTTGTTCAAATGGCAAGAAAATTTTGCTCAATTCTGTGGTACTTATGCCAATTCCCGTGTCTTCTACAGTACAGCGAAGGCGATGTTTTACTATCTGCCCATCATTGGGAGGTTGATCGATAACTTCAATATTGAAAGTAACCTGACCTTCATCTGTAAATTTGATGGCATTTCCTAGCAGATTCAATAGCACCTGACGTAATCTTTTGATATCAACATGAACCCCTGTAGGCAAGTTGATCGCGGGTTCATAGACAAACAAAATGCCCTTTTCTTTTGTCCGAATCTGGCATATTTCGACAATTCCTTGGAGAAAAGATGGGAAATGCACATCATGGGGATACAGTTCTAGCTTTTTCGCTTCAATTTTGGAGAGATCCAAAATGTCATTAATTAAAGTCAGCAGATGAGAGCCGCATTGTTCAATAATATTGACGTGATATTGCTCTTGATTAGGTAAAGCTGGGGAACGCAGCAAAATTTGGGCACAACCAAGAATGCCATTCAAGGGCGTTCGCAGTTCATGACTCATGTTGGCTAAAAATTCGCTTTTAGCATGGTTGGCTGTATCAGATGCAGCTTTAGACTTTTTCAGTTGAGCTTGTTCAAATGCTTGCACCTGCCACAAGACAGTAATCATGGTGAGTGTCAGTCCACCGACAATTAAGGCAATCAAATCGAGGAATTGCAATCGAGATTCGATATTTTGGCGGGGAATCACCAAAGCCACAGACCAATTAGCGGCTTGTAACGGCAGATAAGCTACATACTTTTTAGTGCCGTCAATTTCCATCAACTCAATTCCCTGTTGTTTGTTTACCATCCGTTGGGCGATCGCATTTAAATTGCGATCGCCCATTTTCAGCAAGCTGGGTGCAGGTTTTTCTACGGTTGACATTAACGCCGAGTTAGGATGGATGATTGCTTGTCCTTTGGAATTGAGGGCAAAAGCATAGCTGTTCGTGTCATAGTGCAGGGAATTGACAACCTCCGCAATGTGATCGACTCTCACATTGCCCTGAAAGGCCCCAATCGGTGAACTACTGCTAGCAGAATTTGACCAGATCGGGGTGGAGATCGCAATTAAAGGAATTCCTGTAGAACGGCTAATGAAGGGGTCAGAAATGTTCCTCTTTCCTGAAATTGCTTTTTGAAAGTAGTCTCGATCCTGAATATTTTTATTTGATCGACCAGCTTTTGTATTGGAATATGAACCATCTGGATTAGCTATTTGGAAAAGGAAAAATTCATTGATCCGCTTAACTTCTGCCTTTAAATAGGGGTCTGCCACAGACCAATTTAAGGAGCGGACAGTTGAAGTATTAGCTAGGGTTTCTACCTCCACTTGGCGAAGGTATAACCACTGATCAATTTTAGCAACCCCTCTCTGTACCTCTACAAAAGCGCTCTGTCTCAAATCTTTGAGCATCATATTTCTAGCAGCTTGATAGCTGAAATAAGCAGAAATACTGACTACAAGGGTAGTGCCGCCAAGAATAAATCGAATCAGTAAATTTCGTGAGGGATAATTTCCTTTGTCAGATGATAATAGACTGGAGTTTTGTTGTATCAAGGGTTAGCTCCTTAATCACATACTTCGGTAAGAAAAAATTCTAGGTTATCTTTAGATTGCCCAAGAAATTACCGATGCTCACAGCTTTTGTTAAAATAGTCAAGAAATTTATAGTAATGCTGTGGATTATAAATTTTTATTTAAAAATATTCTTCCAAATCAACTATAATTCTAATTCTTGCTTCTAAGAAGTGTTGTTAATACATAAGTTTTGGATACTAAACGATCGCACACTAACAAACCAATCAATGGAATATGTGCAATCAGGCAAGCCTTAGATATAAAATCGTGAGCGCCTAATATTTAAACAATCAGGCTAAATTAGAAACAAAATCAGCAGAAAAAGTAAATATCATCAGTGGTCAAAGGTCTGTTTTTATAATTCCGCAGTCTCAGCAAACTTGTACTTTACAAGATTTGCACGCTGCCGCTTTTATATAGCACTTCTCGAAACAAGGGGTAAAATCCCCTTGTTAAAAATAGGCAAACTCACGCCACAGTCTACTAAGGTGTCCTCTGCGGTGGATTAGTAGGATTAGGAACTGGGATAATTGGCACAATTATAGGCTTTGGTTTCTCGCCTTGCAGTTGAATCTGGGCTTGATTGCGGGCGTCTATTGCTTGTTGGTAATTAGGCTTGTATTTTATTGCTTGATTGTAAGATGCGATCGCATCTTGATACCGTTTCAAATTTAACAGGGCATTACCTCTGCTATACCAGCTTTCAGAATGGTCTGGTTTATAACGAACTGCCTTATTATAAGATGCGATCGCATCTGCGTATTTTTGCAAAATGTATTGTGAATTCCCCAGATTATACCATAGTTGATAGTCGTTTCTCTTAAGTGTTGCTGCTTTATTATAAGATTTTATTGCTTCTTCATAGCGTTGGGTTTGATGCAGCGACCAGCCCAGATTATACCATGCTTGATAGTTACTCGGATTGTATTTAATTACTTGATTGAAAGATTCAATGGCTTCTGGATAACGTTGTAAATTCATGAGGATATTACTTCTCGCCAACCAAGCTTGATAATAATTTGGCTGGTATTGCACTGCTTTATCATAAGCTGTGAACGCATCTCTGTAGCGTCGCAACTTGACTAGCGCGTTTCCCCAATTATACCAAGCTGGCTCGTAGTCTGGTTTTAAATCAACGACTTTTTCATAGGCTGCGATCGCATCTTCATATCGCTGAGAATTTTGTAAGGCTAATCCTTTTTTATACCAAGCTTCGTAATTATCTGGTTTGAATTCAATCGCTTTTTCATAAGATTTAATTGCTTGATCATATTGGTTTAAATTACTTAAAGCTTCACCCTTAGCATTCCAGACTTCCGAGTTTTTATCATTTAATTGTAAAGCTTTGTCAAAAGAGGCGATCGCTTCTTGATATCGCTGTAAACTTACTAATACAAAGCCTCGTCCGCTCCAAGCTTCAAAATAATCTGGTTGAATTTGAATTGCTTTATCATATGCAGCTAATGCTTCTTTATATTTTTTTAATTTATACAGCGTTTTGCCTTGACCATTCCATCCTTGAGCATAATCTGGTTTAATATCAATGGCTTTTTCATATACTTCTAATGCGTCTTGATAGCGTTGCAAATCAAAAAATGTATTTCCTTGCTTAGATAATTCTATGGCGTTATTTGAATTAATGTGATTAAAAATAAATATTGATGCTACTCCACTAACTCCAATTAAAAATATTGCTAGGAAAATTTTAACTAATATTCCTTTTTTCGGTTGGGGTTTGGTTATATTCTTTGGTGGAGAAATAGGAGTTAACGCTATTGTCTCGGCAGGTGGTTGGGTTAACTCTTTCAACGCTTGTAATGCTACCGTTGCCGAAGGATAGCGTTGCCGAAAATCGTAGCACACCATTTTATCTAAGAATTGAGCGAATTCTGGCGTTACCGTGGCTTGATTGTGCCAGATGATTTCATTAGTATCAACATCTTTTACTATTTCCTCTGGTGATAATCCGGTCAAAGCTTGAATAGCAATTATTCCCGTAGCATAAATATCACTGCTTAATTTTGGTGTACCATGAGCTTGTTCACTAGGAATATATCCAGGCGTACCTATAGCAACGGTACCTCTAGTTGAGCCTTCAGGAGTAATCACCTGGGTAGTAATTTGTTTAACTGCACCAAAATCAATTAAGATTAATTTGCCATCTTGGTGGCGTCTGAGGATATTTCCGGGATTAACATCACGGTGAATTACATTCTGTTGATGGACAAATTCTAAGATTGTCAAAATTTCTTGCAAAAGTGAAATTACTTGGTCTTGAGTTAGGGTTTTACCTGGTATTAATTCTTGACTCAAGTCGTGGCCTTTGATCAATTCCTGTACGAGATAGAATTCGGCATTTTCCTCAAAGTAAGCTAAAAGTTGAGGAATGCGATCGTGAGTTCCTAATTTATATAGAACTTGTGCTTCTGTATCAAATAAACGCCTAGCTGTCTCTAAAGTTACTGGATCAGTTGCCTGAAGCTTAAGTTTCTTAACAACACATTGAGGTGATCCGGGTAATTGAGTATCATAAGCCACAAATGTTTCACCAAAACCCCCTCCTCCCAAGTTACTAATAATTTGGTATCTTCCAACAAGTGTGTTTCCTAGCATCTCGTTTGCCTAGTTAAGTGCGATGCGATCTGATTTCAATCTTGCCACAGGTTAAGCAGAAGTGAGGGAGTGGGGAGTGGGGAGTAGGGAGTTGATAGGGAACCGCTTGGATTATGACTTGTTTGATGTTTCTTAATTACGAATTATGTTAGCGAGTCTTTGAGCGTCATTACGAATTAGTATGATTCCTATTAGTGATAATATTCGTTGTCGGAGTAAACCGATTATTAATTACTGGCTGATTGGCATTAATATTGCCATATTTTTATGGGAACTTAAACTAGAATTTAGTGATGAATTGGGCTATTTTGTCAATAGTTGGGGGGTGATTCCAGCCCAAATTAGTAGCGCAATTACAAATGCACTATTCAACAACTCTGCTGCTTGGATAATTGTAATTTGGCAAACATTATCACTACTTTTGGGAATATTTATACATGGCAGTTTTAGTCAAATATTGGGAAATCTGCTATTTTTGTGGGTTTTTGGGAAGACTGTCGAAAATATTCTGGGACATAGACGCTATCTAGGATTTTATCTGGCTGCTGGGGTGATCACAGGGATAGGACAAATTCTAGCTGAACCGAGTTTGACAGTACCATTGATTGGGGCAAATGGCGCGATCGCAGCTGTTTTAGGAGCATATGTTATGAAATTTCCTAAAGCTAAAATTGACACAATTTTGCCGCTAATAATCTTGTATATCCCCATCGAACTCCCAGCCTTTTTCTATATATTTTGGTGGTTTGTGCAACAATTATTTTATGGTATAAGCAGTTTAAATATTCCCCCTGTTGGCGTAAATCAATCGGGTGTTGTATTCTGGGGGCAAGTTGTGGGATTATTGATTGGTGCAGCTTTCATGCGATTGAAAAGATAAGTGATTACTAAATAACTGCTGGATGCTCCCGCGTCTTGTCGTTAGACATCGCTATGAATATCAGATGTCTTTTTGCTAAAACTTCTATGTACCTTTTGATGGATTGTATTTTTAAGCTAAAAAATCCATACTGCTAAAGCTAGAGGATGCCTACTCATCAAATCGGTATTGTTTAGTTATGAGCAGTGTATAAGATGCCAAATGTTGATAAAACTAACTTTCAAGTCACTGATGAATTAGCAGTTCTGCGGCAGCGTGTGGCTGAGTTAGAGCAATCAGAAATATCTTATCAACAAAGGCAAGCAGCGCTTGAGGAACAACTAACAAAACTAGAAACAGAACTGGCAACAGCAACACAGAATCCTCAGATTCAAGTTGTCGAGTATGGCATTAAATCGCATCTTCAACAAGGAATATCCACAGCCTTCAATCTGCCAATAGATGGGGCGGTGAGTTTACAGCAACTCCAACAAGAAATTGTCCAGCGACAGCAGATAGAAGTCTCCCTGAGGGAGAGTGAAGAACGGCTCAGGCTAGCTCTAGATGCTTCCCAGATGGGCTTGTGGGATTGGAATATTGTTACCAATCAAGTTATCTGGTCTGAAAATCATGAAGTGCTTTTTGGTCTGCTTCCAGGGAGTTTTGAGGGCACTTATGAGGCGTTTCTGAAGTGCGTTTATCGTGAAGACAGGCAATCTGTAATGCAAGTTATTGCCCAGGCTTTAAGACAAAAGACTGACTACAACAATGAATTTCGCATAGTTCGATTAGATCAAAGTGTACATTGGATTTCTGCCAAGGGAAAATTTATTTATGACGATCAGGGACAAGCGGTGCGAATGATCGGAGTTTGTATGGAAACTACTGTGTGCAAGCAGGCAGAAGAAAGTACTCGTGAACTAACAACTCAAGTCCAAGAACAGGCAAATATTTTAAATGCTATCCTCACTGCATCGGTAGATCACATTTACATTTTTAATCGCAGAGGTTGCTATCAGTATGTCAGTTGTGATGGAGCTACTTTACTAGGCTTAAAGCCCCAGGATATCATCGGAAAAACTTTGCAAGAACTGGATTTACCTACAGACCTTGTAGAGCAGGTAGATAATCAACGACAAGCTGTGATGAAAACTGGGCAGCCGATTAAGGATCAGTGTGAATATCTTACCGCTGATGGAGTGCATTATTATGAATACATCCTCACAGCATTACGGAATTCTAATCAAACTATTGAAGGCGTAATTAGTGTTTATCACGATATTACCGAACACAAACGCGCAGAAAAATCATTACGTGAAAGTCAAGCGCGATTTCGGCGTTTATTTGAATCTAATCTGATTGGGGTCGCTTTTTGGAATGTGGATGGCTTTATTATTGATGCCAATGATGCCTTTCTTAAACTAGCTGGCTACACTCGTAATCAGTTTGCCACCTTAGGGAGAATTAATTGGAGAGAACTTACTCCTGTCGAGTATAAGGATTTAGACGATCGCGCCCTCTTGGAAGTGCAAGCCACTGGAGTTTCCAGAATTTATGAGAAAGAGTACCTCCACCCCAACGGGAAGCGAGTCCCAATTGTTTTGGGGATAGCCTTGCTGAATGACTCCAAAAATAATGGTGTTGCTTTTGTACTGGATATTACTGATGTCTACGACGAGCTTCGCTTACGCAAATTAGCCGAGAAAGAATGCGATCGCCTCCTCGAACGAGAAAAAACAGCACGCCAACAAGCAGAAATCGCCAACAAAATTAAAGATGAATTTCTGGGGGTTCTCTCACATGAACTGCGAACCCCACTCAACTCCCTTCTGGGGTGGTCAAAAATGCTGCGGACTCGCAAGTTTGATGAAAAAACCACTAACCACGCCTTGGAAACCATTGAACGCAACGCCAAGTTACAAACCCAGCTAATTGAAGATTTGTTGGATGTGTCTCACATCCTCCAAGGAAAATTAAACTTGAATATCTGTCCGGTAAGCTTGGTAATGGTGGTTGAAGCAGCACTAAAGACAGTACAACTAGCCGCACAAGCTAGGTCAATTCAAATTCAGACCATATTTGCTCCCACTTTGGGACAAGTGATGGGCGACCCAAATCGGCTGCAACAAGTTGTGTGGAACTTGCTCTCCAATGCAGTAAAATTTACACCAACAGGAGGACGGGTAGAAATTCGACTTATGGAAGCTGCTAACCAGGCTCAAATTCAGGTCAGTGATACAGGTAAGGGAATTTCGCCAGACTTTTTGTCTTATGTGTTTGATTACTTTCGCCAAGCTGATGGCACAACTACTCGGACATTTGGGGGATTAGGTTTAGGATTAGCGCTCGTGCGTAAGGTTGTAGAAATGCATGGGGGAAAAGTTCAAGTCGAAAGTCCTGGAGAAGGATCGGGTGCAACCTTCACTGTTGAGCTACCCCTTTTAGTCAGAAGTGAAGATGTTAGATGTGAAGAGAATGAGTCTTTAGATTCTGAGCCGGAATCCTCGCTCCTTTCAAACACTCAAATTTTGGTGGTAGACGATGAACCCGATATCCGCGACTTAATTACCTTTATTTTGCAAGACTACGGTGCAGAAGTAACCGCCGTATCTTCAGCACAGGAAGCATTACAAGCGCTATCTGAGTCGATACCAGATGTTTTAATTAGCGATATTGGAATGCCAAAGACAGACGGTTATATGCTAATGCGGGAAGTGAGAGCGCGATCGCCTCAACAAGGAGGACGCGTACCAGCGATCGCTTTGACCGCTTATGCAGGGGAAATGAATCAACAGCAAGCGCTAGCAGCAGGATTTCAAATGCATATTTCTAAACCAGTAGATCCAGATGTATTGCTGAAAGCGATCGCTGATTTAATTGAGCCAAGCTGATATAAGTAAGTGTCCCAGAGGCTTTCCATAACTTTAGTGTTGTATTAACATTGTCAGTCGATACAATCACATTGTCAGTCGATACAATCACATTGTCAGTCGATGCAATCACATTGTCAGTCGATACAATCGCATTGTCAGTCGATACAATCGCATTGTCAGCCGATGCAATCGCATTGTCAGCCGATACAATGATTTGCTGGTGCTAGCGTTCTTCTACGGCGACGGTTCGTCTAGAACATCGATTCAGTAATCAAAAACCAATCCCCCACCTTTGTAGGGTTGGGGAAGCCAAACATCCCCTCTTTGAAACGGAGCTACGGTGTATCACATAAGTCTGAAATAGCTGATGATTAATTAAGGTTTTACCCCACCCTAACCCTCCCCGATGCATTGGGGAGGGAACTGGATTTCCTGTTTCCCACCTTTCCAAGGGGAGCCACTGCGTTGCGGAGGTTCCCTCCGTTGTAAGTGGCGTGGGATTAAGGGGGGTAATTCGACTTGTGTGTACACTGTAGCTCCGTTTCAAAGAGGGATTGAGGGAGAGGTTCTTCCAGGATTACTGAATTGGTGTTCTAAAAGTGTGAGCCACCGCTACCTCCAAAATGCGATCGCCCAGATTTATAACACTACTAACGATACTGGTTATCATGCATGAGAATCGCTATAAAATGAGTAAAAGGGTCTTATCTATCAACAATTTCAATCTTAAACACTATAAAGTGTCCTAAATTAAAGACAGCTATCTACCGTTTGGATGGAAATGACTGAGCAACGTGATGCTGACTCACCGTCAACTGATTCTCAGCAATTGAGTAAACCGACCGATAAAGCAACAACCAAGTCGGTCGATAATTCCTGGACAAACCGCATTGCTGGTGTCTGGAACAACGCAACAACACGCTTAACGCAACTCTTACCCGTAGAACAAGTGGCACAAACGGTTGTTGAATGGTTTAGTGTAAGCGAGGCTCAGGTTGCAGAGATTTTAGAGAAAGTCCGAGCCGAACTGCCAACCACAGAAGCCCTCGTGATTGGTAAACCCCAAGCCGGAAAAAGTTCAATTGTCAGGGGATTGACAGGAGTATCTGCCGATATTGTTGGTCAGGGATTTCGTCCCCACACGCAACACACCCAACGCTATGCCTATCCTTCCAATGACCTGCCGTTATTGATTTTTACTGATACGGTCGGACTAGGTGATGTTAAACAAGATACTCAGGCAATTATTCAGGAGTTAGTTGGCGATTTACAAAAAGAGACTCGTTCCGCCAGAATCCTGCTTCTCACCGTTAAAATCAATGATTTTGCAACTGACACGCTACGACAAATTGCTCAACAGTTGCGCCAGCAGTATCCAAATATTCCCTGTCTGCTGGTAGTTACCTGCTTGCACGAGGTTTATCCTGGCGATATCGTCGATCATCCTGCCTATCCACCAGATTATCAGGAAGTCAACCGCGCATTTAGCGCAATGCAACAAGCCTTTGCCGCAATAACTGACCGCTCTGTACGAATTGACTTTACTTTAGAAGAAGATGGTTACACTCCGGTATTTTATGGCTTAGAAGCGCTGAGAGATTCCCTGGCAGAATTACTCCCAGAAGCCGAAGCCCAGGCGATTTATCAGCTTTTGGATCAAGAAGAAACTGGTAAGCAACTTGGCAACCTTTACCGAGATGCTGCCCGCCGTTATATTTTGCCATTTGCGATTATGTCTGCCACCGTCGCGGCTGTACCTCTGCCATTTGCCACAATGCCCGTACTCACTGCCTTGCAAGGATCAATGGTGGGTCTGTTGGGTAAATTATATGGGCAGACACTTACGCCATCTCAGGCGGGAGGCGTTGTGAGTGCGATCGCAGGTGGTTTTTTAGCACAGGCAATTGCCCGGGAGTTAATTAAATTTATACCAGGTTTTGGTAGTGCGATCGCAGCCTCTTGGGCAGCCGCCTATACCTGGGCGTTAGGGGAAGCTGCCTGCGTTTACTTTGGTGATTTAATGGGAGGAAAGAAACCTGATCCCCAAAAAATTCAGTTGGTGATGCAAGAAGCGTTCCAGGCGGCGCAAGAACGGTTTAAGGGAATCAAACGTTAAGACTCAATAATCCTTATCCAGCATGTTTTTCGCAATTCCTGTGCGTTTACCTTGATCAACTATGGCTTCTAATAGTTAGCTGAAGAATTGCTCATTTAGTCGTTCAATTTCACATCTGTCCTACTTTCAATTGCTACTTGCTCTAAAGTCGGTTCTTCAAGCGTAAACTCATCAATCAGCGTAATTATCACCGCTGCCGCAGGCACTGCAAGCAGTATACCAATAAATCCAAATAGCTTACCCATTACCAGAAATGTCACAATCACCATTACCGGATGAATATTAACTTGCTGACCCATCACCACAGGCTGAACAACATGGGCATCTACTTGATTCATTACAAAGAAAAGTATCAGCACAAATATTAGCTTTAGCGGTGAAATACTCAGTGCTATTAATGCTGGTAAAAAAGCACCAATAATCGAACCAAAGTAAGGAATTATTTCAAATAAACCTGCAATAATCCCAAATGGCAGGGCTGACGGAATTCCCAAAATCAAAAGTCCAAAGGCTGCTCCAACACCCAGAAATATCATCGCTATCCCTGTCCCAAAAATCCAGCCCCGCAATCTTGTCTCGCAAGCCTTAAGGATTCGTTTAAACCGTGGATGATGTCGCCTTGGTACTAATCTTAAAATCCCTTTCACTAAGGAATTAGGATCGTAAGCCATGTAAAGCGCTAGAATTAACGTCGCTACCAACTCCACAGTTAAACTCAAAGCTTCACCTAAGAAAACTGGTACTCCAGCCAGTAACTGGTCGGTCAAGTTCCGTAGTTGTATTAGTGCTTGGGAAATATCCGGAATAAAACTGAATCTCTGACGTAGTTGCTCAACATCTCCTGTCAATCTATTGAGATAAGTTGGTAATGTTTTTATTAATTTTTGAGACTCAAACGTCACACTTGGTAAGACTACAGTAGCTAATACTACAACAAATCCGACGATTAATCCAATTAATAACAGAACAGCAAGATCCTGTGATTTGACTAACTTTTGCAAAAACCGTAATAACGTTCGCAAAATTAAAGCAATCAATGCTGCAATAGTTAAAAGTTCTAATACTGGTAAAAGTTGGTATAGGATGTAGAGTATCACAGCTACCATTACTGCCAATGGTGCACCACGAGTTAACTGCGACCATCCACTTTCTGTATCTCTAGGATTCGCCATTACTGTCACTTATTCTTCTGTTGATCATTATTTAAATTATGGTTCGATAAATTGAGTTTTTTACCGATTTTTGCGTAATTCCTGTTACTGAAGTACACAAATTGGATCTCAAAGTCAACCAGAAAGCCTGTTTTACTTCTGAATACTAAATTTTGACTGTCATGAGTTATTCATTTACACATTACGCACCTTGAAAAAACTGTAAATTGCAAGCCCAATAGCTAAAAGGAATACTGCATGAATTAAATTTCTAGCAATATGAAATACGAGCCTAATCCTCAAAAAGCAATCTGTGCAACAACAATACCCTAAAGTATACTTAACATAATATATTTCCTCTTGAGCAAGTGATTTTTATTGATTCAGATATTTTATCATCTAACTTGAGTCTTATTCCATTTGTCATAGATATAGAAATTTCAATCATCAATAATCACTTTCTTAAAGTTACAAAAAATTCTCCTACACTTTTTCCTTTGCTGCTGGCACAATGCCAAACTTATTTAAACCTGCATCAATGTTCTTAAGTGCTTTAAAATCCTCCTCTGGTAAGGGATAGCTGCTACTGCTGAACAAACCCCTACTGACAGCAGGCTGCTTTTCCAAAAAAGAGAAAGCTTGGCGAAACTGATGCGGCTCGGCTTTAATCGGTGAATCAAAGTGGCAGGGAATAATCCACTCAAAGTCCCAACTAGCAACTTTATCAGCCCAGTCAATGGTTTCTTTGGGTGCGCGGTTGAGAATCAGCGTCTGTAAAATTGGTGCGACAAACAAACGCCCATTCCCTCGCAGCACATCAAACGATCGCTGCCAATCTGACTGCCATTTAAAGGGATACAATCCAAAATAAGCTTTCCTTGAACGTTCTGGTGCTTTCAAGGCATCTTGCAATACTTGACTCCATTGGCGTATATCTAGTGTGCTTGGTTGAAAGTACAAAGCAAACAACGAGATCCGCCGCCAACCCTTACGGCGATTTACTTCAATGTCTGCAACAATATCAAAAGCATGATCCTTGGCATGGAATAGCAAGGGATATGGATCTAATAAAACGATCGCAGGTGGATCTTCTGGGATAGAAAGCACAGAATCTGTTACTAAAAGAGTATGCGATCGCTTGTGGAAAAAAGCAACTTCCGCAAACCGACCAGGCCCAAGCTCGATGGGGCCCAGCATTGCATAATCAAACTCGTCAGCAAAGGGTGTTTTGCTACTATCTTCTGGGAGTACTTGAGTGCGTTTTGAGGGTAAGCCAAGCCAGCTAAGGGGGAGATTTAGCGGGAAACTCCACTGATGGGGAGCCACAAACACCAGTGCAGTCCCAAAATATCTAGCGAAGGGGCCGACGAAGACTTTGTGTTCTATAGCGGAGATAGTTGGCAGAATAATGTATTTAATGTTACCGTGTTCCGCCACCAACTCATTCACAAGCCGAATACACTCTGGGGTTGGTGCAACAGGCGCATAGACGAGAAGACCCCCGGCTTCTAGCTTAACTACAGTCATGCGAATCGGTACAACAACATAGAGAATGCCCTGAATCTGGTCAAAATTCCAGATTGTGCCCTTAATCACTTCTTTGCGGATTGTCTGCCGCCTACCAAATGGGTAGAGTGGCACAACAGGCCATAATTTCCACGAAAAGTCTTTTGGATGTATCTGTTGTGTATTGACTATGCGTTGATCATCAGCCACTCTGCAACCCCCTCCAAATTCCCGATGTTCAAATTGTTTTTATTTGCTCTCCACAAAGTTGGAGTTTAGCAAATTGTTGAGATAATCATACCAATTCCTAATTCGTAATGACGCTCGATTGCGTCCCTTGGGCGTCTCCAAGAGTTGTGTTAGCAACTGTGCGTAGCGTCTGACTCGCCTTCTCTACGAGACGCTACGCGAATGGCGAGAAGCAAGTTACGTATTCGTAATATTATATCCGGCATGGTTCATACACGATAAAAAATCATGAGCAAATATAAAATTTTAAAACCTGAGCAAAGTTACACTTTTAGTCAATACTTTTTATTACCTAACCCAACAATAGATGTAGTAGCTGAGTTTGAGTACGGCTACGATCGCACAGAACTAGAATTACCAAGACACTTTGCTAATATTAGCTATTTAGAATTTTTACAAAATTATTTACAGCGCAATATAAAGCTTTTTAATCCGATGGCTGAGATATCAATCAGAGAATTTATGATTGCTCCTATCCTTGCTGAAATCTGCGATCAAACAAAAGCTCAACTATATAGTGAATATCCACTTAATGTGGATGAAAAGCTCAAAGGCACTTTGGATTATTACTTACATAAATCTAACTCACTATTGGTGATTGAAGCAAAACAATCAGATATCAGAAGGGGGTTTACACAGCTAGCAGTAGAATTAATAGCTCTGGATCAGTCTCTAGATAATCAATCATCAATTTTATTTGGCGCAGTTACTAATGGAGATGACTGGAAATTTGGTACACTCAATAGACAACAGAAGCTAATTACAGAAGATATTAAACTTTATCGTGTTCCTGAAGGTTTAGAAGATTTGGTACGAGTACTAGTAGGCATCCTTTCATCTGAGGTTTGACGGAATGACGGGAGTTGATAAACAGCTTGAAGACTTATTGTTTAGGAAGATACTCTGACGCAGAGAGTTTTTTTTAGTAATGATTAGGCGGATATAATATGACTCACTATATTTTAAAAGCTACCAAAGAAACTGTGCATTTAGGTGGTTTCTCCCATCTGCTAGAACCAGTACTCACTATTAATTCAGGCGATACAGTTGACGTAGAAACTTATACTGGTTACTACGTTTATGACAAAGCACCACCTGAGTTTATCACACCAGAATTTCTCGACATCTGCCAAAATCTTCTACCAGAACGCAAAATTGCCGGGGGGCCGCATTTACTCACAGGGCCGATTTATGTACGCGATGCCGAACCAGGGGATGTTTTAGAAGTACAATTAGATGCGATCGCACCTCGTTTACCCGTCGGCTTCAATGCCATTCGTACAGGTTGGGGAGCTTTACCACATCAGTTTCCTCAACCTGCTTTGAGATTCATTCCTCTAGATTTAGCAAACAATATCGCAGAATTTCCGGCGGGTGCTGGCATAAAAATTCCCCTGAAACCGTTTTTTGGAATTCTTGGTGTCGCTACTCCAGAAACCTCTCGAACTTCTGTCCCACCAGGTTCTTACGGTGGTAATATTGACAATCGGGAACTGCAAGCTGGTTCTCGTTTATTTTTGCCAATTTTTGTACCAGGTGGATTATTTTCTATTGGTGATGGACATTCTGCACAAGGAGACGGCGAAGTGAATGTTACCGCCATTGAAACTTCGATGAACGGTAGAATTACCCTCAAACTTCGCAAGGATTTACAACTGACAACACCAATTGCTGAAACTCCAACTCATATCATCACAATGGGCTTTGCTCAAACCTTAGATGAAGCCTTAGAACAAGCTTTAAAAAACATGATTGATTTTCTGGAACGCTTCGTAAATTTGTCGCCAGAAGACGCTTATGTATTGTGTAGTTTAGCTGTGAATTTTCATATTACTCAAGTTGTCAACAATCCTCAAAAAGGTGTGCATGGAATGCTACCAAAATCAATCTTCTCCAAAAATATTAATTTCTAATTTGTAATTTGGCGACCATTTTTTATGTCTAATATCTTTATCCAACTGTTGTTAATCGGTTTAATTTCTGGCGTTGCTGGCGGGATGTTTGGTATTGGTGGCGGCGCAATTATGATTCCGGCAATGGTATTAGTAATTGGTTTAGATCAGAAGTTAGCTACAGGAACTTCTGTGGCTGCTCAAATTTTGCCAATCGGCATTTTAGCAGCCTTAGTTTACCACCAAAACGGTAATCTTAATATCAAATATGCCCTGATTATTGCAGTTGGTTTAATTGTGGGTAACTTCTTCGGGGCATTGTTTGCAAATCAGCCGTTTATTAGCACCGAGTTAATGAAAAAGCTGTATGGCATCTTTGTGTTAATGATAGGTATTCGTTATTTACTGCCAAATTAAAGAGTTTAATTAAGCTTCAGCAATATCTTTGTTAAGCCATCTCCTAGCTTTTCAATATATTGCTGCTGTTTAGGATCTTTTAACGTATCATCAGCATTAAAGGCTTCGTAAGCTTTGGGCACGGCTACCTGATCGGGAAGTACCAAAACTTTCATGTTTCCCAAGATAGACCGCAGGTGAACCAACCCCCGCAGACCACCAAGAGCGCCTGGGGAAGCGCTCATAATACTAGCGACTTTACCTGCAAAAGCAGTCAAAGCCAAAGGTGCTTCATTTGGATATGGACGGGATGCCCAGTCAATGGCGTTCTTCAAAACTGCTGTGAGTGAACTGTTATATTCAGGCGAAGCAATCAGCAATCCTTGATGAGAAATCATCAAGTCCTTAAAAGTGCGGGCGTTGGCAGGTAGTCCTTCTTGAGCTTCCAAATTTTCATCAAAAAGAGGTAGCGCCAAATCGCGGAGGTCTATATAAGTCACTTCTGCGCCTGCTGCCTTCGCGCCAGCCGCCGCGATTTTTACCAATTTTTTGTTGTAAGAATCAATCCGGGTGCTGCCAGCAAAGGCGAGGATTTTAGGTGTAGATGCCATAGTTTTAGGTTGAATGGGAATAAATTGGCCAGTTCAACTGCATTATCCTGTTTTCAGGCGATCGCTATTTGTTACCTTTAGATTTTCTTTATAAACATCGTACCTGCAGAATATGGGTTGAAACCATAAAACTCCAATTTGATTGTTGAAAATAAACTGAGTCTAAAGTAGCCAGTTTTATCAGCGTTTTCTCTGAAAAACTGCTCAGAAATCAGATAGAATTCTTATACTACCTGTAAGTATTTTTGTTCAAACTTGTTACGTCTCTATTCTTTACGAAATTTTGATCAACCAACTAATATTTGCCATCTTTGACGAACTACTAAAACTAATTTGTACATTTTCTTGTATAACCAATCAGGTAAAGAAGCTAAAAATAAATAAACTAAACCAGAGAAAACTACCCAATTGAAAAACTCGTCTATGACAAAACCTAAATGAAAAGTTAAATAGTAATTTATTATTCGAGAAACAATTAAGTACCAGAAAGATAGAATTATTGTCGGTAAAGTGACTGATGCGGCTAAAAAGTAACGACTGTTTTTCTGTTTTATCCATGTAACAACTTGGGGAATTGTAAAAATTAAAAACATGAGTCTATAATCCCAGTTGTGACCAAACAGAAAAGTACCTATATAAATACCAGCCCCTACTCTAAAAGAGTCTATATCCTTATTTTTTCTATTTTACTTTCATCTAAATTATAATTCTTAAATACTAATAATAAAGCTATTGTAAATATTAAAAATAATAACAAATGAAAAAATATAGGTAGTATAAATTTTAAAAAACTTAGATAATTTAATTTTTAAAAATGATTTTCTAAAGCTAATATAAAAACATCATATCCATAGGACATATCAGTTCCTTTAGGAGTCACATTAATCATTTGTTTGACATCTGATAATGTGAAAAGAAGATAAGCTAAAAAGCTCATACAAGTCATAGCTAAAAGAAGCCAAAATCGAGATATTTTTTCCTTTAAAATTAAACCAATGCCAAAAATGGGAAAGAGCTTAAGAAAAGCAGCAAATATAATCAAACATAATGCAGCTATTACTGAAAAACATCCTACTCTTATAGCAATTGCCAGAATAAAAAATAAGAATAAGTCAGGTGTTCCTCTTTCTACACCCAGCATTATAGCTGGGGAAATAAAGGCACATGAAAGTATACAAGCTGTCAGTTTATCAAGCTTTTTAATAAAAATAAAAGGACTCAAAAAAAATGAACTTATAAAAATTGTTCCTAGAAGATTAGTATGGCTCTGGTTCAATCTAAAATAAAAAAGAACATTCCATAATCTTGAGAGATTCATAGGACGATGCCAAGGATCTCGCACATTATTAAATAAAGGATCATATCCTAGAACACTAGCCTCTGAACCACTTGTGATTGCACGAGTATCAGCAAAGTTTGGCATCATGACAGGAATATGCCACAATCTCCATAGGGTTGTATATCCAAAAAAGGTACATATTAAGTAACTGAGTACCAATACGGACAGAAACACAATGAGTAGTAATATCTTACCTTTCATAAATTGAAGTTTTTATAACTTACTTATAGTTTTTTGTTCTTTGCTCTGAATTAAATTCAGAACAGGCAGAATGTCAAATGAACGCTTTGTTTTGGAAAAGTTTCAGGAATACAAGAAAAGCGGTGAATTTCAATTGTTCTAAAGCATTTTTTCCAAGAACTGTTTAGCGCGATCGCACTTAGGATTTTGAAAAAACTCGTTAGGAGTAGTATCTTCTGCTAAACTTCCCTGATCGAGGAACATAATCCGATTAGCAACTTCTCTTGCAAAGCCCATTTCATGCGTAACGATCGCCATTGTCATTCCAGATAGCGCTAAAGCTTTCATCACTTCCAGCACATCTTTGACCATTTCTGGATCTAATGCAGAGGTGGGTTCATCAAACAAAATCATCTCTGGTTCCATTGCTAATGCACGGGCGATCGCTACTCGCTGTTTCTGTCCCCCGGATAGTTTGGACGGATAGACAGACACTTTTGACTCTAAACCTACCTTCGCAAGCAATTCTAAGCCATGTTCTTCTGCTTTTTGCTTGTTTATTCCTTTCACTTTGATGGGTGCATAGGTGACATTTTGCAGCACATTCATGTGGGGAAACAAATTAAAATGTTGAAATACCATCACCAAATGCTGGCGCACCTTAGCGATGTTTGCTTTGGGTTTGGTAATTTCTTGATCGTGAAAGTAGATTCTTCCTCTGGTGGGTTGTTCTAGTAAGTTTATGCATCGCAGAAGGGTAGATTTACCTGAACCAGAAGGGCCAAGTATAGCAACCACTTCCCCCTGATAAAACTCAGTGGAAATATCTTTGAGTACGTCGAGTTTGCCAAAGGATTTAGATAAGAATTCCGTGCGAATTACTACATTACTCACTTTGCCGTAACCTCCTTTCTAAAGCGGATGCACCCAACGTCATACCCATTACCAAAACATAGTAGATTAACCCTGCAAATAGCAGTGGTTCAAAATAAATATACTTATTTGCACCAACGATTTGGGCGCTGCGTAATATTTCCACCACCCCAATGGTTGACACCAGCGCGGAATCTTTGAGCAATCCAATAGTTTCATTTACCAATGCTGGCAGAATATTCTTCAATGCTTGGGGCAAAATCACATCCCACATCATCAACCAATAGGGAACACCCATAGACATCGCTGCTTCACTTTGCCCTTTATCCACCGCCTGAATCCCACCCCTGATGGTTTCCGACATATAAGCACCAGAATTTAGGGTAAAAGTTAGCACCCCAGCCTGCAATGCTGAAATGTCATAGCCTGTAAGCTGGGGTGTTGCGTAGTAAACCAACGCCAACTGTAATAACAAAGGTGTGCCTCGAAAAACAGAGGTGTAGGCGTTAGCAACCCAGGTAAGCGGCTTGATGCCGATAATTTTTAATAGAGACAGGATTGTTCCCCAGATTAACCCCAAGGATACAGATAATAGCGTAAACAACAAAGTTAAAGGGATTCCCCGAAGAATAAAGGGAATGTCTGGAAGAATTCTAGTGAAGTCGAGATTCAATCCGCCTTTAGCAGGAGTTGAGGATGCAGGATTGGCGGCGGTGTTCAGTGAAAACCACTTGGCTACAAGTTTTTTCAATGTGCCATCATCCTTCATCTGTTGAAGGACTTTGTTAAACGGTTCTACAAAAGAAGAACCTTTGGGAAAAGCGATCGCTGATCCACTTGCCTCCTCTGAGGGAATAATATTAAATTCTAAATCTGGGTTAGCTTGGGCGAATCCCTTAGCGACAGTATCCTCAACAATTGCTGCATCAATTCGCCCAGATTTGATTTCCTGAACTACTTCCGGCACTTTGTTGAGTTGCTTTAGCTGAATCCCCGCAACTTTTTTAGCAATTTTCTGGGCATTTTGTTCTTGTATCGTTCCTAGTTGTACCCCAACCTTTTTTCCTGATAAGTCTTGGGGCTGCTTCAGGTTGCTACCTTTAGGTGCGACAATCGTATCTTTAGCTTCGTAATAAATAATTGAAAAATCAACATTTTTCTGACGTTCTGGAGTCGGCGTCATCCCAGCCATTACAAAGTCAGCGCGATTTGCTTGGAGTGCAGGAATTAATCCATTAAAATCGGATTCCATTATTTGAAGTTTAAACCCTAGTTTTTCAGCAAGGGTTTTGGCAATATCTATATCAAAGCCAATGATTTGGCGATCGCCTCCTTTCGTATCATAAAACTCATAAGGAGGATAATCTGGGGAAGTAATTATCGTCAGCGTGTCTTTACCTAAAGATGAGGCAGCTTTTAGAGAATTACTATGTCCTGTGATGATGCTGATTCCTACTACTGCTACAACCAGTATCGTTAATAGCCATACTTTTTTTTTCTTCATGGACTTGATAAGTATATAAACTCCATTCCGCACCTTAAACTGTCAAATCAATCGAGCAGATAATACCTGTGATATCATGTCCGCTGAATTTCCCATAATAAAAGAACTTCACCCCGCCTATAGCTAAAGCAAAGCTACAGGCTTCCCCTAGTAGGCTACAGTGTACACATAAGTCTTCTAAAGCTGCCCCACATCTTGCTCTGCAATGCCAATGCATCAACTGACAATGCCAATGCATCGACTTACAATGCCAATGCATCGACTTACAATGCTAATGCATCGACTTACAATGCCAATGCATCGACTTACAATGCCAATGCATCGACTCGCAATACCAATGCATCGACTCGCAATGCCAATGCATCGACTCGCAATACCAATGCATCGACTTACAATGCCAATGCATCGACTTGCAATACCAATGCATCGACTTACAATGCCAATGCATCGACCTGTAAAAATTAACGCACCCTACGTTAGGTAGCAACTTTAAAAGACTTATGTGTACACGGTAGCTTTAGTAGGGTAGAAGATGGGGGAGAGGTGACGCAGTAATCACAAGTAATTTACAGGAGATCATCTGACATACAGCAGGAAAAAATTCTAATATCCATTTCTGTAGGTAATATATCTGCCTAATCCCATGAAAACTTCGGGACTGTCAAATTCTGACTTTGGTCGCTTCCAGCAGCTTGACGCTGGCATAAATAGCATCAATATAAGGTGTGGGAATTTGAGTAAGTTTTCCCAATTCTGCCACCGCGCCAACAATCGCCTCTATCTCCGTAGCGCGTCCGGTTTCAATATCTTGTAACATTGAGGTTTTGTGGGCACCAACATTTTCTGCCCCATTAATTCGCTGTTCCAAAGTGATGCCAAACTTTATACCCAAATTTTCAGCGATCGCTTGAGTTTCACTCATCATTTGTCGCGCTAGTTCACGGGTGAGGGGATAGCGGCAAATATCCTCTAGAGTAGCACCAGTCAGGGCACTGATCGGATTAAACGCGACATTACCCCACAATTTGATCCAAATCTCCGTGCGAATCTGATTGCGGATTGGTGCTTTAAATCCTGCCTGTTTTAAAGTCTGCGCCAATAATTGGATGCGTTCTGTTTTAGTGCCGTCGATTTCACCAAGAGTAAAGCGATCGCCTTCAATATGTTTGATCACACCTGGTTCAATTATCTCAGTTGCTGGGTAAACAACACAACCGATGGCGCGGTCAGCACCGATATTAGCTTCAATAATCCCATCTGGGTCAACAGATTGAATGCGTGTACCTTCATACTCACTGCCATACTTGCGAAAGTACCACCAAGGAACGCCATTTTGCGCTGTCACCACTATTGTGTGAGGATCGTAGAGTGCAGGGAGAGAGGGTGCGATCGCAGTTACACTGTGAGCCTTAACAGTTAAAATTACTACATCTTGTGGCCCCGCTGACTGAATATCACTAGTTGCCATCGGAGTGGCAATTTGGCTGGAACCGTCTGCCATGAGTAACTTCAGCCCATTTTTTTGAATTGCCTCCAAATGAGAACCGCGAGCGATTAGCGTCACCTCTTCACCTGCCAGTGCCAGTTTTGCTCCTAAATATCCACCAATCGCACCCGCGCCAACAATACAGATTTTCATCTTTTTTAGGGATAGTTAGCAAATAATTAATTAGTTATTTACCCTCAAACAGCTAGGCTTTGCATCGCCGACAGCAGGTCTTGATGAACAGATTTTGAGGCAGCTACTATCAATCCAGGCAGGCTATAGTTTTTACAACTGTGCAGTGGCGGTAAAGTCGAACCGTCCAGAGTAGTTACAATCCAGCCAGCCTCTTTCGCAATAAAAGCGAGTGCAGCACTATCAATAAATTTGCCCGATTTGATAACTGCTCCACTCAAGTCGTCACTGAGAATACCATTGAGATTGGGAATTTGAATATCACTAGAGTAATCAGTCGCTATATCAATTAATTTATATTGATCTTTTAGTAAAGGTGCGACAGAATTCATTCCCCATCCCAACAAAATAGAAGGTTTGGCAGATGTTATGTGTAACGGGGCACAGGCTTCTAAGCTCATTTCCAGCGTCCCTTTAAAAGCACCTTCGCCTCTAAAAGCGTAAAAATAAACATTTTCGGCAGGGGAAATGGCAATTACTGCTTCAAAATCATCCGAATTTAGAATACTGAGAATAATTTGGTAATTAGAATGTCCATCCATGTAAAACTTCGTGCCATCAATCGGGTCGAGTGTGACTAAGTAATCACCTTGTGAACCTAGTTCGGTAGCACGAAAATACTTGGTGTTGTTAGAACTTTCATACTCTTCACCATAAAAGCGAATCTCTGGGAAAGTGCCCAGTAATACTACTTCTATTAGATTTTGAATAGCCACATCTGCATCAGTAAGGGCGGCAGCAAAAAAGTTTTTGCCTTGTTCTTTAGCCGGAAGTGCAGCAATTTTTGGTTGAAGAAAATTGGCATAAGCTGCTGCTACTTTGAGATGGGGAAGTAAAGTCTCCAAAATTAGTCGGGTAGTTGGTGTTGTAGACATTGCAGGAAACTCCTTTCAGAAATAATCTACCGTTGGCAGGGCGATAGAATTCTATATCTAGACAAAATTACGGTATCATTTGGATGCAATGATACCACCGTTGCTATATTATTCTAATCTGTGTGTCTCAAAGAGCCTATAGGGAAATTTCAAATCCCAATCGCTCTTTCAATAAGCCTCTATCAAGTTTGAGTTGAGTAAGCTTCTACTTATCTAGGTTTTACCAGTTGTGCTAAAGCCTTGCTAAATTTATGATGGGGTAAGGCAGAGGTTAGACCAAGAAAAACAAGCTTTTTGCAGGTATTTCAAGCTTTTCAATAAATTTTTACCCCAGTTCAAGCTAAAACAGCTTTAGTAACACAATTGAGAGAAGCGATCGCCCAAACCACAACATTCTGTATCAAAAAAGGCATTGATTTTGCTGTACTGGAGTCAGCACAAGGTTTTGCACGCACAAAATTTTGGGCAGATGCAGTAGAATCTATCATTATTAATAATGATGCCAAAAAAACTTATCTTTCCCTAGCAGCTAACGCTAACAAACTCTACAAAGCTATCCTCCTAGATCCTGCTGCTAATGAGTTTACCGCTATCAATGCTCACTTGCAGGCAATCAAAGACCAAATTCTCGCAGAAGTACCAGAAGTTGATGTGTCCGAAGTGATCGAACAAGTAGAGGAACTGTTGGATCTGTCGATCACTGCTGGAGAGTTTGTGATTCAGGAATCCCACAGTCAACGCATCGACTTAAGTCAAATCGACTTTGTAGCGTTAAAAAATAAATTTACTAGTACCGACTACCAGAGAACAGAGACAGAAAAACTCAAAACTGCGATCGCGCAAAAACTCCAGCAGATGGTGAGGTTAAATAAAACTCGCATCAACTACCTGGACAAATTCCAACAGATGATAGCAGAACACAATGCTGACTCACGCAACGTGCAGATATTCTTCAATGATTTGATTAATTTTGCTCAACAATTGGGCGTTGAAGATAAAAGAGCGATCACAAAAAATCTCACTCAAGAAGAACTAGCAATTTTTGACTTACTGACTAAACCAGAAATTAAACTCACTAGGAAAGAGGAACAGGAACTCAAACAAGTTGCAAGAGAATTATTGGAAACTCTCAAGAAAGAGAAGTTAGTTTTGGATTGGAAGAAGAGACAGCAAACCAGAGCATCAATAGAAGTGGCAATTAAGGATAGTTTGGATAGATTACCTCAGAGTTATTCTGCTGAACTGTATGAACAGAAGTGTCAGGAATTTTATCAGCACATTTATGAGAATTACTCTGGACAAAGGAGTATTTATGATGCTGGTGCGTGAATGCTGTAAAATTTAAATTCTTGGCAATATAGACTTAGTTTTAATAACGGACTAAGGAATCGAATTTAATAGTATTATTACTGAGGTTAGGCTAATTAGATTAAAATTAAAATGACATATATTTAAAATTTCAGTTTTCATATTGCACCCTTTAAGATAATACAGTGTAAAATTTATAATGTAGTATGGCTAGAAAAAATCTCTTTGATACAACCTTTGAAAACCAAGAAGATCAGCGTAAACATTTAATTATAAAATATAAAAGTCTTAATTCTAGATTTCGTTATGAACTTGAGTTATTTACATACTTTAGTCCTTCATTAATTGATATAATTCAGCCTATTTGTAAAAAAATAAAGCTTAACCAAGAAGGATTTTTAACGTTAAATGTAGAAGCTTTAAATTCAGAAGAAAAAGAATGGATAGAAAATAATAAGTTTGGTTCTCTAGGACACTGGAAAAGTGGTAAGTGCTTCGGAGGTTATGCTTTAGGATGCTTTTCAACTTGGTCTTACATTCCTTTAAGACCTTCTAAAGATAGAGAAGAGATTCTACTAAAAAAAATGCTTACCTCAGAAATAAAAATTTACCATGAATCTTTCATAGAAATTGCAGAACAAATAAAAAAAATGGATCAAAAAATAGATGATATTGAAGATGATCTGTGGCATTCAGGTTATTATGCTGACAATAGTTTTAATAATTTAATTAGTGAGTTTGGCGAAGACATCATTCCAGATAGAGAATAGACTTGAACAACAATTTAAATATATAAAATGGAATATCTACGTATTTTTTATTGACACAATTGCTTTGTAGGCGATCACTTATATTTTAATTCAACAAATTTATAACTCTGGTACTTGTAGGTTACGTTTATTACCTGCGTAATGCTTGTAAATAATTTCTGGAGAGTTACCAACCCATCTTCCTACATCCTTCGCATCAATATCAGCTTCTAGGCAAAGGGTAATAAAAGTGTGTCTGCATTGGTAAGGTTTGCGATATTCGCTGACTACACCCTGTTTTACAAGTTTAGTTACAATTCCATCTACATGTGTACCACGGTGATTTTTGTAACCTTTCCAAGCATGATTGAGAAAATCCCCAAAGTCTACTATGCCGCCTTTCTTACTTCTAAAGATAAAATCATCTGTGTTACAGTTTTCAGGTTTGATAGAGTCTAAAATTTCACGTTGCTGATTATTAATCGGAAAACGTCTTTGGTTTTGAGTCTTCAATCCATCTTTAAGAGCTAACCCTTTAATACTGATTGTAATTGCTTGCTCAAAAGTAATGTATCTATCACTGATATGCTTCCATTGTAGAGCGATCGCTTCTGATGGTTACCCCAGTTTTACCCCAGAAATGTGTATTGGGGTAAAAACCTTTGCCTTACATGTTTACCCCAGTTTTACCTCAGTTGTTTCCCCAAACTACCCAAAATTACCCCAAAAATCTCGAGAGGCTCTGGAAATAAGCCCTAAAACTCCCATTAAAAAAGGACTTATAAGCCCTGTAATCCTTGTATTTATTTAAAGGCGGCACCCGGATTTGAACCGGGGGTGGAGGTTTTGCAGACCTCTGCCTTACCACTTGGCTATGCCGCCACAGCAGGATTCCCTGAACTACTTTAATGTTCCTAAGCTATCTTAGTAGCATTCAGTAGCCATAGGGCGCTAGTTAACCCATAATAGCATAGGATTCTGAGGTAGAGATAGTGGGTTAACTGGATGTTTCTGGTAGTCTTTAGGCGATCGCTAAGGAGGTTGACTATAGCACAAACAACCTTTAGCAGATTAATGGAAGCTCTGGAGTCTGCCTGGATTTCTGATGATGTATATTTATTTATCCATAGGACTTACGCAAAAAACCTCTCAAACTCTCATTCCCCCGTGTACTCTGTGTCTCTGTGGTTCCTTCTTCCATGACCCGTGCGTAAGTCCTGATCCATAAAAACAAATCACCAAGGTTATTTGTAACATCCTGAGTTGTTTCCAGGTTCTTCCTGAGCTTCCCTTAATAGCATTAATATGTCATAGCCGATACATAATATACACAAATAGCTATCAGCAAATAAAACCAAACTATGTGTATATTGACTAGGCTAAAATCCTCTTTCCTCCTACCTTATACCAACAACAAATGAGTTATAAGTTTTAATTCACTCCTCAAGGTCACTTGTTACACCTTCACTTCATCGGCAAAATTACCCCAGCGAACAAAGTGAAATGGCCCGGCGATCGAACCCCACAGACGTTCATCAGTGTCTAAATCCCTTCCCCGGTCGAGGCTGAAAAATTCTTTAGCGTCAATCTCAAATTCGTTATCCAAATAAGTATTTTTGCCGTCACGAACTACAATGCAGCCTTTACCAGGTTCAACCCTGCCTTTGAAGCTATTACCTGTCCACTCTACAACCATGTTGCAACCTGACATTTTTTCCAATTGGTCAAGGGATAAAACTTTTAAACGTTCCGGGTCACGAGATGCGCCATAAAATTTTTGTTCTTCTTTAACCGTGTAGTGTTCAATAACAATGTGGTTTTCTGCCGGAATCAACTTCATTACCCGCATCCGGTAGGGTTGATTGAGCATAAAATCGTAAGCTTGTTCGAGAAACAAACTTACCCCTGAGAACAATTCCAAGGGAAGGGGACGGATACACACGCGAATGTGGGCATAAAAAGGCGGATTTTCAAAAGCTTGTTCTTGATTGCTAAAGTCAGCTGCCATCAAGCGGGCTAAGGTGGCGATATCAGTAGAATGAGTCATTACAAGATGATCAAGTAGTTGCTTAAAAATTATCTAAGATTATTTTGACACTTACCAGACTGAAAAATCCTGGCTGCGATCGCTTCTGGTGCATCCGCTACGCGTAGCAAGTCCCGTTCGCCCCTAGTGTCCCGTAGGAAAGGGTATGGTGGGCTTCTCTACAAGACGCTGCGCGAATGTCTACGCAATTTTTCAATTAGATATTACGATCGCTCTTAGTTCCAGAGTGGTTAAAATCCCATTGCCTCCGCTACTGCGCCCAGTTTTGCTGCAATACCCTGTTTAAATTGACTGTGATTGTGTTTAATGGCTGTATCTGGGTCTTTTAGACCATTCCCTGTGAGGACACAAACCACTGTCGCCCCTGTCGGAATTTGGTCTTTCACCTGCAACAACCCGGCTACAGAAGCGGCGCTAGCAGGTTCGCAGAAGATACCTTCTGATCCTGCCAAAAGTCGATAAGCGTCGAGAATTTCTGCATCGGTAACGGCGTAGAAATTTCCCTGACTTGCGGTTTGCGCTGCAACAGCTAACTCCCAACTAGCAGGGTTGCCAATGCGAATTGCTGTGGCTAGGGTTTCAGGATCTGCCACTGGCTGACCGTGTACTAAGGGGGCTGCACCTGCGGCTTGGAATCCCATCATCCGGGGTAGGCGATCGCACTTTCCATCTTGATGATATTGACAAAATCCCATCCAATATGCTGTTATATTCCCTGCATTGCCCACGGGGATACACAGCCAGTCTGGCGCATCACCCAGCACATCGACAATTTCAAAGGCTGCTGTTTTCTGCCCTTCTAGACGATAGGGATTGACCGAATTTACCAAAGTGACCGGATAGCTTTCGGCCATCTCGCGGACAATTTCTAAGGCTTGGTCAAAATTACCTTTAATTGCCAATACTTCTGCACCGTACACTAATGCTTGGGCTAACTTGCCCAGCGCCACATAACCGTCGGGAATTAGTACGAAGGTATTCATGCCCCCACGCCTTGCGTAAGCGGCGGCGGCGGCTGAAGTATTGCCGGTGCTGGCACAAATTACTGCTTTTGCCCCTGCTTCTTTGGCTTTGGAAATTGCCAGAGTCATCCCC
The DNA here is from genome assembly GCF_036917395.1 of Nostoc sp. Taxonomy (GTDB): domain Bacteria; phylum Cyanobacteriota; class Cyanobacteriia; order Cyanobacteriales; family Nostocaceae; genus Nostoc. The sequence goes on from NZ_JBALDI010000012.1 coordinate 97,638, forward strand.
CGGTCTTTGAAGCTGCCGGTGGGATTCAGACCGTCATATTTTACAAAAACCCGCACTTGTCTGCCAATACGTTCTGCGATCGCTGGCACTGGTATTAGGGGTGTGTTTCCCTCCAACAGAGTCACAATCGGTGTTTTTTCGCTGACAGGCAAGTATTCGCGATAGGCTTCTATCAGTCCGGGCCAGGGTTGGCGATGAGATTTAGCAACAGACAGGCTCAAAGTCACAGGATTTAATATTTCTTAATGTAAGGATTGGATATTTAGAGAGGATGGTATAGGGAGGGAAGGGCAGAATGGGGAAGAGGAAGAAAGTGAATTTTTCGTTGCCAGTTAAGAGTTAAGAGTCCCCTAATTCCAAAAGAATATTATTTTTTGTGGTGCAGGCGTTTGACTTGCCATTTTTATTTGATTTTGAATGTCAGTTTATCATAGACCGCCACGGCGACCTTCGGTTTAACGAATTAGCCTGGGGATGCTGACGGGATGAAAAATGCTCGGCAAATGTATGGGACTTAGGTTAGAACTCTCTGAAATTCTTATTCCTACCTTACGCGATGTGCAACTTATTCTTAGAATCCCGCTTCCATTCCTCTCCCCGAAAGGTCGAGAAGCTTTGATTCTTGCTCCCCAACGCTACAAGGGTTGGGGCTGGGGGTTAGGTTTGAAAGAAAGTTGCACACGGCGCTACCTTGCAAAAAGCTACTTCTGTGCGAGATGCTCCGCGAACATGTCTATGTATATTTTCTCATGTTCGCTTCAATAGCTAGGTAAAATAAATAACAGGTTGTCTTTCCTTTACGGTAGTCTTATTTATTACCTTCTCTACGGGACGCTGCGCTAAGCAAGCTTTAAGAGAAGGGCTACGGCAAGTGCTGCACCTTACATCTTTTCATAATTTTGCGTAATTCTTGATATAGTCTGCATGTAATTTCTTGCGTAAATTCCTAAGAGACGGCAGCAATAATTCATACAGCCATATTTGACAGATTATGAATTAAGTATTGCTAAGTACCGTCGAGTGGACGGAAGCTTTGCATACTTGGGGCAATGTTTTCTTTGGAACACAGCGATTATGATCACCGTCTCTTATGATTGAACCTAAAATCCATTAGAGTAATTGATTTAAAATATCCAATATCGTAATAAAGCTTAAAAGAGAATTATTATAATATTTCTAATGGTGTGAGTTAAGTTGTGGATTTAATTAGTGATGACTACTTGTTTATCTAGTGTTTCCGATCGCGAATCTCAGACTAACTGGGTCAGTAAGTTAACCAAGTCTTATTATCAAGACGATCAGCAAGCTAAGTTTATGCATTTACAAGCAGAGGTAGACTCCCTGTTACAGCAGTTGGAAAACCTGAAGCACCAACGTCTAGCCGACAATAACCAAAAAGAATAAATAAGTTTAGTAGAAAAGCGATGTCTACGACGGGCTACGCCTACGCTTTTCCCCTCTCTAATTTAAATTTGAGAAAGGGTAAATTTGAGTAACAGGCGTGCTATTCAAAGCGCTGATTTTTCTCTGACCAGCGTCTCAAACTGTAGTTATGAGCATTTTCTACTAATAAAGCTAAGGATTGCACCCCAGAAAGCTTGGCGATCGCAGAGAGCCTTTGGAAGTGATTTCTTGTAAAATCAGTGTAAATGACTTCATTGCTATCAGACAAAATTATAGTCCGGTCACGGTGTTGCTCTGTGTTTTCCCTCTGAATTCCAGATGTAGGCTGATTCAAGGATGCGATTGCTGCTGCTGAGATAGTTAGTATTATTTCTGGTTTAGCGTTATTTGTTAAATCAATCACTTGAACGGGCCAATCACCCAACTTTTCCTGCATCTGTTCAAAGCTAGGAATAGCACCAGCCGAAACTTCACCAGATTGTTGTAAAGATTGCCACACAGTTGATAACATTACCTTGACCCCTTGGGGATTTTGTTGATGCAGTTCTTGTAGAGTTATTGGAGATGGTTGCACCCATTCCAGTGCTGCATTTGTTAAAGCTAAAGGTTTGGGTTGAAGAACACCGTTTTGATTCTCTGGAGTTTTTGGGCCAGCAGCTAATAGGCGCAAAACTTTACCCCGTAGTTGCACCGCTTTGATAGCGGCTATAGTAATTCGTTGTTCTCCATTTGGCAACCAGACCACAATCTGGATTTCAGGGTCAGAAGTGATTCCCAAAGTTTTCCAGAAAAATTTGGCGGCGTCAGTTTTGGGTGGGTTCAAATTCTCAAAAGGGGAATTTAGCCAGCGTTTCCCATCATGAAAAGCACTAACCTCTACCTGATACCAAACTTGGTTATCTGTGAGTTTCAAGTTCGCTGGGGAATTTGATTGCAGCCATTCGGTGCTGGTAACTTGAGTAATTGGTTGCACTGTACCGACAATTTGACTAGGGTGAGTAGAGGATATTTGCGACTTTGTACCCTGATTGTTGAGTCTTGCTAACAGACCTTGAATATAGACAAGATTATCTTTTGTAATTTTTGGTTGCGCCTTTAACCAGGAATTAGCATGTTCCTCTCCCTGCTGAACTGCTAAAATCAAAGCGAACCAAGCTTGCACCTCTAGTCTATTTGGGTTTACCCGCAACGCCGCCGCTGTGCGATTCCACAACCGTTTTTTATCAGCTTTGAGTAGGGTAGCAATTTCTTGGGCATTATGTGGCGACGCTTCAAACACCTGTAAAGCTTTCCCCCAACGACCATCAATCAAATCTGCTAACACTTCTTGACTAGGACTTGCCCAATTTTTATCAGCTTGGGTTTTAGTAAGTTGGGAATGCAAGCGAATCAAATCCATTTGCGCTTGCGCCACTTCTGGCAAAACTCCTTTGCGCTGTTTTTTGATGAATTTCAACCATTCAAAGGCTGGTGTCCACAGTCCACTACGGGCAATTGACAAGGCATTTTGGTATGCAGAATCCTTGAGGGCTGGTGATTGGAGAGTAATTGCCTCCAATTGAATTGGTTTGAGGAATAACTTCAGAGGCTTGACTTGGTAAACCTGTAAATACGGTTCTAAACCTATAGTTTGATCAACAACTAACTCTTTTGTACCATCACCAGTTACCTGCTGCCATTTGGGCAATTGTCCGTTAGGGCTTGTCCAAGACAACATTTGTAGTAAATTGGTGCGTTCTGGATTGTAGTATACGATGTCACCATAGGCGATCGCACCAGTTCCTTGTTGGCGTTGACCTCGCAAATTAAACCAAACCCCTGATAATGGTGTCCCACCGTCAAAGCGTTGCACTTCAGTTAAAGGTATGGGAATGCTGATATCTTGGGGTTCTGATGTCCCATCAAGTAAGGGAGAAATCACAAAGGATTCTTCTGGTTCAGTTACAGATAATTGAGTTGCTAAATAGTAGTAATTTTCTGACTGAGATTTAAACTCTAACTCTTCTGAGCGCTCGTAAACCCTGAGTTCCACAAGTTGTTTACAATCAGATTGACAATTAACACGCTGTTGAAAGACTGGTAGTAAAAATAAGTTTTTCGCATCCTGATGTAAAGGCAGAGTTTCCCCAAATATTTTGTTTTCTTTACTTAAATTGAGTTGAATTTGTTTGAGAGTTTGAGGACGTTCGTGCTTACCAAGGGGGATTTGTGCCCATGCGGGTAAAATTTTATTTAGCCAGCTTACCTGGTCTGGATTGAAGATGAAGAGAACGCTAATCCAGGCAAAAGCGATAATTAGACTAGCACTACTCAACAGAATTGCGTAGGCGCAGCCCGTCGTAGACATCGCTAGCATTGACGACAACCAACTTCCCCGTTTGAGCTTTTTCTGGGGTTTTTTAGCAATGCGTTTCATCGCACCTGCATGAGGTTTATTTAGTTTAGAGGCTTTTGGCGTCAGCTTGCGTGAGCGGTTTGCCATATTAGTTTTCAATCAATCCAGTGGATATTTTTGGGCATTGGGCATTGGGTATTGGGCATGGGGCATTGGGTATTATTTATTTCTCCCTCTATCCCCTCTCTCCCCTGCCCCCCTCTGCCCCTTAAAAGTCCCCAGTACTTAATATCCTGTTATACTCGTCCTTTCAGAAGTTGCCCAGAAGGATTAAGTCTAATTTTGTCCAAAATCCGTAAATCTCCCCATGTGAACGCTAGATGATCACGAATACACTCTTCACTTAAGTATGTGAGCAGAGTGTAAAAAGTTGAAATGTAGACTTATTAACCGCAGTCATCGCAAAACCTGGATGCTTGCATGGTTACTAATTGCGGGAGTAAATGGAGTTGCACAAAAAGTATTAGCACAAGAGTATACAGACACAGAAACTACTCAGGCGCAGGAGAGTATAGATTTAAATTCTTCTTCCCTCTCCCCAGAAGATTCGATGGCGCAAGTTACATCGGTTTCTCAACTCAAGGACGTACAACCTAACGATTGGGCATTCCAAGCATTACAGTCTTTGGTAGAACGCTATGGTTGTATAGTCGGCTATCCAAATAGCAGTTATCGCGGTAATCGTGTTTTAAGTCGGTATGAATTTGCTGCGGGTGTAAATGCTTGTTTAGATAGAGTCAACGAATTACTTACTACAGCCACCAGCGATTTAGTCACTCGCGAAGATTTAGCAATATTACAAAAATTGCAGTCAGAATTTGCCCCTGAATTAGCAACTTTGCGGGGTCGTGTCGATAGTTTAGAAGCCAAAACCGCCGAAATCAAAGCCAACCAATTCTCAACAACAACCAAACTCAGTGGACTACTAATAGTTGGCATTCAAGGACGGACTAGCAATCGTGGTGATGTGAATCCTAGAGATGGAAAAAAAGATACAGATGATACAGCGACAAACACTAATGTTATATCCCTGGCGCAGCTGTATTTAACTAGTCAAATCACTCCCCGTAGTTACTTGTTTACAGGTCTTTTAGATGGTAGAGGAAAAAGTTCGCTTGGATTTACCAATAGTGTTTCTCGGAATAATGTTTTACTTGGCTACGAATTTCCTACAGATAGCTTGATTGTAAGTGACCTCAATTTTCATTGGCTGGTGACAGATAAATTAGCAGTAATGGTGGGAACAGAAGGCGTAAGTATGCCAGCTGCTTTCCGAGGTCCCAATCGAGTCGAAAGTGCTGCAACAGGGTCGCTGTCTTATTTTGCCCAAAGAAACCCAATTTTAAATATGGGATACGGTCACGGCGGTATAGCTATTGATTGGCAATTTGCTAAACGCGCTAGTTTGCAGGCAATTTATACTAGTTTTCAACCAGGAAATCCCGGTAAAGGTAGCGGTTTATTTGATGGAAACACCACTACAGGCGTGCAATTGCTGCTGACACCAACCGATACTCTAGATTTAAGTTTGTATTACGTTAACAATTACTCTTCGGATGGTTGTTTACTAACCTTTGTTGGCGATGAATGCTTAACTACAGTTAATACCGCTACCGGAAAATCAGCACCCCTGCAAACGAACGCTGTGGGTGCAACTGTAACTTGGCAAATTTCCTCCCATATTAGCGCAGGTGCATGGGGTGGTTATACTAAATCTTACATTCCTGGGCGATCGGGAAATGTAGAAACGACGAATTATATGGTATTTCTAAATTTCCCTGATTTATTTGCTAAAGGAAATTTGGGCGGAATTTATGTCGGTCAACCTCCTAAAATCACCAGTAGCAACTTACCTGTAGGGAATAATGTCCCTGATTTTATTAATACTGGTTTAGGACGTGCAGGTGGACAACCAGGAACAACCACTCAAATTGAGGCATTTTATCGTTTCCAGCTAACAGATAACATCAGCATTACACCAGGAATAATTCATATCATAGAGCCTGGTAACACACCAGATAGTGACTCAGTTACTATCGGTCTTCTGCGGAGTACTTTTAGTTTTTAATTCTGTTTGCACATAAATATTCTAAAGTTTAAGTATTAACCCAATAATTATTAATTATGTTGACAGGCGCTTATACCCAATTGGGCGCAACAAACAATGAAAATCTCTTTTTCAATCCCCCATGCCTAATTTTCAAAAGAGATAAAATTAGATGTTAAAGATATAACAATCCTGAATTAAACGTACAGAAACAAGATCCCCAACTTCGTAAAACTTGTCGCGAATCTGCGGGTTGCAATTCTCACAAATCAAATAAACCGCATCCACCTTGAAAACTGTAGTTCTTTCCGTATGAAAACAAAAAACCTTCATCCCCCAGCCCCTTCTCCCAAATTTGGGAGAAGGGGAGCCGGAAAGAAGTCCCTCTGCCCCTACTTGGGAGAGGGATTTAGGGTGAGGGCAAAAACTACGGTTCTCAACATAGATGAGGTTTAGGATTGCTACATATCATAGTTTGGTTGTAATATAATGCTAAAATGCAAAATAATTAGCAACAAAAAAGACGGGAGTTAGCCCGTCCTCTGTATAATAAGTAAAAACATCTTGGTAATTTATGTAATATATCAAAAGACTCTAATCACAACCTGCCAAATTGCCAAATACTTACTAATAAGACACGAATATTAATTTCTTTGTAATTTGAGATTTTTATCAGCTATAAATTTTACTATCAGCACAAATTAATCGTTACTCGAAAGGTCTAGTTATGAATTGCAGCAAAAAAATTTAGTTTTATTACGAATTACGAATTATTTTAATCAGCATTCCCAGTCTGAGACTGGGAACGAGGCAATCTCTCAAAGGTTTGTCTAGTCAGCCTTCTACTTTATTTGGTGTTCTCTGTATTAACCACCAGCGACAGCGGGGACAATACTTACTTCATCCCCATCTTTTAGGGGTGTATTTATCCCTTCTAAATGACGGATATCTTCGCTATCGACGTAAAAATTTACAAACCGACGTAGCTTGCCTTCTTCATCGCACAACCGGGATTTAATACCAGGAAAGCTTTGTTCTAAGGAGTCCAACAATTCAGCAATGGTGCTACCGTTGGATTCTAGAGTAGCTTGATTATTAGTCAAATTCTGAAGAGTAGTAGGAACTAAAACTGTTACAGCCATACAACTACAAAGTTAAGAGTGAAGAGTGAGGAATATAGTTAAGAGTTAGGAGTCATGAATAAAAAAACTTATAACTCCTAAATCCTAACTAAACGAGGACTTGTTGCCATTCCAAGCGATCCAGAGTACGCGATCGCTCTAGCGCCCGTTCAAAACTATCGAGTTTGGCATCAATAGTCAAGGGTTCGCCAACGTAGCCTTGTAATGCTTCTTGGGTTTTCAGACCATTGCCAGTGATGTAAAGCACGGTAGTTTCATCTGGATCAATTTTGCCAGCTTCTACTAGTTTTTTCAGCACAGCCACGGTTGTACCACCAGCAGTTTCTGTGAAGATGCCTTCGGTTTCTGCCAGCAGCTTGATGCCATCAATAATTTCTGCATCATTGACTGATTCAATGTTACCACCAGTTTTCTGGGCTAACTCCACAGCATAAATGCCATCTGCTGGATTGCCGATCGCCAGCGACTTAGCAATTGTATTCGGTTTCACTGGCTTAATAAAGTCGCGTTTTTCTTTGAAGGCTTGGGCGATGGGTGAACAACCTTCAGCTTGAGCGCCACTGAAACGAACATTCTTACCCTCTACCAAACCAACTTCTACAAATTCTTGGAACCCTTTATAAATTTTTGTAAATAGTGAACCAGAAGCTAGGGGAGCAACAACATGGTCAGGTAGTTCCCAACCCAGTTGTTCTGCGACTTCAAAGCCTAGCGTCTTGGAACCTTCAGAGTAATAAGGGCGCAGATTAATATTGACAAAACCCCACCCATGTGTATTAGCAACTTCCGAACAGAGACGATTTACTTGATCGTAGTTGCCCTTGACGGCCATCAGGGTGGGACTATAAATCAGACTACCCAGAATTTTCCCGGCTTCTAAATCTGCGGGGATGAACACACAGCAGTCTAAACCGGCGTGAGCTGCGATCGCAGCTGTAGAATTTGCCAAATTACCAGTGCTAGCGCAAGAAACAGTAGTAAAACCCAACTCCCGCGCTCTGGAGAGGGCAACTGACACCACCCGATCCTTAAAACTAAGGGTGGGCATATTAACGGCATCATTTTTTATATAAAGCTTATTTAGACCCAGGCGACGGGCAAGACGGTGGGAACGAACCAAGGGAGTCATACCCGTTCCCACATCTATAACATTGTCAGTTGCGACAGGCAAAAAGGGACGATAGCGCCAAATTGAATTGGGCCCAGCTTGAATTGTTTCACGAGTGACAGTTAGACGTAGGGCGCTGTAGTCATACTTGACTTCTAACGGCCCAAAACATAACTCACAAACATTACTGGCTTTGAGTTCATATTCTGCACCACATTCCTTACACTTCAAGGCTTGAAAGTAGGCAGTGCTGGTTTGGGTTTGAGTTTGGGTTTTGATTGCCTGAGTCATAAACTAGCTTTCCCTGTTTGTCTGTCGCCTGATAGTAACACGAGCAAAAATACCAGTCAAACATACCCGACAAAAACTGTCGGGTATGTTTGGTATTGAAGTAAATTGTTATTGTAAACTTTCATGCCAGTAATTATTTGCTTTATTTAGTATTTAGATTTCAATTTTCCATTTAATAAAAACTCAGTTTTAACACTGAGGAGTAATATGATTAAATTGGATTGTAGTTATGATGAATTTGCATTTATTTCAATCACTATCCCATTTAAGTGATCTGAATCACTTAGTTAAGCTTCTATTTTTATTTTTTATCTAAATGACTCCACAGGGTAGTATGCATATATGACAGCAAAAACTCAAAAGCATTTACATATATAAGTTGTAGTGTTTTTAGCGTCTGATTAAATCACTAAAATTGCTATGTGTGTTGCCAAGATAAAGTTAATTTTTCGGCTTTGATGCACTCATTCACAGCTAGAGAAGTTACTTATTTATACGGAAGATTTTTTTTGCTGCAAAAGTTACATTGCTACTTGCATAGACAATTCAGCAACACACAGTAGTAAGTTACCCCTATTTGCGATTGCCAGCCTTGATAATCAACGGTAAGGATAAAACAAGTAAGCAATTTATTTCTGCGTATTGCCTCAAGATAGTTTTTTAGGAGTGTCAATAAGTTAACTCCTCAAATATGCACTCCCCGAAACATTAAGGTTTTGGGCAGGTCTAGTCGGTAATTCTTTAAGGAATTGCTGAACTTTATCCTGTCTCAAAACCCAAGATACAAGTTCAGCAAATAAACAAACTGTTTCTATGGTAAACCGAAAAAAATCTCTCAACAAGCAGCGCCAGCGTTATCAATCTCTAGTAGCAACAGCATTATTAACTAGTAGCCTTTTCCAATTTATTGCACCTGTACTAGCTGACGGTACAGCTGGTGGTCAAGCTATAAGTAACACAGCAACAGCGACCTACGAAGATCCTAATGCGCCAGGGACAACTATAAATGCCACTTCTAACACTGTAACTGTAACTGTGGCAGAAGTTGCTGGTATCACCGTTACTGCGTCGGGTGTTACAGATAACAATGGTGGCTCTGTTGCAATTAACGATTTACTAACCTACACCTACACCTTAACGAACGTAGGTAACGACCCCACCAAATTCCATATTCCCAACCAAGCAACAACAACCGGGCCTGGTACAGTTTCTGGTGTACTTCCTGCTGATAAAAATAACGTAACACCAGCTAGTGGCACACTGCAATACAGCACCGATGGCGGTGCAACTTGGACAAATGTAACAGCAGGTGGTGTAGATACACCCTCAATTCCGGTTAGCGGTACTGTGTTGGTGCGTGTGCCAGTGACTGTACAGACTGGCGCTCAATCGGGTGACGTAATCAAAGTTACCCTTGGTAACACTCCTGGTGATGCCCAAAACCAACTGCGGAGTCCCGATGGTGGTGACGTTTATACTATAGATAACGCTGATGGAAGTCCTGGGGAAGTTGCTGGCGCACCAGTTAACGGTACACGAGAAGCTAGTATTACCCAGCAAATTCAAGTGGGCAACACTGTTAAAACCGTTGCTCTAGCCACAATACTCAAAACTCGGACAGCCTACAACCCTGGTAATGCTTCCGTACTCAATGATGATGTCCTGACTTATGGTTTAAGCTTGCGAGTTGAGAGCAATGACGTAACCAATCGGGGGCTAACACCCGCAGCTTTAGCTGGTACAAATATCAATGTAGATGGTAGTGCAGTTACTCGCATCTTAGTTTCTGATGCACTTCCAGCATCCACAACTCTTAATGGGACTCCGACCGCTCCTCCAGGGTGGATAGTGGTTTATGCTGGCGAAGATCCTGCAACTACAACTGCTGATCAGGCTCTATGGAAAACTGACAAAACTCAAGTAACAGGCGGTACAGTAAGACGAGTTGGTTTTATTAACAATCCTAGCTCTATCTCTACAGTTGCCACTGGGACAACCGTTACAGGCTTTACAGTACAAGTAACGACCACTGGAATCACAGGAACTACACCGACAAATATTAACAACATCGCTCAAGTGTTCGGTAAAACTGCTGGTGATCCAGCTAGTCCCCTACTCTTTGACGATTCAGGTGACCAAAACCCAGATAATATCAACCCCACCACTGGAGCCTTTCCTACTACACCTGACTCTGGCTATTATCCCGGAACAGTTCCCCCTGGTCAAACTGACACAGGCAATAACAACCAAGGTGCTAATTCTGTAACAGGAGATGTCAACGTTTATACTGTTTCAGTCGCCACGGCAAACTCAGTTTTAAATGGGCCGAATAATGCACCTGATGCTACTGGCCCATCGGGGAACAACGATGACTTCACCAACAAATCTGCCTTTGTTCCTCCCAACACAGCGCCTGGTAGTACACTTGACCCGCAATCAGTTGGCTTCACTAACACAATTAAGAACAACGGTACTGCGCCTAACGATATTACAATAGTGCCAACCGCACCAGCAACTGCTACAGATTTGCCAACTGGTACAAAGGTGACTGTTAGTTATAACAATCAATCTGCTGTTTATACCTACAATAGTGGTACTGGTGCTTTTACCATAACAACCGGTACACCAATTAAAGTCTCTGGTGTTGCTGCTGGTGCCAGTGTTAATTATGGTGTAGAAATTGACCTACCAGCTGGTACGAAACTATCGACTGATATCGGTAAGGGCTTCCCAGTACCCATTACTGCCTTTATTGACAGTAATAATAATGGTGTACTTGATGGTGTTGAAGTCAACAACATCTCCATTGATCGCGTCTACACTGGCTTCTTACAACTGGTGAAAGTGTCACGAGTTTTACAAGGAACTGGGCCAGCAGTTGGTGCAGGTCAAGATAATTTTGACTCTACACCAGCTTACACAAATCCTGTTACCAGCACTGTTATTGATCCGAATCCAGGAATTGCTGATGTACCCAGAAATCCTGCTCCAGGCAACATTATTGAGTACCAAATTCGGTACAAAAATATTTCTGATGCTCAAGCTGGAACCGGTAACGTGATTTTGAATGCTAACAAAGTTGTGATTACTGAAGATGGTACGCAAAACCCCAACAACTGGGCGCTAGACAACGATAGTAATACTCAAATTGATACTAGCAACATTGTTGGTTCAGCTAAGGATTCTGGGGCTTCAACTATTCAATTCTTCAATGGTAATCCAGCTACTACCTCTGGCATCGACCAAACTGGAACCACAGTTAACACTGATATCACCAAGTATGTAGATACTGCCACCGGACAGGTTGCACCAGGTATTCAAAGAACATTTACCTTCCAACGCAAGGTTAACTAGGTAGTTTGACCTCACCCCTCTTTGTTTGCAAACAGAGGTGTAATAGCTCCTAAGTGTTTGTAGTTAGTGATTTAGGGCTGAAGCGCTAACTACAAACTGATTATTCCCTAGCCAAAACAGGGAAAGATAAATCAGCAATCGACATTGTGAAAGTTTTTTGAGGTTATTTATATGAAGCGTCTTTCTTTTGCAGGTTTAGGAGCGTTCGCACTCATTGCTACAGTTCCATTTGTCAGTCAAGTGCCGGGAGTAGCTTCTTTATGGCATTCTACAAGTGCGATCGCTCAAAATGTCAAAACTCAAGGGCAAATACAATTGCGCTTAGAGGCTGAGAAGCAAGTGGTAGCACAGGATCAACAAGGTAAGCAAAGCAAGACATGGCAACCTTTGAAAGGTCAAGTTGTGGTGCGACCAGGAGATGTGTTGCGATATACCTTGATTGGCGAAAATAAGAGCGATCGCCCAGTGAAGAATTTGATTCTCAATCAACCTATTCCTAAAGCAATGGTGTACGTACTTCAATCAACCACTGTTACTAACAATGCCAAAGTTATTTACAGCATTGATGGCGGACGCAGCTTTGTCGAAAATCCGACTGTTAAAGTTGCTCTTCCTGACGGCAAAGTCGAAACCAAACCAGCACCAGCGAATCTTTATACCCATATCCGTTTGCAAGTGCCATTAGTTGCAGCAAAAACAACAGTCAAAGCGACTTATCAAACCCAAGTGCGTTGACTTAATAAGATGCAAAAACCCCGAAGTTTAGTAATTCGTAATGGAGATTTTAAATTATGAATTACTAATCCTTTGGTGTGGAAAATATCCTTTAAGAGTTATGGACTTTTTTCAAAAATTAATTAGTTTTATTAATAAAACTGGCATCCCACAGGAAATGTATTCAGTGAGCCGTACTCAAAAACAAAAGCAAATTCCTTATAACAATATCTGGTATCAAAGGTTAACAGCAACCGTTATTTTGGTAAGTTTTTTGCATACTACTATATCTATACCAGCCAGAGCACAAACGACTAACAATCTGGCTGCGTCTTTGCCAATAACTAATCAAGCTACTTATACTTATACAGATTCTGCTAGTAATTATGAATATCAAGGAAGTTCTAATCAGCTTAAGGTTAACTCTAATCCATTAATTGACCCCTTAGGGCGAATATTAGGTTGTGGTGGCGCTATTTTACCTGACTATACAGGTTTTTCAGTTGGCGTATACGAACTTAACCCTAGTGACCCAACGGGGACAGAATTGGGCAGCTTGCTTGCTTTGACTCGAACTGAGTTACCGGATATTTCTAATAACAATGTTCCTGGCGGTAAACCGCCAAATACCGAGAATAGTAATCCATATTTCATTACAAATAACCCTGCGGGTTTCTACAATTTTCTACTTGACCCGAATAAAGGTCAAACTGATCCAGGTAGAAGCTATATTTTTGTAGTCAATCCACCGCCAAATTCTATCTACAAACAACGGCGCATCAAGATTGAAATTGTTGCAAAAAATAATAATAATGTCGTGCAATACATCGCTACTTCTCTGGATGGACAACCAATCAGTCTCACAGGTGAGACCAGGCTAGAGGAAACAGTTGTCTTAGTTCCCAACGCAGAAACAGTGGGACTGGACTTATTAGCCTTTGAATTCACTGTAAATATGTGTCAAGCCAATCAGTTACAGATCATCAAAACAGGCGATCGCGCTGCTGCTGAACCTGGAGATACAGTAATCTACCGTCTCTCGGTAAAAAATCTAGCTGATGCTGGTTTGAATAATATAGTTGTCACCGACAACTTACCTTTAGGATTCCAGTTCTTACCTAAATCTGTGCGGGGAGAGTTGGATGGTCAAGCAATCACTCTCACCTCAGAACGCAATGGAAACACGGTGACATTTCGCACAAACGTAACAATTACTACAGAAAAAATCTTGAATATTGCTTACGCGGCTCAACTAACAGCCGATGCTCTGCGTGGTAACGGTCGCAACAGTGCGATCGTTAATGCCCAACGGGCTGATAACCGTTTTAGCACCAAGGATGGCCCTGCAACACACCAGTTAAAAATTCGTCCAGGAATCGTTTCCGACTGTGGCACTATTATCGGTCGTGTGTTTATTGATAAAAACTTTGACGGGGAACAACAAGCTGGTGAGCCTGGAGTCCCCAATGCAGTAATTTTTCTGGAGGACGGAAACCGCATCACCACAGATCCCAATGGTTTGTTTTCCTTAGCCAATGCCTTACCAGGAAACCATACGGGTGTACTAGACCTCAGCAGTGTACCCGGTTACACCTTAGCTCCCAACGAAAAATTCCGCGAACGGAATAGCCAATCTCGTCTAGTGCGTTTAGAGCCTGGTGGCTTGGTACGTATGAACTTCGCAGTTACCCCCGCTTTCCAGGAGCCAGTCAAGAAATGAAGCCCAGACTGCACCATGCAACTATATTTCACCTGAAGATGATGGGGGTAATGCCAGTAGCTCTCAGCCTCGTTTTCTATCCTGCCATAGTTAAAGCAGAAATTATCCATGAAAACCAGGTTTTTCCTGATTCTTCTTTGCAAGCAGAGGATGCTATCAAAGATCAAGCGGATCAAGACAAAGGGGTTGAAAAAAGTACAGGTTCAAATTCTGGCAAAGGGGAATCAGAATATGAAAAACTGACGCAAAGACAAGGTAGTGCATTGGGGAAGCAGTACGTTGAGCAGGGAACCTCCGTTCAAACTGCCAAGCGAATGCTGGACAAAGGCGCAGAGATCACGAGAATGATTCACAGTCGAATTGAGCAACGCCCAAATTCTCCCGATCTCCTACAAAGTTCTGAGCAGCAATTTCCACTCCTCGAAGTTGCCTTAACTTCTCCAGCACCAGCTACTGATACTTCAATTCCAGGTGTCCAGTCAACTGAAACGGAAATACAGGCATTTCAACCAGCAACTTCCGTTGATTTACCCAGAGGCTTACGCAAAATAGCCGGAATCGAGGACAAGAACGACGCACGCAAAGACACCGATACACAGTTTCAAGCTTCTTCAACGGAAATACAACCATTTAAACCAGCAACTTCCGTAGGTTTGCCTAGAGGCTTACGCAAAATTGCCGGAGTAGAGGACGCAGGGACAAGAAGACAAGGGGTGAATGAAAATCTTCCCGTGTCTCCCACTCTCCCTATGTCTACAGCAATAAAAATCCTGACTCCGGCAGCTAATAGTGTTGTAGATGTACCAGCTACCACAGTAATTGTGCAATTTCCCACTGGAAGTCAGGTGGAATTACGGGTAAATGGGGCGTTGGTAGACTCTTCTTTAGTGGGACGAACGGAAACTGATGCCACTACCAAATTGGTAACGCAGACATGGTATGGTGTCTCGTTAAAAGAAGGTGCAAACACCATCTCTGCACAAGTTGTTGGAGGAACAGAACCCCCCGTAACGGTGCAAGTCGCAGTTCGGGGAGCGCCACAACAACTAACTTTAGAAACAGTTGAGTCTCGTATCCCGGCGGATGGACGTTCCACGGCGACAATCCGGGGTAAACTCATTGATGCAAGTGGTAATCGCTCTAACCGTGATGCTGTTATCACTCTGATACCTACTGCTGGGGAGTTTGTTGGGAAAGACTTCAAACCGGATGAACCCGGATTTCAAGTAGAGGCGAAAGCGGGGCAATTTACAGCGATTTTGCGATCGCAACTGAATGCCCAAACTGTCAGAATTCGCGCGATCGCTAATGATTTAGAAGCATTTACCCAACTGCAATTTGAAACTGCACTACGTCCGAGTTTGGTTAGTGGGGTAATAGATTTACGTTTGGGCGCTAGAGGTACAGATTATTACGGCAGCTTCCGTGATTTCCTCCCTCCTGACAAAGACAACAGAACGCAATTAGATTTCCATTCAGCGATATTTGCCACTGGTGCGATCGGGGAATGGTTGTTTACAGGTGCATACAACAGTTCTCGTAACCTCAATGAAGATTGCAACTGCGATAATCGCCTGTTTAAAACTTACCAATTCAGCGAGCAAAATTATCCTGTCTACGGCGATAGCTCCAAAGTTGATGCCACCGCTCCTTCTATAGACAGCTTCTTTCTACGTTTTGAGCGTTCAACTCGTATCCCCGGATCTGATCCTGATTATGCCATGTGGGGTGACTACAACACAGAAGAATTTGCGCGGCGATCGCAGCAATTTACTTCTATCACCCGTCAACTCCACGGCTTTAAAGCTAACTACAACTTAGGCAACTTACAAATTACAGGTTTGTATGGCAATCACTTAGAAGGGTTTCAACGGGATACTATTCCTCCCGATGGCACTAGCGGTTATTACTTCCTCTCTCGCAGACTACTACAACCAGGTAGTGAAAATGTCTTTATCGAGTTAGAAGAACTCAATCGTCCTGGGACTGTACTAGAACACAAACAGCTTAATCGAGGCCCAGACTACGAAATTGACTACGATCGCGGTACCTTATTATTCCGCGAACCTATTCTTCGCACCGATATTGATCAAACTGGACAAGTGTTAGTACGCCGGATTGTTGTTACCTACCAATATGACAGCCAAGATTCTGACAGCAATATCTATGCTGGCCGTCTGCAATATAACCTTTCCCGCAAACTTAATCAGGAAAGTTGGATCGGTACAACTTACGTCCAAGAAAATCACGGGGTGCGTGACTTTCAACTCTATGGTGCAGATGCACTGATTGCTTTGGGTGATCAAGGTAAGTTAATCGCAGAATATGCCCATTCCACTAATGATTCTGATGTTGTGGGAAAAATCAGGGGTGATGCGTATCGGTTGGAAGCTGAGGGACAAATTACCAATGGGATTCTAGGTCGTGCCTATTATCGCTTTGCTGATACAGGTTTTGCTAATAATTCCACTATCAGCTTTGTCCCAGGACAAACCCGTTATGGAGCGCAGGTTACAGCTAAACTCACCTCAAGTACCAACGTTAGGGCGCAATATGACCACGAAGACAACTTTGGGATTGCTCCCCAACCCCTAGACACCTTTGAAGAACTGTTTGCACCCCGTTCTGAGGCCATACCTGGGAGCAATGTTGATAATTCACTGACGACAATTTCCGCTGGGATTCAACAACGCTTGGGTAGCGCTACCCTTGATGTGGATTGGATTCATCGTCATCGGGAAGACCGCATCCCCGACAGCGCCCTGAGTGGTAATTCTGATCAATTGCGATCGCGTTTTTCAGTTCCCATCGCTAAGAATCTGACTTTCCAAGCCCAAAATGAACTGAGTTTATCTTCCCAAAAAGATACTGTTTACCCAGACCGTACCATCTTAGGGTTGAATTGGGCAGCAATTCCTGGTGTCAATATCAGTCTGGCCCAACAGTTTTACACTAGCGGTCAATATTCGGGTAATTCCATCACCAGCTTGAGTGTCAATGGTGAACACAAACTCGGACCAAATACTACTTTGACTGGTCGTTATTCAATTTTGGGTGGTGCTAACGAAATGACTACCCAAGGGGCGATTGGTCTAAATAATCGCTGGACTATTGCTTCTGGATTGCGGCTGAACGTTGCTTACGAACACGTATTTGGCAACTTCTTTGGACGAACTGCGGCTGGTCAACAATATGCCCAACCCTTCGCCTTTGGTCAATCAGCATCTGCGATCGGATTTGATGGGGGCGATAGTTACAGTGTGGGGCTGGAGTACTCTGATAATCCGCAGTTTCAAGCCAGCGCTCGTTACGAACATCGTTCCTCTTCTGGTGGTGGTAATACAGTAATTACCGCAGGTGTTACGGGTAAAATTTCTCCGGCTCTCACAGCCTTGGTACGTTATCAACAAGCCGGTTCTTCCAATCAAAAACTTTCAGGATTGGGAGATACAGCTAACCTGAAGCTAGGTTTAGCCTACCGCGACCCCAATAACGATAAATTTAATGCTTTATTGCGTTATGAATATCGCCAAAATCCGGCAACTATTCCTGACACCATCCTCTTAGGTAGTGGTACGGGTTCCCAAGACCATACTTTTGCCTTAGAAGCTATTTATGCTCCTAACTGGCAATGGGAATTCTACGGCAAATATGCTCTGCGTAACAGTACTTCTTACATAGCCAGCGATTTAGCTGGTACGAGTACAGTAAATCTGGCACAATTCCGGGCAACCTATCGTTTGGGATATAGCTGGGATTTAGTGGGTGAAGCTCGTGTAATTAGTCAGTCTAGCTACAGCGAAACAGGGTTTGTCATAGAAACAGGCTACTACCTCACGCCTAACCTGCGCGTTTCGGCTGGATATGTGTTTGGTAAAGTTGATGACCGAGATTTCTCAGGAACACGTTCTGCAGGGGGCGCATATTTGGGTATAAGCGTCAAGCTCAACGAATTATTTGATGGCTTTGGACAGCAAAAGCCTATAGCGCGTCAGCAACAAAAATCTCCGATGCAAACCCTGGTAGAGAAATTACGCCAACAAAAGACCAGAGGAGCAAGAGTACAAACAGATGCATCCATTTAAACGTGTAGATACGTTGCAATGTAACGTATCTACAACTGATTTCCATAATGATACGCAGATAGTAAATATGAAATTTTTATTTAAGAATTTAAGAGCGATCGCCACAGTGAATATGAATCAAGATGGTAGATTTTCTTACAGAATGGGAAACCTAAAAGCGGCGCACCACCAGCGTGGAACCTCTGAATCAGCCATGAATGTAATAGATCGCACTCATTCAAACGTAATCAGGAGCTAGTAAAGCATAAATGAGTCTACTTTTAAAACATTTTTTATCGCTCAACAATAGACTCCCCAAACGCTATAAAAGACTACTAAGTAGTCTTGCTCTATCACTGTGCGCCCTGAATTGCTGGACACAAGCTGCTCAAGCTGAAGGTAGTCGCACACTATATCCCAGTAGCGCCACAGCCAGCAGTAGCAGAGCTAACCTGGAATGGCGTACCAACACTTATGGCAATCTTGTGCTGCGACGAACCTTGCTTAAGGTCTACGCCAACAAAGATGAGTACATTCTTTTGGGTTCCAGCGCAGTTGGGATAAGTAATGGTGATATCCGCGTTTACAATCCCGGTCGTGTCAGTGGAAGTATTGGTAGTGAAACTGTTCCTAGCACACCAGATTTTGTATGTACTTCTCAAGCTGGACGAGGGGTTATCTCAACTCGCCAACAGGAGTTAAATGGCCCCCGTGCTATTTCTGGTGGAGGTAATCCCAGCGGTTATATTCCCTGCTATTACAAGGCTCCATCCACTGGAGTTTATGATATCGTTTTTTACGGACCTTTGGGCGGCAACTCCTCAAGTGAAATTGCTCCAACTGGTGAAATTAATTTGGCCAACGCGAACAACTTTAATGCTCAACAAGGAAGTAGTGTTGCAGCTTGGGATGTAACACTACGTAGTAACGACCAAACTTCAACAACTGACTTAAACGGACGCTTATTCAGCTATTATCTGGCTTTATTTACTGGTAATAACGGTAGATATCTCAACTTCCCTGTCTATCCTGTGACCCTAGATGGATTTCAGTATAAAGTAGAACTCAGGGGTACAGACCCGAATGGATTCGTTCTCTATGGTAATCAGACTGGCTTTTTTGATAGTGATGGTAAAACGCCTCTCTATCATGACCTACTAGGGGGGGATGGTCAACTGACAAATCCCCAAGGTGGTGTTAGCTTGGCTCGTCCCCAATATCCTACCTTTTTCAACTCCATCGACGCCAGCGCACTTCCATACATTGAACGTTACAAATCAGATGGCAGTTCAGATGGAAGTGGCATTCCCCTTAGCCCAATTATTCCTCTTATCAGTAACTTACAATTCAACGGCACAGTTACAGGAAATAATAGTTCTTACGGTACAGGCGGTACTTTTAACTTTGGCAGCAATGTCACAGGTATTTATGAACTCATTATCAGCCGAGACGGTAGTAATTTTGATCCGACCAACTCACAAAACCGTCTTCTGCGAGGGATTATGACCACAACAGGACAGCAAGCGGTTAGTTGGGATGGTAAAGATAACAGTGGTAATTTTTTTCCAGTTAGCAGTAATTATAAAGTCAGAGTCAGAACCTTTGGAGGTGAATATCACTTTCCCTTGCTAGATGCGGAAAACAATTTTACTGGCGGCCCTACCATTACAATGTTGAATGCCACTAATCCACTCGGCAACACCAGAGGATTTTATGACGACCGGGGTTATAAAACCATCGGCGGTTCTACCGTTGGTACTGTCGGTCAAGTACTTTGTGGTATTGCTCCACCAAACCCAGCCTTTAGCGACCCGATTAACGGTTTTGACACCGCCAGCAATGACCGGAAATTTGGTCAGTCTGGTAGCGCTGGTAATACTAACGCATCATGCTCTGGCTCTTTTGGAGATGCTAAAGGGTTGGATTTATGGACTTATTATCCTGGTCAAACTCAACCAACTCCATTTAATATTATTGATGCAGTTTCATCCAACGTTGGCAAAATCATAATAAATGAAGTTTTATATAGCGAAACGGGTACTACTACTAGCACTAACGATGAGTTTATTGAACTTTATAATGCTTCCTCATCAACTGTAGATTTAAGTGGTTTGAAGTTAGCAGATGGACACCTAACTGCTAGTGATAATGATAGTACTAACGGGTTTACTTATACATTTCCTAACGGCACAACTTTACAACCAGGGAAATATGCTGTGATTTGGATTGGGGATAACAACGTCAATCATCAATCAACAGGAGCAGCTTTTCAAGCTTGGTTAGGACAAACTCCCAAACTCAACAACTCTGGTGATGATATTTGGTTGTACGATAACCAGGATAAAATTATTGACTATATCGCATACGGCAGTGGTAGTGAGGTTAATACACCTCCCTCAAGTGTTCTTAATCTCTGGGACAATACTTATCAGTCTTCTCTAGTTGGCGCTAGCGCTGGACAATCTATCAGCTTGACTCCCAATGGCCAAGATACAAATGCTAGTGCTTGCTGGGAAGCAACTACTAGTGGGAACGCCAAAACCCGGTGTCCCAACTACTTACCAACCATAAACACTGATGCTACAGGTAGTCGGATTACCAGCGTTGGCAAGAACAATAACGGTGTTGCTCCTAAACTGCTGCTAGTAAAACGCATCACCCGCATCAACAACCAAGATTTAACCGATATTGTGGATGGTCGTAGCGACGTTGCTATTACTGCGGCCAATTATGTCCCAGAACCCTATGCTTCTGATGATAACGATACAAAATGGCCTGCTAGCTACCTGCGGGGATTGATTAATGGTGGCACTGTTAAGCCAGGAGATGAGTTGGAATATACTATTTACTTCCTTTCTAAGGGCCCAAGTGATGCTACTAATGTTAAATTCTGCGATTTGGTTCCTACCAATACTACTTTTATTCCCACTGCCTTTAATGGTAGTACTCCTCGTGATGGCGGTTTAGCAGGAGCAGATCAAGGTATAGCTCTTGCTATTGGTTCTAGCAGTCCCACAGTTTACCTCAGCAATGTAGAGGATGCAGATCGCGGACGCTTTTATGCTACTAACGAGGCAGCCCCATCATACTGCGGTGCTAACACCAATGGAGCGGTGGTGGTGAATATTACGCGGAGTCCAGATTTACCCAATCTCGTCAAAGATTTTTACGGCTTTGTCCGCTTCCGCTCTAAGGTGAAATAGCTTTGAAGATGGGAAAAGGGATAAGGAGCAGGGGTAAAGGAAGAAGAACTTTTCCTTATACGGTACAGAGCAAGTATTTTAAATATGAGATTACGCCCCTCTTTTTCATACTGGCATGGCTTGTCTTATTTCAACTGGTTCACCCGTCAAACTAAAAGGGCGAACTTCAGTAATTTTTACCTTCACTAACTGCCCTTTCAATTCTTGGATGTCGCCACTGAAGAATGTCAGACGATTACCGTCAGTGCGTCCCATAACTTGAGTTTTATCTTTGGGGTTTTGGTCTTCTACTAAAACGGATTCAATGCGTCCGAAGTAACGTTGCGATCGCTCTGCTACTTTCAAGTTTCCTAAATGATTCAGGCGTTGGAGGCGATCGCTTTTAATTTCTTCACTCAATTGATTGTCCCACAAAGCGGCAGGTGTCCCTGGACGCGGCGAATATGCTGCTGTATTCAACATATCAAAGCCAATATCTTCCACCAGTTTCAAGGTATTTTCAAATTGTGCTTCTGTCTCCCCAGGAAAACCGACAATCACATCAGCACTAATCGAAGCATCTGGCATATACCGCCGAATCGTATCGATGATCCGGCGATATTTCTCATGGGTATAACCCCGCGCCATCGCCTTTAAAAGTTCATTATCCCCAGATTGAAAGGGAATATGAAAGTGTTTGCACACCTTGGGCAACTCAGCACAAGCCTTAATTAATCTCTCTGTAAAATAACGGGGATGGCTAGTAGCAAATCTTAGCCTTTCAATCCCTGGCACATCATGCACGTAATAAAGTAAATCTGTGAAGTTGTGCAGATGCCGACCTTCTGCTGTTGTTCCCGGCAAATCTCTGCCGTAAGCGTCAATATTTTGACCGAGTAAAGTAATTTCCTTGTAACCTTGCCGTCCTAATTCTTCCATCTCAGCCCGGATAGCTGACGGTATGCGAGATTGTTCCACACCGCGCACATTGGGAACCACGCAATAGGTGCAGCGTTCGTTACAGCCGTAGATTACATTTACCCAAGCTGTTACTTTACTATCCCGTCGCGGCTGGGTGATATCTTCAATAATATGAACAGACTCGGTTGCAACAACTTGATTGCCGTCAAAGACTGACTCCAGCAAATCTTTGAGGCGGTTGGCGTGTTGGGGCCCCATTACCAAGTCTAACTCTGGGACTCGCCGCAACAGCGCTTCACCTTCTTGCTGGGCAACGCAACCAGCAACAATTAGAGTTAAATCAGGCTGCTCATGCTTGCGCTTCGCTTGTCTGCCGAGATAGGAATATACCTTTTGCTCGGCATTATCCCGAATTGTGCAGGTATTGTAGAGAATCACATCTGCATTATTCGGGTCTTCTGACCATTCAAAGCCCATGTCTTCCAAAACGCCAGCCATGCGCTCTGAGTCAGCTTTATTCATCTGACAACCGAAGGTAGTAATGTGGTAGTGGCGTTTAGAGGAGGTCATGGGCAATTATGCTTAATCAGCGTAATGTATATAAGGTTTATTTTTATTCTATGTGCGTTAGGTTGTCACTAACGCACCCTACGAAAACAAAATCTTGGAGTTATTAGTAACTTTTTATTTTCTACTAGAACGCAGCCAAATTATTTGGGTCAATACCCTGAGATTGCAAATAAGCAATTAGTTGTTCTTTTTGCAGACGTTCTTGTTCAGCGCGTTGACGTTCTTGTTCAGCACGTTGATGTTCTTGTTCAGCGCGTTGACGTTCTTGTTCGGTGCGTTGACGTTCTTGTTCAATTTGTTCCACAGCCCAAGGTAACAAATTACCAGCTTCATTCCACCAGCGCAACCAATAACCAGTTCGAGCTTCTTTTGTTCCTTGCCAAGTTCCCAAAAATAAGCCCATTGTCTCAACCCAATGACGACCATTTTCGTCAGGTTGCTTTAACTCATAGCGTCTATTTTCTAGTTGATAAAATTCTAATAAACCGCTATCTGGTTCAAAAATCACGTAGATGGGAACTTGTAAAATTTGCTCGTAGAAAAACCATTTTCCTGGTGGATAAGTTCGCTTTACCGAATATTCCCCGCCCTCAGTGTCGGATAGGAATTCTATAACAATCGCCGGGATATCACCTTTTAAATTGGGTGTATAACTTTTCCGATTATTTACAACTTCATTAACCGACGGCACATAAACCCAGTCAGGTGCTTTCGCAATAAATTGCCCGTTGACAGTCGCACAAAGACCAAAATTTGAGGCTATTAACATCTGGGGTTGAATGAATCCACTGATTTCTAGACTTTCACGCAAAGCACCAGCCAAAATTGGCTGATCGGTATTCTCCACTGGTTCATCCTCTAGTTGAAAGTCGTTGGGCAACGCTTCCCAAGATATTACCAGTTCTGTTGGTGATTTGGCTTTGCTGAGTTGGGTTGCCATAAACACAGCATGAATGTAAGTTTATTTTTTATTTTATCGTTTCCAGCACAGGGATGGGGGAGTATCCCAATTTTGCCAAAATACTTATCTTTAGATGATTTTGAAGAGATTGTATACACATCTTTGCTAATTGCTAAGTACAGTTTTGCATAAAATCGTAGCTTTTTTAAATGCAGAAAGACGCATTGCCATTGCAGAGAGACGCATTGGCATTGTAGAGGGATACATTGGCATTGCAGAGGGATACATTGCCATTGTAGAGAGACGCATTGCCATTGTAGGGGGATGCATTGGCATTGTAGGGGGATGCATTGGCATTGCAGAGAGATGCATTGGCATTGTAGAGAGACGCATTGCCATTGCCAAATTTAATTTTAGGACTTATGCAACAACTCTCTGAAACTCTAGTTCTTTTATGAGTTAAAAGTAAGTATTGAATTCTTGACTTATAACTCATAACTTCTAACTTTTATCGTAAATTAAAGGGTTTAAAACCCCTACGTCATGTAGTATCAGTTTCAGTCGGGGTTTAAATCCCCGTCTGAAAATGTCTTTAATTTTGAATTTTGAATTTTGAATTTTGAATTGTTAAGCTGGGTTCCAAGTGCCGTGGAAACTGTGAGGAATGACGCTGGGTAATCCTAGTTTGCAAACGGGTTCGGCATCCAGGCGATCGCTATCAAATACCCAAACTTCGCTACTATGAGAATTACCATCGTAGACAACAGTTAGCACCCAACCTTGTTCAGGGTTTTGGGTGTCTTGGGCGTAGATGGGTTCTGAAGGATAACGGTTTTCTCCTAAGTCTGCTTCCGTGAGGGTTTCGGTTTTGTAGTCGAAGCGAGCGATCGCATTTAATATTTCTTGGCTAATATCTGTTTCTGAGCGGAATGTTGACATATATGTGTATCGAGAAGCTAGCCCCACGTTTTGCTGTGGTACATTTGGAAATTCACAATGTCGGTTTAATAGTTGCTGAATTGACGTAACTTTGCCAGTTTGGGGATGCAGATGAACTTGCGTTAGTGTACTTTTAGCTGGGGTGTGAGTCTTACCTGTAGCCACTTCCTTGAGATATTGGTTAGTTTGAAAATCTTCATAACGGGCAATATCCACAATTACTGAACCGCTAGCATCTACATAACCGTTGCTAAAATGCCATTGATACCAAGGTTCGGTTTCTCCACGACTGACTACAGATAGAGTTTCCCGATCAATAACTAAAATCTGAGTTCCTAATTTAGGTTGCCACTCTAGCGAATCACTATAGTTGCTTGTCCCTATTAGCATGGGTAAGACATTCAACCGCACTGGCGGAATGAAAAATACAAGATACTGTCCTGCTAAAACAAAATCATGCACTAATGGTACACCATCTAGCTGGTATGCAGCTTGTTGGATAATCCGCCCAGTCGAATCGCTTTTGTAAATATTAAGCGTCGCATTTTGTCCAGGGCTGATGCCAAAGTTAAAAATCTCCCCTGTTTGCTCGTCATGCTTACAATGCGCGGAATAGCTTAATCCTTTAGTTAACCCCCCTAAATCATCTTCGCCCCAAGTTTCTAAAGTTTGTAAATCAAGGGCGTGGGGTTTACCACCTTCCCACAGTGCCAAAAGTTTATCTGGAAGCGCTAGCACTGAGGTATTGGCAGCATTCTTGATCGGCTTTTGCCATTGATTCCAAATTGGGCCTGGTGCAGTCATACCATAATTGCCGTAGAGTAGTTTACCTGCTGCGGCTTCTTCTTGATAGCCAGAGGTTTGCACGTAGCGATAAACCCCGGTTGCGACTGCATCGGTAAAATTTACAGCCAGAATTGCTCCATCTCCATCAAACCAGTGTCCCATCTGAATGCCACCGCGTTCTAGCCGTGCGGGGCCATTGCGGTAAAGTGTGCCACGCAAGCCATCTGGGATTTTGCCAGAAAGAATTGGCAATTGCGTAGAGGAAAATTCTTTTGCCGGTTCTGCGTTAGCGTTCGCGCAGCGTTCCGCAGGAAAGCTCACCGAAGGTATCGCACCTGCCCAGGCTTTTGTTGTTGACTTTCTTTCAATGGTATGCATATAAAATTGTCACTTGATAAATTATCGATGTACATAACTGCATTCTGACATTTTTATCTTTATTGCGATTTTTTAACAATGCCTCTAGCTGTAGAGGTATAGAGGCTTTGACATGATATTACTCGTTAACTGAGCTAGCTCATAGTAACGAATGGGAATAACCACTAAATTAAAGTCAATCAACATTCCAAGTGGTTCAAAAAACTATGATTAGCCAACAAACAATAGATATCGTCAAATCTACAGCACCTGTCTTGAAAAAGAACGGACAGCAAATCACAACTCGGATGTATGAAATTATGTTTCGTAACCATCCAGAAATCAGAGAGCAATTTGATATGTCTGCTCAAGCAAATGGTTCTCAGTCTGCAAGGTTGGCTACAGCAGTTTATGGCTATGCTGCCCAAATTGATAATCTACCAGCTTTAAAATCGATGGTGGAAAAGATTGCTCATCGTCATGTGCAAACCCATGTTACACCAGAGCAATATCCTATTGTCGGAGAAAGTTTACTGCAAGCAATGAAAGATGTTTTAGGGGAAGCTGCTACAGAAGAAGTGATGGTAGCTTGGAGTGAAGCTTATCAGGCATTGTCTCAGGTGTTTATCAACAGAGAACATGATATATATGTGGTTGTAGAGAAAAAACCACAGCTTGTGCATTCCTAACGCCAAGACTTAGTGTCATAACAAAAGCATGAGTGTTGGTTACGACAATTTAAACGTTTCTAACGACAGCTTGAGCATTTATAACAACAGCTTAAGTTGTCGTAATAACAGCTTAAATTTTTTTATAGCAGCTTGAGTGTTTGTTACAACAATTTCAGCATTTACAACAACAGCTTAAGTGTTTGCTACAACGACTTAAATTTTCCTAATTAAAACTTTTAGGGTAGCAACTTCAGCAAGCGGGAACTCTTCTAAATATAGTTTCGTTGCTTCTTGTAAATTAGTGATCGCTTCTTCTATCGTCTCTCCTTGGCTGGCGGTTCCTACATCTGGACATTCAGCTAGATAAACATCCTCTTCCCAATGCAAGATTGCTGTAAAGGTTCGAGTTTTTCTATCCTTAGCCTGTTGTGATGAACTCATGGAGCGTTTATTTGGCTATCTTTTCATTTTTATATTGTTGCTTAACCACCTGGAACCAACAACATCCGCGCCTCAATTGCTTTCCAGGTTTGGGGCGATACCCGCACTGCTGCTTGTTTGCACTGGATAATAAGGTGATTGGCGTAGAGGTAATTTTCTAATGCCTCTGCTTCTTGCTTAGATAAGTTGACCATTTCTGGCGTAAGATGGAAAGCTTTGAGTAAGGTTTGTTGCAGGTGTTCAGCAAATGCCAGACGCACTTCCCTTGGCTGTTTATCATCAGGAACTTTAGCTTCCAGTGCTTTTAATTTAGCGACCAGTGTAGTACAATCAACGTTGTTGAAGATTTTTAATTTCTCAAGTTCACCAGTGTATTCAATAGCCTCGGCGATGGCGATGGCGATGGCGATGGCGTTGGCGTTGGCGATGGCGATGGCGATGGCGATGGCGTTGGCGTTGGCGATGGCGATGGCGATGGCGATGGCGTTGGCGTAGGCGATGGCGTTGGCGTAGGCGATGGCGATGGCAATGGCGTTGGCGTTGGCGTTGGCGTTGGCGATGGCGTTGGCGATGGCGTAGCCGATGGCGATCGCAACTGCACGTTTACCCACAGGTTTATAATTTCCTTCAGATCCAACTGTTATTTGTTCTGCCCATCTGAGTAAACCTTGCAACTTAGACGTGCGAAATATTTGCCATTTCTTGTTTTGAATATATTTTTGCGCTTCTTTTTCCATCAACAACAGCAACTGATCTGCACCGCCACCCATTAACCCAGCTACCAGTAAAAACACTTCTTTCCAACGTTCATCTATTAGGTGTTCAGTGACTAACTTCTCAACTTGACGATGGTTATCTATATATTGCGCTGTTAAATATTCTTGTAAAGTGAGATGAGAAAATGAATAGATATCCCTTGCTCGTTCTACTAAAATTCCTTGTTGAATTGCGATGGCATCTAAAACTGCTTCAGCATTTAAATCCTTGGGCGCATTGTCGTTATTGTGCAGAAACTTTTTAATTTGACTCACAAGTTCTTGGTGAGACAAGAATAGCCGCTCTGATTTAAAGCTGTGATATGCAATCTCAGCTAGCATGATTTTCTCTAAATCGATGCCAAGCCGACGATAAATGGGATCGGTTTGAATCCGTTTTTCAGCCGCCCATTTTTTGAGTAATATATCAAGAGCATCACTGTAAAGCGTAGCTCGGTTTTTAGGCAAGTCTTGAGATTCGTCATACACTAAACAGAGAAAAGTTAGCAATACAGGAGTTCTAGCTAATTCTTTAGTTGATTCTTGGTTTTTGATTAACTCCCAGCACTTGTCAGCAGTTCCGGCTTGTCTATCTACCTCTGAAGAAAACCAATTTTGAATAAACTGCTGAATTTGAGCATCGTCAAAATCTGCGATGGCAATTTCCATCAATTTTCTAAACTGCGATTTATAGGCAGCAGTTCGACAAGAGATAATAAACCGATTATCTTTGTATTGCTCAAAAAATTTTTGAATTTGCCTAATTGCTAAATCAGTATTTCCCGTTGGCACTTCATCTAAACCATCCAGCAAAACTAATAACTTGCCTTGTTGTAAAGCTTTAGTAGTAAATTCTTCAAATAATGGTAACTGACACAATCTGAATGCTTGTCTAATTACTTTCTCAATATTGATATTACTCTCGGTAAATAGTTTTAATTCAATAAAAACCGGAATACATTCATATTGCAATTCACCAGATTTGCCCTTGAGTGCTTCTAGTCCTATCTTCCGCAAAAATGTAGACTTACCTGCACCCGGTGCGCCGAGTACCATCAGATATTGCTGCTGATTGGCAACTTTAATGCCCTCTTGCTTACCAGCCTTTTCAAGTTGAAACCCGCGTTTTCCAGTTTCGCGGAAAAAATTCTCTAAGCCTTCAATTGATTCAAATCGCCGGATATCATCTGGCTGCAAACATTGCACAGCTGTGTAGATTGAATCCAAATCTACAGGCTGTTGCATTCCCAATATTTGCAACTTGTTATGGCGCTTGTGGTAGTTAATAATATATTGCTCAGATGCTTGATAAATTAATTTTGTGGTTTTCTCATCTAGTGGGCGGTCAAGTGTGTTTATATAAATATCAGCAAAATGTTTAACTGCTGCATCTGGTGCAACTTCCGGCAGTGCAATCAGCTGGTCTAAAGTGACATGGTTAACTCCAGACAGTGCCAACGCGCTTAAAATCGCATCAGCCGAACCTTCTACAACCACAACGCGGCTGAGTCCACCTCCAACAGGTTTCAAAGAAAGTTCCTGGAGTTCTTCGATAGTATCACCCAGCGTTAAAGCAAGTTGGCTTTTGCGCTGATCAATTAATGCCTGTCGATAAGCGTCAGATGATGAAAATTGCTGAGGTTTCAGCGATGAATTGCTAGCATTTAATCTGATTTGATTTTCGTCCCCTAAACTCATAATTGCCCGAATTACCTCATTTCCCTTAGCCCCCGTCAAAACTTCCTGAAGCAGAGGGTCAATTTTGGCAATTTGACTTTCGTTAAGTTTCATAGGGCTGCCGTTACCTGAATTAAACCTTTACCTTGGCGTTCCTTATCATGTCCCAAATCTTGACAACTTGTGAGCAGTCCGTCAATTAAATCCAATACCGGAATTTGCTTACCATACTTCTCTAAGATTAACGCTGCTACACCAGAAACGATTGGGGTTGCCATTGAAGTTCCGTCCCAAGCTTCATAACCACCACCTTGAACTGATGAATAAACTCCTTCTCCAGGTGCAACCAAATAGGGAACGTCATAAGAATGATTATTAACAGATATCCTGCCACTGCCGCTAAAACCGGCAACTTTACTATTAAAGTTTGTCGCACCTACTGAAACTGAACTCCGACAGTTTGCTGGTGTTCTAGTATTGTTACGTCCATTGTTACCAACAGCACAAACAGGGAGTATACCAACTGCCAGTAGAGTATCAATGACATCGCTCATTTCATAAGCATATGTAGGAAGACCAGCTGAGATATTGGCAATATTCACGTCTACTCGAAGTGCTAGCCAGTCCAGCCACATCACAAAGTTTGATAAGTTTCCAGTACCTCTTGGGATAAGTAGGGCGTCGATTAATTTAGTTTCTGGTGCAACGCCAACCTGCTGACCACAAATTAGTCCAGCTACGTGAGTACCATGACCATCAGTATCTTGAGAAGTTGTTAACTGGATTTGCTTACTTCTATCATTAAAAGTATAAGATTCAGTTACCTTGCCTTGTAATTCTGGGTGGGTTGAGTCGATACCTGTGTCGAGAACAGCAATGGTGATGCTTTTCCCAGTGCCTGTAAATCCATTTTGACGTGCTATGTTGAGAGCGATCGCATCCAAATGCCACAATTCATTTTTGGTGAGTTCATCTTTAGTATTTGCATTCCGTTGTGGCTCAATCAACTCAATCGGCTGATCGCGTAAAATTAAGACATTGGGTAACTCTTCACGCATCCTTTGGGCTTCTTCATCCGGCATTTCGACAACACTTGCACCAGTAATCCCTGAGTAATCTGGATACTTTGCTACTTCGCTTGTGTCCTTTTGTGCATCTTCCAACCAGTCTTCAATTTGTTCGTGTACTGGATCTTCTTGCCAAAAATTTACAACTTCTGCAACTTGCGCCTTACGGCTTTCTGGTGTAAATTTTCTAAATCCAAGTTTTAGCGATCGCGCTAATGATGTTGCTTTGGGTCGAATAATATAAACACTCATCAAAGACTCCTTATTATAAAATAAGCAAAATGTCTGCACGAATACACTATGACATTTTTTACCGTTTTCATAGTAATAAATACCTGCCCTTATGCAGGGATTTGGTATGATATAAAGCAGGTTCTATAAGCTACAAAAGGTGAAACAGCTAATTCCGGGTCTATTATGACAACTACACCAAGCTTCAATTCCTGGGTTATCTGTCCCCAACCAAATCCTCAAGCCAACTTGCGTTTATTCTGCTTCCCTTACGCTGGTGGGAACTCGGCGATTTTTCGCACATGGCCTAATAATCTACCTAGCAATGTCGAAGTCTGTGCAGTGGAATATCCGGGACGGGGAAGACAGATTAAGTCAGCACCCTTGACGCGATTAGAACCTCTTGTTGAAGCGATCGCTCCAGTTCTCATGCCATACTTAGACAAACCATTCGCCTTCTTCGGTCACAGTATGGGCGGATTAGTTAGCTTCGAGTTGACCCATCTACTTCGCTCTAAGTATAGTCTTGCTCCCTTTCACCTCTTCATATCTGCTCGTTGCGCCCCGCAAATCCCCTTGACAAAACCACCCCTCCACGTCCTATCAGACCCTGATTTGATCAACGAGCTACACAGTCTTAACGGTACACCCAAAGCAGTACTAGAAACCCCGGAACTGATGCAGATATTCCTCCCTATTTTGCGGGCAGATTTTGCAGTTCTGGAAACTTATATTTACACTCAAAAACAGCCATTGAAGTGTCCTATTACTGTTTTTAGTGGTTTGCAAGACCAAGAAGTTACTCATGAGGAGATGCAAGCATGGCAAGAACAGACTATCGCTGCTTTTTCATTACATGAATTTAATGGTGACCACTTTTTTATCCATTCCCACCAAGAATTATTATTAAAACTTATATCTCAAGAATTGCAGATTTGTAAGCGTAGCTGGTAGTAGTAATTAGATAAGAAGGAGTTAGGAGTCAGAGTATATAATTTTCCTGACTCTCTGAACTTCTTCTGCATAATATTTCTACTGTTTATTTTTGGGTAGCGATCGCTAACCTTGCTCCCTTCACTTGACGGACTTGATCCATTATCCCCACTATCTCACCGTGCAAGACTTTTTGATCAGCATTAATAATCACCAATGCATCTGGGTTAGAACCAACTAAAGTCCGCACTCGCGCTGCTAAATCATTAACTGCTATTGGATCGCGGTTTAGGCTTACCTGACCTTTTTCATCTACTGTGATGGTAACTTTAGTGGGAATTTGCTGTTCCTTCGCCGTGGCTGCCTTCGGTAGATTTACTGGTAATCCTTCTGAGCGTGTTAAAAACAGCGTTGACATAATAAAAAATGTCAAAAGGGCAAACATTACATCAATCAGAGGTACTACATTTATAAATGGTGCTAAATCTGGTTCATTCTCATCTAGATCCATAAGACTTCTCCTGTTGTTCGTAGCGATCGTGTTGTTCATAGCGATCGAGGAACAGTATTTCTAACTGTCCGCCGTACTCTTGAATCATTGTTATCTGCCGCTGGTATAGTCCCCGGAAGATGCTGGCTCCTAAAAGCACAAAGATAGCCACAATCAATCCTGAGGCGGTAGCAACTAAAGCTTCACTAATACCAGCAGTGACTGCACCAGTTTTAGTAGCTCCGACATCACCAACATTCAGTCCAGCAAATGAGCGAATTAATCCTAAAATTGTGCCGAGAAGTCCCAACAGAGGCGCTAAACCGATAATGGTGTCAAATACAGGTTGAAACCGCTTGAGTGTAGGGATTTCTGCTTGCGCCTCGCTTTTCAAAGCCAAACGAAATTTTTCTGGAGTCGGTCTTTCTAGCTGTAGTCCAGCCAGAAAAATGCGTGCTATAGGTAAATCTACATTTTTTTGCAGCTTATCAACAGCACTAACGAGATTATCAAGTCGATAAAGATTTAAAACCTCTCGCACCACCCGGTTTTGACGCTTACCAATTTGTAGCCAAAACTTAGCCCGCTCAATCATTAGTGCCCCTGCCAACACCGAAAACAGCAACAGGGGCAACATGACCACACCGCCTGCTGCAAACAAATTTTGAATTCCCATGTAGTGCCTCTAAACGTCATCAACAATACAAAATTAGACTACCAGAATCAAGCGAAAAAATGAAACTTTTTCTCAATAGAGTTTAAGATATAATCAGAACTTTTTCAAATATATGTAAATAACATTATATTTGTTTACTCTTTTTTGTTTTTATATAAATTATTTTAATAAATACAAAAATTAATTTTATCTAGAAATCATGATATTAACAGTATTTATCAAAGATATTTTTTTGAGTAGTCTGCTGTTCCATAACACTGCCGGAAAGAATTTTAATTTTTTACTTGATATTTGCAACCATGCATTTTAAGATGACTAAATTAGTGAGAATAGGTAGCAATAGCTATGAGTTTTTCCGGCACTACTGTCGAGCAACGTTCCAAAGAAGTTGAGGCTCTCAAGTCTTTTCTGGCTTTCAGTCTGATAGGTTCACTGATGCTGCATATCGGCGTACTGTCCTCAGGCATAAGTAATTATTTGACGAGAGTGCCTGAAGAGAATGATGAACCAATAGAGGTTGCGATCATAGATTCTCCGACTCCAGAACCAGAAAAACCACTTGAAAAAATTCCCGAAGAACCTAAAAAACAACCAGAAATTGTTCAAAAACAGCCTATAGAAACTCTACCAGTACAAAAACCAGTACAAGAATTGATTGAAAGACCAAAAATTCAGCCAGTTGAACAACAACCAAAACAAACTACTCAAAACCCACAACCAACAAATAGGGAAATTGCTCCCAAGCCAGAAGTCCCCGTGAAAACTGTTGTTCCTCAGAGCGGCGGTGGCGGTGGCGGCGGTGGCGGTGGTAGTTCAATCCTGACAGATAACTCTGGTAGCTCTGGCTCTGGCGTTGCTTTAAGTACAGGTTCAGGTACAGGTACAGGTACAGGTACAGGTACAGGCTCTGGCAGTGGTAGAGGTTCAGGAATTGGCTCAGGAATTGGCAGTGGTATAGGTTCAGGAATTGGCTCAGGAATTGGCAGTGGTAGAGGTTCAGGAATTGGCTCAGGAATTGGCAGTGGTATAGGCAATGGAGTAGGAAACCGTCCGACAGTAGCAACAGCGCCAATAGTGCCAACACCTCCACAAATTAACAGTTCAGGTAACGTTAATGGTCGTGCAGCCTGCCGTGAATGTAGTGCCAAGTATCCTGATGCAGCAAGACGGCGAGGAGTGGAAGGCAGAGTAGAAGTAGCTGTTGATACTGATGCACAAGGCAATGTGACAAATGTACGGATTGCTCGCTCCAGTGGAAACCGCGATTTAGATGAAGAAACTGCCAGACAAGCGCGTGACTGGAAATTAAAACCCGCAGATGGTGGTAGACAAGGGGTGTCCATAGCCACTGAATTTGCCATAAAAGGTTCACGGCGATCGCGCCAAGTTCAAGAACGGCAAGTACAAAGAGAAGCACAAGAGAGAACCCAGCAGGCAGCAGCTGCTGCTAACTCCACACCAGAAAATCCAAGACGTAGGCGCAGAGAGTTGACACCCTCATCTAATCAAGCTACAGCCACAAGACCAGCAATATCTGGATTGAGTAGACGGTTGGAACCTCAAAGACGAGAAATTATTACCTCAGGCTCATCATCTGAAGCGAGGATAAATCGCACTCAAAGAAGTGCCAGAGACTCCCTACGCAGCATCCAGCGTCAACGAGCGGCTACCAATTCATCACAACAGCCACAAGCAACCCCAACTCGGCGGCGGCGAACAGAAAACACCAGTCAGAACAAGTTGCGGGAATCTTTGCGGCGCTTACGCCCACAACCTCAATCACAACCTGCTGCTCCCAGTCAGCCGTAGTCTGTCAAAGACTATTAGTAGAAGGACAAAACTTACAAAAATCATACTTTGATTAGCGACGATCGCCGCCTCCTGTTTTTAGGAGGCGGTTGTTTTTTAGATCCGAATGGCTACGTTAACCATCATCCCTCTACCATGAGGAAGAGGGGTTAGGAGTGCGGTAATTTTATGATGGGCAATTAGACACACTGGCGATCGCTTGATTTGCCAATCAATGGAAGTGGAAGTGGAAGTGAATAATCCCGTACTTCCCACTTACCCATCCCCTATTTCTCTGATCAGGGCGATTTTCATCGCCTGCACCTAAGGAATGGTAGTGTTTGCTCATCAAATTATATGGTGAGAGGATAGTCAATGGCTAACTCTCAAGTTGCTCATCTGCACTTTATGCTAGGCGTCAAATTCACTGATTTGAATAAAACTTCTACATAAACACACACTGATGCAGTTTGATTTGCTTGAATAGCTATATTGATAAGACATTGATCCGACGGCAATTCACAATTCCTGATTATGGCAAGTAAATTCATTGATGTTAGGGAATATACTGTCAGGGCGCACAAAAGACAGATTCATACTCGTGTTTTCCAGTTTGTCTGTAAAGAGTGTAACGATCTGACAAAACGCGAGACTTTCGGACCTCGACCTTTATATTGTGAGAGATGTCGCCCTCCCCAACCGCCTAAGAAATCCCAACCAACATCTCACAAAGCAAAACCCAGACCAATGTCTTACAAAAGTGACATCAACTTAAATTGATTGAAGCCTTATGACTCAAAATGGACAATTAGAACCACCTCCGGGCACCTTTGTTTCACCACTGTTGGAATTACGAGACTATTATGCTCGCCTTACAGAAGAGTATGAACGCCTTT
Source organism: Nostoc sp. (assembly GCF_036917395.1). Classification (GTDB taxonomy): domain Bacteria; phylum Cyanobacteriota; class Cyanobacteriia; order Cyanobacteriales; family Nostocaceae; genus Nostoc. The sequence continues at coordinate 133,158 of NZ_JBALDI010000012.1, forward strand.
TTGTGCAAGCGCGATCGCAGCTCGATCATGTAGAAGCGTTGTTGTCTAACTGGTCTTTTTCTGATACAAACAAGCAGATATCAAGTCTGACTACAGCTGATGAAACCTCAAATTTTTCTCAACAAGGCTCTTTGCGGTTTTTATCACCTCTTGATGACATCGACGAAATCAACTTGGTGGAGTCTGTATCAGAACTCGCAGACTCAGATAAGGTTGAGATAGATAATTCTTTTTCTGCTGTTGATACAAAAGAGAGTCAATCTTCAACTACATCGCCAGATCCAAAGATCGCCCTAGAGAACAACGATAGTTCAACGAAGGTGGCGGAAATCCCCATGCTACCCCAGTATGATCACGCTCTCTCGCGAATGGAAGCCATAAAACAGCTATTGCAAGAGCAGATAGGCACTGTCTGTCATATTGATTTTATCGTGCGATCGCTTTATGGAGAGTTGGATTCCAATCTATTCAAAGTAGTTAAAGGTAGGGTTCAATCTTCCCTCACCCAAGGCAGAGAAAGGAATTACTGGGTAACTATTCCCGATGAACCAGGTTGTTATACTCTGGATTTAAGTTTGGTAGCCCCAAGTAACCGCAATGGTGTTTCTAGGAGCATCAAAAACAAAAATAAGAAGCCTTTCCTACCCTCGATAAAAACAGTACCGATGCTCAAAACCTTTGAGGGTCAATTCCTAATTGATGCCCTCACCTCTCTGTTAGAACAAAATCCAGGTAAAGTTTTCAGCGTTGCTGAAGTCATTGCCGGAATTTATGGAGAACTAGATTCTCAGCAACTTAGAGAGATCAAAAATAAGGTGCTGAATGAATTATCTAGAGGCTATCGGACAGGCAGATTTTCTAGGGTTCCTAACCAAATTGGCTTCTATACTTGGGACTCCAATCTGATATTGGAGGCTAGTTCTCGCTAAATTGGCATTGGGCAATTCAATTTTAGATTTTGGATTGACGATAGCGGAGCGTAAAGCCTGCGGCATGGCTTCGCTCGTTAGCGAGTCCGCGTACCCCTTCTCCTTCTCCTGACGGAGAGGCTGCGCCAACAAAGACGCTAGCGCGAACGGGGATCTTGCTAGCAAGAGCGTCTTTTGGATTAAATTTTAATCTAAAATCCAAAATCTAAAATCTAAAATTCTTACTCCCCACTCCCCTATCCCAAAAACAGCTTGTATGCCGGATTCTTGTTTTCATCCCAATAGCGATAGCCCAGGTTATCGAGAAAAGCTTGCCACTCTTTCATCTCGTGGGGGGGAACCTGGATACCAACAACGATTCGTCCGTAGTCTGCCCCGTTGTTGCGGTAGTGAAAAAGACTAATATTCCAGTTGGGACTGGTGGAAGTAACAAACTTCATCAATGCGCCGGGACGTTCGGGAAACTCAAAACGGTAGAGCAATTCATTGTGAGCCAGGGGAGAGTGCCCACCCACCATGTGCCGCAGATGTAATTTAGTTAGTTCGTCGTCTGTTAAATCAAGGGTTTCAAATCCTTGAGCTTCAAAGTTTTCTACCATCTTTGCAGCATCGGCCCGGTTTTGAATTTGCACACCGACAAAAATGTGGGCTGTTTTTTCATCGGCAATGCGATAATTAAACTCAGTAAGATTACGATTGCCAATACATTCACAAAACCGACGAATACTTCCCCGTTCCTCAGGAATTGTGACTGCAAAGATAGCTTCGCGGCGTTCGCCCAACTCTGCCCGTTCTGCCACAAAGCGGAGGCGATCAAAATTCATGTTTGCACCGCAGGCTACAGCAATTAAGGTTTGTCCTTCGATTTGTTCTCGTTCTGCGTAGGCTTTGGCAGCTGCGATCGCTAATGCACCGGCTGGTTCTAGAATGGATCGCGTATCCTCGAACACGTCTTTAATTGCAGCACAAGTTTTGTCTGTATCCACCAGAATGATTTCATCTACATACTGCTGACATAAACGGAAGGTTTCTTCACCTACTTCCCGCACCGCCACGCCATCAGCAAATAAGCCGACTTGGGACAAGCGCACCCGATGTCCGGCTTTGAGCGATTGAGACATCGCATCAGCATCTACTGGTTCAACGCCAATAATCTTGATTTCCGGACGCAACCGTTTCACATAAGCCCCAATCCCAGAAATTAATCCGCCCCCTCCAATCGCGACAAAAATTGCATGGATGGGTTGCTGATATTGCCGTAAAATTTCCATCCCGATTGTTCCCTGTCCAGCAATTACATGCGGATCATCGAAAGGATGAATAAAGGTCAACCCTTTTTCTACTTCTAATTCACGGGCATAGCTATAAGCATCGTCGTAGGTATTTCCATGTAACACGACTGCTCCGCCCCTCATTCTAACCGCATCCACCTTGACTTGGGGTGTGGTTATTGGCATGACGATAATCGCTCTGGTTCCTAAGCGCTGGGCTGCAAGGGCAACCCCTTGAGCATGGTTCCCCGCAGACGCTGCGATTACACCCTGCGCCAATATATCTGGTGGCAGTTGCACCATTTTATTGTAAGCACCCCGCAGTTTAAAGGAAAATACTGACTGCATATCCTCACGTTTCAGCAGGAGTTGATTATTCAGCCGTGCAGACAAATTTGGGGCATACTCAAGTGGTGTTTCCTGGGCAACATCGTACACACGGGCAGTCAGAATTTGGATGAGGTAGTCGCAATACATGGGTGTCAAGGTGTTAGCAAATGTCAGATGGAAATTAATTTTACGTTACAAGCGATCGCACTGGTTTTAATTCACCGATTGCATCTTGGATGGATTATAGAGAGAGACTCAACTATGTAAATTTTTAAAACAAAATAGGCAACGTTGCACAAGTATTAGAAGGTTCTCCTGATTTGCTTGATAATCATGCTACTCGCGCGTTACTGCTATATGCCTGATAATTAATAAGGCAATCTACAGAGAGCAAAGATGCAGACTCTCCAACAACTCTCCCTGCCAAGCATGGGCTGCGGGACTTGGGCCTGGGGCAACCAACTGCTTTGGGGATATAACGAAAGTATGGATGACCAGTTGCAAGCCGTCTTTAACCTTTGTGTAAACAACGCTGTGACTTTATTTGATACAGGTGATTCTTACGGAACTGGGAGATTGAATGGTCGCAGTGAGTTACTCCTGGGACGATTCAACCGAGAATATGTAGGTTCAGGTAAAGAAAATATTTGTATTGCTACTAAGCTTGCTGCTTACCCATGGAGATGGACACGTCAGTCAATGGTAAAAGCTTGCAAATCATCTGCCCAACGCCTGGGAAGAAACGTAGATTTGGTACAGATGCACTGGTCTACAGCAAACTATGCTCCTTGGCAAGAGGGAGGGCTGTTAGATGGTCTTGGCGATTTGTATGAGCAAGGACTGGTTAAGGGAGTGGGACTATCTAATTATGGGCCTAAGCGGCTTAAGCAGGTACAGAAAAAGTTTGCTGAACGAGGCGTTCCTATTACTACTGTGCAAGTTCAATACTCTTTGTTGTCTACATATCCTGTCACTCAACTAAAGCTCAAAGACCTTTGTGATGAGTTGGGAATCAAATTGATTGCCTACAGCCCTCTAGCTTTGGGACTACTGACAGGAAAATACTCTGAGCAAGGCCCTTTGCCCAAAGGCATCCGAGGTCTGCTGTTTAGGCAGATATTACCAGGAATGCGATCGCTTTTGGCATGTTTACAAGAGGTGGCACAGTCTAGAAATAAAACTATGTCACAGGTAGCAATTAATTGGTGCATCTGTAAAGGAACCATTCCCATCCCTGGAGCAAAGAGTGTGGAACAGGCAAGGGAGAATATTGGTGCATTGGGTTGGGAATTAGACGGCAATGAGATTGCAGAGTTGGATAGGGCGGCGATGAATGCAGACAAAAAAATGGTACAAAATATCTTTCAAACTAAGTGAAATTTGGCGTTGCTGAATTTGAATATAAATCATTGCAAAAACCTGGTTTAAGTTGAAATAATATAAATTACTATTTTTCACTTAAAATACATCCCCTCCAGGTGTACTCATTAGAGAGCAAAAGCCAAGTCACTTTCAATTAACTTGGCACCTGTTAGGTTAGCCCCACTCAAATTGCAGAAGTTAAAATTTGCCCCTCTTAGGTCTGCTAATGTTAGATTAGCTCCTCTTAGGTCTGCATCTGTGAGGTTAACTTCAGTTAAGTTAGCGCTACTTAGGTTAGCCCCCCTTAGTGAAGCTTGTTGCAGGTCTGCCTTGGTTAGGTTTGTCCTCATTAGGTATGCCTTACTCAGGTCGGCTCGACTTAAATTAGCTTCACTTAGGTCTGCTGCCGTTAAATCAGCTTTACTTAGATTGGCTTGACTTAAGTCTGCCCAACTCAACTTTGCATAACTTAGGTTAATTTCACTCAGCTTTACTGATGCAAGTACTGCACATCTCAAATTAGCATTAATAAAATTTCTTTCTCCCATTGCATAACGGCGTAAAAGTTCATCAGTTGTTACTCTGTCTAAAACAGCTTTTGATGCGCCTTGATAACACCATGTAGCTTCTAATAGTTTGGCCGCAGTATTAACAGCTACCTCATCACATTTAGCTATTATCACACCATTACAGCCATCCCATTGACCGTTAAGTATAAAGGCAATCTCATTAGCGGCAGCAATTGAGTCAAATAGTAAAATAGATTCCTTGTGCCGTTTTAACCAGCTATTCCAACCAATCGAGATAATCTTTTTCATTTTTATAAGTTTTGGCACGTTAAGTGACGATTACGGCTCTAACTTCCAGATATTAATAAACTCTGTTTATTCAAGGCTAGTTCCAGCAACACAAAAGGCTGGACTTCGTTTTTCAAGACTGCCTCTTTTATGCGCCAGTTTATGACAGGGCGCTGCACAAAGACCTACAACACTGATGCAGCCCATTATACAGCGCTCTGTCACAAAGGAGTTACAATCGGCTTAAGTACAAATGCAAGAACTAAGTTCTAAACAGTTGAGTCTGAGCGTTCTATTTGCTGCCGAATGGTATCAATAGAAGCATTAACACCAGCCAGTTTGGACTCTAAGTCATCTCGCATCCAAATCAAGAATTTTAATTTCCGCTCTAAGCCAGCTTTGCGCGAAATGGGTTCGCTTCCATAACAGGGATTACCCCAAAAAGGAAACATAGTTTACCTCTGTATTTAGCTTTTGTAACAGTGCAATGTATTGCACTACTACACTACATTATGACTAATCACAATCAGACTGGTGTGTGTAACAACCGACCTAAATTGGACGTGCTTAACGAACTTTGCTAAAAGTTATCTATTGAACTAGCAGAGGTATTTGACCATACTGCTATCAACTCTTTGCATTCCTGCGTTAAGAAAAAGTTGAAGTGACGGCAGCACTTCAAATGAACACAGAAAGATTCTGCCAATTTGGCATTACAAGTCTCTGTTTTACAGTTTAAATGAGATATCAAGAGAACGGGATAGCCCAAAGGTTACACGAGGAATAGTTTACCCTATGCCTCAGTCGCTTCACAAATCGCCAGTTGTTGACCCAACGCTGTAGAATCACTTCTCAGGCAACTTACAGCGCTCGGTCATCGCTTCTCTACAACTGGCTAGTAATGTACTAGAAAACACATAGCAATTGAGCAGTAGATAGACTGCTTAGATTTGGCAGACATCCCTGCTAGCATGTTTCCTTACTTGAATCAAGAGGATGAAGGGCGATGCCTACGGCGGTAAACTGGGAACCCTGTTATATAATAATTGCGTTCCTCACTGCCATGAAATTATTAAATTTCCTCAAATCCAAACTAGCTATTACAGCTTTAGCTATTGCAGTAAACATCACTGCCGTTGTCATTGATGTCCATTCTTCCAGTTCAAATCCTCCCATTAGCAAGAGTAGAATTACTCAGTTGCAATCACATATTCAACTTGTTCACACACTGACTGGCCATAAAAAAGTGACTTTTGGTGTTCCAGCAGTTGTGATTAGCCCGGATGGGCAAACCCTGATTAGTGGAGGTAGAGATGATACTATTAAATTCTGGAATCTCCGGACTGGAAAATTACTGCGTAGTTTAGATGCTCACTCAGATGGTGTTACTTCAATTGCTATTAGTCCAGATGGCAAGCGGATTGTAAGTGGTGGAATAACCACCCCAACAATGAAGGTTTGGGATTTACGCACTCTATTAATGCTTAACATCGAAAGTGGACATACGCTGCCAGTAGAAACCGTTGCTATTAGTTCAAATGGTAGATTGATTGTTAGTGGCAGTGATGATCACACAATCAAGCTTTGGGATTTACACACGCTTCAATTGCTTAATACCATTGTTGCACACTCAGATTATGTGAGTAAGGTTACAATTAGCCCTGATACGCAAACCCTTGTTAGTACTGGAGGTGGCGATGACAATACAATTAGGCTAGTTGATCTGCGAACTAAAAAAACGCGCCATGTTCTCAAAGGACATAAAACTGGAGTTGATGCTATTGCCATTACTCCAGATAGCAAAAAGCTCGTCACTGGCAGTTTTGGTCAATTAGTTTCTCGAAATCGTGCAATTAGCACCCTAAAGTTATGGAATATTCAAACTGGAAAACTATTGCATGAGTTTCCTGACAATTTTAGTTCAGTTGAATCTCTTACCATCAGCCCCGATGGAAAAATTCTGATTTGCGGCAATTTTGATGGCAGTATTAAACTGTGGAGCTTAGAGACTTTAAAATTGTTACACACCTTCCAGGATGGTTCTAGTTCCGTTTTAGGGCTTGCTCTTAGTCCAGATGGTAAAACCCTCGCGAGTAGCAATGAGGATAGTACTATTCATATTTGGCAAATTAACTAATTAACTAATATCAATTCGCTATGTAGAAATGAGGTTTTCCAGAAACCGGAAAAAGTCAGATTACCTACAGATGGAAATTTAAAAGATAAGTATGGGGAATTGAATATAGCGATAGCTCAGATTTTTAATGAATTATTTCTGCTCAAGAGAAATACTTTGTTTCAGAGGAATGGTAATCACAAACTCACTGCCACTTCCTAATTTTGAGACACATTGCAATGAACCGTGATGCTTCTCAGTTACAATCTGATAACTAATTGCTAGCCCCATACCTGTCCCTACACCAACAGGTTTAGTTGTAAAGAAAGGGTCAAATATGCGATGTTCAAAATCTTCTGATATTCCAGATCCATTATCAGCAATCCGAATCGTCAGGTGATCGCCATTAATAACTTCTGTACGAATTGTGATTGAGGGAGTGAATATTTTCTGATTTTTTGCTGCTTCCTCTAATGCATCAATACTATTGATAAGAATATTCATAAATACCTGATTTATTTGTGCAGCATAGCATTCTATCAATGGGAGATTGCCATATTCTTTGATGACTTGAATATCAGGGCTATTAGGCTTAGTCTGAAGCCGATATCCTAGTATCATTAGGGTGCTATCAATACCCTCATGGATATTAACTTTTTTCATTTCAGCTTCGTCTAAACGGGAGAACATTCGTAAAGAAAGCACAATTTTCTGAATGCGTTCTGCTCCGAATTCCATAGATTGTAGAAGTTTAGGCAAGTCATTGATCAAAAAATCCAGTTCGTTAGCTTCGACTTCAGCCTGTACTTCCGGTACAGGATTGGGGTAATATTCTTGGTAGCGTTGCAAGAGCTTTAGTAGGTTTTTAATATATTCGTTGGCATGAATGAGGTTGGCAGAGATAAAGTTAACTGGATTGTTAATTTCATGTGCCACACCTGCAACTAACTGCCCTAAACTGGACATTTTTTCAGACTGGACAAGTTGTGTTTGAACTTGTTGTAACTCTGTTAGCGTTTGTTGAAGTTTAGTTTCTGCTTGTCTGCGATCGCTAATTTCTTTAAGCAAATTAATTTGGGTATTTCTCAGTTCTAAGTGAACATTCACACGAGCCAAAACTTCTTCGACCTGAATGGGTTTGGTAATATAGTCTACGGCTCCTAATTGTAATGCTTTGACTTTATGCTCTACCTCAGAAAGAGCAGTCATAAATACTATAGGAATACTTTTAGTGGCTTCATTTGCTTTTAAATAACGACAGGTTTCAAATCCATCAATTCCAGGCATCATTACATCTAATAAAATTAAATCAGGCTGAATAAGTGGTAGCTTTTCTAGTGCCATTTCACCGCTTTTAACGACTGAGACTTTGAAACCATACTCATGCAAAATATAAAATAAAACCCGGCTATTATTTGGGTTATTATCAACAATTAGAATGGAATTCTTAATAAAATTTACCATGTTTTAATTAGTTGGAATATGTGCTTGTAAGAGGTGAGCGATCGCTTCAATCTCAAACTCGTCAGTTAAGGTTAATATCTGCTCAACAAAGGGGATATACTTGGGATCTAACTGTTTAATCCGGTGAATCTCTGCCTGAATATCTCCAATATCGCATCGTTGAGCGGCTTCATATAGCGTCATGAGTTCGGATATTTGAGGTATAACGATTTCAGTTACGACAGGAGCAAGCTTCCTAGTCAATTCACTTTCATTATGATAAATCCATGTCAATTGTAATTGAGTTTGTAATTGCCTAAGTAACTCATCTGCTTGTATAGGTTTTGGGAGAAAATCATTGCAACCAACATCCAAAGCTTTTTGCCGATTAATATCAAAAACACTAGCCGAAGAAGCAATAATTACCACATTTTGCAACTCAAATAATTGGCGTAAGTGTTTAGTCATTGTCAACCCATCCATAACAGGCATTCTCAAGTCAGTGATTATCAAATCTGGCTGAATTTCAGTTGCTTTTTCTAATCCTTCTTGACCATTGCTGGCTTCAAAAACCTCAAAGCCAATTGGTTCAAGCAAATTAATCACAATAGAGCGATTTTCCCAAAGAGCATCCACAGTTAATATATTTATTTTCTTACCTTTAAAGCCAATGACCTTATTCTGTAAAGCAATACTATGGGTTTGTATCCATTCTTCAGCTTCAGATAATTTCACCTCAAACCAGAAAGTACTACCACTTTCTTTTCCTTTTTGACTTTTTACCTTTATTTTGCTATCCATCATAGCAATAACTTTTTGGCTAATAGTTAACCCTAATCCCGTACCTTGTGCTTGTTTTTCAATATTACCCACTTGCTCAAATGGTAAGAAGATTTTATCTAATTTTTCAGGGGCAATACCTACACCTGTATCTTCAATCTGAAAGCGAATTTTGTAACTTTTTAATTGTGTGAAACCCTTTGTTAATGTCTCTTGACTAATAACATCTACTTTAAAAGTCACTCCACCGCTATCTGTAAACTTGATGGCGTTACCCAACAGATTAATTAAAACCTGTCGGAGACGTTTTTCATCAGCACAGATAGCGCTGGGAAGTTGAGTGCTTGGCTGATATAAGAATAAAATTCCCTTCTGTTCAGCTCGGATGCAGCAAATTTCAACTACACCTTGAAGAAAGGTCAGAAAATGAAAATCTTGGGGGTAGAGTTCCATTTTTCCGGCTTCGATTTTCGACAGATCGAGGATATCATTAATTAAGGTTAGTAAATGGGAACCACACTGGTGAATAACCTCAACACCTTTGCGTTCCTTGTGAGTTAAGGCTGAAGAGAGTTGCAGGATTTGGGCATAACCCAGGATACCGTTGAGGGGTGTACGCAACTCATGACTCATGTTTGCCAGGAATTCGCTTTTAGCTTGATTGGCGCTGTCAGCCAGAAGTTTTGCAGCTATGAGTTCAGTGGTGCGTTGTTGGACTCGTTGCTCTAATTCATCATTTGCTTTTTGGAGGTTGGCTGCGGCTTTTCTATTTTCGTTAACAATCGCAGATAGAACGAAGGTGGTGAGAGCGATCGCACCAATAAAGGATTGCAATAGCACCAGAGACTCTGTTATCGACTTCCTCGCAAATGAGCCAAAATCATGAGCTGTTCCATAAACTGCGATCGCTGACATAATCACTACCAGCAGTGTTGATTCCGTCGCTTTGAACCGAAAAGCCGACCAGAGCAAAGGGAGAATCATCATATACTCCACAGGATATCCACCCCAAAATGCTATCTGACTAATGACAATTAAGGAGAGCAGAATGAGTGCAAACTCTACAACTCGTCGGGGGTGAAGTCGTCTTTGTTGCTGTTCTACAAACCATGCTAGTACGGCGGGTGTGACGATGAATAGACCGATAAAGTTTGCTGTCAACCACGACCGCCAAACATCTCCATAAACATTCCAAGGAGAGTAGCCACCAACACAGAGAAGGATTACGGAAAGGGTGGAGGTGACTAACTGAGTGGGTATGAGCAACAGGACAAATTTGAAAACATCCTGCGCTCTCTCTAGCACATTACGACGCTTGATAAAGCGATTGTTCAGCCAAGTAATGACTAATGGATCAATCAGAGCTACAACAGCTAAACTGCCACTAATCCAAATGTTTTGATAGAAAAGTAAATAATTGCCGATGAATTCACTTAAGAGGATGGCTGGCCAGATCCGATATCCCAATAGCCGAACAGTAGCCAAATAAACGCCTATTGAGGGACAGATTCCTAATGTGCCATCTTGGAAATACAGCGATCGCGATAAGTTGGCAAGACAGAAGTTAATTACAGGAAGAATCAATATAGCTATTAGTATTGTCCGATCCAAGATGAATGGAAATTTTATTGTCTTTACACTCTGTTGCATTCCTTTTGTCAGGTAGATATCCTGGTTAGCTGGCAAACTTCAGCAGATGCGATGCTAAATTTAGCAATAACCTGATGTGAAAAGGTTCCTCATCCACAGTTCCGGCTTTGGGTTTGGAAGAACACTGCCTTTCAAGGCATCACCAAATAATTTAGTAACACCTGATATTGAGATAGTTCCCAGAAATTCTCCTCAAATAACAATACCTTCGCCAAAAACCAATACAGTTCAGTTAAGGATAATTGTAGGTTGGGTTGAACGTTCGCTCAACCCAACAAATGCCTGTCTAGGTTGGGTTACCCTGCGGGAAGCCCCTTTGGGTCTACGTTCCTCAAACGCCACTTGTAAGGCTGATTGGGAAACCGCTTGGGCGCAGTTTCCCCAACCTACGCAATATATTTTTTGTGGCTCTAACCCAAGCGGATTGTGCCAAAAACGACGTAGGCATAATTCGTGAATTGTGCCTACCAAGAATTTTAGGGAACGCATAATTAATTACAACAGATGTCTAATAAGCAAAAAGGTATATTACTTTCTCAAAATGCCTGATTGCTTTCTGATTTCGGTAGATTTAGCAAGTAAAAAGGCATATTGCTTTCTCAAAATGCTTGATTGCTTTCTGATTTCGGTAGATTTAGCAAGCAAAAAGACATATTGCTTTCTCAAAATGCTTGATTGCTTTCTGATTTCGGTAGATTCAGCAAGTAAAAAGGCATATTGCTTTCTCAAAATGCTTAATTGCTTTCTCATTTCGGTATATCACGTATTCATTTCAGTAAATTCAGTAAGCAAAAAGGTATATTGCTTTCTCAAAATACTTGATTGCTTACTAATTTCGGTAGATTTAGCAAGCAAAAAGGCATATTACTTTCTCAAAAGCTTGATTGCTTACTAATTTCGGTATATTGCACATTCATGACAATGATCGCTATGTAACAAAAACCATTGCAGAATTGCCGGAGTTCTCTCAAGCGGATCAATACGGAAGTTTTTTAAAGTAAAGAATATTAACCGTACTGGATTACAAGGTTCAGATCATGACTCGGAGAAAAAGAACCTCTCAGGTGTTAAAAAAAGCAGCGCGTCGTGCAGCTGGTATTAACTCAATTGATCCGAATTTAAATGTAGGCAATGGACTCACCCTACCGGCATTCTCAACCCTAATTGAGACGATGCGAACTAGAGAGCATTTATACAACACTGCTCTTTCCAACCTTGATAAGATGTACCATGATATGCTCCAAACAGAGCGCGAGTTGGCAGATATGGCAGAGCATATGCTGTTGGGAGTTGCTACTCAATATGGTAAAAGCAGTGTGGAGTACGGCATGGCGGGAGGTGTTCCTAAGAACCAGCGCCACAAGGGACTGCGAGGCGAGTCACCAGTTCACAGTTCACAGCAACCCTCATTCATTGCCAGTGTGAACGGCAGCGGCAGCAAAAATGGCAACAAAGCAGCTACGACAAGTTAGCTTGAGCATTTTTCTTTTGAGAATGCCTATAGACTGAGGCTTGATCAAAAATTATTCTGACTTATTGTCATTCATTACCGATGCCATTGCACTTATGAACAGGTCATGAGTGTTACAGGCTAGTACTTATTTGGGAATACTTTTATAGGAGTGATCAGAAAGGCGATCGCGCTAATACTTTCAAATTAAATCTACTATATCACCTTACAATCACTCATATTTTACAAAAAATATTGTATTAATACTCACTAATATACTAGGAGTAAGCAAGATGGGATTCATTGAAGATATTACCAAGTTGTCTGAACAAGTGCGTAAGCGGGCTGACCAAGTTGTTGGTGAAGAAGCTACTAAGATGGCACTGATTGTTCCTTTTTTGAGTGCTCTTGGCTACGATGTCTATGACCCTAGTGAAGTAATGCCGGAATACGTGGCAGATTTTGCTATTAAAAAAGCAGGGCAGTTTGAAAAGGTAGATTACGCCTTAGCTATTAACAATAATATAGTTATGCTTGTAGAGGCAAAAGCCCGTGGTCAAAAAGCTGAAGCACATGATGGGCAACTGAGCCGCTATTTTAATGGACTTTTGACAACAAAAATAGCTATCGTCACTAATGGGGTTGAGTACCGTTTCTTTACAGACTTGCTTGATAAAAATGTCATGGACAAGGAGCCATTTTTTAGTTTTAACATCCTGGAATATGATATCAAAGATGTTGATAACCTCAAATTTTTTCACCGTGATAATTTCGATGTTACAGCTATTACCAACTATGCTGAGGAAATGGTTTATGTAAAAGGCATGACTCAGCTGCTAGGAAATCTTTTACGTTCTCCTTCTGAAGAATTTGTTCGCTTCTTAGTGGCTGAACTTGGTACAGTTGCTCCTAGTTATGAAATTAAAGGTCGAATGACTGGTAGAGTTATTGAGAAATTTAAACCAATTGTTAAAAAGTCGATTCAGGGAAGTTTAGTAGAGTTAATGACTCGCTCACTTAGCCAAGAAATAACTCAGCCTGTTGAAGTTGAAGTAGAACAAGAGATTGAAGAAGAGGATAAACAACAGGAATCTCAAGAATCGACGAAAATAGTAACAACTGCTGAAGAAATCGAAGCTTTTGAAAAAATTAAAGCAATCACGCAAACTTCAAGGAGTTACAACTTTGAACTCCAATACAAGGATACTGTTTCATACTTTGGTATCAAGCTTGTTGGCAAAACTACCTGGTGGTTTCTGAGACTATATCTATCTTCGCAGAAAAAAAGTTTTATTACTCGCTTAAGTGTAGATGAAGTAAAGTCTCTAGCTTCAAATTTTGAAGTGCAGGAAGTAACAGCTTCTGTGGGGGATGCCACATCGAGAGTAATTATTTCCTCTGTCAGTGATTTCGATAAGTTGACATCACTGATTCTCAGATGTTACGAGGCAGAAGCAGCCAAGCATCAAACATTCACCCCAGATGTAATCAGAATGGAAAAATCAGCTTAACTCGGTGTAATTGCTTTTACTAGCAGCATTAGTTACATCGGCCATCACTGTACAAGAAAACTACTACCATCAACTGGGACTAAGAGATAGAATTCTTAACTTCCCGTTGATGATCGCAGTGGTGCTAACACTGTTATGGCCAGATGTGGCGGAAGTTACAGAATTGACAAGAATGTTAGTCTTGATTGGGCCAACAACAGTACTATACCCGGCATCCTCCGACATCATCAGCCAGCATCAGGTCATGCGCTGGTTAGTTACTCGTCATCCCAGTTATCATCTTATACATATTCAAAAAAGGGCATTTTTAGACAGGCTATATGAGTTGATTTTAATTATGCTCCTGAATTGTAGGCTTGATTGAGTTTGGTGGCTGACTCTTCTAATAAGCGTTGTTCATCAGCATTTCTTGGTAACACCAGTTGGCGCTCAATACCTATTGAGCTAATGATACATGGAAGTCCAAGAACAATATCACTGTCAATTCCATAGTTAGAATCTGCTCTCACCGATACTGGAAATATTTGCTTTTCATCTTGCAGGATGGAATCAACTAACTGACAAACTACCGTTGATATACCATAGCTAGTATTTCCTTTACGTTCAGAAATACTATAGCCTCGCTTACGCGTTAACTCTGTGTACTCTTGCTGAATTTGTTCCAGTTTTTCTCCTTGTGGTATGGGAAATTCAGTTAACGGAATTCCCCCAATGAATGCATTAGACCAAACAACAAATTCACTGTCTCCATGCTCTCCAATTACATATACATGAACGTCTTGAATAGCAACGCTCAGTCGCTTACCAAGTTGATATCTCAGTCTAGCAGTATCAAGAACAGTTCCCGAACCGAAAATTAGATTTTCTGCTCTGGTGGAACTGGCGATCGCAATCCGCGTTAGTATATCCACTGGATTGCTAACGATAAGTACGATTGAATTCGGTGCAACTCGATCCAATTCTTTCATCGTCGAACGCATAATCTCTGCATTGTCGTTCAACGTATCTAATCGGGTCTGTCCTTGTTTTTGCTGCACCCCAACAGTCACGACAATAATATCAGAATCCGCTAAATCTTCATACTGATTTGATGGTATAATCTCCATCTCTTGAAGTAGGGGAATGCTGTCTCCAATATCCCATGCTTGCCCCTCAGCTTTTGATAAGGTTCGGTCAAAAAGGACGACTGTAACACATTTACGGAGTAGCACTAAAGCATTTGCTACGTTTGCACCCACATTCCCCGCACCAATAATACCGACCTTGGATGTTTTGCTACTCATGTTATATCTACCTTTTTTGTAATTGAACCTAACTCGGTGTAATTGCTTTTACTAGCAATTCAAAGGTTGAAACTTTTCCTCCATGCCTCTGAATTTACCATCTGTGTCTACCTATTTTTCACACTAGCCAAGTAAATCCTGTGAACGTTTACAATAAAAGCGTCTAAATAATATTACAGAGGTAAATTGATGGCAAGTGAATTTGATGGCAAAGTCGCAATTGTTACGGGTGGGAGTTCGGGAATTGGTAAGGCGACGGCGATCGCTTTTGGCAAAGCAGGCGCAAAAGTCGTCGTTGCGGCTCGTCGAGACTCTGAAGGTGAAGAAACGGTGAATCTAATTAAACAAGCTGGGAGTGAAGCCTTGTTTGTTAAAACAGATGTCGCCCAAGTATCTCAGGTGGAAGCACTTGTGAGCAAGACGGTAGAAACCTACGGTCGCCTAGATTTTGCATTCAACAATGCTGGTATTAATGGTGGGAACGCTCCTCTCCACGAACAATCGCTTGAACAGTTCGATCAACTTATGGCAATCAATGTACGCGGATTATTCCTGTGCATGAAGTATGAAATTGCCCAAATGCTTCGGACTGGAGGAGGCGTAATTGTCAACAATTCTTCGGTAGGTGGACTCGTAGCCGTCCCCCGCCTTGGACCATATAATGCAAGCAAGCACGCTGTTATGGGTTTAACAAAGTCAGCAGCCCTTGATTATGCTAAATTGGGTATCCGAATTAATGCTGTAAATCCTGGCTTAATTGATACAGATATGACGAGCCGTTTCGCAGAGACAATGGGTGATGCTGAAACTGCAAGTCAACAGTTGGCAACAATGGTTCCAATGGGACGAATGGGCAAAGCTGAAGAAATAGCTTCGACTATAGTTTTCTTATGTTCAGAAGCTGCTTCCTACATAACTGGTCAGTCTCTGGTTGTAGATGGCGGTTATATAGCCACGTGAGTAGTCGTTTATCAAGTCAAGAAGTAGAGTTAATGATTCACTCACTACTCCAGTAATAAATCAGCCTGTTGAACCTAAAACAGAACAAAAGATTGAAGAAGAGGATAAACAACAAGAATCTTAAAAAACTACATAATATACGAACTTAAGGGACTTCCAGTTAAAAAAACATCCCATCCCTGCGGGACGCTCCGCGAACGTAGGGGCGCAAGGCCAAGACCCCCTACAAATGTACAAATAATTTTGGATAATTTATTTTTTGTCAGTCCCTAACCGCCTAGACCTATTGACGAGTAGTACCCCTTATGGTATTGATTTTGACAAAAAAAAGTGGCTCTGCAATCAGCAGAACCACTAAAGCTTTCGCAAACCTGTTATAACTTAACGAACTGCCCCTTGAGCAGAAACAGTATCAATTGGCTTCATCAGGTACAGCCGCAATAACTGCCAGCCATTGGAGATGTAAAGCGGCAGTTTCTGGAAGAATTGCAGGAATTTGGGAGTGTTAGAATTAGCGATCGCACTCAGCTTCTGATTATTGCTTATACAAGTATCCAACCGCTGATAAAACTCTGGATTCTCTACATCCAGCATCAGCGGGAACACCCTACCTGCGTTTTCGTTAGTCTTCTGAATAACATGGATGTCGTATTCTCGCGCATCCAGTCCAAGGGTGGCATAAAAGTCCTTGCGTTGGATGTCATTGAGATACATTGTCGCAAACACCGACAACAGGAAGAACCGACTCCACAGCCGTGCTTTCCAATCATTCAATATTTGCGGCTGGGATTTCATGATCGCATCGAAGAAATCGCCGTGACGGTTTTCATCTTGACACCAGTTCTCAAAGAACCGGAAGATTGGATAAATCCTGTCTTCGGGATGTGCTTCTAAGTGGCGATAAATGGTGATATAGCGCCAATAACCAATCTTTTCAGAAAGATAAGTGGCGTAAAAGATGAATTTTGGCTTAAAGAAGGTATAATTGCGGCTCTTAGTCAAAAACCCTAAATCTAGGGACAGATTAAAGTCCGACATAGCTTTGTTCAAAAAGCCAGCGTGACGTGCTTCATCCCGTGACATCAGATTAAAACACTCTGCCAAGACGGGGCTTTTGCCTTTCAAGCGACGACCGAGTTCTTTATACAGCAAAAAGCCAGAAAACTCTGCCGTACATGAACGTTCTAAAAATTCAACGAACAACTGGCGAGTCTCCCCATCAATATGATCCCAGGATTGTTCAAACTCGGCATCCCGAACAAAGTGATGGCGGTTGTAGTCAGTGCGAAACTCTTCGAGAATGGCTCTTAACTCGTCTTCGTTAACGGAGATGTCCATCCGCGCCATTTCATCAAAATCGGTAGTATAAAACCGAGGTGTTAACAGGGTTTCTTTTGCCGGGACTTTAATCCCTGGCCGGATTTCTTCAAAGCCTGGTTTTTTGAGGGAATCTACCATGTCTTGATTGCTCTTTCGTCTTTATTATCTTAAGTAGACCTTTCGGGCGAGGCTACGCACAGTCGCTACCGCTACGCTAACGGCAGTTCCTCATGGGGAAACCCCCTTTGAGCGACTGCCTCACCAAAAAGCCAAGGGTAAAGCTCTGGCAAGGCGTAACAGCCCACAATAATCCAATTGTATAAAGTTCAGTTTACCAAGGTGCGGGTTAGAAACTATTAAGTAAAACATTAAGAGTTGCAACAATAGATTCAATGTTTGCGGAATCAAAAATCGCAGATTAGTAGTCAAATAAACGTAGTTCAGTGATCAGCATTGTTTTGATCAAGTAGAGTAGTACGCTCCTCTGTCTTCTCAAAGCACTGCTATCTCAGTAATATTCGGTAGTTTTTACTACAATAAATTAATGCGGTTTGATCAATACGTTGAGCATCTTCAAATTAACAATCTATGACTAGCATAATTACTTAAAAATACTAAATAGTATAGTTATATATTGCACCTTTATCAATAACTTTAGGTTGGACGCTGCCCACAACCTCAAATCAGAGTTGGAGTAAACAGCAGTGCCTACCTACGAATAATTGCCAGGTACAAAATGTAAGTCTAACTGTTTATACTTGGTATAAAAGCTATCTTAAATAACAAAAGCAAATCCAAAGAGTTGAAAACAAGATGAATCTTGAAAACAATCAGCAAAAAGACCGACTTCTTGTCTCTTACATCTTGTGTGCAGTCGGATTTTTCGGGGTGGGAGGGCTGCACCGTTTCTACAATGGCAAGATCGGGACTGGGTTGTTGTGGCTGGTGACCGGTGGTGTGTTTGGTATAGGGCAGGTCGTGGATTTGTTCATCATGCCCGGTATGGTTGACGAATACGAACACAAGCTGAGACTAAAAGCGGGTGTATCTCCCTTAGGTGTGCCGTTAAATCAAGCAGTGGTTGCCTCTCAAGTTCACCGCCCAACAGGCAACCAACTCATGATGAAACTGATCGAAGCGGCGGAAAGCAAGGGTGGTATTTTAACTGTCACTCAAGGGGTAAAGTTCACCGGAGCTAGCTTTGCCGAAGTGGAAGCTACTCTCAATGAGATGTACAAATCAGGTTATGTGAAAATTGATAACGACCCCAATACTGGAGCCGTTATCTACCATTTCCATGAACTTTAAACAACTGTCATTAGTCATTTGTTTTTGTTAAAAACCAAAGACTAATGACTAATAACCAATGACTAATTTATACCTAACCACTTTTGACCGTCTAAGCGTTGAACTAAGCCAAATACCAATAAATCGAGTGTAATTCTGCGCTCATCGATTAAGAATGACTCAAGAGTGCTAGGTTTTTTGCCTTCATTACAGGAAAATCCCTTTTTCCCTTGAATATCTTCTTCGGGGAAATACAGGTTAAACTGACGCCGACCCGTTTCTTTCCAACTGCCGATAATTTGCCAGCATTCTTCGGCGGATTCAAAGCCAGTGATTGGCACCTTCTGCTTGGCAAAAGACACCTGTAAATCTTGCACGCCTTGTTGAGCGATCGCTTTTTGTAAAGCTGGCAAGTAATCTTGCTCGATGAACTCTACAAATGGCTTATCTTCAACAGCTGGGGCTTTTTCCTTTTTGGCGGCTTTAGCTGCGGCGGCTGGTTTTTCTCCTGCTGCTGCGGCTTTTTCTCCTGTTGCTGCGGCTTTAGCTGCGGCTGCGGGTTTTTCTCGCTTGGGTGGTACAGCAGCTGGTTTAGCAGCATTGGGATTATCTTCGGGGTTTGCGGCTTTAGGATCTGGCGCGTTGGCAGTAGGAATATCTGTGGCTTCGGGTGAGTCTGTACTAGGAGCGTGTTCTTCAGCTACACTGGGAGCTTGCTTGTCAACAGTGCTGGGAGCTACTTCTCCCGCTTGATTGTGATTGGTTTCGTCTGCCATTGCTCAGGTCAATCCTTTAATCTAGCTTTGGGAGCGATCGCTCACCTTGAGGTATCGGGTATTTTCATTTTGACATAATAGTACCGCAAGGCAATAATAACTGTACAGATTAAAAATAACGCAAAGGCTTAGGACATAAGCTTTTTTCTTTTCTGTCCCCTGTCCCTTCAATTTTGGATTTGCGGTTTTAGATTGTTCAACAATACGATGTTTTGCATCCTGTGTAGAGATGTGTTTATACCGTAGCTTTAAAAGAGAGATTTTAAGAGCTAACTTTTTAAGGGGTTGGGGAGTCTCTTCTACGTAAGGGATTTCTAAGAAATAAATTATCCAAATAAACGAACCACAGAGACAAGGCAGCGCGGTCTTGGGGGTTTCCCCCATGAGCGACTGCCGCGCAGAGAACACAGAGAAGAGAAGTAAAGAGGATTTTTGCGTCAGTTTTGGAATATTTTTTTATTTGGAAGTCCCTAAGTCTTATTCAATCTAAAATCCAAAATCTAAAATTCTTCTGCCTCCTTCAAATCCCCTTGAATCCCATACCAGTTTCTACCTGTTGCTGTGTTTGAGTAGAACTTACCTTACCAGACGCAATGCTAGAAGTTTGACGCCAAATACCAACTTGGCTTAAGAATAGACCTACTAAAATTAAGCTACCGCCAATATATTGAGGTCGGGTAGGAGCTTCACCTAAAATTAAATAGGCTGCGAGAATGCCCACAATTGGGCTAAATGAGCTAACTAAGGAAGCCATAGATACAGTGGAAGTTTTCAAGCCTTTAATCCAAAAAGACTGACCTATTACCACAATCAACCCACCATAGAGAAACATCCATTGCCACAAGAACGGTGAGAGGACATTAGTAAAATGATCGCTGCCATAGACGACTAAAGCAATGAGGAAAAAGATTAGGGTTCCTAGTGCAGTCCGAAAGATGCTATAGATTCCAAGCGGGATCTGCCAAAGGTGTTTCTTACCAATAATCGTAGAAGCGGCTATAGCCACAGATCCTGCTGCTGCCAAAAGTTCCCCTATACCTAAACTGAAACCTCCCATGTTCATCATGCCTTCTGTTGGGGGCTGAAGGATGATAGTTAGGATAACACCGACAAAGGCTGCGATCGCTCCGATAAATTCCCAAATATTTACCCGTTCCCTCAATAACCAGACTGATAAAGCCAGAGTTAGAGGCGGTTCCAAACGTCCCACCAAGATGACATTGTTCACTCCTGTGAGTGCAAATGCCTGGAAAATTAAGCCAGGGGCCAACGCACCCGATAAAATAGCTACTGTTGTTAAACTGACCCAATCCTGACTTGAGAGTTGCTTCAAAGTAGCTTTGTTCCACTGTCGCCCATAGATTAGGATCAGAAGTATCAAGGCGCAAAGGTTTCCCACAAATAAAACATTACAAAAAGAAATCGGATTGCGATCGCCTATGAAATGTTCAGCACCAATTTCTGTTAGCTTCCGGGTAACTGCGCCTGATGCTGCAAAAATTAGCATTGCTAGCCAGAGATATGTTTGTCCCGAAATTCTATGAATTAGGCGATGTGGTCTTTTGGGTCTAGTCACAATAACACTACTGCAATGAAAGCATTGCTGATTATATTAAGTTGCCGTCATTCAGTTCGGAATGAGGTTTTGTTGAGAAAATACTTAAATTCTACTGTGACTTGGAGTAACCATGATTGCCTGAGAAAGTGCTGATAATCAACTAAATTTTCTCAAAGGATAAATTCATGAAAATAGTGGCTTAGTTTCAATCAGCTCTCACTCCCACCTGAGATGCTTGGGATGTTCAGGATAAAACAAAGAAGAGAGTAACAAATGAAACTTGCACCCATATTTACAAGTGTCGCTTTGGTTGGTTTTCTCACAGTTTGGGACGCACCATTAAAGGTGATCAATCCGTTATTAGTGCAGGCATCAGCAGCCCAAGAGATGTCTCTAACACAGAAACTAGACTTGCTAACTAAGAGTAAGGGTAAGATTGGTAGTGGTGATCAACTACGTCGTTTCTTTTATGGTGACTTGGAGCCGATCGGTATCCAGGTAGGTGGTGCAGGTCACGTAGTTAATCTTTACAACAAAGCCAATGATATCACATTCTCTTACTGTGCACACTACGATGTGATTGTAGCAATTAAGAAAGGTAAGGTGACTAAGTTTGAACCCAGTGAAGTGAGGTAATACTATATCCGCTTTTAAATTAATATTTCGCTAAAACCAAAGGAGCTATTTGATTACATCTAGGTTGCGATGTCTGACGACAAGCCACGTTGCATCCACGCCCTAGTAAAAGTCTGATTTAGTCCTCCACAAAAAGGCATTAAAGTTCTTGCAGAATCAGATTAAAGGGCAAAGGTAAAAAGAAAATTTAATCTTTTTACCTTTAATGCCCCATTAATTTTATTTATTCTAGACAATGCCAGTTACCGTAAAATTGAAGAAAGAGATTTGGGGACAAGGGGAATTTTGCAGATAGGGATTGAGATCCCATCTGAAACCCAAGAGGCAAGAAACGTCTGATAAAAATCGTGGAAAATTTAGCGGCACAGTCAGATTTGAGTGGATTCCAAGCATCAGGAAATAAAACAGCAACCCAAGCAATATCTGATTTTTGCAATTTACCATAGATCCATCATTCCCATGCTGATTTTATTTTAGCAAAAATTGATAAATTAATATTTAAATGATTATTAAATAATTGCATTGCTGTTTGTTACAGAAAATCAATTAATTCAGCAGTTGCGATCGCCAAATTTATTGTAGTAGCCCAACTCTCTAAATCAGCAGCTACTTGCATTAGTTGCTTAGAGATTTCATCATCAATCCACATGCCAAACTCCTCCTGCACCTGATTAGCAGAAGTTAACATCATTACCAAATCCTGCACTGTTTCCAAACCCACTACCATCATACAGGCTGGTGCCTTCTGTCCGAATTCCTCCATTCAGGGCGGTATAAAGAGTTCTACGAGATTACTGCACCAGCAAAAGCCGAATTTCGACTTGACAGATTTGACGCAATCTTTGGATAAGGCGATCGCGCAATATCATAATTACACCGGGCCAAAATCAGCTTAAACTGCCCCACAGACGTCTCAATCCCTCAAGCCAATTGTTGCAGTGAACGATCATAAGGTTATCTTTAGGTAGGTGCGCTGAATTGGTCATAAGCTCATTTAAATCTAGATTTGTGTGCAGGTTTTGACCTTGAGTCAATCTATCCTGCGTTACACTCAAGTGCAAGGCTAATAGCTGAAGTCCACTCAAGTGGACTGGAACCTTTTATTAGTCCTGTTTAAAGGACTTTGGCTACTGGTTCCAGGGATTTTAATCCCTGGTGGGTGAGTGGGTAAGCGAAAACTTCATTAGTTTTGCTAGATGTCCTGCATCTGTGATCAAGGTATTCTGGAGATATGTTGCTCAATGCGATCACCTACGGTGGGCGGTTACGCCATCGGATAAAGTATTGTATTGCGAAATAATTGTAATAATATTTAACATGAGTTGATGTTGTGTTATTTAGATTAACTATTGCAAAGAAATTCTTTCAGAGTCAGTAGAATGACAAATACAACCAGGCAACTATTTTATAGATTAGTTACCCTGGAACTGTAGACTATGTTTTCAGTCCTGAGTTATTTAAGTTATTTTGCCTCTGCGGCATACCAATCTAGACCACACCAAATCCTTCATTAAGAGCTCCCACAAATCATAATGCCTGTGATTGAGAAGAAAAGAACTCGCGATCTGCCCCAAATTAACGAACGAATTCGCTTTCCGAAAATTCGGGTGATTGACACTGATGGTGCCCAACTGGGAATTATGCCCCCACTGGAAGCACTACAACTAGCAGAAGAAAAAGAGTTAGATTTGGTGCTACTCAGTGATAAAGCTGACCCGCCAGTTTGTCGGATTATGGACTACGGGAAATATAAGTTTGAGCAGGAGAAAAAAGCACGAGAAGCCCGGAAAAAGCAGCACACGGCTGATGTCAAAGAAGTTAAGATGCGCTACAAAATAGAAGAACACGACTACAACGTGCGTGTCAAGCAAGCAGAGCGCTTTTTAAAAGATGGCGATAAAGTCAAAGCTACTGTGATGTTCCGGGGTCGAGAAATTCAACACAGCGACCTAGCAGAAGATTTGCTCAAGCGAATGGCAACGGATTTGGAGCCATTTGGTGAGGTTCAACAAATGCCTAAAAAAGAAGGGCGAAACATGATGATGCTCATCTCGCCCAAAAAATAATTCTCTAACTGTTTAATAGACCAAGTTTGAAAATCCCCTGACTTATAGCCAGGGGATTTTTTCGTTTTTCGTTTGGATACAACATGCGCCCAAAGGTACTGAGGTCATTTAAATTTATCGAAAATCGATAGTCCTGAAGGCTGAGTGGGAAACATAAGACTCAGTTGCTCAGGACTTTTGCTATTTCCAGGAGATGAGGGATGAGGAGGACAAGGAAGTATTTTCTTCCCCTGCAACGCCAGACCCTACTCGCCTATTGCGCGGTGATACTACCAGAAAATAAAACTGCATGGAACTGAAAAATCACTGGTTGGCTGCAAATAAAGTTGCTTTACCACGACTACTACAGTGGGTGAATCTCCGACCGGAGGAGAGTGAACGGACTCGGATAATGTTTGTTTTTTACACAACTGTATGTGTAGGATTGCGGTGGGCAGAGGACAGTACGGTGGCGCTGTTTTTGGATAAATACGGAACTAACCTACTGCCGTGGATGTATATTGCCAGTGCCGCTATGAGTGCAGGACTGGTTTTTTTATACTCTTGGTTACAAAAGATTTTTCCCTTACGCCGGGTGATTGTAGCGATCGCACCTTGCATGTTGATGCCATTAGTTTTATTAATTTTATTACGTTGGGGATGGCATGTTTCATACCTGGCAGTTATTTCGGTATTTCTGCTGCGGCTGTGGGTAGATGCACTTTATGTGGTCAATGACCTCAACACCTCGATTGTCGCCAACCAACTATTTAATATTCGAGAGATTAAGCGCACTTACCCACTGGTGAGTAGTGGTCTTTTGGTAGCAGATGTGATTAGTGGCTTTAGTTTGCCTTGGCTAGTGCAATACACCACGCTGAATAAGATCATCCTGATCGCCTGTATAGTAATTTTATTTGGATCGGGGATTCTCTTCTATTTAACTCATCACTATCGAGCAGCTTTTCCTGAAACTCCACAAAGACTAATTTCTGAAGAACAAACCTCACGAGAGCGTTTCATTAAAAGTCCGCTGAAACGCTATGTCTGGCAATTGTTTGCCTTTGTGGGTCTGTTGCAAGTCATTGGGTTGTTAGTAGATTTTCAATATCTGCGCGAACTTCAATCTAATTTGGGTGATCGAGAACTCGCTAGCTTCTTGGGTCTTTTTGGTGGCATGTTAGGATTGTGTGAGTTGTTGTTGCAGTGGTTTATTTCCAGCCGACTCATCGAACGGATGGGGGTATTTTTCACAGCCACACTTTTACCAATCACTGTAGGCTTTTCACTACCAGGAGTGCTGGTATTCCTGCATTTAATTCCAGCCATACAATCGCAAAGCTTTTTTTGGGGTCTGGTGATTGTCAAATTCTGCGATGAACTTCTGCGCTACACCTTTGTCATGAGTAGCGGCCCCATCCTGTACCAACCGATTCCAGAGGCAATTCGCAGCCGGATGCAGACTTTATCTGGCGGAACCGCCGAAGCGATCGCTACAGGTTTGACAGGAGCGCTAATTTTTGTAACTCTATTGTTTTGTGGCAGGTTTGTACCTGTACCCATGCAAAAGTGGGTGTTGGTAGCAGAAACAATGCTGATAGCTAGTGCTTGTTTAAAAGTAGTTTGGGAATTGCGATCGCGCTATGTTGAACTGTTAGTCTTAAGTGTGGCACGGGGTCACTTAAGTGCAACGAATGTGGGTCTACGATTCTTTAAGCAGGGGGTAGTCAAAGCTTTAGCAGAAAAAGGCAGTGAGGCTGATAAACGTTCTTGTATTGAACTTTTAGCCCAAATTGATTCCCAAGGAGCTGCGGAAGTTTTAGCACCCCTATTATTCAAGTTAACCCCAGATTTGCAGCGCCAAAGTTTGGAGGTGATGCTGATGGCAGGTGCCAATCCCGCTTATCTAGCCGCCATCCGTCCTTTGTTAGAACAACCCCAAGAAACTAACCCCGAAGTTTTTGCTTTAGCGCTGCGCTACGTTTGGCTGGCTGAACCAAATCCCAATTTAAGCCTCCTAGAAGAATACTTGAACCCTCGCCAAAACTCACTCATCCGCGCCACTGCCGCCGCTTTAGTCTTACGCCAAGGAACGCCCATGCAAAAGGTAGCAGCTACCCAAACCATGCGCCGGATGTTGACTCATAAGCAAGAACGGGAACGGGTGAATGGAGTTAGAGCGCTCAGAGAAGCAGTTTATTTGCAGGCGTTGCGGATTTACATCCCGAATTTATTACAAGATGAGTCCTTAAGGGTACGCTGTGCCGTATTGGAAATGATCGCTGCTACCCATTTAGAGGAGTACTATTCGGCACTGATTGCAGCACTTTATTATAAATCAACCCGCAATACAGCAATGTCAGCCCTAATACAACTGGAGAATGAAGCTGTAGAGATGCTGTTGCAGTTGGCTATCAATATTTACAAACCAGAAGTAGTGCGGATGTACGCTTGGCGGACTATTGCTCAAATTGGCACCCAGGAAGCATTGGAGACTTTATGGAAAAACTTGGAATCATCTTGGGGAACTACTAGGGATCATATTCTCCACAGCTTACTAAAAATACACAAACAACCAGGAATTACAGGTTTAGTAGATCGGTTTTATGAAAGTCAGGTAGAAAATTTAATAGAACAGGAATTAAAGTTTTTAGGTGAGATTTACGCCGCCTACATTGACTTCAAAACACTAGACGAAAAAGAAAATTATCAATCAAGTGAGAGGATTGTGATTGTCTCTGAATTACTGCAACGCGCCCTCCTAGAATTGGAATTGGATGTCAAAGAGCGGCTGCTACTGTTACTGAGACTGCTTTACTCGCCAGAAAAGATGCAGGCAGCAGCATTTAATCTGCGATCGCTTTCAGTGGTAAACTTAGCGCGGGGCTTAGAAATCTTAGAGCATACCGTAACTCTGTCTTCAAAGTCTCTGTTGCTGAATACTTTAGATAACCGACCGCAGGCAGAAAAATTGCAACATCTTGTAGAAGCCAAGATCCTAGAATATGAAAATATGGTAGTTAGCGATCGCCTCCACAGATTGCTGATGTTGGGTAACTTGCTTTCTGACTGGTGCCTAGCTTGCTGTTTCCATTTTGCTCAAGTGACTCGTATCCGACTGACAAGTTCTGAGATTTTAATGAGTTTGCGTCATCCAACTGGCTTTGTTAGGGAAGCTGCGATCGCATACTTGCATCTGGTTTCACATCGCGTTCTCCTGCAAATCTTACCCCAGTTACAAAAAGATCCACATCCTCTGGTGGCTGCTCAAGTTAAAGAGTTACTCGAAAAATACCAGTTTAAAAATTACAATTGAAAAAACCTCCGCTGGAATAATTTTATTATTTCCATTTTTGCTAAGTAAAGACTTACACACTCTACGATTCTTCTCTTCTCTTGGAGAGGCTGCACCAACGAGACGCTCGGTGAAGGCGTTCTTGGTGCCTTCGCGGTAGCCTGCGGCAAGCCACTACGTGTCTACGATAAATTAAGCTTTTTGGCAATTTTTGTGTAAGTCCTAAATAAATTAGGGACTTCAAAAAAAAGAACTGATTCAAAATGATTAAAAAGGCAATGAAATCGGATAGGCTCTAAGTACCGAATTATCCTCACAAGCTACATCTGCATTTCCTTGTTAGCCTATAAAGTGAAGTAAGAAGTAGAAAAAGCATTAGGAGCATTCATGTACGTACTAATTGGTGGAGCAGGCTTAGTGGGGCTGACTTTAGCCCAAAAACTGGTAGAAGTAGGACATACTGTTGCCGTAATTGACATTGATCCTATAGCTTGTCGCTATGCTCGTGAACAAGTAGGAGCAATGGCTTTTGAAGGAAGTGCTGTGAGTACAGAAGTATTGTTAGAAGCCGGGATTCGGAAAGCCGGCTCCTTGGCAGCTGTCCTGAGAAGTGATGCTTTAAACTTGGCAATGGTAACTCTTGCGAAACATTATGGTGTTCCCCACCTTTTAAGTCGGATGCGCCACCCCGATTTTGCCGAACCACTGCGGATAGCTGGAGCCAACCATATCATCAGTACTGTTGAACTAGCAGTTTCAACAATGGTGAATGCCATTGAGTATCCGCAAGTAGAATCAATGATGCATTTTGAGCAAGGGCAAATTGAGGTTCTGAAACTTGCCATCCCAAACAATTGCTATGTTGCTGGTCGTAGCGTTGCCGAAATCGCTCAGGATTCCGGGTTTCCTAGTGGTTCGCTAATTATTGGCTATCAACCCCATCCCCACGAAGACTTAATGATTCCTAACGGCAGTACAATACTGGAACCTCATTCAACAGTGCTGATTGTGACTAAACCAGGATCTTTACACCAAGTAATTGATTTTATTGAACAAAAATGTTGAGCGCAGTCCCCACCTAAACTCTTTATTAGATGGGGTTAGCTACAGATGTATAAAAAACGGGTGTAAATAGTTTTAATGAAGCCGTATCCACATCTTTATTTAGCGATCGCTGTTATTTTTCTTGTATCTTGTCAATCAACAAGTATTCCACCCAAGTCACAACCCGATGCCACTCAAGCAACCCCATCTCAAAAAATAGTGACGCTGGATAATAATTTTAAGATAGCAAGCGGTCAAACTGTTTATGTTCCTGTCTATTCTCATATCTATCATCACAATCGCCAGGAGATTTTTGAGTTAGCAGTTACGCTCAGTATTCGGAATACAGATTTGACCAATCCGATGATCATTACTTCCGTGCGCTACTATAACTCAGATGGGAAATTAGTTAAGCAGTATTTGGAGCGCCCTATTCAGCTTGATGCACTAGCTTCTACAGATTTTTTTATTAATAGAAATGACACTAGTGGAGGTTTAGGCGCAAACTTTATTGTAGAGTGGGTAGCCCAAACAGATATATCCGAACCTATAGTGGAAGCAGTCATGATTGGTACTGACTTTCAGCAAGGAATTTCTTTTATTAGTCCCGGTAGAGTCATCAAAAGTCAACCTAATTCATAATCACAAAGAGTTTCCATTCAGTGTAAATACGGTTA
Organism: Nostoc sp.; assembly: GCF_036917395.1. Taxonomy (GTDB): domain Bacteria; phylum Cyanobacteriota; class Cyanobacteriia; order Cyanobacteriales; family Nostocaceae; genus Nostoc. The sequence continues at coordinate 161,678 of NZ_JBALDI010000012.1, forward strand.
GTTCTGAATACAGGATAAATGCATATAAATATTGAAGATTGATGATGAGAAATTAGCGAATATTTCTTAATATCACTTTGCCTCTGTCATCGTGATCTCAGATTATTAGATTTTACGAAAAGTGTAATTTTATATACTATTAATTATACATCTTAAGGCTTGGGTAAGACACGATATCAAGCAGATAACTGTAATGGGATGTAAGTCATTGACTCACTGTGGCTTTAGCCACGGTGAGTCAAACTGTTACTCCGAACCAGGCTGAAGCGATCGTTCTCAGTTTTTTTACAGTTATTCTTCCAAAGAAAAACTCTCTGTGGCACAGCGATCGCTTCGCTGACCGTGCATCAAGACCGATCGCCTGACTCATTCTCCACTGTTCAATAGCTTTCAAATCTGTAGCCCTTATCCTGCATAACTTAGAGCTTTTATTTGTCATAGATCTGGGTACATTCGGTCAACTTCATCCCATGCCTGGTTAGCTAAAAACTCCAATACCATCGCCAAGAGTAGCGGATCGTCATACATCCCATCCTGCAAGCGCTCAAAGAATATCTCGATAAAGCAGGAATAGGAGTTCACTGTTCATAAAGCGTTGATCGCTCCCTTAACGCGATCGCTGTCAATTTCTACATAGCGCTCTAGGGATTTGAAATCTTTATGGCCCGTAATCTTCTTGATTGTGTACAAGTCCGTTCCGTTGCGATGTAATATCATGTCCGCTTGATTACTTATAAAACCCCAAGAACCACACCCCCTAGTAGCAGTAGCTTAAAGCAAACTTTTTGTTACGCTTCATTTAGAAATTGGCACAGTCCCTGTGTTGTGGAAAGCGGTAATCTGCCAGGTGTTCTCCTTGCGGGTTGTTACGGCTGTCCAGACACCTGTATTTTCTATTCGATGTACTTCATCAGGACTCTTCTGTCCAGTAGTTTCCCAAGTGGTATGTGCGACTGCTACATCCGGGGTGAGGAATTTAATTTGGGTGTCAGTAATAGTCATCTGGTTATCGCTTAAGAACGACGCCAGCGCCTGCGCGTGTGCTTGTTTAGTCTCGGTTCGCCCTTTATACCAGCGACCTATGACGTCCACGAAATCGATATCCTCGGCAAACAACGTCGCTAAGTGCTCCGCATCTTTAGCGTTCCACGCCTCGGCAAACCTTGTCATCACTGCTTTGATTGCCGCTTCATCCTTTGCACTGGTTTCTGTTGTAGACATAATGATTGTTCTCACTAATGATTTGTATTGAAGAACTACCGCTTAGGAGCGCAGCACCTTGAGTGCCACCTGGGGAAATAAGCCTTGTAACACCAGCGAACTGTACCCAAATCGTCGCCATCGGCTCTAGTCAACGGGCATTACGAAGGGTTGTGTTGCCTCAACTCTTTAATTTCCATCTGTTTGTCCAGGACTGTCCTGGATACTTAACGAACACGCTGCCGGCCCCAAAAAGAGAGCGTAGCCGAAGAGTTCTTAGCTATTTGCGATCGTAACGGCTTGATGGAGGTATTCGTTACTGGAAAGCTGGGCAAGCATGAAGTCAGCCAAGTCGCCACGTGTAATTTTATGGGCCTTCTCGCCCGTTTCGGGATCGAAGACTCGAACGTTCCCCTTGGCGGGGTCGTCGGTGAGGAGGGCTGGGCGAAGAATCACCCAGTCCAGACCGCTGGACTCGACAGCAGACTCCATTGCCGCTTTGTCCTTGTCCGCGCCGCGCAAAAAGGTCGAAACAAGTAAGCGCTCATACAGGGTGGCATTCGCCTCACTATCCCCTTCGCCAATCATGGAAGTTACCACCAGACGGCGCACACCGTTTCGCTGCATGGAAGCGATGATTGTGTTGGCGGCGCTCGATTCGAGCGTAGTTGCCTTGTAAGGCGTTTTGCCGCCAATCGTGTCAAGCACCGCGTCTTGACCGAGGACTGCTGCATCCATCGCGACACTGTCGGTGGCGTCACCTTCAATGACGCGAACATCCGAGACTTCGTATTCGTCAGCTTTGTGAACGAAGGCCGTGACCTGGTGACCAGCGGCTACAGCCTGTTCGACTACAGCTCTACCGGTCTTGCCGGCGGCTCCTATGACTAAGACTTTCATATTTTAACTTTCCTATGTAACGCTTAGTGGGTTTTCAGCTCACAGAAATGCGGCCTTTATCAGGACTTCTGTGCGAATGCAGGATCTGGGGCGAGAGGGAAGACCTGGGTGTTAGCGTAGCCAACCTTGATCAGTGGAAAGCTGTCGATTATCTCTTGCATGTGCTTCGGTGACTCCGCTTCAAAGAGAACGGCCGCGCCATAATCCCTCTTGCCTAGCACCCACGATTGACGAAGAAGTCCCTCCATGTAGAGATTTTTCGCTCGCGCCTCTTCCTCGAGTAACAATTGCGGGAAGTCAGAGGGCATTTCATCGCTTTGGAATTTATGTTTGGGCGTGAAGATAACAAGATATTGCATATGACACGTTTATTTAGCTTGCTTAGAGACTCTGATCCAATCGGAAGTCAAAAGGGTAACACGGACGGTGTTTTTCAAACGAGCTTTAATTTCGGTAGCGATTGAGTGTGCGCTGGGATGCTCAAAAGAATGTGAACCCACCGTAGTATTTTTCGTTCAAGGCTTGATTTCATAACGTGCGATTGCTTCGATTTAAAGTTTCCTCTGTATTTAACATCTCCCAGTATGATTAATCAACTTATATAGATAAAGGTGGTTTTTATGAATTGATTGTTTGTAATATTGGACAATAGCAGAGTGCAGATACTCTCATTGCAGTTAGTGCAGGTTATGGACGATTTGAATGCTGTTTTAGTATTTCTCAAAGTCGCGGAACTGGGAGGATTTGTCGCAGCAGCGCGATCGCTAGACTTGCCTAAATCTACCGTCAGTCTGAAGGTCAATAAGCTAGAGCAACGGCTAGGAGTCCGATTATTTCATCGCACGACGCGGCGGGTTTCTCTTACTGAAGAAGGACGACTCTACTACAAAAACTGTTTACCTATTCTCGATGCGTTACATGATGGTGATGATGCGATCGCTAGCTTGCAAGGACATCCGCAAGGCACTGTGCGAGTGACAGCCACCATGTTGTTTGTGCAGTCTGTTCTCGCACCCAATTTGCCGGAGTTTCTGCTGATCTACCCTGATATTCGAGTGATTCTCAATGCGACGACTGAATACAAGGATATTGTGAAGGAAGGGTATGATCTAGCGATTCGGATTGGGGAATTGGACGATTCAACCCTGATCATGCGACGGATTAGCACAGGTCGTCAGAAACTCTTTGCCAGCGCAACCTATCTCAAAACCGCTGGCGAACCAAGAGCAATTGCTGATTTGACCAGTCATACGCTGCTTTGTATGGCTCATCATCACAACGAACTGACCTGGACATTGCATAATAAACAGCACGAAACAGTAACGCTCTCGTTTCATCCACGACTACTCAGCAATGACGTTGCCCCCATTTATCAAGCAATCGTTGCTGGAGTAGGGATTGGGCTGCTACCAGAATTTCTGTTTCAGCAGAAGTTACAGGGTGGGGATATAGTAAACGTCTTACCCCTGTGGTCATCAGCTCCGGTCCCGATTAACGCACTTTACCCCAGTCGAAAATATGTCCCAATGAAAGTCAAAGTCTTTCTAGAGTTCCTTGAGCAAAAGATGCGCTAAAACTTAACGTCAGTTCGGGTTAATGTTCGGGCGCTTAACCCCCATTTTGGGTTTGAGGGGTGCTCCCGAATCTCACAACTCGAACCGGAGCGCTATCGTTCCTATTTAGATGCATATGCTTATATTTCTGTCAATGCGTAAGTCCTAACCACTAGCCCTTTCAAGGTGGGTAAAAATGTTAGTCAAAAAACCTCTTTTTAACTTCTTACCTCTGTATTTTCTGCATCTTTATGGTTAGATAAGTTACTTTTTAACCACAGAGGCACAGAGAGCGCAGAGAGAAAAAACGAGATTTTTCGAGTCAATTTGATACTTCTCAGACATCCTCTAAGCGATACTGGACTAGCTTTCAAGCAAATAATACTATGTATCACAACTTAGTATTATTATGAGTCACCATCGCCTTTATATATAGGTGCATATTATGCTGTAGTATCGAGTGGAAGTACTGCTATTGATATCAGAGAGTTTGTGTATTGAACTAAACCTCTAGCAAAATAGCCTCCTTCAATGTAATATCTCTCACATACACTTGTCGGAATGGAGTTAACAGTGTCATAAAGAAAAGGTGAAGGTTAACCTGTAGGGTATAACTTACCTTAGAGTTGCTTGCACCTTCTAGCTTCGATGGATCACACTCATGACTGAACTCACGCTACGCCTACAAGAGGAAGATACCGAGACAACGATCGCAGTTGATCAAGATGTATTCACAATTGGTCGTTTGCCGGAATGTAACTTATACTTACCTTTTGCTGGAGTATCCCGCAACCATGCTCGCCTTGTGAAAACGGCTGACGGTGTGTGGACTATTGAGGATCTGGGTAGTAAAAACGGGACGCAAGTCAATAAATATGTTATTAGCTATCCCCAAGAGTTACATCACGGCGATGTCGTTTGGCTAGGCAATGTTAGCCTGGTAGTACTGCTCACAAGCGCTGTTTCCCAATCGACACCTCAGTATCCCGGAACTTCGGACGTTAATGAGCAAAGAACAATCCTTCACAATGTCGAACAATTACAACAGCAATGGATTGCAGCTGATAGTAAAGATGGCAACATCAATAATAAGGACAAAACCATTGCCCGTCTCAAAGACTTAGTGGATATAGCTAAAAATCTCTCAGCGGCAGCGTCTATAGAAGAGATTTTTTCCCAGGTGCAGCAAGTGGTTTTTCGTTACCTTGATAGTATCGAGCGCTTGGCATTATTAATTGATGTTAATGGTTGCGGTCAATTAGAGTTAATGAATGCTGCCACTAGAAACGTTTCCCAACAAAAACATCTCCCCTCAGATGGAAGTTGGATTAGTCGGAGTATCTGTCAAAAGGTATTTGACGAAAAAGTTGTCATTCAAACCGCCGATACCCATGAGGATGAACGGTTTGCTAGTGAACAGAGTATTTTGGTCAAAGGCATTCGTAGCGCGATGGCGGTGCCTTTATGGGATGAAAATAAAGTTGTGGGCGTATTGTATGCCGATGCCAATCTTTCTTCTTACCATTGGGCAAATGAAGGCGAGGAAGAACTCAGCTTTTTTTCGGCTCTAGCAAACCTTGTAGCTTCTAGCGTGCAGCGTTGGCTATTGGTAGAGAAACTCAAAACTGAAGAGATCATTCGTCACCGACTAGAACGCTATCATTCTCCAGCAGTCGTACAGCAGTTGATATCTATAGGCGGATTACCGGGCGGTCGTTTAGCTCCCGCCGAGAGCGAGATTAGTATTGTGTTTGCAGATTTGGTTGGCTTTACGGCAATTTCTGAAAAGTTAACACCAACTGCGATCGCTCAACTATTAAATAATTTATTTGAAGAGATGCTAAAAGAAGTATTTACTTACGGCGGCACTTTAGATAAGTATATTGGCGATTGTATTATGGCATTTTTTGGCGCTCCAGAACCGCAACCAGATCACGCCGATCGCGCAACCGCAGCTGCTAAGGGAATGCTCACTCGTCTCGAACATCTCAATGCCAATGGATTTTGGCAGGAACCCCTACAATTACGTATTGCTATTAACAGCGGTAAGGCTGTCGTGGGAGATGTTGGTAGCTCTCAAAGGGTAGATTATACGGCATTAGGCGCGACGATTAATCTTGCCGCTCGCATGGAAGCAGTTTGTCCTCCTAGTGAGTGCGTGATTAGTGAAGTCACCTATAAAATGCTTTCACAACCCTTTGATTTCCAAGAAATGGGAGATTATCGTTTCAAAGGTATTGAGCGATTAGTGAAGATTTATCAGACAAATTTGCATCAAATGCCAACAATTATTAGTCCAATCATTAATTTTTAGTGATGGTGCATTGAAAAACAACTAACTAATGACTAATGAAAATTGTCAATTTATCAATATAAATACATAGTAAAATTGTATATTTTATTTCAAAAAGAATTGCAAAATTGTAATATTAAACAACTAATTCTGGGCTAAAAGACTAAAATTTGGGTGGTAGCTTCCAAGATTAATATGTGTAACACTAAGAAGCCTACCTCAAGCTGTTTTTAACGGGAGATCAGGTAATGGCTATCGTCACCATTAATCCCGCCACTGGGGAGACGCTTAAAACCTTTGAGGCGCTCAACGATGCAGAGATTGCTGCTAAACTCGATTTGGCTAATCAGTCTTTTGAAAAGTATCGCCAGACTAGTTTTTTGACGCGATCGCACTGGCTGCAAAAGGCTGCTGATATTTTAGAGCAAGACAAAGCAGAATTTGCGAAGTTGATGACTCTGGAAATGGGTAAGCCATTTAAAGCTGCGATCGCTGAAGTCGAAAAATGCGCCGCCGTCTGTCGCTACTACGTTGAACACGCCCCTAGTTTTTTGGCTGATGTCAGTGTAAAAACTGATGCCAGCCAGAGTTTTGTTCGCTACCAACCAATGGGTGCAATTCTCGCGGTGATGCCGTGGAATTTTCCCTTCTGGCAAGTATTCCGCTTTGCTGCACCAGCATTGATGGCGGGTAATGTCGGCTTACTCAAACATGCTTCCAATGTGCCGCAGTGCGCCTTGGCAATTGAGGATATTATCCGACGCGCAGGTTTTCCTGAAGGTGCGTTTCAAACTCTATTAATAGGCGCTGCTAAAGTTGCCGATTTGATGGCTGATGACCGCGTGAAAGCTGCCACCTTGACAGGAAGCGAACCAGCAGGTATATCCCTCGCCATCGCTGCCGGCAAACAAATTAAAAAAACTGTTTTGGAATTGGGAGGAAGTGACCCGTTTATTGTGTTAGAAAGTGCTGACTTAGAGACAGCAGTTGTCACAGCTACTACAGCGCGGATGTTGAATAACGGGCAATCATGTATTGCAGCAAAACGTTTTATTGTCGCAGAAGCGATCGCAGACAAATTTGAAAAATTACTTTTAGAAAAATTTGAGGCGCTGAAAATAGGCGATCCCATGCAACCAGATACCGATTTAGGCCCCCTGGCAACTCCTGGTATTCTCCAGGATTTAGATCAACAAGTGCAAGATGCGATCAGCAGCGGTGCTAAAGTCCTCACCGGTGGACATCCTTTATCAGATCGTCCAGGGAACTTTTATCCGCCAACGATCATCATAGATATCCCGCCTGAGGCACCAATTGCAAAAGAAGAATTTTTTGGCCCGGTAGCCTTGTTATTCCGGGTTTCGGATATTGATGCTGCCATTAAACTTGCTAATGACAGTCCCTTTGGCTTAGGTGCAAGTGCTTGGACAACCAACGACCAAGAATGCGATCGCTTGGTTGAGGAAATCGAAGCAGGTGCCGTGTTTATCAACGGTATGGTCAAATCTGATCCCCGATTGCCCTTTGGCGGCATTAAGCGTTCTGGATATGGCAGAGAATTGAGTATCCAAGGGATACATGAGTTTGTCAATGTTAAAACTGTGTGGGTGAAGTGATCGGGGAGTGGGGAGTAGGGAGTAGGGAGTAGGGGGACAAGGGGGACAAGGAAGATTCATTCTTCCAGCTGTTTTAAGTACCCCATTCCCCACTCCCCATTTCCCACTACTTCGGCTTCTCTACGAGACGCTACGCGTAGCTTGCTTCCCCGTAGGGGTACGCTCAGTACAAGTCCCCATTCCCCACTCCCCATTCGTCAATCGTTAGGAAATAAAATGAATACAGCAGAATTATTGGTGCAGTGCTTAGAAAATGAAGGAGTGCAATATATTTTTGGACTTCCTGGCGAAGAAAACCTGCACGTTTTGGAAGCGCTAAAACATTCTTCCATTAAATTTATTACGACTCGTCATGAACAGGGTGCAGCATTCATGGCCGATGTCTACGGACGCTTAACAGGAAAGGCCGGAGTGTGTCTTTCTACTCTTGGGCCTGGGGCAACCAACTTGATGACCGGGGTCGCAGATGCTAACCTTGATGGTGCGCCCTTAGTGGCGATTACTGGTCAGGTGGGAACAGATAGAATGCATATTGAATCCCATCAATATTTAGATTTGGTGGCAATGTTTGCACCTGTTACCAAGTGGAATAAGCAGATTGTGCGACCAAGTATTACACCAGAAGTAGTCCGGAAAGCATTTAAGCGATCGCAATCTGAAAAACCTGGTGCAGTTCACATCGATTTGCCAGAAAATATTGCTGCCATGCCCGTGGAAGGCAACCCTTTGCGTAAGGATAATAGTGAAAAAAGCTATGCATCTTTTGCTAGCATTCGGGCAGCAGCAGCCGCAATTTGCCAAGCAGTTAATCCATTAATCTTAGTAGGAAATGGGGCAATTCGCGCTCATGCAAGTGATGCAGTCACACAATTTGCTACATTGCTGAATATACCTGTTGCCAATACTTTTATGGGTAAAGGCGTGATTCCCTATACACATCAATTAGCTTTGTGGTCAGTGGGATTACAGCAAAGAGATTTTATTACGTGTGCATTTGATAACACAGATTTAGTAATTGCGATCGGCTATGATTTGATTGAGTTTTCCCCGAAGAAATGGAATCGCAATGGTGAAATTCCGATTGTGCATATTGGGGTAAGTCCGGCGGAAATTGATAGTAGTTATATTCCCAATGCCGAAGTCGTGGGAGATATTTCAGATTCCCTGTATGAAATTTTAAAATTAGCAGACAGACAAGGTAAACCCGATCCCTTTGCCATTAGCTTAAGGTCAGATATTCGGGCTGATTACGAACAGTATGCCCATGATGACGGATTTCCGATTAAGCCGCAAAAGTTGATTTATGACTTACGGCAAGTGATGGGCCCAGATGATATCGTCATCTCTGATGTTGGCGCACATAAAATGTGGATGGCGCGTCATTATCATTGCCATAGCCCCAATACTTGCATAATTTCCAACGGCTTTGCGGCTATGGGTATTGCCATTCCTGGCGCTTTAGCAGCAAAACTCGTTCATCCTAAGCGCAAAGTCGTTGCTGTCACAGGCGATGGCGGTTTTATGATGAATTCTCAGGAATTAGAAACAGCCTTGCGTGTCGGTACGCCCTTTGTCACGATAATTTTCAATGATGGTGGCTATGGGTTAATTGAGTGGAAGCAAGAAAATCAATTTGGCAAAGGAAACTCATCTTTTGTGCATTTTAGCAATCCTGATTTTGTCAAATTAGCCGAAAGCATGGGTTTAAAAGGCTACCGAGTTGAATCGGCTTTAGATTTGATTCCCACCCTCAAAGAAGCCCTCGCTCAAGATGTACCCGCCGTGATAGATTGTCCCGTGGACTACCGGGAAAATCACCGCTTCAGTCAAAAAGCCGGCGAGTTGAGTTGTGCGGTGTAAAAAGTAGAGACGCGATTAATCAAAAAGTAGAGACGCGAAAAATCTTTGTCTCTACAAGAGTTAGGAGTTAGGAGTTATTTATTCCTAACTCCTTATTAATTTCTACTCCTTTAGTGTTATGGTAAGGTGCGTTACACCAAGGGCTAACGCACCACTTTACTTCACTTCATTTATAGATAATATTTCTCCTCTTTCTTTGCGTCCTCTGCGTCCTTTGCGGTTCGGAAAAAAAACCACGAAGCTCAAAGGTTCATTCACGAGTATCAAAGACTGATTCACCAAGCTCAGAGGTTCATCGACGAAGCTCAGAGGTTCATCGACGAAGCTTAGAGGTTCATCGACAAAGCTCAGAGGTTCATCGACGAAGCTCAGAGGTTCATCGACGAAGCTCAGAGGTTCATCAACCAAGCTCAGAGGTTCATCGACGAAGCTCAGAGGTTCATCAACCAAGCTCAAAGGTTCATCGACGAAGCTCAGAGGTTCATTCACAATGAGTTAGAATTAATAACTTCTAGCTTATTACTGATTTTTACTCCTAATTAATTGTCTTTTGGTCTAAATTTGTGCTTTCTTGTTTTTGGGCAATATCTTCTACTGCTTTGCATTGCCTTTTGTCAATATCTGACTTAATAATGAGTCCCTTAGTATTGAGCGCTATTTCAACTTGGTATTGACCATTCACCATATTAATCGCAGCGTAAGTTACTGTACCAAACATCATCACTCCGCAAAGTGATAAACTAATTTGCAAAACTCCCAGTTCTCGTTTCATTTTTAAAGCCCTAATCTCTTATATTCATCATTAAAGTTTGGTGCGGTGTGAGAACTGAGTTGAGAAGTAGCCACTGATTAGACGAGTTTTAGTTGATTACTCAGTTAACTTCAGGATGACTCTAATTTAGTAGAGTGCAAGAGGCGATCGCACAATAGCAAAGCTGTTTAGCTAGTATAAAAACCTGATATACTCGCAGCAGTTTCTCGATGAGGAATGATGGCGCGATCGCTCCGAGTAGCCCCAGAGTATATTGAAAAAGTAAAGTCAGCACCTGGGCGTAACGGCTATCCTAGCCAGCAGTCTTTGGCTACTGATACAGGATTTTCTCTCTCCACAGTCAAAAACTTTCTTACTGGTAAACCTGTTGACTATCTAAATTTTGTAGAACTTAGCAAAAAACTGGAGTTAGAGTGGCAAGACATTGCATACAAAGAACCAGAAACTCAACCAAATAAACCCCAGCCAACTAATGGGGAAGCATCACCCTTCATCACTGGCGCACCCATCACCCAGCCGCGTTACTTTTTTGGACGAGAGAAAGAATTAAAACGCCTCTTCAATCTACTCAAACGCCATCCTCTACAAAACGCCGCCATTATCGGTAAAAAGCGCAGTGGTAAAACATCCCTGCTGCACTATCTCAAAAATATCACCACCACCCCAGCAGAACAGCTGCGTCCTGAGCAAAAATCTGACTGGCTACCGCATCCAGAAAATTACTGTTGGATTTTTGTAGACTTGCAAGATGCACGAATGCAAAACCGAGAAGGTTTACTAAAGTACATCTTAGAATCACTGAAGATGCAAGTGCCTACACCTTGCAATTTAGATCATTTCATGGAAATAGTCAGCGATAATTTGCATTTTCCCACAGTCATCTTATTGGATGAGATTGGCGTTGGGTTGCAACGTTGTCCAGAATTAGATGATGGCTTTTGGGAAAGTTTGCGGTCTTTGGCGAGTAACCATACAGGGGGGAATCTAGCATTTGTCTTGGCTACCCCCGAATCACCGATTGAAATGGCGCATAACACAGGACACAGTTCACCGTTTTTCAATATTTTCGGCTACACCGCATATCTGGGAGCATTGACTGAGACAGAAGCGCGAGAATTGATAGTGAGTTCGCCGATTGCTTTCACTGATGAAGATGTAGAGTGGATTTTGACAGAAAGTTGCTGCTGGCCACTGTTGTTGCAAATCCTGTGTAGTGAAAGATTATTTAGTTTAGAACAGGGAGAGACTGATGATAATTGGCGTGAGGAAAGTTTACGACAAATGAAACCATTTGCTGATTTATTAGATTCATAACTAGCAGAGTAACCATGAAAGCATATCGAATTGAAACAAAATTAACTAAAAACGGAACCTTGATTCTTGAGAATTTACCGTTTCAGGCAGGCGAAGCAGTAGAAATTATAATCTTAGAACGTTCTTCCCAAGCTTCAAAATCTAATCCTTATCCTTTACAAGGAAAGGTTATTCATTACGATGAACCAATTGAGCCTGTTACATAGAAGATTGGGAAGTGCTGTAATGACTGCGTTTGCAATGACAATAATATCTTCAATATCTCTACTATTAACCTAAGCAGGCAAATTAATGCCTTCTCAAAACTTACCCACTAATTACGCTGAAATCTACACTCATACACCTAAACCACACTCTAATTTGCTCATAGGTGGTTTGCAACTATTGTTTTGGCTATTTTTTCGTCCTGTAGCTTGGTATCAACACACTGTACATATTAGAGATGAGATTAACTCTTTAGCAGACTTAAATAAACCATCTGTATGGCAGCCAGTGTTACAAGGGTATTTAATTGTACCTCTCTGGACTAATTTTATCCTTGGTTTAATACTTTGGGGGTTAGGTCAGCCATTACCAAATATTTTGTCTATTGTAGCCTCAAGCTTAGGATGTTGTGTAGCATTAAGCGTGGCGTTTGGCGTGGCCTTAGGGGTGGCGTTTGGCGTGGCCTTAGGGGTGGCGTTTGGCGTGGCCTTAGGGGTGGCGTTTGGCGTGGCCTTAGGGGTGGCGTTTGGCGTGGCCTTAGG
>NZ_JBALDI010000013.1:0-30284 GCF_036917395.1 Nostoc sp.
GAATATAATGAAGTGGATTTTTCATTTTGGTAGACGGTCAAAATCCCGTTCTACCATTTTTTTGACACCTAGTTAATATTCCGGACGTGTCTATTTGTTTCAAGTTTTCTTTGGTGTTTAACATTGTCGTTTTCCTTTTCTAGATTGGTGTTGATGTGGAATTAGTGATGTCTTCTCTAAATCCATTTGAATTCTCTAAAATTAAATCTATAAAGTCAATATTTTAAAAGTGATTTTATACGCATAAATAAAGGATTTATGCTTTTATTATTAAAATTTTTTAAAATAAAAGTTACAAATATTTTTGACTAGCCGCTCAAGACGATTTAGGCGAAGGTTAATTTTGTTTTTAACTAGGGCAAATAACTTTCTGGCTTCTGCTCTTTTAAATTCATAAGCCGAAGTAACTACAACAATAAAAACCAATCCAAGAGTGTCAACAAGTAAATGTTGTTTACGTCTCTTAACCAGCTTATCCGAATCAAAACCAATAGATTGGGATACCATTGTTCCGTTCTCTTACTCTGGGATAAGAGATGATAACAGTTCTTATTGCTCATTTGTAGATCTGTTGGGTATGATTTAGACATGGCTCTAGTAACACTGTCACATTTTTATCTATTGACAGAATATTGTTACTTGAGCTTTTTTTTACTTTCCAAACATCCTTTTAGCGTAGGCGTAGCCTCTCGTGGAGAAGCCCGCCGTAGGCATCGCAATACCTGCTCAGTTGATCACGTCTTTTATCTAGCAAGCTTTTTACCTTTTTCTAACCGTCGAACTCACGTCACTTTAAGCATTTATGCAAGAAGTCTATTATTTTCATCTTGAAAATTTAACGGCATAATTAATTACTAGTCTTAATAAAATTCAGCGACAATAGGAAATCAAACTCTGAAGATGAGTGTAAATCGCCAATAGTAATGCCGGAATCTTTAGTGCTATGAGTTTTTTTCTTAGCAGTTTTGCTGACCTGTCGAGTGGAAAGCCCCATCTCCTTAAGCAAGCGGTTAATGTGGCAACTACTAACCTTAATCCCCAATTCTTTTGCTAAATGCTTGCTTAACCATTGTGCTGTCCAGCGTTCAAATGGATAGTCATAATCACGGGGGCTATGACTTGCTAATTCTTTTAAGCGACCTAAATACTGCTGATTCACAGTTTTAGGTCGTCCAATCAAGGAATCGCTCCATTTGTGAGCCTGTTTTGAAGAAGCGATCGCAATCCAGAAGCGTGCAGTCTCTTGAGAACATCCCAAAGCTTTACAGATTTGAGCCTGAGTTTGACCTGCATCGAAGAGCAGCATAATTTCAATGCGACGGCGGTATTCTGCCCGTAAGTCGGTTTCTAAGCTTTTCAGTAGATATTTGCGCTGAAAAGGTGTTAAGCAAAGACCTAGATTTTCCACAGCGATTCCTCCTGGTAGAACTTGCACTCTTTGGAAGTTCGTTTAGCTTCTTTGCGAACCTCTGCTCACTTATCCGAATCAAAAGTCCATGAATTCCACAACTAGTTATAAAACTTCATAATTATCGGATGAATGGTCAGAAGTTAGAGGTCGTTTGAAAAGTCTAAAAGTATACTAAAAAACCCCACTTCCATTCTTCTCCCCGAAAGGTCGAGAGGCTTTGAAACCCCCATTCCCTTGTAGGGATTGGCAAAACAGAGGTAGGGATTAGGTTTGGGAGCTTTTGGTGTTAGCAATAATACCTTTCAAACATCATCTCAGGGCAGTCCTGTGTTTACTAATCATTCCTCGGTTCAGTAACGTCTTTTCTCTTTGCCATGTGTTAGCAGGCATATATTCTGGGCATCATAATCCCAAGCCGGATACATCAGCTAGCAGCCATAAAACTCTTTGGCAGCAAGTTTTCCATTTACAACTACAGTATCGATTTATGGCAGATAGTTTTAGACGTTATCTCTTTGTTTGTCAATATAGTTTATACACTGAGTTGATTTTGGGATGCCTACAGATTCAATTAGGAGTAATCTGTAGCGTAGGTATTTTGACATTATCAGAAGCTAAGTTACAAGCTGCCCAAGCACATCAGACCTGGAAATCACTTTCAGAATTGACAGAGCGAGTCACTATAGTGAATCCTTCTTCAGCAGAGCAATACTCAGAACTTGGAATTCACAGAGAAGTCAGAGCGGCAGATTGGGCTGATAGCACAACCTCTTCTCTACAAGGGATTGCATCAACTAGTCCGCGTACCCCTACTCAAAAGCCAGCTAGTAAGAGCGATCGCACCAGAGCATCTGGCTTTGCTAAGGACGAACTGAACTTCGGTCATTTACAATTTTCGATACCGCTCCCCTATAGATTAGAGCCAACACCTATTTTGATGGCAGCACCCGAAAACTTTAATCCTTCACTGCGATTACCACCAGCGCTACCCGAACCACCGCAGAATTCTAGTCCACCAACAACTTCCACCAAACCAGAAACGCCGGATGCAGTTTTGGAAAGTATTGATACGGACTATCGCTATGACACAGACAACTTTGGCCAAACCAATTTTTTCCTCGAACCAACGGTTAAATTTCGATTGAGTAATGGCAATAGAATATTTTTCAAGACAGGTTTTAACTTCTTTAAGCAACACGGTGTTGAATCAGTAACCAATTTTCCCTTACAAGTTGGATGGCAAGGAAAAATTGGGCAAGTGACTCTACAAACAGCAGCCGGAGTCGATGTGTTCAATCGTTTACCCACAGCTATCAATCTCAATGCTAAGGTAGAGGCTCCCATTTCGCCGCCGCGAGTTTCGTCATCAGGTCGATTGCTATCGGCTGTAATACTATCAGGTAATTTAGAACAAGGACCTTATAAATCCAATGCCCGAACTTTAGACAATCAAATTACTGCTTGGCGATTTGGACCTGATTTATACTGGCAGATTGACCGTAATACCAGCTTATTTTCGTCATTGCGTTTGGGTAGTTACAACGATGGTAATTTCGAGGTGCAGTCATTTAGTAGATTAGAGCGCAAGTTTGGACAATTTTCTTTGGCGGCTAACTTATTCACTTGGAGTTATGATCGCGATTTAGAACGCACAAGTGGCTATTTTTCTCCACCAGATTTCCTAGTTTATAACGGTGAGGTGGCTTGGGAAGGAGATATTGCTAATTTCTTACGCTGTCGCTTCGCTGCCAATTTAGGACGACAACGACTTAAAGGAGAATTTGATAACGCTAATACTTATCAAACGCGCTGTACAGTAAAGGTTTCACCGAATATAGAGCTAGACCTCGGCTATAGCTTTAGTAATGTCCGAAATCAAGAAACTGGGGGAAGTGCCTATAGTGGT
The DNA here is from genome assembly GCF_036917395.1 of Nostoc sp. Classification (GTDB taxonomy): domain Bacteria; phylum Cyanobacteriota; class Cyanobacteriia; order Cyanobacteriales; family Nostocaceae; genus Nostoc. Next base: position 3,318 of record NZ_JBALDI010000013.1, read on the forward strand.
AATTCCTTGATAGGACAATTGCGGGTCAAATTTTAGGAGTCATTCATAAGGCTTAAGAATGAAAGCACCATTACCTGATAACGAAACACAGCGAATCGAATCTCTTTTGGAGTATAAAATCCTCGATACTCATTCGGAAGCTGCCTTTGACGACCTCACCCGTTTAGCCTCATATATTTGTGGAACTCCCATTGCCTTAATCAGTTTAGTTGATACTAATCGCCAATGGTTCAAGTCAAAAGTTGGTTTGGATGCCTTAGAAACACCGCGAGATGTATCATTCTGCGCCCATGCTATTATGCAACCGGAAGTTTTTGTTGTGCCTGATGCAACAGAAGACGAAAGGTTTGCGACAAACCCGCTAGTCACCTCTGACCCGAATGTTCAGTTTTATGCTGGTGTACCACTGATTAACGCTGAAGGATATGCACTAGGAACACTTTGTGTAATTGACCATCTACCAAGAGAACTCTCTCCAGAACAAGTTGAAGCATTACGAATTATAGGTAGCCAGGTAATCAAGCAACTAGAAATGCGGCGCAACTTAGCAGGTTTGATGTTGGCGAGTGACACACGCAAACAGGCACAAAAGGGACGTAAACAATTTTTTAAAAGAGTAGCGGGAGGATTTGGGTTAGCATCAGCAATTTTAGTTTTGATTGGCGTGATTTCTTATCAAAATACACGTATATTAATTAATACAAAAAATCAAGTGCAAACAACCCAGGAGAAAATCAATAAACTGGAAGAATTACTGTCCGATATGAAGGATGCTGAGACTGGACAACGCGGTTATGTCCTTACTGGACAAGAAACTTATCTGGAACCTTATCAAGCAGTAGTTGGAAACATCGATCAAAAAATTGCAGAACTGAAGGATTTAATCGTAGATCAACCTAGCCAACAAAAGCAGTTTGCAACCCTTGAATCTCTGATAGCTGCAAAACTTGCCATACTTAAGAAGACTATATACCTGCGTCAAAATCAGGGATTCGACGCAGCGTTGCAGTTAATTCAGACAAATCAGGGAAAATATCTCATGGATAATATCCGCAAGGTCATACATGAGATAGAGAATGAGGATAAAAGGTTGCTCCAACAGCAGTCACAAGCTGCAAAAGCCAGTGCTAACAAGACGCTTTTGACACTTGCGATCGCTATTTTTCTAAGTTTTGTCATTTTGGGTATAGTTTACTACTTAATTTCTCGTGAGGTAAAAGAGCGTAAATTAACAGAGGAAACACTGAACCAAGAACGCAACTTTATCTCAGCAGTCCTTGATACAGCCAGCGCTTTGGTAATAGTTATTGACACACAAGGGGAAATCGTTCGCTTCAATCAAGCTTGTGAACAAACAACTGGTTACTCATTTGATGAGGTAAGAGGAAGGCTTTTTTGGAACCTGTTTTTACTTCCTGAACAGGTAGGGCTGGTTAAAACAATTTTTGAACAGTTGCGATCTGGTGAAGGACCCAAAGAGTACGAAAGCTATTGGGTAACTAAGGATGGCAGTCGGCGGCTTATTGCCTGGGCTAACACTACCTTGCAAGACTATGAGGGTCATGTTGAATACATTGTTGCTACAGGTATTGACATCAGCGATGTCTCCGAGGAGCTGCGCTTACGCAAACGAACTGAACAGCATCTTAAAGCAGAGTATGCTACAACCCGCGTTTTAACAGAGTCAACTACAATCAACGAAGCTATGCCCCAAATTCTGCAAGGAATCTGCGAAAGTTTGGGATGGGATTTAAGTGAATTTTGGATGGTAGATCAACGAGCAAATCTACTGTCATTACTAAATTCATGGTATAAAATATCATCGAAGATGCAAGAATTTGACATCCTAAGTCGGCAGATCACGTTTGCACCAGGAATTGGGCTGCCTGGTCGTGTCTGGGCTAGTGTTGAACCTGTTTGGATCGCTGATGTGATTAAAGAGCAGAATTTCATGCGTTCTCAAATCGCTGTTGAAGTAGAACTGCACGGAGCTTTCGGTTTTCCAATCCGTAGTGGTAAAGAAATCATCGGTGTCATTACCTGCTTTAGCCATGAGATCCAACAACATGACCCTGATTTGGCAACAGTAATGAATTCGATTGGTGAGCAAGTAGGGCAGTTTATTGAGCGCAAGCAGTCAGAAGAACAACTTCAACGCCAAAACTTGCGATCGCAATTATTTACTGAAATCACCCTCAAGATTCGTCAGTCTTTGCAAATCAAAGAAATTCTCCAAATCACTGTTACGGAGGTACAGAAAATTATCCATAGCGATCGAGTTTTGATTTATCAACCTTTGGCAGATGGATCTGAAACCACTGTAGTTGAGGCAGTACTTTCTGGGTGGCTGGCAATTAAAGAGAAAAAGCTCACTGATGCTTACTTTCAAGCGGAATATACACAGCAGTACTATCTACAGCAGTATCGTCAAAAACGGGATATCGAGCTTGCTGAATTGGATATAGCTGAAGTCCAAAAAAGCCAGATGGAATTACTGCAAGAATTTGGGGTCAAGTCCAATTTGGTCATACCCATTCTTGTCAAAGAAGAACTCTGCGGTTTGCTGATTGTCCATCAGTGTAGCAGTTCCCGCCAATGGTCTAGCTTTGAAACTCATCTTTTACGGCAAATAGCTGACCAAGTAGGTATTGCCTTAGCCCAAGCCCAAATGTTAAACGCAGAAACTCAACAGCGACGAGAACTCGAAATTGCCCGTCAGCAAGCTGAATTAGCTTCTCAAACCAAAAGTGCCTTTTTGGCCAATATGAGCCATGAAATTCGGACTCCGATGAATGCTGTGTTAGGTATGACAGGCTTAATGTTAGAAACTCCCCTCAATTCAGAGCAACGAGATTTTATTGAAACAATTCGCATTAGTGGAGACGCTCTTTTAAGCCTGATCAACGAAATTTTGGATCTGTCCAAACTTGAGGCTGGGGAAATGGCACTGGAAACTCTAGATTTTAACTTATCTAGCTGTGTGGAAGAGGTGTTGGAATTATTGGCTCCCCCAGCCCATAAAAAGGGATTAGAAATAGCAGCGTTGATCTATCCCAACGTTCCTACTCACCTCCAAGGCGATGCTGGCCGCCTACGGCAAATTCTGATGAACCTGATCAGTAATGCGATCAAGTTCACCAGCAATGGAGAGGTAATATTACGAGCAGAATTGCGATCGCAAACCTCTACTACAGCCACCATTTATTTTGCCATCATAGATACTGGTCTTGGCATTACCTCTGAAGACCAATCCAAACTCTTTATGCCATTTACCCAAGTAGATGCTTCCACTACCCGTAAATATGGTGGCACAGGTTTGGGATTAGCCATCTGTAAGCAACTGGTAAGCTTGATGGGAGGAGAAATTGGCGTAGAAAGTCAGTTGGGAAAAGGATCTAAGTTTTGGTTTGAAGTAACTCTTGCCAAGCAACTTTACCCTATTTCCTCAGAAGGCAGTGGCTTCGCCAACGCCAACGGCGAACGCGAACTTTTGCTCAATCGGCGCTTGTTGGTGGTGGATGATAATGCTACTAATCGCAAAATTATCCACCATCAAGCTACCCGTTGGGGAATGCTGGTGGATCAAGCTGCTTCGGCTACTACTGCCCTCCAAGCTATTCAGGAAGCCGCCAAGCAAAAAAATCTCTATGACATAGCTGTGGTTGATATGCAGATGCCAGAAATAGATGGGATGACCTTGGGAGAGCAAATTAAGGCAAATTCAGCGATCGCTGGGCTACCTTTAATTATGCTTACCTCTACTAATCAAAGGGATGAAATCCAACGAGCGCTAAAAATAGGATTTGCGGCTTATTTGGTCAAACCTGTTAAGCCGTCCCGACTCCTCGATACCATCATGACTATCTTAGGAACTCAGATGGAACAAGAGGAATCAGAAGTCAGAAGTCAGGAGTTAAAACTTAAAAATCACGAAAACAACAGCAACTATCATTCTCCTGGCTCGCCCAAACTTAGAATTCTCTTAGCTGAAGATAATCTGGTGAATCAGAAAGTTGCCTTGAAGCAACTCCAAAGCCTGGGGTACAGTGCTGATGTCGCTGGTAATGGGAAAGAAGTTTTGCAATTATTGAAAAACATTCCTTACGATTTAATTCTAATGGATTGCCAAATGCCAGTTCTGGACGGTTTTGAAACCACAAAAGAAATTCATCGTTGGCAAGAAAGCAGCTTTGCCAGCAGTCGTCGTCCTGTAGTAGTTGCGATGACAGCTAATGCCATGAAAGAAGATCAACAAATGTGTCTAGATGCCGGAATGGATGACTATCTGAGCAAACCAGTAACGAAACAAAAATTGGCGGCGGCGCTACAGCATTGGGGAAGTGTAATATTCAAGGCAAAAGAAATAGCTGCCACAGAGCAGATTTCTACTACAGATGTCAGTTTAGTTAACCTCCCAATTGATTGGGAACGTTTACATCAACTCTCGGAAAATAATCTAGAATTTGAATTGGAACTACTGCAAATATTTGTTGAAGATATTCAACCTCGTCTAGAGGTAATAAGAATAGCGATCACTGCTCATGACTTTGGTCAAATAGCGCGAGAAGCTCATCAAATTAAAGGTGCTAGTGCTAATGTTGGAGCAACAACTATGCATCTAGCAGCAGAAAAACTAGAACAACTAGCTTACAACCAAGAGCGTCGAGGTACTACTAACTTTATCTCAGAGTTAGAAGAGTTTGTTGAACGCATCCAAAAATTTTTGAAATGTCAAGATAATAACGCAGAAATCTAAAAAAAATAATATTTATTAATCAACAAAAAGTGACAACTTTTTAGGAGTAAGCATGAATAATATCTATTTTCCATTTTTCATTACCCATTTCATATTTTGAATGATAGAAGTTGCAAATAACTGGGAATAATAACTTTGATGTACTAAAAGTAGGTTCGGTGAGTTAACTGCATCTTAGGCTGAGAATTTTTAGCCTAAATATCAGTTAAATGCATCACCTCTTATCCCCAATTAATTCCCGAAAAGTGAGGTTTTCCTAATGAGTCAGATGAATAAAGACGATGTACGAGAACGACTTGGCAATATCGATCAGATCCGCGATATTATTTTGGGAACACAGCTAAGAGAGTACGAAAATCGATTTAACAAGCTGGAGTCAGATATCTCTCTCCTGCAACAACAGATGCGATCGCATGTCGATCAACTCAAGTCAAATTTTTCGGCTGAACTAAAAACAGGGTTTGAGGTGGTGGAGAAAAAGCTGAAGTCACTCAACTTGACAACTCAAGAAGAAACTCTTGACTTACGGCAACAAGTTGATAGACTCAATAAAAAGTTCTCTAACAGTGTTCAGTCTCTTGATGACACATTAGATAGCCAAACTACCGCGATTCGAGATGAAATCTTTCATACTAAAGTCCAATTACAAGATGATGTTACAGCGTTACGGGATCTGATTTTAGAAGAAATAGATCGACGCTTCTCACAGTTGACAGACACTAAGGTTTCTAAAGACGATATGGCTGAAACTTTGTTTGCTTTGGGAATGCGTCTGAAAGAAACTGAATTCATTCCTAAATTGCGAGAAGCAGCGGATGAAAGCAGCAACGATTATACTCCTGTACCGCTTCTAGAAACTGCAAACTTATCAAAAGTGTTAACTCACTCGAACAGTACCGCAGAATTACATTCGTAATCAAGTCAGAAGGCAAGGATAAATGAAGGGAATGAGGGAAATAATTCTTCACTCCTAACTCTTGTACAGACGCGATTAATCGCGTCTCCTAACTCAGCCCTTTTAAAGACAAGACTTAATGATATGACTCAGGTGGAAAACTCGATTTCTCAATCTTTTGAATTAAAACCAGAGAAAGCTGTACAGCTTGATAATTTATTGGATTTACTTGTCGAACTAAAAATTATCGAATCACCTGAGCAATCTTTTTCTTTATTACCATCAGAAACTGATAATAGTCATGAGTATATTACAGAAGAAATTGAATTACTGCAACTTCCTCCAGTACCGTTAGAAGTATGTGAAGCTTACTTAGAGTCAGCTTGGAATTTTCCTGAAAATATATGTAATCCATCACAAACTAGTCAAGAAGAATTAGAAAAATCTATTGAAGTTTTTGCAAATTTTGAGGAAACGTTAGACAACTCAGAGGATGCATTGCAAAAATTACGGGAGATATTGGTCGGATATGAATTAACAAAAATTAATAATATCGTAGCAAAATTTGAACAAAAGTTTAAAAAAATAGAGGATCAAGTTTATGACCCTAAAGAGCTAATAAATCTACTATTACCGTGTATTTCTGAGCTTTTAAGGCTAAAGATTAGAGAGTCAAAAGAGGAAATTGTAGAGATAATTGCTCCGATTATCGATCAGGCTATTCACAGTCGCACTGAACAAGATAAAGTTAGCATGAGTGGGGCGATCGCTCCTACTATTCCCCTAGCTATTTCCCAGCAGATTATTGTTGCTCCAGAGGAAGTTTCAGATGCGATCGCTCCTGCAATCGGACGAGCTATTAAAAAGCAAATTGAAATTGAACAGAATATTGTTGTGGATGCACTCTACCCAATTATTGGTAGTACCATATCTAAATATATGGCAGAGACAATCCGTGCCATTAATCGGCAAGTCGAAGAAACCCTCAGCGTTGAAGGAATAAAACGTAAAATTCGTGCCAAACTACAGGGAGTTTCTGAAGCAGAATTAATTTTTAAACAAGCTCTACCATTTACAATTCAAGCCATTTTCTTGATTCATAAAGCATCTGGTTTAATTATTTCAGATATTCAGCGCTCTGATGCACAGCAGCTAGAGGCTGAAATGGTAGCAGGAATGTTGACAGCAATTCGCAGCTTTGCCAATGATTGTATCAATCATTCTGGAAATGTGACAGAATTAGACGCAATTGAATATGGGACATCTAAAATAATTTTAGAAGTTGCAGGATACTGTTATTTAGCGCTTGTTATACAAGGAGAGCCAAGCAAAAATTTTATTTTGGAAATGCGGCAAATCTTTAGCAAAATTGTTCAAACACATGGTGATTTAATTGAAAAGTTTGATGGTGAATCAGATACAATTCCTAATGAAGTTCATACACTTTTAGAAAAACTTAAAAATACAGATATTCAACATAAAAAGGAAAAAAAGTTATCGCCACTACTGATATTAGGTTTAACAATTATCAGTACTATTTTCATTCCATGGGGCTTTTGGCAACACTATAGTGGAGTGATCCATTCTATTGAAAATCAAACTTCCTTGGCTCTAACTTCTGCTCCAGAACTAGCTGTATATCGGATCACAGTGCAGGTAGAACACAATAAATTAAAATTAACAGGACGATTACCTAATCAACTTCTTCGCCAGAAAGCCGAGCAAATTGTCAAAGTAACCTCCCCTAATTGGTTGATTGACAATCAAATTTTATTAGTAGAAGTACCAGCAGACCCTGTATTAGCTGCTGCTGAAGTCAAACGAATCACAGCAGTTTTAAATCAGACTGACGGTATAGCAATTTCTGCTCAATACATTGCTGGTAAAGTAGCTGTCGAAGGTACTGTCAATCGAATTGCAGATGCTCAGATTATTGCTCATGCATTTGAACAAATTCCAGGCGTAAAATTTGTATCTAGCGCCGTGCGAGTCCAATCCCCACAGATTGAAGTTCGATTTTACTTTCAACCTGACTCAGCGAGTTTGATGAGAGCGAATTTAGGGTACAAGGTTCAACAGGTAAAGTTTTTCCTTAATCAGCACCCAAATCAGCATTTAAAAATCATTGGTTATAGTTATGACCATACTGGTAAGAACACATCTCAAAAATTGGCACTTATGCGAGCAAAGGCTGTACAACAAGCACTGATTAAATTAGGTATTGAGCCATCTCGTCTACAGATAATTGGTAAGACAAATTTACCACCAGGAATTGATGTAACTCACCCCTTATGGTTAAGCCGCTGTGTAGTTCTAGAACTGATAAACAAGCAACTTTAAGTTGAAATAGCTCTAATTCATATAAAATACTACCTACTTTTCCTCAACTATGTCTACAATGTCTAAAAAAATCTGCTTGTTTGGTGATTTTGGTGTTGGTAAAACTAGTCTAATTCGCCAATTTGTCGAGTGTCAATTTAGTGATGAATATCTTTCAACTGTAGGAGTAAAAATTTCTCGCAAATCGGTTGATGTTTCTAAAAAAGACCTGTATAATAAGCAAAATTTACAGCTTATAATTTGGGATATTGAAGGTAGTAATAAGTTTAAGGCAGTTGCTCAAAACTATTTTCAAGGTTCTAAAGGTGCTGTGATAGTTGGTGATGTCACACAACCAGAAACGCTCAATCATCTCCAGGAGCATATTCAAAATTTTTTAGCTGTTAATCCTAAAAGCTATATTGTTGTTGCACTGAACAAATCAGATATGATTGCAGCCGAGTATTTAGAAAAAATGCGCCAAATGTATCAATTTGAGCAAAGTAATGTATTAGATACCTATCTGACTTCAGCTAAAACTGGCAAGAATGTTGATGAAATATTTAAAACTTTAGCCACTCGTTTAATTTAGAAAAATGAACTCATCGTTGATAAAATTATTATCTATATGTCATATTGAATATTTGATAATTGATGAAAATTTTAAAATTCTGGAGAAATCTTTGGAATTAAATCATTTTGCTGACATTCCTGATGAAGTGAAGCAAGGTGAGGATATTAGGATTGTGTTTCCAGAATTAGAGGGACTTGAAGATGTTTTTGATGCGATTCGACAGGGTGAGCAAGATAATTTTGAATTAAAGGGAATTATGCGCTCACAAGATATAGTTTCTCCTTTATATATTGATATTCGTATTACTAAGAATATACAAGAAGATCATTATAGTAATTCACTAATCATTCTTGTGGAAAACGCGACAGAAAGGATGGTTCTTGAGCAATCTTTGTTTCAAGGTGCGAATGAAGCAAATCTTTTGTTACGTAACTTAAAGGCTTCTAAACAATATATTGAGCAAATTGTGACATCAATAGCAGATGCCTTGGTGGTGACAACGCTATCAGGAAAGATAAAAAAAATAAATCTTGCTGCACAAATTTTATTGGAATATGACGAAGTAGAACTACTAGGTCAATCTATTACAAAAGTTATTAAAGAAATCAATAGTTCTCCGTTGATAATTAGGGATATTGAAAGTATTTTTGGACTACAAAATCAAAATATAAATCCTTTAGAAAAAGAGGTTGAAACTGTTTGTTATACAAAAAGTGGTAAAACAATTCCAGTAGCTTTTTCATACTCAATAGTGAAGACAGAAATTGAACATTTTCAAGGTTATGTTTACATTTTGCGAGATATGACTGAACGGAAGCAGGCAGAACTTGCTAAACAGGGATTTTTAGCAATGATTAGCCATGAAGTTCGGACTCCGATCGCATCAGTAACTGGTATGGCTAGTTTGTTACTAGATAGTGGATTGACTGCCGAACAGCAAGACTTTGTTGAAACCATTTATACCAGTGGAAATTCCTTACTCAAAATTATTAACGATTTCCTTGACTTCTCCAAAATACAATCGGGGAACTTTGAACTAGAAGAGGAACCTTTTTGTTTGCGAAATTGCATTAATGAGGTTCTTTATTTACTTGCACCTAAAGCTAGAGAAAAAGGTTTAAAACTCACATTTTTAGATACTCCTAAAGTTCCTACTAGGATTGTGGGTGATATCACCCGACTGCGCCAAATCTTGATTAATTTACTTAGTAATGCTATTAAATTTACTGGAACTGGAAGTATAGAAGTTTCAGTTATAACCCGCAAAAATAGCAATATTAATCATTCTCCTGCAAATACTGATGAGATTCAGTTTAGTGTTAAAGATACAGGCATCGGAATTCCACGCGATCGCGTTGAACGTTTATTTAAAGCCTTCAGTCAAGTTAACTCCTCCATTACTCGACAGTATGGTGGTACTGGGTTAGGTCTTGCCATTTGTAAGCAACTGTGCGAGTTAATGGGTGGCAGAATTTGGGTTGAAAGTGAGCTTGGTGCAGGTAGTACATTTTACTTTACGATTGCCGCTTCTATTATTCCAGAGGAGCCGGAGAATCAGGAGTTAGCAGGAGCCACTATAGTCTTCTCCCAACTCGAAGGAGCGTCTCATAGAGGGAGAGTGCTAGACACAGAGAATCCATCCACTACGTTCTCTGTGTCCCCGCGTCCCTGTGTTTCTGTGTCTTCTTCCCAGCCTCCTGACTTCTCCAAACTGAGAATTCTCTTAACTGAGGATAATCTGGTGAATCAGAAAATAGCCTTGAAGCAACTAAAAAGCCTGGGCTACAGTGCTGATGTGGCTGGTAATGGGAAAGAAGCGTTGCAGCTATTAGAAAAAATTCCTTACGATTTGATTCTGATGGATTGCCAAATGCCAGTTCTGGACGGTTTGGAAACCACAAAAGAAATTCATAGTTGGCAAGAAAGCAGCTTTGCCAGTGGTCGTCGTCCTGTGGTAATTGCGATGACAGCTAATGCGATGAAAGAAGACAAACAAATGTGTCTAGATGCCGGAATGGACGACTATCTGAGCAAGCCGGTAATGAAAGAAAATTTAGCGGCGACACTAGAGCATTGGGCAAGTATGATATTCAAGGTAAAAGAAATGGATGCCGTGGAACAGACAGTTTCTACAACAGATGTCGGTTCAGTTGACCTCCCAATTGATTGGGAACGCTTGCATCAACTCTCAGAAAATAACCCAGAATTTGAATTGGAACTACTGCAATTATTTGTTGAAGATATTCAACCTCGTCTTGAGATAATTAAAATAGCGATCGCTACTGATAATTTTGAGCAACTAGCGCGAGAAATCCATCAAATTAAAGGTGCTAGCGCCAATGTTGGAGCTACAACTATGCATTTAGCAGTAGAAAAGCTAGAACAACTAGCTTATAACCAAGAGCGTCGAGGTACTACTAACATAATCTCAGAGTTAGAAGAATTTGTTAAAGGCATCCAAGAATTTTTAATCAGGACTCCTAACTCCTAACTCCTGACTGCCGTTGCAACTTTGGTAATATTTACTAATAAATAAACAGTAACGGTTATCTCCTGTCGGCTCATAACTCAATTTGTCGGCAATGGCGGACATGATTTTTAAACCACGGCCACGCTCTTGCTCATTCTCCTCAAATTCACATATTTGCCGCAATTGCTGCTCTAAGTCAAAGGGTTCACCTTGAGACCAGATGCGAATTTCTATGTATTCATCTAATCGGATAGCTTCCATCTCAATAAGAGTTTCAATAGGTAAATTTTTGTGGGCATGTTCAACAATGTTAGTAAAGCCTTCTATCATCAGTGTTTGACATTGCCACCAAATTTGTTTATCAGGAATAGGTGGTAGATTCATCTGCTCGAACCAAAACAGCACTTGAGGCGACTCTGTCAGGTCTGTGTTTACTTTTAGAGAAATTTTGTTTTTCACTTTTTAACCAATAAAATATTTTAAAATCATCATATTCGTTAATTAGTTTATTTAATTTGAGTATTTTTACTATACATTAAAAACTAAATTGCATATAAGTTAAATGTAAAGCAACGATTTACTTAGAAAACTGTAATTTATGTTTAAAATTCTGGTTATTGATGATGACCCTATAGTGCGAACAGTATTAAAAAGAACACTCCAAAACCAGGGTTATGAGACTACTGTAGCCAGCAATGGCGAAGAAGGAATTACACAAGCACAACTGCTACATCCTGCTCTAATTATCTGTGACTGGATGATGTCCCAGCTAGATGGGCTAGAAGTGTGTCGTCGAATTAGAGCAGATCCAAAGTTGACAACTACTTTTTTTATTCTATTGACGGCTAGGGGAGCAGCTCGAGGAGAGGAGGAAGATAGAGTTAGGGGACTTGACGCTGGAGCAGATGAGTTTATCTCTAAACCAATAGAGATGAATGAATTGAAAGCACGGGTAAGAGCAGGACTAAGATTACACCAGTTAAATCAGGATTTACAAAGTCAAAAACAAGCTTTAGAGACACTCAATCAGGATTTACAAACCCAAAAGCAAATTTTGGAAGCAGAATTGTCTGAGGCATCTGCTTATGTGCGATCGCTTCTACCATCACCGCTTGTAGGATCAGTAACTACAGAAAATCTGTTTATTCCCTCAGCGCAGCTAGGAGGTGATTGCTTCGACCATCATTGGATTGATGAGGATAATTTGGCAATTTATTTGTTGGATGTATCAGGTCACGGGGTAGGTTCAGCCCTCCTATCAGTATCTGTGCTGAATATATTGCGATCGCAATCTCTACCAAACACTAACTTTTGTCAACCTAGTGAAGTATTGAAAGCGCTTAATCACGCCTTCCAAATGACAAAGCATGGTGATAAATACTTCACAATCTGGTATGGAGTTTATCACCGTCTTAAACGTCAACTCATTTATGCCAACGCCGGACATCCACCAGCTTTACTGTTATCTAATAGTACGAACAGCATCCAAGTTAAACAGCTAAGTTCTTTGGATCTACCTGTTGGCTTTTTAGCTGATGTCAAATTTGAGGATGCTATTCTTGAGATCGAAGAAAACAGCACTTTATACATTTTTAGTGATGGAGCTTATGAAATTAATCAGCCAGATGGTAAAATTTGGGGTATTGATGCTTTTATTGACTTACTAACTGAATATAGCCTGAAAGATACGTGCAACCTAAATCAACTATTAGCAAAGATTCTTACCTTAAATGCTCAAGATAATCTTGATGATGACTTATCTTTAGTAAAAGTTAATTTTAGCTAGTATAGTCAAATAAGCACAATAGACCCGTCCGAAAATAAAATAAGCCTAAAGATAAAATATAAAATTTTATCTTTATAAACTCTAAAATTTGCCTCCAATAGATTTTGGGTATTATACAGCATAATAAATCTTGTTGAAGTTCAAAGTTTGAAAATACTATTTTTTATCTTTAAACTATTATCAACTATGCCAAACTCTTATTCCTATATTGATTGAAGACATATAGGCAGGCTTGAAAACCCTTGTACAGATTGGGTTATAAATTTCTGGACAGGTCTATTCAAATGTTGTATTGTTTAGCAGCCTATTGTGTTGCTAACACTTGGCGATTGAATTCATCTTGATCAGTAAAGGTTTTAAAAATCCTATCCATTTTAGTCAACTCAAACAACATCCTGACTTGATCGCTAATAGAACAAACAAAAAGTTTACTGTTAGCATTTCGCACCATTTGCATTGCTGATACTAAAGCACCTAAACCAGAGCTATCGATAAACTTTACTTCTTTCATGTCAATTAACAAAATGTCAGCTCCGTTTGCCAGAATACCGCTAACTTCACGACGCAATTCATTACCTCTAATTCCATCTAAAATCCCAGTTAACTCTAGTACTTTTACATTCAAAGTCATGGTTTTATTTTCCTACTATTTGCTTTGAAAAATATATATTTATATTTTGGCATTGACATAAGTAAACCGCAAGAGATAGAGCAATAGTTTATAACCAATTAGTTCCAAAGAAAAAACACCACTTGCCAAAACTATTCGTACTTGTTGCCAGTTACTGTAAATTGAACCAGCTTTATGGTTTTTTGTGAAAGCTGAGAGTGGAGAATCAATTAATAATGCGTATCCGTTAGAGTTATTCGTCCTCCTATGAGGAAAGCGACGTACCAGTTTTAGCTCTCAAATTCAAATTATAAGTATTTTTGTGCAAAGGATATTAACTGTTGTCACTACGCTCAAGTAAAATGGAATGTCATGGATTTTATGACAGCAGCAACGAGTGCTGCACACACTGGTAAACTCTCCTTCTTTATTTCCAAAAGTTCCTGCTTCTTGTGAACAAGTAACAAACGTTGCTTAACTCCTCTTTTTCATACCCACTTCTTCACCTTTATTCAATCAGGTGGAATCGCTGAAATTAATCCCTGTAACTCCTTAATTCATTGAGATATATTGTGTTTTTATTTGTAATCACCCCGTGGTCAATTACAAAAGTTTTGTGTTTTATATGCAATTAGCTTTGTTTAATTGATTGGTAATTCTTATTTGCTATTGTAGTAAAAAAGCTAGCATCCACACATTGCCTGGAGATTTCAAAAGCTTCAAAATAACCATCTTTCTGACCTAACTCTCGTGCCCAAAAACGAGATAGAACCAGTATGGCATCAAGTTGCATAAATGTTTTATTTAACTCTGATTCATAACAACCAATAGCTGCAACCTTTTCCTCAATTACAGAGGTGATATTCACAAAAAAGTTTGGTTCAAAACCACGTAAAAAAACAGGTGGTGCTGAATACCATAAAGTTATATTTTTACGGGTAGCAACATTAGAAACTGCGATCGCACATATTTCATGATCTCTATGTCCATATTTTTCAGGTTGTGGTGCATGAGTAATAATCAAATCCGGTTGCCAACGCTCAATAGCATCTTCAGTAACTTTAATCACTGCTTGTGTAGAAAAATTATACTCCTCAAGTGCATAGAACTCGTAAGTTGCACCGATGATTTTACCCGCTGCATCTGCTTCTTGATGACGTGTACCCTTAACAGATGAACTGGAAAGACTGCCATCAGTCAAAATTAAGCAACGAATATTCCATCCTGCCTTGGACATTAGACTGAGAGTGCCAGCAGCAGGTAAAACTTCATCATCAGCATGAGCATAAATTGTTAAGACAGTTTGTTGACCAAAGTTGTTTGAGTCTGAATAAGTATTCATGGCTATGTTTTCTAGATTGGATTTATAAAAGAGTTAAGAGTTATTCTCCTTTGTGTCCCTCTTAGGCTTCTTTTGGAGGCTGCCAAACAGATGCGCGGATGATAACCGACAAAAGTAGTAAGTTATAGATAGCCCACGCACCATTGAGTAGGTGAACAAAAGGATTATTTAGATGACCAATTGCAAAGCAGTAAACACTCCATAATATCCCCAGAATAGTAAGGGTAAAGACAACTAACTGTGGCCAAACTAGTCGAAGATAAATACCGGATTGCCTTTGTTTAGGTGTGACTTGAAAATTAAGTTTTTGTCCTGTAAATACACTCCATACCGCTTGGATCAGCAAGGGAAATAAAGCGATCGCATATTGTTCAGAGCGCCAAACTTCTCTAGCTGGAATGCCCCAAGTAGCTGCTATGAAAGTAAGACGGTTGATAATAAAAGCTGGGAAAAAGTGGAGGGCAAAGTCAGAGCCGTAGGTTTTAACTGGAACAATGTCCGTAAAAAAATAGATAATTGGACAAGAAATAAAAACTAGAGTTGCAAAACCAGAGAAATAACTATACATCGTCTTAAAATATTGCAACCTTTGCCAAAACGTTAGCCCTGATTTTGTCAGTGGATTTTCCCTAACTAGCACTTGGATAGTTCCTTGTGCCCAGCGTAGTCGCTGTTTAAGAGTAGAACTCAGGTCTTCTGGCGCTAAACCTTGTGCCAAAAGTTCATTGTGATAAATAGATTTCCAGCCAGCACTATGCAGACGCATGGCTGTATTCATATCTTCCGTAATGCTATTACTTGATACTCCACCAACTAAATCGAATTCATCCAAACGTTTTTCATCTTTGGTAAATTCATCAGCAAAATTTTGCAGTCCTACACTAACTAATGCCTCACGCCTCAATATCGCATTTGTGCCCGTATAGAACGCAGCATTCATACCATCTTTACCTTGTTGAAGTGGTCCATAAAATAAATTTGCTCGATGTCCAAAAGGATCGTCTGGAGGAATATTGTAAAAATCCTGGCGGGTCTGTACAAAAGCAATTTTATTCTGGTCGTATTTTCCTGTTGAAAGATTATATGTATAAAAATAAGGCAGAACTCGCTTGAGAAAATTTGGTTTGGGAATGTGGTCCGCATCTAGAGTAACAATAAAATTTCCTGCTGTTTCTCCAGAAAAAATTGCGTAATTAATGTTGCCTGCTTTAGCATGATGCGCTACGCCAGGTGTCTTGGGACGAGCAATGTAGCGAAACCGGGAGAGTTCCACTAGTTCCAGTTCTTTGTTGCGAATAGCTTTTTCTAAGGCTTTCCGTTCGGTAGTTAGGCGATCGCTTATACTTTGATGATCTGGAGGTAACCAAAGTATAAACTGTTGCAGACTTTGCACAAATTCGATAGCCAACTGGTTAACTATTGGCTCTGATGATGATGTTTGCAGCCATTGTTCAGCGGCTTGAGTATTAGGTGTGAGATTTTCCAGTTGCTTCAGGCGCTGTAACAAACAAGAGTGTTCTGCATCAATTTGAGCTGCTTCTTGTTGTAGTTGTGGTGACTGCAAGTCCTCAATACATAATCTTTCTGTCATAGCCCGCATATCAGCAGAGTTACCATCATCAAGGACATAAACCCGTAACCTTGTTGGTGGGTAATCCATTGTCAGAGCAGCTTTGGCAGTTTCTTCGACAATTTTTGGTGACTCGTTGTAGCAGGTCACAAATACATCTACTGTTGGCCATTCGGATCTGGGTAGAGGTGGGGTCATCTGATCGAGAGACTTAATCTGTCGCACTAAAGGACGCCATAACCCAATTACAAACATTACGCCACCGAAATAGCTATAAATTTCTGCTATCAGCAAAGGAATAGAAATCCACAGCACATCAAAATTGATCGAATGGGTAATGCGCCATTGCAAATACCAGAACCCAAAAATTAAATTGATTTCTGCCAGGTAGCGAAATAACAGTGTTCTTTTTTTGAGTGATGAGCGACTATTGCCGGAAAAATTTGAGGAATTATCACTAATAGAAATTGAAGTCATCTTAGTACCAGTAAGAAATGTAAAAGGCTAGTGCAACGAAAAAAAGTGCTGAGTTAGGAGTTAAGAATTGGGAATTAAGAGTTAAGAATTGAGAATTAGGAGTTGTTAAGAATTTTATTTATTTCTACTGTCTCCCATGCTTTGGCTGGCTCCTTGCATCAAGCACCAGTGGATGTCTGCCTCTGGCTTGGTAAAGCAAACTTTCTAAAATGATCGCATTCGTATTAACGTCAACTGAAGCATTAACACCCAGTTTGGAGTTTTCATATCGCCCTGAAAGATAGCCGCGATTTTTATCGGCTAAATTTTGAGCAAAGTCTCGTAGCTTTTTCGTGTAAGGCTGATCTGGCATGAGAGCAAACCAAGAAAATGCTGCTTTCGTACTGACAAACCGGAATTGGGGATAGGCTTTTCCTGTAACGTTAACGGCTTGCCAAGCTTTCCCATTGGCGTAGACACTGTAATACAGAAAGTAAGGAGGACGATCCAACGAATCTTCATTTATAGCAGTTAAAATTCCAGTGCGCTTGAATCGTTGTTGTTGCACTTTGAAAAGATTTTGGACTTGAAGCTTGACAGCATCATTCCAACCCATTTCTAAACCCCAAAGCAAATAAGGATCATTTGTTAGATAGTTAGTAGCTCCAGAGTTTTTTAAATTCCGTTGATCGATTTGCAGAGTAATACCATCAACTTCAACCATCTTAACTGGTGGATTGGAGAGAGCATTAGTAGCTCGAATGTTCCACAGCTTTAAACTCTGAGCAGCATATTGCTCATAGCCTAACCGCCCTTCTTGTACTTCGAGAAGTCCACTTGCTTTAGGAATAGCACCATTTAACCAACCATCTTTGACAAGTTTCGATAGATTCCAGCGAGTCACGATGCGATTAATGCGATCGCTATATTCTGGATAATGCGATCGTATAACATGCAATCCTAATAAAAATCGCGCCATATCCAAGACTGACCAACCACTCATACCCTTGGGATCGGGGGTGTCATTGAGATGGCGCATTTCGGCAGTACGGGTACTATAAGCTTTATTAGGCAAACCAGTTGCAGGTAGCGGTAGTTTTTCCAACGTCTGTAGCAACGTGTTCATCCGCTGTTGAAATCTATATTTCGGCAGTAACCCTAACTGGTAAGCTGCATGAATTCCTAATAAGGCGCTACCCTGATCCCACCAAGTTGTCCACGGTAGGTTGTCTGCTGAATTTACTAAACCTGTTTGGGGATTCCAGTTACGCTCAAAATATTTCCAAGCCCGCCCGGCGGCAATTTGATCCGCTTCTTGGGTCAATCGTGGTAAAGAAGTTGTTGGCGAAGGAGTAACAGGTTTTTCCGGCGTAGCTGTTGGTTTTGGTGGTGTCGGTTTTGGTTTTAGCGGTAGTGGGGTGACTGTGATTGTGGGAGCAGTAGGTTCTGCAACGGTTTGTGGCCGTGGTGTTTCGACATCAGGGTTAAAGTTATCAGGGGCAGCAATGATTATAGATGGGGTAAGAGAGCATTGCCACGTCGCCGAACTCGGACAAAGCAGGAGTTGTTGATTTGTCGTTGTGTACAAAACTGATTGCAAAATCATGCTTTTAATAACGCTTGTTGCCATTTATATCTTCTTTGCCAACTCACCAGGGGATAAATAGCCGAAAGCCGGATTATTTGCCGCATCTTTATAACCAGCAGATTTGCCGCTATTACTGTTAATTGCCCAATCACATTCCTTATTAATATTGAAGTAAATGATGGCTTTTACACCCATTGCAGATAGCTGAGTATAGGAGTCTCTTAACCATTGGTCTTTGGCATTTTTTTGTAAACCCTTTTGCGTATTACTTGTACTAGCTGTTTGAGCGATGAAAATCGGCTTACTGCGAGCCATAGCTTTCATCCGCTTGATATATGGTTCAAAAGCCTCTTTGGGACTATTCCAATGTTTCCAAGAAGAGTTACTACAATATCCCCAGTTATATGAACTAAAGGCAACGACATCTACAGACTTGTCCCCAGGATAGTAGTTTTCAAAGCGATTTTCATTGTTTTCACTCCAACCATTAGGCGCAAATACCCAACGGATTGTCTGTGAAGATACACCAGCCTCTTTAAATATCTTTTGGATACGTTGATAAGCTAACTTGAAGTTCTGCGGGTCTTTGCTGTATGCTTCTCCAGTAATATTCATCTCTTGCAACGGCGCGATAAACGCCATCCGTCCCTCGCCTGCATTTGCCCAGTCAGCATAGGCTTTTGCCACTTTTTGCAGAGAACTATCTACGTCTCCCCTAGCAATCTGCGCTGCTGAACGAGTGGATTTGAGATTAATAAAGGCTGTGTATCCATTTTGCCTCAGTTGTTTTAGGGGAACTGGAATGTTGTAAGCAGGATTCGAGTCTTCGATATCTAAGAAAAATCCAGCAATAGAATGGCGCTTACCAACCCATTGATCGACTTGACGCAATTCACTGTCAATTTTACTTTGATCTCCTAGATAATCTGGGGCATAGAGTCCCAGCAGTACAGGAGTATTGGAAGCTGTTTGGTTGCGAATTTGGTTTAATTTTCGGTTTTCGAGTTGCCTTGGGGCATCAGTAACCGCCATTAGATTTTTATTTGCAAAGATGCTTCCTAGTAAAATTAGCATCATCAACGCCAGTCGTACCTTGTTCATAGATTTGAAGGAATAAACAGGGATTTTGAATCGAGATGTCTGTTGCTCGTGAAAGCTACTGCATCATGTACAAGTATTCCCAAATACAACTGATTAATAACAAACATAGCTTTGTAATTACAAACAGTCGGGGAGAAAGCCCACCCCTGCAAGGCGTGGGATGAGCTTAAAGTGAGGTGCGTGTCAACTTATTCTGTAACTTTTGTGCCAGTTACTAACCGAGTATTTTCGCTACCCGAAACCCAGTAACTTCCAGAAGAATCAGAAATTAACTTGATTTGTTGTGTGGTAGTGTTGGGTAGACCTCGCCCAGAATCACTTTTGCTAACTGCTACCCACCAAGGAGAGTTCATCGTGGTAGTCGGACGAATTAGGGGTTGTCGATTCATCACTTTGTATAGCAAGGATTGCAAAATCATACTGTTGGTGCTGCTGGTGAAACCAATTGCTGTTTTACCTGTGGCTTCATAGAAACCCTCATAAAAGCCGGCTAATGGATTGTATAAGTCGGTCGTTCCTTGCAGTAACTCTTGACCATACTTGTTTTCTGGAAGCAGGGCATGATAGGCAAAAGCGACTGCTGTACTTACCAATCGCCCCTTTGGTACAGTTTGCCCGTCATCTGCTAAAGCTGCCCAAGGCTCACCTTTTCCAGTAATTGTGCTGTGGACAGTGTAAGGTTTACGATCAATCAAAGTGGTGGCTGAGGCTGTGAGGGTGTTGGTGCGACGGTAACGTTCAGCTTGCGCCTGAAAAATTGGTTCAAAAAGCGATCGCATTTGTGGATCTAGTCCAAACTCCAGTGCATAGAGTAAGAAAGGATTGCTAACTGTGTATTGATTAACTTTGGAGTTAGTATCTGTGCGACGGCGTTGGATTGGTACTTTCACTCCCTCTACTGAGGCAGTTTGATATTCACCACCAATAGCAGAATGCTCAAGATTAAATCCCCATAACTGAAAAGCACGAGCTGCATATTCCTCATAACCCAAGCGGGTTTCAGGGTTGACGCGGGTAAGCGATCGCCCATCTTGATCTTTGGCGGTTATAGCACTGGAGAGAATACCTTCACGCACCACACGCAAGTATGACCAATCCAGCACAATTTTATCTACGGCAGCCGTGTATTCTGGATGACAGGTTTTTAAGTTGTAAAGCGCTGCTAGTATCCTGCCTAAATCTAAAGCTGACCAGCCGTTTCCTTCTGGAACTGGATTTCCACCATAATCTACTGGTTGGAGCGATCGCGTATCGTAACCCCGACCCGGTAACTCTTTAGCAAACAACGGTAACTTTGTCAATGCTCCTAAAAGATGGCGGGTGCGCTGGTCAAATTCTTTCGGCGTAATTATATCGAGCGATCGCGCTGCATGAAGTGCTGCAAGATAATCTCCTAAGCCCCAGAGAGTTGCGCCTTTGAAATCACTGCGATCGTCGATCAGCCCACTCTTGGAGTGATAATTCGCTTGAAAGTATCGCCAAGCCGCTTCCGCATAACGCCGTTCAATAACCGTCAGTGGTCGATCCATCTTCATCTGAGATGATGGTTTAGGGCTATCCACTGGTGGAATAGGTGCAACGGTCACTTCCGTAATTTTAGAAATATCCGCAGGGGTTGCAGTCGGAGTCGTAACAGCAGAATTCGGTTGATTTGGAGTTGGACTCGTAACAGTAGAATTCGGTTGATTTGAGGCTGTTGCAGGAGAAGCATTTTCACTGGGCTTGCCAGTAGACACACTTGCAGAAGTGGAAGCAATTAAGGGGTGATTTCCCTTAGCTTTGTAGTATAAAATCTCCAAAATTAGCCCATTAGTGTTACCTGTTAAAGCTTTATTGGGTTGTTTTGATTCTTCATAGATACCAGCATAGTAACCACTATCATCAGGACTGCGGAGATCCTTAACTGCATCAAAAACTTTTTGGGCATAAGCATTATCTGGAAAAAGATAACGCCAGCCAAAAGCAGCTTTTGTGCTGATGCTACGAAACTGTGGATAAGGCTGGTTGGCATCGGTAATAGTTGCCCAGTTTGCACCGTTTGCGTAGACGGTATTGTAAAGAAAATAAGGCGCTTGGTCAATATTGTCTTCTGTGACCGCAGTCAACTGGCCTGTGCTATCGTAACGCCGTTTTTGCACATCTAAAACCCTGGCAGCAAAATCAGCTAACTCACCTTGCAAGCCAAATTCAATCCCATCAAGGATATAAGACTCACTAACAACGTAATTATTAGCGTTGGTGCTTTTAAAATCACGGGTATCAACGGGAATTTGGACACCATTAATTTCGACTAAGTTAAACGGCTCAAAAGCAATAGCTTTTGGTGCAGAGAAACCCCAAAGTTGATAACCTCTAGCGCCGTATTCTTCATAACCAAGTCGTCCTTCTTGCACCAGTAACGTTTTGTTGTCTGGGAGAACAGTAGCGCCAAAAAGTTGTCCATCTTTGAGCGATCGCGCCACTTGCCACTTTGCTACAATTCCTTTGAGCCACTCATTATATTGAGGATGACAGGTACGGATGACATTAAACGCCGCAAGTATTCGCCCGACATCCAAAGCAGACCAGCCAATACCCCGCTCAAGGGGATTATTGCCATAATCAACCATTTGTGCGTTGGCTGCGTTATAGACTTTATTGGGCAAGGTATCTTCAAATAACTTCAGGCTGCTCAGAGTCGTTAAAAATTTGTTGAGGTGTGCATCAAAGTCTGCTTGGTCAGTAAGATTCAACCATCGTGCAGCATTCAATGCCATCAGATAGTTACCCATATCCCAGAGTGTACCAGAAGGATAACCCCCAGTAGAATTGGTAAATCCTGTTGCTGGCTGATAATTTTTGACAAAATATTGCCAAGCACCACGAGCGTAAGTTTGTTCCTCAGGGGTGAGTGGGGCTGTAATATTGCTACAAATACTGGAATTTTGGGATAAGACTGGTGTCGGCATGTAAAACAACAATTGCAGAAATGTTCCCACTAAGAACAATGCAATCCATCTCAACAGCTTTTGTTGACGGGGTTTGTATATCATAATGCAAAGATGGAGTTAGTAGTGTCATAGCCTGTCTGTACAGCTATATTCATAAATCGAGCTTTATTAGGTCTATTCTTTTCATAATGGCTTTATCGATTCAGTCGAGTAGCGCCAGCGAACAACATCAAATCGCGCACTTATGATAGATTTTTTATGAGTCAAGCGGATTACGAACACCTTGACCATCACGCTTTGGAATATAGGTTTTCTCAGTATTGTATGAATAATGTTTAAAGCGAATTACATCCTGAACCTGTTCCATCAAATTCTTCGGGTGTTTTTCCATAGTTTGATATCCAGAAAAAATCTGTATAGTATCTGACTACAGGATGATAGTCGTAAAAATTATAAATATCAGGGTGAATTATACGGAAATTTTCTATATTGTTTACTTAAACGGGGTCTGTATACGGAAAAAGTTTGTATATTGCCCAAAAATTGCATTGAAGTTATAACTTCTCCAGAAATGTTACGTAGAGGAAAAAGCTTGATTTAAATGTCTGATGATTCGCCTTAATGCAGTTTTGTAAAAATTTATTGAGCAATAAAACCTGCTCTAGTTGCAGTAGTCTAACAAGTGGTTGCACCAGAAGGCCTTAATATGGCTGGTTGAGTTGCAAAGCTTAACTGCGTTTGATGTCGATTGGGGTACTTCTGAGTCAAGCAACTATAAAATTAAATTAGGTTTATCACAAGAATGTGAGCAGTTCTGCTATGAAGACGTTGGCTAAATGGTCTGTAAACGACTATCATCGCATGGTTGAGGCAGACATTCTGCGTGGTCGTCATGTGGAATTGCTAGCAGGCGAAATTGTTGAGATGAGTCCAGAAACCCCGATTCATTACACTACAGCAAAACGAGGTGCAAAATATTTAGAAGAGTTGCTGTCAGGTAAAGCTGATGTTCGTTTTAATGGGCCCATTACACTATCCAACTCAGAACCCGAACCTGATATTGCAATTGTTCGACTTCCAGAATCATCCTACAATGATCGCCATCCTGCTCCTCAAGATATTTTCTGGATTGTGGAAGTTGCCAAGACAAGCTTAAAGAAGGACTTGGATATCAAAGCTGTGATTTATGCAACAGCTGCAATTCAGGAATATTGGGTTCTAGATTTATCTACTAAGCAGATGATTGTGTTAAGGAACCCTCAAGATGGTAAATACCTTGAAGAACATACTATTGGAGAAGGAATGATTACACCACTAGCATTCGCAGACGTTTCAGTTTCTGTTAAGAGGCTTTTATCATGAGGCGATTACACTAGCCCAACACTACTGTGAAGCTGACAGTTCACCTGCACTTATAACATATATGTGATTTTGTTTACTATATTTTCTGCTATTTTTGCAGTTATGAGTTGATGCATACCTTGAACATTGCTCCGGCGATGTCTACGACAGGCTATTTGGCGTCGCTCGAATTCATACTTCTATGCAACGCCAGTTTTTTCATTACTTTAGAATCTTAGCTGTAAGTTATGGTGTTGTGATAGCCCTTTCGGTTGACTTCTGGCTTCTGACTCCTGCCCACACAGTAAGTGGTTGTCCAACTTGTTTATACAGCAAGCTTTCTAAAATCACGCCATTATTGTTGGCGGTGAGAGTTTTATTCGGCTGACGCAGGGATTCATAAAAGCCATTGTACCAGCCATCCTTAGAGTTAAGGTTAACTTGGACAAAATCAAATAACTGCTTGGTGTAAGTAGTATTGTAAAGCACATGCCAACCGATCGCAGCTTTGGCACTAAGGAATCGCAAATCATTGTGCTGTTGTCGAGTATCTGTGATGGTTGCCCAAGGTTCTCCATTGACAAACAAGCTACTGTAAACAAAGTATGGAGGACGATCCAAGTTGTCTTCGGTAACGGCAGTTAATTGTTTTGTCGCTTCATAACGCGCTGCTTGAGCGGCCAAAATCCGATCAGCATAAGCTTTAGGCAAAGATTGAAACCCAGTTTCGATACCATCTAAAATATAGGGTTCGCTAAGAACGTAGTTATTCGCTCCAGAGTTTTTATAGTCCCGTTGGTCGTAAGGAATTCCCTGTCCGTAAAGATTAACAAAGGCAGTATGGGACTCATAATCCAAGGCTTGCTTAACATCCAAGCCCCAAAGCTTTAAACCATAGGCAGCATAATTTTCATACCCTAAGCGACCTTCTTGGTTATATTGTTCTTTGCCTTCAATAACGGCAGTACCGTACATTTGTCCATTTTTGGTAAGACGGTTGACTTGCCAATGTTTCCAAACATCTGTGGAAAGCGATCGCAACTGTGGATACTTTGCCCCGACAATTTTTAGCCAGATTGCCATCCGCCCTAAATCGATGGCTGACCAACCAATTTCTTCGCGTTTTTCTAGTTGACCATAATTAACCGGTATAAGGGTTTTTGCATTGTAGACCTTGTTGGGTAGTTCACCTTTGTATAAGGGCATAGATGCCAGGGTTTTCAACATTTTGCTCATTTTTGCTTCAAATTCAGCCGCAGGCACAATATTGAGTTCTTTAGCACTGACTAAGGCTGCGATCGCTGCTGCTTGATCCCACATCGTCACAGACTTAAAACCATCGACAGAATTAACTAAGCCAGTTTCATTGTTCCAGTTCCGCTGAAAGTACAACCAAGCCTGACGGCCAGTTGCAGTTTCCTCTGGAGTTAATGATCCGACTCCAGGGGCAACATAGGGAGTCTTAGCTTCTGTTAGTTGGCTCTTAGTAATAGGTGTCCCTTGCAAAACTATAGATTTTGCATCAAGACTGGAAGTTGATATTTTAGATTTTGCTATGGGAACGGTCTGAGAAAGTTGCTTAGACCAAAAATTTAAAATTGCGATCGCTATTACAGCGGTAACAACTCCTCCTACAGAAGCTAGTATGGACAAACTCTTAGGTGGTGGTTGAAAATCAGAACTCATACGGATTAAAGCCTCATAATTGTAAATTAGTGTTATAGCAATGGTCAGACAGCTTAGGGGATTAGCAAATCGAAGAGAGCAGCTCTGACAGCTATCCATAGCAGACTTGTCCTAACCAGGATGGCAGGGGCTATACTTGCGTAGTTTCACCAAATACATTTTTCCCAACTTTTAAATCTAACTAACAATGACATTCTATTTATTGATGAAGCCTGTCAGTATCTCGCTCACTTGCTCAAAATAAGACTATTTACCAAAAAGAAATTTCCCTGACTAAGAAAGCCATGAAGCAAGTCGAGTCTAGATTACAGCGAAATCCACTTTTCCCCAAATGGGATATCTTGATTCAACCACTTTAGCTGGTAATTTCTTTTTAAAAAATCACCTAAATTATTTTTTCTCACTTGTGAGAAATTCAAGCTAACATTACAA
Source organism: Nostoc sp. (assembly GCF_036917395.1). Classification (GTDB taxonomy): domain Bacteria; phylum Cyanobacteriota; class Cyanobacteriia; order Cyanobacteriales; family Nostocaceae; genus Nostoc. The sequence goes on from NZ_JBALDI010000013.1 coordinate 29,174, forward strand.
TGCAGCCGACTGACATGAGATCCTAATGGTGCATCAAAGACCTCAGTAGCCGCTGATTTGAGACGTTATACAGATGTCGCAAGAGGTCTACGTATGGACAAAGATCAACTTAAGCGGGTTTTGACGGAGCGGATGGCAATCGGTCCTGATCAGCCGTGGTTTGAGTCTAGGGTAGATCCCATCGACCAGTTTGTGCCTCCTGACTTCACGTTGAGCCAGATTTTCTTCACACAACAAACCGCTTCCACGCTCGTGTGTGCGCTGGATGTATACGCGAATCCCTGTTGCCTTTGTACACCTCGGCTTGCAGCCGAATGGTCTCGACGAGGGCGTCGGGTCACGCTTCTAGACATCGACCCGAAATTTGCCGAATTCGCGGATTTCCTCCCTTATGATTTGCGGGAGCCGCAGCCGATTAACCGAGAATTTGATGTGATTGTCGTTGATCCCCCGTTCTTCATCCCTGAGCCAGTGCATCAGGCGATTAATATTCTAACTGGCGATCGCCGACCGGATCTATTCTTGGTATTTGCCGTCGAACACGAAGCAGAACTGCTGCGGCTTTTTGCCGAGTATCGACTCCAACCGACAGATTTCAATCTGCGCCATAGCAATGTAAAAGTTAGTCACCAGCCGTTATTTCGGTTATACGGTAGTCAGCCCAATTTGGTCTGTAGGTGAGAACTATGCGGCTAAACCAGGCGCTGCACCTGACTGGGCCTGCCATACTAGTTTCGGCAGCATCAAGCTCTTGCGGCGACCCAGCCTTTTCAACGCGAACGAACTAGTAAAATCAAATCTGAAACCTTCTGCCGGTCTGGTATCTGGAGTCAGACTTCAATGTATCCTCAAGAGATTCGACGAGTTGTGGTGTGAAAATGTTACCGTTCATCTTTGAACAATTTGTACAAGAAAGTCCCGTAACTGTAATGGCATGAGCAGCCTATGTCAATTAATTAAGGGATTTTCTATTAGGGAAAAACCGCAGATAATGACTCAACGAGCCATAAAGGTTTTTAGACACGTCCGGAATATTAACTAGGTGTCAAAAAAATGGTAGAACGGGATTTTGACCGTCTACCAAAATGAAAAATCCACTTCATTATATTCA
>NZ_JBALDI010000014.1:0-4341 GCF_036917395.1 Nostoc sp.
GGACGACAACCACGCGTTTGTTTGGTTTGCGTAGTATCTCCCATGATTTTGACCATCTGATCAAATGTCAGCCTTTGGACTCCCACCAGACGTTTAAACTCTCGGTTTGATAGTTTTTTTGTTTGCTCGTATCGCATAAGTGAGTTTAATCAAGCTAAAAACCCCCAATCTTACCATAAAATAATTCTGCAAGAGGTCTATTTTGAATTGTTGCAGCGTTATTAAAATATGCTGTACTACCATTAAGTACCGAAAATTGTAGAAAGCTATGGAATAAATTTCCCCCCGCTTGAGTTCCTCCTTCAATGGTACTGATGTTAGCTCTGTTTGTTACACGAGAATTAATAGGTAAAGTAGTATCGGGTTGAATTTGAGCAAAAGTGCAATATGGAGATAAAATTATCCTAGTACCTATTGCTAAAAAACTGGCTAACTCGAAAATTTTTTCGGTAATTTTAAGTTTGTCATAAGTTAAATAAATTCATAATTGATTTTCGGAAATTGGAGAAGAATTCAGCTATTCTGAATTCAGGAGTCAGCAATCTTGACGCTCTCTACAAGACGCTCTTGCTAGCTTGCTTCTTTGCAGGAGTAGGATGACTCGCTCTAAGCGTTCGCGTAGCGTCTCGTAGAGAAGCTATGCCGAAGGCTTTACGCTTTCCTGTATTTTGACTCCAGAAGGACTGAATTCTGTTTCGGTAAATAATGTAGCTTTTCTAAAATTTCAGTAAAGCTTTGCACAGTTCAAAATAATAAAGTAGAGCTTTTTGAATCTCACAAATAACTTATTGTGTTCTATAAGTAAGGGTTCAATTAATCTCTAATCTAAGGAGCACTTTGTAATAGTTGTATGTTACTATAGGTAAAATCTGCTGTATCAGTTAGTTTTCCTTTTTGAAAGTCGTGGATTACTTGATGTGTTAGCACGTAGTAACCAGAAGTTTTTACATAAGTATCTTTCGATTCTTCCACTCCCATGACTTGTTTAGTCCGAGGTTGTTGGAAAGTTGATCGATATCTAGTTGCTAAATAACCTTCTGATGTTTTCTCTGAGTCCAATACATCGACACTAACGGCAGTATTCCCAAGAAGACGATTGACTTGCGTAAGTTGATTGTGAGATATCTTATACCGAGCCTCTGTTTTCTCTCCTTGCTCAAAAATCTCTGCAACTCCGGTATTATCAGTAGCAATAAGTTTAAAAATACTATTTTTATGTTGTTCACTAAATGGAACTCGTCGGTGATGAGTAAGTATGGTCTGTAAAGAAACTTCCACGAGTTGACGTACTTCTTCCTCATTAATACCAGTTACTTTTAAACTCATATCTGGTTTTACAAGAACGTTTCCTCGGTAGTATTTCTTATCATGCTTTAGTTCTACTACTGCTGTATAACCTGGAAATTGAGGGTTCCAAGTGTAACGATTTTCATATGCTTTGCGAAAAATCTCAAGTGCAGAAATATTTGGGGTTAAGGAATTACCTGTGTTGTCTGACAAAAAAATTCTACTAGAGGCAAGCACTTGAGTCTTTATTTGAGTTACGAAAGCTAAACTCACTAAAGCTACACTTATAGAAAAACCTAAATGCCAGACTTTGTATTTTGATGCTTGTTTCATCATATTTGCCTCAACGAGTAAAACTTTCAACTTTGTTGAATATAATATTTTTAGCAGTGTACCTTTATCAAATTAGTTTTTAAAAAGTTTACAATAATCTTTATATCGCAAATTATTTAGTAGTCTTTTGAATAACATCATAAAGTATAACAAAAATATACGCATTGATGAACTCATAAACGAAAATATTTTTCCCAAACTAAAATCGGGTTTTTTCTGTAGAAAGCCTCATTGATTCAATAGCAGAAAATTACAAAATGCCATAATGTCTTGAATCTTGTATTCCAGCGTCAGTGACTAAACTCATGCACTCATGCGTATACGCATGAGTTTAGTCACTAATTTTGGAGAAGTTAAGGTAGATAGTGCTTAAAGTTTCAAAAAGGGTTGTACTGGAAATAAAAATATAGCCCATTTTCCTGCCATGTTTTATGTGGAAAGTCAACTGATATCAAAGGAACACCCCAGTCAATACGAGCGCTAAAGCGATCACTCTGTGACCAACGTAAACCTAAACCAATAGAAGCCAGAGTATTGGGAGTATCAGTATTATAATTATCCTTAGCCAAAATATTCCAAGCCAAACCGAGATTAGCAAAAGGAATAACCTGTAATACCCCGTTTTTCTTGGGTCCACGAAGTACTGGAAGCTGAAGTTCGGCTGAAGCGAAAGCACCATTATCAGTCACTAATAAATCTTGACGATAGCCACGAACGCTCTCAATTCCACCCAAACCAAACTGCTCTAAAGGCGGCAGTGGTTTGGTTGCTAGTTGAGTATTGAAACGAATTAACAGTAAAGTTTCAGGAGCTAAAAGGCGTACCCATTATGCTTGCCCTTGTCAAGAGAAAAAGCGGCTATCAGGAGCATATTGACTAACTGTGGCATTAAATGCCCCGATACCTAAATTAAATTGCGATCGCACTGCAAAGACTTGAGTGCTGTCATGAGCAGTCCATTCTTGAAAAAATCGCAATGCCGATACTCTGGTGTGTCCTTTGTCATCAGTTCCCAATTCGGGAAAAGGAATTCGCTCTTTTAGTGGAACATAGCTCGTTTCGCTTTCTCGTCGGGAGGCGAAGCGGATGTATGGCAGTAGGCAGTAGAGCAAGCTGGCAATAAGATTCCCTCTGGCCGCATAGTGAAAGACGTTGTGGATAGGATACGCGAAAGCACGAAAGTACCCAATCCTTACCATATTAGTGAAATATGCATTCTTTTGCCAAAGGATAACCCAGACTTGAGAGGTAAAGCGGGTTATTGGGGGGTGGTAAGTCACGTTGGGGAATACAGCTGTACACTCCAGACTTGGGACGGCGACTATACCGTGAAGATTGAACACCTGAAGTTACTGGAATTGCTTGATGAAGATTGCCAATTCATGTAACAGTTATGTGTGAGATTACGACAGTTGCATCAAGTTGCCAGCCGTGACTCTTCTGTGTATTGGCTGTTGCAGGGGTTGGGGAAACAAGCTAAACCGTATCTGTCATCCTTGCAGGCAAAGCTGCTGGCGGCTGTTGAAAGGGAGTACAATCTTGTTTGGAAGCAGCAGAAGTGATGAATTTATTGAGTGTCAAAGCAGCTTGAAAGTTCAAAATTTAAAATCAAATCGGGTAGGTGTTAGTAATTGGAGAACTTTTCACCCAAATATTCCGACTGTTATAAAAATCACCACGCTGTTCTAATGTAAACCCACCCAGCAATAGTCCTAACCATACTTCTACCATCGGCATTTGCAACACACGTTGCAGTTTAACTAAAGAAATCTCATCTTTGACATTTATCAGATGGTTAGTGATGTCTACGACGGGCTACGCCTACGCGCTCTGCCATTTTTGAACATCCTCATCTGATGCCAAATTGCGAACATCTTCTAAAGTTGTCACCTCATCGAGCATTGCCAAAATATTCGCTTTTTCAACAGGTGCTACTACAGAATCACCCAACTCAGTAGGATATGAAAATTGGTGTGGCCCATGTGGTTTAAAGGTTTGTGATGTTTGCGGTTCAATCAAATCATCTAAATCTAGGTGCATTGTTGTCCGCACTAAACCAGCAAAGAGATCGGTGCTAACAATTGGCCCCTTTGGGTTATTACGATCGCGGGTATCTTGCAACAGCACTTCGGCACGAGACTTGAGAATATCCGCAATCTGACTGAAGACAAGCGCTGCGGTTGATAACTGTGCCTCCAAGGGTAATTTTTCTAGCTCGGCATCTAAACATTCCCACATTGGTGCTAGTGTTGATGTCGCTGGAGATTCGGACAACTCATCAAGCACATCCCAAATTGTTAATTGGCGGTATGTGGTCATCTCTAGGATTCTGGATGTAACGGGCAGGGTCGTACTGGGCAGTAACTTGAGGCAATCTCGAACATCTCCTTGTACTGATACAGCGAAACATCATATTGTTTAGCAAATGCCTGCAACACCTGATCTGTATAGGCGCGTATTTTACCAGCCGTTAGCCCAAAACAGTGAATTGATTCCAGGCGACAAATAGGCTTTTGCCCCAGCCAGAGTTCTGCCGACATAGCGTGTAATGGTTTATCCCCTGGTTCTTTATATAGATACAACACTGCAAAATATGTTGCTGGTGCTTCGACTGCGATTGCATCAATAGACCTCTTGCATAATTATTTTATGGTAAGATTGGGGGTTTTTAGCTTGATTAAACTCACTTATGCGATCCGAGCAAACAAAAAAACTATCAAA
>NZ_JBALDI010000015.1:0-20850 GCF_036917395.1 Nostoc sp.
CTACACCTGCTGCTTGTTCGCCATCTCGCAAGGTTGTATCGTTAATTTGAATGGGATGTTTGTTCATGGTGAAGTGATGATTCATGAGCAGCTAATTTGTTGTGTGATTTTGATTTGCTTGAGGAATTGGTAATTGAAAGCCAGAGCAATTAATTTGAGTTGTAGAAACTAAAAGACATATTCCTTATTCATAGGGTAATAATTACGAATTACATTAGCACACCGTAAAGCCTTCTCTAACGGGACGCCTTACGGCGAACGGGCATCTTACGGCAGTGCCGATCGAAGAGACCATCGGGGCAATGGCAGAACTAGTGCAGCAGGGTAAAGTCCGCTATCTTGGGATGTCTGAAGCGGCTCCTACGACGATTCGACGGGCACATGCAGTTCACCCGATTACTGCCCTACAAACGGAATACTCCTTGTGGAGCCGTGACCCAGAAGATGAGATTTTGCCGACAGTGTGCGAGTTAGGCATTGGCTACGTGGCTTACAGCCCGCTCGGTCGTGGATTTCTTTCAGGGCAGTTCACCAGCCCAGACGATTTCGCCCAAGATGACTATCGTAGAAACTCACCGCGATTTCAGGGCGAGAATTTCTACAAGAATCTGCAACTGGTAGAACAAGTCAGAGCGATCGCAGTTACCAGCAAAGTCATGCATCTATTTCGCTATTAATTCTCAAGGCGTGGTGCAGTATATCGGTAGAACCGTCAATTAGAAAGAGTGGAATCATGACTAAACCATCCTCTAAGCACAAAAAAGCCACCACTAGCTCTGCACATGAGGATATTTCCCAGCAAATAGATTCCACTTCAGCAACGATTACGGTTAATAGCTGTTGAGGTAGAGGAATTAAGCGAGGCAGAACAACGCGATCGCCTTCACCTAGAGGGCCGTGTGGAAAGAGCGTTTTTTGAGGCAGGTAATGCGTTGGCAGAATTGTGCCATCGCCAAGTGTACCGTTCAACGCACAAAACATTTGAGGAAGTGCGATTCGTTTTTTGATGAAGATACAATCGCTGAGATTGAATCTATACTTTGGGCGAATGAACGACCAAGTAGAGAACGTTTTCATCAAGGTAGAAATGAAGATTACCGCACTCATGGCGTAGAGATGCACATTTCTGAAATAGGCTTATGTAGTGGTCATAGTGCTTCTGGTGGCAGGTGAATGAAAACGCTCAAACAACCATCCCAGGTTTATATGCAGCCGGAGATATGGCCAGCGTTCCCCATAATTATATGATTGGGGCATTTGTTTTCGGTCGCATAGCCGGAACTCATGCCATTGAATATATCGAAAGTTTAGATTTTATTGAACCAAATACAGATTTTTTATAAGCTGAAAAAGCCAGAGTTTACGCACCTTTAACTCGTCCAAATGGTGTACCTAACACCCAGGTAGAATACAAATTAAGACGCTTAGTTAATGATTATCTGCAACCACCAAAATCAGGTAATAAAATCGAGATTCGTTTAAAACATTTTGTGCAATATCAAGAAACGTTAGATTTAATGGGCGCTTGTGACCCTCATGAATTGATGCGTAGTCTAGAAGTTCACTTTATTCTTGACTGTGCAGAAATGGCAGCCAGAGCATCATTATATCGTCAAAAAACTCGTTGGGGACTTTATCATTACCGCTTAGATTATCCAGAAAAAAATGATGAATGGTTTTGTCATGTCAATTTAAAAAAAGATGAATTAGGGGAAATGGTATTGTTTAAACGTTCTGTAGATCCTTACATTGTGAATATAAATTTACATTATTAAATTTATGATATAGCAGTAAAATAAATATGAAATATTTATTTTGGGATTTTGATCAGACATTAGGTTATCGTGATGGAATGTGGAGTTAAACTTTACATTCAATATTGAAACGTCATAGAGTCCACAATATAGATTTAGAAGATATTCGACCATTCGTAAATATTAGCTTTACTTGGCCCTCTCCAGAAACTCCCCATAATTTATTGTTTAATGGTAAAACTTGGTGGGAGTATATGAATGAATATTTTGCAGAAATATATGATAAAGTAGGAATAAATAAAACTCAGGCGATAAAATATACTTCCCAAGTGCAGAATGAATATAAAAATTTGGAAAAATGGCATTTATATGATGTAATTCCTACTTTGCGAGATGCAATTGAAAATAATTATAAAAACATAATTCTCTTAAATCATATACTTGATCTACACGAAATTATAGATAAATTAAATATTGCAAAATACTTTAAAGAAATATATACGTCTGAAAAAATTGGATATGAAAAACCCAATCTCAAATTTTATGCTCATGTCATCAATGATTTAAAGATTGAAAAAACAGAATGTGTAATGATAGGTGATAGCTACAATGCTGATATCGCTGGAGCCTTACGGGCAAATATACAAGCAATTTTAGTTAGGAAGCCTAATGATAAAAATTATAAATTTTATAGTCAAGATTTCAGAGGAATACTAAAAATAATTAGAAAAGGCTCAACTATTGAAGAAAGTATTTTCGTGAACTAAAGAATTGAATGAGTTATAAAGCCATAATTTTCGATCTCGATAATACACTGTTAAATTTTGAAATATGTGAACGTCAAGCTATTCTTGGTGTCTTGGAAGCTTGTACAATATCTTTAGATTTAAATGGAATAAGTGAAAATGTTTTTCTGCAAGCATTTGAAACTTATAATTCCAAGTATTGGAGACAGCGAGAAATCTTTTCTCCTAGTGAGTTAAAAGTGTAAAAACTGCTGCAATGGTGCATGAAGCCGTGGGCTACGATGCGGGCAAGAAAATCAAAGGTCGTAAGCGATTCATGAGTGTTGATACCTTGGGGTTAGTCTTGCGGGTCTTGGTCACGGCTGCCAGTGTGGGTGAGCGCGAAGGGGGGCAAACGAGTTCTCATACGGGTCAAGCACTCTAGCGAACAGGTATCTCGTTTGACAACCCTCTGGGTGGATGGGGGCTTTGACGGTGAGCCGTTCATGCAATGGGTGATGGACTTTTGCCGTTGGATTGTACAAGTGGTGGTGCGACCAGAACAAACAAAGGGGAACGCGCTAGCTCAAAAAACGTTGGGTAGTGGAACGCACTTTTGGCTGGGTGATGGGGTGTCGCCGATTGGTTAGAGACTATGAGTTATTACCCGAAACATCAGAGACGTTTATATACCTTGCCATGATCTGAATCATGGTGAGGCGATTGGCATAAAATTTGACCCTTTAAAACTTTTCAAACAGCCTCTAAGGGAGAAGTCGGATTTTCTTGACTCTGTTGAATATAACAGAATGTAACAATACTATCTTTGGCAACTTGGTATAACCTAGAAAACGAAACTCAGTCTAAATAAAATTTCAAGGGTAGGAGTATGAAATCAGATGCATTACAGCCTGGATCTATTTTGAGCGAGCATTTAAGAGGTTTTCATCGCCAAAATCTTCAAAGTCCACTGCTTGGTGAATAGGCATCATTGATAACCGATTTTCTGGTTTGACAACCATTAGTTCTTCAGAGCTAAACTCCTCTTGGAGCGTTGATAACAAGATGGGCTGAGAAAAAGTTTCCACAAATTCCACCACAATTGTTTGCCATTCACTTATGAGCCAGTATATTCTCAGTAGTTTCACAGCTGATGAAGAACTTAATTTTTCTGAAGAAGCAGAGGTTTTCGTTTTTCCCACTTCTTTCGCCCAGCAGCGATTGTGGTTTCTCGACCAGTTAGCACCGGGGAATCCATTTTACAACGTGTCAACAGCACTTCGCCTGACAGGTTCCCTCAACTTCACCGCCTTAAAGCAGACATTCAACGAAATTGTACGTCGCCACGAAACCTTACGCACTACGTTTGTTATGGTAGAGCAGCAACTAGTGCAGGCGATTGCACCCAGCGTAACAATACCTCTTCCCTTAATAGATTTACGCAATTTCGAGAGCCAAGAACGTGAAACACAAGTGCAGCAAATCGTAACCCAAGAGGCTCAACATCCTTTCAATCTCACCACCGGGCCATTGCTGCGAGTAAAGCTGCTACAACTGGATGAAGCAGAATATCTGCTGCTGCTTAATCTACATCACATTGTTGCTGATGGCTGGTCAATTGGAGTGCTAATTAGAGAATTGGGAATATTATACACAGCCTTTGCAGAGGATCAGCGATGTCTAACTACAAGCGACTCCCGAAGTTCCGAACCAAGTCAGCCTCCGCTCAGACTTCTCTCCAAGTCTACCTCTTTGCCAGAACTACCCATTCAATATGCAGATTTCGCCCAATGGCAACGGGAGTGGCTGCAAGGAGTGGGAGCAAACGGTTGTTCGCCTCTACAAACCCAGTTAGCTTATTGGCAAAAGCAATTAGAGGGGATTTCGGTATTGAATCTCCCCACCAAGCAACTTAGACCAGCAGTTCCTAGCTACAGGGGTGCAAAACAATTTCTAGAGCTACCACACTCCTTAACTCAAGCGCTAGAGGCACTGAGTTACCAAGAAGGCGTTACCTTGTTCATGACAATGCTGGCAGCGTTTCAGACTTTGCTCTATCGCTACACGCAGCAAGAGGATATTGTAGTAGGTTCACCGATTGCTAATCGCAATCGTAGCGAACTAGAAGGATTAATTGGTTTTTTTGTCAATAGCTTGGTGCTACGTACAGATTTCTCAGGTAAGCCGACGTTTCGAGAATTGTTGAATCGAGTCAAAGAGGTAACTCTAGGAGCATACAGCCATCAGGACTTGCCTTTTGAAAAGCTGGTGGAGGAACTGCATCCAGAGCGAGATTTGAGCCGCAATCCCTTATTTCAGGTTGTATTTAGCCTCCAAAACACTCCAATCGTTGCGCTAGAGTTACCAGGGTTAACGCTTTCGCTATTTGAATACGAAAGCAAAACTGCAAAGCTTGATTTAGAGTTGCATTTGTGGCAGGACTTGGATAGTTTGAAAGGACAAATGGTTTATAGCACCGATTTATTTGATGACACGACCATTACCAGGATGCTGGGACATCTCCAAACGCTGCTAAAAAGCATTGTCGCCAATCCAGAACAGCGTCTTTGGGATTTGTCTTTGCTGACTGAGGAAGAGCGACAAGAGTTATTAATTGATTGGAATGACACTAAAAAAAACTACCCAGAGAACAAGTGTTTTCATCAGTTATTTGAAGCGCAGATGGAGGAAACTCCCGATGCGATCGCAGTAGTCTTTAACAAGCAACAGTTAACCTACCGCGAACTAAATATCCGAGCTAACCAACTTGCACATCACCTGCAAAAATTGGGGGTAGTCCCTGACGTTATAGTAGGCATTTGCGTAGAACGAGCCTCCGTAGGAGGAGCTTCGCTAACGCTAGAGATGATTGTCACATTATTAGGTATCCTCAAAGCGGGTGGAGCATACTTACCTTTAGATCCGAGCCTACCTCAAGAGCGTCTTAAATTTATGCTAAAAGATGCACAAGTTTCAGTATTGCTGACACAAGAAAAGTTGCTCAAGCATTTTGAAGACTTCTCGAATCCAATTATTTACATAGATAAAGATTGGGCAACTATTACACAATACAGCCAAGAAAACCCGACCAGTTGCGTAACATTGGACAACTTAGCTTATGTCATCTATACCTCTGGCTCAACAGGAAAGCCTAAAGGCGTTTTGCTTCAGCATCGAGGATTATCCAACTTAGGAAAAGCTCAGATTGAGGTTTTGAATTTACAACCGAGTAACCACATTCTGCAATTCGCCTCATTAAGTTTCGATGCCTCAATTTTTGAGATTGTCATGGCACTGCAAACAGGAGCAACTCTTTATTTAGCAAATAAAGAATCCCTTCTACCTGGACAACCTTTGCTCCAATTATTGCGAGAAAAAGCTATTACTCACGTTACCCTTCCGCCAACAGTATTAGCAGTGCTTCCTACAGAATCACTTCCGGCATTACAAACTATTATTTGTGCAGGCGAATTTTGCACTGATGATATTGTAAAACGTTGGTGGAACTCTCAGCGTCGATTTTTTAATGCTTACGGCCCTACTGAAGCAACGGTTTGGTCAACTATTGCAGAGATTAGTACTATGAGTGAAAAACCGTCCATTGGTCGTCCTATTGCTAACACTCAAATTTATATATTAGATAAACATTTACAACCTTTACCAATTGGAATTGCTGGCGAATTATACATAAGTGGTGAGGGATTGGCACAAGGCTATCTAAATCGCCCCGAATTAACTACTGAAAAGTTTATTCTCAATCGTTTTAGTGATAAAAATAAAGCGCGACTTTATCAGACGGGTGATTTAGCTCGGTATCGACCAGACGGTAATATTGAATTTTTAGGACGTATCGATAATCAAGTAAAAATTCGTGGATTCCGTATTGATCTGTCAGAAATTGAAACAGTGCTGAGTCATCATCAAAGTGTACAAAAAGCAATAGTAATTGCTAAAGATAATCTATCTGATGAGAAGTACTTAGTGGCTTATATTGTTCATAATGTAGAAACACAACAGCAGTCACTACAACGGGGAGCCACTGCCTCAAATTTACCGTCTCTACTACGTAAATTTTTAAAAGAAAAATTACCAGAATACATGATTCCAAAAGCTTTTGTAGTGCTGGATTCTCTACCACTAACAGCTAGTGGGAAAGTAGATCGTTTGGCGCTAACAGAACTCGACAGTTATGCTAGCCGTTTAATAGATAAAACATTTATTGCTCCTCGTACTCCAACCGAGTCAACTTTGGCAAAAATTTGGGCTGAAGTCCTTAATGTTGAGCGTGTGGGTATTTACGATAATTTCTTCGACTTGGGAGGAGATTCGCTTTTAACTGTGCGCCTAATGAAGCAGATACACAAGCAATTTGAGCGCGAATTACCCCTATCTAGCTTATTTTTAAATCCCACAATTGAAAGTTTAGCAACTTCTCTATCCTCAGCAACAGACTCTCTGCCTTGGTCTCCCTTAGTACCGATTCAACCTGCTGGTTCAAGTCCACCTTTCTTCTGCGTCCATCCAATTTTTGGTGTTGTCTTTCCTTATTACGAATTAGCTCATCATTTGGGAAAAAATCAACCATTTTATGGGCTACAACCCATTGGACTTGACGGAAAAAGTTCTCCATTAACTAACATTGAGGATATGGCTGCTCACTACATTGAAGCATTGCGCTCAGTGCAGCCCAAAGGCCCTTATTTTTTAGGAGGTTGGTCTTTTGGAGGTTGGGTTGCTTTTGAAATGGCTCAACAACTGCAAAAGTCTGGAGAAGAAGTGGCTCTACTTGCTGTGCTTGACACTTTAGCACCAATTCCGGGCAATATACCTTCTTTGGGTAATGGTTTAAAGTTTATGTTGACAACAGTGGCGCGATATATATGGCCCTTTTTCCTCGATTATTTATATCTAATTATTGCGATCGCCAGGAATCGAATTAATAGTTTAACTTCTCGGTTGACTAATTTTAATAAAATTGCGCGAAACTCATTTTGGGAATCGCTGAGGCGATACTCCCAAAGGGAGTCGCTAACACGATCGCTCCAAACAAATCTCTTCTCTCACCTCATCCTCAAAGAGGATGCCACAGTCAACGTTATACCCAAAGAATCTAAGTTAAGGCTTTTAAGCGAGTTAGCAATTCGTCCCATGCTTCGTGTTTTCTATGCCAATAGCCAAGCAGTTCTCAACTACGTTCCACAAGCCTACCCTAAAAAAATTAATCTTTTTAGAACAAAGGTTCAATCAAGCATTGCCAAGGAAGATCCGAGTATGGGTTGGGATCAGCTAACTGTGGGAGGAACGGAAATTTATCATATTCCTGGCAATCACCTAACTATGCTAAGAAAACCCCATATCCAAATTCTCGCCGCACAGCTAAAAGCCTGTATTCAGAAAGCACAAAATTTAAAATAAGGATCAATATGTCTTCTGAAGAAGTCTTCGTCTTTCCAGCATCTTTTGCTCAACAGCGGCTGTGGTTCCTCGACCAGTTGATCCCCGGCAATGCTATCTACAATGTGCCGACAGTAATTCGCTTGACAGGTTCGCTGAAGTTAGCCGCACTAGAACAGACTTTTAACGAAATCGTGCGTCGCCACGAAACCTTACGCACCACATTTATAGTGTTGGATGGGCAACCTCTACAGGCGATTCCTGCGGAAAGCTGCGCTAACGCACCCAGCTTAACAATACCTCTTTTTGTCTACAGAAAATACAACATTTTCTTCTTATTACTGCGTAGAAGAGTTACCATCAGCCACATCTTTACCGATTGGTATCCCCATTACAAACACGCAGATTTATATATTAGATACCCATTTACAACTAGTGCCTATTGGCGTTACTGGCGAATTATATATGGGTGGGGAGGGGCTGGCGCGAGAATATCTCAATTGCACTGAATTAACTGCTGAATATTTTATTACTCATCCTTTTAGTAACAAACCAAAAACACGTCTTTATAAAACGGGTGATTTAGCTCGTTATTTACCAGATGGCAATATTGAATTTTTAGGTCGCATTGACACTCAAGTAAAAATTCGTGGCTTCCGCATTGAGTTGTCAGAGATTGAAGCAGTGTTGAGTCAACATCCAGCAGTGAAAGAAACTATAGTTATTGCTCGTGAGGACGTACCTGATGATAAGTATTTGGTGGCTTATATTGTTCCCAAGCAGGAACAGATACCTATGGAAGACGTGCAAAGCTTTGCATATTTACTTCGTCAATTCTTGAAAGAAAAGCTACCAGAATATATGGTGCCAAGAGCATATATGGTATTGGAATCTCTACCTCTAACAGCTAATGGCAAAGTCGATCGCCATGCTTTACCCATACCTGAGACAATTACTTTCCATAATCAAGATTATGTAGCACCGCGATCGCAGATTGAAGAGTTACTTGTCCAAATTTGGGCTAAAGTCTTGGGAAAAGAGCAAGTAGGCGTTCACGACAATTTCTTTGAATTGGGCGGTCATTCTCTACTAGCGACTGTGCTAACTTCCCGTATTCGTGACACCTTCCAAATAGATTTGCCTGTACGCAATTTGTTTGAAGCACCAACTGTTGAACAACTTGCTAAGTACATTAGTGACACAATGTGTTGGGCAGCAAAAGGTGTGAATAACACTGAAATTACCGGAATTCAGCGAGAAGAAGTGGAATTTTGAGAAACCCTTGAGTTAGGAATCACCATGCCATTTATGCCATCCGGTATATGTGTACGAGTCGCAGTAGCGATTAACTTAAGCATAAACTTGGGTTCCTCGACTCCAAGGCGGCGCAGCAGTGGCAAACTGATAAAACGATCGCCAAAAGTCCACAGAACCATTATTAGTCCAGCCACCAAGTAAGATATTCCTACAAGTTCTCTCCCCCGCCAAGTAGGCCAACGGATAGCAGTTGACTCAACCATACGATCAGTAAATTATGAGGCATGAATAGCATGAGCCTAAACCTGGCGATACGTCATTAACTGCGTTGTCTTTTAGGTTCACACCACAGTTACAACCATCCGATTATCAACCTCAAGAATGATTTATACCCTGTTATAAGTGTGATAAAAATATTGGGTTAGTTAATAAGCAGTGCAGCTAAGTAGAAATAACCATTTATTTAAAAAAGCTTAAAAAGCTTATAAAACAAGTAATATTCTCACTGCCTCCTGTCTTTACCTTCTAATAAGTAACAATAGTTGCAAAGGGGTGTAATTTTGAATACCGTTGAGTTTTTATCTTATCTTCGCAGCTTAGATATTCAAGTTTTTATTGATGGTGAAAAGTTTCGCGCTAACGCCCCTGAAGGAATTCTGACAGCAGAACTACGTGCAGAAATTCAAGAGCGGAAAGCAGAAATTATTGAATTTTTAGAAGTATCTAATCGTACTAATAACCACATTAGACCTCTTGTACCTATTTCGCGATCGCAAAATCTTCCCCTCTGTTTTGCTCAACAACGGCTGTGGTTTCTTGACCAATTAATCCCTAATAATCCTTTCTATAACATTCCACTAGCACTAAATTTAACAGGTTCGCTCAATCAAGCTGCGCTAGAGCAAACTTTTAACGAAATTGTGCGCCGACATGAAGCTTTACGCACCACTTTTGTCATCCAGTCAGGGCAACCAGTTCAGGTAATTAATCCTACGCTCAAAATACCCTTACCAGTAATAGATTTACGCCAACTGCCACAAGCCGAACGAGAAATACAAGCACGACAACTTACTACCCAAGAAGCTCAACGTCCTTTCAATTTATCAACTGATTCGTTGCTACGAGTAAAACTGCTGCGGTTAGATGAGACACGATATATCCTGCTGCTAACTATGCACCACATTGTCTGTGATGGTTGGTCTATTGGGGTGCTGATTCAAGAGATAGCAGCACTTTACACAGCCTTTGCCAAGAATCAGCCTTCTCCTCTAGCGAAACTTACAATCCAATATGTAGACTTTGCATACTGGCAACGCCAGTGGTTGCAAGGGGAAGTATTGGAAAAGCAACTGAGTTATTGGCACAAGCAATTAGATAGCATTTCTATGCTAAATCTGCCAACCGACAGACCAAGACTAGCTGCTCAAAGTTACCAGGGTGCAAGGCAACCTCTGCAATTATCAAAAAGTTTGAGCAAAGCACTTTTAGCTCTCGGACAGCAAGAAGGGGTAACTTTGTTTATAACCCTACTAGCAGCATTCCAAGTTTTTCTTTACCGCTACACACAACAAGAAGATATTGCTATTGGTTCACCTATTGCCAATCGCAACCGCAGTGAAATTGAGGGATTAATTGGTTTTTTTGTCAATAGCTTAGTACTGCGTATCGACTTATCAGGAAATCCAACTTTTAGGGAATTATTGAATCAAGTCAAAGAGGTAGCTTTAGGAGCTTATGCTCACCAAGATTTGCCTTTTGAAAAACTTGTAGAGGAACTACATCCAGAGCGGAATTTAAATCAAAATCCGCTCTTTCAAGTAGTTTTTGCGCTCCAAAATGCGCCAATGTCCGCATTAGAGTTACCTAGTTTAACTTTAAGTCCGCTACCATTTGAAACGGAAACAACGCGCTTTGATTTGGAGTTCCACTTGTGGGAACAAAATACTCAAAATGGGTTATGGGCAGATAGCTCAGAGGGAATTAGTGGTTTTGTAATTTACAGCACTGATTTATTTGATGACGCTACTATCACTAGGATGCTAGAACACTTCCAAACATTGCTGTCAGGTATAGTTGCAAATCCAGAACACCGAATTGCACAATTCCCGCTTTTAAGCGCATCTGAGTTAAATCAATTATTAGTTGGATGGAATAATACTCAGTTAGATTATCCTCAAGATAAGTGTATCCATCAGTTATTTGAGAGTTTTGCAGAGCAGAAACCAGATGCCATAGCCTTGGTATTTGGAGACAGACAAGTTACCTACAAGGAGTTAAATATACGTAGCAACAAACTAGCACATTATCTAAAAAAATTAGGAGTTGAAGCCGAAGTTTTAGTAGGACTTTGTGTAGAACGCTCTTTTGATATGGTAATCGGGATGTTGAGCATCTTAAAAGCAGGCGGAGCTTATGTACCTTTAGATCCAAGCTATCCGTCTGAACGTTTAAACTTTATGCTTGAAGATACTAACATATCAGTTTTATTAACTCAAGATAAATGGATTAAACGTCTAGAAACCCATAATTCAGAGGTAATCGCTTTAGATAATGATTGGGAAATTATTAATCAAGAACTTGAAGATAATCTTACCAGTCAAGTTAAAGTAGATAACCTTGCTTATGTTATTTATACCTCTGGCTCAACTGGAAAGCCTAAAGGGGTTAAAATAGAACATAAAGGATTGTTAAATCTAGTTTTTTGGCATCAAAAAGCGTTTACAGTTTCACCTCTTGACCGAGCAACACAGATTTCTGGAGTTGGCTTTGACGCTTGCGGTTGGGAAGTTTGGCCTTATCTTAGTACTGGTGCAAGCATTTATTTTGTAAATGATGAAATCAGGCAAATACCTGAGCAGCTACGAGATTGGCTAGTATCAAAAGCGATAACAATTTCTTTTGTACCAACACCTTTAGCAGAGAAAGTTTTATTATTAGATTTTCCGAAGAACGCGGCTTTACGAATATTACTCACAGGTGGAGACAAACTAAATCAATATCCTTTAGCTGACCATCCTTTTCAAGTAGTTAATAATTATGGGCCAACTGAAAACACAGTTGTTACAACTTCTGCTCATATTTCTGTTAAACATAAAGATAATTTAGTACCTGCAATTGGTCGTGCGATCGCCAATACACAAGTTTACATATTAGATCAATATTTACAACCTGTACCCATCGGCGTTTCGGGAGAGTTGTACATAAGTGGTGATGGGTTGGCGCGAGGTTATTTAAATCCTGATTTAACTGCTGAATCCTTCATTTATCATTCTTTTACTAATAAGTTAAAAGCACGGCTTTATAAGACAGGTGATTTAGTTCGCTATCGAGTAGATGGCAACATTGAATTTTTAGGTCGCCTCGACGAGCAGGTAAAAATCCGCGGCTACCGCATTGAGTTGGGAGAAATTGAAGGGGTACTCAGTCAGCATCCAGCAGTGCAGCAAACTGTAGTTATAATTCGGGAGGAAAAAGCAGAAAAACGCTTAGTAGCTTATGTAGTACCAAAAACCGGATACAGGAGCGAGCAGGAGAATATGCAATTAATGCAATTGCAGAATGAGCAAGTTTTGCAATGGCAGATGCTCTATGACGAAACTTATAACCTACCTGTTGATTCCGATCCAAAATTGAATATTGTAGGCTGGAATAGTAGTTATACAAATCAACCTATTCCATCAGAGCAGATGCGTGAGTGGGTGGATAACCAAGTCAAGCAAATTTTGGCTTTTCAACCCAAACGAGTGTTAGAAATTGGTTGTGGAACAGGTTTAATTCTGTTTAGGGTTGCACCTCACTGCACTAAATATTGGGGGACAGACTTTTCTGCCGTTTCACTTAACTACATTCAGCAGCAGTTACAGAAGCAAGAAATGCCGCAAGTAACGCTGTATCAGCAAATGGCTACTAACTTTGAGAAAGTAGAAACAGGAGTTTTTGATGCAGTAATTCTAAACTCGGTTGTACAATATTTTCCTACTATTGATTATCTGATTCATGTATTAGAAGGTGCTGTGGAAGCAACTGCTCCGGGTGGCTTTATCTTCATAGGAGATGTGCGTAGTTTGCCACTCTTGCAAGCTTTTCATGCGTCAGTGCAACTGTATCAAGCTGAACCTTCCCTTAGCAGCTTCGAGTTGCAGCAACGGATACAAATGCAGATATTTCAAGAAACAGAGTTAGTGATTGACCCAGCCTTTTTTACTGCAATCAAGCAACGTTTTCCGCAGATTAATCATGTAGAAATTCAACTGATGCGGGGTAAACATCACAATGAGTTAACTGAGTTTCGTTACAATGTGATTCTTCATGTTAGTACCGAAACTGTTAATAATACTAAAAATCATTCCGTGCTGAACTGGTCTGAAAATAATCTCACAGTCTCAACAGTCCATCAGTTATTAATTGAGAATCAACCAGAAATATTAAGCATTATCAATGTACCTAATGCACGGGTGATGTCAGCAGTTAAAACCCTAAAATGGCTATCAGATGTAGAAGGTTTTAAAACTGTAGGTCAAATACGTAAAGCTTTGCAAGAACTCGAAAATTTCGGAGTAGAGCCAGAAGATTTCTATGCACTGAATGTACCTTATGGGGTTGAAATTACCTGGTCACATTCAAGTATTGAAGGTCATTATGATGTGGTTTTTGTACGACAAGATGGAGTAGGTAAGAGAATTATTTTTCCACATAGCATGACTCACTCTCGTCCCTGGCAATCTTACGCCAATAATCCCCTACAAGCCAAAGCAGCGCGTAAATTAGTGCCGCAGTTGCAGACTTACGTAGCACAAAAACTGCCTGAGTACATGATGCCATCAGCTTTTGTAGTATTAGAGTCTTTACCTTTAACAGCCAATGATAAAGTCAATCGCCGCGCCTTAAGAGCATTGCATGATGTAATTAAGCCCCAATTGCCTAAAAATTACATCGCACCTCGGACTGCTGTTGAACAAGTGCTGGTGAAAATTTTTGCTGAGGTTTTGGGAATTAAGCGCGTAGGAATTTATGACAATTTCTTTGAATTAGGCGGTCATTCTTTACTGGCAACTCAGCTTGTCTCTAGAGTGCGCGACGGTTTATGTGTAGAGTTACCTTTGCGTAGCGTATTTGAAGCATCGACAATTGCACAACTATCTAAAGTGGTGGAAAGCTTTAAAGAAAGCAATACTCAAAATCAAGCCCCAGTTTTAGTACCACTATCGCGTGAAAGTCGGCGGATTAAGTTATCTTCCTTAAACGAACAGAGCAAGGGGTATTAGTAGTAGATGAAAAAAAATGCTGACTCAACACTGGCTCCCATTCTTGATTATAGGAGGTTTTCTCAGCATGATATTTATTCCAAATATCCTTAAGAAAGACTCTTCTTTATCTCCTTACTCTGAGTTTGATAACTACAAAAATCGTTCTGGGTTTTTATTCACAAAACTATTTTTAATGCCAGTTTATAAGCACTAAGAAAAGACTGTTGCTGCATCTTCATAGCTGACATTGGCACTTACTCGGAGACAGCAAATTTCCAGATACGGACTCAGTTGATTGCTAAAAGGAACTTCCAATTTTTCCGCTTGTTTACCTGTGATTGGCAATTCTCCCAAAATACTTTTTAGTTGTCTTTTATACCCTGCTCTTGTGCCCGTAACCGTTTCGATAAAAAAACCCTACTTCTGGCATGACATGATAAAAGCATTTGACTCTTTACTGCTTCTTCAATTCCTGCAAGGCTAGTTAGCTTTTCTGGTGATGTGTCTTCATACAATATTTTAGCGATCACCTGAATATGTTCGCCTACAACTACTGTTTGACCAACTTACATTTGAACAAGTAATGTCTGTCTCCTCTTATAACTTTATTTTAGAGTTAAAAATATGTTATCAAGAAGAGAGCGATCGCTCATATCTCCAACAATCAATTTTACCTGTAAAACTTCTTCTACAAGTTCTCGATGTCCGTTCGACAGATTATCTAAAACGATTACTTCGTAACCTGCGTTTTTCAGAGCTAATACAGCATGGGAGCCAATATATCCGGCTCCTCCGGTTACTAAAATAGTTGATATAATTTTGCGATGGGGAATTGGGAATGGGGAATGGAGCATTGGGTATAGATTTACTCCCTTGCTCCCCTTAAAATTAGATTGCAAGACTACTAACTTCTTTCTTCCAAGTAGCGAGAAATTGCACTGTCAAGGTGTGGCATTAATTCACCTCGATTGCTACCAAGAACGCTGTAAGCTGGGCGGGGAGCAATTAAACCAAGTTCTTGTGTAGGACGAGCAATTAGATTGCTGACACTTACACCTGCTTTTTTCGCCGCTAGTCGCGCTAATTCAGACCAAGCAACAGCACTTTTGTTAGCCAAATGCCACAAACCTTTCTCGCCATCAATCAATAAATCAAGGCTGGCATGGACAAGATCGGGTACATAAGTAGGTGAAACGATCGCATCTTCGGCTGCGACAAAAGTATTACCAGCACTAAGCTGGCGCAGGGCGATCGTGACAAAGTTGTAATCATCCCAAGGGCCGAAAAATGCGCTGGTGCGAATCACTAGCGATGCCGGATGAGCCTGCAATACCAGCTTTTCTGCCAAAACTTTGCTGCACCCATATATATTGAGGGGCCCAACAGTATCAGTTTCGACATAAGGATTAGACTCAGTACCATCGAATACCAAATCTGAAGAGAAAGTTAGCAGCGCTACATCATGTTGAGCGCAAGCAGCAGCTAAAATCGCTGGCCCTTCAGCGTTTGCCTTTAAACAAACATCGGGTTCGTGTTCGGCATCGTCCACCCGCACGTATCCCGCAGCGTTCACAACTGCCCACGGTTGCAACTCGGCAAGTACTTTATTGACGGAAGCAGGATTGGCAATATCCATATCTTGCCGTCTTAGCAGGCAATATGAAATTCCTCGCACTTGACACAGCCGAGCAAAAGCCTTGCCTAATGTTCCTGTGGCTCCGATGATCGCCAGGGGACGATTGGAAGCAGGGGAGGAAAGCGGGAGAGATGGGCGAGATACGCGACAACTGACTGCTGGGTATAATAGGCGCTCTTCTCGATGCCACCATCCTGGTGTATCAAGTAATGGATGATTGGGTTTATGCCCAGTGGCTAAATCTCGCACCATTTTAGCGATCGCTGTCTGTCTGGGGCGTGATGAGCGCAAATCGAACACGCCTGACTCGTAGTATCCTGCCGAGCGAGTCAATAAACTATTCCAATCGTAGCTGCCGAGAAGTGCCCAAGCAGTCACAGCACGAACATCTGCACCTTGGTTTCTTAATTCTTGCGCTGCATTCCACACTTCATTGAGCCAGCGTAGTTGTTCCTCACGGGTGCAACTCAAATGAACTTCAGTGACAGCAAGGGGTAATTTGTAGCGTTCCCATGTCTCTTTGAGTAATGTCCGAGGCCCTGCCAAACCCTCAGCACAAACTCGCACTGCCTCTACATCTGCATACTTGTCCCGACCATTACCACCATGCGTCCAAGCTGGATAGTTTTCTAAGTTTTCATCTAAAAAGCGTTCGCTCGTCAGGTAATGGTTAATGCCAATAATGTCAGGCAAACAGGTATATTGCAAAAATTCTTCAAGTTCAGTCTCACTTACACCACAATCGCGCAAGTAACCCCACATTGAATGAGTTGGGTTGATTCGACCGCACAATAAATCCAAACTCAACCAACGACGCTCGTTCTCAAATTCTGCTTGATAAGCCAGCTTTGGTGTACTATGAGTTTTACCCAAATCCTCAGTTTGTACGAATTGAGCATTGGGGTTGACTTCCCGAATTGCTTGCATCGAAAGAGCGATCGCTTTACACTCTCCTAACAAAGCACGGGCGAAAGTTAAATTATCTCGGCCATGAGGATACCAGTGACCGTATATTCCACTGAATCGTGCTGTTGTCAGTGGCTCGTTGATAGGTGTGTAATGTGTTACCCAAGGATAGCGTTCTGCAACTGCACGAGCAAACACCGCTAGTTTTTCTGGAAATTCTGGATCTACCAAGCTGGTATCACGCGGGCCACTGCCATGATGCACTAATCCCACAATCGGACGGATGCCGAGTTCACGCAAACGCCCTAGTCTTTCATCTGCCCACGACCAATCAGCATTCTCTAAACCATTGGGCGCTATCTTCTCCCAAAGCACTGGATAGCGGATAGCGTGTATGCCAAGTTCAGCGAACAAATCTAGGTCATCTAAGCGGGTTGCATGACCATTGCGTTCTAACTGATCGAGATACTCTTCACCCACACGATTAACCGTACACTCGACACCAGCCCAAACTTCTAGGGGAAGTTGTGCTTTGTTAATATTGAATGTCGAGTTGAAAGCAGAAATCATAATTTACAACTCAAGCTGATATTTTCTTTGATGCGTTCTTTTTAATTTTTGTCGAGTCAGGACTTACGCACAGCTAACGGAAAATCGAACCACAGAGGCGCAGAGGTCACAGAGAAATGAGAGTTTGAGAGATATTTTGCGTAAGTCCTAGAGTGTGTTATACCGGAGGCTAACGCACCATCCTAAGTTTTCGGTGCGTTACAGACATGAGCAGCCTACTAAATACAGAGCAGCCCTAATTACGAATTAACGCGATGTGCAACTTATTCTTAGAATCCCGCTTCCATTCCTCTCCTTTACAGGGAGAGAGGCTTTGATTCTTGCTCCCCTTCCCTACAAGGGAAGGGGCTGGGGGTTAGGTTTGAAAGAAAGTTGTACACGGACGGCGTAAATTACGAATTATTTAGGGACTTCCAAGAAATAAATTATCCAATTTCACGCCCATCAAAACGACTTTCTCTCCCCCTGCTCCCTGCCCCCTGCCCCCTGCCCTAAAAGCGATGGGATATTTTTTTATTTGGAAGTCCCTTAAGCCTTAACCGCAATTTGTTTGTACACAGACAGAGCCTGAGCAACACATTGATCCATGTTGTAGTACTTGTATGTCGCTAATCGTCCTACAAAATATATCCCTGGAGTTTCATCAGCCAGCACCTTATATTTCTTATAAATTTCCTGATTTTCAGAACGCGGTACAGGATAATAAGGGTCTCCCTCAGCTTTGGGAAACTCATAAACAATACTCGTTTTGGAGTGTTCTTGACCAGTTAAGTATTTAAACTCTGTCACACGAGTATAAAGGTGTTCATTGGGATAGTTAATTACTGGCGCTGCTTGAAACACACTCGCGTTGTGCGTCTCATGCTTGAAATCAAGCGAACGATAGGGTAGTTTGCCGTAGCGATAGTCAAAATATTCGTCAACCGGCCCGGAGTAAACCATCTCGCGGCAAGGTATGCATGATTGAATTTCTTGATAATCAGTGTTGAGCATTACCTTGATGTTCGGATGATTGAGCATATTCTCAAACATCCGGGTAAAGCCGTGCAGTGGCATTGCTTGGTAAGTATCGGTAAAATAGCGATCGTCACGATTAGTCCGTGTGGGAATTCTGGCAATTACTGATTTATCAAGTTCTGATGGGTCAAGTCCCCATTGTTTGCGCGTATAATTTCGGAAAAACTTTTCATACAGTTCTCGACCGACTTTGCTTACCACCACATCCTCACTAGTGCGGATGTATTCCATTGGTTCAGCAAGGGATTTGTAAAACTCCTCCACCTCAAATGAATTGAGATTCATGCCATACAGCTTGTTAATAGTGTTGAGGTTAATCGGAATAGGAACTTGTTGCCCGTCTACACTTGCAAGGACGCGATGCTCGTAAGACCGCCACTTAGTAAAGCGCGAGAGGTATTCAAAAACTTCGCGTGAGTTGGTGTGAAAAATGTGGGGGCCGTATTTGTGTACGAGAACGCCATGATCGTCATAATGATCGTAGGCATTGCCGCCTATGTGGTTGCGTTTGTCTACAACCAGCACTTTTTTACCAGACTGAGTTGCCAAACGTTCAGCAATGACGCTACCAGAAAAACCAGCGCCGACAACCAAGTAATCGAAGACAAAATCTCTGGTAATGATATTTGGTGCTTGTTTACCAGCCGCACCTGTGGAGTTAGCTTTGTCTTCACCATCACGGGCTGCAATGGCAGAGTCAATCAGCTTCATCATTGATGCCCAAGTACGATCCCAAGAAATCTTTTCTAAAAAGACATCTACTCGACTCAACCATTCTGAGGCTGGGGTGTCTTCTTGCATTGCTTGTTCTGCGGCGGTAACGAACTCAGAGACTGTATCTGCAATTCGCACCAGTTTCGATTCTCCATAAGGACGCACCACATCCCGAATTGAGGTAGATACTACAGGTCTACCTGCTGCAAGATACTCTGGAGTTTTGGTAGGGCTAATAAAACGTGTTGACTCGTTACGCGCAAACGGCAACATTGCTAAATCCCAGCCTGCTAAATAGGCAGGTAGTTGTTTATAATCTCTGCCACCGAGATAATGAATATTTTCATGCTGTGGCAGAGTTGCGGGATCGATTTTGACAACTGGCCCAATAATTACTAGATGCCAGTTGGGGCGTGCTTCGGCAATTTCAGCAAGCAGTTCGATATCCATCCGTTCATCAATTACGCCAAAGAAACCAAGACGAGGATGTGGAATATGAGCTTGATCTTCTGGTTCTTGAAGATTTCTCGCCTGGCTAAAATGGGGGACATCTACACTGCTGGGAAAGGCATAAACGTTGGGGTGCTGGTTCACCTTACTTTCGTAAAGGCTTTGTCCGCCTGCAAATACTAAGTCTGCACGGCTGAATAATTCGGCTTCATAATTCTTTAAAGTGGGTGATGCTCCTTGGAATGCAGACAATTCATCCATGCAATCATACACCACAGCTTGGGGTTGCAAGTGGCGGGTAAAAGCGATCGGCATTGGTGTGTAATACCAACAAATGTACTTGTTGATATTATGCTCTGCAAACAAACTATCTATTAATACTTGTAAATCTGCATTTATTGCTTCTTCACTTAAACCTTGTTGTAGGTGTGGCACAACCACAACTACTCCATTAGAATCTTCGTTTACATCTAAGCTTGCCAAGGGTTCTTCAGAGAAAATTGGCTCCTCAATAAAGAACACTCGCTTTCCTTGGGCGCAGCGACTAAGAAGATGTTGTGGTCTTTGATAAACGAAATTCCAACGCAAATGAGATAAGCAAACTATATCAGGTGTATCTTTAAAGGTTTCTGTTGATTGAACTTTATTATTAGACGAAGTTAAATTCAACCGTGACGGACTCGATGATTGCGTTTGGGCTAACTGCGATCGCTTTGTTTTACGCTGCTTCGGCGAAATAACATTGCTGACACCGTTGTTTTTGACTTGAGATTTTTCACTTGTCATAGTTCGTCTCATTATTTAAATTATTAATTCTGACTAGCTAAACGCTAATACCTTTTCTTTATAAGGCAGCAAGCTTACTTTCATGCAAGAGCTTGCAACATATTTTGCTGCTTTTTAATATCAAATCGGTATAATCAATATTTGGTTGCATTATTAACAAAATACTGTTTTATATCTAATTTTTTCATCTACCCAAATAAATATAAAGTTAGTTTTTTTATTAAGTCCTAAGTACTATATTTTTATGAATATCTAAAATTAAAAATTAAAATGGCGTAATTTTTTATACCTATAAAGCTATGTATAGCAATCGCCAAGACGGTTAGGACGCTGTGCGAAGAATATTTTCTATGGCATCTCGAAGACAGTCAAATTGAATGAGTTGTTTACGAATT
>NZ_JBALDI010000016.1:0-73364 GCF_036917395.1 Nostoc sp.
TAATCCTTCTTTCTATTCACTCTACTTTAGTTCCTATGTACTACTAAAGAGACTTTTTATTGATGTGTGACAGTTAGGGTGCGGAAGGTGGGATACAATGCCATTGTTAGTCGAAACAATCGCATTGTTAACCGATACAATCGCATTGTTAGCCGATACAATCGCATTGTTAATCGAAACAATCGCATTGTTAACCGATACAATCGCATTGTTAGTCGATACAATCGTATTGTCAGTCGATACAATCAAATTGCAAGAGATTACCAGCACTTACGCACTTGTACAGTAACTCTTTATTTATCGCTGTGCCTTGCTTTGTGTCATCTAGAGTGTGAAGGCTGGAATCTCTAGCGTTCAGACTAGAATCAGCACAGAAAACTTACAGGCTGCATCAACACAAATTGTTGCAAGTCTAAAGGGGGTAAGGCCCGCCCATTCGATTTGCTGATGGCCGTAACAACAACTGGAATGCGCCTCCAGCCGAGACAAGGCACTTATAGGAACACGTCCCCATGTTGACTGTCGGTTCGCTGATTATAATAGCGCTTCTGTGTTGAGTCCAAATACAGACCTAACAAGAACAGCCCCTTCCCTACTTGCGTTGGGGAGTAAGATTCAAAGCCTCTCTCCTTTTCCCTACTTGCGTTGGGGAGTAAGATTCAAAGCCTCTCTCCTTTTCCCTACTTGCGTTGGGGAGTAAGATTCAAAGCCTCTCTCCTTTTAGGAGAGAGGTTTGGAGAGAGGTCAAAATATACGCTATACACAAAGCATCCAAAAAAGGCAATGATTTGCAAAGTAGCACATTAGTTTCCTGGCGCTAGAGTTCCAGAATTCCCAACGGGTGCTTCGGTGTATTCGCAAAAAATATTCAAGCCGATTTTGAGGATATATAAAACAATAACAGTTGCGAGCGCTGGATCAATTGGCAAACCGTGTGCCGTCGCTACACCAACAAGGGAGATAATCAACCCTGTCAGCAAGGGCGAACTCCCTGGATTCTTCGTGTAATCTTTAAGTTGACCGCGAAAACCTTCATCGCCACAGAGTTCTTCACGCAATACCTTTAGTGTTACTTGCCAAAGTGATTTACTTTGCTGCATCAACGGTTGTCCATTTTTCTCAGTCCACAAATCCTCAAAAGCGGTTTCAACTTTGCCATTGTGTTTTTCCAAGTGATTCAATGCGTGCTGTGCAGGGTCGTAATCTTGTAAAATCTTCCGTGCAGCATTCATTTCCGTATGACTTAATTGACCATCCATCATTTATCCTCATTTTTTAGTTTGTCATTAGGTATGGGGCATTAGTTATTATTCTCCCTTGCTATTTTGCTTCCCCACTCCCCGCAAGGGTTGAAACTACGTCAAAATTTAGATAAATGCGATCGCACTTACCGACAATGCAGATTACCCAAAGTCTCCATACAGCAATTCTTGTCACTGACTTAGAACGCTCCGAACACTTTTATGGCAAAGTATTGGGATTATCTAAAATAGATCGTTCCCTGAAATACGCTGGTGCATGGTATCAAGTCGGCGACTATCAAATTCATCTGATAGTCGCACCTACTGTCCCCACTGAAAACCCAAACGAAAAATGGGGACGCAATCCCCACGTCGCCTTCTCAGTAACTGACTTAGACGCTGCTAAACAGCAATTCCTCAATCATAATTATCCCATTCAAGCCAGCGCTTCCGGTCGCGCTGCCCTATTCACTCAAGACCCTGATGGAAATATTATTGAGTTGAGTCAGCAATGAGAGAAAGTGGGGAGTGGGGAGTGGGGAGTGGGGAGTGGGGAGTGGGGAGTGGGGGAATTATTGAAAAAGTCTCTACCTTGTTTTGTCCCAATGACCAATGACCAGTGACCAATGACCAATGACTAACGACTAATGACTAATGACTAATGAAAATCATTGCCTACTCTTATACTAATCCGTTATTAGAATCTGCTCCCGATCAAGCTGATTGGGGATGGGAGGTGGATCGGGTTTATGAAGATTTGGGTAAGTCAGAGTCCTCCAGACACGCTACGCGAGAGTCCTCCAGACACGCTACGCGAACGCAATTACAACAATTATTTACCGATTGCCAAACCGAACCAGCAGATTATCTCTTGATTCGTCGGTTGGAAGAATTAGGGGATACTGTAGAGGAAATTAGCGATCGCTTGAATGAACTCGAAGCAATGGGAGTAGCGATCATCGCCACAGAACAGCCCTACACTTCCGAAAATTACCCTCTGGGCGCTAACTTACTGAATTTGCTACACGCAATCCAACGTCAACAACGTAGTCGTCGCATCCGTGAAGGACACGCCCGTAATCGTCTCGATGTTGTACCGCCACCTGGCAAAGTTCCCTACGGCTATCGCAGAGGTAAGGGAAAATATACCATTGACCGCAGTACTTCACCAGTAGTCAAAGATTTTTTTGAACACTTTTTACTCTATGGTTCTCTGCGGGGTTCAGTTCGTTACTTGGCGAAAAAATACGCTAAAAAAATCTCTGTCACCACAGGAAGACGCTGGCTAACTAATCCAGTTTATCGCGGCAATACAGCTTACCAAAATGGTGAAATTATCTCCAATACCCATATTCCGATAATTTCTAAGGAAGAAGCAGCCCAAGTTGACCGACTTTTACGCCGTAACAGCCGTTTACCATCCCGAACTGCTAGTGCGCCACGTTCTTTAGCTGGGTTGGTTGTCTGTGCTGAGTGTCAGTCACACATGACAGTTACTCGTGTCACTCAACGCAATCAAGATAAGGAGTATCTTTATTTACGTTCTCCTAGCTGTCCTCAAAGTCCCAAGTGTAAGGCTATTCCCTACCAAGAGGTTTTAGAACATACAATTGAAACGGTTTGCCGTGACTTACCCTTAGCTGTAGCGGGGATGAATTTTCCTCAATTGGATGTAGTGAAGAATAGTTTAGGGCAAGCGATCGCTCGTCAGCAAGAAATACTTGCTCAGTTACCCGCTTTAATTGAAACTGGAATTTTAGATGTTGAAACAGCAAAGTTAAGAGCTTACAAACTCCGCACAGAAATTTCTGCACTCGAAGCAAAGTTGGCGACTCTTCCCCCAGTTAACTTGCGTTCTGTTGCTCAAGCTGTTTCTATACCACAATTTTGGTTAGATTTGTCGGAAACTGAGCGACGATTTTACTTTCGAGAATTCATCAAGCAAATTGAAATTACTCTTCAAAATAAAGAATTAAAACTACAAGTTATTTTTATTTTTTAAGTTAAAGGGGCGGTTATACCAATTCTGTATGAAGATGCGCCATATATAAGGAACAAACCGCATACTCCTACAAAAAAGCAAGCTACGCGCAGCGTCTCCAAGAGTTGAACGCATAGACACAAAGTGGTGAAGCAGCGCGGTCTTCTCCCAAAGGGAGAGGCTAGCGCCAAGGGGGTTTCCCCCATGAGCGACTGCTGTTAGCGCAGCGGTAGCGACGTAGGAGCGTCACCCGGAGGGCTTCCCACAGGGTAGGACACAAAGAAAGAAATAAGAAGCCAATAAAATTTGGCGCAGCCTCACAAAGAAATGGTATTAAACCCCTTGTAAATTGACCAACAGTCTGATTCCATTGCCCTAGCTTAAGTTGATTATTTCAGAGACGGTTGATCCTTAGTATACGCAACAGGTTTTGGCCCGGCATTTCGCACATTGATAATTTTATTGAGGATATCAAACCAAAAAGGCGCACCCATAGCAATAGCTAAACCACTCAGTATCCAACCACAAATTAATTTAAAAACCTGCCAAATTCTGATGTAAACACTATTCAAGTCTCTATTATCTAATGGCTCAAACTGTTGATTGATATTTTGCCATCCAATGGGTACAGAAGCATTTCCTAATAGTCTCTCGATTTCCTTTCTGGCTTCTGAGTCCTTGATATAATTGGTTTGCTCACTTGCACTTTGAGTAATGGTAGAGCGGATAACTGAATCCCGCGACAGTCTTTTTATCAGGTGAAACGAATCAGTATTGGTTAATATCGCAACTGATATTCCAATTAAAATTGCAGTTCCTTTGGCATTACGTTTATAAACACCACTAGCTCGATCCATAGAGCGATCAAACCATGTTTCGACTTCATTTTTAAACTGATTCGCTTCTTCTGTGAGGTCGTTAATCTTTATCCTGCTACGTTTAGCAATCACACCAAGACTCGTAATTAAATTATTAGGTACGTAATCAGGTAGCTCATTATTAACAAAATCTATAAAGTTTTGGTCAAAATCTCCATAAACTTGTTTAATTTTTTTGTAACTTTCACTATTAGGATCATTAATTCCTGTTTTAAGTTCTTTGTAAGATGCTAATATCATGTGCAAGTTAGTTTGAGATTCATCACTAGGATGTTTCACATAATTAATTAACTGGGGAATTTTTAAAGCATCTAATAAGCTAATTGCAAATGTTTCCGAAGGCAGATAGGAAGGGCCACTTTGTTTTTCTCCTAGTGCTTTGTTTTTACCAATATTTTTCCTCCCTTCCCGTAACTGCTTTTCTACTTTATTTTTGGCTTCTTGATTCAATGTATTAATCAAAGGATCGCTATAAAGTTTCTGTACCAAGTTTTTTGCTTTGATAATATCTGAATCTTCACTTTCGCTACCACCTGCTAAAAGTAATTCAATTGAATTTTTTAAATGTTTAGCTCTCCATTGTAATAATGTGGTAATCAACTCCTGAATTTCAGAAGCCAGCAAGCTCAAAATCAAGTAAATAAAAACTAAGCCAAGAGTAACATCCACAACAACAGGTAAATTCATTGATAGGCTCCAATAGTTTTTTAGGGGCTTTTTTTTGTAAAAAATGCTATTAGCAAATTGTATAGCACACATATTTCAATGAAATAATCGCTTAATGAAATTTAAGATACTAAAACTTGCTAATTTGGAATAATTTTAATCAATAATTATCTCTATAAGAATCATAAATTGTTTGTGAAAGTTGAAAATCTTGTATTTAGTCCTCTTGAGAGGAATGCAAGCTATTAGCCTCAGAATTTATTTTCAGGCAGGATACTAACAAAGTGGAAGATTAAAATATGTTAGTAATTACTATCTAAAAAGATTACAACTAATTTATTTAAGTGTTCAGCACGCTATTGAAACCCTGTAGCAATTGTTTCATATTTTTTAAATTAAGCCAAATGAAAACTAAGTAGATAAAAATTAAACTAACCGTCACATTAAGAAGAAAATATAAGTTTATTTACGGATTACACAAGAGGTAATAAATAATTTATATGTTGTATTATTTTTATCATTGCTCAGCTTAAATGTTCTTTAAATAACCAAGATAAATTTTTCAAAAAATAGCGCTAATTAAAGAAAGTTGAGTTAATCTTGGAAACTAGCAATTGTTAATAACATACGTTGTTACTGGGTGCAACATTGGAGATTTGCTCTGGTCTCTATGTAATCAAACCAGCAAGTAAAATGATTAACATAGAATATGCAAGAAGGAAGCTTTATTTGGAGTCATCTAGAAAAACAGCATCGCACGGTTGGCAAATGGATTGATTGGGTATGGCTAATAGTATTGCTGTTGGCAGCAATGTTACTGTTTAGCATCAATCTGGGAGGATTGCCGCTGCGAGATTGGGATGAAGGGACTGTGGCACAGGTTGCTCGTGAAATTTGGCACGCTCCAGCAGGTTCAATGCGTTGGCTTTACCCAACGCTAGGAGGCGAACCATACTATAACAAGCCGCCTTTGATGCATTTGCTAATAGCTTGGGCTTATTCTTTAGGAGGCGAAAATGAGTTGACAACGCGCCTACCTGGAGCAATTTTTACAGCGACATCTGTACCTTTACTGTATTGCATTGCTCGAGAGATATTTCGCCAACGTTGGGCAGCAATTTATAGCGCCTTGATTTATCTAACAATGTTACCTGTGGTGCGTCATGGGCGGCTGGCAATGTTGGATGGGGCGATGGTAAGTTTTTTGATGGTGATGATGTTGTGCGTGTTGCGATCGCGCCGGGATTTACGTTATTGCCTTGGTGTTGGTATTAGTTTTGGGTTGATTTGCCTGACTCAAGGATTATTAGGCGTATTACTAGGTGCGATCGCGATCGTATTTCTGTTTTGGGATACGCCACGACTGCTCACCTGTTACTATCTGTGGATAGCAATCTTAATTGGTATTCTGCCTGTAGCTGGTTGGTACAGTGCCCAACTAATTCACTATGGTTACACTTTTGCTCAAATTGGCCTTGCAAACCCATCACTAGACCGAATTAGCTCTGTTGTAGAGGGGGATTCTGAACCACCTTGGTACTATGTTATTGAACTTCTCAAGTACACATGGCCGTGGTTATTATTCTTACCGCAAACTGTCCGCTTAACCTGGGAAAATCGTAACCTTAGCTGGGCAAAACTAGTAATGGCGTGGAGTGGTGTTTATCTGCTGGTAATTTCTTTCATGATTACCAAAGTTCCCTGGTATCTATTCCCGATTTACCCTAGTTTAGCCTTAGCTTTTGGTATCCAATTATCAGAGACAGAAAATTCGCCTTTACTCACATCCTATCCCCGTGCTTGGGTTGCTGGTTTGGCAATCCTTGCTGTAGTCGCTTCTGCTGGTAGCATTTATTTCAGTTGGGGTACAACCCCGAAAACAGACTTACAACTGATTTTTGCCGCAGTAGCTTTAACTATGACTTTAGCAGCTATTTTGGCAGAGCGAGGCGACGGGCAATTTCTGAAGATTTTGTTTTGGGGAAGTTATATTTCGCTGCTACTGTTAATGAAATCTAACTACTGGGTTTGGGAATTATCTGAAGCTTATCCAGTTAAACCAGTCGCTGCCATGATCGTGCGGGCAAATCCAGCTACGAGGAAGATTTACACATCTTTTCCCTACCATCGTCCCTCGTTGGATTATTATAGCGATCGCACCATCATTCCCGCTTCTGTTGGCGAACTGGAATATTATTGGCACTACAACGGCCAACCCTATTTCCTGCTTCATGCATCTGCTTTGAACAATCTCGAATTAGAGTCGATGAAGCTAATTGACCAAGCTGAAGGCTGGAAGTTAGTTACAAAAGATACAAATCGATTGTAAATGTCGGGCATGGGGCAGAAGAGGCAGAGGAGAAAAACTTACTACAATTTCTCCCCCGCCCCTCATCTTCCTCATCTCCTCCTGCGTTTACGATTACCTACCCAAGCATGTATGGGAATATCAGTACAATTTCGCCATAATAGCTAGGTGCATTCTGTTGCTGATTGATTTCCGGCGTGAAATAGTCCAAAAATCCCATAATAGGCAATTTCAGGACTTAGGCACGGGTCATGGAAGAACGAACCACAGAGACACAGAGTACACGGAGGAATGAGAGTTTGAGAGGTTTTTCACGTAAGTCCTAAATTTAATAGATTATTGAAGGCAGAAATGCGCCTGCTGGCTCGTTGTACAGTCCCATACTCATCAATGTCATTGGTCGAACTACGTGTAATCCTTTCTCTAAGCACCAGTGCAATAACTCAGTATTGCGGGTTGGCAATAGAAATCCTGATTCGGAAATTACTGTTGCAGCGCCGAGGAGGGCCTTGAGGTCTTGATTACTCTGTGCAACTGCGTGTCCATCAAAGCCAAGTACAGTTGTGTATCCTGTAATGTTACCGTTATGTTCAACTACTGTAAGCGTTTGTTGCTCAA
Organism: Nostoc sp.; assembly: GCF_036917395.1. Lineage (GTDB taxonomy): Bacteria > Cyanobacteriota > Cyanobacteriia > Cyanobacteriales > Nostocaceae > Nostoc. Next base: position 7,693 of record NZ_JBALDI010000016.1, read on the forward strand.
TTGCATCAAGTAATTCGAGGTGACGAACATGACCATGAACTTGAAAACAGAGTTTGTTGCAGATATCAATATCTGCTAAGGTTGCTGTACGAACCACATACCCTAAAACTTCAAGTTGAAGCGTCGTACCTTTTAGGACTGCAAGCGGTTCTCGTACATGAAATCCGAGCTTGGTATATAAGGATAATGAACTACTATTATAGGCAGCTTGCACTAACCTCACACCTGCAAACTTCTGCTGCCGTGCGTAATCTAAAACGTATTGCATGAGATGTTTCCCGATTGAACGTCCTTGTGTCATCGGGCTTACTGAGAGTGGCCCAATTCCCGCAATTGCTCCATTACTCCAGAGGAAATTGCTGCCGACAATATGTCCATCTAGTTCAGCTACAACCGAGTAAATATTTTGACGCTTAAGTAGAGAGGAAAACGACTCAATTGTAGCTTCGACTGAAGCCCAGTCTATGGGAAAATTATGTTGGTCATTGAGTATCTTAAAGGCTTGGTAACAGATTGAACCGCAGTCATGGGCGTCTTCAATTCTTCCCTCTCGTAAAATGAAGTTTGTGCTTTTCATAATTGGTAGACTAGCCGTTCCAATTTTGTTGCTTACCAGATTTATCAAACTGCCTTTTCAGCTTATTTTGTCCCTTACTATGAGTCGTTGTGGGCAATGTTTTCATACCTTGTATTACCATCCGGGAAATTATAGATCCTCTGGTATCCAGATTTTCTACATTGTTTAGCTAGACTTATAGGATCTGCTGTACCCCGCAAAAAATTAAGGAATCATCGCTACCTTAATAACCTGACGCGCCTTCATCTCACAAAACACTTGTTCTAAATCTTTTAATGGCCGCTGTTCACTAATAAGTAACTCAAAGGGAATTTTGCGACTAGCGATCAGTGCCAGCGCCTCCCGCACATATTTTGGTGTATTATGAAATACGCCTTTGATGGTCAGTTCGCTGTAGTGTAGCTGTTCTGTATTGACGATAATGCTGGTATCTCGTGGACATCCACCGAATAAGTTGACTGTTGCACCAGGACGGGCGCAGGCGATCGCAGTTTCCCAAACACTTGGTACACCAGTTGCTTCAATCACCACATCTGCGCCCCATCCTTGGGTGAGTTCTTTCACCACACTGGGAATATCCGGGATTTGACGATAATTAAAGGTCTGGGTTGCACCCAATTTCTGACCAATTTCTAGCCTGTGCTTATTACCTCCCCACAGCAACACCTCAGCTTGACTACTCAACGCCGCCACAAACATCAACCCGATCGCCCCATCTCCTAAGACGACTACTTGATCTTTGGCTTTGACGTTAGAACGGGCTACACCATGCAACACACAAGCTAGAGGTTCTGTCATCGCTGCCAATTCCCACGGCAACTCATCAGGAATCTGTAACAAATTATGCTGTACTATAGCTGCGGGAATTTTCAGATATTCCGCAAAAGTCCCATTATTCCAGGTCAGATTCGGACATAATGAATACTCTTGGCGTTGACAAAAAAAGCACCGACAGCATGGGGCAGAATTATTAGCGACGATGCGATCGCCTACTTGCCAACCACTGACACCTGCGCCCAAGGCAACAATTCGCCCAGCAGCTTCGTGACCAAACAGCGTCGGCGTTTTCAGCATTTTGGCATGACCACCACGCCGCCAGACTTTCAAATCTGTACCACAAGTTGTTGCCGCCCCCACTTGAATCACAACTTCGCCAGTCGCCGGAGTGGGGTCAGGAACTTCCTCTAAGCGGAAATCTTCTTGACCATAAAGTAACGCTGCTAACAAAGCTTTAAACCTATCAATTAGCTCCACCTGATTTTACCAGTTGAAGCTAGTTGATAGGTTTAAACAAATCAGTCTTAATTTCTAGTAGGCTTTTATTAATCTAAAATGCCGTGAAACTAGGAATTCACCACTGGCTGAGGAACCACTCCGGTGTTCCGGGTTTCCACATTCGGCAAACGAGTAACACTTAATAGCGGTACTTCTTGTCGGCACGACAGGCAAAACCAATATAGTTCACCATGACGGGCATGACGCAGCAGGGAACCACCGCAGCATGGGCAGGTGTCGGCTCTCGTACTCATACCAATGTTCTCCTTAAAAAAAGTTATTGTTTAAACTAGATAAAAAAGCAATTGATTAAAACTGAATGTTAGCTGCATGAATGCGGCCATTCGATTCTATGCGGTCTTTAATAATTTGTCTGTAAACAGCTTCATATCCGTTAACCATTTGGCTAACAGTAAAGTTGTTTTCTACATATTCTCGACAGGTTTGACGATTGAGTTCCAAAGCTAATGGAATCATCGCTGCCATTTCTGCATAGCTTTTGCAGACAAAACCTGTTTTACCGTGAGCAATCACCTCAAGTACGGAGCCGAAATTCATGGCAATCACTGGTGTACCAGCTGCCATTGATTCAATCATTACTAACCCAAAAGGTTCTTGCCAGTTAATCGGGAAAAGAGTTATGGCTGCATTGCCCAGAAGTTCAGCCTTTTCGGTGTGGTTAATTTCGCCTAGATATTCAATTTGTTGACCATCTATATGGGGGACAATCTCTTGTTCAAAAAACTTAGAATCTACAAGATCAACCTTTCCTGCCATCTTCAAGCGCCAACCACTCTGTTTAGCAATAGCGATCGCATGTTGTGGCCCTTTCTCTGGCGAAAAACGACCTAAGAATGCTAAATATGGAGGTTCTGACGGTTGGGCTACGAATGGGTAATCTGCTAGCTCAATTCCGTTATAAACCGTACCAATATAATTCAGATCGATTTGACGCTGCGAGTTACTAATACTGATGTATGGTTGCTTTTGGTGGTAGCTAAATGCGTGACGGTTGTCCTTTGTAAAATTACCGTGCAGGGTGTGCACTGTAGAAGTTGCTGTTATCAAACTCGCTAAAGGTAGTGCCGAAATCCCTACATGAGAATGGATAATATCGAATTGGGTAGCACTTTGGTAAACTTGGCTCAGTTCTAACATTTCGTACACTGCATACTCTTTGACACTTGGGTCTAAGCGCAATGCCTGCGGATAAACTGCTTGTAAATGAGCCAAAGTTTGAGAATCGCCAGAGGCAAATAAAGTTACCTCATGACCGCGACGAACAAGTTCATCAGTTAAGCGACTCACTACCAGTTCGATTCCTCCATAATTTGGAGGTGGAACCCTCTCCCATAAGGGGGCAACTTGAGCGATTTTCATAAGTTTTTTTGGTTCAGTCTATGAAATTGTCCTCATCCAATAATGAGTTACATGATTATTGTATGAGGAAAGAGAATTTGTACTTACTCTTTTGACATTTAAATTAATCTAATAGGCTACCAAAAGCGCAATAACGGCTAACCGTACCGCAAATTCTCTACCGACAAATTTAAGAACAATCGGCAAAAGTCAACTAAAATCTATACTTCTAGCCTATAGCAAATCAATTACTTGTTGCATCTGTCTTGGGTATCATAATGAGTTAGAATATTTGGTAGCATAACTTACAAAATTGAATATTTTGTAGCTGATAATACTAAAATCTTCAATGGGATCAAATCATTAAAGCTTCGTTTAAACGTAATTGGGAAATGGAACAGAAATTATAAATATTAAGTAATTGTACAAAAATTACATAATGTGTAATTAGTAATTTGCAAAAATTTTGATAACTAACTAATGAAAATCGCTACTTGGAACGTCAACTCAATTCGCACTCGCCTCGAACAGGTTACCGATTGGTTAACTAACAATCCGGTTGATGTTCTCTGCTTGCAAGAAACCAAAGTTGTAGATGCCGAGTTTCCGCGATCGCCTTTTGAGCAGTTGGGCTATAACCTTTATATATCAGGACAAAAATCCTATAACGGCGTAGCCTTGATTAGCCACCAGCCACTTATAGACGTAAGTAGCGGGTTTAGGGCGATTTTGACCGATTTACACCCTGAATGGGATGAGCAAAAGCGGGTAATTACAGGTGTAATTAATGGTGTTCGGATTGTTAACTTATATGTTCCCAATGGCGCAGCAGTCGGAACTGAAAAATATGAATACAAACTGCGCTGGTTGATAGCGCTACGCGAGTATTTGCGATTGTTGGTGCTGTCACAACCTGCGATTTGTGTGTGCGGTGACTTCAACATCGCCTTAGAAGACAAGGATATTCACGAGCAAGTGAGTACAGAAAATCACATTATGGCAACAGAAAAAGAGCGCCAAGCTTTACGGGATGTTCTGGAACTAGGATTTGCCGATGCTTTTCGCAAATTTACCACAGAAGGTGGAAATTATAGCTGGTGGGATTATCGCGCCGCTGCCTTCCGTCAGAACTTAGGTTGGCGGATTGACCATCACTATCTCACACCTATGCTGTATGAGCGTGCTAAAAGTTGTATTATCGATATTGCACCCAGAAAATTAACCCAACCCAGCGACCATACGCCGGTAATTGTAGAATTTTGAATGGGGCATTGGGCATTGGGTAGAGGCGCAAAAAAGATTAGAGTTTTTATGCTTGTTCACGAGTATCAAAGACTCGTCCATGAGTATCAAAGACTCATTAATGGAGTTCAAACACTCGTCCACGAGTATCAAAGACTCATTAATGGAGTTCAAACACTCGTCCACGAGTATCAAAAACTCATTAATGGAGTTCAAACACTCGTCCACGAGTATCAAAGACTCATTAATGGAGTTCAAACACTCGTCCACGAGTATCAAAGACTCATTAATGGAGTTCAAACACTCATCCACGAGTATCAAAGACTAATTCATGAATCTTAATTTATACCAATTTATAGTTATAAATCATTCTCCTGTGCCCCTCTACCTCCCCATTCCCGGTCAATCAATTTAAGGGGTAATATATATCCTTAGAACTTGGATTAAGATAAGGATGCTGTAAATCTATTAGGTGTTGTGTAAAGTGTTGGTCAATCATCCTCATCCGCTCCTCCATTGCATTCTTACCTTTTTGCCAAGCTTCTAATAAAGCATTAGCGACAATTTGGCAGCGGTTCATCCCAAAACTTTCCTGTGCTGCAAATTTTTGGATTGGTTCTTCGGCTAAACCTAATCCTGGTGCTAAAAATTTGGTAAACAAGGGAATTTCGGGCTGGAAATGGGATTGATTTTCTGGATAAATAGCCTGAAGGATTGTGCGAATTGCTGGATAGTCGGGGAGTTCAAAGTAGAGTAGCCCCGAATCATAGCGTCCGTATGCACAGGGATTATGAAGAACCTGAAAGTTAAAAGGAATCGAGGCTGCATTGAATTGCAGTGTCAGGCTTTCCATGAGAGCGATCGCACCAGATGGCGTAAAGTTAAAGTAAATTCGCCCTGCTCCCAAATCAGCATCGGGGTTGCTCTGGCGTTGCTGTCCGACATTACTAACTGCCAAGTAAGAGCCATTTTGCAGTCGATTTTTGGGCATCCAGATTGCTACCATGTCACCCGCTTTGGTAGATTTTTTACTGGATTCTAGATGGCAGTCTGGCTCAACATAAAGTGTTAAACCGCCTTTAGTCACTGCCATAGTACCATCAGGTTCTTTCCGCAATACCTGCCATCGAGGGTCAAAGTAACCGATGCCGTGATTACTGGCGTGCAGATGTTCGTAAAAGTCCCAATCAATTTCCAAAATGGAATTATCTGCTAAATTATGCTTTGGCGGGTGATTATTACTATCAGTATTGACTGCCAAAGTACTTTGCAGGGAGCCATTGTAATAAATTCCATAAAGAAAGTTTCGCAGCAGGAGAGTGAGATATTTCTGTTGTAAATCTACAGAATTGTGCTGAAATCTGTCAGCTATTTTAGTTGGCAGAGCAAAGGGTTGATAATTGGGATGGTAAATACAAAAATTTGACTCAATCTGGATATTCTTAGCAATATCAAATAGAGAATTTAGCGGTTGATTGATAGAGTAATTTAGCATTAATCCATTCAGAACTCAAACTTTAAAATCAAAAATTATGAAACAACTCTGGGGCAAAATATTCTGAGATTTATGATAGGGGAAATAATCCGCAGAACCATTCAAAACATCTAACTTTATTTGAAACCCAGCTTTTAAATTGTTCTGCTCCCTGCCATTAACAACCGCGAAGCCGAGTCTTTTCGTAATAAATCCGAAGTAGCTGTGGCTCCTTTACAGGCTGAGGAAGTTTATGGATTTTTGCCACAGGATTCAGGATTTCTGACTCTGATATCCCGAAAATAGTGAGTATAGCTTGCTGTGGCATAATGAGTAAACTTTTAGCCACTTGCAGCATACAGATATCAGCATTATTAAAGGATTTGCGGCAGGTAATCATATCCTGAATTTGATGAATCAGTGCTAGCCCCGCAAACTGGATAACGCGCAAAATAAAGTCACTGCGGTATTCCAAAATCATCGGGAAAGCATTTATATAAGCTCTAATTAGGGCAACAATTGAAGGTTGTAAAATCTCTAAAGGTGTCAACGCCAGATGTAGAGATTCTTCTAACTCAATGGTAGGGTCTACTACGAGGCTCTTGAGCCAAATTCCTAAATAGCTTGCTAGTAAAGTTCCTAAATCAAAGGCTGGATCTCCCCAAGAACAAGCTTCCCAATCAATTAGTCGTACTAGGCAATTGTCTAGTTTCTCCCACCTGGAATGAACCAAAATGTTGTTCAATTTTAGGTCGTTGTGAGTCAAGCAGCAAGGATTCCAGTCATATGCCAAATCTGCGATCGCTGATTCTAAACTCTCCGACTGCTGGTAGAGTAGATAGAATTTCAGCGCATCGGTGGGAACCGTTCCAAAAATCTCCGGCCCAATTGACTCTAACCCTTGCGCCGGATTGTAAAAGCCATAGCGAAACTCTCCTTCGGGAGCAGTTGCCATAAAATCCCTATATTCTCGGCGGTTATAGGTTGCCCGATGGAGTCCTGCCAAACTAGTGCCGATCGCAGAAGCAATTTGTGGTGGAAAAATCTCATTGTTGTGGTAGAATATCGCAAGCTCCAGATATTCACTCAGGTAATTGCGGACGAGGATAGAATTTTCTTCGTCAAAATGTACTACCAATGGTGCAATCGCAGAAATATTGCCAAGAACTGGAAACTGCTGGAGCAACCGATGAAACAGCCACTCCTGAAACAAATCATGGGGCGCAGCGTCTTTGTTATTAACGTTACGTTCTTGTTTAATGAGCAGTTTGCGATTATCTGCTAGAGTCACTAGTAAATTGAAATTGTTCTTACTACTTCCTGGCAACTCAGATTTGTCTGATGCGCCATCTTCTGAGCTACACAGCCCCGCATCTTGCAGATACTGGATAACGTTATGAGAAGACAGTGATAATACCATGTATTATTTCCTACTTCATTAAATTACTTAAACTTATCTATGTTGGTATTTGCTTGTACTTAGCAGTTATCGGTAGATAGTAACTAGGGTGTGAATAACAATAAAGATTTGTACAATCTACTAATATCCCATCTTTGGGATAAAAACCTGCCAAAATGGCACCAAGTCCTTTACAATTACTTTAAAATTTGCTCCCAGATAGCGTGACATCTTTACACTTTATCAACATAGTTATTTAGATACATCTAGAGCAAGTTTTATGGTAGAGCCTTTTGATGTAGCTGCATCTCCAGGTTTGTGGCGCAGAAGCATCCCCAGCAAAAAACTGATTGGCGGCAGATGTTGTTCGGTGTTTAGTAGTGATCCTGAAAGCAGCAAAGAATTTCAGTAATCCTTTGCAGAAGGAAGCATGACATTCAACGGTATTATTTTTATTTATCATCACAAAGCCAAAAAAACCGGACTTTTTAGGCAATTAGTAATTATTTTTTTCTTTAAGTTTCAGAATTTATGTCTGAAAACCTTGTGCTTACGTCATTTGTGCCACCGACAAATTGTAGATAACTATAGGCGATCGCAGATAACGGCTACATGAGTGCATCTTATGTAACTGTACTTCTGTCAAGTATGTTAAAAGACTTGCAAATAAAAAACCTTCCTCAAGAGCCTCAAGAGCTTATCTCAACCCTATTGGAAGCCCATCCCACAAGAGTTAACTCCTAGTTTCGATATCGTACAACTGGCATAAGGTGGGGAGTTTTTGCTTGAGGCGATCGCGCACATTCTCTGGAAATATCACTACACAATCGAGAGCTACTGGTAACACAAACGCAAATAGGGACTGGGATTTTGCTGTTTTTTGTGATGAAGAACAGCGTGAGGCTTATACGCAAAATAATAATGAATATGACGATATAGATCCGAAGCAAGTTTTTAAAGCAATTAGTTTCGCATTACAACAATATCCGCTTTCCGTGCGACAAATAAATAACTATTTGATTTCATTGGATATAGATAATGACTAAAAAAACACAAAAAGTTTTTTGTCATCTCCCAAAAATAACTCAAACTACCTAGCTCTTTATTTCAGTTTAAAAGGATTTTACTATAGTCTTTAACCTTTTCTCCAGTCACAAATTACGCTACAATCTTTAACCCCTGCTAGTTCTGTACGCTCCCCATATCCATCATGAAACACTATCAACAACAAACCAACGCTTTCCCCAGCGATTACCTAAATAACTTGTGGGGAGAAATTCAAGCTTGTTCTTACTTTGCTATCAACAACCTCAACCGTGATTTTGTTGCCACTAAAGGATTTTCCGTAGTATTTCAGCGTTCTGGATTAGCAAAAGTAGAACAGCAGTTTCCCTACTTCAAGCCTTACCTAGATTTAGCTCTCCAGCCGAATTGTAATGCTTTTTACCTTAATCCTTTACAGCTAAAAGAAGGCTCCCGTGTCGATCCGCATATCGATCGCTCCTTGCGTTCTTACTCCAAAACCATTGAACCACCTGCGGTTGTCAGTGTCCTCTATGTGCGAGTACCTCCCGATATGGAAGGAGGAGAACTGGTATTGCGATCGCACAAACGCCAACTTGGGCAAATTAAGCCACAAATCAATACTCTACTTTACTTTCAAGGTGATTTAACCCATTCTGTTAATGCTGTGAAAACCCCAGGTAATCGCTTAAGTTTAGTTTGTGAACAGTATAGTTTGAGTGAAGCTGAACTCCAGGAAATTCCAGAGTTCACTGTAGAGTCAAGAAGCACTCAGTCTACAACCAAAAAGAGAAAGTATGCCTCATAGTTTAGTATTGAATTTACTACTTCTCTACGAGAGGCTCCGCCAACGCGAACATGTCTATGCGTTCTTCTTTACGAGACGCTACGCGTAGCTTGCTTCTCCGTAGGAGTATGCGGTTCGTTTTTCTTTCTTGTACTTAAATTACGCCGCTTTAAACATTGACGAGATAAAGCTGAAAGTCTTTGATGATGTGGAGCATCTTGAAATCAGACACTAATTGGCTATGAGAGCCTTGTTGATAACACACGAGTGCGTTTTTCACCCGAAAGCTTTATGTCTAATGTTTTGGGACATTTTCTGACGGCGAACTCAGGTTAAAAAATAAAAAAGGTAGGACTTCCTACCTTTTACCCAAAAAAAGCATTTTGTAACCAAATACCAAATTAAATATCACACACGCTTTTGACGTGTCTATTGCAAAACTATGACGAGCGTATGACACTTAATTTGTAATGGACTTCGCTATTCCTCCCAATTGCAATCCAGCCGGATAGCTACCTTCCTCTTTGACCCGCTTAATTTCAGCATCCGTTATTCGCAAATTTAATTTCTGTGCCAACGATCGCACAATATCTCCCCGGTCAATTACACCAGCTACGGCACCAGCGGGAGAAAGCACGGTAATTCGAGGTAACTGCTCATTTTCTAGCTTGTTAATGACCTCAGCTATCGTTGTTGCTTCAGCAACAGTGGGTATTTCTGTCAGGGGATGCACAATGCTGTGTAAGGTTTGGGTTTCCCATTCGCTCCTTTGGGTCAAACGAAAATCGTCAATGGAAACTAGACCCCGGTAACGTCCATCAGAAGCAGCAAAATAAACCTGTGAGGGAGCGGTTTCCAATAGGTATAAATCGGCAAAGGAACGTAATGTCTGGTCAGCATCAACAACGCGAAAATCACGCGTCATCGCATCAGCCGCCACCACCTTGAGCAAGCTTTCTTGCAATGTAGTCACATTGTCATAGCTGTTAGCGTTGCGGACAGCAAACCAACCTAACAGCGCAATCCACAAACCAACTACTAACTCTCTGGTCAAAAAATCTACAACAAATCCTAGAGCGATCGCACCATAACCCAATATTTGCCCAGCCTTTGCCGCCCAGTGTACGGCTTGAAAACGATTACCTGTCATTTGCCATAGTGCTGCTTTTAACACTTGCCCTCCATCTAAAGGTAAGCCTGGAATCAGGTTAAATAGAGCCACCACCAAGTTAATTCTCGCCAAATCTCCAACCATAACACTGAGTGGACTAGTATCAGGTATTACAATTACTCCCAACCGGAGCAGGAAAAATAGTATGATACTCACCGAAGGCCCAGCGATCGCTACTTGAAAGGCTTTGAAAGGAGTTTTAGATTCTTCTTCAATAGCAGCAATCCCGCCAAACAGAAATAGGGTAATTGAATTAACTTTAATGCCTTGCGATCGGGCTACCAAGCTGTGACCCAACTCATGTAGCAACACCGAACCAAATAGCAACAGTGCCATAACTATTCCAGCACTCCAAGCTATGACGTTTCCCCATTCCTGATAAGCTACCCCAAAATTGAGAGTTGCCAACCCTAAAATCACAAACCATAACGGGTCTAAAAACAGGGGAATTCCAAATAAAGACCCAATTTTCCAATTTGTTTGCATTACATTGTCCTAAAACTAGATATCGCCAGTAGTTTTTATACCGAGATACTACACATAGTTGTATACACATTTATATTGAGCATCAATTCGGTAGTGCCGACGTGACGAAATGCTCTTATTTCTACAATAGACAATTAATGCCTGTGAGCAAAACTCTAGAGTGGGGCATGGGGGAGCCACTGCGTTGGACGGGTTTCCCGGCTTGTTCGCGTAGCGTCTCCCTTAGGAGAAGCAAGTGGCGTCATCGGGCATAAGTTATTTCTTCCCTACTCCCCCTGCCCAAAATCGTTTTTAGGAGTTTTGTATTGATCGTGGCGTTACTTGTAACGCCTTTGTCATTGCAAAACTATAGACGACCGATGTTAGTCAGTCCTAAAACGATGCCAATACCGATAACATGACCAAAAGCCATCGCTGCAACGAATGTTGGAACACTGATCGGCAGGATAGGGAACTTGGGGCCAACTAGGGGTTTTTCAATCCTAGTACTTAGTAAAAGCACTACTAAGCTGCTGATGCTGATGATGATCCCAACTGTAGGATTCCACGCAGGTGTTGCGGGAACAGATGCAGCGGCTGCTACTAAAATAGATAAAGTCAAGCTTTTGTCTCCTAAATGGAAAAGTTTATCTAGACCTACAAGATTATAAAATTACCAAGGCCCAAAAGTTTTTTAGATAGTTTAGACTTTTCAAATGATTATTTTAAATTTGTTAGATTTTCATGCGTGTTAAGATTTGCGGCATCACTCAACCACAGCAGTCTATAGCGATCGCCTCTCTGGGCGCAACGGCATTAGGATTTATTTGTGTACCAACCTCACCTCGCTACGTTACCGTATCCCAAATTCGGGCAGCAGTAGCAGAACTACCGGCAAATATTGACACAATTGGTGTTTTTGCCAACGCTAGTATCCCCGAAATCAGTCAGATTGTTGCTGATTCGGGGTTGACTGGTGTCCAGTTACACGGAGATGAATCACCAGACTTTTGCTACCAGTTACGTCAATCTTTATCCAATATCGAAATTCTTAAAGCGCTCAGAATTGGTAGTCTTGAGCATCTTGACACAGCAGATAATTACATAAAATACGTGGATACTTTACTACTTGACGCCTACCATCCGCAACAACTGGGTGGTACAGGCAAAACCTTAGATTGGACGATGCTAGAACAATTTAGCCCTAGTTGCCCTTGGTTTTTGGCTGGAGGACTAACAGCAGATAATATTGTGGAAGCCCTGAGTCAGGTTAATCCTAGCGGCGTTGATTTATCTAGTGGTGTGGAACGTTCACCTGGAAATAAAGATTTAGATAAAGTAGCCAAGTTGTTTGAGAAATTGGGGAGTAGGGAGTAAGGAGAGCAGGGAGAGCAGGGGGAGCAGAGGAGAAGTTGTAGTAAGTCTTTCCCCTTTGCCCTTCTGCCTCTTGTGCCTAATGCCCACTCCCCATTCCTTAAAAGAACGCTGCTTGGTGGCGAATCAAGTTAAAAAATTCTTCACGGGTTTTCTGCTCCTCTTGAAACACACCAACCATTGCGCTAGTCACAGTCCAAGAACCTGGTTTCTGGACGCCCCGCATCACCATACACATATGGCTAGCTTCCATCACAACGGCGACACCTTGAGGTTCTAGAATGGTTTGGATTGCTTCGGCAATTTGGCGGGTTAGCCTTTCCTGTACTTGCAAGCGGCGAGAATACATCTCAACAATGCGAGCCAGTTTACTCAGTCCCACAACTTTTTGGTTGGGGATATAAGCAACGTGTGCTCTACCCATAAATGGCAGCATATGATGTTCGCACAGACTAAAGAAATTAATATCTCTAATTAGTACCATCTCGTTATGTCCCTCATCAAAGATGGCATCGTTAACGAGTTCTTCAAGGGATTGGTTGTAGCCACTGGTAAGAAACCGCATTGCCTCGGCCACTCGCTTGGGTGTTTTGAGGAGTCCTTCGCGTTCGGGGTCTTCGCCAACTCCCAATATTAGTGTCCGCACGGCATCCTCCATTTCCTCCATCTGTTCCTCTTTGGGTGGGAATACATCCGCTTGTCGCCCGTTATTAGTATTGCGATCGGGTCTAGGAGTTATGGCTTCTGCCAAATCGGGAATTAGAGGTGATTGAGAGTAATTGGAACCGTTGGAACTAGCAATAGTCATGATTGAGTCTTGGTTATAGTTTGAATTTAGTTAGGAGTTGTGAATTATGAGTTAAAAATTCTAATTCTTAACTCCTAACTCCTAACTCCTAACTTCGCAATTAGAGTGCGCCAGCGCTGGGCATTAGGGTCAATTCATCAATAACTACCTGTTGTGGCAACAGAACTGTGTAAAGAATTGACTGAGCCACAATTTCCGGGGTTAACATCTTGGAACGGTCTAAGTTGGCATGGACTGTTTCTGTGTCCCAAAGTTCGGTATTGACTGCCCCAGGACAAATAACCGTGACACGAATGCCGTAGGTGCGTTCTTCTTGTGCCAGGGTTTGAGAGAGGGCGATCAAACCAGCCTTGCTGACGCTGTATGCTCCCCAACCGGGAAACAGTTGCTTGGCGGCAATTGAGGCAATGTTGATAATTGTGCCTGTACCCCGATCGCGCATTGAAGGCAAAATCCCTATAATGCACTGAAACACGCTGGTAAGATTCAAGTTAATTACCTGCTGCCAGTCCTCTAGGGGGGTTTGGCTCAAAGTAGCTGTATATGCTATGCCAGAACTGTTTACCAGAATGTCTATATCACCAAAGTCAAGGGCGATCGCTTGGATCTTTTCTTTTACTTCAAAGACCCGCTCTAAATCTACAACATAAGCTTTCGCTTCCACCCCAGTGTGCTGTACAGCTTCTCTTACCGCCTCCAACTTATCCAAAGAACGGCTGACTAAAGCCACATCTATTCCCGCTTTTGCAAAGGCTAAAGCCGTTGCTTTCCCAATTCCACTACTGGCCCCAGTAATCAGGGCGCGTCGTTTTTGCTCAACACTCATGGTGTCTCCCAATTTTTGGGCAGTTCCCAAAGCCTATTACCACCCCATTATTCACACTTCTCGGTTTGGATAGATTAAAGGAATCTAAAAATCTGATGATTTTCATTCAGCAACTGCTACAATGCAGTGCAATAGTCGGTATTTTATGGGTTTTTCCAGTAAAGACAACAAATCATCGCCCGTTAAATCACACCGTCGACTCAAATTAGATTACTTAATAATATAAAAGCTATTCAATCAACTTGAGTATATTTGCCAAACATGCGAATGCCTATGGCTAGATTGTTAAAAATCTTTAAGCACATAGGCAATTATAACATTGCTGCTCGGCTAATCTTAGTGGGCAACTTCTGTAAAAACACCAATTTTGCGGAATTTATCATACCGCAGTTGGCGGCGTTCTGGAGCGGTTAAACGATTGAGTTCGTCCAAATTTTCCAGCAGCACTTGCTTGAGAGTGGTAGCGGCTTTTAAAGGGTCAGAATGAGCGCCACCAGTGGGTTCAGGTAATATTTGGTCGATAATTCCCAACTTTTTCAGGTCGTGGGAAATAATTTTCAGAGCAACAGCGGCTTGGGGAGCCTTAGCGGCATCTTTCCACAAAATGGCAGCACAGGCTTCGGGAGTGGCAACGGTATAAACGGAGTGTTCAAACATTAGCAGGCGATCGCCTACACCAATACCGAGTGCGCCGCCAGAACCGCCCTCACCGATGACTGTGCAGATAATTGGCACATCTAAGCAGAACATTTCCCGCAAGTTGTAGGCGATCGCCTCTCCTTGACCTTGGTGTTCTGCTTCCACCCCAGACCAAGCTCCTGGCGTGTCGATAAAGGTTAGTATTGGCATACTAAACTTGTTGGCGTGTTCCATCAACCGCATCGCCTTGCGGTAGCCGCCAGGGTAAGGCATTCCAAAGTTACGGGCAATATTGTCTTTGGTATCGCGACCTTTTTGATGACCCAACATCACCACAGGTTGCCCACTCAGACGACCGACACCACCAACTAAAGCCGGATCGTCACCACCACAGCGATCGCCATGCAATTCCATCCATTCATCACTAATAGCCTGAATGTAATCGAGAGTACTGGGGCGACGCGGATGACGAGCGACTTGCAATCGCTGGGACGGGGATAGACTAGTGAAAATTTCCTCACGCAGTTGCATGGCGCGTGCTTCTAGTTGACGAATTTGACCAGAAACATCGACACCATTTTCTTCTGCAAGTTGCCGAATTTGATCAATTCGGGTTGCGAGTTCTGCTAGGGGTTTTTCAAAATCTAACAGTAGCGGTTTACGCTCGGTAGTTGCCATCGTAGGGGTTATAGTTACGAGTTATGAGTTATTTCTATCAGGACTGAGCAGTGAGAAGTGAGGAGCCAGGAGTGAGGTTTGAGAAGGTGTGGACTTATGAAAGTTATTAACTCTTAACTCCTGTACAGACGCGATTAATCGCGTCTCTACTCCTAACTCTTAACTGTTAAACCAGCAGTGGTCTAAATCCATGTTTTACTGACACCCGACCAATCTGCTCCATTTTGTCTACGGTAATCTGATTTCGCCCCCACGAAAAGTTCGTGTATAACTTCTCAAATTCCAACAGCATTGATTCGGCAAAACAAGCAAACAACTGGCGGGCTGGCACGTCCATATTGACTATTTTCATAATTTTCCAGTCAATATCCAGGGAATGTTCTACAATTCCACCATTTAACACGTGTACACCAGGATACTGAATTTTCGTTGCTAAGTTTTTAGGATAGCCACCATCAATCAACAAACAGGGTTGTTTCAAAGTCGTGGGGTCAATTTCCACGCCTTTGGGCATACTCGCAACCCAAACTACAACATCAGCTAGGGGTAGTGCTTCTGTCAAACCGATGATTTTTCCCCGCCCCAGTTCGCCTTGCAACTCTTTGAGACGTTCTTGATCACGGGCTATCAACAAAAGTTCTTTAACATCTGTTCTCGCATCTAGCCAGCGTGTAACTGCACTACCAATATCACCAGTTGCTCCACATATAGCAACTGTCGCGTTTGATAGATCAATTCCCAGTTGTTTTGACGCTTCTTCCACCTGCTTACAAATAATGTAGGCAGTGTGCGTGTTTCCTGTGGTGAAGCGTTCAAACTCTAGTTTGATGTTGCGGACTTGGCTAAACTGCTCTAACTTAAAATTTTCAAAAATAATCGAGGAAAATCCGCCTAAAGCTGTGATGTTAATACCGTGCTTTTGTGCATGGGCCATAGCGTTGAGGATTTTGCGCGTTGCAGCTTTGATGCGGCGACTAGCTAGCATCTCCGGCAGAAAGCAAGATTCTACATACCGTCCTTCAATTTGTTGCCCAGTTACACTAGTGACAATAATGCTATCAACAATTTGCGGCGGGGCGCTGCACCAGAAGTCTAGCCCTTGATCGGCATATTCTGGGTATCCCAATTCTTGAGCTACCGCTTGAGCGTGTTCTAAACTAGTCAGATGTCCAATTAGACCAAACATGTAATAATTATTAGGCTTATGCTGTCTTGAGCGCGTGTAAATTTTGTGGAGTTAGGAGTTAGGAGTACGATTCATAATTTCTCACTGATCATTCCTCACTGGAGGCGGAGCATTACCGGCTCCGCTTCTAACTTTTTATTAAGCGGCTATGAGTCCGTAAGCTGACAAGCGCATAATATCGCGAGTCGTGAAACCGATGTTACTCAATGCTTCACCATACTGAATCATAAAATCTTCTACTAAAGCATCTTTTTCCATTGCCATTGTGTGGGCATCACCCTCTACTTGGTTGAGCATTCTCCAGACGATGGGTAGGTTCTGGCGATTTGCTTGCTCTAGTTCAGCTTTGGATTCTGTAAAGTGTTCTTTCAACCAAACTTCTCCAAAGTTGAGGTGGCTATATTCTTCTTTTACTACTCCCTCAGTGATTTTACGGGCAAAATCATCGGCAACAGGGATGTAAATGTTATATGCAGCGATCGCAAAACATTCAATAATCAAAGACTGAATTAACAGACAAGTAACGACGTTACCGGATGCTGCCGCTGTTTGGAAATTTTGGTGTAGTCCAGAGAAAAACTCCTTGGCGAATTGCAAATCTGGAGTTACTTTCAAATTGCGCCCACAAGCTTCAAATCCTTTCTTGTGGCGACTTTCCATCTTAGAGAGGCGAATCAATTCATCATGAGATTCCGGCAGCAGTTGGGCTAGTGTGATGTAATTCTCATGGGCTTCTTGTTCCCCTTCAATCACGATCGCATTAATCCGGCTATAAGCATCTTTGTATGTTTCGCTCTTGAAATCTAATCCTTTAAATTCGTCTGTAAGCTGCTGCATGGTATGTTTACTCCTGTAAAACTGAATTATTTGATACCAGGATTCAATCTACCCTCTGAACTGAGGGTAACAATCACTGTGGTTTAATTTAACTTAACAAGTAGACTATGTTTATAGATTAATTGTTGCTGGGGGCAATGCTCTAGTACTAGCGAAACAAATGCTTTGCATCTTAAGTAATGTCCAAGCCAAACCCGAATCTGAAATCTGGGGATTTTTTGAGCCTAGTAGTCTTACTGCTAGGGGCATTTGTCGTTCTACTCCCTCTATTTGTAGTCTTTCTCACCTCCTTTGCACCGCCGGTAGCCAGTCTGGGAAATTTATCCAAAAATAACTGGTCTTTAGCTAATTACCGCGTTGCATGGCAACAGGGAAAATTTTTGCTGGCGTTTGCTAATTCTACCTTGGTAGCGATCGCTGTGACGGCGTTTCAGATTGTCACTTCTGCTTTGGCTGGTTACGCCCTAGCACGGCTAAAGTTTCGGGGACGCCAAGCGCTGCTATTGGTGGTTTTAGCAACTTTGGTGATTCCCTTTCAGTTATTGGTGATTCCCATCTTTTTGGTTTTGAAGTGGGGACACCTGATAAATACCTATGGGGCGCTGATTTTACCCACTGCTGTCAACGGCTTTGGGATTTTCTTGTTACGTCAGTATTTCCAGACAATTCCGGTGGAGTTAGAGGAAGCCGCAGCTATAGATGGGGCGAACCGACTGCAAATTTTGTGGCGAGTGATGTTACCTTTAGCCCGTCCGGCGTTGGTGACGCTGTTTTTGTTTACCTTCATCGGCGAATGGAATGATTTGTTTAAGCCTTTGGTGTTTACCACACGTCCCGAATTAAGAACGGTGCAACTGGCGTTGGCTGAGTTTCAAGAGCAATTTACGAATAATTGGCCTTTGATGATGGCGGCGGTGACGATCGCGACAGTTCCAGTGATGGTATTATTTCTCATCGGTCAGCGTCAGTTTATTCAGGGTATTGCTGCGACAGGGATTAAGAATTAGTAAAGCAAGTTATCCGAATTTTATATTTTGCGGAAAGTTTGAGCAAAGATTTTCACCACTCAGACTTCTCTCCATCCCGCAAGAAGTAGTTAGATATTTTTTTATTTGCAGGTCTCTTATAGATCAGCAATGCCTAAAGGAAATCCAGCAGTCAAATATTAAGTTTGATGACACTATGCGTAATTATTATTAGCCAAGCTGAAGCAACAATTATACATATCCTGTAGGAAATGGAAACAGTCATGAACCCTGAAACATTACAGCAGTTACAAGACGAAGTTCAACAGAAACTGCTTGAAAGCGTTAATAACGCTGGCTTATATGCAGTGCTTGAGAAGTACGGAGTATTAGATGATAGAGCTCTGGTAGTTCAGTGGCAGTGCAATCTTGATCCAAATAAAATCAAATCTGGTAATGCAGGCACAGAACAGGAAATTGTGCTAACGCAATATTCCTGGTGTATTCCTTGCCCAACTGGCAACCCTTACGGTTGTAACTGCTAAATAGTTTAGTCTCCGTACTATAAAGAGTTTATTATAGTGAGTATAAAAATGCTAAACTTTGCATTTACTAGTTAGGCTAAAGAGATAATCCTAAGTATCACCATACCTAATTAGCAAAGAGCAGTATTTCAATATACTCTTAGTTTTTGGGTGCAAGTTTGTGATGTCTCGATACCGAAGCAGTTGGTGCTGGGAGTTAGGCATAGTGAGTACTTTAGCAATTGCTGGAGTGCTCACTTTCTTTGAGAGTTTTGCCTTAGCCCAAATACAAAAAGATGGCACACTTGGATCTGAAAGTTCAATCATTACACCAAAACTAATCGATGGTCAGCCTACAGACCAGATTGATGGTGGGGCAGTTCGTGGTACAAATTTGTTCCACAGCTTTGAACAGTTTTCTGTCTCTGCGGGAAGGACAGCCCACTTTAACAATGCAGGAGATATTCAAAACATCATCAGTCGGGTGACAGGCAATTCTATTTCTAATATAGATGGCATTCTGAAAGCTAACGGCACAGCCAACCTGTTTCTAATTAATCCTAACGGCATTGTTTTTGGGCCCAATGCTTCTTTAAATATCAACGGTTCATTTGTTGCAAGTACAGCGAGTAGTCTGAACTTTGCTGACGGTACAAAATTTAGTGCTACATCTCCTCAAACTACACCCTTACTGACAGTAAGTATTCCCATTGGTTTACAATTCGGAGCAACTGCGGCTCCCATCCGCAATCAATCCCAAGCAAAACCAGGTGGCGCAACTAATTACTTTGGAAAAGGCGTTGGTCTACAGGTGCAGCAAGACAAAACGTTGGCACTTATAGGCGGTGATATAACGCTAGATGGGGGAAATATCACAGCAAACGACGGAAGCGTTGAGTTAGGAAGCGTCGCTGGTAATAGTCTGGTCAGTTTAAGTCCAACGAACCAAGGTTGGGCATTTGGATATGAAGGTGTTCCAAATTTCCAGAACATCGAATTAATCAAATCGAACCAAATTTCATCCACCATCGATACTCATGGAGACAGTGGTGGCAATATCCAGATGCAAGGGAAGCTTGTGTGGATAGCTGGCAGTTTCGTAATTCTAGCTTATCCCTTGCAAGATCAGTCAGGGGGGAATGTGACACTGAACGCCTCAGACTCTGTAGTAGTTGAGCAAGATGCCCAACTGTTTACTCAGAGTTTCTCCACCGAAAACTCTGGAAACATAAATGTCACTACTAAAAAGTTGGTGGTCAGAGATGGAGGACAATTGTACGGGCAATTGACCATAAACGCCTCAGATTCCGTGGAACTAATCGGCGGCACCTCCATTCCTGTCTTGCGAGATGGTAGTGATTTAATATCGAGTGGATTATTTAGTGCAACTTATAGTGATAAAAACGCTGGCAGCATCACAATTAATACTGGAAAGTTGCGTATCGAGGGAGGGGCAA
This sequence comes from Nostoc sp., assembly GCF_036917395.1. Lineage (GTDB taxonomy): Bacteria > Cyanobacteriota > Cyanobacteriia > Cyanobacteriales > Nostocaceae > Nostoc. The sequence continues at coordinate 27,759 of NZ_JBALDI010000016.1, forward strand.
GAATATCAACAAGCTCTGAGGGCATATATAAGTATATCATTAACCAACTTATACCAGCAAATACAGGAAAAGCAGGAAATTTGACGGTAAACGCCTCTGAATCAGTAAAACTAATTGGAACCTCACCAAATGGTTCTAGACTCAGTGGGTTGTTTTCTGGAACTGAAGGGCCTGGAGATGGCGGAAACTTGACTTTAACTACAGGGCGATTGATTATCAAGGATGGGGCTGCAATAACTGTGAGCAGCCAAGCTAGAAAAAATGTAATATATATCGGAGATCCAAATAACTTAGGGAAAGCAGGCGATTTAAATATAACCGCTCGTTCCATACTTCTGGACAACAAAGGGAAACTTACATCTGAAACCGAATCAGGTCGAGGCGGGAATATTACGCTACAGGTGCGGGACTTATTATTGATGCGCCGCGAAAGTAAAATAACCACTAACGCAGGTACAGCAAGGCTTAGTGGAGATGGCGGTAATATCATCATCAATGCACCCAATGGCTTCATCGTCGCGCCTCCCTCTGGAAATAGTGATATCACTGCCAATGCCTTCTCTGGCTCAGGTGGTAAAATCACAATCACCGCTAAGAACATCTTTGGTTTTGTGCCACGCACAGGTGCAGACGTAGAGAAGCTTGATTTAACAGGCAAAAAAAACCCGAATAACCTACCAACAAATGACATTACGGCGTTTTCTCAGCAAAACCCTTCATTAAATGGCACAGTCCAAATCAACTCACCAGATGCTGACCCCAGTAGGGGATTAGTGGAACTACCCGTAAATTTGGTTGATGCTTCGCAGCAGATTGTTGCTGATTGTAATTCGGGTGCAAAAATAGCCAGGAGTTCATTTATTAGGACTGGGCGTGGAGGACTAATAGCCGATCCCACGCAGCCATTGATAGCTGATGATGCGGTGCTGGCAAATTGGATCACACTCTCTCCAGAAAGTCAGAATCGTGCTGGCGGTATTCACAAAAGAGCGGTTGTTCAGGTGCAGCAAAATACAGAAGATAAATCACAGAAAGTTAATTCTGTCAATGAACCTACTCAAATTGTGGAAGCCCAAGGGTGGGTTATAGATGCTAATGGGAACGTGGTTCTGGTTGCTCAAGTACCCACGGCGACGCCCCATAACTCTTGGCTCAACACTGCATCTTGCGCTGCTAATTAAAAATTGAGATTCTCGTAATTTTTGTTAGTGCGATCGCACCTCCTACTAAACTCAGCTATGGGTGCAATCGCTAATTCGCTATCACCTTCATGCAAGCGATCGCACCTCCTACTAAACTCAGCTATGGGTGCGATCGCTCATTCGCTATAACCTTTATGCAAGCGATCGCCCTTTGTAATAAATTAAGCTGTGGGTGCGTTGGCGTAGCCCACCAAAGGTATCGCAGATTTCATCATCCTCAACACCCACACAAAAAACATATTTGATTTTGTGGCGGGATGAGAAAGATGAAATGGGTAATGGTAAGGCTTTAGCTTGTGGGCTTATGCAAACAGTAAGCAGAGTGTGAGAGTTGAGGAGGTATCAATTACTCAATCCTCTTGAGTGATCAACGGTTAGTAGCCAGATTTATGAATGCTTTAAGGAAATCCACCAGAAATATATGAAGTTTTATTACACAATACGAAATTATTACTAGCCAAGCTGAAGTCATAATTATCGGAGTTCGCAAGAGCAATAGATAACCTAATGCTTTCGTGCCACTCTAAACTCTGTATCGTTGATTCCTTCATTGCCAAACTGTACTAATTAAAGTCACGTTAATTTAGTACATCACAAGATAAGTTCACACATTTACCAGTCTGCAAGGAAAGTAAAATTTATGGAATCTCAAACTTCACAACAAGCATCTCTGGATTCTCAAAAGTTAGAGCAGTTACAAGACGAGATTCGGCAGGAAATGCGCGATATAATCCAGAATTCAAAACTAACTAAGGTATTAGAAAAGTACGGTATTTCAAAAAAGAATGCCTTGAAAATTGAATGCAGTATTAATCTAACTAAAACTCCATTGAATGATACGAACTGTTCATTCTTAATTCCTGGCAAACATATCGTATTATCGACATGCTGCCTTGAAGGTGAAATTTGTGTGAAGTGCAAACCATAATAGTTAATAATTATAGGTTGTGTTTCGCTGTTACTCTACCCAACCTACGCAAATTTAGGTTTGAGTTTTTAACTGAATATATTGAGCTATAACTCCTATTGCTTTGCTGGGAAATTCTTATCAAACTACTACGTTTGTCTCAACATAACACAACCTTTATTGTTTACCAAAGTCCCATTTGTTAATATAGGTGAAGTGTAACCATTGTTCATTAACTGGTAGTACTTTTGAGCGGTGCAATATCCTGTATGAGTAATCTTTGGAGCTTATTTAAAAGTTTAGGAGTTGCAATAGCTTGTGCAATAGCTTTCTCTGGAAAGTCTGTTATTGCTCAAATTATCCCAGATGATACTCTATCTCCTCCTTCTCAAGTTATACCACAGGGCAAGACCACAATTATTGAAGGTGGAACTTCAGTAGGAAGCTATTTGTTCCACAGTTTTAAAGAGTTTTCTGTAGGTAATGGGACTACTGCTGAGTTTAGAAATGCTGAAAGTGTTGAGAATATTATTAGCCGAGTAACGGGGAAGTCTCCTTCTAATCTTGAAGGCATAATTAAAGCTCAATACAAAGCCAACCTGTTTCTAATTAATCCCAATGGGATTATTTTTGGTCCCAATGCTTCTTTAAACATCGGTGGTTCATTTGTTGCAAGTACGGCGAGTAGTCTGAACTTTGCCGATAGTACTCAGTTTAGTGCTACAGATCCCAAAAGCGTACCTCTGCTGAGAGTAAGTGTTCCCATTGGTTTACAATTTGGAGCAACTGCTAATCCCATCCTCAATCAATCGTCCCACCAAGTAAAATCAGATAGTACAAGTTCTCCTATAACCGTTGGTCTACAAGTAGAGCCTGGCAAAACCTTGGCACTTCTGGGCGGTAATATAACTCTAGAGGGCGGCAGTTTAACAGCAGAGTCGGGACAAATTGAGCTAGGAAGTGTTGCTGGTAATAGTTTGGTCAATCTTAACTTAACAGACCAAGCTTGGGCTTTGGGATATAAAGATGTCCAAGATTTCCAGAACATTCAACTAATTCAGAGGCAAGCTGATGACGGTTCTAAAATTCCATCTATTGTAAGTACGACTGGCAATAGTGGCGGTAATATTCAGGTACAGGGTAAGACAGTAGAACTAGCTGGCTATGGTGTGCGTTTGGCAAGTCAGACTAGGGGTAACATACCTGGCAAAGACTTAACAATTAATACAAGGAAATTAATTGTTCGAGATAGCGCTCAAGTAGGTACTTCTACTATAGGCGAGGGTGCGGCAGGAAATTTGATCGTGAATGCCTTTGAATCTGTAGAGCTGATTGGTAGCTTTGTCAGACCAGATAATAAAACTATTGTTAGTACATTGTTTAGTACAACTGGCGCTGAGGGAAAGGCCGGTGACATAACGATCAAAACTGGGAGATTACTTATTCAAGATGGAGCAGAGATATCAGCAGATTCTAGTGGAACGTTACAGAACTCACAACGGATATCAGCTACAGGCAAAGGAGGTAATATAGCTGTGAACGCTTTCGAGTCCGTAGAGCTCATTGGAACCACAGCACAAGGTGACCCTAGCATCTTGTCTGCTACAACTTTCGGTCTTGGCGAGTCTGGGAAAATTACAATTACTACAGGGAAATTGATTGTCCGGGATAAAGCTGAAATAAACGTGAGCGTTTTAGGGGATGGACGCAACCTAGGAAGAACATCAGGTGACATCAATGTAAGCGTTCGCTCCATCCTGCTCGACAACGAAGGAAAACTCAAATCTGATAGTGAATCAGGTAAGGGCGGAAATATTTCGCTACAGGTGCGGGACTTATTACTGATGCAGCGCAACAGTCAAATAACCACTAATGCCGAAGGTAATGGAGATGGCGGTAATATCACCATCAATGTATCTAATGGCTTCGTTGTCGCCCCTCCCTTGGGAAATAGCGATATCACCGCCAATGCCTTTTCTGGCTCTGGTGGTAAAATCACAATCACCGCTAAGAATATCTTTGGTTTTGTGCCACGCACCCGTACAGACTTAGAGAGGCTGTTAAACACTAAAGACCCAGAGCAACTAAAACCAAGTAAGGTTCAAACGAACGATATCACTGCATTTTCTCAGCAAAACCCTTCATTAAATGGCACAGTCCAAATCAACTCACCAGATGCTGACCCCAGTAGGGGATTAGTGGAACTACCCGTAAATTTGGTTGATGCTTCGCAGCAGATTGTTGCTGATTGTAATTCGGGTGCAAAAATAGCCAGGAGTTCATTTATTAGGACTGGGCGTGGAGGACTAATAGCCGATCCCACGCAGCCATTGATAGCTGATGATGCGGTGCTGGCAGATTGGATCACACTCTCTCCAGAAAGTCAGAATCATGCTGAGAGTATTCCGAAAAGAGCGGTTGTTCAGGCACAGCGAAATACAGAAGATAAATCACAGAAAGTTAATTCTGTCAATGAACCTACTCAAATTGTGGAAGCCCAAGGGTGGGTTATAGATGCTAATAGGAACGTGGTTCTGGTTGCTCAAGTACCCACGGCGACGCCCCATAACTCTTGGCTCAACACTGCATCTTGCGCTGCTAAGTAGACATGAGTTCGATAAACCTCTCCCTATCTTAAACTAAAGTTCAAGCCTGTTCCTCTTTGAGTTGGAGAGGGACAGGTTTTGGTAGTAAAACCTCTTAGAGGTCTTTGTCTGAAGTTGTTTTAGGATGAACGCAATCAGCAATTGCGTAGGTGTAGCCAGCCGTAGGCATCGCGAAAATCGCAAATGCGTAGGCGTAGCCCGCCGCAGGCATCGCCGAAATCGCAAATGTACATAACTTACGCATTGACAGATGAGACAATCAATGCAACATAGAAAATCAGAAAAGAATAAGCGATGCCTACGGTGGTCACTTAGCTAGGAAACCACAGAAGTCTGTTAATGAGGTCGATGTGAGCAAATTATGGAAGAGTGCTGATAAGTTCCCCTCTATCGTTTCCCAGTGGTCGCGAGTGCGAGTGACGGGAGGCAGCGAGACGAGTAAGAGAAAATGTAATGATTCCAATCATCAATTTAAAGATTAAATATCCTACCTTCCCACTTTTTGACATTTCTTACCAATGGCAATGAGAAGAATCACCCTCACACCTTACAGGGTATGAGGACAATAGGGTATTGATACCCTTGTTTTTTGAATGCTAGTTTAAACTATTTGCTTGCTCAACAGCTTCCTTTAACTCTTCAAAGGTAATACTACCGTCTTTGTCTGAATCATAATTTACTAGTAATTCCTGGGGACTAGTGGTATTTGTTTCTGATGAGATGATTGCACTTAAACCAGGACTTAAAAAGAGATCATTAATGGAGATTTTGCCGTCTTGATCCCTATCTAAGGTATTAAAAAGAGTTTGAAGCTCTTGCTCGGTTGTCATAAGTTTCTATCTGAATTAATTTTTTAATTTAATATCTCAAAATTTTGACAAAGACGCAAGGAAAGTTAACAGAACTTACGCATTGACAAATTAGACAATAAATGGATTTCTGTAATTAGGAAAAGAATAAGCGATGCCTACGGCGGGCTACGCCTACGTTAGTCAGCAGGAACTTGAAAGACGACTGGCGTCCGGCGAGCCACTCTTGTTGCATATGGCGTCAGAGGCTTTGAATTTTTCCCCCTTCCTGAAACGGGAAGGGGGTTAAATCTGTTTGCATACCTGTACCTCACCAGATTGAAAATGGCTATATCTAGAGGCTTTACCGAATTTGACTAGAGAAAGAGCCTCTAGATGGGCATTCCCATCCTCCGCATGGGAACGAGATCATACTCCTAACTCGTCTCCTGAATTTGCAAACGAATAGTGTGTTCAGTCGCACCACTAAGTTGCAATTCCATGATTTCACCACCCAGAGGTTCCAAGCAATTGAGGAGCGATCGCAAGTTGGGTGTACTTGCGCCAGTATCTACATATAATCGATCTGCTAAATTACTGATCCGTTTCCAAGTCATGTAAAGTTTAGCGATCGTTTGTTCAATTTGAGATGCTTGATTTACCAAATCAGCAGCAATGCTCAAACAGCCGACTCTTTGCGCTTCTTCTAAGGCTGTTTCAATGTCAACATCTTCCTGCGTCAACGCCTGCACTTGAGCCGCCCCTTTGAGATATTTCGCCAAGTTACGCGCTTCATTAGTTACCTGTTTCAGGGTATCCACATCAGGGTTAGCAGCAATTTCCTTTTGAATAAATTTTTGGTGCGATTCTGGCAGTTTTTCCATTTCCTTCACCAATGGGGCGATGTAGCGTGGGGGAAGGGTGTTATCTGCTGCTTTTTCCTTAACTGCTTCCGGTAGCAAATCTGAGGACATGGCTGTCCATTCATCGCTGAGTTGACGTACTTCCCGCCTGGTGATGCGATCGCCTTTTTGTGCAGCTTCACTCACCATCTGTTGCACTTGGGGCGATGCTTTGGAGGTTTCAACAAAAGCCCGTTTACTGAAGTTGTTCACAGATCCTGGGTCAAGTTTACCGTCTTCGATCAGAGTATCGGCACTATTCGCCAATTGAATCCAGGCATAAGCTTGACTTTTGCTGATTTCCCGCTCTTTTAGCCATCGCAGAAAGCCAGTACCGCGTCCGTCACCACCGACTTTCTCTCTGTCGCGGATAGCCCGTAAAATTCGCCCCCGCCAGATTTCAGTTTGCAAATCAAAGCGATCGCATACCTGCCAAGCTATTTCTAGCTGCTCTTGAAAATCTGACTCTAGAATCTGTTCATCTTCTGGATCGGGCAGTTTAAAGGTAATATCTGCTGGCTGCTGTAAAGCAGCAGCAAGGTCGTTGATGGAGTCGGTGTCTTGCACGATTGATGACTAACTAGTGGATGCGATCGGCTTATTATGCCACAATCTGTGAACTCTCACTTAAGGGGAGTACGGTATTTTGAGTTACAACAAATATAGTAGGAAGGGGTAAACCACCTCTGGAACTCAATTTTGGATTTGGGATTTTGGATTTGAGATTTTGGATTTGGGATTTTGGATTGAGCCACGTTACATGAATTCAGGGGCTATCGAGCAATAATTTTAGATTTGTTCTCGCATTTTAATTCTCTTGCTTTCAGACTTTTTTAAATTTTGGACTTTCCTGCGGAACGCTACGCGTAGCAAGATCCCCGTAGGGGTATGGTGTGAGCGCTTAGTCGAACGCTTTTGAATTATTCAATTCCATTATCTAAAATTTAAAATCTAAAATCTAAAATTCGATGAAGTCTTTAATTAATCAGAGACAATAAAAATAAAACGATGAACCAGGTAGACTACCTCCGCATTAGCTTAATCGATCGCTGCAATTTTCGTTGTCAATACTGTATGCCAGAGGGAGTAGAACTGGACTATATTCTCAAACAACAGCTGTTGACTGATGAGGAACTGCTCACCTTAATTCAAGAGGTATTTATTCCAGTCGGCTTTAATCAGTTTCGTTTGACTGGGGGTGAACCCTTATTGCGTCCCCGTGTGGTGGATTTGGTCAGTGCGATCGCTTCTCTTCCCCAAACTCAAGACCTCTCAATGACCACCAACGGGTTTTTGCTGGCTCCGATGGCACAAAACCTTTACAATGCAGGTCTGCGACGAATTAATATTAGTCTTGACTCTCTTGATCCCGACATTTTTGACCAAATTATTGGTAATCAGGGTCGTTCTCGTTGGCAACAAGTTTGGCAGGGGATTCAAGCTGCTCATAACGTCGGATTCGACCCACTGAAGCTGAATGTGGTGGTAATTCCTGGCGTCAACGATCACGAAGTTCTAGATTTAGCCGCCCTGACAATTGACAAACAGTGGCACGTTCGATTTATTGAATTTATGCCCATTGGTAATGTGCATTTGTTTGGCGATCGCGGTTGGATATCTTCAGCCGATTTACGACAACAAATCCGCGATCATTGGGGCTTGACAGAATCTCAAGTTCGTGGTGCTGGCCCTGCTGATATCTTTAAAATTCCCGGTGCGAAGGGGACACTGGGATTTATTAGTCAAATGTCAGAATGTTTTTGCGATCGTTGTAACCGGATGCGCCTGAGTGCCGATGGCTGGCTGCGTCCCTGTTTATTGAATGAAACTGGTCAAATAGATTTAAAAACCGCTCTGCGTTCTGGTATCAGCACCGCTCAATTACAAGAGCAGGTGAGGCATTTACTCGGAATCAAGCCAGAAATTAATTTTAAAGAGCGCGATTCTGGCATTTTAGGTACATATACCCGTACCATGTCGCAAATTGGTGGATAAAAATAGTAAGGAGTTAGGAATTATTGTCTTTCAACTCATAACTCCTGTACAGACGCGATTAATCGCGTCTCTCCTAACTACAAACGCGATTAATCGCGTCTCTCTTACGCTTGTCGTGAGTAGTATTCCACCACAAGTAGTTCATTAACTTGTAATGCCACCCATTCCCTTTCAATAACACTGTTGACTTTACCAACCAACTTATTTTTGTCAAACTCTAAATGACTGGGGAGGTTAGCCAAACCGGGATATTGCAAGTTAGCTTCCACCAACTTCCGTGATTGTGCTCGATCCCTGACTGCAATTACTTCGCCAGGACGGCATTGGTAGCTGGCAATATTAACCACACGACCGTTAACAGTTACGTGACCGTGATTCACCAGTTGACGAGCTGAGGGGATAGTCGGGGCTATACCCAAGCGGAAAACGGTATTATCCAAGCGCATTTCTAGCAATTGCAGCAGCACTTGTCCAGTAGAACCAGTAACACGTCTGGCTTTCCGCACATAGCGCAGCAATTGCTTTTCAGTCAAACCGTAGTTGAAGCGGAGCTTTTGCTTTTCCTCTAGACGGATAGCATACTCAGAGCGCTTCTTGCGGTTCTGACCATGCTGACCTGGTGGGTAAGCGCGTCTAGCGCTTTTACGAGTCAATCCTGGTAAATCGCCCAAGCGGCGTACAATTCTGAGGCGTGGCCCTCTATATCGGGACATGAGTTTCCTTAATCTAATCCTGTTTAAACTTTACCCAGACGTTCCATTCTGACATTCCCCTGATTTATCATCAAGGGATTCTTGGTTTTTTGAAGCTGCTTGCCTTGGTATGACGTATCCTACCAAAGTAGAGGCATCAACTTTATACGCCAGTTGCTTTAAGTCGGTAAATCCGACATACTGGCTTCCAAGCCTGAATTCCGACGTGCCCCGCCGGACTCCTGCCAATAAGTTTTTTGTGTTTATTTAGTTTCGTAGGCTACTCAATCATCAGATTGGTTCACGCAGTATTCTTACTCTGAAATACTTTTTACGTTGCCTACTTATCTTTCAAACAGTTATATTAACACAATTTTGGGCATAATTAATTATGTCTATACCTTGCTGCCGCTGAAATTCTTTAATTGCAGAGGATTTTTAAAATATTTGAGTTAGCATAACCTTGGGTGTTTGGAGAATGGCAATGTCACAGAGCAAAAAAGTGGTTAATAGAGGTAAGAACAAACAAGCCAGTTCCACCTCCAGGATTTTAACAGTATCAGTTTTGGCTATAGCTGGATGGTTGACAACCAGCTTACCTCAGATTGCTGTTGCTGCCTCCTACAGCAATGATTATAGTGTCTGTGCGGGTCGCCTCCTAAAAGTAGGCGTCACGGCAGAAACTGCATCACAAGGTTGTGCAGGGGCACTGCGTCCAAGGGATTTGGCTTCTTGCGTGGTTAAAATTAATAAGAAAACCCAAATTGCCGCGACAGATGCGCTTTCTTATTGTGGGAAGGCCCGGCGTCCTGAGGAGTTAGCCACCTGTGTAGTTGGCGCCAGCTTAAGTACTAAGGAAGCAGCTAATCCGGCAGTTTTAGATTACTGTGGACGTAGTTTGTTGCCCGTGCGCTTTGGCCAGTGTGTGGTTGGCTTGGGTAGTCAAATCGACCTTCCCCCTGCTCAGGTGTTAGATACTTGTATCAGTGCTAGTGATAGTGTTGTTGGTGCTTCATCTTCGTCTACACCGCAGACTATAATACCTACGGGTTCAAGCCCAAGTCTCGAAACTACCCCAGTTCCAACACAACCGATTGTTCCGACACAACCGATTATTCCGACACAACCTGGCACTAATTAAATTACAGTGTTTTGTAATTGTTAGGACTTACGCATCAAGTACGAAATGTAGGAGCAAATCATGAATTGCCCCTACGGTAAATCAAGGTTTTCACTGCATTTTTGCGTAAGTCCTGATTGTAATTGACTGAAAATACAGGTTAATTAGTAGGGTGGGCATTACAATGCCCACCCTACTATGACTTGAACAACAATATTTTATTTTTGTATACAAAACCTGCCATAATTACTTTTCGCTTGCAAATTATGCAAACTAAATACTTACAATACAAAAATCACAAAACTGCTTGTGACTTTTGTACTACTAGAACACCAATTCAGTAATCCTTCGTGGAAGAACCTCTCCCCCAACCCCTCGATCTTGGCGTAAGCCTGCCGTTAGGCATAGTACAGAGGGGAATTTGGCTTGCTCAAGGGAGATGGGGGGTTAGGTTTTTGATTAGTGAATCGATGCTCTAGTACAGTATTACAGTGCAAATAGACCAACCATACCCCTACTTTTAAACTTTATCATTACTAACATTTTTTGAATCTTCTGCTTCGTTGCCATTCCGCCTCGGAATTTCTTCTGAGGCTAATAAGCTTGCACTCCTCTCAAGAGGAATAAATACAAAATTTTCAGCCATCTACATGGCTATCCAATGTAAAAGGGAAAATTTCAGTCCACTTGAGTAGACTTTAGCTATCAGCCAAAAACTTAAGTTCTTGGCGGGATTCGATCAGTGCAACAGTTTGACTGTTACAAAAATGTGGGTAATCACAAGACTTTTAAGCAAGGAACAAAACCAGTGAAAAGCTTACTTTCTAAGCTTTTCAAATTTTGAATTTTGCGTAGCGCTATTAGTCTTCTCTTTCGCCAAAAGCCGTCTGTAAAATCACTGGAATACCTCCGTCTTGGTGATATTTATCTCCCCAGGCACGGATAACTTCATCCAATTCTTCCATAGCCTGCTGCATTTTTTCTGGGAGGATATCAAGTTCTTCCAGCAAGCGCATGGCATTTCGTCGCCGTTCTGCCCAATCTTTCATCATTCGGAAATACCGAGCGGTATCTTCCACCATGATGTAAGTGCGTTCTTGATCGTCTGCTGGGGCATAAAAAGGACGGGTAAGAGCGTAGAAGGGCATTCCCCAAGGAGAATCAATGCGTGTTACAGTTCCTGAGTAGAGCAGACGGCGCTTGATATGCTCACCCAAGGCTTCACTCAAAGGCATTTGGTGTTCGGGGGGCAAGTCTTCTTGCGATCGCTTATGCAAAAACTCAATCAAATCCAGAAACTCAAAGGAGCTAACTAACTGGGCATCAGGTAGATTACTTGGCAGTTTCTGCTCAATTTGTCTTTTTTCTTCACTTGTCAGACTGCTACCAGGAACGCGCGATCGCCCCGGTTGCCAAGGATATTTTTCTAGCCAGACATAAGGCAATTGAATCAAATAGCGAGGTTCCTGAGAACCCAACATTTTTAACAATTTGCCTTCTGTTAGTGCCTGTCTGACTTCTTCTACAATAATTTTTACCCGTTTTGGCTCCAAGTGGTGCAAATGCCCTGTCATCCGCAGGTTTTGTCCCTGCTCCAAATAGGTCATGTAAATTGCACACTTTGCTGCCGTTGCGGCTGCGTCTAAAAATGCCCCATGCCTGTGACCACTCGTCCGCATGGCACTAAAAGCCAGATAAAGCATGATCTGATCCATCGCACTGGGGTCAAGACGTTTGATCAGATCTATGTCGTTACTCATATTACAGACAATTGAATAGCACGTTTACACAGTTTTTAATCGAATGAAAATAGGTAGTATACACTTGGCTGAAGGCAATGTCTTTACTCCAAACTATATTAGTATGCGATAACTCTTAAATCAGTGGTAGCGCAAACTACCATTTTCGCATATTCTCTGGTACAAAGGCAGATGAGAGTGGTTGTTACTATAACTGTCTCTGCATCTGACCAGAAAATTAGAGATATCACAAAGTTCAGCTTGACGGTGGTTTACTTCCCAAAAGTCAACTGTGTTGTAAGTAATCTACAAAGCCTTTAAGTTTTCTGGGGTTTTTCTCATCTTTCAAGAGCAACAATGTCAAGCCGCTTACACCTAATTATGGCACTATGCCGACTTGGAGTAAAAATTAGTTTATGCGGTTCATTTGGGATATCTGTTACTCTAAAAAGATGGTTTTTATTCAGCTTTGGCGAATTATTTATAGTACACAGGTGGCTAGAAATAATTGGGATTGGTCTAAAAAGAAATCGCTCATCAGGTGTAGCCACATTCAGAGGTTGAGCCACACAGATCGTTCTCAACTATCATCCCCTTTACAACCTCAAGTCATATCTCGGCAGTATAAGCCATAGGCTTGAGGGAAGATAGTAGACCTCAAGTAGAGCAAATAATTCCAATTTCAAAATACCTGTTGTTTCTTAAAATCTCGTTCTTGATCATATCATTGTTTTTCTCTTTTGCATAAATTTATGTTTTTTTGATTTGAGAAATGAGCCATACTTAAGTAAGTTGCATTCGCCTAAATCAAAGTTTGATGATATTTCTAAATATCCTACTAAGTCCCAATTTTATTTCTCCTTTTTTGTTAATTATTTGACACAGAAAGCCGCGATTCAATTCGATTTAATCGCATAGCCATTAGGCTTTCTTGATAATGCTAATCGGCTAAAAATTTACTTATTAGCCAGATATATAATAAAACAGATTGGATTCCACTTGATGATTATTTAGATAATTTTTCTCAAGGGATTTATATTTTTTTCATGAAAGAATATTATCCTTTGATCATTTAACTAATTCCTTGGCTACTTTCAAGTATATTTTTACCCCGCTGTTTTATATCTTTGAAGGACTTGAATGGCGTAGACAGTTTGTTGCCATAAGAGCAAAAGAATCCGCAGCAAGCTACGATATAAGCATTCATTTTCCGGGCATCTGGGCAATCGTAGACCAGATTGACTCCTAGAAAACGGCAGAAATAACTAGAAAGGCACAAATAAACGTAACTATGTGAATAAAAATGAATGGGGCTAAAACCCTCTTCCCTTCTGGCTTCTGCTTCCTACCTTTACCTCGTCTCAACTACAAATTTACGCCGACCTACCTAAAGATACCATCTCATCAAGCTCAAGAGCATAGAAATGAGGCATTTTAAATTTTGCGTCGATTGCAGAGGTTACCGGAGAATAATTTTATTAGCCTTTTCACAGGCGATCGCTCCATATATTCATGTAGCTACAACAATCTCTCACGCTTAAAAAACGGGTTAGTCTAGTTCGCGGTGCTGCTTTTTCATCTCCAAGTTCAAAAACGTGTTGCAATCGCTTAAACTCCTTGTAAATCTTTCCTCTGAGCAAATACTCATGCTCATTTGCTTAAGTTAGTATTACTCGTACTGCTTATATATACGTGTTTTCCCTACCTGTATCAGGCTAAATTCATAAAAATATATTACAAGTCAAGTTATTCTGATTACTGCTTATATATAAGTGTTTTCCTCACCTATATCAGGCTAAGTTCATAAAATATATTATTAATAATTAATATTAATTGCTTATAGCGCTTCTTGTACCCTGCCTGAAGCCGCTACGCATCGATGAATCAGGTACAAGGTAGGGGCGCAAAATCCCAACCCGCCGATTTGTTAAGTTGACACCAATCCACATCTGTGCAGCCCTACATGCTCTACTTCACATAATTGAAAACTGCTATACAGTAAAGACGTTGCATTGCAACATCTCTACACGCATCAAATCTCCACTTAATCTGATTACTACTCCGATTTATTTATAGATAGGACTTACACAGAATAGATCCGCCAATTCCCTTAAAAAGTTGGCTCTTTAAAATCCCCTTTTTTTAAGGCTACGGTCTACACACAAGTCCTAAAATCCTTGCCTGGTAAGATACAAGCCGTATATTGGTAAGGTTTTGAGTTGATCAAACTGATTATCAATAGTCTAGGCTTATTGATAGAGGTTTAACAGAAAATCAAGGATTTTAAAAATAATTTTCCGTTCTTTTCCGTCAATTTGATTGCCCACTCGACTTGTGTGTACACGGTAGCTTTTTAAGGGGGGATCAAGGTTTCAGGTTTTCAATGCGTAAGTCCTGATAGATATAGAAATTTAGAATCTAAAATATATAGAAGACCTGCGATCACATTAGTTTAGAGATGTTAGTCGAGTTGAAACCCCCCGGATTTATCCGTGGGGTAGTTCAGGTAAACTGATTGAACTCGCCATTTAATTCGTGGAATTAGAGGATTTAACCTGATTTCGCATTGTTTCAAAGCTGAAAGCAGCCGCGCCAAAGGTTACTAACAACACTCCCAGAATTTGCACAAAATCCAAATTTTCTTGAATGATTAACCCAGCGAAAATCACGGTTAAAACTGGGATGGTACCACCGATGAGCGCCGCTCGTGAGCCACCTAGTTTACTAATACCAACATTATTGAGCAAATAGCCTGCAAGAGTCAGCACACCCAAAATAAATGCGCTTAAAACCAGTTCCAGCATCTTAGAGGGGTCAACTACCAAGTTCCAAAAAGGTAGCATCAAGCAGATAAAGCTCAACAACAACATGGTAGCGAAGTTAATTAAAGTAAAAGTCACGGGATGCAGTTTGCTAGCACAAACCCGCGTCAGAATTATATAGGCAGCAAAAGCCACACCCGAAAGAATAGCGGTGCTGCTTCCCATTGAAGTATTATTCGTACCGATGGTGGAAGAACCCCCTAAAACCAACAATTCACCGCAGCAAATCGCGGCGATCGCACCGATGCGGAATATGGTAGGGCGATCGCGAAATAGAAACCACGACAATAAACCACTAACCATCGGATAGACAAAGAACAGTGCGATCGCCATTCCAGTTGTGACTTGAGCGATCGCAATGTATATGAGTACCTGAGACAAAAACAAAAAGCACCCACTCACAATCGAGAACAGCAAAATCTGCTTGGTAGCTGCATTGGCAGATGTGGGATTTCCTCGGACTGAATTAGCCAAGCTTTCCAAGTCTTGCCATAGTCTTGGATGCAATATAGGAGACAACAGTACCATCAGTGGTACTACCACCATAAATCGTAGCGTCAAAATTAACAAAATATTGCCTAAAGTCGGCGGTAGCAACCGCTCTACTTCTAATACTCCAAAAATCTGGGAACCTTCGTGGAAAATTACCTTAATGGCTATGTTGTAAAGCGACGATACCACTGCCGATAAGACAATCAGCAAGAAACCGATTTTTTGGATGGGCGATAAGCCTGAGGAATTAGGCGATCGCGGTTGTGGGGGTTTTGATCCCGGCGGCGGCTCTAGTGTAATAGAAGGTGAAGATTTAGCTTTGCTCTGTGACCCGTTCCTGCGGAGGAGAGAAATTGGTTCAGCAGCGTTTCTCTTTTGTGAAGGTTGTATTGCTCTGGGGTGTAGCACGGATGCGATCGGAGCCTCTGATGTAGTTTCGCTTTCCGGTAAGTCCTTATTGAAGATAGAAATTGGTTCGGTGGCATTGTCCTTTGGTGGCGGAACGACAGCAGCAGTCGGCTCTGATTTAGTTTCCTTTTGAAACAAGTCCTTGCTGGGCACAGAAGTTGGGTTCGCGGCGTTTTCTTTAACAATCGTCGGCTCTGATTTAGTTTCCTTTTGAAACAAGTCCTTGCTGGGGACAGAAGCTGGGTTCGCGGCGTTTTCTTTAACAATCGTCGGCTCTGATTTAGTTTCCTTTTGAAACAAGTCCTTGCTGGGGACAGAAGTTGGGTTCGCGGCGTTTTCTTTAACAATCGTCGGCTCTGATTTAGTTTCCTTTTGAAACAAGTCCTTGCTGGGGACAGAAGCTGGGTTCGCGGCGTTTTCTTTAACAATCGTCGGCTCTGATTTAGTTTCCTTTTGAAACAAGTCCTTGCTGGGGACAGAAATTGGGTTCGCGGCGTTTTCTCTAACAATCGTCGGCTCTGATTTAGTTTCCTTTTCTAAAAATTTATTAGGGATCGGGGAAATTGGCTCAGGGGAATTTTTTACTACTTCGCCAAACGGTGGCGGGGATGTCTCAAAAGAACTGTTTTTCTCTGGCTCCGTAAACTGTAAAACAGTAGGTGTACCTGCTGTTGCTGGTTTGCGTGAAGTTTCTTCTATAGTTTTTTCTAGTTCTCCATGCAGGCGATTAACAAACTCCGCCAAAATCGTTTCCCCTTGCTGCTGCTGGCTATACATCCGTGACAACTGTTGGGAAAGATTACTTTGATAGTTCTTCATCTCCTGTTGCAGCGAGTTAAAGGTAACAGTAACGGTGTCATCCAGGCTGTCAAACATGTGTTCGACTTTTTCATTGATTTCACCTACTACAACATTGCTGCTGACTTGGGCGGATTTCAGCGCAGCTTGATCATAAGACTTGCCCTCTATGGTTTGGTTAGCTAAAGTCGCCAGAGAGGATTGCAGTTGTGAAGATATATGCTTTGCCAGAACTTCTGCCAGTTGACGAATTAACACTTGCTGTTCAGTAATTTGGCGCACTTGTTGTAAATGCTCTTTTTCCTCTAGCAAGCTTTGAATGTCATCAGATAACCGATTTTTTTCTGACTGAAGCCGCTTTACGTCTTCTTGCAACACTCTCAGGACATTCTGCTGAAGATTTTCTAAATCTTCAACTACAGCCCAAAGAGCATTTTCTGCTGCTCTAGATAGCTCGCCTCTGACTCTCGGGTTTTCTGGTTGCTTCTCGAATCGCCCCATTAGCTTCTAACCTCTAACATCTTGACGATAAAGCTGCTTCCCGTACAATTTCTTGGCGCTCATCTTAATTTCCTGTATTTTGCCAGATAAATTAAAAATTTTAACAGCACTTCCGCATTTCAACGTAATTTTGTCGTACTGAACACAACTTGGCAAAGCATCAAATTTGCGATAGTGCTTAATCCACGGTGTTTTGTTCAGCATGTTTAATTTACATCAATTATTCGCCAATGAGATTTTTACTTTGAAAGAAATCTCACTCCAAATAAATATTTATTGTTTTGCTGCCAATAGTAATTATCAAAGACTTGCAGATGCGTGCCCTACAGCCACAAAATTGTCTGACTTGCGAAACTAGCTGTAAATTTGTGTGGAATGTAACTTGTGTGACAGTTTACATCTCTAAATAGAGATTAAAGTATCTTTCTGTGGAAATTCAAAGTTACGCTATCCCCTGCACAACATTCTAATGAATCAGTAGCAATTCTGCAAAAACCCGCTTTTTTGGCATTGTTGCAGTCTATGTTTTGCTGTGAGTAGATGCAGTAAAGGAAAAGTTAGCAAAATAGTAATAATTCTTACAAAAATAAAATCCGAGCGATGCTAAAGATGGCAGCGCACAGGCCAGCACTCACGGGGATTGTAATTAGCCATGCGGCGGCAATGCCTTGTAGTGTTTTGAACTTAATCGACTTGATATTTTGCACTAGTCCAATACCAACTACACCGCCGACGAGAGCGTGGGATGTGGAGACTGGTAAACCTAGCCGAGAGGCGATAAGGATGGTGGTAGCAGTAGCAAGTTCGGCACAAAATCCACTACTAGGTTGCAAGGCAATAATATTTTCGCCAATAGTGGCGATGACTTTTTTACCCCAGACAGCTAAACCACCAACAATACCAGCACCACCAAGGATTAAAATCCAAATGGGGATAGTGATACCATCTGTAGGTACGCTACCAGTGCGATCAATGTAGACGATCGCAGCTAAAGGAGCGATCGCATTTCCCACATCATTAGAACCATGAGCAAAAGCTACAAAGCAAGCACTTAGCAGTTGGAATCGTCCGAATAAGCGCTCAACTGGATTTGGGATTTGAGGTTTTGGACTTCGGCTTCGCTCAGTCGAACGATTTTGGATTGATGGTAATTCCTGAGTCTGGGGTGGAAATTTTTCCTCCACTTCCCCCGAATCTTCCAATTGTCGCCAACTAATGATTGTGAGTCCAACTGCTGCGATTGCACCCGTTAAGAGTGGGATATCGTAAGCAGGGATTGGAAAACCAAGCTCAATTACAAAATTGGTTAGCGGTTCAGTCAGCGATGGTAATACAATTACGCCGAATACACCTAGCAATATAGTACTCAACCAGGGAATCCACTCTTGTAACTGCACTAGTTGATTGGGTTGATCCAAAATCCAGTGCTTGATTTGACTGTAAAATAAAGCGGCGATCGCACCACTAATTAATGGCGTTAAAACCCAGCCAATGGTGATCAAGCCAATTGATGACCAATCAATTGCACCCACTCCCAAAGCTACCCAACTAAATCCGGCGATCGCACCAACAACTGCATGAGAAGAGGATACTGGTAAACCGCGTGATGTAGCAATTTGCAACCACACACCACAGGAAATTAACACCGTTACCATCCCAACAACGAATATTTGGGGCGTAGCAGCGAATAAAGCGGGATTAGCAATTTTCGTCGCTAGGGTTTGGGTTACCTCATGCCCAAACAATACAGCACCCGTAAACTCTAATACCCCAGCAATTATTAGTGCCTGTTTGAGGGTAACAGCTTTGGAACCTACAGAGGTTCCCATTGCGTTAGCAACATCGTTTGCTCCGAGATTCCAGGCGACGTAGAAAGCTAGTAGGGCTACTACAACTTGGGTAATAAGCATTTTTTTGAGTTTAACAAAAAGACGAGGGAGCAGGGGAGATAACAATTCAAAATTCAAAATTCAAAATTCAAAATTGAAGAGATCCCCCCCATCCCCTTTTACGGATAGATTAAGATTTTATAAGTATCCGGTGTGGGTGCGATCGCAACTTCCACAGCTGCACCCAAATCTTTTAATGGATAGCGATCGCTAATCAACGCTTGCACGTCAATCCGCTGATTAAATACAATATCAGCTGATAGACTCTGAAGCCGATAAGATGAGCTGTAACTGCCGATCAAGTCAATTTCTCTACGATAGAGGATATTGGGGTTGATGGAAATTTCCACCTCATCAGGAAATTCGGCGAAAAACAAGATTTTGCCACCTTTACGGGTACAATCAAGTGCTTGAAAGAAAGCTTTATCACTCGGAACAGCTAGCAGGGTAACATCAACACCCAGTCCACCAGTTAGGGCATGGATTTTTGCTGGTAAATCGGGATCACGAGCATCAAAAGCCGCCTCTGCACCGACACTCAAGGCTTTTTCGATTCTAGAGGGCAGTAAATCGGTGGCGATCGCTTTTGCTCCGAAATACTTTGCCAACATGATAAACATTAACCCAATTGGCCCAGCACCAGTAACTAACACAGTTTGTCCTGGGGCAATTTGGGCTTTTTTCACAGCTTTCAAGCAGCAGTTAGTCGGTTCTACAAAACTCGCTTCTTCAAAACTGATGCGATCGGGGATAGGAATCAGTCCACCATTTTGGACAATATGTCCGGGAACCTTGACATAATCAGCAAAACCGCCGCCACTGGCGTTAAAGCCTGCGGTTGTGGAGATGTTTTTGTAAACATCGCACATGGAGAAATTATCATTTAGGCAGTAGGTGCAACGCATACAGGGGATGTGGTGCATCACCGCTACTCGTTGTCCAACTTGCCAGCCTTTGACATTATTGCCTAGTGCTGCGATCGTGCCGGCAGTTTCATGTCCAAAAATGCGCGGCGGTTCATACAGTGGATAACGAATTTTTTTAATATCTGACTGACACAACCCCACTACCCGCACCTGTACCAGCACTTCATCTGGTTCTACGGTTGGAACTGGGATATCTTCGTAAGACAGTTGATTGACGCCTCTAAATACTTGTGCTTTCACGTTGGTTTTTCACCGCTCAACGATACTAGATGTAACATTAGCAGTCAACGTTAGGCTATCAGATTTGTGATTTCTGTCTACATAAACGAAATATCCGAAAAAAATAAATTATTTTATCTGAGTCCAAGCTATCTGGGAAGAATATGTTGAAACTCCAGCGAGGTTAAGGGATAGTTAATCAGACATACACGGCTGATGTCTTAGCTGTCGGTAGAGGAACCGGAGGAACTGCGGCTGCTATCCAAGCGGCACGACGGGGAGCCAAAACTATTCTGGTGAGATAGTCTAGTAATCTGTCAAGTTTAATTTGATCGGTTCGTAATTGGCGCTGTCTTCGCTTTAGCGCAAACTACGAACAATCCGCACCCCTCAATTATTTATTGACAGACTACTAGGGTGTGTTACGGCTTTCGGAACGCTGTTAACGCTGTATTATTTTTGAATATTTTCTCAAGATTTTCTCTAAAACGGTAGCAATGACTATTCGCCATGCAACTGAAACTGACTTGCCTGCTATTGTGGCAATTTATAATGCTGCAATTCCTAGCCGCATGGCAACCGCTGATTTAGAGCAAGTATCTGTGGAAAGTCGCCTTCCTTGGTTTAAGGCGCGATCGCCTTCACAACGCCCACTTTGGGTAATCGAAGTAGAGGGAGTAATTGCTGGATGGCTTAGTTTCCAATCCTTTTATGGGCGGCCCGCCTATAGTAGGACTGCCGAAATTAGTATTTACATAGCCCCTGACTTTCATCGATGTGGTTTGGGACGACAACTATTAGCACAAGCAATTAGCGAAAGTCCTAGTTTAGGTTTAAAGTCCCTAGTATGCTTAATTTTTGCCCACAATCAACCCAGTTTAAAACTTTTTGAAACATTTGGTTTTCAACATTGGGGACATTTACCTAAAATTGCCGAAATTGACAGTGTTGAATGCGACTTAGTGATCATGGGACTCAGAATTATTGACACTCCCACAGCTTGAAGTTTTGGGAGTGCAAGGTTTCAGTGAATCTGTTTATTGCCGATACATCTACTCAAATACAACGGCGAAATTCGCTATCTTTGTCTATAAAAGTTATTCCACAAGAAGGGCAAAACTCCTACTGATAATTTTATCCGGTATGGATAATAGAGCATACAGTCCTCAATCTATTGATACTATATTTCATAACTCTAACTTAAAATACCTTTTGCTCTGGCCTGTTTCATCCAACTAGGAAATTCGTTTAACAGTCTTTCATACAACTGCTCATCAGTTATTTTTCTTAAATCATCAACATGAAAAAAATCAGCATTATCAAGGATGCGACCACCCATTGTATCTAACCTTTCCAAAATTCCATAATTAGAACCAGCCAAGCCAACAAATTGCCAAAATATAGGATATTTTGCTGCCTCTATAATACTTTTTTTAATCTCTTGCTCATCAGTCACACCTCCATCGCTGAGAAATACAATCAATGTAGACAATTTACTAGGTTGTTCTTGAATATACTTCTTGATTACATCTTTTAGTACTGAACTTTCATTGTTTCTACCACCTAATTCGAGCATAAGAGAGGGCATTTTAAAAACAAGTAAAGCTCTCTTAGCTTCACCACATTCTTTATTAATGTAACCCTCAACGTTCATCTCTGTTACTGATTTTGTCCTTTTGGATTTTGATCCGAAAAACCAAACATCTAATGTTTTATTATCATCTAGCCTACTAGCTACTGGAACTATTCTTTCAAGAAACGCTTGTACCGCACCAGAATTATATTGATGGTTCATAGAGCCAGAAATATCTAAAACCAAGGCAACTCTTGCTGCATCTTGACTAATACCTCTTTTTTTTAGGACAATATCAACTTTGGCTTTTAACAAGCTGATATCAGCTTGTTTTGTGATATCAATATAAGAAGTTACTACAGGAATGTTAACTTTAGGCTCCACTTTCTTTTCTTCCTGTTTAGTTTCGACAACATACTTATCTACAAAACTTTGTAAACCAGTATTATAGCCTTCTCCCACTGCCTGAAATTTCCATTCACCTTTATTTTTATATAACCGGCCAAATTCTAAAGCTGTCTCTTGAGAAAAGCCCTCTCTCAAATTGTAACGAGCTATAGACCTTCTTGTTTCTTGGTTATAAACTTTGATGAAGGCATTTCTAATTTGGCTAAAATTTTTATTTTTTTCCTGTCCGTCGTGAATAGTGACAACAAAAATTATTTCCTGAATAGATAGATTAACTTTTGTTAAATCAATATAAATTGTCTCATCATCTCCGTTACCTTCCCCAGTTCTATTATCTCCTGAGTGCCTGAGAGAACCATCAAAAGATTCAAGGTTATTATAGAACACAAAATATTTTTCATCAGGAACTTTCCCCTCGGCACCTAACATGAACACAGAAGCATCAATATCATAGCTTTGTCCATTATGACTTGCTTGCCAACCTAAGCCAATGGCTACCTTCTTTAAATCAGGAACTTCTTTAGAAAGATTAAACCTGCCACCTTTATTTAATTCAATTTCCATTTTGGATACATCCTATAAATTAAAATTCTGTTACTTATTTGACGCAAAAAAAGGGAGTAGCACCAATGAATACTCCCTTTTTATTAACTAATGAGATAGCTACTAAGCGGCGTATCGGTCTACAAAATTTTGAAGCCCTGATTTATAACCAGCCCCGACAGCTTGGAATCTCCATTCCCCATCTTTTCGATAAAGCTTACCAAATTCAATTGCAGTTTCGGCAGAAGCATCTTCATCTAATTCATACTTAGCAATTTGTTTTTCTGTGGCGTTGTCATAAATTCTGATAAACGAGTTTCTGACTTGTCCAAAGTTTTGCTTTCTTTGCTCTGCTTCATGTATGGTGACGACAAAAACTATTTCTTGAACTGAAGCATCAACTTTGCTCAAATCAACTTTAATCGTCTCATCATCTCCTATGCCCTCTCCTGTTCTGCTATCTCCTTCATGTTTTACAGAACTATCTGGTGACTGTGAATTGTTATAAAATACAAAGTATTTTTCGTTAGGAATTTTTCCGTTAGCACCTAACATAAATATAGAAGCATCAAGGTCAAAAACTGAACCTGTATCTGTAACGTTGACATCCCATCCTAAACCAATTCCAGCATTTTTCAAGCTTGGTGCTTCTTTTGAAAGATTGATTCTTTCGCCTTTACTGAGGTTAATTGACATAATAACTACCTATTTTTTCAAAATTAATTTTATTCAGAGTTTTTATTGAGTTACTCAACTCAATAAGCAGTTAAGCATAGACTCTCATAAGTCCCTCTAAACCATTAACCTTAATGCCATTACCAATAGCTGCCATTTTCCACTCATTATTATGATTGTAAATTTCAGCCAGGACCATCCCGGTCATTCCTTTGTATTCAGACCCATATAAATGATACTTGGCAATTTCTTGATTGTTAGATGTATTGACCAGCCGCACAAAGGCATTTTGTACCTGTGCAAATTCTTGTTTACGAGCAATACAGTCGTAAATGTTAACTGTAAAAACTAGTTTGACAATCTCTTTTGGTAGTCGAGTTAAATCTACAATAATCTGCTCGTCATCACCTGCTCCTGCACCCGTGAGATTATCACCCAAATGGGTAATAGCTCCTGATTTGTGGGATAAATTTCTAAAGTAAATAACGTTACTTGTATCTGTTATTTTGTCCTTTTGATCTAAACAGATTACAGAAGCATCCAAGTCACAGTCTTGAGTATTACTGAAAGCCCCAAAAAAACCACCAGCAGAACGTTTTGCTACATCCCAGCCTAGTCCGCACATCAGCTTTGTTAACCCAGGAGCTTCTTTAGAAAGTGAGATATGTTGCCCTTTTTTGAGGTTTATTCCCATGTGATTATCTTGAATATATTGAGATTGCTAATGTTTTCAGCTATTTGATTGGGTAGCTGTTTGTATCAGCATTTATTCAGGGTTGGTTCTAGCTTTTGAACTTTGTTAATGTTTACTACTTTTTGTGCGTTCAGATTGGTATGAACAATCATGATGCATTAAAGCAAGTAACACTCAATTAAGCTAGCAATTTTTATTGTGTAATTCTGGTTTTTTGTCAGAGTTAACAAATGAGTTTATCTATTTCGAGTTGAGTAATAACACGCCACATAATTGATGGCATATCATATTTGTTATGCGCTCTATCGTAGTCACCTTTAAAAAGCAGTGTAATCAGGAAAAATACGTAATCTCAAAAATTCTGACATTTCTGCCACATATTTTTTTGTTGGTAGTACTGATATAATCGTCGTTATAAAGTGGACTACAACTGCGCTAAATTATTAAACATTATTATCTTTGGGTTAATGCCCAAGTGATAGCTCGGAGTCTAGAGCCTTGTTGTGAATAAGTTACAGCAGAACCAATGTTCTGATCATCCTATACTGCGATCGCTTCAATTAGTTACCATAGTAGGCAAATGTAGAGACGCGAAATTTTGCATCTCTAAACATTTGTCAACAACGCTGTAACTGTACTAGTAACAGAACAATTTCATCAATAGCTTGATGCACAACTGTTGCAGGTTGCTCCGATTGATTGACGAGAATACTAAAAACCAACGGCTCATATTTAGGTGCATTCACATATCCAGATAGAGAAATTACACCTGTTAAAGTACCTGTTTTTGCTTGCACAATGCCCTCAGCAGGTGTATCTTGAAAGCGGCCCTTCAAGGTTCCACTTTTACCCGCCACGGGTAAAGATGCGCGATACACATATGCTGCTGGTGTTCTTGCTATTCCTCGCAAAGTTTGCACAAAAGCTTCTGGTGTTACTAAGTTACGACGTGATAAACCCGAACCATCCACTAAAACATAATTTGCTGGATCAACTCCCAATTGAGTTAAACTTGCTTTGACAACTTCCAAACCTATATCAGCGCTAGTCTGATTTTTAACTCTGGTTTTTTTCACAGCTAATGCTCTCAGCAGTGCTTCAGCATAAAGATTATTACTATTCTGAAGAGTTTCCATTAATAATTCAGATAAAGGTGGCGACTCTACAAATGCTATTTCTTCTTGATTAACACCACCACTTACTACTAATGTTTGCCCCAAGGTAATTTTTTCTGTTACCAAAGCAGTACGAAAGCGCCGTAAGAAGTAATAATTAGGGTCAACTACAGGTAAATCTATTAATGACGGTTCAGAATTTGTTGTCAGTTGTCCTTGAATTTGTAATACTGTTCCTGATAATTCGCGGGTAACGTTAACGTAGGTTGGTTGATTTTGGGCAACGGTTACTGACTGATTAATTGTCCGCCACTGTTTCGCCTCGCCAGCATCAGTCCACAGCACTTGTAAAGATTTACCTACAGCTTGCGGTACAAGTTTTAAGCTAAAAATATTTTGATTTAGAATAAAGCTGCTGACTGGTGCGCCATAGTCTGACTGCACATCTTCCCATTGCCAGGTGGGGTTAACAATATCCCCTTGAATATAACTATCATCAACTATCAATCGCTGAATTTGGGTAATACCTTTCTGTTTTAGCTGCTGTGCCAATGTTTGCAGTTGAGTATCACTTAAGCTGGGATCTCCCCTACCAACAACACGTAAAACACCATTGCCATTCTGATAAATTGAGGTGCGAATCCGAAAATTTGCACCCAATTGCTGCAATGCAGCTGCCGTTGTCAGCAATTTGAGATTAGACGCGGGAGTAAAATATTTCTGAGCATCCCGACTGTAAAGAGTTGTCCCGGTTGACAGGGGTTGCACCAAAATTCCCCAGCGCCCCCGACTGAATAAGGGACGATTGATTACAGCATCTATAGCTGTTCCTAATTGGCTAGAGCAAATTGATTTTGTGGTAGTTGTTGGTGCAACTGGGGTTTGTGCTTTAGCTGCCGGCTGGGTAACACCAATTTGAGTCCCCAGAAACAGCAGCATTAAGCTAAGAGAAATTTTCCTGGTCATCACATAGTTCTTAAAACTACCTGATGATAATACCTTGGTGTGACATTTTTTTTACGTCAGTTTGACTGGAGGAAATTAACACTATTCTTCCTCTTCTTCCTCTTCTTCTTCCTCTCCTTCTTCCTCTCCTTCTTCCTCTTCCTCCTCATCTGCCCCGAATACTTCGTCTATCAGTTCTTGTGCTCGCTTGTCTGAAATCTTCAAGGCTCCCTGAAGCTCAGAGATATAATCTTGTTCTGTTTCGGGTACTTCCTCATCAATCCCTACCACCAAGATAGCGGTGATGTATGCAGCTTCGCGA
The DNA here is from genome assembly GCF_036917395.1 of Nostoc sp. Taxonomy (GTDB): domain Bacteria; phylum Cyanobacteriota; class Cyanobacteriia; order Cyanobacteriales; family Nostocaceae; genus Nostoc. The sequence continues at coordinate 54,040 of NZ_JBALDI010000016.1, forward strand.
TAACCTTTATTCGGTAGGGATGCGATCGCCTGCTCGATTAAAACTTCAGGTTCTTCTTCCTCTAGCAAGCTGGCGACTTTCTCAGTCAACTCTTCATAGTCTTCATCAGAGTAATCTTCAAATTGGGAAACGCTACCCAGCATTTCACTCAAACCATATTGTTCTTCTATGGTTATGCCTTCACCATCAGCAGCTGCGGAAAACATTCCAATAACTGCGATCGCAACTTCTGGTTCTAGAGCAACTGAACTGGTGCTACGTCCTTTGGGCAACTTGCGTTTAGACATAATTATCCTCTAAAAGTTAGGTGATATTTCAGGAAGTAATACGTTGTGGTTTATAATTCTTCCTCGATTTATGATTCCCAAAAGAATGCAGAAATATACATTGGGATGAATCTTTTTTCATAAAAAATACGCAGATAATATCTTCATCCGCGGATGAAAACGGTTAAGTTGCCTTGAGCGAGCAAGGTTTTTAGTACTTGTGTACGCCACCTCTGCCTAAGAGGATGTTTGAAAAGTTATGATTGATGTATCAAATATTCTTTTACCCCACCCTAACCCTCCCCGTATGTATTGGGGAGGGAACGAGAATCTCTTGTTTCCCCCCTTGTAAAGGGGGGATTAAGGGGGGTAATCCAGGGAATAATAAGCACATTCCAGGAATATGAAAACGTTGATGACAAAACTGTATAACCAAACCTCAGAAAAGCAAAAACGGCAAACTCTCAGAAACAATATGCCCCCATCTGAAAAAATAGTTTGGGCAAAACTTAGAAATCAACAAATTGAAAGCTGTAAATTTCGCAGACAATACAGTATTGACAGATTTGTAGTGGATTTTTATTCTTCGGAATTGAGACTTGCCATAGAAATTGATGGTGATAGTCACTATCAAGATGGAGTTCGGTGAATATGACTGCGATCGCCAAGCATTTTTGGAATCAAAAGGTACGAGGATTTTGAGATTTACAAATCAAGAAGTTTATCAAGATATTGATGGTGTAGTGGATAAGATTAGGGAAGTTATTTGTCGGTTGAGGTAAGTTACCCCACCCTAACCCTCCCCTTATAAAGGGGAGGAAACTAGATTTCTTTTTTCCCCCCTTTCTAAGGGGGGATTAAGGGGGGTAATTCGACTTGTGTGTACACCGTAGCTTATAAAGGGGAGGGAATTAGATGTTCTAGTTTCCTCTTTATAATATTATTTTGGCGATGCCTGCGGCTGGCTACGCCTACGCATTTGTTGATTTGGCGTTCGCATTTGTTGATTTAGCGTTCGCATTTGTTGATTTGGCGTTCGCATTTGTTAATTTAGCGTTCGCATTTGTTGATTTAGCGTTCGCATTTGTTGATTTGGCGTTCGCATTTGTTGATTTGGCGTTCGCATTTGTTGATTTAGCGTTCGCATTTGTTGATTTGGCGTTCGCATTTGTTGATTTGGCGTTCGCATTTGTTGATTTGGCGATCGCATTTGTTGATTTGGCGATCGCATTTGTTGATTTGGCGATCGCATTTGCTGATTGCACTTATTCTCAAACAACAAATCGATATAAAAAATGAGTAAAAATACAGACAAACTCGTAATTATTTCGTTCAACTTTTAATGAAATAAATCCACAAAACTACCCATCTCAGGCAAAAGGATACTCCACTATGTTGAAAAAGGAATTATTAAAAAAAGGATATCTCATGTCTTTAAGAACTCGTGGTTCTGCTGCTGTTGACAAAGCCCAACTTCGTCTCGCCTTGCTTAAATCCCTTGAAGAAAATCTGGATTTAGGACATGGATTAACCATTGAAGCCTACAACCACCTCATCAACACTACCCGTGCGACGTTAGAAGCTCATAATACGCTTGTGTCCAATCTTGAAGAATCGCGTAAGACAGTAACCCAGATGGATAAAGCCCTCTCCGAAATGTCTGAACGAATGCTAAGTGGAGTTGCAACTATCTACGGCAGAAACAGTATAGAGTATTCCAAAGCTGGCGGTTCTAATGGAAAAAGAAATAAACAATCTAGTTCAAAAGTTGCTCCAGTTGTTGCGGTTCTTGCTAGTCAACCTGCTCAAGCTGCAATTGCGAATGCGTCAATTAATGGTAAAAGCACAACTCCTTTGCTGCAATAATCCACTTACTGCATAAATATAGTGCCGTGTCAAGCCTAAATTTGTGCATTAAATGTTAGTTGGGTTGACGTAAGGAAACCCAACATGGATCATGTTCAGGACTTACGCGTATGGAAGTCGCTAACCGCAGATTATTTTGCGTCTTTTGACACGTCGGTTTGGTGCAATTGAGCTAAAGATGCAACAGCAGATTCGCACATTATCCTTAACTCAACTAGAAGAGTTACCTGAGGCGCTGTTGGATTTCTCCAGTCAAAGTGATTTAGTGAATTACTTAAGAGGTTGTTTGAAAAGTGTCAGCTTAAGCCTTAAATGCAACTAAGAGAAGTGATCGCAAGTCCCAGAACCCTTATTATCTCGTTCAACTTCTCGATAGCCAGAGTAGTCAAACATACGTTGGATGACTTTTCAAACATCCTCTAAGATATATCTTTTTACCTCAACCTAATCAGAAAGATTAAGCAACATATACGTAAAAGGAAAGGGGGCAGGAAGTAGGGCGAATTCCAGCATCTTTCTCCCCTTTTCCTGCTCCCCAGCTCTGGTCAGAATTATCAAAAAACGTTACAACTTTGTCCCACACTCAGCGCAGAAGTTGTGGGTGGGAGCATTTTTTGCATTGCAGTTGCTACAATAAACTGGCTCTGCTGCTGCCTTCGGCGGTTGCTTCTGCAAGCCAACCATTTGAGCGTTGCTCTTGCCAGGAGCTACCATTGGATAGCAGTTTTCGTCTCTGGTGACGTGGACATTCAAGATGACTGGGCCTTTGTGTGCCAGCATTTCGGCGATCGCATTTTTCAATTCACTGCGATCGCTGATTATCATGCCCTTAATCCCATAGGCTTTTGCTAACAACTCTACGTCTGGCATCCCTACTTCCATGTTTGAGCATGAGTAACGCTCACCATAGAAGGCTTGCTGCCACTGGCGCACCATCCCTTGCCAGCCGTTATTGATAATTATTGTCTTGACATTTATCCCATACTGTGCAAGTGTACCAAGTTCCTGCAAACACATTTGGAAACTGGCATCACCGCTAATACAGATGACTTCTTCATCAGGAAACGCCACTTTAGCGCCCATAGCCGCAGGTAAGCCAAAACCCATCGTTCCCAAACCAGCACTAGAAATCCAGCGCCTTGGGCCATTCTTCAGGAATTGTGCTGCCCACATTTGATGCTGTCCTACATCTGTGGTGTAGAAAGCCTGGGGTGCTTGGCTACTTACTTCTACGATCACTTCTTGGGGGGAAATGCTGTCGGGATGGTGCGGCACTATTAGAGGATACTCTTCGCGCCAACGGTTAACTAAATTTAGCCATTCTTGGTTTTGATTAGGTGTAGCCTTGACGCCTGCTTCTTTGCATCGACGCAATAAGTCTACCAACACATTTTGTACATCGCCGACGATGGGCACTTCAGGAACGCGGTTTTTGCCGACTTCTGCCGGATCGATGTCGATGTGAATTACTTTGGCGCGAGAGGCGAATTCGTCTAACTTGCCAGTTACGCGATCGTCAAATCTAGCACCGACGCAAATTAGCAAGTCACAATCACTAACGGCGAAGTTAGCGTAAGCCGTGCCATGCATCCCTAACATTCCCAAAGCTAGGGGATGATGTTCGTCAAAGGCACCGATCCCCATTAAAGTTGTGGTGACAGGGATGTTGAATAATTCAGCTAGTTCTTTTACTTCTTCATGGGCACCAGCTGCGATCGCACCACCACCGACATACAATAGCGGACGGCGACTTTCAGTAATCAACTGGATCGCGGCATTAATTTGCCGGGGATTTCCCTTTACTGTGGGACGATAACCGCGTAACTTCACTGAACCTGGTTTTACAGGTATGTAGTCAAATTCTTCTAAAGCTACATCTTTGGGGACATCAATCAAAACTGGCCCCGGACGCCCAGTGCTAGCGATGTGGAACGCTTCGGCGACAATTCGCGCCATATCTTTGGGATCACGCACTACATAGGAGTGCTTGACGATTGGTAGCGTAATCCCGTAAATATCAGTTTCCTGAAAGGCATCTGTACCAATGGACGGACGTGCTACCTGTCCTGTAACCACAACCATCGGGATTGAATCCATGTAGGCTGTAGCGATGCCTGTCACCAAGTTCGTTGCTCCTGGCCCAGAAGTGCCAAAGCAGACTCCTACTTTTCCTGTGGCACGGGCGTAACCATCAGCAGCGTGGGCTGCGCCTTGTTCGTGTCTCACGAGAATGTGCTTCATAGCACCAGTTGCTTCCACTTTATACAGGTCGTCGTAAATTGGTAGAATTGCCCCACCCGGATAACCAAAAATATAATCAACGCCGTGGCGCTGAAGGCTGTCAAGCAGAGCAAAACCGCCAGATGCACGTTTGGGCATTACTGGTGGGCTAGAAGTACGAGACTGTTTGTGATTCTCAGTTTGTGGGAGACTAATTTGGGAAAGCGAATCTCCTACGGAGACACTTTGTGAACGCACGGCCAAACCTCAGACTATAGCTAAAATAAATGCTGAATTCTGTAGTTAAGATTTCATTTTAATTGAAAAGTGCAATCAAATTCTAAGAATTTTATATATTAAATATAAAGTTAGACTATTAGCCTACATTAATTAAATTACGTCTTGCAAGACTGTGCGAGTATTTTTCCAAGCCCAAACACCGACAACTACGACAACAATACTCATTCCTACAAGCACAAATCGCAAGCCCAGAGTATCAGTTAATGGCCCAGTAATCGCCAGAGGTAACGCCAGAGCGATGTTGACGGCATGATTTTGAAAGCCAAATACTTTACCGTGCATCGTAGATGGTGTTTGCTGTTGAATTAAAGTTTGCATGGGTACACCAATTAAGGCAGCACCTACACCCAAAAATGCACAGAGTCCTAAAGCCAGCAATAAGTTGTGCGTAAAAGTGAACACCCCTAAAACTAGTGCAATCATCAAAAATCCCATTAAAGGTAGGGGCTTGTGACGCAATTTATCACCCCAATTTCCTAAAATCGCCGCACCAAATACCATACCTACCCCTGCTGCTGCCAAGAAAAAGCCAAACTGTTTCTCTTTTAGACCAAATTCCTCGGCTAATCGAATTGTCAGTACTGTTAAAGCTGCAAACACACAATATAAAGTTGTCAGTTGCAGCATGGCGTTCAAGATCAAAGGGTTTTTCTTGAGATAGCGCAGGCTCTCGGTGAATTCAGCCCAAGGGTGATTTGATGCCCGCTGTTCCTTCGGTCGTTTGGGTTCTTTAAACCTAACTGGCTGGATAATAGCACCCGATAATATGTATAATCCACCAACTACAATCTCTTGACCGTATTCTTCTCCCATCAAGCTTTTCGCCAAACTCAAAATCGGCTCTCCAATAGCAAAGCCAACAATTAAAGCTCCCATCATCGTGCTGCTAAACAGCGCATTGGCTGCCAACAAATTCTCTCGCTTCACCAATAAGGGAATGGCTGCTTGTTCAGCTGGTGCAAAAAACTGCGTCACCGTGGAAATGGCAAAAGTCAGGATTAACAGAATCAAGAACTGTCGTGGTAACAAGGGAAGACACAGCGTTAATATTCCCCGCACAACATCTGATCCGACCAGAATCAGCTTTTTTGGTAAGCGGTCAACAAAGATACCACCAGCAGAACCGAACAAAATTGCTGGTATTGTAAACGACAGCATCAAGGTCGAATACATAGAGTTTCGTGCCAACCCCCGAAGCGGTGGGTAGTTTTCCAGCAGAGCAATCAGCAAAACGAAGAAGACCTTATCTGCTAACTGGGATAGCAGTTGCCCAATCCACAGGAGCATAAAACCACGGTTTTTTAGCAGTGCGCCAAACCCGTTATTAACAGCAGTTGGTTCAGTTGGAAACATTTAGATACTTTGGGTAGATGGGGGTGGGGAGTAGGGAGTTGGGTAACTAATGACAAATGACTCACTCCTCACTCCTAACTCCTGTTTACTTACTCCATTGTCCGGATTAATTTGCTTCATAGCGCTTTAACAGCATAAGCAAAAACTCAGATGCTGTGAGATGACCTTTTGGTGGAAAAATCCCAATGGATGAATCTACCCACCAGCCTTGTACAGTTTGGGGCGATTTCCACATGCACAAATGATCAACTGCTGGCTGTGCATAAAAGTTATTTTGCCCACTACCTAGCAAACAGGAACTCCAATGCGTGAAATAATCATGGCTCATCCGATGAATAGGGAAATTACCCTGTAGTGGTACTCCCCATCCATCTATAGCAATAAATGCTTTCACACGACCACCCAAGAGTTGCCACAAACACGCTGCCCCTATTGCCCCAACTACGCCCGCACTAAAGCTAATGAATATAATTGGCGATTTTAGCTGATCGCCCAAGCGATCGCGCAAAAACTGTAAGATATGAAATGTTGATAGAACCAAAACATCTTTACCCGGATAAATCAGTATATTTGCGGCATTATAAGCGATCGCGCCATTAGAAACCATATCTAATAATCCGACTTTAAAGCTTTCAGTTAAGTTTGACTCATGAATTCCAGGGCAAATAATTATACTCATCTGTCTATTCTGAAAATTGCGGATGTATATCGTACTAGGAGCTTTTCATATTAATAACTTAAATCTGCTGTGGCGGTCTATTATCGAAGGACACGTACTCCTACGGAGTACGCTTAGGCACAACTTCTCTAGTTGAGAATACAATAAAAAAATGAGCTTTTTACAAATAATTTAGGATTGCTATATTACCTGATTTTTACTGAGTAAATTATAGCTAATCCACATATTTTTCCGAAATAATCCTATTTTAAAACTTCTTTATACACAAGCGAAGGAACTTATAAAAAATAGTTATCGAGTTCTTACTAAAAAACGCTATTAAGAAGCAATTTGAGTATTGAATATTTTTTCCAACCTGCTTCTATGGCTAAAAAAATATTTACAAGTACACAAATATCCGATAAAAGTATTAGGACTTACGCAATAATCGCCCAAAAGCTTAGTTTATCGAACCGCCAAGATGCCAAGAGCGCCATCGCGGAGCGTCTCGTAGAGAAGAATTCGTAGAGTGTGCGTAAGTCCTAAGTATATCAAGAGAATGGGCAAATTAATCAAGCGATCGCTCTTTGCTGGCAACTCCTGATTAATGAACATGAATCAACGAGGAAATGAATAAGGCAATTTTTATTTCCAGAGTTATTTATAGATGATATCGATGCATTTGCAAATACACCAAACCTCACAAAATCAAAAGTTCAGCTAGAAATATTTATATTTATTTTGTTGATGAGATAATATGCATAGCTATTGAAGAAACAGTAGAAAATAATATATTTGCTCCTAATTTATATAAAAGTGTGTTGAGCTTTGCGCCTTTAAGAGAATATTTTGAATCTTTCAACTTGATGTTGGGAATTGTTGAAGACTTAAATCTTGATAGACGTATTTTACACAAAGCTGCACCAAATTAATTTCACAGAGACATACAGCTTTTCGGCATTTTAACCGCTTTCGCTATTCCAGCAATATATACAGATGGCGTATTGATTCAATTTTCCATACCCAATACCCAATGCCCCACGTAAATCTTGTATATCTTTTGATGTATTATTTTGATTTTCCCACCTATCCTATCCCCCTGGATGGGATAATAAGTTATAAGTAGGGAAAATGTGCAAACTATTCCCTAACTCAGAATTTCTCTGCACTCTGGTTATATTGAGGAACTAATTGTGGTTGCCACGCCGGAAAAAGTACAACACACCCACGAGCATCTATCAGGTAAAGACCGTGTAGCCGTATTGCTTATGGGCTACGGCGAAGTCGAAAGCTACGAAGATTTCGCCAACTATAACGAACAGGCTTTAAATCTACTGACAGCAAAATTTGCACCGGTGCCAACCTGGATTTATCCCCCTTTGGCAAAACTTTTGGCGCTATTTGACCGCCATGAGTGGGGACACACACACCACGATTTTATCTCCCCACACAATGCCATCTTTGAACAGCAACGGGCTGGGATTGAGAAGAATTTACAAGAAAAATGGGGTGATAAAGTTCAAGTTTTCAAGGCTTTCAATTTTTGCGCCCCTTTCCTACCCAATCAAGTTTTAGCAGAAATCAAAAACCAAGGGTTCGAGAAGCTGCTAATCTACCCTTTGCTGGTTGTTGATTCTATCTTTACTAGTGGGATTGCGATCGAGCAAGTTAACAACGCTCTCGTTGAGTTGACTGATGGTGAAGAACACTGGGTTAAAGCACAGCGCTACATTCCTTCTTTCTTCAATGAACCAGCTTACATCGATTTGATGGCTCATCTGGTTGAAGAGAAAATTGCTGAGTTAGCCGCAGCTTATCTACCTTCTCAAATCGGCATTGTGTTAATGAACCACGGTTGTCCGCACAAAGCCAAAGGATTTACTTCTGGGATTGCCGAAAGTGAAGCAATGTACGATTTGGTTCGGGATAAGTTGATTAACCGCTATCCCTTAATCTCAGTGGGTTGGCTCAATCATGACACGCCTCTAATTGATTGGACACAGCCAAACGCCCAACAAGCAGCAAATAACCTAATTCAATTAGGTGCAAAAGTGGTAATTTTTATGCCAATTGGTTTTGCCACAGAAAACCACGAAACTTTATTGGATGTACACCATATCATCCATGCTTTGGAAAAACAGCATCCTGGTACGAACTACGTGCAAATGGCTTGCGTCAACGACCATCCAGAATTTTTGGCTATGGCGGGCCAATGGGCTGATGCTCATATTGCAGAGCTGTTGTCACAAAGTTTGGCAGTTAATCCCCAACTAGCTGGGGATCACCATCACCACCATCACCACCATTAAGTAAAGTTTGAGTTTAGGAGGGTGGGCATAGCTTTGCCTACCCTAAATTTTATAGTGTACTCAATTAACACTCCTACGCTTTCAAGCGGGGAGTTTTTTGATTGAAACTAAGCTTTCTCTATGCCTGTTACTTAAGCTTGAATTTCTCTATGCCGCACTGTACTAATTTACAATTATTTTTTTAATTTATTCTCTAAGCAAAATTACGAGATTATTTACGCATATTCACTGAAATTGCAAGCTCTTTACATAGCAGGAGTAGAATTTTTAAGTAACATTACATATTGAAAACTGAGATGCAATTTTAACTTTTTATTGATGAGAGCAACAAGCTTTGCAAAATATTTGGCTAGAAGTTTTGAAAAAGCAATACTTGACCGATTATCTCCGTGTGGGCGAACGATTAAAAAGTAATCGTTGAATTTAAATCACTCAAAAACAAGTCATATCAGTATTGTTACTTATAAATTTTTCATATTTTTTGTAATTATCCTGTAGTTTATACCGGTTACAACTAGATAGAAAATTCATATCTTTAAAGCATGTTTGAAAAAACATAAAGTTTACTAAATGCTTATCTGCATTAATACTGTCGTGTCTCACTGTGAGGGGATTCTATATTTTTCCGAGGAGTCAAGCATACGATTACCTTAAGCTGTTTCGGAAAAAGTAAGACATCCCTTTATTTTGGGCGAAGGTATTGTAAAAAAAATGCTTTTTGAAACTTTTTTTAGGTAGATATTTGCAAGATAGATCTGAGGTAATTAGTTATAGAACTTACGCACTGTACAAATTAATTATTATGTGCGTTGACAAAAATATTTAGTTTCAGACTTTTCTCAATCATCCTTTGAGCAGTAAGGTGGGTATCGCTGAAAAAGCGTCGAAAAATCAAGCTTAAATACCTGAAAACCGTCCTGCATGTTTGGTCATTTCTGTCAATGTAAAAGTTCGATAGCCAAAGTAAAAAGCCGCAATATTTATCACTCAATATGAGTGAACTAACACCATGAAAAACCACATTCAATCTCGGTCTAGCGTTACAACTTTAGAAAAATTTCCAGATCAGAGTGGCTATCTTTTGAGGCAGCCTCAAAATTCAGTTTCGATGCTGGTAGTTATAGACCCCAGAGTTGAAGACTATCCGATGCTAGCAACAGGAGTTGATGAAGGGGCAAATGTTTTAATTCTTGACCTTCATCGCGATGGTGTTGAGCAAATTACAGAGATGCTTGTCGATCATCCTGCTTCGGCGCTGCATATCGTCTGCCACGGTTCACCAGGCTGTTTAGCTCTAGGTAACACTTACCTTAATCTAGAAACCTTAAACTACTATTCAAGGGAACTGCAAGCTTGGTCAGCTTTTCTCGCCTCTGCCCCTGTATTTCTCTACGGTTGTAACGTCGCAGCAGGAGAAGTTGGGGAAGCCTTCTTAGCACGACTTCACCACCTTACCAGAGCAAACATTGCAGCTTCTGCCAACCCCACTGGCAGTGCTAAAAAGGGAGGAGACTGGGAACTGGAAGTTACCCTTGGCGACATTGAGGGTCCCTTAGCGTTTTCGGAAGCTGTCAGGGAAGCTTATACTTCGGTGTTGATTATCTCAATCAATCCCCTAACAGGTTTAGCTGTGAGGGAAGGGGATAATACTCCACAGACGTTAACAGTAGGCATTGATTTAGGTCTTAACATCCTCACCGCAGCCGATGCAACGATTACCCTCGACCCCGACGATCAGCTTGACTTAGGAAATGGGGCAGGCACTCCCGTTAACGTCACTATTGCTGCTGGTAGCACGGCTGGAAACACCAAAAACGTCTCTGTATTTGCTGTATATGACGGTATCCCTGAGGGCAATCACACTGGTACGATTAAGGCCACTATTTCAAGCAGTGACCCCATTCTCAAGGCACTGCCTGCTGTCAGTGTTACTGCCAATATCAGCGATCCACTATCACTCCCTGTGCTAAGTCTGACTTTACCCAAAAAGCCACTAACAGAAGGGGATAATACTGCACAGACTTTAGCAGTGGGCATTGACTTAGGTCTTGACAGTCTCGGTGTCCCTATCGCCACCAAAGCAGCTGCAACGATTACCCTCGACCCCGACGATCAGCTTGACTTGGGAAATGGGGCAGGCACTCCCATTAACATCACTATCGGTGCTGGTAGCACGTCTGGAAACACCAAAAACGTCTCTGTCTTTGCTGTATATGACGGTATCCCTGAGAGCAATCAGACTGGTACGATTAAGGCCACGATTTCAAGCAGTAACTCCATTCTCAACGCGCTGCCTTCTGCCAGTGTTACTGCCAATATCAACGATCCAATATCACTCCCCGTGCTAAGTCTGACTTTACCCAATAAGCCACTAACAGAAGGGGATAATACTGCACAGACTTTAGCAGTGGGCATTAACTTAGGTCTTGACAGCTTGGGTGTCCCTATCCGCACCCAAGCCGCTGCAACGATTACCCTCGACCCCGACGATCAGCTTGACTTGGGGAATGGGGTAGGCAAGCCCGTTAACGTCACTATTGCTGCTGGTAGCACGGCTACAGACATTAAAAACGTTGCTGTCCTCGCCGTCAATGATGGTGTCGTTGAAGGCAATCATACTGGTACGATTAAGGCCACGATTTCAAGCGCTAACTCCATTCTCAACGCCCTACCTTCTGTCAGTGTTACTGCCAATATCAAAGATCCACTATCATCTGGCACTGGCATCCGTGGCACTGGCACTGGCACTGGCACTGGCATCCGTGGCACTGGCACTGGTACTGGCACTGGCATTGGCACTGGTACTGGCACTGGCACTGGTACTGGTAATTCAGGGTCGTCGAAAGTGATTGACTTACGTGCCCAAGCCAATCAGCTAGTTAACTTTAACTTTGATCTTAAGAGTGAAGCTGTTTATAACAATAGTGTTGGTCTATACGTCGTTCAAGATGTAGAGGGTACTATTATCGATGAATTGACGAACGCCAAACTTACCCCAGGCGACGCGAACTATGCACAAGTCGCAGTTCGGCAAACTGTACCTGTCTCCAAATCCGAACTGGGAAGCGATCGAAGCGCGTCGGGATCAGAGCAGTTGAACGGTGGAGTTATTTATGCGCCTTATCTAATTGCCAACGGAACTCAGGATGGATTTCTATCGTCAAATCCCTCAAACCACACAGACCAAGGAACCAAGGGACAAGTCCCGTTCGCTTACTTTGCGTTTTTAGGGGCTAATCCCGATGGAATTGACCATTTTAGCTCACTTGGCAACAATACCTTTGCCTTTGAAGATTTGTTTGGTGGCGGTGATAAAGACTATGACGACTTGGTCTTGCAAATGAATCAGACTCTACCTGCTTAACCTCACACGAAAGTGCCCATTCACCCCAACTCAATCCTCACGCCACTATGCTCAACAGGGGAACTTTGCCTATGCAAGTGACTCCCTTTATCAAGGGAATTGGGAGGGGGTACTTTTTTCTACAGTATCTGATGACATCAAGTCCGATTAATTCCTTATGATATGTCATTGCGCTGGCGTAAGCCATCCCGTAGTGTACGCAACGGAGTAGAGTAAACGCGAATTGCATCTCTTTGAGACGCAATTCGCTTGCGGTTTGAGATTACCATGCTACGCTGTCCCTCCCTTGGCAATTAACTTATATCTAAGCGCACATTATATAAGCTTTTTAACCTTTTTCAAATAGATAGTTATTTCCGTGATGCTGCCTAGCTTTAATTCACTCACCATTAGCATTATTGAGTCCAGGGTGGGCAAAGCTTTGCCCACCCAACAACTAATTTACGCCCCGCAGCTTGCGAGTATTATCAACTAAACTCTGAGCAAATTGATCAAATCTTTGAGAGAGTTTCTCATCTACTAGCTTGTTTTCAGGACTGAAAGCACCCCAAGCTTGTCCGATCGCAATTTGTTCGGGAATCACCCAACCATGTACCCAACGAATAATTAGCCGGAGCTCATTTAAAGCATTACTATTAGACTGACCACCCAAGACACTAATTAGTCCTGTCACTTTATCCGACAGTTGCTCAAAGCTCATCAAATCCAGGGCATTTTTCAGGACACCACTAACCCCACCATGATATTCAGGTGTCGCTAAAATTAACCCATCAGCGCGACTGACTGTATCTTGCAACCGCTGAACATCTGGATACTCTGGATACTCCTTTGCACCAGTACAAAACGGTAGCTGCAACTGCCGTAAATCGAGAATTTCTACCTCTGCACCCACAGCTTCAACCCTTTGCACTGCTACTTCTAAAGCAAGCTGGGTATAGGAGTTGGGTCTTAAACTACCGCCAATGCCAACAATTCTAACCATAATTAACCTACAAACTATTAACTAGCTACTATCAACAGATTTTTTTTAAAACGGAATCGTTATGACTATGTTTATTTTAGCGATTTGTGTCGGAATGTGTCAAATTAAAATCTGCCGGAAAATTTTATAACAAAGGAGTTAACAGCTAAGAGTCAGGAGTAGCCCGCGTCTTGGTGGTCGCAAGTATGTTGAAACCTTTGTTATGAAGTTAAATTTAGTTTTGCAAGTACCATATGTATTTTTTTTACTGCCAAACATCTATCAACCTCTCGTTCCTATTGCTCTTCATAAGAATGAATTTGGGGAGGCTCTGCCTCCTTGGACTATAGGCAGAGCCTCGCTTATAAGCATTCCCATGCAGAGCTGGGAACGAGATCATGTCACTAAGACACGGGCTAGAGTCAGGAGTCAGGAGCCAGAATAATTATCCAGGTTGCTCAACTTCATGCAATAGCCGAAAGAAACTTGGGAATGGTTTTGTATGGAAGTTAGACTAGATAAGAAAAGTGTAATTTCCAGTTATTACAATTTTTGCTAGAAGAATAGGCATAAAACCAGCGCTCAACTTGTGCCAGCAGACAAAGGGTAATTATTATGACAAATTTGGGAAAAAAAGCATTGGTAAAAAGGCACTCTTCAAAGCGTGTAGCTTGGGTTGGTGCGCTTGCAGCTAGTTTGATTATGTTGCCAGGAATTTTCGTGAGTACTCCCGTTTTGGCACAAAAAGCTGACAGCACCTCTCTAAATTATGGTGATTTGCTGAAGAAAGCGAAGGCGGGAGAAGTCGAAAAAGTAGAGATTGACGAAACCGAACAGCTAGCAAGGGTTTATCTAAAGGGACAAAAGGAGAATACGCCACCGCAACAGGTGGCACTTTTAGCACAAAACACAGAGTTAATTAACATACTCAAAGATAAAAATGTTGATTTTGGCGAAGTTTCCTCTGCTAAGAGTCGAGCTGCTGTTGGACTGTTGATCAATCTCATGTGGATTTTGCCACTGCTGGCTTTGATGCTATTGTTCCTCCGGCGCTCTACTAATGCTTCTAGCCAAGCGATGAATTTCGGCAAGTCCAAAGCTCGCTTCCAAATGGAGGCCAAAACTGGAGTGAAATTTGAAGATGTAGCTGGGGTTGAAGAAGCTAAAGAAGAACTGGAAGAAGTTGTTACTTTCCTTAAACAGCCAGAAAGATTTACTGCTGTAGGCGCACGTATTCCCAAAGGAGTGCTGTTAATTGGCCCCCCTGGTACAGGTAAAACTTTACTAGCAAAAGCGATCGCAGGTGAAGCAGGTGTACCATTCTTTAGCATTTCCGGTTCAGAATTCGTGGAAATGTTCGTCGGTGTGGGTGCATCCCGTGTGCGTGACCTCTTCAAAAAAGCCAAAGAGAATGCCCCATGTCTAATATTTATCGATGAAATTGACGCAGTAGGTAGACAACGGGGTGCTGGAATCGGTGGCGGTAATGATGAGCGTGAACAAACCCTCAACCAACTGCTCACTGAAATGGATGGTTTTGAAGGTAACACAGGCATCATTATTATTGCTGCCACTAACCGCCCCGATGTTCTAGATGCAGCGCTGCTCAGACCAGGACGCTTTGACAGACAAGTGATGGTGGATGCACCCGATCTCAAAGGACGACTGGATATTTTGAAAGTCCACGCGCGGAATAAAAAAATTGATCCTGGCGTATCATTAGAAGCGATCGCTCGCCGCACTCCTGGTTTTACTGGCGCAGATTTAGCCAACTTACTCAACGAAGCTGCCATTCTCACTGCTAGGAGGCGGAAAGAAGCTGTCACCCTTTTAGAAATTGATGCTGCTGTGGATAGAGTTGTTGCCGGTATGGAAGGTACCGCCTTGGTAGACAGCAAGAGCAAGCGCTTGATTGCTTATCATGAAGTTGGACATGCTTTAGTGGGCACATTGCTCAAAGACCATGACCCTGTACAGAAAGTTACACTCATTCCACGGGGACAAGCACTAGGATTAACTTGGTTTACTCCTAACGAAGAACAGGGGTTAATTTCCCGTTCCCAACTCAAAGCCCGAATAACAGCTACTTTGGGTGGTCGCGCCGCCGAGGAAATTGTTTTTGGGAAGCCAGAAGTGACCACAGGTGCAGGGAATGACCTGCAACACGTGACAACTATGGCCCGGCAGATGGTGACACGGTTCGGGATGTCAGAATTAGGCCCATTGTCCTTAGAAAATCAGAGTGCAGAGGTATTTTTGGGACGCGACTGGATGAATAAATCAGACTATTCTGAGGAAATTGCCGCCAAAATTGATTCGCAGGTGCGCGAAATTGTTAACAATTGCTATATCAGATCAAAAGAACTGTTGCAACTCAACCGCATAGTTTTGGAGCGTTTAGTAGATTTGTTAGCAGAACAGGAGACTATTGAAGGTGATTTATTCCGCAAAATTGTTGCCGATAATGCTCAGATAGCCGATGCAAAATTGGCTGTACCTCATTAGGAAATAGGCAAAAGTCAATAGTCTATCAACTTTAGACTAGTACAGTGTGGCGTCAGTTTGCCCATCTTTAACAAGGGATTTTGTCCGATCGCAATTTGTTCGGGAATCACCCAATTATCTACCCAAGGAATAATTGTGCCTTGTTAGCTGGCTGGATTTAGGCCGTGGTGTACTAGTGAAAATCCAAAAGCTCAGATTCCCGACTTATTTAAAAAGTTGGGAATCTTTTTGTACAAAAATCAAAAAGCTGCCTGAGCCTTTCCACCGCTTAAACCCCTTGTTAGTTGATAAGGGATTTCCAAGAAATAAATTATCCAAATAAACGAACCACAGAGACGCAGAGAACACAGAGAAGAGAAGTAAAGAGGATTTTTGCGTCAGTTTTGGAATATTTTTTTATTTGGAAGTCCCTAAATACGCTTGACTAGCTACTTCGTTGTTTGAGACAGACGCTTTACTGATGACCTGTGTTCAGATAAGACTGCGACCGATACTTACTCCACCATCGACAAATAAGGTTTGTCCTGTGATGAACGCTGCTTCATCAGAGCAGAAGAAGGCGATCGCGGCAGCAATCTCTTTGACCTGACCGAACCGACCCATTGGAATCATGCTTGAATAGAGCTGTTCTTCCTTACTGCCGGGAGAAACTTTTTCATGAAACATTTCAGTTTCAATCATCAGCAATCCTAAATCATTCGTGAAAAGTTAGATCCCCGACTTCTCATAGAAGTCGGGGATCTGGACACTGTAAATTTGAACGAAATCAGATCGGACTGCTATAGTCGCTTTCTATTCTCCTTAATCTCCGTAGACTGACAGGATGAACATTGCAAAGTACACAACCTCATGTTATGTATGCAACGTCCTTTTTTCCAGTGGGCTACGGACGGTTGATCTGAGATAGATACTTCTTAAGGGCAGCATACATACTACATACTGAGCAATTAATCAGTTTGCAATACTTAATGTTCGAGAAACTAATAATTAGTATTTCATAATATTGTGATCTTCAGTACATATTTTTTTGTATCCATCGTGTAAACTTTATCTGCGGACTAATATTGCTAGATAAAATTATGATAATTCGAGCGCCAAGCAGCAGCATCCCTAATTTTGCTGTGGTATTAACCTGACTTAAAGTTCTGTTATTTCATTCCTTGTAGAGGAACTAGTAGGCAACTAAAGCATAAGTTTAATTGCTGCCAAAGCATTCCATTATTAAATTCAGTGTCTAGCAAGAGGTAAATACCTGAGAGCCAGACACGAGTACTTCAAAGCTTTATGGGGAAAGTATTTTATCGCTCTGCCATCCTTTGTATTTTTTGGGCGGATGTCAGCGGTTGAAAGTAAACATGCTGTTGTCTACTCATCAGATATTTGCCACGTAGCCATGAAGGTTTGACTAAGATGTGTCAGGCATTTGAGTAGTTAGGAATTAGCGTGCAGTAGTGAAAGTAATAGCTGACGTTACATGAAAAGCCATTAATTATACGCAAATCAGCAATCACATTATAAAAAAGAAAAAAGCATATGAGCACAACACGCAAGTTTCGTTTAGGTGCATTTATTCAAGCCACTGGTCATCACATATCCGCTTGGCGTCACCCCAATTCACAAGCAGATGCTGGATTTAATTTCGAGCATTACAAGGAAATTACCCAGACTGCCCAACGCGGCTTGTTCGATGCAGTTTTCCTTGCTGATAGCCCAGGAGTGTGGGGCGGCGCTCCAGAAACTCAGTATCGCAACGGTAAAATCGTCCATTTCGAGCCGGTCACCCTCTTCTCAGCCTTGTCCTCTGTGACCCAAAATATCGGCTTCATTTCCACCGCCTCGACTACCTATGAAGAACCCTACACCCTGGCGCGGAAGTTTGCTTCCCTGGACTACTTGAGTAATGGCCGGGCGGGGTGGAATGTAGTCACCACAGGGAATGAGAATGCCGCTCTTAATTTCGGACTTGAGCATCACCCAGAACATAGCCAGCGTTATGAACGCGCCGAAGAGTTTGTGGAAGTCGTGAAAGGATTGTGGGATAGCTGGGAAGATGATGCTTTCATCCGCGACAAAGAATCTGGGATCTATTTCGACCCAGATAAACTACATACACTCAACCACAAGGGCAAATATTTTTCCGTAAAAGGCCCTTTAAATGTCGGTCGTCCGCCCCAAGGCTACCCAGTGATTGTTCAGGCTGGAGCCTCCGAATCAGGACGGGACTTGGCTGCACGCACTGCCGAGGTAATTTTCACTGCCAATCAAACCTTAGCTGATGCACAGGAATTTTATGCTGACGTCAAAGGTAGGCTGGGGAAATATGGGCGCTTCCCAGACGATCTAAAAATTATGCCTGGTGCTTTTCCAATCATTGGCCGTACCGAAGAAGAAGCTCAAGAGAAATACGAATTCTTACAATCGCTGATTCATCCCGATGTCGCCTGGGGGATTTTAAAGAACTATTACAACCGTGTGGATCTGGCGAAATATTCCCTAGATGATTTGGCTCCCGAACTACCCAGCGACACCAACACCAACAAAAGTCGTCTCAAACTAGTCAGGGATTTAGCTACTCGTGGCACTTTCACACTGCGCCAATTGTATCTCTCTCTTGCCACCGCCCGAGGACATCGCACCATACTTGGTACTCCCGAAACCATTGCTGACCAGTTAGAAGAATGGTTCAACAACGGTGCGGCAGATGGCTTTAATATTATGCCACCAATCCTCCCTACAGGATTAGATGACTTCATTAACCTAGTCGTTCCCGTTCTCCAGAAACGCGGACTGTTCCGTACTGAATACGAAGGCAGTACCTTGCGTGAAAACCTGGGATTGCGTCGTCCGGGCAATCGTTTTGCCGCCAAACAAGTGAATGAAAAATTGGTGTTGGCATAAATGACTTTTAATATCTGCACTGTGCTTAATCAGCCCACCTTCTGTAGATCGCCGCCCTATAGAATCTGAAGATTGTAGCCAAATTGACACAAAATATGCTTACTCCCTTGCCTTTTCCTTTGCAACGGGGAGGCAATCTGTTGTGCGGCTTTGCAGACATGGACTAATACAAATTAACCAGCATCCCATGCTGCGAGAAAAACCCTGTAATTTTTTTTGAAGGAAAAAACATGAGTGAATATAGCCGATTGAAAACTTCGCGCTCTGCGGCAATCAAAGCAACCCTCGATTATCCAGTAATCGACACCGACGTTCACACCAATGATTTCACCCCGGCGTTTGAGGATTACATCGCCAATTACGGCGGTGTGAAACTTGTAGACGAATTACGCAAAACCGAAGCTTCGCGTCTCAACTCCAAGAGCGGGGGTAAAGACTGGTATCAACAAACCCCAGAAGAACGTCACTACAACCGCACAATCCGATCGCCTTGGTGGGCCAGAGTCACCAAAAACACACTGGATCTCGCCACTTATACCAATTCTTTATGAAGCTGCGCTAAATAAAGCTTCAAGAATAAAGTCGTAAGAGGTGAGAGAAACAATCACCTCTGGTGTAATATTTT
>NZ_JBALDI010000017.1:0-15623 GCF_036917395.1 Nostoc sp.
TGATAGTTTTTTTGTTTGCTCGGATCGCATAAGTGAGTTTAATCAAGCTAAAAACCCCCAATCTTACCATAAAATAATTCTGCAAGAGGTCTATTTATATCCTCTATTTCATGAATGCTAGTTTTTGTGACCTGAGCTACTAATCCAGCCCGCTTAAGCTCTAAATCAAAAAGAATTAGTCCTTGCTGAACAGTTTGCTTATCAAGTCCTAGAATACGTATATCGTCTACATAGCGTACATAATTATATCCTTGACAAATCATTATCTTATCAAGTTCATATAAAAATAAATTTGCTAAGAAATCAGAAGCATTACTACCTTGAGGAATTCCACGACTCATTTTTACATCTGCTGTATGTGCTGACCATTTTGAAAGACATTCTCTCAAGAGGTTTTCAAATTTACTATCTTTTTTACATTTACTATATTTCCATAGAATCTGAATAAGTCTTTCGTGGTCAATAGTGTCGTAAAAAGACACAATATCTGTTGAAGCAATCCAAGAATTCCCCTTACGGTATAATCTTTCAACAGAATTAACGAAGTTATTATATTGTTGTTTCCAGGGACGAAGCATCCAGCGTTTACCTGAACCAGCATAAATATTACCAAAAATATGTTGATTCTGGTGAGTCACCAGATATTGATGACTTTCGTCAGCAATAACATTAACAACAGCCTGGTAAACAATAACATCAGGTACAGCCATCAACGACATTGAGAACAATGTCGTTGATGGTTTGGGAACATATACTTTATGATCTGCTAACGGTGTATAGGGAAAATCTTCCGCTTGTACTTGCCTTATTAAATCTTTTAGATTAGCTTCGAGATTAAAGGCAAATATTTTAAACCCCAACTCATCAATAATCATACGGCTAGTAACATTAATTGTTCTTTGCCAAGCCAGCAGAAAATTATCGTAAGTTAGAAATTTATCCCACAAATTTTCAGGAAATGTCATTTTTTATATTTATTACTTAGTCAATAAAATGTAAATTATCAAAAGCTTGTAATTATTTCAGTCTTTCCTAAGAGAACTTCCTAGTCTAGGATTAGAACCATATAAAATAAGTGACTCTAAATCATAATATTAATTTAACAAGTATACTCACTAAGTATACATAATTTATACTAAAAATATTTTTGTACACATGATCACTGCACCGTTTCTCGCACTCGCAGCCTCACCCCAAACCCTCGCGGATACGTCTGCACCCCCTCCACCAATGGGTAAACCTGCAAAAACCCAAGTTCTATTGGTTCCACTGCTAAACTCAAAATTGCTGACTTTAAATCTCCTCTCGCATCAGGAGACGCTATCAGCGAAACCGATGCACCTTGCTTAAACGCTTCCTCCACTTGTTCTTGCCAGTTGGTTTCATTCAGCCAAACTGTACGATCGCCCACTTGCAAAATATCCAGTAAAATTTCTCTATCAGCATCGGCAACCACAGCAAAGGGATTATAGGAAGATAAAGCACGGGATCGCACTATATTTCCCCTCGCCCACAACAGCCCATAAATCACTTGAAACCGCCAATAGGGATTAGGCTGCACTAAACCAAGATGCAACAATGCCTGATCTAACTGGTTATCGTTGCTGGCGACATAGGCAAACACCCGCGCATCAATTTCAATACCTAAACGCGCTTCTTTCTGATGCCACAAACGAATCAAATCCAGCAGTAGTTTATCGGTTTCCGGGGTACTTCCAGGACGCAAAACTCGTGCGTTAATTGCAGTCATCACCGGATGCGTTACCAAAATCCCCTCAGAGGACAGGACTTTGCGGAGGCGATCGCTTGCTTGTTTTAATTCACTATGTCTTTCGGCTAACCGCACATCAGCCATTACATCGGCAACATCTGCACTGGTTTGGGTTAACTCCAGTAAACGAGTAAGTTCCGAGTCCACAATCTCAAAATCTCCAGGTGACAATGCACTCTCCGCCAAACAAAAAAAATTCGCCGGGTCAGCAGCATAGCGCCGCAAGATTTCCTCAATTACCCCGCCGCCACCAATGGTAGATTCAGTTATCCAAATTTCCTCTACTCCCTCTGAAATAGCAGGTGAATCTAGTGGACGTGGGCCAGGATCGATATCTAAAATCAGGTCGCCCAAATCAAAGTGGGGACACAATTGCCCGCAAGCATCTAGTAGCGCCCCTCCCAAAGTCGCTTTAAAACGTAAAGCTACCCAAGAATGCCACTCCTCATCAGGTTCTGACCAGAGAATCGGTGCAAGGTCATTTAATATAGTTTGGATTATGTCTGCGTTGCCAAGTGCCAGCAACCTATCATGTACCCTCTGCCGTCCCTGAATTGGTTCTGGTGCAGATTCCCCTTCTTCCAGTAGGGTTTCCTCGACGTTCAAGGTTTGGAAGATATTATCCAGAACCCTTGCCATTTCTTGACCCATATTTTCACCCAAAAGCGTCTCAAAAGCTTCATGTAGGGAGATTTGGGCTGTCAAGGCACGGGCGGTCAGCATCGATATATATATTTGATAAAGCCACTCTCGTTGAAAGACATTTGTTAACTCACACAATCTCGCATCTGTCAATACCCGATGTCGGAAATATGCCGTGCGAAACGCCCGAATTTTCTCTTGATTGGAATCGCTGGGACTGATGCTGAAATTGGGCGGAATACAAAAGCGAAATACTAGACCGTCAACAGATTGGGCAAATCCCACAGCCGCCGGACTACCATCTTGTCTCTGGGTGAAGCGAATTGTCGTATCAAGTTCCTGGCCATTGTCAAAGCGAATGTTAGCATGGGATGCGATCGCAAACCGCCGCACTTCCATCGGCGATTGTTGAGTGTGAGTAAAGCAACAAACTTCTGTAATAAATTTGCACCAAGGGGAACCTTGAGGCAGTTCGAGTTTTATTCCCAAGTCGGGTGGTATAATTTGACTGCGCCATTCCAATTGGGCGTTAGAGGTAATTGAAATATTAGGCGGAACTTGGGTAGGATTAATTGCCCAAGGGCGAATGCAGCGAATATCTACAACTTACCCATCTTGCCATAATTGAAAATACCCTGCTTCTTCAAATTCGGCACAATAGTCTTCTACGGGTAATTCTTGTTCTCTTTGTTGCAAATCTGGCGGTGCAATCCAGTGGGTTGCATAGATATGCTGCACCCCGAAACGGCGCGTCGCCCTACCTGGGGTAAAGGTTTTCAGGGCTTGGACAATTGGCATGGGGTTAATATCTGGATGACCGTGGCGCGTCTGTGCTGGTGTAGTAATCATTACTTCTGGCAACAGCAGGTCACTAAATAAGTTCGGGGGAACAAAATCAGGTAACGGGTCACGGGTTTGATAGTCTTTGTCTGATTCATCTTGCTGAATCGGAAGGCGCTTCCAACCAGACTCTAAACGCCGTAGCAAAGTCGGAAGCACCACCATCATCAATGATCTCGGTGGTTCCCAAAGAACTGCTTCGACTTCATCTTTAGTAAGGTGTAGTGCTAATTGCAGATATGTTTCTAAGTTGCGTTGTCCTGCTTCTGTTTCCAGGATGTTTTTGATCAGTTCTATTTCTAGTCGCTGGCGGTTAATTAAGTATAAATCTGTATTAGCAAAGTCTCTCCAGACACTTCCTCTAGTTGCAGCTAAGTGCTGTCCAACCCAATCCATAAAGGCGAAAACCGCTTGAATGCGAATAACATAGCGGTTGGCGATGGGAAGCGATCGCTTTTCTAAAACTGGGTTAAACAGCGTATCGTAGCCTTGATAGGCGATTCTGTCCCGTCCGTAATCAGAAAGCACCACTACCGTCCAAGGTCGCATACTTCTGCGTCGTCCTGCCCGTCCCTTCCTTTGCAAGAAAGATGCCATATCTCGCGGTGCTTTGTGCTGGATGACACCTCCAACTTCTGGGTCGTTAAATCCCACTTCCAGAGATGCAGTAGCCACAATCACGTCAGCATTTGGCGTAACTCCGGTATCTTGGGAACTGGTGCGTCCAATGGTTAAAGGCAGTTGCAAACCGTGACCGATTTCTTCACACAATAGCCAGGATTGTGCGGCAATCAGCCTTTCTCTACCATTAGCAGCACTATGCGATCGCAATGCTGCTAATGGCTGTCGTCCTCTCAAGGGACGACCCCAACTGTCTCGACCTTCGGCATCCAAAAGGTTGTGGAACAAGCGATTGGTAACATCTAAGTCATCAGTGAAGGCGAAAACACGGGAACCATAGAAACCTTGGCTGGGAGGGTCTTCAGATGGGTCAAGTACGCGCCGCAGTAGCATCGCCGTTTGGATACTGGTAGATAAAAGACTTGTCCCTGATACTGGATCGCCCCTGATAACCAATTGATACTCCATTCCCTCTCTGCGAGACGCTACGCGAACAGCAATTTGGTCTTCACCAGGAGAAATTTCTTCCACTGAACCAGGATTTAAACCTGTAAGTTGACTGAAAAATTCTGCTGCACTTTCTAGAGTTGCCGAAAGTCCAGTAAATTGGACTTTCTTGTTAATGATTTTTTGCCAACGCCGCAACAGGTAAGCAACTTGTGCGCCGTGGATGCCTGTATAAGTATGCACTTCATCCAACAAAACTAGCTGAGGCTTTTTCGCCGCCGCGATGCCAAATACATGACCGTAACGGGAGTCTCCCATAGACCGATTGAGCATTTCTGTGCTGGTAAAAACCAAGTCTGGGGGAGTTTTCGCCATGCGATCGCGTGTCAAAATTACTTCGTCTTCTTGGATAACAGCACCGCAGGATGGCTTGAGACAAGAAAGTTGTTCTCTACCAGCTTCCACATCAGCCCGTCGCCAAGATAGCGCACCTTCGCATCTCGGACACCGCAGGTAAGGACAAGTAAACCCACCACTTTCAGCTTCCCATTTATCCTGCACCCGATCCAAAGTTGCGCTTCTGGGAGTTAAGCCAAAAAATGCACCTATGAGAATTTTACGTTTACCTTCTGCTTTGACGACAGCATCGAGACGACGTGCTTCTTGATAGGTTTCAGAAAATTGGTCTTTGAGAAGTTCGTTACGGGGATAAATTGCCAGTCCTTTACACCAATACTCATCCTTTTTCAAGAAAGCGGCAATATGCGCCAATGCTGGTAGGTAAAAAGATCAAGTCTTCCCCGTTCCTGTCCCAGCACAGACAATCATCCCGCGACTTTTTTTGCTGTTTAAATCCCGCAGCATCCGGCTTGTAGCGCGTAGCTGGAAGTCTGCAAGTTGAACCTCACCGCGATCGTTAGAACGCAGTATCGCTGTAACGGCTTTTTGCTGTATGGGAGTTAGCAGTTTGTCTGCTTCCAACTGCTGAATTACTGCTTCTGGCGTAATATACCTTTTGGGATAAATTCTCGGACGGATTTGTAGGCGATAATCAGCAACTAAGGTAGGAGATGTTTGCCAATTGTTATCACGAAACCATTGGCGAAGACGGGCAAATAATCTCACCGCTTCTGCCATCCGGGTGCGGAAAAGGTAATCGCCTCTAATATTCAATTCAAACAACAATTTGCGATCGAGGATTTGGCCTATAAAATCCTAAACATCCTCATCAATCTCGCAACTATTCAGAAAATCTCCTGCAAGTTCTGCAATTTCATCTTCAGAAAATCCCCCATCAACAATTCCCCACGTCAAAAGTTGGACTTCTTGGCGTTCCAACTTATCTAAAAATTCTCTAATTATTTTATCCCAGTTGGTAGTCACCCTTGCTCTGCCTTTACTTTAAGTCAAGCGAATTTTAAAAGAATCAGAAATGCCATTTTGATTAATCCAATCTTGAACTTCTGGAGTTAAAAGATTTAAAGGCGCTCCTTTATCGGATACAGCTTGGAGAAAACGTGATACGGCTTCTGATAATTCACTAGAATTTAGGCTATTCCAAGAATAGTTGAATTGCTCTATTTTACGTTCACAGCTTTCAAATTCATCATTATTTTTAGGATAAATAACTTTTTTTATTTCTCTGTCTATAATCTGAATTTGTAAAACAGTTCGTTTAGAAGCTTCTACTTCAGACCAAAATTTTAGTATTTCATTATCAGTGCTAGGCATTTTTTGATCGCGGTAGTTTTTCCATGCTACGCTCAATTGCTGCTCTAGTGTAGTTTTTAGATTTTCTACATTTGACTTTAAAAAATTACCTTTAAAATTTTTATAGTTTGTACGCGCTTCATTGTATCTCTGTAAGGGTTAATTGGTGTACGCCTGAATTGATCTAACACAGTTGTCATTCCATCAAAGTCTTTTTTACCACGAAATACAGCTGCATCTTGTGCTGCTTCCATTGCAGCTTTGAGTGCATCAACAACATCCTTTTTCTTAATGTCTTCTCCTAATTCGGATATTAGACGCTGATAGATATCTAGCTGTCGTTCGTACTCTTCTTGGATGGCTTTTTCTAGGAGATCATCTACTTGCTGGCGTGCTTTGTAGATATCCTGGAAAAGTTTGTTATCGCGGATATCTTCGGGAATTTCACATTGAGGCTGCCAAGTTTTTCTAACCTTCTCTAGAGGTTCGATAATTTGGATTGCATCAATAATTTGAAATTGGGTTGAGCTTCCTTTGGTACAAGCAATTCGACTTTGAACAATTTCTAATAAGTCTTTACGATATTTTTTGAGGGATTTAAATAATTGTTTCCAACTTAAAGCGCGATTTTCATCGTTATTATTTTCTACGTCTGAAAACAAAGCATTAATCACATCTTCCAAGGAATTTGTAGGATGTCCCGCCATCGTGGAGGTTATCGCCAGTAATTCTACTGCTGCTGGTACTGGGTTCCAAGCTTCTCCAGACTCACGAGGGTAAAGGCGAATTTGCTCTAAGACGTACTGGCTCCATTTTTCTAATTGTCGAGTGTAGGTACGGAAATAGCGATCGCCATTTTCAAACTTCCAGTTTTTATAATGGCTATATAGTAGGATACCTTGAAAGGCGATCGCAGTTGCACGAAACTCATCCGTATCATTCGGGTTGAGAGGAAGTGATAACTTAACTCCAGCAATGGTTTCTCTAGTTACCCTACGACTATAAAAAACAACATTTTTTTGCTTGAAAATTTTATTACCTCTGTCAACATCCTCTCGCGAACCAGGTGTTCTAGCAAAAGTTCCCTGGAGTAATATTTCCGCATCCCAGTTAATCATTTCCAGAATTGCGGGATAAATAAATTCGCGCAGTGGTTTTCCTAAATCTTGAGACAAATCTCCTTGATTATTCCAATTATTCAGAAATTTGAGTTGTTCGGCAAGTTTATCTGGAATAGCGTTTTCTCGAATGTCTACTACATTTTCTGATTCTGTTTTATACTCATTTGCTAGTTCAGCAACCTGTGGTGTTAAAGGATGAATTTTAAGTTTTGATATAACCTGGTTGATTTCTATCTGCTGAATGTTTACCCCAAGTGGATGTATATTAAAGGCAGTATGAACTTCACCTGGTAAGTCACAAAGTTTATCGCTATTAGTCCATAAGTCTATAAGTATTTCACGGCGCTCAAAATTTCGTGGGTCTTTAGCTTTAATATCATCTTGCAATAGAGTACTCAACCGTTTTCTCCCAAAGTGTTCTCGTAAACTAACTGAAGGAAAACGACCTTGCTTAATATCATTTAATCCATTTTCTAAAGTGTATTTAAGTACATCTTTAATCAAAATCCTCGGCTTAAAATTTTTAGGATTTACTCTACTCAACATCTGCTCTAAAGCTTTGGGTGTAAATGGATATAAACCCATTCCATTTACATTTCCAAAACCTAGATGGCAAGCTTCGCGGTGTTCGCACTCACTACAGGCGCTAACAATAGGTTCTCTTTGATAATTTTCTTCCTGATTTTGAGAATTCGCCCAATTGAGAATTACTTCATCTTCTAAACGAACCGTGTTAAGATATCTAGAAACAAACTGTTGAATATCAACTTGAGTAATTAAAGATTGGTCACTAACTGTACCAATATCAAGATTGACGCTGAAAGTAACACGTTGTTTAACTGTATCAAATGTCTTAATTAAACCTTCAAAATAACCTGTTGTACAAGCTAATGCTGTTCTGATAGCGCACAATTGGTTACTTCCCGGTTGTTGGGTTCGTGCTAAAATTGCTTCTAATACTTCTCGGTCGATACCTTGGAACTTGGCAAAGTCTTCAATTAATAGAACTAATTCGAGATTCTGTTCTGCTAATGTTTCTCGAACTTCACGCATTAATCTTAACAAGTCTTCTCGACCTAAATTCAATACCTTGGCAATAGCTTCATCTAAGTGTTGATTCAACCAATCTATAGTAGTTTTTTGGATGCTATCATTACCGATAAAAAAAGGATAAAAATCTTGAGCTTGTTTCCCTGCTTTTTGCAAGTTCAACACATCAATAGGTAAGTCTTCTAAAGAGAATTGCTGTCTCTCTTCGATAATTGCGACTTGATCACTATATCCTAGAATATGGATAACTAAGCGATGAATAATACCGCCATCTTTTAGCCAATGTTAACGGAAAAATTGGTCATATAATAGAGAGTTTAGTTCATCAACAAGATAATTTTGCTCATCGGTTAGTTTACTTTTATCTCTCTCTTCATCATCACCAATTGCTGCTGCTAGCTGATTGAGAAGTTGTACTCGTGCTTGGGTTTTCGTTAAGGTGGTAGTTGCAAGACTTACTCTTTTTCTATATTCATCAAACTTTTCCCCTTCTATTCCTTCAAGAACAAGACCGACAATATCTTTTAAATTTGTGCCGATTTTAGGAATTAACAATACTTTGCGTTTATCAGTCGATTTTATATTAGCGTATATCCAACGAATTAGGTGTGACTTACCTGTACCAGAATCACCCAAGACTGGTACAAAGGTAAACTCTTTTTCTGCAAGAAAATCCTTAAGAAATTTTTGTTCATCGTATTCAATGCGCGATGATGCCTCTATCAGTTCCTGACGATACATAGTAATAGGATGATGTGTCGCTAAAAACAGATGATTAGATGGTTGGGTCGCTTCCTCATTCATAACGCGCTGCACCCTATCCAAATTCCAGCAGATAAACTTTTCAAAACTCATTATTTTTCTCCTTGCCAGATAATATGAGAAATACGCCCATCATCATCGACTTGGTTGTTTATTTTGGGTAAAAGCATCTGCTCTGTATCTGATTTACTATACAGTTTGATATAACCTTCTTCATGAAGGCGTAACAAGGCGAAAGCTGTACTTGTAGACAGGTAATTAGGTTGACGTTGAGCAATTTTACCTCAATTTCTTCTCGAAATTTACCCATTTCAAACAACGGACATATCTTTGCTAATTTAAAAATAAAATCTTTTATTAAAATTTTGTTCTGCCCGTTGAATAACTGCTTGAGGTTTCGTCCGTCGGTCAGTTCGGCTAGGGTCGGGTGTATCTCTAGGCAGTATAATAATACGTGGAGCCTGAGACATACTATTTTTTGATAAATAGTTGTAAGGTAATTTTTCTGATTCAGTATTAAAAATAAGGGTAGGAATATGTGGCATCTTTATTGGTTGATAGGTTTCCCATAAAAATATAAAAGCGTTTGGTATTCTGTTTACTTCTTTAATCAATGTTTCCTGTAAATCACTAGGGATAATAATATTTCTCATCCCTTGTTCTACAAACCATTTCAACACTTTATTTATCCGGCGCTTCTTACTTTTATCTTCTAAAAATTCATAAAAAATAAGCATTAAATTATTCTCTAAAAGCAAGCGTTGCAGTTCTTCACCGACAAAAAATTTTGGTTTTGTCCACACGGGGCTTGGTGCAGGCATAATTCCTGGAAAAGGTGTAACTCCATTTTCTCTACAAACAGGACAACCTCCACAAGCACGAGAAACTATCACAGGATTTCTGGTTTCTGGAGTGTGACGTGAGGAAATGCTATACGCTTGTGCAAATATTTCTGAAATACAACGTTTAGCTTTTAAAGTTTTTTTCATCAGTTCAAGGTTTTTATAACTCCAGTTTTGGCGTTGATGGCGCACTGGTTCAACTTCAGATTCCCAAATAAATTTTTCTAAATGGCATTCATTGCGGATACGAATGCTGCGAGAATTTCTATAATCTTCCTAAGCTTGTTCAGATTCTGATTCAGAGTTTTTTTTCTGGGGAGGTTCTTCTGAGTCGATTTCAATTAGATTTGCTCGGTTCATCAACGTTAAAGTGCGAATATTCCAAGCCCTGTTTTGGTCACTCTGCATATCAATATCTCCTTCTAGCCAAGAGGGAGCATTATCAATAGGCACACTACATTTACCGTCTTTTAGGGGTTCTTTTTTCGCAAACATACTTTGCCAACGCTGCAATCCTCTCTCGATAGTAATTGTCGATTTTTCGTTTAAACCACGAGCAATATTGAAGTCTTCAGTTGTATATAATGTTAGCGACATACATGCTTTTCCATCCCGTCCTCCCCGTCCGACTTCTTGATAGAAACGGTCAATGGTTTCGGGAATACAAATGTGAATTACTGCCCTGACATCTGATTGGTCAATACCTAATCCAAAGGCAGAAGTAGCAACAACTATATCAATCTTCCCTTCCCGCCATTTTTCAATTAGTTGCTCACGTTGCTGAGGAGTAGATTTACCTGTCATCAGGTCACATCTTTTAAATCCAGCGCAGGTTAATTCTCGTTTACAATTCTCGACATCTTTAACTTTAGTTCCGTAAATAATTAACGGACGGGGAAGATGATAAACTGCCTCAAGTAGCCTTTGTTTTCTAACTTCTTCACTCTCACATCGCTTAAACCAATAAGCAGGCTCTGGTCGCAACTGTACAGCAGATATAACTTGTAAATCCTTGCCAAATAATGTTTCCAGGGTGTCTAAACAAGATTCTGTTAAAGTTCCTGTTAGTAATAAAGTTGTGAAGGAATTAAGACGCAATAAATCTCTTCGCAAACCAGGAATTTCTTGAAATGCGGGACGAAAATCATCACCCCATTGCTCTACCATGTGCGCTTCATCGATAATAAAATACCTTAATATTCCCCGCTTGGCTGCTTCATACAGAGCAGATGCCAGAGAATCCATTAAACTTTCAGGAGAGGTAAAAATTATCCTTTGGGTTCCGGCGCGAATGCGATCGCGTATCCCTTCTCTTCTTTCTTTACCTTCCACAGTATCATCGCTATAATACGCTGTGGCATGGTGTACAAAAGGTTTTAATGCCCGTTCTTGGTCAATAGCTAATGCTGTAGTCGGGACAACTACCACGCTGACACCATTATTGTTTCTGGAGTTCAGCAATGCAGGTAGTTGAGCGCAAAGGCTTTTTCCCGCACCCGTAGGTAAGTTAATTACTAAAGTTGAATTATCAGGAGCAGTCAAAACTGCACGAATTGCTTCACGCTGTCCGATACTACGATAAGCATCTAACTCTACGAGTTGCAAAAACGGGTCGCCGACAACGGGTTCATAATTCCGTCGGTTTTCTTCTTTAAATAAAGGTGTACCTGGCGGATATTGGTCAGCCAGGTCAAGCCATTCCGGTTGCCAAGGACTGGCGCTGATAAAATAGTGTTCTTTGTCTTCACCCCATACGGTTATGCTAGCCCGCTCCCAAATACTGCTATCGAGAAAAGGCGGTTTCCGAGGTATTTGGAGATAAATTGGAGAACTTCCACGCTGTATTTCATCTTCCCGTCACAACACATGACGCACTAGACTAATAATATCCCCAGACCCAGGCGAGTTTCGCAGCGCATCCAACAAGCGCCGATGACAGGCTTCTGAAACATTACTAATATCTTCAGGAATTTTACCTGTTTTGAGAATTTCCCGAAGTTCTGAGAATGAGTCAATCATAAATCATCCTCCTCAGATTTAGCTGGAGGTTGCCCAGAAACGATAAGAAAACCAACAGAATCAAGACGAATGGTAGGATGACGAATTCCTTCGATAATTACTTGGCTTAATGCCGTTTCGTTATTGAGTTCTTGCTCCAGTACCGTATTATAAATTCGCTCTTGGTTAGTAAGTCGGTTGAGACGCAAGCGCAATTGGTCTAGTCTCTTACCTAACTTTTGTTCAGCACGGATGGCGCTATTTTCACATAATGAAATAAATTCGGGACGCTGACTGAGTAATTCTAAAGACGTGCGACGCGCCTGATGGCAAAATTCTTCCCAACTGCTAGGCTCAATAAAATTATCAAGAATAGATAAACGACTTTTGGCTAAGTTGTAATCTCGATATTTACCGCCTTTGCCATTATAAGGACGTTGCAGGATATTTAATAGTGTTTCATCTTCAACCGCACACATTGGTTCATATCGTGCATCAATAAATACACTTTCTACAATTGGAGCGAATAACCCATCTACGCGTCTTTGCAAAGTTTTATATTCTGTAGTAGTTTTGTAACTCGTTAAATTTGTTTCAATAACGTAATTAAATCGGAAACCATACCACTCTTCACCTTCCCCAGAATCCCAAGTTTTTTCAACTCGCCACATAGCAAAAGCTTGACCCCGGTCGTCCCAATGGATATAAGATGATAGTGCTTCTACAAATTTTTCACCAATGCGCTAGACTTTTGCACCAAGCTGTTGATTTGCTACCCTACGGTTAAAAGTCCCAAATTCTTCTAAAACCTCTGCAAAATTGCTGCTTAAATCATTTGCTGGAATTAATGTATTTCCGGTAGGTTTATAACGCTTAAGTATCGAAAAATTAGGCTCAGTGATTGGCTGAAATCTCAACGCATCACAAATCCAATCTTCAGTTACTTGCTGGATTTCCTGATGACGGGCATCATAATCGTCTAAAGCTTGAAAATATTGGGTAGCGTTTTCATCCAGAGCATCAATTTCATCTAGGGCATTTTGTTCGCTAATTTTTACTTGCTCTTGCTGAATTTCTTTTTGAATGATTTCTATGCTTTCTAATAGTCCATTTGCCCCCGATTTAAACAGAATTTCTGCTAACAAGGGTAATTTCTCATCAACATAAAATTGGAGACTGGCAATAGATTGCCCAAAGATATTAAACCCTTCTTTCAATAAGCGATACCATGCATCATGGAGACTATCGGGTAAGTCTACGCCAGCAAATACTGTAAACTCAACTTTCAATAAACGACCAATCCGGTCTATCCTACCAATTCTTTGTTCTAGGCGATTTGGCGACCAAGGCAAGTCAAAACATATCATATAGTTAGTAAATTGTAAGTTACGACCTTCTTCGCCGGAGGAGTCGCAAACTAAAATAAAGCATTTGGGGTCTTTTTTAAACCGATTTAAGTTCTCTTCTACTTGAGAGGGAGTTTGTCCAACTTGATGACTGACAATAGTCCCCTCACCAAAACGATTGCTCAAGTAACGAACAATTTCCGTGCAAGTTTGCACAAAACTGGTAAATATAACAATTTTAGGCAGACTGATCTCCCGGTATCGGTCTTTTTAGCCGTTGTTGAACCTCTGCAAGCAATTTAGGGAGGTTAAATTTCAAGGATTGTACTTTTAAAGGTTCGCAGAGTTGATACAGGATGACTGTCTTGAGTAATTCAAGGCGATCGCCATCCTCTGAAGGTTGTTCTATAATTCGCAGTAGGCTTTGCAAAATTTCTGCTTCCCCAGCAAATTTAGGAGTTTCAGTCAGGATACGAACACTATCAGCGCCAAACTCACGAATTAATTCCGCAGTGGATATACCCTTCGGGTGACGCTCGTCCTTCGCTACCGCTTGCGCTAACGCAGTCGCCTGCGGAGGGAAACCCTCCCGCAGCGCTGTCTCACTACTTAAACGTGCTTGAATTACCTGTTTTAAAATACCCAGCCAAGTACCAGAAGCACGGAAAAACAATAAAAAAATGTGGTAATATTGTTTGTCATCAGGAGCTACATCACGCCACTCCTCAATTAGTTCGTGGATGTCAGGCGATCGCTCATCTAAATCGTACTCGGTTCTCAGTGTAATATTACGGTCAAAGATTACATCTTCTACAGAAGCGCGACAATTGCGAAGCATCCGGCGGTGAAGTCTGTAGGTATCGCTAATATGGATACGAATTGCCCTGACAATTTCAACTATATCGCTAGCTTTTGCTTGTAAACTATTTTCTAGATTGTCTGCCAATTCAAGTAAATACTTGTCTTGAGCAAACAGGTTGCGGAGATTTTTAAGATTAGTTTTCAAGACGAAGGGGTTTGCACCTTCTTGAAATGACAGCAGAATTCGACCAATCTCTTGGCGTTTTACTACCCTTTCACGAAAACCTGCTAAGTCATTAAGTTGATAAGTTGTCGGATCGAGCAGATGCAGCATGGCGAGAAAATCTTGCTCGTGGTTGAGAACCGGGGTAGCCGATAATAAAAGCAGGCGATCGCTTTTATGAGCAATATTTTTGCAAGTCTCAAAACGCTGGCGTACTGCTGCATCGCTAGAGGTCGCCATTGCCGCAATGTGGTGTGCTTCATCTAAAATTAGCAAGCCAATACTCGCTTTCGGGTTGATTTTGTGGATATCCTCAATCGCCAGCACTGCTACCCGCTTGAGAAAGTGGGAGATGTAAAACTTATTTTCTAATTCTTGCCGCCATTGTTCCAGTAAATATTGCGGAACTAGCACTACCGCACGTCCAAAAGGTTCATCTAATAAATATTGACGAAGAATAGCACCAGCTTCGATGGTTTTTCCTAGTCCAACTTCATCCGCTAATAAATATCGTTGAATCGGATCTTCGAGTACACGACGGACAACTTCAACTTGATGTGGATAAAGTTTAATATTGGCAGAAATTAATCCCGTCATTCCCCGACTGACAGCGCGTTGTAAAATTAAGCATTTAACAAAAGCAAAGCGTCTATCGTGGAAATAGGGCGTTTCTTGCCCCTTCATTGCCAGAATTTCAATGGGGTCTGCTTGAGGTAAATTGCAACGCACGTATACTTGTTCTTCGCTAACTGCGATCGTCTTTTTATCAGGTAAGTCAATGCGATACTGATAAAGTTCCTCATCCCACTCGTAAATTCTGCCGATAAGCCATGCTTCTTGGCTTTCCAGGTAAATATAGCATCGAGTTTGACGCTCCAGTTTACACTGAGATAGCGAACTTAAGGGTAAACTTTGTTTTTTGCGTTGACCAACTGAGTAAAAATACTCAAAAACTATTGCCTGAGTGTCAGATATATCAATTACCTTGCCTATGCCCAAGCTGTTATTTGGGGAACGTACCAACGAACCAAGTATTATCATACTCCCAGTCCAGTCCACTAAGTACGTTAGCATTGACCTTCCCATAACACGCATACAACGTATTGTATCCGCGTGCTATTCTCTTCCTCCAAGATAGCTTCTCTAACAGAAAGACATCATTAACGCGAAGCCTAGCATCATCCAAACTTAGGCAACAAAATAACTCTGGGTGTCCTACCACTTTAGTAAAAAGTGGTTCACAGACTAACTTTTCAGCTTGTATTTTCCAATTTGCTAATTTTTGCAGCTTGGTTTGTAAGAAAGCAATTTGCATCACAATAAATTTACCAGTAGGCACCCAGAGGTAGATAAGTAGACCTCTTGCATAATTATTTTATGGTAAGATTGGGGGTTTTTAGCTTGATTAAACTCACTTATGCGATCCGAGCAAACAAAAAAACTATCAAA
>NZ_JBALDI010000018.1:0-74015 GCF_036917395.1 Nostoc sp.
CTGAGTATAACTCCCTGCAAGGAAGAAATTATCTACCGGTGTTTTTTGGTTGGGACGGTAGGCGTCCATCCCTGGCGCTTCTCGGTAGAGAGACTGAGCAAGTTTTACCACACTGTACCAAGTCATATTTAGCTCCCGTGACGAGGGAAACAGTTCATGCACTTGCTTAAGGACATGCTGGGCGATCGCTTCATTACTTTGTGCAATAAACGGATCTCCCGGTGTCAGCACTAGCTGCAATAATGACCCCTGTCCTGGGCGATAATAATCAGCAGGGCTAGTCAACGCCAAATCAGCAAAACAAGAAAAGTCAGCATCGGCTGTGTAAAGTAAATTATCAATTCCAGCCGCATGATTTAGCTGTTTACGTTGCTCTCCATCGTTCAGTTCTGTTACCCAACCATCAAAGCGTAACTGCACTGTAGCCACTGGCACTGCATCCAGTTTGTAAATATTGTCAAATTCTGACCACTTACGCCACTCGTGGGGTAGGATGCGTTGAATTCCTGGAACATCACAGGCAAAAACGTAAGCATCAGCAGTGATAGTTTCTACTCTATCACCTTGGGCAACTACTATACCAGTGACGCGGGTATGTTCATCTGATGTAAACTGAATTTCCCGAACTTGCCGACGCGTGTAAACTTTGGTGCCTCTAACTTCTAAATACTCCAGAATGGGCTTGTGCAAATACTCATGCGGAGAACCTTCCAGCATTCGCAAAACTGAAGCTTCAGTTCTGGCTGCAAATAGCTGGAATATCGTTAACATACAACGGGCAGACATATTTTCGCAATCAATAAATCCCAATGCGTAAGCAATGGGGTTCCACATGCGCTTGATGCTGCCATTACTCCCACCGTGACTACGGAACCAATCGGCAAAACTAATTTTATCTAATTTGCGGATGGTTTTCATCGCCCCGTTAAAGTCTACCAATCCGCGAACTATGGGACTAGTACCCAAAGCGATCGCATTTTGCAATTTATCCTGCAACGATAGTTGAGAAGTAGTGAAAAATGCCTTTAAGCCATTGAAAGGCGCACCTGTAAGGAAACGGAAATCCAAAGCACCAGTGCGCCCCCCTTTGTTAATAAAAGTGTGGGTATGTTCCTTGAGGCGTAAGTTTTCTAACACCCCCACCTTCTTCATCAAGTCAAATAGTTGGTAGTAGCAGCCAAAAAATACATGCAACCCCATTTCTAGATGGTTGCCTTCTCCATCAACCCAACTGCCAACTTTACCACCTACAAACGGACGAGACTCAAAAATCTCTACTTCACAACCAGCATCCGCTAGATCTACTGCGGTTGCTAGCCCAGCCAGTCCCGCACCTACGATTGCAACGCGCATTCCGTTGTTCCTTTTCAGCTTCTTTACAGATTGTAACTGTCTTGGTGTCGGAATTTGCTACTTAATATCAACTCCACCAGTATATCAAGGCATGGCAACATTGATACTAAAACCTCTTTGATCACTCCTGTTTAATCGCCGTAAATGACCAGACGCGAGAAAAATCGCGTCTGTATGGGCTAGACAAACCTTGTCCATTACGGCAAAATCAAAAAAGTATCATAGCTATTTTTTTTCTGGTGAAGCAGTTATCTCGTAAGTCGTAAAAGCATCTTCTTACCTGTTTACATCTTTGTTGTCGTCGGAGACAGGCAAACTTCTAATCAGTTCGCGAATCACATCGGTTGCAGGTCTACCTGTTTGTTGACAATATTTATCTAGTTTTTCCGCTTCCTGTGTTGCGAGATTTACTGTTATGCGTTTTACGGCCCATTTTTTATTTGTCATTATCATGCTGCTATCTGCTGTATCTTTTAGTATTTTTGAAAGAGTCCAAGTAATGAGGGAACCGATAAGGTTATCAGAGTTTGTCGCCGGAAACAAGTAATACCATTAATATTAAAAATGTTCGTTTTGTCAAAGTATTCATCATTTTCTAAAAAAATCAAAAAACTACACTTTCTTTGCTACTATATTTGACAAGATAAACAGCAAATAGCTGCTTTTGAAGATAATAACCCCACTAACAGCACGAGTAAAGCCTGAGAAAGAAATTTTCTAAATCAATTTGAGACATCTACTTTTGACTCAATCAAGATTTATAAAATTATTCTTCATCGAAAGCATTTGACCTTCTCTGTTAACCAAGTTTGCCAAACCTGCTTTGAGAGAATATCTGGTATGACACCAGAAAATAAAGCTGTAGAATCACGATAATGCTGAAATGCTGGCTTACAGGCGGGTTTTAATGGTCTATAGAGGTTGCAAATAATCACTTAAAAGTAGGCAGATAAGCGATCGCTTTAGAACAAACACCCATCTGCACCCATTAATGTAACCAAGAAGTTCAGAGCCACGTGAACGGTTATAAATTTTGGCTCCCCTTGATCAAGCTGATTGCTTTTCGGTGCCAATATAGTAAACACAAAAAAGGGGACAAGACTTAGTTTTCTGGGTGTAAATAGCAAAAATTTGTAGTAAATTTTAACACTATTATCTGTAATTTTACATAGGCAAATAACCTTAAAATAAATATAGTGTTATTTGAGTGTTGCTAATAAGAATATTTTAGTTTAATTTGATGCTTTCACACTAACTCATGGTAGAAAAACAATGAAATTTTAGATGTGTTTGTTTCCTCCATTAAGCTATATAATTTATGTTAAACTCAGCGATAATTTTGCTATTCATAATATTCATCTATCAGCAGGTTGTACAAATCATTTTTTTCCAATTACTGTGCTAAAAATTCCCTATTGAACAGCTTCTTTCTATCTAAAACCAAGAAACAACTCCTACCAAAAAAGTTTTAAAGTTTTACCATTACTTCTTAGTAATTATCCTTGTAAAAACAATGGTATATTTTAATATTTTTGGGTAGTCTATTTATTATAGCCATGATTTCTATGCTTTAAATAAACTTTATTTAGATACTAAATGATATCAATTTTACACTTTATAAAAAAAATACAAAGAAAAATCTCTTACCTGAACTTTTGCTTAATAATATTGATACATAACAAGATCCTAAGCTCAAAAACTTATTAAAAAAAATATTCTGATATTGAAGTGTATCGGCTAAGTTTGATTAAACCGGACTTTGTAAATAATTGTCTGGTAATTTATACTGATTTATACTGGCAAATCTCAAATTAAATTACTGGAAAACTATGAGAATACAGATACTTGATGAAATTTAAGTAAAGTTAACTTTTAATCATTGGTCACCTATTGGCGTTGACATATACATGAATGTGGATAGCGAAGTGCCGCGCTTTAAGAGGTACGCGGATAAATAAGGATGAAAAGTGCTGAGTTGTGAGTAAAGCCGGAGACCTTTCCGTTAGCTCCAGTTAAAAGACTGCCGTGCAAAGCATGTACTAAAACACCAATTCAGTAATCCTGGAAGAACCTCTCCCCCAACCCCTCGATCTTGGCGTCAGCCTGCCGTTAGGCAAGCCCAACCCTACAAGGGGCTGGGGGGTTAGCTTTTTGATTACTAAATCTATCCTCTAGATGCAACAGTACTAAGTATTCAGTTTACTGACGACACAGTAATGCCACTTGCTCCTCAGTACTGAGTTTGCTCAATATGCAAATGAAATGCACATCAACTTAATTTCTCATAGCCACAATTTGAGATTGAGGATTGTGGCAATTCGTGGAACTATTCAAATTTAAGTTGGGGCATGAGTTGGAGAGTGCCAATACCTAAATCTTTAGGTGAAAGCGATCGCGCTTCAAACAAAGCCATCATATCTCGTAATTGAGGATTGCCACGGGAAGCTCCTGTTAGTCCTTTGGCAATGATTAAGCCACAGTAGCCCAAAGTATTTTTACACCGCTGATTCCATTTTTTTCGGGCTTCTACATGAATAGGATCTTCATCTAAAAATTCACCAAATAGGAATAATTCGCCATTTTGAGTTTGCAATAAACCAAGGTCGTAGCGATCGCCATCGAAGGGGTCGGCACCTGGATTAAAGCAAATTGCTGTTAGTCCACCTGTTGCTTCAATCCTTTCAATTACAATTTTAGCCTTGGGCCGAGAAGTTTGAATTAAAACCACTGGTAAACCATCACCCACTTGTTTGATTTCACCAGCCTTATGGTAGCTGACCCCCTTTCGCAGGTACTCCAACATTTCCCAGGACACTACACCTAAGCTGAGGAAAGAATCTTCCGGTATCAAGTCATCTTGCAATGATTGGAAAGTCGGAGAACCTTCATTCTCAATCTCCTGTTCTTCGACATCAAAGCCAGCCATTTCCTCTAATTCTGCTGCTAACTGCGGCATAGTAGAGACTGTAACAGCCACTGATTTAGTTGATTCTTCCGACTGCGGCAGAGAAATGCGATAGCGACGGCTGAGGGTGGGGAAGGTTTCTCCATGAAGTTGGCGACGGTGATCGCGAATAAAGCGGCTTAGGCTTTCGATCGCAACGAAGATTACAAGTGCTTCTTCCTCATACAAAACAGACCGTAGTCCTTCTAAGGGGTGGATATTACCAAACGTGGGGTCAATTTCTGATAATGGCAGATCCGCCAAATCACCTTCTTCGTCTTCGTCTTCATCTTCATCAGTTTCGTCAGTACTCTCAAAGGTGAGAAACAGGCAATCTTGCTTGAGGAAAGCTTCTTCTA
This sequence comes from Nostoc sp., assembly GCF_036917395.1. Classification (GTDB taxonomy): domain Bacteria; phylum Cyanobacteriota; class Cyanobacteriia; order Cyanobacteriales; family Nostocaceae; genus Nostoc. The sequence continues at coordinate 4,657 of NZ_JBALDI010000018.1, forward strand.
GATGATCGGTTGATTCTTCATCTTTTAAAACTGCGGCGCGAAACTGTTTTAAAGACTCTTCTGAGCGATAAAACAAAATCCCATACTCCATTCCCAGCATTCCCATGACTGAGGCGTAGAGTGTACCAATATCCCACTTATTAATCTCAATTGATAAAATTTGTTGTTCTTCCAAAAATTCCCAAGGTGCTGCTTGCCAAATTGCAAATGCTTTCTCGCGCAAGATTTGGGCATACTGTGGGGGTAAGTCGGGGGTTTGACTATCGAGGATGTCAGCGAACCCGCGAAACAGTTCGTCAATTAAAGGCAGTTCTGGTGCGTAGTCAATGGCAATATTTAAATCTTGCAGCACCCCCCGCAGGTAAAATTGGATCTCACGATCTTTGACTACAATTCTTTGGGGTCTGGCAGGTCTTGCCGGACTGTGGGGATGCTCCATTGCTCGCATTAAGGTACGAACTATTGCTTCTGGTCCGACATCTGAAGCTACCACGTCCATTCCTCGAACCACACCTTGGGAGTAATCTACCCAAAGAATGCATTCTCCCTTTTCTTCTGAGTCTGAGTGCTGGCTTGGTGATGACAACGGACGGCGATCGCCCTCCCATACAGAAGGAATTTGAGTTAATTTCTTCAAGCGACGACTGGTAGAGCGATTAAAGCTGGTCATAGAATAAGTTAATCAAAAGAAGCAATTTGGAAGTAAACTTTGGGGGATAGCTAGCCTCGGATTAAATTTTTATGGCTGCACCTGAAAGATAGTTGCTTCTCAGGCTGCCGCAAAACTTGAACTTCAGAAATACCGAATGTATAAACACACTGAATCTCTCAATTCTAGAATAGAAATCTTTGGCTGCTTTTGACGGAGTGTTTACAATTTGGCATCTAACGACATCTAAGCCGCTAGAATGAAAACAAAAACACCTTGGGCAACCCACAGGCATTAACAAGCCGATACAGGGTAACGCTTAGACTAATTAAGGAGTTAAAAAAGCAGATGACACAAGCTATTCAGGCTCAACAACGCGGAATTCTGTTGAGCGAAACCGCATTGCACCAGGTAAAATCCCTCCGGGACAGGCAAGGCACAGACTTGTGCTTACGGGTAGGAGTCCGTCAGGGTGGTTGTTCTGGGATGTCTTACATGATGGACTTTGAAGACACTAGCAAGATCACCCCTCAGGATGAAGTCTTTGACTATGATGGCTTCAAAATTGTCAGCGATCGCAAGAGTCTGTTATATCTCTACGGCTTAATGCTCGATTACAGCGATGCCATGATTGGCGGTGGCTTCCAATTTACTAACCCCAATGCCAACCAAACTTGTGGGTGCGGCAAGTCATTTGGGGTTTAGTTAAGACCAAAGCCGGAGACTTTGAAAGCTCCGGTGAATAAGTCTATAGTCAAGAGTAGAGTTTTTTAACTATTGACTATTGAGCCATGACTAATGACTATTAACTAATGACTATTGATTAATTTACTATGACTCAAACAGTTGAATCCCTGTTTGATACAGGTTTAGAGCGCTATAAAGCAGGAGTTGCAGTAGATTCTTTAATCCCTGTATTTAAAGAAGTGTGCGATCGCGCTCCTAAAAATAGTTCTGCTTGGATTTGTTTAGCGTGGTTGTATCTACTCGATAACAAACCCAATTTGGCTTACAAAGCTGCACAGAAGGGAGTCAAGTTAAATCCACAAGACCCACAAGCTAGAGTAAATATCGCCTTAGCAATGCTGGAAACAGGTCAAAAAGGTTTACGAGAACATATTGACTTAGCACAGCAGCTAATTTTTGTCAACCCAGAATGGCGCGATGAAATAAAAAGCAGTATTGAAGACGGCTTAAGTAGAAAGCCAGATTGGCAGAGTTTGATAAAAGTCAAAAATTGGCTGTTGGAGGAGTGAGAAGTTAAGAGTTAGGAGTAGAGACGCGATTAATCGCGTCTCTACAGGAGTTAGGAGTTAAATTCAAGTCGGTAATCCTCACTTCTAACTTACCCGTCACTTAGTTAGCAGTCGTAAAATTTGGGGCAATTAGACAAAAGGATAGATGAAAGATAAATTGTTGAATTGGCTAAACATGGTTTTAGTCGCAGATGTTTTTTTGGTTTTATTTGGCTTTGTCTGGTTAGCGATCGCTGCGATCGGTGATGCGGTAGGAGTCAACCTGGGTTTGGATTTATGGCATAAACTGTGGCAACCCGTGTTTAACCCAGCGATTGGCATCCTCATGGGCGGTGCTATTCTCAGCGGTATTATCAGTTGGGTTTCAAGAAAATTTCTCTCTAGTCAATAGTTCAGGGATTGGGCATGGGGTATGGGGCATGGAGGATTGTTAGTCTTTCTAACTCCCCTGCTTCTTCCAGTCCCCAGTACCTAATACCTGATACCCAGTCTCTTTGAACTGTGACTTTTGACTCTATGTAAGAATTTGTGTTAATGCTGATTGCAAATTCGGGTATTTGTACTCAAAGCCTGTTTCTTCGGTGCGCTTGGGTAAAACTTGCTGACCTTCTAAAACTACTATAGCTCCGTCTCCTAAAAGAGCTTCGATCGCAAAAGCAGGAACAGGCAACCAAGAAGGGCGATTCATCACTCGTCCCAAAGTTTGGCTTAAATCTGCCATTCGGACTGGGTTAGGGGCAGTGGCATTATATACACCTTCTATTTCCGGTTTAGTTAAAGCTTGCAGAATTAGGTTAACTAAATCGTCTACGTGAATCCAAGAGAACCATTGCCGACCACTGCCAATGGGGCCACCAGCGAAGAGTTTGAAAGGCGGAATCATTTTACCTAAAGCACCACCATTGCCCAGAACAATCCCAAGACGCAGAATTACCAACCGTACACCAGCATCTTTTACCTTTCTCGCTTCTGTTTCCCAGGCTTGGCAGACTTGGGCGAGAAAATCGTTACCAGATAGACTTGTTTCATCAAAGGTTGCGCTTTCACTAGTGCCGTAGTAGCCAATAGCCGAAGCGTTAACTAATACTGTTGGTTTGGGGTTAGCGTTGGCTATTGCTTCAACTAATTTTTGTGTACCTAACTTCCGGCTATTGAGAATTTCTTGTTTGCGTTCTGGTGTCCAGCGTCCTTCAGCAATAGGTTCTCCTGCCAAATTAACTACGCTATCACAACTAGCAATGACACTTTGCCAAGAACCAGATGCATTTGGTGTATAGGCAACAATTTCTAGATTGGGGAAAGCCTCGGATGGAAAAACCTTTTGAGCAAAGGCGGTGTTCCGAGCTAATACTACTATTGTATCACCTTTTGCGTGGAGTCGTTGTACTAAACGACTACCAACAAATCCTGTTGCTCCAGTAATTGCGACTTTCATTTTCTACCTCAGCCAAAGCTTTATTGTAAAGTTTTTGATCAAACTTTCAGCTTACGGTACTTTCCTTCTCGATAGAAGAGATATGACTGTATATCTGGTAATGCCTGATCTCAAAAACTTTGCTTTTGAATGACTTTCTGTTTAGATGCTTCGGTATTATAGGATGGACGGAGTGTTGCAAGGCGTGGGGCTATTATGGCTCGCTATACCTGTTCATTTATTGTTTCTGTTCCTAGTGACCATCTCCAAGCGTTACTTGTAGAACTTCTACAGGACTGTCAGTTGGATATTCAATACCATATGGGCGATTACATTATCGCTCGGGAAGTTCCCGGCAATGTTCCTTTTCCTAAATTGGTCACAGTAGAAGTACTGATTGATAAATCAAAATCTACTGAAACAGAAACCCGGATGAGTATTGTGATTAAGAATGAAGAACTACCACTCCAACTAGATAATTACTGCCGACAAATGTTTGAATTCATCAAGCAGGCTATTGAAAGTAGCCGCCATTGGCATTTGATTGAAAGTCTTGCAGGATAGGTTTAATGAGTGATTAGAATTGACACTCCCACGACTTGAAGCCGTGAGAGTGTCAGACTGTGATTGCTAGTTTAGAATTCAATCTCCCACATCCTCTAAATCCTCGGCCATACCGGGGTTTATTAGTGTAATGTCGTACTCGCTCGAATCGGTTTGCCCCAAACGCTGAGTGTTTTTTAAAAGGTAATAAATGGCACGGACTTGAGGTCCAAAAACGATCTCGTCTTCATTTCTGAGATCGTGGGCTGGTATCTTACGTCCATTAATCATCAAACCGTTGGAACTAGGCTTACCTTTGGCATCGCCATCTACAATTCGGTAATAGTAGCTATGACTATTATGCTCTCGTGGCAATCTCACTAATGTGGCATGGCGGCGGGAGACAAACTGCGACATCAAACGGATATTACATTCGCGGTCTCTACCGATAGAGTAGACGGGTTGCTCCAGAGAAAATTCTTTGCGACCTTGATCGTCTTCAATAATCAGTAGATGGTTTTCATTAGTTTCTGCTGCCATTGACAAATTGGTGGAACTGTAATTAATCAAGATTTGTTTAGTATCGTATCCTGCGATTCTCGCGCACCATAAGTTTGTGGTGCTGATCTAAATAAGCTTTAAAATTGCATAATACCTTGAAAGAGTAGAACATGGCCGTTCTACTCCAGTAGCTATGATAGCTTTGGTAAGTGTCTCAAGAGGCTTTGTGGGCTGCGTAAAATCCTGACAGGGCGACTCAGTTTAACTTGAGATGGGAATAACCTAGATTTGTGCTGGGAAATTTTACGTGCAAAAGAGTATTCTACGGGTGATGAGCTAATCGCCGTAATAATATTGAGTTTGTGACGACACTAACAGAGCTAAAAGCCATTAATGCAGCAGCACCAGATGGGTTAAGGACAAAACCCAAACTAGGGAACAAAACACCGGCTGCTAAAGGAATGCCAACCGTATTATATGCAAAAGCCCAGAATAAATTTTGGCGGATTTTGTTGAAAGTGGCGCGACTAAGCTGAATAGATTCGACGACATCGTTTAAGCGATCGCGCATTAGGACAATTTCAGCAGTTTCCATTGCCACATCTGTTCCAGAGTGTAAAGCAATTCCTACATCTGCTTGAGATAAAGCTGGAGCATCGTTGATTCCATCTCCTACCATTGCGACAACGGATTTTGGATTTTGGATTTTAGATTTTGGATTTGGAATTCCCCCCCTCTCTCTCTCTTGTCCTTGAAGTGCTTGTATTGCAGCTGCTTTTTTAGCTGGAGGGACACCTGCTATTACATCAGCACTAGCTAATCCTAGTTGTTTGGCTATGGCGCTAGCTGCTTCTTTGCGATCGCCACTGAGCAGCATTACCCGTAAACCCATCTGACGCAACTTGTCTACGGTAGATTGGGCATCTGGTCTGAGGGTATCAGAAACAGCAATTAACCCGGCTAAAGTTCCCCCAACTGCTACGCAAACGACTGTTTTACCATCTGTTGCCAAATCCTGTGCTACCTGTTGTGCAGTTTCGCTAATCGCAATGCCGTGCCAACTCAACCAGTCCCAGTTACCCAATAGTACAAGTGTACCCTCTACCACAGCAGACACCCCTAGTCCCGGTTCCGTGTGAAAGTCCACAGCCTCTGGAATAGATAACTGTTGCCGCTGTGCTTCTTGCTGAATCGCTTTTGCTAGGGGGTGGTGAGTACCGCTTTCTACGGCTGCTGCTAATTGAATCAGGGAGTAGGGAGTAGGGAGTGGGGAGTGGGGTTCCTTACTCCCTACTCCCCATTCCCCACTCCCCATTTCTCCAATTAACAGACAATCTGTGACGATGGGATTACCCGTGGTCAGAGTGCCAGTTTTATCAAAGACTACGGTGTTTAACTGGTGTACTCTTTCCAAAACGTCGCCGCCTTTAATTAACAGACCCCGTTCTGCGCCCATAGCAGTCCCGACAAGAATCGCTGTTGGTGTGGCAAGTCCCAAAGCACAGGGACAGGCGACTACCATAACTGCGATCGCTAGTTTTAAGCTGATTAATAGGGGGGAGTGGGGAGTGGGTAGAGACGCGATTAATCGCGTCTCTACGGAGTGGTCAGCATGGTTGATCATTTCCATACCACCAGACATACTGACATCAGTCCAAATGTGAGTACCGAAAAAGTACCAAAAGACGAATGTCAATACAGATGCTGTCAGCACACCGTAGGTAAAGTAACCAGCTACTGTATCTGCTAATTTCTGTACTGGAGCTTTCCGAGTTTGGGCGGTTTCTACTAAAGCGACAATTTGAGCTAGAGTTGTATCACTTCCAGTTCGGGTTGCCTGAATAGCGATCGCTCCTGACTGGTTTAATGTCCCTCCTGTCACAGTATCTCCCGGTTGCTTAATTACTGGCACGGCTTCCCCAGTCAACATGGATTCATCCACCGTTGTTTGACCAACCATCACTTCACCATCGACAGGGATTTTATCACCTGGCAGCACTTGTAACCATTCACCAACCCGCACCTGTTCAGCAGGAATCTCTACACTAGAAGATCCCACTCCGACTTTCTCTGGGTTGGCAATCAATCGCGCTAAGAGTGGCTGGAGTGCTAGCAATTTCCTAAATGCGGCAGCAGCGCGACCTCTAGCTTGTTGCTCTAATGTCCTTCCTAAAAGAATAAAGCCCAGCATCATTACTGGTTCGTCAAAGAAACACTCCCAACCCATTTGGGGAAAAAGCAGCGCGACTAAACTAGCAATGTAGGCTGTCAGCGTTCCCAATCCTATTAGGGTGTTCATGTTAGGCGCATTTCGCCGCCAGCCCAGCCAGCCATCTACTAAAATCGAGCGACCAGGAATTAATAGCGCTACTGTCGCCAGTCCACAATGAAACCAGATGTTATTTAGCAGTGGCAGGACTGAGCTACCAAGATTACCAAAATGTCCGCTTCCCGACAATAACAGCAACATCGCTGCGATCGCCAACTGCCTAACAGAAGACCGCATTTCTCGGCGTTGTCGTTCTGCTGGGTCTGGTAAGGTAGATATCTCGCCTGCTACTGTGCCCTTAGCTTTTCGGGGTTGAGTCGGGAATCCAACGGCTGTTAATCGTTGTGCTAGTGCATCTGCATCTACCGCACCAGTTTCTGACTCTACAACTGCTACCTCTGTGGCCAGGTTCACACAGGCACTCTTGACTCCTGGATGTTGGGTTAGCTGTCGCTCTACTGCATTCACACACCCAGCACACTTCATGCCCCCAACATCGAGAATAATTTTCTCTAGGATTGGGTCAAATTCTGGGGCTAGCTTAGTTTTCGGGACAAGTTGCATGGCAAGTGTTTAGATTCGCTACAGAAATTCAACGCCTGACTAAAAGCGTCTCTAATTTGAGCGTAGGCGAAATATGGAACTACGACTGTATGTCAACCCTATTAAATTTATTAATTTATCGTATCTCGCTGAGGGTCAATGACGGCTCCAGCGGAGATAAGTCACATAGATAATAGCTATCACCTGCATTGGCATGAGGACAATCAGGCTTTTCCAAAAATTGTGAATTTCCAAATTAGACATGGCGCTGAAATAGCCAAAGCCCAACAAAAAAAAGAGTATCCAGATCAGCTGTTTACGTTTGATAGTTAGCATAGCAGTAGGATTTAGAATTTTTTAGCCAAAATATCTATTTATACCTATAAGTCTGTACAGAATACACAATAACTTTTATTAATAGTTATTCAAGAAAGAAGTTTACCCAAGGGAGAGTTAATAAAATAAAGTATCGTAAATGATTAGGTGGACATGATATGAATACCTAAGGCTCCTAACAAGATAGTGCAGATGCCACTTCTCAACCATAAATGACATCCATAATTTAGGTGTATTTATTCTTACTTATATTTATGAATATCTCATAGTAATAAATTGTCAAATTTTAGCTAATCTAGAATATAAATAAGCACTTTAGTGTTACGGTAGACAGAATTGTAAATATAAGAAATGAAAATTTTTTCAAATATCCACTCAAGATATATAACTTTACAGAGTAACCAAAGTGTGAAATATAAGTTTTTAGAACCAGCCCTGCTTATTCACAAAGTAGGTATTTACAAATTCTTCAGGGGACTTATTCAAATAGATCATGCCTTCAATTAAACCTACAAGTAGCATAAGTAAAAAGGCAACCCCGTAGCTGAAAGAACCCCCGACTACTGAAATCACCAACATGATAAAGCCTTGTGGAGCGTATCCTAGAATAAATTTATGAACCCCAAATGCTCCAAGAATAATGCCACAGTAACCAGCTAGAAGTTGTTTGGTAGGGTGACTGGGGTTGATATTTGCCATATGAATGCTGCTCCTTGATAAGTAAGGTATAAAAATAAAGTCTTTATTGTAATGAAAGTAAGTAACTGTATTTGCTGAATAAATAAATTTTTAATTTTTTCAGTACCAGTAAGCCTCAAGACAAATAACCAAAATCAGCGTACTTCTATTCCTGAGAAGACGCTAAAACGTCTTGCGGCATAGCCTGAAAATTTAGCGCTCCTTAATAACTTTTGGTGGATTTGATGATCACAAACCCTGGTACGGCAGTTTTGCAGATTTTCAGGTAAAACATTGATCTTGAGAAGAATGCACCTCAAGAATCAGCAAAAACTGCTACACCACTTTTTACAAGTCCATCAGTATTATTTCCGGATTTTTTTCGGATCACTTCCAGTGGGCGTGAAACGCCATCACACCAATCACTAGACCAGTTATTGGCTAAAATCACCCAGATGATAATAAATTTAACTAGATAGTTTGTTGTTTATGTTAACAGCATTCTGTGATTTGCTTTTGCCATTATCTTAATTAGGTTTTCAGCTAGTATTTATGCTTATAACCACCAATTATAACTAGTAAATTGTTCTTACCTATGGAGATAAAAGCAGATATTTTTGTTTTAGACAACAGTAAATAACTAGTATTAATTACTACCTAAAACAAATAAACTTAATAATGTACCACTATTCCAGAGGCTGTGGAGGAGCATAGGAGCAAAGAGGTTGCGCGATCGCGTGTAGACTACCCCTAACACAATTCCCAATGCTGTCAGTGGCAGAATTTCCGACAAGCTGAGGTGAGCGATCGCAAACAACAAACTACTGATCAGAATCGATCCCCACACGGGTAAGTAACGAGTTAGAGAGGGTAACAAAAAGCCGCGAAATAGGATTTCTTCAAAAAATGGAGCTGCGATCGCTGCTGTGGAAAAAAATATACCAAGTGCTACACCATCTCGGCTTTCCAACGCTAGTTGCAACAGGGGATTACTACCACCCTGTCCTTGCCATAGCTGTTGATTGATTAAAGATACCACTACAACTATAGGTAAAGCCGCGCAATAGCCTCCCAGTCCCCACAAAAACCAGTTATCTTGAAAACGGAAGCGAAACCAAAATTCTGGTAGTGGAAAAAAGCGCTTGAGAGAGAAATACAGCACTAACAGCGCACCCGATGCTACCAGTAAGTAACTAATTAAAACAGAAAAAGCCTGAAGTCGCACATCAGTGATGGGACGTGGGATAGGGAGCAGCGATAGCACTAAAGGTACAAAAATTTGCCCCATGAAGAAAAAGCCGATGACAAAAACCTGCAAAACCGTTTCACCATCCCAAGGTGTTGACCAAAGGACATCAGCATTTTGAGCTAGTAACGAGGCTTTTCCTTTCAACAAGCGTTGAGCAAATAATAAAATCAGCAGTATTAGACCAATTAAAGCTGCCAAGGTGGGAATAGTGCCAATAACCGCTAATTTCACCACTGCTTGAGCCGCAGATTCTTGTTGTGCAGCTTTAACTGCTGATAAAGCGTCTTGTCGTTGCTGGAGTTGGTATAGTTGAACCAAAGCATTAGAGCGAAACCAACCTTCTAAATTCTTTTGAATTGGTTGTTCAGCATTTGGGAGCAGACGGGAAGGATTGCTCCACAGTCCACTCAATACAGCGGCGGTTTCCCCAAATTCTGGATTGATATTTGAGCGTTGTTCTAATTTGCTCCAAGTCTTAAGGGCTGTATCCGTCTGTCCTTGCTGTGCTTGTAAAATTCCCAGGCGCAGGTCTAATTCAGCCAGTAATTTTTGTAATTGCTTGAGGGACTGCTGTAACTGTTGCTGTCCCTGTTTAGAGGTTTTAGTAGTGGGAGGAACCTCAGGTAGAGGTTTCGGAGGTATGGGAGTTATTTCAGGTTGAGAGCGTAATTGTGCAAGTTTGTTATTAACTTTGTCCAAATTAGCTTGAACTGATTGACGCGCCTCCTCATACTGGTTTGTGGCGCTTTCCAGGGGTTGCTCACCAAGTATCGCTTCTCGAATCGCCTGGAGATTGTCATGGTTGCTATCTTCTGCTCGCAAAGCTTGGGCTTGGAGAGCAATATTGGTTTGGTATAGTTCTAGGCGACTTTGGAACTGAGGTTCTTGCCAACTACCGAATAAAGCCGAAACTGCCAACAGAACTGCTATCGGCGTCAGCACAAAAATTAAAACCAACCGCTTGAGTGTCATTTATCCCCCTTTAACTAACCAGTGGAGAGCGCGTCCCCCTTGGGAATTATCGCAAGAAAAAGTCAGAGGTGGATAGATATCATCAATATTATAAGTTTGCGATATCTACGACGGGCTACGCCGAAGCACCCACCATGTTAAATTACAACCCATTGCACTGCTTACCCTCCGCCGAGGATCTGCCCGACTCGGACTATATACCTGTGGACAATGAATTACAAGATTTAATTCCCGGTTTACTCAAAGCCATCCTTGCTTGGTTATGGACAAGCCGTATGGATTGGTTTTTTGGGGTTGATATGGGTATTTATTACGATCCCGAACTACCGCCGATTGTACCAGATGGATTTTTAAGTTTAGGAGTCGAGCGAGTTTTTGATGAGAACTTGCGTTTAAGTTATGTGTTGTGGGAAGAAAAAGTTATGCCAATTGTGGCGCTGGAGGTGGTTTCTCATAAACGGCGTGGGGAATACAGCAGCAAAAAGAAAATGTATGCTGAGATGGAGATTTTGTATTATGTTGTTTACAATCCCCAACGCCGTAGAAAAGCACCTTTAGAAGTTTATCGCTTAGTAAATGGGGAATATGTATTGCAGCGAGGAAATCCTGTTTGGTTAACAGAGATAGGTTTAGCAATTGGTCACGAACGGGGAACCTATCAGGGAATTACGCGGGATTGGTTGTATTGGTATGACAAACAAGGAGTCAGATATTTAACACCAGAAGAACGAGCTATTGCTGCCGAACAACGCGCCGACAGGTTGGCACAAGAATTGCGAAGGTTGGGGATAGATCCAGATTCTTTAAGTTAATTTTGTGGGGAGCGATCGCTTTAAGTAGCTGGGCGAAATTAAATATAAAATGTCATTGCGCCAACGCAATGCCGAACTATCTTATATTTATTTAGATCCATCTACTTATTAACTGATAGCTCATTCGGATAAACCTAGTCTTTGCTTGACGGATTGCCAGGTTGAACCTTGGTTTGGGTTTTGGCAATGCATCTCCAAGCGTCTATCTAATTCTTGTTTTTGCTCATCGTTGAGAGGAACTTCATCAGGTGTGGTAAGAATGCTGTCCCATAAGTCCTCGGCAAGCTGTATACGTTCAGATACACTTAGTTCGGAAATATCAACTTTTAATATGGAGTGCATAGTTGTTGATAATGTAGTTGCTCAATATAACCTTATTTTAGATTATAAATGACTGAAAAATAATACTGCCTTAGAAGTGAGGGAGCGATCGCGTTTTAGTTGTGTTTTAGTGAAAACAATGCAATCGCATTTTAGACTCAAGCAAGCTATATATTTTGATTCTTTGCTATTTTGATACACTAATGTCACTGTTAGATTAGAGTAGTGCATTAGACACAGTGTGACTTCGTAATTAGACTCAATGACAAACATTCAGATTAAAGAACACAAAGTTGTTGAACTTCATCCCCATCCAAAAAATGACAGTATTTACGGCGACGAAGATATTGAGCAACTAGCCCAAGAGATTAAAAGGTCTAAATGGGTTAAACCGCTTATTGTTACACCAGAGGGTACAATCATCAGTGGACATCGGCGTTGGAAAGCAGTGTCATCTCTTGGGTGGGAAACAGTTCCTGTTGAAGAAAAAGAGTTTACTGATGAAATAGCTGAATTAGAAGCTCTCTTACTGGAGAATGCTAACAGAGAAAAATCTATAGAGCAAAAATGCCGAGAAGGATTAACTTGGGAAGCTATTGAGCAAGCTAACTCTCGTCGGCGTATGGGAACGAAAGGATCTGGCGTGGGAAGTACTAGGGATGTTGTAGCGAAGAGGGTTGGTATAGGAAGTGGTATTAATTATGAAAAGGCTCGTAAAGTTGTATCAGCTATTGATGAAGCACTTTTAGTTGGTAATCTTGCTAAAGCAGAGACATTACGAAATAAATTGAACCACAAAAGTGTAAATGCGGCTTTCAAAATGATTAGTAGTATTGAAAATACTAGCGAAACACAACATACACAAATGCAGTGGATATTAGCTAAGTTAGGTCAAAAGCTTTGTGGCTCAGTGTGGATTGCTTCTAATGATCGCTCACGTATCTGGGAGAAAGAAGAATTAGGCAGCTTGAGTATGGATTCTTTGCCACAATTAGGAATTCGTGATGATGCACAAAAAACAGTTGCGCTTATTGATGTGGTTTGGCTGAGTGGTGATAACCAGATTACAGCAGCTTTCGAGATTGAATGTACTACGTCTATTTACTCAGGCTTACTAAGAACGGCAGATTTAGTTGCTCTTGTTCCAAATTTAAATTTCCCACTTTATGTAGTCGTTCCTCTGTCACGTGTTGAGAAAGTTAAGAAGGAATTGTCTAGACCCAGTTTTCAGGCTCTTAAGATGAATAAAAAATGTAATTGGATAGTGCTTGAAGATTTAGCTCAAGAATTGGAAGCTATTATGAAATATGGTACAGAATTAGATGCCATTAATAGATTATCTGATAACCTGAATAAGATTAAAAAGTAAATTTAAGCGGACATATTTTTTAGACAAAATTAGCTAGTAATTAGATTGATGAATGAGGTATACTTTACCCTAACTTCCCTCTCAGCCAAGCGCGAAATGATTTGAGCAAAGCAATTTCTCCCATACTTTTACTCTGCTCAATAAATCTGCTTATCTCACTCACTAAAACTATAGGAAAGGCAATACTAAACTTACATTCGACATATTGCCCCTCTACCAACTGATAAAATTTTAAATTTTGTCCATCATATCTCCAAAGTTCAGTTACACCCAACGCTGAATAAATCCCCAATTTGTTAACTGAACTGCTGGTAATGTCAATCTCAATTGCTAAGTCAGGCGGCGGATCTGTTTCTAAATTTAGCTTTACCTTACCTCTAATAGCGGGTTCGTTCTGGATATAATAACAAGTATCTGGTTCTATTCCTCGCTTTACAATTCTTCGTTTCAATGTTGTTGAACCAGCACTTATAATTTCAATTCCTAATTCTTCAGCTAAGACTAGAATAAATCGGTCAAACTGAATTTTAGGATTTTCATGTTCAAAAAGTGGAGTCATGATTTCTAAAACACCGCAGTCATAAGCAAAGCGAGAACCTCTATCCTCACCTGTATCTCTTAGCAAGGCTTCAAAGGTTTCCCAGCTAACGTTATGTAGCACTGTTCTCTGTTCCGCAAGTGTTGACTTGATAAGCATATTACAATACTTTTTCCGTCAGGATGTTAGATAAAATCCCGATAATTTTACCTATGTCATTAATATAATACTCACTCAAGTCAATTTCAATCATTTGCTCAATAAGTTTCAAAAACTTCCAGTTAGTTCCAGTGGTGACAGTACCATAAATTCTTTGGATGTTATTTCCCTCACGTTCATTAAACAATTTAGCTGCTAACATCTCTGCTACACACTGACCTAATCCTGCATTGATATTTTCTTTTTTAGCTTCTACAATTGTGATAACTGGTGCGTTAAGAATTAGTAATTATGGTGAACGGCTAATAATAAAATCGCAATTTCCATTTAAACCTTGTGCTGAATCAACAGTAAAATCGATACCAGAAAATAAACTTATTTGATTATTTAAATATTTTCTTACAGCAATTAAAATAGGTGCAATAATCATCTCGGAACGGGATTTTTCAGTATTACTAGCAAGGGCTAAAGGTACATTTTCCCGTAATACTTCTGCAAGTAATGGTGGACACTCTACTTCGTGTACAGATGCAAATATATCAATTTTATCAGAAATAGTTAAACCAAAGGCTTTCCTAACTCTGTCTAAAGTAAAGTCACTGTATGACACTTTAGTTACTCCTGTAAAGAATCCAGATAATTAAATTGTGCCAAATATTAGCAAGATAGATTGCTGATATTTGGCACAATTAGAATCTGAATATTTCGTAACTTTAATCAAGGAAACCTGCAAAAAAGTCCAGAGTTTCTTTCAGTGCTTTGATGAAAATATCAATTTCCTCGCGGGTATTGTAGAAAGATAGACTTGCTCGTGCGGTTGCAGCAAGACCTAAGTAACGGTGTAATGGTTGAGTACAGTGGTGTCCAGAACGGATAGCAACGCCTTCTTGATCTAATAATGTAGATAAGTCGTTGGCGTGGACTTCTCCGGCGGTGAATGACGCAAGAGCTGCTCTACCTTCACCTTTAGCATTTGGTTTAGGGCCGTAAATTCTAATTTGGGGAATTTGCTCTAATTGTTGGAACAAATAAGCTGTTAATTCTGCTTCGTAGGCGTGGATTTTATCCATGCCGATACTGCTAAGATAATCTATTGCAGCACCAAGTGCGATCGCTTCTCCAATTGCAGGTGTACCAGCTTCAAATTTATGCGGTAATTCTGCATAAGTAAAATGGTCTAAATACACCTCTGCAATCATCTCACCACCACCAAAAAATGGTGGCATTGATTCTAACAATTCTAACTTGCCATACAAAAATCCTATCCCAGTTGGGGCGCACATTTTATGACCGGATGCTACCAACCAATCACAATCTATCTGCTGCACATCGACAGGGTAGTGGGGAAGACTCTGGCAAGCATCAACTAAGAATTTAGCACCAGATTTGTGAGCGATCGCACCAATTTCTTT
Source organism: Nostoc sp. (assembly GCF_036917395.1). Classification (GTDB taxonomy): domain Bacteria; phylum Cyanobacteriota; class Cyanobacteriia; order Cyanobacteriales; family Nostocaceae; genus Nostoc. The sequence goes on from NZ_JBALDI010000018.1 coordinate 19,678, forward strand.
TACTGGATTAAGACAACCCAAAGTATTAGAGATATGCACCACCGACACCAACTTTGTTTTTTCAGAAATCAGCTTTTTAAACTGTGACAAATCAAAAGTTTCTTCTGGTGTCAGTTCTACAAATTTAAGTACTGCACCCGTTTTTTGCGCCACCAATTGCCAAGGCACAATATTACTGTGGTGTTCCATCACCGAGAGAATAATCTCATCTCCCGGCTGCAAATTGTTCATTCCCCAACTGTAGGCTACTAGGTTAATCGCCTCACTTGCATTGCGGGTATAAACGATTTCCTGACGTGATGCAGCATTAATGAATTTAGCAACTTTGTCTCGCGCCCCTTCATAAGCATCCGTAGCTTTAGCACTTAGGGAATGGGCACCTCGATGCACGTTAGCATTATATTGCTCGTAGTAATCCCGCAAGGTATTTAATACGAACAAAGGCTTTTGCGATGTCGCAGCATTATCAAGATAAACTAAAGGTTTCTCGTTAACTTCCTGATGCAATATCGGGAAGTCAGCACGAACTTGATCAGCAAGGGTTTTGGTAGGAGTGAAAGTCATTGGTAGATTAGTCAAACAATTTGGGATTTGGGATTTTAGATTTTAGATTGACTCCATATAATTTTGGATTGAAGATTCAAAATCCAAAATTTAAAATCTAAAATTTTCTCAAGAGTCAGGCGATATGGACTTAAGATTATTAACTGTGTTTAAAAGGATTTCTCGCAGAGAGGGAATCGGTATTTTATTGATGACTTCAGCAGCGAAGGCGTTAACTAACAACTTCCGAGCATCGTTTTCATCAATTCCCCGACTTTGCAGATAGAATATTTCGTCATCTTCTAATTGGCTAACGGTAGCACCGTGAGCGCATTTGACATTATCGGCAGTAATTTCCAGTTGGGGTTTAGTATCAACCCTGGCTTTCGATGATAGCAGCAAATTCCGATTCAACTGGGCTGCATTTGTCAACTGTGCTGCTTTGGGTACAAAAACTTTACCATTGAATACCGCATGAGCGCGATCGCCTACAATACATTTATGCAATTGATCGCTAGTACCGTGAGGATAATTTAGTGCGATCGCACTGTGAGTATCAGACAACTGCTTACCATAAATCATCGTCAACCCATTGAGAGTAGTTTCTGTCTGTTCACCAGTTTGCAAAATTTCTAAATTGTGCCGTGACAGCTTCGCACCTAAATTTATGGCATGACAAGTATATCGACTATCACGAGCTTGCGAGACAAATGTTTTACCAATGTGAAAAGCCTCTGCACTATCACCTTGGATTCGAGTATGGTTAACCTGGGCATTTTCCTCAATCCAGATTTCTGTAACTGCGTTAGTAAAGTGAACTACTTCCCCAAGTTCTATTTGATCTGGATCTTCTATGTCTGTTGGTTGATACAGATAATCTTCAATGAGCGTAACACTACTACCAGATTCAGCCACTACTAAAGAACGAGGTTGTGATAGTATCGGTGAATTACCAGGAATAGACAGGAATAGTAAATGAATTGGCGTTTCCACCACAACATTTTTTCCCACCCATACTACAGATGCATTTGTGAAAGCAGCCGTATTCAACGCAGTGAAAACTTCTTGCGTACCCTCTTCTTGGACTGAATAATAATTCTGTAGGCGAGAGCGATATTCTAAAGGAAATCCAGCTAAATCTTCCACCCATATACCTTCTGGCAAATCTGCAACAGATGACAGATCAGGCGAAAAAATTCCGTTGACAAACACCAACCTACTATCAACAGCTTCTGGTAAAGTCAGTCGTGTGATATCAAATTTTATAGACCAAAACCCTCGTGTCTCTACATTAAATTTTACTTGCCGTAGAGACGACAGATCAGTAAATCGCCATTCTTCCTCACGGGTAGTGGGGATAGTTGAGTGACGGACAAAATTAGCAGCGCGATCGCGCACTTCTTGTAACCAAGCAAATGTTTCCGGCTGAGGAACTTCCTCGAAAATCAATCCCTGAAATTGATTTAACAACTCACTCAGGTAAGGATCTCCATTTACCAAGGTGTTGGAAGCCTGATTTTGAGATACTTGAATACTCATTACACACCCACCTCAGCAGCTGCAAATTCTGCTAACACCCAATCATAACCGCCAGACTCCAATTTTAATGCCAGTTCCTTACCACCACTAGTGATAATCTGTCCTTGTGCCATCACATGCACAAAATCAGGCACAATATAATCAAGTAATCGCTGGTAGTGAGTAATCAAAATTGTGGAATTTTCTGGACTTGCCAGTTGATTTACCCCATTAGCGACAATTCTGAGCGCGTCAATATCCAAACCTGAATCAGTCTCATCCAAAATTCCCAACTTTGGTTCTAGCAACGCCATTTGCAGAATTTCATTCCGCTTCTTCTCACCACCAGAAAACCCTTCATTCAAACTCCGACTAAGAAAACTGGAATTCATCTTCACCACATCCAGCTTTTCCTCAATCAAATCGTCAAAATCAAAAGCGTCTATTTCCTCTAAACCTTGCGCCTTGCGACGGGAATTGTACGCCACCCGCAAGAAATCTAAATTGCTCACACCCGGAATTTCTAACGGATACTGAAACGCCAAAAATACACCACTTCTGGCGCGTTCCTCCGGCTCCAACTCCAGTAAATTTTGCCCCTGAAAAATCACCTCACCGCCAGTCACCTCATACGCCGGATGCCCAGCCAACACCTTAGAAAAAGTACTCTTACCAGAACCATTCGGCCCCATAATCGCATGAATTTCACCCGATCGCACCTCAAGATTCACACCCTTAAGAATCGGTGTCCCATCAACATTAGCCGTCAGATTCCTTACTGACAGCACAACTTCACTATTTTCAATAATCATCTTCTCTCCCTTCTCTTTCTCTGCGCTCTCTGCGCCTCTGCGGTTCATCACTCTTCCAAAAATAAACACAGAACACAGATGTATCTGTGTTTATCCTTGCTTCCATTTATCCAACACTGCCTTCCAACTTCAAACTCAACAACTTATCAGCTTCCACCGCAAACTCCATCGGTAACTGATTAAAAACATCCTTACAGAAGCCGCTAATCATCATCGAAATAGCATCTTCTGAAGAAATACCCCGTTGAGCGAAGTAGAACAGTTGATCTTCCCCAATCTTAGAAGTAGAAGCTTCATGCTCCACCTTCCCAGTATTATTTTGCACCTGGATATAAGGGAAAGTATTAGCATGAGCATTATCCCCAATCAGCATTGAGTCGCACTGAGAATAATTTCTCGCCCCTTTCGCTGTCGGGTTAACTTTCACCAAACCCCGGTAGCTATTGCTAGATTTCCCTGCGGAGATTCCTTTAGAAATAATTGTACTGCGGGTATTCTTACCTACGTGAATCATCTTACTGCCGGTATCGGCTTGCTGCATATTATTTGTCAGCGCCACCGAGTAAAACTCACCCACAGAGTTATCACCCACCAACACACAGCTGGGATATTTCCAAGTAATTGCCGAACCTGTTTCTACTTGAGTCCAGGAAATCTTAGAATTTACGCCCTGACACAAACCGCGTTTGGTGACAAAGTTGTAAATACCGCCTTTACCGTTAGCATCTCCAGCGTACCAGTTTTGCACAGTAGAGTATTTAATTTCGGCGTTGTCGAGGGCGACGAGTTCCACAACGGCGGCGTGTAATTGGTTGCTGTCATACATCGGTGCAGTGCAACCTTCAAGGTAAGAAACATAACTACCTTCTTCAGCGACAATCAAAGTCCGCTCAAATTGTCCCGTATCACCAGAGTTGATGCGGAAGTAGGTAGACAGTTCCATTGGGCATTTCACGCCTTTAGGAATGTAGACAAAGGAACCATCGCTAAATACGGCGGCGTTCAAGGCGGCAAAGTAGTTGTCAGCGATGGGAACAACGCTACCCAGATATTTTTTAATTAATTCTGGGTGTTCTTGCAACGCTTCCGAAAACGAGCAGAAAATAACGCCGTCTTCTGCTAGCTTTTCTTTAAATGTAGTAGCGACAGAGACGCTATCGAAAATCGCATCGACAGCGACATTTGCCAGTCGCTTTTGTTCAGAGAGGGAAATGCCTAACTTCTCGAAGGTTTCTAAAAGGGTTGGATCGACTTCATCCAAGCTGTTTAGTTTTTCTTTCTTGCGTTTCGGCGCTGAGTAATAAATAATATCCTGATAATTTATTGGCGGATACTTGACATTCGGCCAAGTTGGTTCAGTCATTTTTTGCCACTGGCGATAAGCCCGGAGGCGAAAGTCCAGCATGAACTGCGGCTCGTTCTTTTTAGAGGAGATCAAGCGAACAACGTCCTCGTCTAGTCCACGCGGAATAGTGTCGGCTTCAATATCGGTGACAAAGCCGTACTTGTAGGGTTGGTTGACTAAGGTTTTGACAGTGGCACTCATCAGTAATAATCTCTAGTGTTCGGAACTTGAATCTTTATAAGGATGGGAGTTGGGCTTTTGTTTAGCCGATTCCCATCTCCCGTTACGGAATGGTTACACGGCTGCTAGAATAGTGGTGGAGAGTAAAACAACAGCTATGTTGTTTAAGCTATCTTCATTTTACGCTAAATTAACAACAACAATGTTGTCAAAGTCAAATTTTCAAAGAAATTTTTGGGACGTTCGCTGAACGTCTTGCACCAACTATAAGATGGCGACTACCCACCAGTCCTCAACCAAGCAAGATATCCTAGAATATCTGCACAAACACGAAAAAGCAACGGCTTTGGAGCTAGCTGAACTTTTAGACGTTACCCCTCAAGCGATTCGTCGCCATCTCAAGGATTTGGAGACGGAAGGGCTAGTTTCGTATTCGACATCAGCGCAGGCGGCAGGTATGGGGCGTCCGCAGCACCTTTATCAACTGAGTCGTCAGGGACGCGATCGCTTGCATCGAAAAATGAGCGATCGCTTTGGTGATGGGCACGGCAATTTTGCGGTTTCGCTGCTAGACACCTTAGCTGAAACGGTAGGACACGATCAATTTAAATCGATTTTAGAGAAACAATGGCAGCGTAAAGCCCTAGAATATCGCGATCGCGTGGGTAGCGGTTCACTGCGGGAACGTGTAGCTAACTTAGTAGAGTTGAGAAAAGCGGAAGGCTTCATGGCGGAGTATCACCCTGTTGATGTGAATGACTGCTTTGAGAGCGATCGCTTTATCTTAATGGAGCATAACTGCGCCATTTCCAACGTTGCCGAGTCTTTCCCCAGCATCTGTGGTCACGAATTAGAAATGTTTGCAGCCGTCTTACCTGATTGTACCGTAGAACGCACCCACTGGATTATCAACGGCGAACATCGTTGTGGCTATTTGGTACAAGCTCGCCAGCAAAATTCTCATGAATAAATTCGGTTTTACATCTAGCTTCGGTAATCGATAATACCTGAATCGCAACTACCCATTATCAATAATCAACTAATTTTGAGATAGCGTTTATGGACGTATTACCACAGCAACCATCAGCACAATTTTTAACCCTGGAAGAGTCGGCAAAAATAGACGCGGCTTTGTTGTCTTCCCCAGAAAAATTTTTAACAAGATTGACAATTTCATCACTTAAGCTTTTGAAGCATATTGCCCAAGAGTACGGTGTTGCTATTGAAGATTTGACAGCACAGCAACTAATTTCCTGGTTTGAAAAAGATGGCAAGATTCGACGTGAGCAGGGAATAGAAGCTTCATACCTGAAATGGTGAACTGTGGTAGTAAAGTTTTCGTTTCATTAACTTAAAAAAAATAGCCATGCAAAATATCCCGCTTCTAAAAAACATTTCTGTTGCTTAGAAGCAGGATATTAACAGATAAGATATGTTAGCAATTTTGCTGTTCTTAAGTCACTATTGACTAGTAATTTCACTGTCTAAAAAATGATGAAATTCATGCATTATGTATAAAAAATATATGAGATTTTGGCAAGTTTGGTTACGGTGGCCCGTTTCCTTCCAGTGGTATCCATCGCTACTTTTTTAAACTTTATGCCATAGAGAAAAAGTTAGGTTTGGCAGCAGGTGCTAACAAAAGCCAAATTTTAACAGCAACTGATACTCATATTTTAGCAACGGTAGAATTAATTGGATACTACAAACACCAGCCTTAAATAATAAAATAAACAAAAAGCACCTTTTTCAAGATGCCTTTAAAATTGATTTGTTTGTCAAACAATTTTTTAAGGATTGTAATTGTTAGCCCGAGGACTACGAGATCCAGTTACGGCTCCAATCATTGAGGCTATTAAACCCAACAAAGAACCAAACACAAACCACCACAATCCCGAACGTAAATTACCTGCCGCTTCACGAGCTTGTTGGGCACTTATATTTGCTTGCGGTACATTAACACCACCTTGCTGTTGTTGTACCTGGTTTATGACTGCCCCAGCGTTGGAAGCAGCAACACCAAAAGCACCAGATACTCCACTTGCTAGCAGCCACGAGCTAACTGCCAAAGTTGTTGCCCAAAGAATTGCGCCGTTAAGGAGAGCTGTATTGCGGTTCATCGGCCCACAAGCACGGGCTGTAACCCAACCACCAGTAAATAGGGAAATTAGTAAAGCGATAGTTGACCAAAGCCCCGCATTACCCGCAGCGTTAGGGGCAATTGATCTCGGTGCACCTGAACCTTCAACTGTGCCTGCCGCAAACGCACCAATTATAGCGCTCAAAATTAATTGGGTAGCTAAGGAAACCAATAAACCAGAAATAATCGGCCCCCAGCGAACAAGATCATGATATTCACTTACTCGGCCTGCTACTACAGGTCCAGTAGGAATTGTGTCATCACCTGTCCGATTTACGTATGACATAGCTTATGTTCTCCAGTCCTGTTTCAGCAAACTTGCTGCTCAGGTATATTCTTGTTTGTACTTAAAATTAAATAGCTAAATCATCTGCTTTTATATCTATCAATAGAAATATTTAATAAGTCTATCTTTAGTAAGAAAAAACAGACTTACTTTAACAAATCTTAATAAAGTTTATGATTCATTTTTTATATAATTTTTTAGAAATTCTCCATATAATAAATAAAAAATTTGAAATTACAACACAGTTATTAGCTACTATTGTAATCCAGCTTTTATTCTGTAGGAAATTTAACTTAATACAAAAGTTTGTAAATTTGATCAAAAGATTTTAAAAAACTAATTAGACAACCAATAAAATATTAACGCATCTTGACTGCGGTGCCTGTGGCAGTAATCAGCAAAAGAACTCCTGACTGGTCAATATTGATTGTGCCAGTATCAATTTCAATCCCAATCACAGCATTCGCTCCTAAACGTTGTGCTCGTTGTTCTAATTCTTCTAATGCCTTGCGTTGACCCTGCTCAAATAAACGCTCATAGCTACCAGTGCGTCCACCAATAATATCTCGAATACCAGCCAAAAAATCCCGCAAGAAATTGCTGCCGTAAACTACTTCTGCTGTCACAATGCCTAAATATGACTCAATAACGGCTCCTTGAATCACATCAGTGGTAGTTATTATCATAAATTAGCCTCCCAGATAGGATATAGGTTAATATCTATTATTAAAATCCTCTAATTAGTGTAAATAAATTTACACATCCCTAATTAGCCTGCGTTGAGATAGGTTTGATAAACATACTTTCACACAATTTTAGACTGCGATCGCTTTCAGTGGGTACGAAGTGCCATTGCAACTGCGCTTTCACTTGTAGTATTGTCCTAAAAATGAATCAGGATTTGAAGGAGCATTTTGCTTTTTGAATTTATCTTATCGTGTAATGACTAAAAAAGGATGTAGACAATCGATAGAGAACGACTGCTCGCAAAGTGTGCGGTTTTGCTAAAGATAGTATAAATAAATGTTAATTGGATACACAGTTAGCAAGTTGTTAAGTGAAATACTCAATAGGAATTAATATTCAATAATTTATCGGATTGGCGTATCACCTATTGGTTTTTGAGGATTTACACGTATAACTACTGATAAGAAAGAGTGTAATTTTGGTGTTCTCCTAAAATTATATGTAGGATAACATCATTTCAGCATTTATACTTCGCATTTCATCTTTCAGTAAAAACTCTGTGATATAGCACTGATTATAGTGAATGAACTATGAATATCTTAATTCATACGAATAAATACAGTTTTCAAAAGTCCATATTTTTGTTTTAATGTACAAGAAAAAAAGTCCTCTAAAATTTCAGGAATTTTACTGTGTACAAGCCAACATCATTTGTGTTTAGTGTGGTGTTATTAGGATGTTTTGTCTTCAGCATACCTTCAGTGGCTCAGGCTCAGGTATTAGTGGCACAAGGCAAAAACCCCCAATTAAAGCAACTACTAGAAGATGGACGGAGGTTAGTGGATACCGGCGATTATGGTGGGGCGATCGCTGTTTATCAGCAAGCAGCGAGCCTAGATCCCAAAAATGCTAAAATTCATTCAGGTATTGGCTATTTGTACGCTCAACAGGGAAATTACCAGGCGGCATTAACAGCTTATCGTCGGGCGATCGCCATCAACCCTAACAATAGTGATTTTTACTACGCTGTGGGTTACATCAAAGCGAATTTGGGCGACACGCCTGGGGCAAAGGAAGGCTACCGTCGTGCCATACAGCTGAACCGTAACAACGTTAACGCCTATTTAGGATTGGCTGTGACGCAATCTCGTATGGGAGACTATAGTGCTGCTACCTGGGCATACGAGCAAGCAATCGGCTTGGATAAGAACAATGCCCAGACTTATGAATTGATGGGTTCAATGTATAAACAGCGACGACAAGCTAAACAAGCGAACAGCTTGCTTCAGAAAGCCCGTGACTTGTATAAACGGCGCAATGACTCAGAAGGTGTGAACAGGGTAGAAGCCATGCTACGACAGTTAGGAGGATGAGGCTAATCTAACTGGCGTCTCGTTAATTCCACAAAAATATCTTCCAGGTTAGAGGGACGCACGATCATTCCGGTTTTATCGGGCTGTTCATTCAAGTAGACATTTGCTGCTTTCAGGGATGGGAAAAACAAGTATTCCCAGGACGAGCGCCATCACTTCCCACTTCAGACACACCCAATTCCTTCATCACCAAACCTTCACTGTGAATTAGATTAATCAGTAGTTGTTGCTGCGGGTTGCTAATATGATGTAGCCTCCCCTACAGTTCCATGTTTTCAACTCAGATGATGTCGTTATCAATCTAATTCCTGACGAAATTAGAATTTTGCAGTGCGGATACTCAGGTATTTAGTTTTTAAGTTTTTAAGTACACAAGTTTTCAGCTAAATTCAATAATTTGATATTAACTGATACCAATTACCTCTGAGGTTGCTCCAAAACTTGGGGCTTAAGCCCCAAGTCTGACCAAGGTTGATTTTATGCAGTTTTACAAAGAATTGGGATGAAGTCGTCATCCACCATAGACGTACTTAATTATTCGTGAACAACAAGATTCCCAACTTCTGTAAAAATCGGGAATTTGAGGCTTCGATTTGAACGAAATCAAATAGGATTCATCTAGCGATTTTGATAGTAAGCCAAAATTTGGTTAACTTGTTGCCGACTTTCTAAACCAGAGTTTGCTGTCCACGAGATGGACAAGCCACCAATTTGACTTTGATTGTAATCAAACTGTTGGGATGACTGGGGAATTAAATCCACTTCTACCCCTTCGACTTGACGTAAATGAGCTGCTATCTCTCTATAGACAGCTAAAGGCAAACCAGGAAACTCAATTTTTTCCTTAATCTCCATCTTTATCAAGCTCCAACATTAAAAGAATTTAAGGGGGGCGTTGTCACTGAAATAGGATTGGCAGTAGCAGATGCAGCTGACGGTGTTGAATTGACAGCCCCTTCCCCTACCATTTTGGCAACTTCAATACCATATTGTTCCAAAATCACAATGGGGTTGTAGCCCTGATTCATTTCAATCCGTTTAACCAGTACGCCATTTGCTAATCGCTGTCCCGCCTGCACATAGCGACTTGTCGGCTCATCCGGTACTTTGATAATTGCCTGCGGTTCCTTACTAATTAGAACTACACCAGTCACAAGAACTGCCCTTGCTAAGTCAGGTTGTGCTGGTGGTGGCAATACAGATACTAAAGTGGGGTTGGGGATAACTTGAGGTAAAACTTTAGGCAAGACTGAAGTCAAGGTAGGATTGATTTTTTTAGCTATGCTGCGTGTTGGAAGTTTTCGTCCTGCTAGTGATGCAGTAGGTAGCTTAGGCGATACGGGAACAGGTCTGGTTAAAGCTATGCTGCGTGTTGGAAGTTTTCGTCTTGCTAGTGATGCAGTAGGTAGCTTAGGCAATACGGGAACAGGTCTTCCAGATGTTTTAGGCATTCCGGCAACCGCCTGCCCAAAAATTTGTGCAAACGGGTCACTTCGGTCTTTTGATAGCACAACTAGCCGGGCCCGCTCTGTAGCATTAGTGGATTGAATCAAGTTAACAGATGCAGGAGTTACTAGTGAAACCTGTTTGGCAGGTATCACTGGATTGTTAAAGGATTGAGCCGCTGGGGGCGACTTTGCTGCTATTTTGGGAATCGGCGCAGGATTGATGGCTTGTTGTGTATCTTCAGAAGCACATCCAGCGATCGCCAAAGTCAAAATAGCTACAATTGTAATTTTTGAATTTCTGCCCATGAGGTGTTCTCAAAAGCCATTGGAAAATTGAAAAGTGGAAATCAACATGCCTAAAATTTGGATCAAAGGCAAAGTCTGTTCCCTTTATAACCTAATTTTTTACATTTCAAGGGTTATTTTTAGCACTGCCTCCTGGGCATAACTGCGGCTTGGTGTTGATTTGCAGTTAATCCTCTGCTACACCCATAAGCTCTTTCATCAAATCCAGACCTTTCTTAACTCTACGGGAAACTGTTACGACACTGATTCCCAGATGTTCTGCAACTTGTTTTTGTGTCAAATCTTGTAAAAACACACATTCCAACACATCGCGGGTGCGTTGTTCAAGCTGAACCAATGCTTGGTGCAATCGAAGTTGGTCTTCTTGTGCTAATTGAAAGCTGCGATAGTGAGGATCTGGAACCAATTCTCCCAAACAGGTAGAGCCTTCTTCTCCATCTTGGATTGGCACATCAAGACTCAAGGGAGCACGATTTACCCATGCTAATTTAATTTCTTGCCATTCGTTTGGAGAAATTTCCAGTGCAGTTGCTAGTTCGGAGTCTGTTGGTTGGCGATTATGCTTTTCACGCCAAGAACGTGACACTCCTATTGCTTGCTGTTGTAGTGCTAACCACTTTCGAGGAATTCGCACCGTGACACCTTTATCTCGGAGATAGTGTTGAATTTCACCCCGAATATAGGGAAGAGCGTAGGAACTAAAGGCATGTCCTTTGGAAAGTTCAAATTTTTCAATAGCTCTGATTAAACCCAAACACCCAACCTGAAGCAAATCATCGTAGGTTTCATGACATTGATTCGTCCAGTAGTGAGCTTCTTTTCTCACAAGTCCAATGTTAAGTTTTACCAGCTGATTGCGAATATTTTCTGACCGAGATTGCTGATATTCTCGCAACAACTGCCAAATCTCATGTTTTAGCTCATTGGTGACTGTGGTAGGCATAACACCGTGTTTATTGAGTAAATTAACAACCAATTACTCACGTTTAAACTTAGCTGCGATCGCACAATATCAAAGAGAATATTGGACTATATGTCATCGCAAAATCCTATGGAAAATAACTAAATTTTCCTAGAAAAAATTCCATAGAGTTGCTTGACAATCGAGCAAAATTTAAATGGGCGAAATTGTTATTGATCTTTGGTATGCTCTGTAGCTGTTTTTAGAACTACATAGAAACAAAATATAAAATTAATTACTAGATATCAAACCGAGATTTTACTTAACTTTAATTAATTAATCATTCATGCTAATTTATAGAAATCAAACAACAGTAGTCCGGATCTTTCTGGATAATGAAAAATTTTATTTCCAGTATAATTACGTGTCTATTCAACCGAAACTTATCCAATAATTAAAAATTACTAATAATATTTATCAAATAGTATGTATATTTACGTAAGACAATAAAAAAAGGCGAGATGCCCTTTTTTGTACTTAAGTCCATAGTCTTTTAATGAAAGGGAAAAGGCAGGGCTGTTTCATTCTTTCAAAGCCTCTTGAAAAGCTGGGGACAAGGGAAGGAAGAATTTTTCTCTTGTCTCCCCTTGAAACTTTGTCTCTTTTCGTCTCTGTAAGGCTTCTATAGGAATAAAACAGCCCTGAAAATGGGGGCAAAGAAGTTAACTTTGGTGATCAAACCCGATGCTTACAGAATTGTAGTTCTGAATGCTACTCAGTTACCTAACTCCAGAGAATTTAGCCACGAGTCGGTTCAACCCGTCCAAAAAATAGACCGCGAATCTTGACTTCTTTCGGTTCGCCAGCACCTAAATCTGTATCAGATGGCTGTTCGCTCTCGAAAGTACCAGCAATTTCACCACTAGAGCCATCTATTTTAGCGATTTGCAGAGAAATCTTGCCATTAAGATTTTCAGCACGCTTAACGTTAGTGCGGGTAAGTTCTTCATCATCCGCTTGGGCGGGGAGAGCCACAGCATTATCGTAGCCACTGACGACACCGCGACCCTTGGGATCTAGGAAGGCAGCACCACGATAGGAAGGAACTTTGAAGGTGCCTTCAAAGTCCGTGGAGGTGTTAATAGTGGTCAAACCGGATTGGGTTTGAGCAACCAAGTTTTTGATGGTGAAGAGGAAAGGTACTCGCTCACCACCAGGAAGTTGCACAGTGATGGCTTGGAAGTCAAGACCATCAGTTTCCACAAAGGTCAGGCTCTTATCTGAGTTGATTTTTAGGTTGCCTTGCACCTGGTCAATGGTGGAAGTGTATCTGGTCAACAATTTGCCAGCAACAAATTCTGCTTCTTGCCGTTTATTAGCAGGTTCTTCTTTGATGAAGAAGCTTGTTGGTTCTAAGCAAAGTTCTTTGATGGCATAGGACTGGCTAGAATCAATGGGAATGGAGCCACGCCTTGTTTCTGCTAGTTGGGGGCATTTGTTCGCCAAGCCAGTGCCACGAATTTGATCGTAAGTGAGTACATCTCTACTACTAGTAGCAGGAGCATCACTACAAGCAGTTATTAGCCCCAGGCACAAAGCCAAGAATGCAACAATTAAAGCGCGATACCTCATGGTTAACCTCAATCTCAAAAATTAATATCTAAGTTGTAAAACTGCATCGAAGCTTTGATCTCTGACGAGAAGCCATCCTCGTTCGGACACTGCGTTGCTCTGATTGCAGGAGTTGAAACAAGTGTCCGGGCGTATAGGTTGGAAGTCGCCGCTCAAACTTTTCTCTGCTAAACGTACTTAAACGTTTCGCTCTCTTGAGCTTGGGGTGTAAGAAGCCCCAGACTAAGTAGCACACTGCATCCATTTTGGATGTGTGTAACTAGGGAAGCAAAAAACCAGCAGTTTGACTGTTGGTGGCATTTGTTAGGGTTGGGCGCGTGGATGAGTAAGCCCTACACAGAGTGGCATGAGTGCTTGCCTCAATAAGCACGAAGAGAGGAGTCAACTTCGCACTTTGCTCTTGCCTGTAGCAAAAGCAGCGTCGCCCAAGTCTTTTTGTATTATGTATGTGACGCCACTACATACAGCCCATTGTTTGATGGGGAAATCAGCCAGATCATACGATTTTTTTTAACTCAAAATCAAAGTACTCAAAATCCAAGAAAGTCTTGTCCTGATCACATCTAGCTGCCGTAGAGGCTATGTTAAACTTTACCGCTCCCTTTTAGGAGCGATCGCAATTGTCTTTAATAAAGATACAAATCTAGTTATATTCACCGCTCGGAGAAATCTGCACAAAGCTACCTAAAAGTACTCATTGCCGAGACTTCCACGTTGGTAATTTTAGTCCAAATGCCTAAAACTACAGGGATAAACGGCCATCCACGCCAGTCGCTTTAATTCTTGGAACCCCCGCACAGCGCTGGCTCCGCTATTCCCTCAAAAACATTGGGAATTACTTCTTAAAACTTCGGCTTACCTCGGCTTTGCTCGGCACAAGTCGCTCAGTGATTCAAGTTGTGGAAGTTGTCTTGGCTAGCAAATAGATAAAGTACTGCTTACCATCCGATTTGACGGCGGCTTTAATCTCTAAAAATTTTAGCAGAATATTAAGATTATTTTCTTTTTCTGATTCTGAGGCTATTACAGCTACTCAAAATAGCTACTAATGGGCTAGCCGCAGAGTTTCTGGTGTAGAGTAACAGCTAATCAACAGTGGCAAACTAGGGAAAATTAAAAATCTCCGGTAAATTTGAGTTGACCTCATTTATACGGAAAGGGTGGAATGAACGATCAGAAAAATCTTGAATCAGGGGAGTTGTCCTGTAAACTGCAAGCGATCGCAACTGTGGTGTATGATGCAGTTCAGGGTTGTGAAGACGATACTGTAGCTCTTTTGGCAATGCTTAGGCAATTGGAACAGTTACATCGAGAGATCCGGGATGGGGTTTTTCAAGAGAGTTTGCCTGTTAACCGTCAGCAACTCTACTCACTGCTGAAAGATATTGAGTCTGAGGGAGGTTGGCCTTATATTGAGCGCATGAGACTACAAGCCTTTTTGGCAAATTTGCCCCAAGAAGCTCCCGCAGAAAATAGCCATGAAGTTTTGGAGGGCGATCGCTCCTTTGGCTGATCATCTCGAAAATTATTTTCTAGCTTTGAATTAACAACTCTGATCGCCTCATCAACCGCTAAACCAAGAGCGGTTGCTGATTGAGGCTTCAACTTAATTCATAATTATAAATTAATAATTATTCATAAATTAAAAAGGGTTTGTACTGGTTATGCCATCACAAAGAAGGCGATCGCGTTCTTCAAGATTGCGGTTGTGCTTGAGGTAATCACCCACCCAATCGCAACCACGAACAAGCAGATCATCAAGATGTAAATTCCACAGAATTATCGTGTTGTCATCACTAGCTGATGCTAGTGTTTGACCATCTGGGCTAAAACTGACACTTAACACTGGGGCGCGATGCCCATTGAGACTTTTAATTAATTTGCCTTCCCGACTCCAGAGCTTCACTGTACTGTCCCAACTGGCGGCGGCGAGGAATTCACCATTGGGACTGAAAGTTACAGCATTGACGCTATCGCTGTACCCTTTTAATAAGGTTTTTAACAACGTACCATCCCGTCGCCATAGTTTCACGGTGTTATCCCAACTGGCAGAAGCCAGCAACTCGTCAGTGGGACTAAAGCTGACACTTAACACCCAGCTGTCATGGGGCGAGAAAGTTTTGAGCAAAGTACCATCTCGCCCCCAAAGTTTCACAGTTTGGTCATCACTGGCAGAGGCTAGAACCTGACTATCAGGACTAAAATTCACGCTATTTACCCAACCCTGATGCCCCACTAAGGTTTTGAGCAACTTGCCCTCACGGTTCCAAAGTTTCACCGTTTTATCTTTGCTAGCTGATGCCAAAAACTGACCATCAGGGCTAAAATTCACGCTCATCACACTATCGCGATGCCCGTGGAGAGTCATAATTAAAGTACCGTCAAGCCGCCAAAGTTTCACAGTTTTGTCATAACTTCCTGAAGCCAGCATTTCACCTTTGGGGTCAAAACTGACACTAGGAACTTTATCTGTGTGCCCCACCAAAGTTTTGTAAAGTCGGGTTTTGACCTCGCCACTACTGGTGTATCGTCGCCAAAGTTTGACAGTGCGATCGCTACTACCAGAAGCTAGCATCTGACCGTTGGGACTCCAAGCAACGCTCAAAACTCGCTTCTGATGCCCTTGAAGAATAGACGGTGTTGGGGCATCTAAACTCCATAGTTTTACGCTTTTGTCATAACTTCCTGAAGCCAGTAATTTGTTATTTGGACTGAAAGCTAAACTGACAACAGCATCACTGTGTCCTTTGAAGGTTTTGAGTAAGGTACCAGTGCTACTCCAGAGGTTTATAGTATTGTCTTCACCTGCGGAAGCTAACTTTTTACTATCGGAACTAAAGCTTAAACTCCACACTGTACTGCTATGCTGCCGTAAAGTTTTGTAAAGAATAAAGTCAAAACCGTCTTTAGTGCTGTTATTTTTCCGCAGCCAAAGTTTCACTGTCTTATCTCGACCTGTTGACGCCAACAGTTTGCCGTCAGGGCTGAAAACAGCTACAGTCACACCCTGCTGATGTCCCTGTAAAGTTGTGACGAGGCTACCGTCCCGTCGCCAGATTTTCACTGTTTTGTCGTCACTGGCTGAGGCGATGAATTGACCATCAGGACTGAAGTTTACCCAGTTGACCCACCCTCGATGTCCTCTCAGTATTTTTACTAAGCTACCGTCTTTGCGCCAAAGTTTTACGGTTGTATCCTTACTGCCAGTAGCTAACAACTCACCATCAGGACTGAAATTAACGCTGTAAACCCAATCTTTATGTCCTTTCAGGGTTTTATATGGCTTGGGGTCAAATTCACCCGTAATCGGGTTTTTGTACCAGATTTGCACTGTTTTGTCGAGGCTGGCGGAGGCTAGGGTTTGACCGTCTGGGCTGAAACTTACACAGGTGACAGCATCAGTGTGGCCTTTGAGGGTTTGAAGTAAGGTACCGTCAGGACGCCAAATTTTCACCGTCTGATCTCGGCTACCTGACGCTAGGGTTTGACCATCGGGGCTAAAAGTTACTCCCCAGACAATATCACTATGCCCTTCCAGGCGGTTAGCTTCCGTTACCCCATAAACTGCCTGTTGCAGTGCTGTCACCACCCGCATTCGGGTATCTGACTGCACTCCATCTGCCTGTTTAAGTCCTCTCCAAGCCCGCAAACTTTCTAATAAAGCATCAAACTCTTTATTAGAGGCAAAAAGAGCTTCGCTAGCAGCAGTAATTCCACTAATCCTCAAGTTGGTTTCACTGCTTTCAGCTCGTACAGTTTGGCGAATTGCTACTCTTTTTTGTAAGTCAGCTTGCCACCATAATGCTGCTATTGTTCCCCCCATGATTGCCAGCACTGCGCCTGCTATCCGTGCTTCCCGCAGTCGCCGTTGCAATACCAAATTGAGTTGCTTTTGACTAAGTTTTTGGGCTACTTCAGCTCTAGTTTTTTCAAGTTTGACTTTTTCTAATTCGGCGACCATACCATAGTTGTTTTTTTGGCGAATTGGTTCAACTAAATAATCGTGAACTAGCTGGTAGCGATCGCCTAATTCATCTCTGATTAGCAACACCAATCCCGAACCTACCAATATTTCTAAAATCAGTTCCCCAACTGTGTCAAAGCTTGATATTGTATCTAGATCCTGATTATTAACTAATGTAGCTGCTAAATCAGCTTTAGTTTTTAACGGTCGCGTCCCCTTTTCATCAGTTAATTCAAATAATAATTTCCAGCTTAATTCTTCGTTTTCCTGACCGCAGTCTTTGATAACTTCCCCAAGCCAGCGTTCCACCAATTTTGCCGAGCCACCGCAAAGCTTGTATTGTCCGAGTGTGGTAATGTTTTCTATTTGTAGTTGAGCACCTACTATTTGTAATTCAATTGGATGTACTTCGTCTAGTTCTCCTGTCAAATCCTGGACTAATCGGTTAATTAATTCATCACTCAGTTCATAATGGGAACGTTGAGTAAGACTGTGAATTATGGCTTTAGCATCTTGGCTAGAGAATTTTCCTAAATAGTAGCGAATGTCCTTATCAAGAATATTTTTATTAATTACGCCTAAATCATATAGTCCAATACTATTTTTTTGGCTCAACCGTTCAAATTCTAATAAATGATGTAAATAATCTTCTCTTAATGAAAGAATAATTTTTACAAATGAGATATTTAAACATTCACTAAAAAATTTGTAAAATTCTATTCTTTGTGTGCGAGGATTACTAACAAAGAAAAATTCTTCAAACTGGTCTAATACTAAAATTATTGTATAATTGCGCTCGGTTGCTAACCGAATTTTTTCGAGCAGTATAGTAGGTGTAGAGTTCAGATTAACCGATATTTCTGTGTGTGACCAAGCTTGGTTTATACTGCTTGCCAAGACTGTAATCCAATCAGTGTAAACAGACAAAACAATAGGTATAGGAATGCGTTCACCGATAACTTTTCCTTTCAAAGCTGGTACTAAACCAGCTTTGATAATTGAACTTTTACCTACACCCGATGGTCCATAAACTACTGTGAGTTTGTAGTCAGCACGAGTAATTCTTTCAATCAAACGATTGACATCTTGCTGTCGTCCAGAAGCAGATATTTCTTGGGCAACCCCCTCAGGAATAAACGGTATTTTTTGAGGATCTAATGCTGGGTTAATTTTAGAGCGTTGCGGCTGCAACTGACTTGCCCCAATGAAAGCACGAAAGCCATACTGATGTTCTATTTGAATTTTTTCTTGCTTCAGCTTAAAGGCTTCTGCATAGTCATGACGGTCAAAAAAGTAAAGCGATCGCAATTCCTCTAAAATCTCTAGATAAAGCGATGGTTGATGTTGTAGCTCACAAACTACTTTCGCCCATTCCAAATTATTGATAGCTTCCTCCGACTTACCTAAATGCCGCTGTGTACGTGCTAGTAAGAGAAGATACCAACTTTCTTGTCCTCGTGTTTGCAAAGCATCTCGCAGAGAAACTTCTGTTGCTTCTTCGGAGATAGAAAGTGCTGTATTCGCTAATTCATGAGCCAGTACCCAATTCGACTCAGAAGCTGCCACATTTGCCAAAAAGCCATAATTTTGAGCAACTTGTGCAGGACTTCCATAAGTTTTATGTAGAAGTAATGACTTTTGAGCTAATTTTTTTAAGTCATCCCAAGCTTGTAAACGTTGCAGCATTTCACAAGCAGGCAAAATAAATTTAGCCACTAAGTCTTCTCTTTGTACTTCCTCCAATACTTCCAAGCATTGTTTAAACCACAAGAGAGCATGTTCGCAATAGCTACTATTATTATTCTGGTGTAAGTCTGCCATTCGGTGATAACACAGCCCCAGATGAAATAATACTATTGCTTGCTTGAGTAAAGATGAGGTGGGTAAAGAAGAATTACTCTCCCACTCTGCTATTATCCTGATTTCCTGCTGCCATAATGCTAGGCTTCTTTGATAATTGGCTAAAGCACCATTAATTTGATCGTTGGCGTATTTATCTCGCCCCAATACAAATTCTAAACTAGCTTCTAATCCTGGTGTTAATTGAAAGCCATAGAGGCGTAACAAATCATTACGGGCTGATTCTATTTCGTGGCGGTGTTGGGACTTAGGATCTAAATTTAGGGAGGCATTAGATAAAAATGTTTCAGCACCTGCTTCTAAAACTTTGGAAAATAGAGATTCTTCTTCTTGCTGGATCAAATCAATTAAATCTGCTTTTGCCATTTCAAATTTAATAGTGGTTGCAGCCCAACTTTTGAAATCAGGCGCTAATCTGGACAGTAATGATGCCACTTCATCTTGTAGCCACAATACCACTGGAAATGGAAAAGTTGCGGCATAGATATCTCGTGCTTGGTTGATGCCTGTAAGTAAGTTTTCCAGGTCAATGGCTGACTCAATGCCGAAAACCATAACAGCAGATGGCAAAGAGTCTGTAACGACGGCAGGATTATCTAAAAATAGTTCTGAGACTATTGTGCTGTGTAAGGAAGTAGTTGGTGGATTGAGAACGATTTCTCTGATATTGATGTCTTTAGTGATGGAGCGAATATTTTCTAACATTTGCTCACGTAATTGCTCATAGTTACACCGAACTAAAATCAGGGCAAATTGACCTTCGGAAAGCGCGATCGCTCTAATCAGTCTTTGCAAAGTATGCTGATTTTCTTTGGTGTAGACGTGTAGCTGCTTATCATTAATCATTGGTTATTAGACATTGGGCATTGGTTATTGGGCATTGGGCATTAGTTATTAGTTATTAGTCCAATGGCAAACGACAAAGGACTAATGACAATTGACTCACCCAGCACTGTTACTTATTTTGTTGCCAAGCAAGGACTTTTTCTGTTTCTGCTAAAGCTGGACTGATGCCAAACCAGCGCCCCAGAGGATCACGATATTCAAACAGATACATGCTTCGTAGTAAGCTCTGGTAGTCAGACTCACCTTTTACTCTCTGCTGCTGCACTACTTCAAACAATAATTCCCACTGGGATTCATCAATAGCTAATAGCAGATCGTCGCGGTAGTCCTTAATCACAGCTTCTAAGCAGTCCCTAGAAAAAGGTGGATCTTGTCGTTGTAGGCAGCTATAAAGTAAACCCAATAAATTACGAATGTGACCACCGCTAACGCGACATAGACGATCTAAGGTTTGAGAGTGATCGAATAATTCTGTAATTAATAAAAGCCTTCCATTCAAAGGAACTTCTGGAAAAGCTCTTGCTAAGACTAACTGGCGCACTAGTGACATTCCTGGTTCATAATCACTGCCATCTCTTTGTCGCACTAATACCATCGGCAGTACTTTTGGCGCAATCCCTCCCCCCAGACGATTTTTTAGTGTCTCGTACTCATTGGAGAAAATTAACGTCAGGGGAATGGTGTAAACTAGGTGGCATTTAAGTCGGCGTAACTGTTCACCCCGGTCGATGAAGAGATATTCGGGTTGCGATCGCCCCGATGCTAAAGGACGCATATCCACTCGATCCAAATTATCTACAATCACTACCAGTCCTTTTTGACCCCGTAGCTTTAGCTGTTCAATAGCCTTTTCTAAAATTTCTTCGTTAATCGCTTGCAAAATACTACTGGTACGTGGTTCCAGATATTGCCTCAGTTGATTCCGCATCTGGCTACTATCTTTTGTTTTGGCGGTAATTTTGGCAATACCCAAGGACAATTCTGCTTGTCCAGAAAGCTCTATGGGGCTTTGCAAAAAATCGCCTACTTCTTTAAACAAATTGGTAAAATAGCCAGGTTTTAGTTTGATGTTAATCCCTTCTAAACTGGCACTGACTTGACGGGCTACACTCAGCAAAATATCGCTAACATCAATATCTGCCATATCTAAGTCTTGACTGGACTCAAAATAAACTACATGAAATCCCGCCAATTCTAGTTCCGTCTTCAGGCGCTGCAATTCCGTTGACTTACCGCAGCCAATGTGACCCGTAAATAACTGGCAGGTTGGCTCATCAGGAGAAATCCGGCAGATAGTCCGCTGCAATTCTTCGACAATTTTGCAACCACGGACATCAGCAAAATCTATGTAATACTGCCGATCCAACACGTTACTTATATTGAGCGTGTAGCTTGGGTTACATGCCTTATAAAAACGTGATAAATTTAATGTCGTTTTCATGTATGTAGATGTGGGTGTAGATGCAGTTTAATTCGTATTTTTTATACAAAAAATCTCTAGTCAGGATGTAGGCACACGATTAACTCGCAAGTCGGTAGTGTCTTGCAAGGGACAGTACTTGGTGCAGGATCACTGTCAGTAGCTGTCAGTAGTATGGTAGAGATTTAATTGACCCTAATAACCTTAAACATATCTGTCCTTTTTACACCTGCTATTGAGGTTTTGACAATCTCTAGCTTTTGTTTGACTTGGCACAAACCTTTATGGTTGAGTAAATCAGTAAAAAAACTACTAGATTAGATGGTTCTCAGTTTGTATAGCTGATCAGGTAGAACTGGTATTAATTATAGCAAGCTATACAGAGATTCTGAAATACTGGTGTATCATTTCACATTCTATTTGTCAAGGAAACAAAATTATAAATATCTAAATTAATATTTTGTAATCTTTAGAGAAAAAATATTTGATGATCACTTGTCAAAAAGACAACAGTCGGTTAAGACTAGACACCGGAAACTTTAATCGGAATGATGACTAGCGCCACGATCTTTATGTTGTTACTGTAAAGTGTTACTAAAAATAAAAAAAGTCTGGAGGAGAGTGGCTAATACATGCCAACAGTATTTACTGAAATTAATAATGATACAAGCGCATGAAGGAATTTGGACTGCAACCAGAAAGGGGTTTGAATGGCTGGCATAATATCAGTTTCCCGCACGGATCTAGCCCAGCGTCGTCATAAATTACGTCGGCAACGGCAGATGAGAATTATTCAGGCTATTTGGCGAACCTTTGCCATTACCGGTTTGGCGGGTGGATTGCTGTGGGTGGCAGTTCAACCAGTGTGGGTGCTAAAAACTCCCAAACAAATAGTGATGAAATCAGGCAATCAATTATTGTCGGATGAGACAACTCACTCACTGTTGGTGCTATCTTACCCCCAGTCTTTGTGGCGGATTGAACCGGGAGCGATCGCTAACTCTTTGAAAAAACAACCAACTATTGCCCAAGCGATCGTTAGACGCCGCCTGTTTCCTCCTGGATTAATCATCGAAATCCAAGAACGAGTTCCTGTAGCGGTGACTCAAACACCAAATGTGCAAAATCAGGGTACTAGCAACAAAAAAGTCATAATCGGCTTATTAGATGCAAGTGGGGTCTGGATGCCTTTAGAAAAATACACATCACTGAATCCCACAAAGAAATTACCCAATCTCAGAGTAATTGGATTACCAAAACAATACTGTCTCTACTGGACTCAGCTTCATCAAGCTGTCAGCCAAAGTCCTGTGAAAGTGATGGAAATTGACTGCCAAAATCCAACGAATTTAATTTTGAAAACAGAACTAGGAAATGTGCATCTCGGCGTTCCAGGCCCCCAGTTGTCTGAACAAATTAAGGTACTCGCCCAAATGCGCCATTTAACAGCAAAACTCAATTCTGGCCAAATAGAGTATATTGATCTGAAAAATCCGGAATTCCCATTAGTACAGATGAACCAAAAAGACCAAAAATTAACTCCTAAAATCCCTAAAAACATCTAGCATGTTTAATGTATTGAGCGCTCCTAGTAAATTAAGAAGCTTTATGCTGATAAATATATTTATTATTTTCAGTTTTCCAGCAAACCGCATGAAAATCGGCATTAACTTCTAATTAAAATGAGAAGATCAATATTATTGAGGTAGATAAGATGCGTTGTGGCGTATCTTTACAAACTATGTCCTCTGTTGAGAAGAATGAAGAGATTAATGTCTGGTTGAAGTTATACAGAACACTTTTAGATAAATGTCAGTATACTTCTCTAGAATTGGCTGTGCGATCGGCTGCCTTAAAAGCTTATCCCATAGCAAATCTTTCGCACAGCCAATTCTGTTAGGCTTGGGAGTAGTGAAAACAATAAAGGACAGTGCCATAGTATTGTGGCAGTGTCAAACTATAGTTGACTCTTAAGTGAATAACACCTGAAAAAGTCGTTTATCTACCCTTTCACAAATCCAATGACACTTGATAATAACCAAGGACTTACCTATAAAAATGCCCAATCTACGGGACAGCCGGCGTTCTCTCTGGCAGTTAACTCGACCAATCCCTTTAATAACTCTGGGGTGAACTTTGGACCAAATCACGAAAATAAGAAGATTTTTGCGGAAAATAGCCGAATTGGCGAGATTGTTCCTGGTCGGGTTGCCAACATCAAAGTAATTGGTGTAGGTGGTGGCGGTGGTAATGCCGTTAACCGCATGATCGAATCTGATGTCTCTGGGGTAGAGTTTTGGTCAATAAATACTGATGCCCAAGCATTAACTCTGGCAGGCGCTCCCAGTAGATTGCAAATTGGACAGAAGCTAACGCGGGGTTTAGGAGCAGGTGGTAATCCTGCGATTGGTCAAAAGGCAGCTGAGGAATCACGAGACGAAATTGCTACAGCTTTAGAGGGGGCAGACCTAGTATTTATCACCGCTGGAATGGGAGGTGGTACTGGGACAGGTGCAGCCCCGATTGTGGCAGAAGTAGCAAAAGAAATGGGCGCTCTCACTGTTGGTGTAGTCACACGTCCATTTGTGTTTGAGGGACGCCGCCGCACCAGCCAAGCGGAACAAGGTATCGAAGGACTAAAAAGTAGAGTAGATACACTGATTATTATCCCCAACAACAAACTGCTGGAAGTGATCCCCGAACAAACGCCTGTACAAGAAGCTTTTCGCTATGCAGATGATGTGCTGCGTCAAGGGGTGCAAGGTATTTCTGATATCATCACGATCCCCGGCTTGGTAAACGTTGACTTTGCTGATGTCCGAGCTGTAATGGCAGATGCGGGATCAGCATTGATGGGAATTGGCGTTAGCTCTGGTAAATCTAGAGCTAGAGAAGCTGCGATCGCAGCTATTTCTTCGCCGTTACTAGAATGTTCTATTGAAGGTGCTAGAGGTGTTGTCTTTAATATTACAGGTGGTACTGACCTGACTTTGCATGAAGTGAATGCAGCCGCAGAAGCAATCTATGAAGTAGTTGATCCCAACGCCAATATTATTTTTGGGGCTGTAATTGATGACAGACTCCAAGGTGAGGTAAGAATTACTGTAATTGCTACTGGATTTACAGGTGAAGTGCAAGCTGTACCACAACAAAGCGTGGCTAACGTTCGAGTAGCACCTAATACCTCGAAGCGACCAACAACACAGCAACCCCCAGTTAATCCCCCAACCTCAACTCCAACTCCAACCCCAACTCCAACCCCAACTCCAGAACCAAAAGAAAAACCTGGATTGGATATACCTGACTTCTTGAGAAACCGACGAACACCACGGAATTAAAAGATTTTGGATTTGAGATTTTAGATTAAATTAGCAGTCTCAGGTTAGGCTGAGTACTGTATAAAATCTGCTAGTTCCAGGGCTTTACCAAAAGCAGGGGTAAGCAATTCGTTGCCATCCCCAATTTTGTTAATTGGTAAAGAAACTCGTTTACGCTACTTATAGAATGAACTTGGGCAGGAGTCTGCTGGCTCACATGTCCAGATGTGCTTTTGGAATAAAAAAGTAGGAAGGCATGTCCGACTACAGATGCGACGCTGAACAGCCTGTGTAGACATCGCTACATCTACCCCCGCGATCCATTAAACTCATATTCGGTACAAGTAAATATATTTACTTAAAGAAAGTTGCGTGGGAAACTCGCCTATGCAAGCGTTGAAGGAAGTCTGTTTCCTGGAGAATAACGTGAGTTCGATGAACCTCTCCCAGACTTGAACTAAAGTTCAAGTCTGTCCCTCTAGGAGTCGGAGAGGGACGATTTTGCGTAGTAAAACCTCTTTAAGGATGTTTGAAAAGTCGCAAAGTATACTATAAACTCCCCTCCCCCAGAGGGAGAGAGGCTTTTAAATCCCCATTCCCGCACTTGATGCCGCAACTCTTAGAGACACTCTTGTGTTCGCCAACGCTAACATCGGGAAGGGGGGTTAACTTTGGCAGGTATTGCTGTTACCAACAATACTTTTCAAACATCCTCTTAGAGGTTTTTTGATTCAGTTCATTAGGCGGATATCACATCAGCCGTCGAACTCACGTAGAATAAGACACGAAGCAAAAAATAATTTACATTTATTTTTTGCTTTTGAGTGTCTGTTCAATCCATTGAATAACCTGATGACCAAGGTGAGTACCATCTAGGCGATCAATCTCACGAATTCCGGTAGGACTAGTGACGTTAACTTCAGTTAGGTAACCACCAATAACGTCAATACCCACAAAAATTAAGCCATCTTGGCGTAAGCGTTCAGCTACTTGGGTACAAATTTCATTTTCTCTTGGGGTAATTTCGGTTTGAGCCACTGTACCACCAGTTGCCATATTATTGCGAAAATCAGTTCCGCTAGAGAGGCGATTGAGCGCACCAATCGGTTCGCCATTCAGCAGGATAATTCGCTTATCTCCTTCTTTTGCCTCCGGTAGATAGGTCTGCACCATTACTGGCACTCGACCTTGGAGGGTACTGAGTTCGACAATGGAATTAAAATTGCGATCGCCTGATTGCAAAAATAAAATTCCTTCTCCAGCTTTGTTACCCAGTGGTTTGAGAACCGCAGCTCGCTTTGCTTCGACGAATTGCCGGATAAACTGCTTATCAGCACTGACAATCGTTTCTGGAATCGCTTTGGTAAACTGGAGGGCGTACATTTTTTCATTTGCCCCTCGGATGCCACCGGGACTGTTAATCACCAGGGTTTTATTTTGGTCAATGTAATCCAGAATGTAGGTGGCATAGAGGTAGGAATCATTGACTGGTGGATCTGTCCGTATAAATACGGTGTCCATTGTTTCTAAAGAAGTAAGGGAGGAATCGCTCAACTTATACCAAGGATTTGCCGCTATCCAGCGTCCCTCTACCAACTGCACTGGTACAACTTCAACTCGCTGTAGTACAGCCCAAGCTTTGCTATCCACCACACTCAGCAGGTTTCCCTGAGTTACCCAGACTTCGTGTCCCAAGATTTGCGCTGCTTCAATCAGGGCAACACTGGTATCATGACACGGGTCAAGCTGATGGATGGGATCAATGATAAAAGCCAGTTTCACCCTTTATACCTCAATCACCAAGAAATTAAATGGTTATTCAATTATTATCTCTTGATGCTCTCACCAATTGACGTACATGTGTACTGCTGAGTATAACCTGGAGGGTAAAGTCTTGTGGACAGATATCACTTTTGTGATAAAAAAGTCTGTAAACAAGGCAGCGTTGCTCTCCCTTCTAGAGTTGTTGCGACTACGGTGTAATTTGCAGCGGCTTGTTGCTAGCGATCGCAAAACCTTCTGAATCTACACGCTATTGCTAGAAGTTAGTAGCTCATCGAGCTTGCCTTGACGGTCTAAAGCGTGGATATCATCACAACCACCAATATGTTCATCATTGATGAAAATTTGCGGTAAAGAACGGCGTCCATTTGCTCTTTGAGCCATTTTATTTCTGGCTACCTCATCTCCGTCAATGTTGTATTCGATAAATTCAACCCCCTTGTTGTTCAGCAAACTTTTGGCACGGATGCAAAAAGGGCAAGTCCTCCAAGTGTAAATTTCTACGTTTGCAGCCATAATGTCCTCAACTTGATTTAATACTTCTCAATTTTAGAACTTTGCCACTTGCTGTAGCGGCTCTATCTCGTTTTGACTTTATCCTCAGAAGTGGCTAAGTAAATTTGCCACATTAAGTTACTAGTACAGATGAATCCCTTAAACATATGCTACGCCAAGCTTGCTTCTTTGCAGGAGTACGCATTCAAAAATCAAAATTGCTAAAAAGCTAGCTTGTTTTATAGGCTTTTTAGCGATTGTATAACAAGCTTTAAGAGCTTGTCATTACCAACATTAAATAAATTTTGGGCTTCGTTGTCATCCTGCTTGGGAATAAATTTTGAGGCTAATAGCTTGTATTCTTCTCAAGAGGACTAAATACAAGTTTTTAAGCCATGTAGATACCTATCTTGTTAAAAGGGAAAATTTTGCAGATAAAAGGAGTCTATAAAGGTATACAGTTTTGATCACAATCGCTCAAACTATTACGGCAAAAGCTTTTTCAGTATATTTAGTTTATTTGAGCTTAGGGGAGTAGAAATATTCTTTATCTTTAATAGCAAATGCCGTAGTCAATAAAACTACGGCATTTTTAACTGAAATACAAAACTTTAATTTCAGTATTTACCCACAGTCAACGGCGTATTCAATTAGCTTGGCAAGGCGGTGACGTAGGGTTTCTAATCCCAAACGCTGACTCGCAGAAATAAATACGGCTAAGGGAAATTCTTCTCTAGCTAGAGCCAGTGTCTCACTATCGGCTTGATCAATTTTGTTAAAAATAACCAGCGCCGGGCCTGGAGTTATTGGCATTTGCGCCAAGATTTCCCTAACTGAGCGAATATGACGCAGCCAAGCGGGGTGAGACAAATCCACCAAATGTAGTAGAGCATCGGCTTCTGTGACTTCCTCCAAGGTGGCGCGGAAGGCATCCATTAACGATGCAGGCAGTTCGTGTATAAACCCTACCGTATCTGTAATCAGAATTTCCTGATGTTCATCTGTTTCGCCATGAGGAATTACTAAGCGGCGCGTCGTGGGATCGAGAGTGGCAAATAGCTGGTCGGCTGTATAAACTTCTGCATTTGTGAGAGCATTCAGTAAAGTGGACTTACCAGCGTTGGTATATCCAACCAAAGCCACCGAAGGAACTTCTTGATGCTGCCGTCGCTGCCGTAACCGCGAACGATGGGCTTGTAACTGATCGACTTCTTTTTGCAGTCGGGAAATGCGCTGCCCAATGGCACGGCGTTCAGTTTCCAGTTTGGTTTCACCAGGGCCACGAGTCCCAATACCACCACCTAATCGGGACATGGTGCGGCCTCTACCAGCCAGTCGCGGCTGCATGTATTCTAACTGGGCTAGTTCTACTTGCAACTTACCAGCACGGGACTGAGCGCGTTGGGCAAAGATATCCAAAATAACTTCGGTGCGGTCAACCACCCGGATACCAATTTGCATTTCTAAGTTGCGGACTTGGGAGGGTGAGAG
This sequence comes from Nostoc sp., assembly GCF_036917395.1. Taxonomy (GTDB): domain Bacteria; phylum Cyanobacteriota; class Cyanobacteriia; order Cyanobacteriales; family Nostocaceae; genus Nostoc. The sequence goes on from NZ_JBALDI010000018.1 coordinate 48,024, forward strand.
GTCGCGGTCGAAGACGACGAGATTGACTCCTAGTGTTTGGGCAGTTAGGGCAATTTCTTGCACCTTACCTTCGCCAACTACTGTCTGGGGATGAATGCGCGATCGCTTTTGTTGTATTGTCTGTAATACATCTCCCCCAGCGGTATCAACTAAACGTGCCAATTCCAATAGGTTGTCTTGGAATTGTAGGGGAGTCATCTCACTGGTCATCAGCCCCACAATCAGCACGCGATCGTGGTCAGCATCTACTTCCTGGGCGATAAATTCGCGCTGGAATTCCGCTTCCAGATTTTCTACCAAGTCTACTAAATCCTGGTCTGCCAGATGGTCCAAGTCCAGAGGTGGCGATATATTCCAACTTGGGGATTGGATTTGGCTTTCCTCTACCTTGAGAGCAGCAGGACTAGTAATTAGGGTGCGAGACTCTTGGGGTGTCAGATGAGCTAGATAAGCTTCTTTGACGTACCCAGTCGAACCGCCTCCCCGCCGTGTAAATCCCGTTCCAGTAATGTTTAGGACAACTAGGGCATCTAAGCGTTGCAGTGCCATAGCCGTGAGCGCCGCCTCATTTGGCGGTTCTGGCTTCAGATGGGTGGCAATACAACGAATACCGCTGAGTCGTTCTGCACCGTAGCGGGGCAATTCCAGCGGTGGTATTTGCGTTTGACGCGGTGTGCCTACCCCGACGCGAATCACTTGTCCGCGACGGTTGATGTAGGCGCACACAGGCTGATTGACTTCTGTGCTAATTGCTGCCAGACGCTGGGAAAACTCAGGCGTGGTGATGCGATCGCCTGGTATGCGCTGGTGATACAGCCGCTGTAGTTGTTTCAGCTGGCTGGACTTCAGACCTTGGAGATTTCCAAAAATAGTTTCTATAGGCGTTTATGACCAGTTAAATGGCCCCCCGAATCCTTATAGGTCTATTTTACAACAGGGTTTAGGCTCCTATCTCTCTCCTTTGAGGGATGCGTTAGTAATTAGTTCACGGTGGGTATTTATTTGAAGCTATTTTGGTGGTAGTAACTCACAAATCGAGCAATGGTAACAACACGCGCCGCCTCAGAACAAAATTTAAGGATCTATTTCACCAGTTTGTTGAAGTGCAAAATTGATAATAGTTTCACTTAGCCTAATTCCACGAGCAATCATTCTGCCAATTGCTTGTTTAATATCAATAGTGTATCCTTCTCGGTGTCCACGCAACAAAATACCGATAGTACCTGTAACAGAAAGACCGCTTAACCTGGCAACTCGTCTACCAGCTGCTTCATCAATGCAAACAGTCTGGATATTTTCATTGAGCGCAAGTTGGATAACAGAAGCTTCTCCTAAATCTAAAGAATTAAGTAAGAATGGAGAAATATTATTTAAGGGTATTTGCGATTTTTGTAGCCAATCGGCATCCTCAAATTCACTTACTGCAAATCCGCTTGCACCTCCAGCAAGTATTTCTTGACAAACTTCAAAGGGAACCAAAACCTGTGTATACAAAGATTGAAGAATTCTTAAATCTCCTATTGCCGCTATTATGGAAATAAGGGGTGCTGTGTTGATAACAATTATATTATTTTCAAGCATTTGCTAAATCAGATATAAGTTCCTCTTCTGTTAAATCAATCATCGCTACACTATAACGGTGTAAATTAAGTAAAAAAGTTACCCTATTTACACCTGCTAATTGTGCAGCTAAACCAGAAGAAATACGTTTCATTTCAAATAGTTTAACTGCCATCGCCATTTTAGCTTCTTGTTCAAACTGTTCTCGCGTTTGCTGTAAGGCATCTGGTAAAGTTTCTGGATAGTCAATTTTAAGTTGTGACATAATTTTTATCAGGATGTTCGCTTTTTATTTCGGTTAGTATTTTCAGTCAATGTGTGAAGTCGGTCGCTAAATTAATCGCTACATTAATTTAGTCTTTATAGCGGTTATTGAATTAAAGCTTGAAAGCGCTCATTTTGCCGAATACCATCAAAACTAGAGTCAGATTTTGCCCATTCAGAACATTCTTCACGATTCAGATTAAATGCTTTTTCCAGCTTTTTTAGTGCCTGTTCAATATTACCTTGGAGAGCATAACAGCAAGCTTTATTGTACCAAGCTTGGTAGTCATCTGGTTGAAATTTCAGTACTTGGTCGAAGGATGCGATCGCTTCTTCATTGCGTCCTAAATTATATAGCGCAATGCCCCGATTGTTCCAAGCTCGGTGGTAATCTAGTTGAAATTTCAGTGCTTGGTCGTAGGATGCGATCGCTTCTTCATTGCGTCCTAAATCATCTAGCGCATAGCCCCGATTATACCAAGCTCGGTGGTAATCTGGTTTAATTTTCAGTACTTGGTCGTAGGATGCGATCGCTTCTTCATTGCGTCTTAAGTTGCGTAGCACAATACCCCGATTGTTCCAAGCGTCGTGGTAATCTGGTTGAAATTTCAGTGCTTGGTCGTAGGATGCGATCGCTTCTTCAAAGCATCCTAAATTATTTAGCACAATACCCAAATTGAACCAAGCTAGGTGGTAATCTGGTTGAAATTTCAGTGCTTGGTCATAGGATGTGATCGCTTCTTCATTCCGTCCTAAATTATATAGTGCATTGCCCCGATTGTTCCAAGCGTCGTGGTAATCTGGTTGAAATTTCAGTGCTTGGTCGTAGGATGCGATCGCGGCTTCAAATTCGTCAGCAGAATGTAACAACTTGCCCAGTTCACATTGTAAACTTGCCTGAAGATTCTCTGATTGATGTTTTTCAGTCAGCAAGTCTTGAATTTCCAGAACTTTCTCAATTTTTTGTTCGGGGCTAAGTTTCAAATATTCCTCATAGTCTGCTTCATCTAGTAGACGAGTTGATTCTTCATCTACCACTTCTGGCGTTGTCGGTAATTCAAACACTCCAGAACGCCAATCAAAAAAATCTGGGGCACGGTGAATTAAATAGTTAATCGAAAATGAACGCAAGAGAAAAACAAAGCTAATGGGAAAGTCATCTCTAAAGCGTTCTCGCTGTTGGTTTAAGTGATTTAAAATATGCGGAACACTGGTTAAATTGCTAAATTGCCCTTCGGTAATTTCCCCAAACTTTCTTTTTTCATATTTATATAAAGAATATTCCAGACCTTTAATCAATAAAATATCAATTTGCTTGTCTTTAATAAACTCTGCCACTGGCTGATATAAATTATCAATTGACTCGACAAAACGCAGCACTGCAATCTTTTTCTGTAGAATCTCCTGGGGAAGTTTGACAATGAACTTGTCTGCTTCTCCAGGTGTACATTGGACAAAAAACAAACCAAATCCTGATTTTCGCTTCAGTGCGCGAAGTAAGTCTTGATAAGCTTCTTCTGGTTCTGGGAGTAAATCATCATCCCAATCACTTAAATTTGGGTTCATGAAAGTTTCGCTACAGCTTCTTTAAATTCTGGAATTCCTTGAATCAATGGATGAATATCATACCAACGCTGCATCTCTCCCTCATCATCCAAATAGCGGTATTCTAAAAGACTGCGGTTATACATCAAACTCCGATACAAGTCATCATTAATAATACGTTTAGAAGAAGACACTTCTGCTAACAGACACCATTGATGATTTTCCACAGCACGGCGAAAAGTATCTCTAGCTTGAGTAATTGCTCGTCGCACCGCCTTTTCTGAAACAGGTAACTCTTCAGTGCGTCCAATGGCATCTTGAGTTAACAATAGCAAATTCCTCACATGACCTCCACTCATCAAACAAAGTCTGTCTAAGGTTTGGGGACTGTCAAAAATTTCTTTTTCTAGTGATAGTTCCGGTGCAATTTGCCGGACTCGCTTGTTAATTACCTCCTTAACTTTCTTGAGTCCTGGCTGGTAAATGTCTCCCTTGAGAGTGTTTACCATAATCATCGGCAAAATTTGGGGGTCGCCGTAAATATCTCTGAGGTCTGTTGCTCTGGTAGAATAGACCATTGAAATCGGGACAGTGTAAATCAAATGGCAATCTAAAGCTTGGAGTTGTTCGCTGCGGTCTAAAAAGACTTCCTCATAGTTGGTACGATCGCCATCTTTGACTAACACCATCCGGTCTAAATTATCGACAATTACCGCCAGTTGAGTTTTACCCGTAGGTAAGTTCTTTTTTGCATCCGCTAGAAACTCATTCAACACCTGAATTAAAGTGACGGTGTAAGGATCAATTTTTTGGCGAATCTTCTGGCGTAATTCAGGAACAGCTCTTAAATTTGCTGTCAACTTGGCAAACTGAGCAAGTTGGGCTTCTACTCCCAAACTCTCAAACTCTATGGGAGTCAGCGCCAAATCTTTTAAATCTTCCCAACGACTTTTTAACCAGTCGAGTATCGGACGAGGACTGGCAATTTCTTTCAAATCTTTGAGCAAACGGCGGGTACAGGCGAGGAGTATATCTGTATATTGGGCATCTTCAGAATCGATATCCTCTTCATCAGCCGCAAAATAGACAACATAAAATTTCCGATTTTCTAAATACTTCTTTAATCTGAGTAATTCTGTAGACTTCCCCGCACCCCGATGACCAGAATACAATTGGCAAGTATTTGTATTTGCTAGTCGCATTCGATTTCCCAACTCTTGCTCAATATCCGCATCTCCCCGCACATCCTGACAATCTACATATTTTGGATCACCTGCGGGTAAGGGGTCAAAGGGGTTAAAAGCGTTGTAGAGGTTTGCGAGTAAGTCATCATTATTAGGCATAGGTAAAAAATATAGTAATGATGCTCATAATAATGGAAATTATAGAAAATTGAGGTGCGCTTATCCAGTTCAAAGACTCATCAACGGAGTTCAAAGGTGGATTCATCCAGTTCAAAGACTCGTTAACGGAGTTCAAAGGTGGATTCATCCAGTTCAAATACTCGTCAACGGAGATAAAAGGTGGATTCATCTAGTTCAAAGACTCGTTAACGGAGATAAAAGATGGATTCATCCAGTTCAAAGACTCGTTAACGGAGTGCAAAGGTGGATTCATCCAGTTCAAATACTCGTTAACGGAGATAAAAGATGGATTCATCCAGTTCAAAGACTCGTCAACTAATAGAGCATCAATTCAGTTCTCAAAAACCTAACCCCCCAGCCCCCTTCCCTAGTAGGGAAGGGGGAGCCAAACTCCCCTCTCCGAAGCGGAGAGGGGTTGGGGGAGAGGTTCTTTCAGGATTACTGAATTGGTGTTCTAGATGGGAAAATTTCTACTTCCCTGTTCTTACAAAAGAGAAACTGGGGTTAGAGTCTTTCGCCAGCGTTTCACCACTGTTTGCAATTCTTTCGACAACCAGCTATCAAATTGGGGATATACTGGTAAACGCGGCATCAATTCCCACCCCGCAGGTTGTAAAATTTCTCTTAATGCCTGTTCCTGAACATGAGGATAATCGGGATTTACTTCATCTTTTGGCCCAATTCCGCCCAAATCTCGCGCACCAGCTTCGATACAAGCAAGTAACCATCGGTCATCTTTAACTAAATTCGGCGGAATTTGAATCGTAATATCTGGCGGTAAAATCTGACGCGCCCTGAAAATGACTTCTGGTAAGTGATGGGGGTCAAAAGGTGGTGCATCAAAGGTTTGCTGATGTCCTGGACTATGAGGTTGCAGGATAACTTCTTGAATATGGTGATAACGTTGATGCAGTTGAGATATAGCTGTTAATGTTTCCCACCAATCATCAACTGTTTCCCCAATTCCTAACAGTAACCCAGTTGTAAAGGGAATCTGCAACTCTCCCGCCCATTGCAATTGCTGTAAACGAACTTCTGGTAATTTACTCGGTGCGTGCCGATGTACACTATTTAACAATGTTGGCGTTAACTGTTCCAACATCAGCCCCATCGAAACATTAACACCCTTAAGCTTTTGCATCTCCTCAAAACTCAGGGGCCCCGCATTCGTATGTGGTAAAAACCCCATTGAAAGCGCTAATTCACACAAATCATAAATCCGCCCAAACCACGCCTGACGCCTTGGCGAATGCGGATGCACTTCACCGCTGAGTATAAGGATTTCACAGACTTTTTCACTTTGAAGTGGTTTTAAAATACTTTCTGCATCTGAGAGACTCATCCAGGGACTTTTACCCGGTTCACTACGAAAGTTGCAGTAACTACAGCGATTAAAGCACTCGTAAGTGGGAACGATTGTATAAGCAGGGCTATAGGTGACAAGACGAGAATTATTAATTGGCATAAGCAGGATAATCTAAAAGAATGCCTTGCTCAAACTATATAGATTACCGTGTCACACAATTTTAGATTTTAGATTTTAGATTTTAGATTGACCTCAGCAATCAAATTTATTCTCGCGTTTAAATTCGGAGGCAACTCTTGGAAAAGTACAAGACTAGACTTTTTTAAATTTTGGATGCAAGAAACTTCAATCGAAAATCCAAAATTTAAAATCTAAAATTTGGTGCCTGTTGTTATTATCATATTAGATAAACAATAACTATTTTACTTTATAAATTTCTGGTAACTGCCACCAAGTAGCATGGGGATACTCGTGATGTTCCTCGTGGTAGCCAAAATGATAGCAGGTGATAAATGACCACCAAATTGGACGGCTAATTGTTTGGGCACGATGAGGCTGAATATAACCTCCTATGGGTTCGCTATGGGGTAGAAAAGTACCAAAATAAAATAATTGGAATGAGCTTAAAAGCGAGGGAATCACCCAAAAGGTTGTTAGATTAGCGTGGGGTATATGAAGGATATAATTAGCAAAGTGATAGATAAGAGTCAGAGCAATCATTTGTCCCCAACTCCAGTAACCCTTCATAAAATGAAAATACCAAGCGAAGAAATTTTTGTATTTCCCATCATGAAAATCTGGGTCTATTTGACTTGCTGGATTGTGGTGATGCACCCAATGTTTTTTCAATAATTTTTTATATGGTAAAAGACCATAAACAGATAAGGTTAATGTCCCAATAAGATGATTAATCTTGGTGTTCTGGGGAAACACTACCCCATGCATAGCATCATGTGATGTAATAAATAATCCCGTATATAAAAATGTTTGCCATAGGATAACAGGCGATAACATCCACAATTTTAACTTGGAGATGTCAAGGGAAAGTAATAAACTCAGGCTAATGACCCATGTGCTAACAATGACAATAGCAATGAAAAGTCCCTTAAATTGAGATTTACTTTTCACTACTGGGGTCAGTTTTGTTTGATGACTGGGTGGTTGTTCTAATTGAATCACGCTTTTACTCCGCCTAGTATTCAGGTAAAAATTCCTAAAATATGGTCACCACAAAAAATACTAACCACGAGCCAGAAAACCCTTTTACTGGTCAGTGTTTCGCATTGGACAGTGCCAATACTTGAAATTGTTTATAAATATTAAGATACTTTAACTATTATTACACATGCAAGCCGATACCAATAAATATTTTTGGTTGAGATGTGGAAAAATATAAGTTATTACACTGTAAGGTTTAGTATATATAAGAACTAAGATTTATTTTATAGTACTTTCTAAATAGCTAAAGCTGGCGAAAAGGATGTAACACATTTTGCTATCATGATTCGCATTCCCGTTTAGTCACATAGTGACGATAGCGAAACATTGCTTCTAGTTGCACTTGCACTAACCAACCGCTGACAAATTCAACTGTTCCTCCGCCAGGCATAGAGAAGGAAATAGCATCAGTCAGCTTAGTTTTGCCATTTTCTGGTTCAAATTCATGTCGATGTACCCAAGATTCAAAAGGACCAGATATTTGTTGGTCAGCAAATAGGCGATATTTTTCACACTCAGTATGACGCGCTAACCAAGTTAAGGGTAATGGGCCGAGAAACAGGCGAAATTCGGTGATAGCGCCCACGTTCAGCCCCCCCTCACGACGAACCACTTGGACTGGCTGCCAAGGTGGATTCAGTAGTTGCAAAATATCTGGTCTTTCGTGAAATTTCCAAACTACTTCTGGTGGGGCATTAATTACTGAGAAATGTTTAAAGTGCAGCATGGAAAGAAAAACCTAAAATTCAACTTTCGGATTCGGTATCAATTTCGATATCTAGAGTATCTTCATCAACCCGGATATACAAAATATTTGGGTTACAGCAAACTTGACAATCTTCAATGTAAGATTGTTGTCCTCCAGCACTCAAATCAATAAAAGTTAAGTTGGGTTCGCCGCAATAGGCGCAGTAATACTCAGCTGTGTTTTGCATCAAGTTTTCAGCTATGAATTCAATGGCTGTAATTCCTTTGGGGATGGGTTGATATAACTCTTAGCATCAGCCAAATGCTTTAGTAGTGTAGACTGTGGCAGAGGCCCTTGCAAGTGGCTCCAGGGTAATACTTGCTCTGTTGACCACTCGGCGTGGACGTAGAAATCTAAATCGGGGATTTGTCCTTTGAGTTGTTTGAAAGCCCGTTTGTAACTACCCAAGGAGTCACCAAAGTTACGAGTAAGTTGAAGAAGTTGCGAGAGTCTACGATCGCCTCTGGATAACAAAGCCTGTATAATCGACCAATTATAGCTTTCTGGGCGAAACTCTATCCCCTGCGGTTTTAGCTGTTTTTGCAAAAACTGCAACCGCTTTTCTGCTTGGCGATTCACCCCAAACCATTGAAACGGTGTGTGTGCTTTGGGTACAAAGGTGCTGCATCCGAATGTTAAGCGTAATCCCGGCACAGCTTTTTTGATATTACGCATCATCGCCACAGTTTGCTCTAAATCCTCTGCTTCTTCACCGGGAATTCCTGCCATTCCGTAGAGTTTCAAGCTTTTTAATCCGCCAGCTTTGGCATTTATCGCAGCTTGGATGATTTCATCGTTATGCAGCTTTTTGTTGATAATTTGCCGGATTTTCTCAGAACCACTCTCTACAGCAATGGTAAGCGATCGCGTGTCTCGTTTCGTCAAAGTTTCTGCTAACTGGACTGTTACGGTATTAGTTCGCACGGAGGCAATACTGAGACGGACATCATCATACTTTGGCTGACTAATATAATCTAGCAAAGTCTCAAATTCTGGGTGCTGAGTTACTGAAGCCCCCAATAATCCTAGCCGATTTGTAACTTCTAAACCTTTTGCGATCGCTGGAATTAATGAACCTTCAAGACTGGCTGTTCTAAAAGGCAGTGTGAGATAACTCGCCAAACAAAAGCGGCACATTTCTGGACAACTTCTCACCACTTCCACCATGTAAATATTTTCCCATGCAGCTTTTTCGGTGACTACAGTCGATGCCGATAGAGTATTTCCCCGATAAGTCTGCTTTTGCACCACTGCGGGAATTTCGGGAGAAATTGGTTTAATTGACTTTACTGCACCATCTATGCTGTGATATTCGACTTCATACAAACTGGGAATATAAATTCCTGGGACTTGTGCAAGTCTTTTTAGTTGAGTTTGTCTAGAAGCATTTCTCACTTCTTTGTACGCCTCAATGAAATTTCCCAGGAGGTTTTCGCCATCCCCCAGTAAAATTACATCAAAAAAATCTGCATAAGGTTCGGGATTAGCTGTGAGAACGGGCCCACCACCAAAAATTATTGGATGAGAATCATCACGAGAAGTTGCCAAAATGGGAATTTCTAAAGATTCCAGCAAATTTAAAATATTCACGTAATCCAGTTCCCAGGAAATCGAAAATCCCACAATTTCCGGTGTTCTGGGGAGTTGTTCGTGAGTATCTGTAAATAGGCGACTTACCTGCACATCATCACGCATTGCCAAAGTTGCCCAAACTACCTGATAGCCAAGGCTAGTGATACCTACGCTGTACTCATTGGGAAAGGCAAAAATGATGGGGATAGCGTCGGTGTCTGGGGTGGCGCGGGTGAAAAGGAAGCGTTCAGAGTCAAATACAGATGATGTCACAGGTGTTTTTTAGAGGCAAGTTTATCTATATTTAATTTTAAGCCATAGAATAATGAAGTTAAAAACCAATGTCACGCCGTTAGCCAGAATAATCGGTAACGATTGTAGATATATTCCATAAATTAACCACAAAAAAACACCAGTCATGAATGTAATTAACGTAACCAAAGAAACATCTTTTACTGATTTTGTTTGCCACATTTTAAACATCTGTGGCAAAAAAGAGATTGTGGTTATTGTGGCAGCCGCTAATCCTAGAATTGTCAGAAAATCCATGTGATGCAACCATATCAAATATTTTGTAGTGTAACGCCAGAGTGACACTTGCATTACATTCAATTTTTCTTAGTTTATCTTTTAGTTTTCTAATGAGATTTTAATTCCTGATTCAGCCCTTATTATTTGGCTGTTTAATATAAGACTTTGCCCAAGCATAGCGCTGTGGATCTTTTTTCAGCAAGTATTCTATTACTTCCTGACGCTTGTTTTCATTCTTAGCATTTTTCACTACTCGCTTGATTTCAGAATCCATATCTCTAGGATTAGCCCCACGTTTTATTGCTTCTTGAAACCAATACTCACCATCTGAATATTGATGCCGTTCAAAACAAATAGCTCCCATCAAGGTGTAAGGATGATGGCTTTTTGGCTGATACTCAATAGCTTGACGAGCGCAATTTTCTGCATTATCTAATTTTTCAATATCTCGAAAGGCTCCACCTCTGCTAGTTAGCAAAGCTGACTTAAGTTTATTTTCTTTAATTTTGTCGAATTCCAAATTATTCGTCAGTTGCAATGCCTGTTCTGGTTCATCTGCTTTGCGCCAATGGCTACTAGCATTAGCTAAGTTCCATTTGTTGCCAGTGCGCTGAAACTCCTGTTCATAGAAATTTGCTTCAATTGTGTGGTAAGCAATCAAAATCTTACCAGAGAATAATTTAGTCTCCTGATATTTAAGCTCTTCTTGCCACCTATAATAACTATATATTGCTTGAGGCATTTCAATTCTATTCTCCTGAAGCCAAGCAACATCTGTTGGTTCAAGTCGCTCTTTTAACTCAAGTTTTTGCAAAATTGTGTATAAAAGACTGGTATGTGATTTATCTTGATAGCTTAAAACATCATATTTTGATTTCAAAGCTGCAAAGTACTTTTGTTGTGCGAGAACAATGATATCTTCTCGCCCATTATTTTGTAGCCACTCAATTTCTGATTCATTTAGAACTTTTCCCGATTCTATATTAAACTTGAGAGTATTAGCATATTTTTCGTTAACAATTTCTATTGTCTTAGTTAACTTACGCTTTCTCAAGAAGTTAATATCCTGTTCTCCTAAGTAATTGGATAAATCAAGTCTTTTGAGAACTTTATACAGATGATTGTTAGGTGATAAATCATCATAATGAGTTACCTTATACTTAGCTTTCAAAGCAGCAAATTCTCGTGTTTTTTCCAACTCTTGAGCAATGACAATTGTTTCCCTAAGTCCTTGCTGTTCTAGCCAGTTAATTTCTGACTCACTCAAATTATGTTGGGCGTCAATATTTTGCAGTATTGGATATAGCGGACTGGATAATGATAATTCTGAATGTTTAATGGCTTGATATTTATCTCTTAATTTAGCAAATTGAGTTTCTTTTATTGACTCTTGTTGTTGAAAAAATTCTGCGGTTTCAAAGAGTTCGTTATTGATCAACCAATTATACTCAGAATTATTTAACCGTTCTGTTAGCTCTAACTTTGTCAGTATTTGATAAAGTAGACTATCAGGATATGAGTCTTGATATTGAGTAGCTTTGTATTTAGATTTAAGTTGAGTAAATCGTTTCACCTCTTGAGCAATTTTATTAGTCTCATATAAACCGTTTGCTCTCAGCCATTTAACTTCTGAATCAGTAAGGAAATTTCCTGACTCAAGTTTTAAAAGAATGAAATAGAGATGACTCGATTGCCAAGAAATATTATGCTTTGTAGCTTTATACTTAGACTTTAATTTGGAGAATTCAAATTCTAGATTTCCGAATTCTTGTACTTTATGTTGCTGCTCTTGCTTGATAGCTTCTAAAATCTCCTCAAGCTTAGATTCTCCCAACCAATTAGATTCTAAGTCAAGGAGTTCAATTCCTAAGTCAAGTTTTCGTAGTATGAGATACAGCAGATTAGCAGGTGATGAATCTTGATGTTGAGTTACTTGGTATTTGGACTTTAAAGCAGCAAAGTGTTTTAACCGATTTTGAGACTCTTTATCCATGTTGATAGTAGATGCGATCGCACTGAGCTAAATGTGTTATCCGCTACTATAGCAATATCAGTAAAAAACGGCGAGTCAGACACCCACCGTTCTGATTTGCGGTGCTTGCTGCTGTTTAAGTCGCCTAAAATTCGTCGCACTCATCTGGGCTAACAGAAAATCAGGAATTAAAATCTTAGCAAGAGGCACACTAAGCTGGAACGATTGTCAAAATCTATCGTTAAGAATCCCGTTGCCTTTAAGCTAGGGAATGTCGAAATTCAATAAAGTTATATGAATGCTGAAGACTTTTTAAACCAAGGATTAAACCACAATTTGCAAGGGGATTATCAAGGAGCAATCGCAGCTTACACCCAAGCAATCAACCTCAACCCTAACTATGCTGAAGCTTACCATAATCGAGGAATTATTCTCAGTGGTCAATTAAAAGATTATCTCAGTGCGATCGCAGATTTTAATCGCGCCATAGAAATCAATCCCAATTTTGCCACAGCCTATTATCACCGAGGTAATGCACGTTACTTTTTAGCCGATTATGAAGGAGCGATCGCGGATCATAACCAAGCATTACAAATAGATCCCAATTTAGCCCAATCCTACCACAGCCGGGGTAATGCTTACTTTGCCTTAGAAAACTACGACAAAGCGATCGCTGATTATATCCAAACAATAGAAACTAGTACCCAATTAGCTGATAATATCAATATTGATATTGCCAATGCCTATCATAATCGGGGTGTAACTTGTTTTGAAAAGGGTAATCATCAAGGAGCGATCGCCGATTTCCAGCAAGCTTTACAGTGGCATCCCCATTTTGCCGCAGCTTACAGCAATCGGGGTAATATTCACCATATCTTAGGAAATTATCACGAAGCGATCGCGGATCATGACCGAGCATTACAATTAGATCCCAACTTAGCCGAGGCTTATCATAACCGAGGTAATGCCCACTACGCTTTAGCAGAGTATCAAAGTGCGATCGCTTCTTACAACCGCGCCCTAGAAATCAACCCCAAGTTTGCCGGGGCATATTACAATCGGGGTTTGGTTCTTGCTCATCTCAAAGAATATCATCGAGCAATTGAGGATTTTAACCAAGCATTAAAGTTGAATCCTGATGATCTGCAAGCCTATTGTGAGCGGGGTCTTGTCCGTAGTACTCTTGAGGATTATCAGGGTGCGATCGCCGATTATGACCAAGCCTTACAAGAAAATCCGACTCTAGCTTTAGTATACGGCTTTCGGGCGAATGCTCGTCGCCGATTGGGAGATTATCAAGGTGCAATTGAAGATAGCAATCGCCTATTACAACTCAATCCTAGTTTAGCTGAAGGATATTGCGATCGCGCGGCGGCTCGTCGTTCTTTAGCAGATCATAAAGGAGCAATTAAAGATTATGATCGGGCATTAGAAATTAATGATAACTTAGCCGCAGCTTATTATGGTCGGGGTATTGCCCGTGAAGCCCTGCAAGACTTACAGGGAGCAATTGAGGATAACACCCAAGCAATAGAGCTTGTGCCTGAATTTTCTCAAGCGTACTGCAATCGAGGAAATGCTCGTCGTCTTTTGGGGGATGAACAGGGGGCGATCGCAGATTATAATCAAGCATTACAAATTAATCCTGATTTAATTGAAGCATATTACAACCGAGGTTCAACCCATTATGCTTTAGAAGAATATGAAAGTGCGATCGCAGATTACACCCAAGCTTTGGAAATTAATCCCCAATCTGCTGCATTTTACAGCGATCGCGCTAATGCTCGCTATGCCTTAGAAGATTTTCAAGGAGCAATAGAAGATTACAGTCGAGCGATCGCGATCGACCCCAGTTTTGCTGAAGACTGGTACAATCGGGGTCGTAGCCGTTCTTTATTAAAAGACTTACAAGGAGCGCTTGCAGACTTAAACAAAGCCTTAGAGCGTCAGCCTAATTGGGCTTCAGCTTACATCCTTCGGGCAGATGTCTACCAAAATCTCGGAGACTCTCAAGGAGCAATTGCCGATTTCCAGAAATCCGCTGACTTATATTACCAAGAAGGAAATATCCAATATTATCAACAAATTATTCAACTAATTGAACAGCTTCAATGAAGAAATTGGGTATTGGGTATTGGGCATTGTCACGCTGAAATAAATAAATTTCCAGATTTTGAATTAGTTGTTGAGTTTGATGTCAAATCCGATGTGAATGAGATTGTATACGCCACGACAATTCTACACCGCTAGCACCACCACCCATGATCGCAATGCTAATTGGTTCTTAAGGATTTTTATCTACAGCTTTAATTAGTTCATACCAATGTTACTATAGCTGCGATACTAGTTTAGCTGCGATCGCATATTCTGCTGCACCTGATACAGACACTGTGACCGAAGTGCTGCCAATATCAATAAACAGTACATCAAAATCTACCGTAAGTCCGTTAGCACAAACAACTTTGTTATTTTCCAAGTCTAGGGCAACTACTCTGTTAATATACAACTTTGCTTGAGCAAAGGTCGCAAATCAATATCGCATTCCTCGTGGCTGTTAAATCGAGCAATGTGTCCTGGTAACATTCCATCGGCTGTCTTTTGATTTGCAGTAATCAATGTCAAACTTACTTTGGGTAACGGCTTTATTCCAAACATTCTCAGGACAATTGATGGCTGTGACTGCCACCCATCAGCACTAAGTCTTTAACTATCGTATGTTGACAGTAATCATTAATTCTTTTCATACTATAAAAAATATTTCATCAACAAATAACAGTCAATTCTCAAAGATATGTCTGAAGATACATGCTTTTCAGAAAAAAGTTAACCAAATTCAGTATAATTTACAAAAACAACGTTTAAAAATAGCAATTGAACAACTAGGGAATAAGACAATAGAAACCAGTCTCGCTGTTATTAATGATTTAGAGCAAATTGCCCATAATTATCCACAGTACCACTGGATAATCATGGAGATTCTTACTAATTTTGTCCGAGAAAATGCTCATTACACGCCCCAAAAGGAAGTAACAAGCAATATCGGGGCAAAAGTTCGTGCAGATATTCAAGCAGCCCTTACCGTTATCGCTAGAAGAGATGTAAGTAAATCGGCGGGAATAAATCAAACTATGTTAAGTAATGTCAAAACATTGAGATTGGCTTTTAGTAGGGGCTTTAGCCCTGATATTAAGGCTAAAGCCCTGACTACAAACCGGGAATTATTTATGTCGAGCTACTTAAATAAAGACCCAGAAAATGAGCAACTTGATTTAAGTCACGCCGACATGAGAGGAGCAAACCTGAATAGGGCGAACCTAGAACAGACAAATCTCTATCAAGCTAATCTTGCTGGGGCTAATCTTAGAGAAGCTAATCTTGCTGGGGCAATCCTCAGCGCAGCTAACCTAGAAGGAGCTAACTTATATCTAGCCAACCTAGAAGGAGCAATCCTCAGTGCAGCTAACCTAAAAGGAGCTAACCTCTCTGGAGCTAACCTGCATTGTGCAAGCTTATATCTAGCTAGGTTGGACGGGGCAATTCTCGATGATGCCATACTTGATGGGGCAAATCTTAGGGAAGCCAAATTTTCTAAGTAAAATACTAGTACCGCAAGGTGTAAATCCAGCTACCGTTTCAATTAACAAGACTTGGGGCTTAAGAACGGGCAAAATCTCCTTGTTAAAAGTAGTCAAACTTCCGCCACAGTTTACTATAGCAGTCCTAAATGATTCGTAAACTTCCTTCTTCTTTTGGCGCTCTTCTCTACGAGACGCTGCGCGTTGGCATTGGCGGAGCCTCTCGTAGAGAAGGCGGCTTGGCGGTAGCCTGCGGCAAGCCGCTGCGCGTCTACGATATATTTTTACAACTCAAATAAGATTGCTATAGTACGGTTTATCTACGAGACGCTACGCATTCGCCTCTAGTCTGGTAGATAAGGCTAAATTCGTCATTCATAATTCGTAATTCTTGTACCACAAGCGTTTCATTGTTTTGGAATGGTGGTTTATTTCTGTCGGAACGTATAAGTATATTCGATGTCATTCCTTAGTTCAATGAGTGTCTTGACACCTATTATAATTTTTTGCTAAATGCTATACTATTTTGCCCAAATATCTAAGTAATAATTCTAGGTTGTAAGGAAAATCTTTACCATGTCTTCTAAAAAGACAGACGCTCCGTTGAATTGGTTGATAACTATAACAGTTATATTTGGCTTCTCGTTGACTGTAATTTTATTCGCGTTGTCCAGTATTAAGGAGTTGTCAATTCAGGAAAAAATCCAATATAGAAACCAAGCATTAGCAACTACTGCAATAGTTTTTCTAGCATCGGCAGCAATATTTAATACTTATTATGCATCAAAGCGTGCCCAAGCGATGCAGAAAAATGCGATCGCAGCTGAGAAAAACCTGGAAATTGGTATTCAGAATGCCAAAATCAATCAAGACAGATTGATTTCAGAACGCTTTATGGGGGCAATTGCCCAGCTTGGTCATGATAAGATTGAAACCCGAACAGGTGCAATTTATGCATTAGAAAGAGTTGCTCAGGATTTTCCTACTGAACACTGGACAATCATGGAAATCCTCACTGCTTTTGTGCGAGAGAATGTACCTATCCACCCGGTGAGGGTAGAACAACAAAAGCCGGAATATTCACCAGCAGATTACTCAGGTAGGCGTAGAAGTGGGTCGCGTCCGACTCAGCAGTTGGAGCAAAACCTGCATGAAGAATTGCCAAACATCCGCACCGATATTCAAGCAGCCCTAACTGTCATTGGTAGGCGTAATTTACTCGAAGACCCAAAAGATCAGAAACTTGATTTACGTAATATCGACATCAGACGAGCAGACCTGCTAGGGGTTAATCTCCAACAAGCAGACTTACGTGGTTCTGACCTGAGTGGGGCTGACCTGCGTGGAGCCGACTTGAGTGAGGCTGACCTGAATGGCGCTAAACTCGTTAAGTCTATTCTCTATGAAACTAAATTACAAAAAGCTAACCTATGTGGAGCAAACCTTTGTTGGGCTAATCTCAACCGCGCTAAT
Source organism: Nostoc sp. (assembly GCF_036917395.1). Taxonomy (GTDB): domain Bacteria; phylum Cyanobacteriota; class Cyanobacteriia; order Cyanobacteriales; family Nostocaceae; genus Nostoc. Next base: position 65,152 of record NZ_JBALDI010000018.1, read on the forward strand.
TTTTGTGGGGCAAACATGCGTTCAGCCAACCTCTGTGGCGCAAGTCTGCGTATAGCTAATCTGCAAGGAGCAAACCTCTATAAAGCTAACTTGCAACAAGCAACCTTAAAAATGGCCAATCTCTCTGGAGCAAAGTTGTTTCTCGCTAACTTGCAAGGAGCAAAACTGGGTAAAGCCAATTTGCAGATGACGGGTTTGATTGGTGCTAACCTTTCAGGGGCTAACTTAAATGGGGCCAACCTTTCTGGGGCTAACTTGAATGCAGCCAAACTTCACCAAACAGAAGTCTATTTTGCCAACCTCTCAGAAGCCAGCTTAACGGAAGCTGACCTGCATCAAGCAAACCTCATCGGAGCAAACCTATATAGGGCAACCTTTTATCAAGCTAACTTGACTCAGGCAAACCTGATGGGAGCTAACTTCTCAGAAGCTAACCTCAGTGATGTCAAACTGGAAGGGACAATTTTAACAGGGGCTAAAAACTTAGAGTTGCAGCAGATTAGAAAAGCACTTGGCGATCGCACTACTCGCCTACCTGATTATATCGAAGTACCGACAGATTGGCGGCAGTCTGGTTAAGTTATCGCAGCATCATTAGTTATTTGGGCGCATTCTACCGTTTTCACTTAATGCTTGCTATAGTTTTTACCAAAAGTCTCTGTAATAATTCTGGAGATGACGAAGACTAAAGCTATGTCTGATAACAAGACGGACACACTTAAAGGTTGCTTGATAATTTTAGCTATTATATTTATCGTCTTTTTAGGTGCTGTTATCTGGATATTTTTATCTTCTGATTTTGCCTTTTTGAATCCTAAAGGTTTGGAAACAGAGCAAAGGCTAAATTATGGAACTAAAGCCTTAACAACTCTTGGGACAATTTTCGGTGGATTTGCAGTATTAATCAATGCTTACTATGCAGCGAAGCGTTGGGAAGCTATGGATAAAAGTGCTGAGGCTGCAAATAAGAGTGCTGAAGCTGCTTTAAAAAATGCAGAAGCAGCACAAGACAAGCAAATCTCAGAGCGCTTTGCGAAGGCGATTGAACAGCTTGGAAATGAAAAGATTGAAACGCGATTAGGGGCAATTTATACTTTAGAACGAATCGCCAAGGATTCCAAAGATTATCACTGGACAATTATGGAAGTCCTTACGGCTTTTGTGCGAGAGAATGCGCCTTTGAAAAAAGAAGAGGAAAAGGCAGAGAAGGCAAAACCGTTAATCAAGTCAGAGGAGATAGAGCAAAAACCAAAACTTAAGACGGATATTCAAGCAGCCCTTACCGTCATTGGACGGCGCAAGCCTGAGAATGACCCGAAAAATCAGTGGCTTGATTTACGTAATATCGATATCAGGGGAGCAGACCTCACGAAAGTCGAGATGCAAGGGGTAAATCTCATGGAAGCTAACCTGCAATGGGCTGTATTCGAGGAAGCCAAGCTGCAAGGAGCATTTCTTTCTGGAGCTAACCTACGAAGGGCAGACCTTTGGGAAGCCAATCTGCAAAAGGCTGTCTTCAATAGAGCTAACCTGCAAAAAGCATACCTTATGGAAGCTAACCTGGAAGAGGCTTGCTTTGAAGAAGCTAACTTGGAAGGAGCAGACCTTGACGGAGCAAATCTGCAAGAAGCATTCCTGATAGGGGCAAACCTTTCTGAAGCCGAAAATCTAGGACAAGAGCAGATTGAAGAGGCAATTGGCGATCGCACAACCATCCTACCGGAAAATCTTCAACCACCTGAACATTGGAAAGCTCAAGTTTCATCCTCCGAACCTCAACGTTGAGCCTTTGAACCTCAACGTCGAGCCTTTGAACCTCAACGTCGAGCCTTTGAACCTCAACGTCGAGCCTTTGAACCTCAACGTCGAGCCTTTGAACCTCAACGTCGAGCCTTTTAACCTCAACGTCGAGCCTTTTAACCTCAACGTCGAGCCTTTTAACCTCAACGTCGAGCCTTTTAACCTCAACGTTGAACCTTTGAACCTCAACGTCGAGCCTTTTAACCTCAACGTCGAGCCTTTTAAGATATAAGATTGGCTAGAGTGACTGCAAAACCTAACTTACTGGTATAACCTTATAAATATTCCCTAAGCGAGAGACAAACAATAGGACACCTGTCCTATCTTGGTAATTCTATGGGAATAGAAAAAGAAGATGTCTGTAACAAAAGGACTAAGAAGTTTAGATTTAATTCGGGAGCTTCGGCAGCAACTCAATCTTTCTCAGAAACAGTTTGCTGCTAGATTAGGAGTTTCATTCAAAACAGTAAATCGCTGGCAGAATGGGCATACAGTGCCTTCACAGATAGCATTAAAACTAATAGAAGAAATGTTACGGAAGATGGGTGAACCTGGTAAAAGTTTGCTAAACCAGTATTTTCCAGAAGCAGAGTCGGGTTATGACTCATAAAGTGAGGACATTTAAACCTAAAGACATCTTTGCTAGCGGTAGTAACAAGGGTGCAATCATTCCAGAGCAACTGCTGCACTATATTATTGCTTTGCTATCCGTTGCCTTAGGACTAGGAGTAACGATGCTGCTCCGTCCATATCTGAGCGCAACGCCTTCTGCACTATTTTTTGCAGCAGTGATGGTGAGCGCCTGGTACGGGGGTTTCGCACCAGGACTAGTTGCAACTGTTTTGTCTACTTTGATAGTCAACTACTTGTTTCTTCAGCCGCTCTATCCGCTATACATTACACATCAGGATATTTTAGTCCGGCTGGCCGTGTTCATAATGACAGCAGGGTTAATCATCTGGCTCAACGAATCACGCCGCACAGCCCAAAAAAAAGCTGAAGCGAACCTCAAGTTCCTACGCCAAAGTGAGGCAAGGTTTGGTCGCTTAGTAGAGTCCAATATTATTGGAATCATTATGGCTGATCTGAACGGCTCGATCATTGAAGCTAATGATGCCTTTCTGCAAATGCTTAATTATACACGCGAGGATTTGCGCTCTGGTCGAATCCGCTGGGGCGAGATCACCCCACCCCAATACCTTGAGGTGAGTGAGCGATCAATTCAAGAACTGAGAATTGCCGGGAGTTGTAAGCCCTTTGAGCAGGAATACATCCGTAAAGACGGCTCTCTAATTTCCGCCTTACTTGGCTTTGTCAAGCAGGAAGAGACTATCATTGGTTTTGTTCTTGACTTGAGCGAACGACAAGCTGCGCTACGCGATCGCAACCAGGTAGAAGCAGCGTTGCGTGAAAGTGAAGCCCGTTTTCGTCATCTGGCAGACACCACTCCCGTACTGGTGTGGATGTCTGGCACAGACAAACTCTGTTATTACTTCAATAAACCCTGGCTAGAGTTTACCGGGCGGACTCTGGAGCAAGAGATGGGCAACGGGTGGGCTGAAAATGTTCATGAGGATGATTTTCAGCATTGCTTAGACATATACATTAATGCCTTTGATGCCCGACAAGATTTTAAAATGGAATATCGCTTCAGACGCAATGATGGCGAATACCGTTGGATTTTGGATACTGGTGTGCCTCGGTTTACACCAACTGGGGAATTTCTCGGCTATATTGGCTCCTGTGTTGATATCCACGATCGCAAAGTTGCCGAAGCCGCCCTGCAACAACTGAACGAAATGCTAGAACAACGGATTCAAGAGCGCACCCTCCAACTCGAAGCCGCCAACAAGGAACTCGAATCCTTTTCCTATTCAGTCTCTCACGACTTGCGAGCACCACTTCGCCACATCGCCGGATTTATAGAATTGCTTCAAAAGCGGCATAACTCAACAAGCACGTTAGATGAAATAAGTCAGCGCTATTTAAGAATAATTGCCGATACTGCCAAACAGGCAGGAATACTAATCGATGAGTTGCTCACATTTTCCCGCATGGGGCGCAGCGAGATGCGCTACATCAATTTGAATATGGAGCAACTAGTGCAAGAAATAAAGCGCGATTTGGTCAGTCAAACCCCAGGACGCACAATTAATTGGCATATAGAATCAGTGCCAGAAGTACAAGGCGACCCTTCGATGCTGCGGCTCGTCCTTCGCAACCTCATAGGCAATGCTGTAAAATATACCCAGACTCGAAACCCAGCAGAAATTACTATTGGAAGTACTGACAATGAAAACGAAGTTGTCTTTTTTATACAAGATAACGGCGTAGGCTTTAATATGCAATATGTCCACAAGCTATTTGGAGTATTTCAACGCCTGCATAGTGACCAACAATTTGAAGGTACAGGTGTTGGATTGGCAAACGTGCAACGCATTATTCATCGACATAATGGCCAAGTCTGGGCAGAGGCTGTAGTTGACAGTGGAGCCACCTTCTATTTCTCACTACCAAAACTGCGGAAGTTGGAGGGCGAATGAAAGAACTCAAGCGAATTCTACTGATTGAAGACAGTGCTAACGATGCAGAGTTAATATTGGCCGCCTTGTCGGAAAATCATCTCGCCAACGAAGTAGTGGTAGTGCGTGATGGAGAAGAAGCACTAGATTATCTCTATCGCCGGGGGCTGTTCCGGTTGCGAATGCAGGGGCATCCTATTGTAGTGCTGCTCGATTTGAAACTGCCTAAAATCGATGGACTAGAAGTACTGGCACAACTAAAATCTGACCCAGTAATGCGAGTGATTCCGATCGTGGTACTAACTTCTTCCCGTGAGGAGCCAGACTTAGTTCGATGCTACGAGTTAGGTGTAAATGCGTATGTCGTCAAGCCTGTAGATTACCATGAGTTTGCCAATGCTATCAAGGGTCTGGGACTGTTTTGGGCAGTGATTAATCAGCCACCCGTTGGTGCTTTACCCTCTGCACCTCATCGTCAACAGGAGATTAAATGATGAATGTCCTGCGTTTTCTGCTTTTGGAAGACAGTCCCTTAGATGCAGAGCTTGCCCAAGCGATATTAACTGAAGGGGGAATTTATTGCGAACTGATCAGAGTCGAAACCGGTGCTGATTTCCTAACTGCTCTGGAAACAGAGGGTTTCGATTTAATTCTTGCTGATTATGCCTTGCCTTCTTTTGATGGAATTTCAGCTCTGAAAATTGCCCGAAATCACACTCCAGAGGTTCCTTTTATCTTTGTCTCTGCCGCGTTGGGCGAAGAATTAGCGATCGAAGCCTTGAAGAACGGTGCAACCGATTATGTATTAAAGCAACGACTAGGGCGGTTAGTTCCCTCGGTGCAACGGGCATTGCGGGAAGCTAAGGAGCGCCAAGAGCGCCAGCAAGCAGAGAAATTGCTACAGAAGAGTGAAGCCAAGTATCGCAGAATTGTTGATACCTCTTATGAGGGAATCTGGATGATTGACTCTCAATCACGAACAGAGTTTGTGAATCAACGCTTCTGTGAGATGTTAGGTTATGCGGCTGAAGAGATGCTCGGTCGTTCCATGTTTGATTTTATAGCTCAGGCTGATGGGATAGCCGAAGAGACACTAAAGTGGCTAAAGGGAGAAGGGAGTGATTTAAAAGAAGGTCAATTGCGCTGCAAGGATGGTTCGTATATCTGGACGCTGATTTCTGCTAAAACTATTTTTAGTGAAGAAAATGAATTCTTGGGCGCGATCGCCATGCTAACTGATATCAGCGATCGCAAACGTACTGAATCAGAACGCGATCGCCTTTTCCAACTTGAGCAAACAGCCAGAGCAGAAGCAGAGGCTGCTAACCGCATAAAAGATGAGTTTTTGGCGGTACTTTCCCATGAATTGCGATCGCCGCTGAATCCGATTCTCGGTTGGGCAAAACTGTTACAGAGCCGTAAATTTGATGATACAGCGCTCCAAAAAGCCCTTGAAACCATTGAGCGCAATGCTAAATTACAAGCTCAACTAATTGAAGACTTGCTCGATGTTTCTCGTATTCTCCAAGGCAAACTCAATCTCAAGATGATACCAGTCAATCTGCCATCCACGATTGAAGCAGCAATGGAGACAGTGCGTTTAGCAGCAGAGGCTAAAACTATTCAAATTGAGATGATGCTTGACCGGAAGGGGAAAGTTTTGGGTGATTCAGCCCGCTTACAACAAGTTTTCTGGAACCTTTTATCAAATGCCGTCAAATTTACACCGATTGGGGGACATGTAAATGTGCAATTGGAGTGCATCGACGCTCAAGCGCAAATTACCGTCAGCGATACAGGTAAAGGCATTCACCCTGACTTTTTAGTTCATGTGTTTGACTATTTCCGTCAAGGTGACAGTACAACAACTAGAAAGTTTGGTGGGCTAGGGTTAGGTTTAGCGATCGCTCGTCACTTGGTTGAGATGCACGGTGGAACGATTTCGGCCGAAAGTCTGGGGGAGGAGCAGGGAGCCATTTTCACAATTAAGTTACCCCTGCTCAAAGATAGTGCAATAATCGAGGATGACCCGAATGCTGATTCCTTAACTGCCACTTTTGCCTCCTCTCCCCTGATGGGTCTACAAGTCCTGGTTGTGGATGACAATACTGATAGCCGCAACTTTTTCAGCTTTGTGCTGGAACAGTTTGGCGCGATCGTCACCGCAGTCGGATCGGCAGATCAAGCATTACAAGCGCTAACACAGTCAAAGCCAGATATCTTACTCAGCGATATTGGAATGCCAGAGATGAACGGCTATATGCTGATGCAACAGGTGCGGGATCTGGAAGCAGAAGTCGGGGGAAAACAGATTCCAGCGATCGCTCTGACTGCTTATGCAGGCGAAATCAATCAGCAGCAAGCACTAAGAGCCGGGTTTCAACAGCACATCGTTAAACCTGTAGCACCAGAGGAATTGCTCATGGCGATTTCCAATTTAGTCAGATGTGTTTAAGTGTTTCTGAGAAATCTGAGTAATTAGATGAACCTCGTTAAAACGTTAACCGAACCGGATTAAATGCGATCACGCACTGAAGTGATTGGTAGCAAATGGGTTGGTTAATTGAAAAAACAATTTAGCAAAAGAACTTTCAAGAGTAAAATATATAGCAATCCTAAATGAGTCGTGAAAATCTCCGATTCGTCTCTCTGCGCTGCGCCAGTTGCTTCAAGTCGGGGAACCCGCCCAACGCACTGGCTTCTCTGCGCCTCTGCGGTTAATTTATTTTACCTGATAAAAATATTTCCTTATAACTGAATTTACTCTGATTGTGGGCGCTGTTACAACGCGTAATTTGGAAACCGTTTACTATACCTGAGTACTTTCAAAAAACAAAAGTAGTTCGTCAGGAACATAAGTATCTTAATACTGGAAAGTGACTTGTTGTTATCCTATCCAGCTAAATTGCAGTAGGCTGGTAAATTCTCAATAATTTTCCTTTTTTATGAACTCGGAATTGATAATAACTAACAAAGGAAGTAAAAATTAGCAAAGAGGTAATATCAGAGCAAAATCCCCTTGTTCAAAAGCAAGCTCACAGGTAATCGGTATAAAGATAAAAACTTAATTTATTTAGTTTTTTCTGTGCCACTAGTTAAGAGGTAATCTATGGTGCGAAACTCAAAGCTAGGGTACAGAACGTTCCCTAAGCTTATTCTGCGTCCATCCGTTGCTATAGGTATAATTGCATCTTTATTGGTTTGTGGAATAAGTTTTTATATAGTAAAACGCTGGCATGATGCAAATCCAGAGGCACAAGTGCCAGCAACACAATTGCCACAGTTAAAAACAGTAACAGCTTTAGGGCGGATTGAACCACAGGGAAAGGTAATTAAACTATCTGCTGCGGTGTCTACAGAAGGAAGTCGGGTAGAAAAGTTGTTAGTAAAGGAGGGGGATAGGGTAAAAGCAGGACAGGTGATTGCGATTTTGAACAGCCGCGATCGCTTGCAAGCAGAATTAAAAGAGGTGCAGGAACAAGTGAAAGTAGCCCAGGCAAACCTAAACCGCATACAAGCAGGTGCTAAACGCGGTGAAATTGCCGCCCAAAAAGCTGCGATCGCTCGACTAAAAGCAGAACACCTTGGCGATATTAATGCCCAAGCAGCAACAATTGAGCGATTCCAAGCCGAAGTGCGTAACGCCCAAGCAGAAGACGAACGCTATCACCAACTATTTCAACAGGGTGCAATTTCCACCTCCCAAGGGGATAGCAAGCGTTTAAACTTGGAAACGGCCCAAAAAAGCCTGCAAGAAGCACAGGCACAGTTAAATCGCACCCAATCAACTAGCCAGCAAAAGATTAAAGAAGCCACAGCAACACTCGATGAAATCGCCGAAGTGCGCGGAGTGGATGTAGAAGCAGCTCAAGCAGAAGTTAATCGTGCCATAGCAGCGATGAATCTGGCAAAAGTCAATCTCGAACAGTCCCAAGTGCGATCGCCCCAAAATGGACAGGTATTTGAGATCCACACCCATCCTGGGGAATTGATATCAAATGATGGCATTGCAGATATTGGACAAACCAGCCAGATGTATGTCATAGCCGAAGTTTACGAAAGCGATATCAGCAAAGTGCATTCAGGGCAGCAAGTACAAGTATTTGGTGATTACCTGCCGATTGAATTGCAGGGAATCGTAGATCGCAAAGGCTTGCAAGTGCGACGGCAGAATGTCATTAACACAGATCCCGTCAGCAATATCGACAACAGAGTAGTAGAAGTCCATATCCGACTAGATCAAGCCTCCAGCCAAAAAGCTGCCAACTTAACCAATATGCAAGTTAAGGCAGTAATTGAACTATGAAAGGGCATAGGGCATTGAGCATGGGGCATTAGGAATGGAGATATAAGGTGGATGAATGAGTCTTTGAGGTGGATGAACGAGTCTTTGAGGTGGATGAACGAGTCTTTGAGGTGGATGAACGAGTCTTTGAGGTGGATGAACGAGTCTTTGAGGTGGATGAACGAGTCTTTGAGGTGGATGAACGAGTCTTTGAGGTGGATGAACGAGTCTTTGAGGTGGATGAACGAGTCTTTGAG
>NZ_JBALDI010000019.1:0-15497 GCF_036917395.1 Nostoc sp.
TTGAATATAATGAAGTGGATTTTTCATTTTGGTAGACGGTCAAAATCCCGTTCTACCATTTTTTTGACACCTAGTTAATATTCCGGACGTGTCTAGACATCAAAAAGCTTTTGTTTGTCTAATTCCAGCAAGGGAAGATCGGTATTACACCCTGAAACCCAAGGAATACTACCTCCAGCTTTTTTCTCCAACCACTGGCGAAATGTAATTACCATTTTATCTTGAGGATTGGGTGTATAAACTGCGTTCACCCATTGACCCTTTTGACGTTTAGCTAGAATCTTCTGTTGATAATGAAGAAATACTAAATCTTGGTGTAAGAACAAGGATGACAAAACATGTCCTAGCCAAGTTGGCATTGGTAGCCCAAAGACTCCTAATCCTTTAGGTGTCTTACCCATCTGGTTCTTAACTAAGACCTGACAGCCAATATGACGACACCACCCTGGGCGTGTAGGGCTAGCATACAATGCTAGGATTAGCTTACCACCATCGTGTGAAGTAGAAACAATCCTCATCTGACAAGGTGGTTGAAAGTCGTGAATTGCTTGCGAGATCGTGGGAGCAGTCGGTGTTATTTCAAAAGAAAATCCTTCTTGAGTAGACATTTGCTTGATGCAAAGCATATCGTAGTAATTAGCATCTTTATAGCGATTGCCAACTAGACCGTGGTGGGAAACAGGGACATGGGCTGGGTCAGCTACATTTTCCATAAAAAAATCCCATCCATAGGGTAGGTCACGTATATTCCAAAATAGATGAACTACTCTGTCGGAATTTTCTTCAAGTTCTGGAATAATTCGTGGTGTCTTCAATTGACTTTCAAGCTGTGCCTCAGAACCAGACTCAGCCCAAACCCACAATAAACCCTGCCGTTCTTGTGTTGGATAACTAATTGCAGATGACTTTGAATTTGAGCAGTGCTTCGAGGATGTCTCCTGATCTTTCGACTGGGGAATGCTCACACAGTTTCCCTGCGAATCAAAACGCCAAGCATGATAAGCACATAAAAGTGTGCCATCCGACTCAACACGCCCTTCTGAAAGAGGAGCTAGTCGATGGGGGCAACAATCTTCAAAGCAAGACCATTTACTCAAACTGTCTCGCCACAAGACTAAATCTTTTCCTAATAACTGTATTGCATGTGGGCGAGATGGATCTAGAAAATTCACAACTGCTACTGGATACCACTGCTTTGTCCATTGAAATACTTCTTCTTTGTTTTGATTCAATGGAATGCTTGCGTTATCCATATCCCCTTGAAAATCTATTTTAGTGGTCATGTGTGTTCTTTTATGTTTTTGAACTAATAAAGTTAGATCTGTTTAATATTTAATATAGTTGCAATTCCAGTATGCTCTTTTCTACTTAAAAAACTTTCTTCGCTTGCCTGATGGCATAAAAACTATGTATCCCTTTAAACACCCCTTCAGGAGACAGTTGCTCAAAACAACAGCAGTTGGTGAAAATGCCATTGCAGTTTGACGCATCAGTTGAAAAGTAATTACAACTAAGTAACTAAAAGCAAAAAGTTATACTTTGATAGTGAAGGTCAATGCAGATACGGTAATTTTAGCTCTCAAATAGTGCTAGTGTACTATAAAACTGATATTATATTTACTTTCTTGAAAATGATGTAAAAAACGAGACTGTTTGTGGTGGAGCTACCCTTGGGACAAGAATCTGTCGCTAGAACTAGGAAAATAGTTCACGTAGATATGGATGCTTTTTACGCATCGGTAGAGCAGCGAGATAATCCTGACTATCGAGGCAAACCGCTAGTAGTCGGTGGCAGTCCCAATCAGCGAGGTGTAGTTGCAGCAGCCAGCTATGAAGCTCGTAAGTTTGGTATTCACTCCGCGATGCCGTCAGTAACCGCTTTTGATTGGGGTGATTTGTAACATTCCAATGTCAAAATTACCTCGTGAATACTTTTACTTTTATGGTTTTGTAGTAATTATGAACGCAGTACCCCGACGGTGATTTAAGCTAGCAATCATCTATCATAGCTTCAATTACAATACCGCCAAACCGAGCTTCATCGGCCCAGCATTTCACTGCTTCAATGTAGCAAATATTACTTTTATACTCCTCCTTAGATTCAATTAAAGTTGCCCCAAATCCAATTTCAAATACATTTTCCTCAGATCCTTCCTTCCTTGAACAAGTATAGAAATCTAACTTTCGCCCCTGATCATCACAAGCTTTGCCATAACAATCATTGCAAACTTCATGTGGATATCTCATGAAATGTTTAACTGGAAGCGAACAGACTGGGCAAGGATGAAATTTAGTATTGCTCATACATCTTTTGTACATCTTTATCAGTCCAGCATAATCCCTGGTTGTCTAATTAATGTTGTTTCTCCCTCTAGTTATTTACTAGGTTAGTACTTGTGCGAGAAAGTGATGACGAAAATGAAGAGGAGTGCAGTGTGAGCATGAGGACGCACTGGGCGTACAGCCCTACTAATCTTCTATATTTTTTATCCATCAAATTTAGCAACCTCCCTGTGGAGATAACGCTCAAGCACCCAAATACTCACGTCTAGAAAGTCTACTGTTGACTGTTTTGCCATAGGTGGTAAAGCCATGCCGTCACGCTTATCGCTCTGGTAATTAACGGTTCTCAACAGTCAGTGTGCTGTAGCTATTGTATGGCAATGGTTATAGCCTATAAATGTAAAAGATATACAACTTGCTAAAGGCTATTTTACTTATTCATCAAGGAATAACAAACTCATACGAGTTAGGTTACAAATTAGGTAATAGAGGAAAAAAAGACGTATACATTTCTCGACACGGACAGTATGCAAAACAGGCTTTAGAAGCACTCAAGCTTATTACAAGGATGCGTCAGGGCAATAAGTGGCTGACTGAATTAACCCAAAAAGGGAGATTAATTGCTGAAGCACCTAATGAAGATTTACAAGTCAGACTGCTCATTGAAGCTATGTTAAGTTACCCTCCTGTTTGGCGAATTATTGATGCAGTCTCACTAAAACAATCACAACTAAATAGTGTGCTAGTTTTAAATGATCAAGTAGTTAAAGAGCTTACTTTTCCAGAAGTATTAAAAGACGCAGATACTAGTAATCGTCGCTCACAGACTTGAAAAAACTGGATAAAGTGGATATCTAAAAAGTCAGGAATTCCTATCCGTATTCATGAATCAGGGGTACAGCTTACAATTCCAATGTTATTTGCAGAAGTACTGGATGGTGCAGATACTGACTTATAAGTTTTCTGAGGTTTATAGCCAATATTTTATAAAAAAAACTGATGCGATCTTTTTGGAATTGTTGGCTATGTTGAAAAACTAATTTATGGGTCTTGAGCCATAAATGACAGTAAAAATATCTAGATTGCATACTTGCATAAGATTTTTAAGTAAGTATAAACATTACCAATGGAAAGAAATAAACTATGGAATTAATTTTAAATAATTACATCTACCAGAATGTATTTGCACGTCAAGAGCAGATAGTCCGCGTTTACTCCCAAAGAGAAGGAGCGAATGGCAGAGTTTTTTTAGAAGATATTGTAGAAATTTTGTTAACTGATATACCTTCAAATCCTAATAAAAAAATATCTAATAGGGCTGATTACAATGTACTCACTATAACCCAAGATAAAATTCAACTTTCTGGAATTAAGCTGATTGAACATCAAGGTTTACACCTTGCAGATGTAGAGCAGCTTCATGAGTTCTATAGTTTTTGTGATGAACTGGCGGCAGAAGAACTCTATGAAAGTTTGGGAGAGTGGCTAAGTTTCCAAGTTTGTACCTTGATTAATAAAAGATTAGCTCACTTAGGCGAAATGGTAAGCCAGATACCTTTCTGGGAAAAGTATACTTTAAAAATTTCAAAATTATTTGATGAAAATCAAAAAATAACAATTAGAGAATGGTTGATTGGCTCTTACGGCTTAAATGTTTCTTGGATAATTACTACATTTACTAATAAAGTTAGGAACATGATGGCTAGTGCTTATAAAGTGAACTCTGGTGAAAAAGCAGATAAAAATGAAGGTAGTGTGAATGTATATTATCCGAGAAATTTTGCTTTTGTTACTCAAACAATAAACTGGTGGGTTGAGAGTGATGATTGGAGTTGGTTAAAAGAAGTAATTAAAAACAGTGTCGTTGTGAAAAATTCTATTGATGAAGACAAAGAGCAAGTGAGAAAATTGAAAAAGGAGGGCTTCAGTATTGATGATATAATCCAAAAAGTTTGGAATGTGACCCAAACTTCCCATCAGGTTGAAGATGAAAATTATCAATACAAGATTTTGAAAGCTTTCGTTCAAATGGTCTAAGGGGACAAAATGATATTAGAAAGAAACGCTATAGAAATGGAAGATGCAATCAAGATATTGCAATCAAATGGGCTGCAACCGAATACACGTCGGCTAGGAAGCAAAAAAACTTTGATAGCGAAGCTAGTGGATGGTTATTCACTCATGATCGAAGAAGATAAATCAAGTCCTGGTTATTTATGTGCTTATTTAAAAAGTGATGAGCGCGGAGTTATTACAACTTGGCATGAAATCACTCGTAAATCTTTAGCATTAGCTATCAAATATGTACAGGAGCAACTAGGAATAGCTTCTAAACAAAAACCATTTGGTGAGCGTTGGAATATTGTTGCTGCTGCTGTAGTTAGTCTTGCAATGGTAGGCACGAGTTATGTACTTGTTAGCAATAAGTTAGCTGAATGTAATACTCAGCAATCCCAACAGCCTCTAATTCAACCTTAAACTGGAGAGAAATTAAAATTTGTATAACTGCAATGGGAACTAAATTTTAAAGTCTCTTTATCTCTCCATCGAAACTGGTAAATTTTATTTCCGTAAAAATTTAGGCGAGTGGTTTCGACTGCATCGAATAAATCATCATTTTTAGTAATCATAGTTGAAGTCTGGCTCCTCTAAATTCTACTTTGAGATTTAATACTCTGCTTCAATTTGATAAAGGGCAGGGTTAGCTTCAACAGGTAATTGTTGTTCAAAAATCTCATTTTGAGAAATACGTTTAGAGAATGCCGATTGCCACGCTTCTTTACTAGACCATTTTGCAATATTAATAAATTGAAATCTCTCGGTTGGGTCAAGACTGCGATGTAACTTTGTGTCGATAAAACCTGGTTCATTTTTCATCAACTGAGCAGTCTGATTCCATTTCCGAAGAAATTCATCTTCCAAACCTTGAGGAACGGAGAAGACATTGATCAGTACCACAGGTGAATCCATAAAAGCTATTTTTAAACTCTGTCGTGCTAGACGATAGCATTTTCAAACAGAAGCGGGGATGTACCTATAGTAGGATTATACAAGTTTTAGATGCTGCTCACCGACACAAATCATCAACCCTCAAGTCGCGCCAGACATCAGACGGTTGCCAGCCGGAGTTACCCACAGAGCATGGGGGACGATAGTGTTCAGAGATGTAGTCCGATTTTGATGCTTCAATGCACACAGGTGGATTTGGTTCAATCACTGTTTCAGGAATATTTTGGCTCCCAGGCATCTCAATGGGTTCAGTGGGTGGTGGGGTTACTTCTGTTTTCTTGCAAACTGAGTTAGAGGTTTTTTTGATGAGTCGTTGCATATCTATAGTCATCATTCGGCTCTCCACAAAGAACGGATATCCCAGAATACAGGAAGTTATCAGCGAATCAGAGACATTTTGCCAGAAAGTTTGTCTCTTTTTGAATGATCAAGATTTCCAGTACTTATACAGAGGTGTGAATATTTAGTGTTGTATAAACTAAATTTTGGTAAAAGGTGATAAACGTAAATTTATATCCTCTATTGAGATGAATAACTCAGTAGAGTATTTTTGTGAGAGTCACTGCCCTTAAGGAATCTTTCGCCTTTGCTACTGCCCGATTGACAACGGTCTTCTACAGCCATTAGTACCTTGTGTAATCATGTTTGTTGATGCTTAAACCAGTGATGGTGTAACGCTTGGCTATTGAAAGTTATTTTGTATGCTATTTGTGGGCATTCGGTCAGCTACTAACCCAACTTCTCTCTGCACTGTGTAATGTTTAGGTAGATACTGCTCAAAAGGTAGTGCCATTGGAGCGATCGCCCAATCGTCTGCTGCCCCACGGCAGCAATAACGGAATTCTAAGTATAACTAATAACTTTAACAAACCTGATTAAAAAAAGCAACGTCTACAAAGGTAAGCATTCAATTCATTATAAAACCTTTGCTCAAATCAACTTTTAATTTCTTTTCGGGTTCACTAACTGCCAAAACGGGAGCAGGTACTGCTGCAATTATATTGTTATGCGCTTTGACGACTAAACCAGTGGTTGCCCAAGTGCCAAGCTTTAGCGATGTTGACACTGATATTTATGCTAAAGAGATTCAAGAGGCTGTTGAGATAGGACTGATTGCAGGCTTTACTTCTAATAATACTTTCCGTCCCACGTTAGAGCTAACCCGCGAACAGATGGTGTCGATGGTAATAAATGCTCTCAGTCAACTACCCCCCAGTCCTTTGACTGTGCCAAGTTAGCAAGCACCAGATTTATTGAAAACAACTAACAAACCTTACCGAGATGTAGAGGTAACTCGTTGGAGTGCTGGAAAGATTGAGTGGGCAAAAGAGAATGAGATTATAATCGGCTACTCTGATGGTACTTTTCGTCCGACCCAAATAGTAACCCGTGCGGAGTTGATAGCAGTTTTGCGTAAAGCTGTTGAATATGGAGAAAATACTAGACGTTCAGAAGGTATAAAGAGGCAACAGGCTATAACTTTTAGTGATATATCTGCTCATTGGGGGCAGAAAGCGATTACAGAGATGTCTGCCTATTGCGGTGTTGCAACTCCCGTCAATGAAACTGGAAACGCTTTTTTTCCTAATCTTGGGACACAGCGAAATTATGCAGCAGCAGCCACGTTAAGGATGCTCAACTGTCTTAGGAAGTAAGTTCAACTCTGCGTTGTTTTATGTATTCAAAGCAAGGGTAAGCGATCGCCTCAACGTTCTTCCAGGCGGGAGAAAAGTAGTCTATTCTTTTACTATGTGTAGAATTACAAAGTGCAAAATGCCATCGGGTATCTGTTGCAAATCAATTACATGAACTTACAGGCATTACGGTCAACATTTACAGTAACTTCACTTCCGAGCGACCGCTCGTTTATACTCGCACTTTTAAGCGAAGAAACCTTTTTGTTATGCTCTATATACGCGGAAATAAACTTAATTGAATTAATGCCATGTCCTCACTACAAACTTAACACTACAGTTATGATAATCTCCTCAATCAGCAGCCATCATAGAAAATCAAACTCCTCTTCTTATTGAGCGAAAGTTTAGAATATTCTCTAAAGATAATTAAGAAAAATGATTAAGCCTAAAAATTCGTATCGCGGACACTCAATGGAAAAAGTTGGTCACGGTAAAAGAGCGGTATTTAAAACAACTATCAACGAAAAAGAATGGTCTGCCGTGACTGAATTAGAGGTAAAAACAGCAATTGATGCTTGGATTGATGAAGGAGTAGAGCTTTAGCGATTGCCTACATAGCTATAACTTTGTGCCGACATGAATAATTGACTTGCAAAACTGGGAGGTACGGAATAGCCGATAATTGACCCCGCCGTAGCAGTCTCGTTGGGAAACTCGTACCAATCGGGAAACCCTTGTAACTTTGCCGCTCCTGCAATTGACAAAGATTTGACCGTACCATCCGGCAACCAGATATCAGCGAACTTACTACGGTTACAGCCTTTGTGATCTGTGAAATGGGATCGCAGAATGGTGTTACAGGGTAGATGCCCAGGCTTATACTTCATTCCGTTGCGCCCTCCAACTCTCTCTAGTAGCAATGGCGTTGGTTCGTTAGTTGCCAGAAATTGTTCTACCGCTTGCCGTTGTTTGGGGAGTAGTTGGGAATCGGTCATCATGGGAATGAGATGGGCGATCGCCTCGTACCAACCGCAAGGTGTAGTTCCCGAAGGTAAGGCAACATGAAAACCCTTGCTTGCAATCAGGACTAACCGCCGCCGCGCCTGGGGTAGCCCAAAGTCAGCCATGTTGACCACGCTGTAATCGACCGAGTACCCCTCAAGTTCCAAAGCTGACAGAATGATACTGAAACTCTGACTGTTCTGATAGCGTGGCACATTCTCCAGCGTAAACACCCGTGGCTGTAACTGTCGGATGGCTTCTGCGACTGCGATCGCTGCACTCAGATCATCAGCCGTTTCAATACCCTTACCCGCTTTGGCTGTGTGAGCTTGGCTGAAGTTGGCACACACCGGGGAGGCATGGAGATAGTCGGGGCGGCGCGGAAAACCTAGAAATCCTAACCGTGCTACTTCTTGGACTGTTAGCTGGATTATTCTACAGCCGTACTTGCTAAAGTTGCGGTGATGGGTTTTGGCGATTGCCCTGCTCAAGTCTGGTTTGGTGGGGTCGAATTCCACCGCAATGACTGGACGAATCCCCGCTTGCACCATCCCCGCTTCAATCCCACCGCCACCCGCGAATAGTACTACAGCGATCAGGGCATCATCTGGAAGAACAGGTTTTAATTTTGTGTTATTAAAATTTTTGCAGACATCTAATTTTGGCGATGTCTTTTTAGTTTTCGCTTTTTTGATAAAGGCGATGATATTCTCTCGCGTTGCCCTCTCTTGTTGCATTAGACGAATCATTGGAACAGCGCCAGGGGGAATTGAACCTATACTTTTGCCTTTCCATGCCCCGTTTATCTTCTCTTTCCAATTGAATGCCCATCGCCAATCTTCGGGATTATTCGGGTCACGTTCACCAATCACGCGGGGATAAAAAACGTTTGAACCATCAAGTAGCTTTTTAGTTTCGAGGTACTGATAAAGACAACCGACCGATTCCCCCTGTGAGGCTTTGACCCCTTTCTCTAAGAAATTTTCGGGTGTTGCAGATAACTCAATTATTACTGATTTTGGCTTTGGAAGTAGCGTATGACTTCGGGCTGTTTTAATCATGCAGCCACCTCCATGACCAAATCATCCGGTACTTCAAAAATCCCCAACCCTTCGGCTACGCTCAGGGCAAGCCGCCCAATGTAAGGAATTGGTGTAATCTCTCGCGGATTCTCCAGCTGACAGTGGTACTGAAGAGGCATTCCCCAGCCAGATGCAACTTGTGAGAATCGGCAATCAACTATTGTGACAATGCCAATAACTTGTCCCACACGGAGCCTAGTCCTGAAAAATTGGGCAGGCTTTTTTGGATAGTCGTTTGGCTTCACGATTAATTTGTGGAGTATGAAGCCTGCCCAATTTTTTGCGGCAAATTCGAGACGTAAAGAGATTAACTCTGGGATTACTACCCCCATCCCTTGGCAAAATTCTCTCGCTAGCTGATACTCTTTCTTGGTACAGGTTTTTGCAGCGTGAATCAGAATGTCGCCACGATAATTGATAGGCCAGCCTCGGTTTTCAACATTTTTGAGAGCATAAATTATTGCCCATGCCCAAGGCTGACGAACAGATAGCGCTTTCATCGGTTTTAAAACTCCAGCAATTGAACGTAAGCGTCTAATGCTGCAAGTGCCGGATGTGGATGTATTTGCGACTTCAGCCCATTACAGATTGTGGCGATAGTTCCAAGCTCTATGAAAGTGAAATGAATATTGGACTGACGGTCAGAACAGCGATGTAGAACTGTTAGAAGAACAAAATTCAACTGTCTGAGAATTACATCTTCAGCTACATGAAGTCGCCAAGTAAGGTTTTCGGAAGTAACCGAACGCCAGGGGTTATCGAAAGAACACTTTTCGACTTTGGGTAGCACTTTTACCTTAAACCTGTAATCCCGGTCAGTAGTAGAGCATTCATCAGGGGCAAGAGCCGCCCATTGTTGTAAAAGTTGTTGGTAAGTTTCAATCATTCTCAGTTCCCTGTCTTGCGTAAAAGACAATGTTTATCCTCTAGTAGAGCCTTAAAAACTACGACCACGAGATAAATTCTTGAATCTGGTAAACTGATGGTAAAATAAAAGCTTGACTGTACCAGTTGGGCCATTGCGTTGCTTGCGAACGACTAACTCAGCAATGCCACGATCTGGAGTATCGGGGTTGTACATCTCTGAGCGGTAAAGCATGATCACAACATCGCTGTCTTGCTCAACAGCACCACTGTCTTTTAAATCACTTAGTACAGGGCGTTTATCGTTACGGTGTTCAACTTCGCGGTTGAGTTGGGACAAAGCCAGTACAGGTACATCCAAATCTTTGGCTAATCTTTTTAATCCCCGGCTGATTTCACCGACTCGTTGAGCCATGTTCACCCGTGAATCAGTATCAAGAGCCATAAGCTGTAAGTAGTCAATGATGACAAGCCCAACACCACCGTAATGGGATGAAATTCGGCGGACTTGGCTACGGATTTGATTAAGAGAAGGGCAAGATTCGTCGTTGATGAAAATCTGTTGTTCGCTTAATTCCGCGATCGCCACGCTCAAAGGTTGCCACTGACTTTCATTCACATTCCCAGTTTCCAAAAAGTTATTTTCAATGCCAGATTCGCTGCTTAAGAATCGCTGTACGTACTCATCAGTAGACATTTCCAAGCTGAAAACGCAGATCGGCATCTTCCCAGTTTTGGCAACATTGAGAGCGAGATTACCAGCCAAAGCGGATTTACCAACAGAAGGACGAGCAGCCAGTACATACAACCGTTTGCAGCGAAAACCACCGCCGAGTATACTGTCCAGGTCATAAAATCCAGTCCTTGCTGCTGGTGAGCCTGTACCAGCATGACGCGCTTCAATTTCGGTAAAAGTGTCGGCTAGGGCATGAGAAATATGAACCAAGTCAGAGGCAGAATGCTCAGACGTAATGCTGTAGACTTTTTGTTCGGCTTCGTCGAGAATTACAGGTAAATCAGTTTCGGTGGCATAGCCGAGTTGAACAATCTCAGTGCCAGCAAGGATTAACTGCCGCCTTTGGTATTTTTCCATTACCAAGTCAGCTAAAGCATCGATGTTCACAGCTGACACAGTACAGCCAACCAGACTGGCCAGTTTATTGCGTCCACCGATACGGAACAATAAGCCATTATCAGACAACCAGTTGGTGATGCAAAGCAAATCCGTTGGTAATCCTTGGCTGTACAGTCGTAGGGCTGCTTGATAAATGTCTTTATGGGCATTGATGTAAAAAGCATCTGCCACCAAGCGATCGCTGATTCGGCTCATGGCACTTGGATCGAGCATGATGCCACCGAGTATTACTTCTTCAGCCTCAATGCTTTGTGGGGGTAAGCGGTCTTGTTGGGATGTGAAGTTTGATTTGTCTTGTGTCATAAATCCTCAAACAGAAGTCGGAAGAAAGGAGGTCGGAAGTTGCAAGTTAAGAGTGAAGAACAGGGGCAGGGGAAGTCAGGAAGAAAGCCGAATTTGGAAAAAATACTTCCGACTTCAACTCATGCAGCTTGTGGGTGTAAGTAGGCATACATGGAGGGATGTGTCAGCTTTAACCAATCCAACCATTTGAGCGTTGCGCCTACGTCTTCTCGGTCATAGCGAGTGCTGAAAGAAGCGATCGCTTTGTCCTTGTCAACTTCATCCATGCGGTCTAGAAGTTCACTGAATGTGGCTTTATGCCAATCAAGAGAACGATTTGAGTAGTAACCGATGGGTTGGTCATTGGGTTTTGATTCTTCAGTTTGCGGTGTAGATGAAGAGAGAACTTTTGACCAATAAACCAGCAGTTCTTCTAAACCAGCTTTACTCACCTCCAAATTGCTGATTGATTTGATCACAGTGGGGACTTTTTGCTGCCAATTAACCTTGTCCCACTCGGCTCTCTCCTTAGCGATTAACTCCACCAGACGGCGATCGCAGGTTTGGTAAATCTTGTCTCTGGAAGAAGTACGCCAGGGGAAACGCCAACAGCGGAGTTTGATTTCATTTCTGTAAACTGCGGGTAAAGACTCAGATGCCAAGATGCTGGGGTCAAGCAGGATGTGATTGAGCAAGTCATCAATCGACTGAAATCTTGGTTTGCTTGGCTTATTGTTCGTTTGTTCGTTTTTATCGGAGCCTAGACCTGAAAAACTGCCAGCCTTCATAACCTCTTGATTAACCGTATTGACAACACGACTATCGCAACAAGGCTGGCAGTTTTTTGCGGCAAATTCGTTATCGAACAAGCCCATCGCGATAGTAGGTCTACATGAGGGAATGTCTGTTTGATGCAAAGTCTCGGATTGATTTGACAACGAAGTGAGAGATTCGGGAATTGGTTCTTCCTGGTTTGATTGTTCGTTTAAGTCAGACTCTTCACACACACATTCGAGCGTGGGGGGTGTGTTGGGTTCAAGGGGTGCTGTACTTAGTGTGAATTCCTTAGATGGGATTACCTTAATGGGAATACCTTTGTGGGTCAAATTTGACCCCACCCCCCATGCAGAATTGACCCCACTACTGGGTGCAAAATTGCCCCCACCCCCCATGCAATTTTGACTGGGGTTAATTTTGGCTAGGGCTTCTTTTGCTGTCTTAATTTGTGAACGAAGTAATTGAATTTGGTCAGGAGAAACCCACAAAGAAGGTGGAGTGGGAGTATAAATGTTAGTAGTTCCAATACGTTCTTGTATTTCAATCATTCCGGCGGCTAGTAAAAGCTTGATGGCATTTTTGGCAGTTTTGAGAGCGATGTAACAATGTTTAGCCATTTTCGGAATAGACTCAAAACAACCGCTTACACCTGCTCTCCTTTGGATATGCGCGTACAGCCTGAATTCTGATGATTCAAGTGGATAATCATCAAAAAAACCGGGAATGAAGACTTCAAAAGCTGTCCGATTATTAATCTGATTTTCTGCTAAACTCATAGATATATTTTTCCCGATTACTTAATTTTCTTTTCCCTCGGTTTGCGCCAAAATATCGAGGGTTTGGCTTTTGTTTAGAAGTGAAAATTGTTCATCCTCTAAAGCTTAAATGTTGAGTGTGGAGAAATTTATATAATTCTGGATGCAGGTTTTATCTTCACAATTGGAGGCAATTTTCCTTGTTTGATTTATGACTAGATTGAAGTTTCAATCCAGATAAAATACTCATTTCCTGCCCCCTATGTGCGGTCGAAAAGTTAGATTAATCCGTGTACTAACGACCTTATTAGTCTTCGGGACTTGATGCAGATGAGTACTCTGACAACCTGGAAGCATCACCAGCAGACTCCCATGCTCCAGCCAAAAGTCAGTCGGCTTACCCCCGATGGGCTTGATTTGGAATTTCCTCACCGAACCTAAACTGATTGATGCGATCGCTGGGTTAAATCCCATTGATGCTTCGCTATCGTTGTGCCAGCCGATAGAATGCTGTCCACTTCTATACTGATTGCCGATGACAATGCGGAAGCTGTAGCCAGTAGCAGTAGTAATCCTATCTCGCAGTTGAGCTAGCGCTGAAGTCCAAGGCAGTGGTTTAAGTAGTACACTCTTGGAGTAAAGGTAATCACAGCCCTCATCCCCGTAAATACATTCCAAACGAGGCACAGGCATCGTTTTACCCAGCATTCTGATTGTATTTTGCTGCCATTGCAGTTCTTGGCAATGTTGGTAGAGTTCGTCGGCTTCTTCCTTGTTCAGAAATTCTGGATAATAGTTGACTGGTAAAACTGTGGTTGGTTCATCAAAAAGTGACATCTGTTTCATAATTCTCCTTTGGCGATCGCCCGAACAATTTCTTCTGCCCGTTCCTGTGAAATAGCCTGTTCAGGATTCTTGTAAAACCCAACGATTTGAGATTTGGGACGCACAATAATACGCTGTGTAGTTGCACGTTTGTCCCATACCAAACATGAAATGGTTATGTTATCCGTAGCCCAACGAGTACCCCGTTTGTCTTTCCGAAAACAGAAGCGGGGCAAAATCAGTACAAGTGACGGCGGGTATTGTTGTAAGAAATTAGCCCGGTCATCACAAGGTTCGAGAAAGCTGGTTAGAAGGAATGCGGCTACACCCACACGTGCTTTTGCGAATGCATTCTTGATAATTGGTGCAGCAAACTCCGAATATGGCGGATTAGTACAGATCCAATCGCACTCTGGGAAAGAATCCCATGAATCGGATAGTGTTGCATCCAGATGGTAATCAGCCGCCTTATGTAGATCAATATCGTTCGTCCACATTTGCTTGGTGTAGGGCCACGCCGATAGTAATGTTGCGATCGCCCCATGTCCTACACAAGGCTCACCAATGACACCAGATAACGGAACATGGCGCAGTAGTTCAGTTGTGAACCAAGATGGAGACTCGTAAAAGTTCAGTGGATGCCTACCAACAGTTTCTCCTGTAGATTTAGGAGAGTATGGTTGTGGTGTCAGCAGTTGTGTGACAATCATACTTCATCCTCACTAAATTCAATGTGGCTTAAAGTCTGAAGTTCAACAGCTAATCCACTTAAGAAATTTTGGAGTTCGACTGTTGCTAATTCTTTGGATATCTCTTTTTCTGATGTGTAAATAGGTTGATTACCATTTATGTAGCCAAAATAAACTTGAGTGCGGGTTAAATTTTGCTCTGTGTCAGTTAACAGAGTTAAAGTAAATCTTCCAATTTTGCAAAAGTAATAAGGACGCTTTAGACTCCAAGACTTTCCGGGCTGCCAAGTGATTTTGGTTTTTTTACCAATGTGAACGCTGATAGATTCAAAACAAAAAAGGAAAATGTTCAGTAGGGCAAGCATTTTGCCACTGTTGTAATGGTCTAAAACTTGCTGTCTAATACCTGATTCTGCTAAACCATCAGGAATATCAATGTGAGCTTCAGATGAGATTTTTTCAACTACTGTGACTATGGCTTTCATATCCGTTTACCTATCTTGTAGTTTGTAATAAAATATTTAGAAAGGTGTATTACTCGTGCTTCAATTAAACCCCTGGCAACAAACGTTATTCAGGGAATAAACAATCGGTTTCATATTCGTCATCATCCTCATCCCCTGATGATGAATAATTTATTAATTCAAATTCTTCGACTGCAAACAAAGCCATAGCCACACACGCTCTTTCTGCTGGATGTGTAGCTGATTGCATTCGATATGATTCGGGGACTACATAACCTTGAATCGCGTAGAATTTCTTAGCTAGTTTTTCAATGAGTACATCTTTTTGGAAGTAGCCAAGTTCCATATCCTTTCCCCTCAAGGTAGAATTTGCCTTTGTTGTAAAAGTCTTAATTCTTGATTACTCGGCGATCGCTCTGCTTGACCGATGACCGATGTCTAATACCCAATGCCCAATGTCCATCAAGCCGTTACTAAAGATTTTCTAGCGAAAGCACCTGCCTGCTTTAGCGCTGCACTAGGGCTAGGGTGAGCGAAAAATCCTTCTACAGCTTTGGTCAACCCAGCCGCAACAACCGGATCATGGCAGGCGTAGACATAGATCCCACCTTCCGCACCCTAACTGTCACACATCAATAAAAAGTCTCTTTAGTAGTACATAGGAACTAAAGTAGAGTGAATAGAAAGAAGGAT
>NZ_JBALDI010000020.1:0-22327 GCF_036917395.1 Nostoc sp.
CTAGAAAATATTACACCAGAGGTGATTGTTTCTCTCACCTCTTACGACTTTATTCTTGAAGCTTTATTTAGCGCAGCTTCATAAAGAATTGGTATTAGTTTTGTCTCTTCTATTTTTCAAATTTTTTATCTTATCCTTCAATCGTCGAATATATTTTATATTTAAACTCTTAATGGTTTGAGAGTTTTTATTAGTTTCAATCAACTTTAGAGATATATTAGTATTACTGTTTTTTGTGACTATAGTCCTTTTATTCCTAAGCTCTTTCCCCTTTTTCTGTAAGTCTTGAAAGTATTCTGTCTTCGTAATCTCGGCAACTTGGCGCTCTTTCTTTGATTGGTCAATCTCGATGTTTAATTTGAGAGGATTTTTGAGACGATCGGAAATTGCTTTTGTGTATCCTGCTTTATTAAATCGGTCTACTATAACTACACTTCCAGCAGTCAGGACGAATGTATATACAGATGGGACTAGCGGTATCCAAGCTCCTTGAGAAAACAAACCAAAGCATAACGCTAGTAAACCTCCTAGCACGACTCCGCTAGCTAGCCCAAAGCGTAGGGGATGGCGAATCTGCCAAGCCAGTATTCCTCCTGAAAGTGACCATACCCCTATCCATGTTGTTTCGCCCCAATTTGACCAGTACCAAAACAGGGGACGATGATCCAAGACAGCACTAAGAATTTGACTTACCGCCTGTGCATGAATCGTCACTCCCATCATTTCTTGGTCTTTTTGCTGTCCGGCGCTGTAAGGTGTGTAAAAACTGTCTTTGATACTCTCTGCTGTTGTACCAATAAGGACTACACGGTTTTTAATCAAATTGGGATCAACTTTATCTGTTAATACTTCTGTAAGCGTTACTTGTGGGGCGATGTGCTGACGAGAACGATAGTTAAGCAGCACTTGATACCCAGCAAAATTAGTATTTCGGTAGCCACCAGAATTATTTTGTAGGCGTTTAAATACTGTTGAGCCTAACTTTAGCTCCTGAGATGGTGTGAGAACTGGCTGAATTTTTTCTACCTTTAGGTAATTTAATGCTAGCCGGAGACTAAAGGAGTAGACATCGGCGTCGGATTTTTGGCAAAGATGGGGGTTTTGTGCATTTGGCTTGTTTATGGGGGGAGGATTGATAAACAGTAGACTACGCCGCAAGATACCTCCAGAATCTACTAGCAAGTCAGCAAATCCAACGCGATTTTCTGGAACGCTGGGGGGAGGTGCAACTCCCGGATTACCTGAAGAATCATTAACTTTGCATACAGCAATAATCCGATCGCTCTGGTGCAACCGTTTACTAAACTCTCGACTACCGGGTGGTTTGGGCAAATCTCGATAAATATCTAATCCGATCGCCTGCGGTTTGTGCTGCTCTAGTTTATCTAAGAGCTGTTCTAGTGTACTATCAGGCAATGGCCATGTGTCTTGCCTCTGCAAGTCTTCTTCTGTGATGGCAACAATTAGCAAGCGAGGATCGGGGCCTTCATCACTACGCCATTGAATAAATTGGTCGAAAGCCCAAAGTTCTTGTGCTTGCAACCAACCAACTTGTCGCACACCCATTATCAAAGCCGTAGCGATCGCACTCGTAAAAACCACGCTTGCACCTGAGACTAATAATGCCGTGTACAGTCTGTGTAAACGTGGCAAAACAGAATTAACTGTCCGAGAGAACTTAGAAATCACGCATCTTTTGTCCTTCCGCTCATAACAATCAGCCTGAAATCAGGTACGATGCACAGCTAACATGGTAATATCATCAAACTGATCGGCATCCGCTATATAAGCATACACATTTGCTTCGATGCGGTCTAGCACCGCAGTTGCTGAAGGTGCAGGCTCTTGTAACAAAGAGAGTAATTTTTCTTCAGTAAAAAACTTCCCTGTTGGGTCACGAGCATCAGTTACACCATCAGAGTAGGCTATTAAGATATCCCCAGTTTCCAACTGGACTTGCTCAATACCAAACTCCCGATTGGGCATTATGCCAACAGCTGGGCCAGTAGTCTTAAGTCGAGCCTTGATGCCATTTGCCCCAATAATTGCGGGAGATTCATGTCCAGCATTTATATAGTGCAACAAGCCTGTAGCTGGATTCAATACGCCAAAAAACAGTGTAGCGAACATATTGATTCTGCTATGATTGTTGGCGATGTAATTATTTGTGAGGTTAACAGCATTTTTTAAGGCAGTGGTACCGATTCTGGGAGGTTGTGCGCGTATCCCCTTATTTGACTTACTGCTGTCATCGCTAAGAGTATCTAACCAACTGAGATTATAGTGTTGTTGGGCAAAAGCTCGGATCAAGCTCCGAAAAAGGGACATAAACAGCGCCGCACCTACCCCTTTATCGCAGACATCAGCAATCACAATGCCAACACGGTGATTAGCCAGGAGAAAAGCATCGTAAAAGTCTCCAGCTACTTCGCGTGCAGGGTGAAAGCGAGCAGCTAATTCCCACCCAGGTATTTGTGGCAAAGTCTCTGGCAAGAAGTCAGCTTGAATCATGCGAGCAATTTGTAAGTCTCGCTCGTAAATTACCAAAAGTTCATGGTCAGTTTTCATTAGTCATTAATCAGTAGTCAGTAGTCATTAGTCAGTGGTAAAAAGTCAAGAGTCATTAGTTATTCCCCTTGTCCCCTTGTCCCCTCATCTCCCCTTGCCTCCCCCACTCCTCCCTAATGGTCTAATTGAGTGCGATACATAACGAAAATGTTGCGATTTTTTTCGCCAACACGTTCATAGAAAAACTTATCGACTTCATGAAGTGCAAGATATATGCCTAGACCACCAATTGCTCGCTCCTCTAGGGGCAGTTTTAACTCATCTTCTTCTGGAAGCTGAATCTGGGTTGGATTGTAGGCTACACCTGTATCCTCAATAGAAATTGTCAAAGCTTGCTTGTCAATATCTGCTTGCAAGTACAAAACCCCCTCGTAACCCGCTTGAGGATAGCCATATATAATAATGTTGGTGGCTATTTCGTCTACTGCTAGGCGGCAGCGGTAGGCAGCTTTTTTCTCTAACCCAGCTGCTGCGGTGGCTGTGATTACATATTCTGCGATCGCCGAAAGTGAATCCAAAGTTGCGGGTACTGTTAAAGAAGGTTGCATATCAACTACCTTGTAGCAAACTAATTAATATGCACCCCTCTAAACGTTTTCTAGTTCTGCAATATCATCCTCATCAAGCAAAATAACACTTCGATCAAATCCAGTTTTTTTCAAGGTACTTATCACACTTTCTTGAGCGCCAACGACATAAATATCAGCATTTACACCCATTTTTTGTTTAGCGAATATTAGCACCCGCAACCCAGCGCTAGACATATATTCTAAATCCTGTAAGAGTAAAACAAGGCGTTTTACTCCTTGAGATGCAGCTTTGTCCACTTCTGTTTTAAAAATTGATGCAGTTAGTGCATCCAGTTCGCCAGACAACTTAATTGTGGCGATATCATTATTTGTTTCCAGAGTAGCATTGAAGGTCATAATCTTTTTTCTTGAGTAAATTGATTTGATAACCTGATAGATAAACTTACTTGTGATCTCGGTTTAATTACTTGTTAATTTTCTAAAACAGATATCATCTAAGCGATTTCATTTGTGAAATTAGCTGTTTTCTACTTGAGATACTTTCTTTAACTCTAAGTTATAAATTAAGCTATTTGTTAAAGAAATGCAGCATGAAAAAGTCTTAAAAAGTTAGGGCTTGAAAGATATAATCCAATTATTTTGTATTATTTAGTTAGAAAAAGTCATATAGCCCAATACGCTTGGGTTAAGAAATTGATCTATTGAGACAGGCAGTTCTTGAGCAGGGAAGGCAGGGGGGAGAAAAAGCCTTATCTGAACTGTATTGTCATATAGCCCTACTTAATCATTCATGAACAACAAGAACCCCGGTTTCTTCAATAAACCGGGGTTCTGAAGCTCTGCGATTTCCACAACTCAGGTAGGATTGCTATATAGCTGTCTACGCCAACACGAACGCTACCCTGCAGGAACGCTAAGAGCGATCACTTGCCTAAAAATTGTGTTTCCAACCCCGATTTTCATCATATTTTAAGTACTATTACTTATTGACAAATGAGGGAAGAGGGGATTTATAAACGGGTGTAGTCAGTGAGGGTTGGCTTAATAAAGTAAACGACATTTTGTCGAGATTTACTTTGTTTTTTCTTTTGGCAGTCTAGTAGCTGCTTACATTAAAATTTTATACCGTGTCGCTATAACGAAGTCAAATTTAGATTAAAATTTCAAATTGTTAGGTCTTTAAATAAGAATTACATCAATTCTCTATCAGAGTGCCAAAGCAAAATAAGCAGAAGAAGCGTTTTATATATGGCTACGTATTCGTAGCACTAGTGCTAAGTATAATAATTATTATCTGCAATAATATATACAATTCATATTTACCTTCCCTCACTCAGTCTTCTAAAAAAAGTAGAGACCTAAAGATATGGTGGGATAAAGGTTTTACTCTAGAAGAAGATAAAGCTCTTCAACAAATTGTTAGCAGTTGGGAGCAGCAAAGTGGTAACAAAATTAAGATTTTATTTTACACGAATGACGAGCTACCAAAGAAGACACAAAGGGCAATTCAAGCAGGTAATGTACCTGATATTGTCGTAGGTTATAATGCCGAAACGGAGTTGAATCCACGTCTTGCGTGGAACGGTAAATTAGCGGATGTCTCGGATGTCATCAAACCAGTCAAGAACTTTTATCCTGAAATAATACTAGAAGGTGTTAATTTTTATAATAAC
Organism: Nostoc sp.; assembly: GCF_036917395.1. Classification (GTDB taxonomy): domain Bacteria; phylum Cyanobacteriota; class Cyanobacteriia; order Cyanobacteriales; family Nostocaceae; genus Nostoc. Next base: position 4,772 of record NZ_JBALDI010000020.1, read on the forward strand.
GTTGAGAAAAAACGAAGCTATTATGCAGTTCCTATTCACCAAGCAACAATGCACGTTTACTACTGGAGAGATTTACTCAAATTAGCAGGTCATAAAGAAAGTGATATCCCTAAAGATTGGGATGGTTTTTGGAAGTTTTGGCAACAAATGCAACAAGACTTGCAACAGCAGCAAAAAAAGCAAATTTATGCGTTTGGTTTTCCTTATTCTGATGCAGCTTCAGATACTTACTACTTGTTTGAGCAAATTTTAGAAGCATATGATATTCAAATTCTTGACTCCAAGGGTCAATTACTAATCGACGCTCCGAAAGTCCGTCAAGGCATTGTTGACAGCTTAAAGTGGTATACAAAATTTTACCAACAGGGCTACGTACCACGAGACGCAGTGAACTGGTTAAATCCAGATAATAATCGCAACTTACTTAACCGCCTCACACTTATGACACCTAACACCACGCTCTCGATTCCGATTATTGTGCGTCAAGATATTGATACATACTTTAACAAGCTTGGCACTTTAGAACTTCCCAATAAACCTAATGGTAAGCCAATGCGCTATTTAGTAATTCTTAAAGAAGCTGTTTTATTTGCTGAGTCTAAAAACCAGAAGATAGCTAAGGAGTTTCTAGCTTATTTAATCAAGCCAGAGGTAATGGAAAATTATCTCAAAGCTTCTGGAGGCCGTAATTTTCCGGTACTTAAACCACTTTGGAAAAATTCCTTTTGGACAAATCCAGCTGACCCCCACATCTCGACTGTGACAAAGACATTAATTAACGGTCAAACACGCCTATACTATAGTACTAAAAATTCAGCCTACACCAAAGTTTTGGCGGAAAATGTTTGGGGTAAGGCTATTAATAAAATGGTTGTAGATAATATTTCTGCTGAACAAGCAGGGGATGAAGCTATTAAACGCATCAAACGACTTTTTGAATAATGGGAATGACCCAAATAAAAAGCAAATTTAAAAGTCAATAGTTACTTTTTACTGATATTAACAATAGGCTTATTTAATAAATCTCATAAAAATACTGTCGCGCTATAGCAATCCTAAATCATTTGTGAAAAATCACAGTTGTTGATATGGTAAAAGTTGGAAGTAATAATATGGTGCATGGCAGCAGTACAGATGGAAGAGTTGATAGAGTTCATTCAGGCGAACCCAGACCCCAGAGAACTAAAACGGGCACTAGCTGTACAAATGATGATACAAAACTATAAACATTCAACAATTGGAAATATTTTGGGAGTGTCTGTAGGTTTTGTAAACAAATGGAAATATATTTTTTTAGAACAGGGTGTCGTCGGACTGAAGCTGAGATACAAAGGCTCAAAAAGTTATCTTGACCTGCACAATAAGAAATTGTATTAACCTGGCTTCAATAGAATAATTATTGGCATTTATCAGAATTACAAGGGTATCTATAAGATAATTTTGATGTAGTTTTTGAGTCGAATCAAAGCTATTACGACTTGTTTAAGCAGGCTAATATAAGTTGGAAGAAGACAAAAGAATTGTAATCCCCGCAAAGACCCTGAAATAGTAGCAAAAAAAAACTAGAAATAGCAGCGTGGCTTTCTGCACACCAGCATCAGATAGTATCTGGGGAACTCGTAATTTTTTTTGAAGATGAATGCCATCTGTTGTGGGGAGATATTTGTGGTTATATTTGGGGTAACACCAAGGAACGAATTGAAGTTCCAGTTCTCAATGAACGGCAACGACAAACTTATTTCGGCGCTCTAAATTATTACACACAAGAGTTTTTAATTAAGCCTTGCAAAAAAAGGTAATTCTAGCAATGCGTAGGCGTAGCCCGTCGTAGACATCGCTTTCGTAGAATATTTAATTTCTCAGTACCCAAAAAGCCGTATTGCTTTAATTTGGGATAGAGCTAGTTATCATCGCTCTGCTGAATTTAAAGCTTATCTAGATAATCTGAATCAAGGCTTAAATGAAGATGAGTATCAAGTTACTTGTCTCTTATTTGCACCTAATGACCCAACGCAAAATCCTGTAGAGGATATCTGGTTGCACGCTAAAAACTTTATTCGAGAGTTTTACCACTTATGTAAATCATTTTCTCATGTCAAAAGATTATTTGAATTCGTTACTCATCATCAGTTTTTTGACTTTCCGAAAATATTTATGTATGGTTAATTTTTTCACAACTCATTTAGGATTGCTATATTCTCTAATATTTGTTACTTCTAAAAGTTTCGTAACTTTTTATTTAAAATGTGAAAAATTCTGCTAAAGTCTTATTTAAAATAAAATTTATTTTTTTACAAATGAATGTAGAAGAAGCATTAGTAATATTAGATACATTTATTAAACATGGCTTAAGTGATATTCAGGAAATAATATTTCGTAAAGCTTGGGAAGGGCAAACTTATCCAGAAATCGCCGAAAGCTGTGGTTATGATGCCAATTATATAAAAGATGTTGGTTCTAAGTTATGGAAGTTACTTTCACAGGCTTTCGGGGAGGAGGTGACAAAAAGTAATTTTCGAGCAGTATTGAGACGGCGAGCGCTAAGTAACATTTTGTCAGAAAAACTACAGAGTATACCAGCAGTCTTGAAACAGTCTCAGCAAAGCAGAGGGAAAGAGCAGCTTGAAATTCCCTCAAAGGATAGTGGGATACCAGGATCTTCTTTGGTGATAAAACAAGACGAGAGAAAAATCCCAGTTCTTAATCCCGACTTCTTAGAAATTCCTGGTGGCTCAGTGCCGCTCAATTCCTTTTTTTACATAGAGCGTCCGCCAATTGAAGAACGCACCTATGCCGAAATCAATAAACCCGGAAGCCTAATCAGAATCAAAGCCCCTAGCGAAATGGGAAAAACATCCCTAATGCATAGAATTCTTGCTCATGCTAAACAGACTGGGGTACACACCGTACAGATCGGTTTACAGAAAGCAGATAGTCAAGTTTTCACTAGTCTAGAAAAATTCTTACGATGGTTTTGTGCTAACATTACTCGGCAGTTGAACCTAGAGATTAGACTAGATGATTATTGGGATGAAGATATTGGCAGCAAAGTTAGCTGCACATTGTATTTACAGGAGTATTTGCTAGAGAAAATAGACGCTCCGGTAGTCTTAGCTTTGGATGAAGTAAATCGAATTTTCGAGTATCCACAAATCTCTAGCGATTTTCTGCCGCTACTGCGTTCATGGTATGAAGATGCTTCAGAATTAGAAATCTGGCAAAAACTCCGATTAGTAGTAGTTCATGCCACTGAAGCTTATATTCCCTTAGATATTAATCAATCCCCTTTCAATGTGGGACTACCTATTAAGTTACCAGAATTTAGTTTAGAGCAGATGCAGGAATTGGCAGTACGTCATGGATTGGATTGGGCCAAAAGTGAGAAAGGATTGCAAAAACTGGCTCCTCTAGTAGTAATGATTGGTGGTCATCCCCATCTAGCTCGTGTCGCTCTTTATAACTTGGGACATCAAGAAGTAAGCTTAGAGCAGCTACTAAAAGAGGCTCCGACAATTGCTGGTATTTATAGCAACTATTTACGGCATCATTTAGCAAATCTCCAAGAACATCCGGAACTCGCGACAGCACTCAAATGCGTAGTTACCTCTCCAACCAGTGTGCAATTAGAAGCGATCGCTGCCTATAAATTAGAAAGTATGGGTCTGGTAAAACTTGAGGGAAATCAGGCAATACCTAGCTGTGAGTTGTATCGGCTGTATTTCCGAGAGCAATTAAGCTCAAAATTATGAATAAGTACGAATATCAAATTGGCGGCAGTCTGAAAGCAGATGCTCCTAGCTATGTAGAACGGCAGGCTGACTTTGAACTTTACAATGCTCTAATACAAGGTGAATTCTGTTATGTATTTAGCTCCCGACAGATGGGGAAATCTAGCTTACGGTTACAAACAAGACATCGATTAGAACAAGTAGGCTTTAGTTGTGCTTCTATCGACATGACTCGAATTGGTAATGGTAATATTACTCCTGCTCAGTGGTACAAAGGCATAATAGTTGACTTATTAAGGAGCTTTGATCTCTTTGGTAAAGTTAATATCAAAGCCTGGTGGTCGGAGCGAGAAGATTTATCTGCATTACAACGATTGAGCCAATTTGTCGAAGATGTTTTGTTTGTCCATATCAAAAGCGAAAAATTATTTATTTTTATTGATGAAATTGATAGTGTTCTCGGACTAAAATTTCCAGTTGTCGATTTTTTTGCGCTGATTCGGTCTTGCTACAATCAACGAGCAGAAAATCCAGAATATAACCGCCTTACTTGGGCGCTGTTTGGAGTAGCAACGCCCTCCGATTTAATTGCTGACCGAAATTGTACTCCATTCAATATAGGTAAATCTATCGACCTAGATGGCTTTAAGTTAACAGAAATTCAGCCATTAGCAGCAGGATTGGAAGGTAAAGTGGCTAATCCTCTGGCAGTTATTAAAGAGATATTAACTTGGACGAATGGGCAACCGTTTCTCACTCAAAAACTATGTCAAATAGTAGTACAAGAAAGAAACAGTGGGAGCAAAGATGTACAAAAGCAGAGAAGCCTAGAAGATGATGAGCATTATAAATTAGATCACCATCTACCAATTATTAATTATTATCTCATCAGTTTTTATTACCAGTTTCCATCGTTAATTCTGGAAAAATTAGTGCAAACGCACATTTTAGAAAACTGGGAAGCGAATGATCAGCCGGAGCATTTGAAGACAATCTGCGATCGCCTCTTGAGAAATGAGCAACGTGCTGCTGGTTTACTGGGACTATACGCTTTCAGGTGCTGACAGACCTCATAGCCATTCATATCTGGCATCATGATGTCAAGTAAAATTAAATCTGGTGGGGCGGCTTGCGCTGTTTTCAAAGCAGTTTGCCCGTTAATTACTCTTCGTACTTCATACCCTAGCTGAGTCAACATAGTAGATAAAAGTCGCAAGTTATCTGGTGTATCATCAACAACTAAAATATTCGCTTTAAGCAGTTGACCTTGATCGTTATTCATTTTTGCTGTGGTTGTGTTATCTCAATGACTTTATCGATCCGAAAGTTATTGACTAAATCAGCTAAGGCCATTGCCAGAGGAGAATTTAACTCAGGGATTTGCTCAAGCAATTTGAAAATTAGTTTTTCATCGGTACGCACAGCTGCCTGATGTAGCTGCGCCACCCAATCAGGGGGCATTACTGTTAAGCTTTGGGCGGTCAGTAAATAGCTATTTGCTTGGTTGCTTGGCTGATTGCCAACTGCCAAAAGGTAATTACTTTCTTCAAAGACATAACGCACCCCTAAATATTCAGCCATTTTTTCCCAAATCACTGACTCTTGAAAGGGTTTACGCACGAAATCATCACAGCCTGAAGATAAAACCACAGATTTTTCTTCGTCAAAAGCGCTTGCAGTCAGAGCAATTATTACAGTAGCCTGACCTTTTAAATGAGATTTGATTTGTCTAGTTGCTTCGTAACCATCCATCATGGGCATCCGCATATCCATCCAAATTAGGTGCGGTTCCCAGGTTTCCCAAAGCGCCACCCCTTGTTGACCATCTTCAGCTTCACGTACCTCGAAGCCAAGGGATGCTAGCATCTTGACTAGGAGTTGGCGATTTTCCCATTTATCTTCAACTACTAAGATACGGTATTTAGGTTGGTCAGGTTCTAGACCAATTACCCGCCGATATGGCTGTCTAGTTTGATCTTGAACCTCTTTTGCTGGACTAATTTGGATGTTAAAGGTAAAAATTGTTCCTTGATTCAAGGTACTGCGAACAGTGATATCTCCCCCCATTAGACGTATAAATTGCTGGCTAATAGTTAAACCTAGTCCAGTTCCTTGCTGCGAATTTCGACCTACTTCTGTTTGTATGAAGGGTTGAAACAAGCCTTCAAGCTCAGCTGGTGCAATGCCATGACCAGTATCTTCAACTTCAAAATGTAGCGAGTAGCGAGTATGTGGTAGAGGGAAATTCTCTCTCTCCTCTACTTCCGCTACTTTGAAATTGCCCTCTCCCATTTTGACACGCAGCGTTACACCGCCTGTTTGAGTAAATTTAATGGCATTACCAAGGAGGTTAATTAAGATTTGACGCAACTTAGTCTCATCTGTTTCTACATACTGAGGAATTTCGGGGCTATGCTCAAAGAGTAACCATAATGCTTTAGATTCCGCTTTTGGTTGCAATATCTCTTCGAGAGAGTCAAGCAAGCGATACAGGTCAAAGCTACTTTCATTCAATATCGTTCGACCCGCCTCAATTTTGGCCATTGACAATACATCATTGATCAAGGTCAGTAAATGCTCACCACTGCGACTAATAATTTCTAAATTCTCCAGATGCAAAGGATTGACAGAGCGATCGCGGCTGATCAATTGGGTAAAACCAAGAATAGCGTTTAGAGGAGTGCGAAGTTCGTGGCTCATGTTGGCTAAAAATTTACTTTTAGCGCGATTGGCGGCTTCGGCTTCCTGAGCTTTTTGTTCTAATTTGTGGCTGTAATTTTCTGATTGTTTACGAGATATTTGCAACTGTCGCGTCAGCCAATATATTCCCACTAATAACCCCGCCACTGAGACTAGCCCTACTAGCATAATCGTCGCTGCTAGTTGACGAGCAGGAACAAAGGCTTCTTCTTGATGCATCTCCACCAGCAAAGCAATGTCTCGGTCATTTAACCAACGATATACCCCAATTACTGGAACTCCAGCATAGTTGCGGTAAAGTCCATAACCACTGACTCCAGACATTGCCTCATCAATGCCTTTGCTGCTAATTCCTACAGGAAATTTTTGGATGTTGGTTTGCTCTTTAGAGATAAAAGTATTTTTGGTCACTAGAGAGCCAACTAAGTAGGTTTCGCCGCTTTTACCCAAACCTGTGCGTTGCCGGACAATATGATCTATTCGATCTAAGTCGAGGTGAGCTAAGATAATACCTTGGTGTACACCTGTTTGATTATATAGAGGTGTTGCCAGGGTTACTGATGGCTTGCCAGTGATGGGTGAAACATAGAAAATCGGTACAAAGCTCTCTCCTGGCTCAACTTGTTCGACGTAAGTGACGTTACCTAAAAGTTCATACTGACCTTCTCGCATCTTTTCGGTAGATAAGATGATGCGATTACTGCGATCAAGAATGAATATCTCCTTAAAACTAGGCTGAGTCTGAGCCATATTCATTAAGTAAGCTGAGAGAACTTTATAAGCAGTTAGATAATCTGAATCAGAAGGTTTTTTCCTTAATAGTATTTTTATATTTTTTTGTACTTCTAGAAACCGAGTTGGGAGGAGAAAATTTCGTTGTTGGTCTTCAAACCAACGGGTAATTTCTTCTTCTTTTAAAGTGGCAGCAACACTGAGTCTATTAAAAGCAGCCTGCTTCAGATCCTCTCTAGCCTTAAAAAAGGTAACACCTCCCACTACAGCAACAGCTACAAGAGACAGAACTAAGAAAGAACTAGCGACATTAGTAGTTAGGTGCTGATTCCAGAATTTCATAGATAATAAGTGGGAGCATCCAGTTTTGGAAGATTTACCATTTCTGAGAAAATGTAGAAGGAAATAACCCTGTGCGATCGCAGACTATGAGCCAAGAGAAACAAGAACGTATCAAAGCCTACTTACAAGAACATGTTTAGTGAATCCACTTGGAGAGCTTAGGAGATGGTCATGATGGAGTTTGAAATTTAGTTAGGGAGTTTGGAACTGAACAATTTGAACGTTGGGAAATTTTGGATTTGTATCATCTCAAGGAAAATCTTTATAAAATTGATGGTTCTTTAAAGCGTCTCAAAGCTGCTGATAGTTTATTGTGGCAAGGTCAGATAGTGCCAATTCAGGCTTTATTTAATAATTGCCGAGGCAAACAAGTTAAGAAGTTTATAATTGATCTCGAAAAACATCGTTTTTGTATTATTAACTACACTTATTACCAAATCGAACAATTGTGTTCTATTGGTTCTGGATCTGTCGAGTCTGCTATTAAACAAATTGCAGCAAGGATTAAAATTTCCGGCGCACAGTGGAATATTGAAAGTGTCAACCAAATCCTTTCCGAACGCTTAAGCTTATCTCAATGATTTGCTTGCTATTTGAGTCTTTCTGCCAAAACTGGATGCTCCCAATTATGGTGTTGAAGCATATATTTATCGCTCTGCAATTACTGCAACTATGTCCAATCAATAAATATTGATTAATCCTGTTTTATCATTCTCGGAAAACAATAATCAAAGCTAAATTCTGAGACTTTGATTTAATCAAGGTTTGAGGCTTGATTTCATAACAGAAACTAAACTTTGACAAAAAGTAGAAAATAAAGATTCGTAAAGCTGCGTCATTTTATTTACTCTTAGAATTGGAGTTGTCTCAGTATTTTGCCAAACATTTTAGCCTGACAAATTCATCAAACCATGCTCTCAACCGAGTTTAAACGTGATAATTAACTGACTTGTGACTGACCTATGACTGATTTACTTTACAATCAGCTATATGTTCTTAGGGGGTAAACCGTGGCGCGATCGCTGAAAGTTAAGGCTGAATGGCTGAAAAAAGTAAGATTGGCTCTCAGACACGCTGCTTTCCCCACTCAAAAATCCCTAGCTGAAGATTTAGGGCTGGCTTTATCCACAGTCAGCAAATTCCTAACGGGTAAATCTGTTGATTATGCAACATTCATAGAAATTTGTCGCCGAATAGAGATAGATTGGCAAGAGATCGCTGATGTAGGCCATCAAGTCCCATCTCAAATTGTCCCTGTCCAATCTCATCTAGAAACGACTAACAAACGTAGAGACTGGGAAGAGGCAATTGATGTCACTCATTTCTATGGATGTACGCCAGAACTTACCAAGTTAGCACAATGGATTGTCAGGGATCGCTGCCGTTTGGTAGCTGTGCTGGGCATGGGCGGGATTGGAAAAACGGCTTTAGCAGTCAAGCTGGCACAAGAAATTCAGGTAGAATTTGAATATGTGATTTGGCGAAGTCTGCGGAACGCCCCACAAATAGCAACTCTCTTAGCTGACCTAGTATTAGTGCTGTCTGATCAGCAGGAAACCAAGGCAGACATAGCACGTTTGCTGCATTACCTGCGAACTTGCCGTTGTTTGCTAATTTTAGACAATGTAGAGACAATTTTGCAGCCCGGTGATATTAGCTTGTATCTCGCTGGCTATGAAGGATACGGTGATCTACTACGGTTGATTGCGGAAACTGCTCATCAAAGTTGCTTACTCCTCACCAGTCGGGAAAAGCCCCACGAAGTCGCCGCTTTGGAGGGTGTGGAACTGGCGGTGCGATCATTGCGACTGAGTGGATCATCAGAGGTGGCAAAAGCTTTACTACAAGCAAAAGGGCTGGTAGGTGCAGATAAACAAAAACAATTGTTATCTACTTCTGCTGTGGAAACACTTTGTGAGTGCTATAGCAATAATCCCTTAGCATTAAAGATTGTCGCCACTTCAATTCAAGACTTGTTTGACGGGGATATTCAGGCATTTTTAACCCAAAATACCATTATCTTCAACAGCATTCGGCGATTACTAGAGCAGCAATTTAATCGTCTCTCTTCATTAGAGCAAACCATAATGTACTGGTTAGCCATTAATCGAGAGTGGACAGCGATCGCTGAACTATACGAAGATATTTTACCTAAGGTTTCCAAAGCCAATTTATTGGAAGCTTTAGATGGATTGTGGGGACGGTCTTTAATTGAAAAACAATCGGGCAGTTATACGCAGCAGCCAGTAGTGATGGAATATGTGACTGATTCTTTGATTCAGAAGATCATTACTGAACTTACAACCAAGAATCTTTCCCTGCTACTTAGCTATGCATTGATTAAAACGACTGCTAAGGATTATATCAGAGCCAGTCAGGTGCGGTTAATTTTGCAACCAATTGCTCACCAGTTCCAGGCAACATTTAGTTCAACTTCAGCTATTGAGCAACAAATTAAAAGTATTCTAGAGTTCTTACGAACATTAACTATTTTATCATCCAACTACGCTGCTGGCAATTTAATCAACCTTTGTTGTCAGTTACAACTGGATTTAACAGGCTATGACTTTTCCGGACTGGCAATTTGGCAAGCCTTTCTACCACAAATCAATCTACATCAAGTTAATTTTGCCTACGCTGATTTGGCTAAGTCTATATTTACAGAAACCTTCAGTGACATTTTCTGTCTCGCTTTTAGCCCAGATGGCACCTTCCTAGCTACCGGAGAGCCGAGCGGTGAAATTCGCCTGTGGAAAGTTATAGACAACCAACTACTTTGGGTTTGTAAGGCGCATACCAACTGGGTCATGTCTGTGGTTTGGAGTCCAGACGGAACCATGATTGCCAGTGGTAGTCAAGACCATAGAGTTAAGCTTTGGGAGGCTCGTACTGGCCAGGCACTGAAAACATTACAAGGGCATACTGATTCAGTGCATTCTCTGAGTTGGCATCCCAGTCAGATTATGATTGCTACAGGCAGTGAAGACCATACGATCAGATTTTGGGATGTTGACACAGGGCAAACCTTGAAGATATTATCAGGGCATAATAGCTGGGTTTCGTCTCTCAATTGGAACCCAGATGGAACGATACTGGCAAGTGGCAGTGTTGACCATTCGATTAAGCTCTGGAATATACAGACTGGGAAAGCAATCAAAACACTACTGGGGCATACTGATCAAGTTTTGTCTGTTATCTGGAGTCCGGATGGGACAAAACTAGCAAGTGGCAGTGTTGACCACACAATCAAGCTTTGGGATGTGAGTACTGGAAATGTTAGCAAAACGTTACAAGGACATACCAACTGGGTACGATCAGTAGCATGGAATTGTGATGGCACAATACTTGCCAGTGGAGGAGATGATTGCACTGTCAAGCTTTGGGATATGAGTACTGGAAATGTTAGCAAAACGCTACAAGGACATACTAACTGGGTGAAATCGGTAGCATGGAATTGTGATGGTACAATGCTTGCTAGTGGCAGTGTTGATCATACTGTCAAATTCTGGAATATCCACACTGGCCAAGCTTTGAGAACACTACAAGGATATACTAATTGGCTACACTCGATAGCATGGAGTCCTGATGGTACAATGATCGCCAGTGGTAGTGAAGACCAGATTGTAATAATCTGGGATGCTCATACAGGCAAAGCTTTGAGAACACTACAAGGGCATACCAATTGGGTATACTCTGTGGCATGGAGTCCTGATGGCACAATGATCGCCAGTGGTAGCGCTGACAATAGCATCAAGCTCTGGAATATCCAAACAGGCAAAGTCTTGAGAACGCTACAAGGGCATAGTAACTGGGTGTTCGGGGTAGACTGGAGTCTTGATGGCACTGTGCTTGTTAGTAGTAGTGTTGACAACAGTGTCAAGCTTTGGGATTTGCAAACGGGACAAGTGATCAACACCTTGCAGGGGCATACAAACTGGGTCTGGTCAGTGGCGTGGAGTCCTAATGGGACAATGCTGGCTAGTGCTAGTGAAGATCATACTGTCAAGCTCTGGGATACCCGTACAGGAAAACTTTTGCAGACCTTAGAGCATAATAGCGCAGTCCGCCCACTGGTCTGGAGTCCTAATGGCAAGATCATCGCCTGTAGCGGTGGTGACTCAACAGTCAAACTTTGGGATGTCAAGACAGGACGGTTGATTAAGACATTGCAAGAACATACAAACTGGATATCTTCACTGGCTTGGAATCCAGATAGCAAGATCATCGCTAGTGCCAGCCAAGACTGTACTGTAAAACTGTGGGATGTCAACAGGGGAAAAACCTTGAAGACCTTGCTGGGTCATACTTCTTGGGTGTCTGCTGTGGCTTATGCACCGCACAGCAAAGGCCGCATTCTCGCCAGTGGTGGCGTTGATGAGATGATTAAACTTTGGGATACTGTTACAGGGGAATGTTTGAGAACATTCAGAAATATTCGTTTTTATGAAGGCATGAACATCACAGGTGTTACAGGCATTACTGAAGCACAAAAAGCAACTCTGAAAGATTTAGGTGCTATAGAGATTTAAAATAAATGGGATTGCAATGATGCTTGGCTTCTTAAATTATGACATCTCAAGCAAAATTCCCAAAAACAGCAGTCTTGAAGCGTAATACCCTTGACTTTCGCCATGCGATCGCTATGTCAATGGCAGTTATGTCGCCAGCTTCTGCTATATTCTTTAATATCATTCCCCAAGCAGCTTTGGTTGGTGCAGCGATTCCCCTATGCTACGTGATTGCTTTTGCAGTTTCGCTGCTCGTTGCCAATCAGTTTTGTCTACTGGCAACTGAGTTACCAACAAGTGGTTCTTGGTATACTTTTGTGGCTCAAGGGCTAAACCCTCGTTGGGGATTTATCGCCGGATGGATGACGCTGATTTCCTACGGACTAGCCCCGACAGCTGTTTTCATTATTATTGGATTTAACTTGCATGATTTGATCATTCGCTGGTTTGGGCTGAATATTTCTTGGATAACTTGGTTTATTCTAGCCATAGTCAGTGTTTTTGGACTCTGCTATTTTGGCATCAAGCGATCGCTGCAAACCGATATCACTTTTTTGGTATTTGAAGTAGGAGTGTGTCTATGGTTGGCATTTACCGTCTTGTTTCAACTGGGTAGTAAAGGTCAACTTAGCCTTGTGCCTTTCAAATTCAGTGAAATTTCCAGCGATGCGCACCTTTTTCTAGGCGTGATTCTGGCTATCCTCAGCTTTACTGGATTTGAAGCAGCAGTCACACTTGGTGAAGAAGTGAAAAAACCTCGTCAAACCATCCCAAAATCTGTCATGGGTTCAGTGATTATAGTGGGTATTTTTTATCTTTTGATGTCCTATGTGGCGACGGTTGCCTATGGCATCCAAGACATTGCCAAGCTGGCTCAGGATGCAGCCCCTTTCGATACCATTGCCCGCAGATATGGCGGCAATTTTGTTGTATTTCTAATTGACCTCGCCGGGATTATCTCACTGTATGCTGTTGCAGTTGCAATCGTCAACGCAGGCGCACGTATTTTCTATGCCATTAGCCGGGAAGGGCTGTTTCCGCGCTGGCTATCGCAGATTCATCCCCGTTACAGAACGCCGACAAATGCCATATTTGGATTGTGTGGTCTAACGCTAGTAAGCGGTATTAGTTTAGGATTATGGCTGACTCCTGTCGTTGCATTTAGCTTACTAGGAAGTGTGGGAGCCTTGACAGCGTTGATAATTTATGCCTTGGTAAGTGTCGCCTGTTTTCGATATTTCTGGACTAAACGACGTGATCGCTTTCACTGGCTTCGTTATGGTATTCTACCTCTGTTGTCAGTTTTTATACTTGGATGTATTGGCTTCGGAACGATCTATCCTTTGGGATCATTCCCTCTTAACTGGGCACCTTTGATTGTTATTAGTTGGATCGTGTTAGGTGTGGGCGTACTTATATTTCTGCAAAGTATAAAATCGGAGGAAATTCAACGGGCTGGAGCGCTGTTCATCACAGACGAAACTGACTAAATCTCAATACCTGGATTTCTCACAAAGCTGGAAAGAATAGGGTCAAAAACGGTTGTGTTGCAAAAACTAGGGCTGATCTGGTAGACACGATATTCCCCAAACAGTTACCCAGGTGGAAAATACTCTTGTCCAAAGCTGGAAGGGGTTGAGTCTGAAGCTGCGGCAACGACCTGACAGTGCTGGTCAGTTTTACACTGAAACTAGTCTCAAAAGTTGGCGAGGCCGTTGGGGTGGCTGATGGTGAGCCTTACTGGAATGAGTATCTGGGCAAGTGGCAGGTTTAGGTTAACAATGAATAGCGGGTGTACCTCTGTGGTGTACGTAGGGAAGGTGGCAGTATAGCATCCCTTCCCTCGATTAATCGCAGAGACTAGCTTGACAGTAAAATATGGCAAGTAAAGGGATAGTTAGGACAAAAGTTTGAAAGCAGAATTAACCGCATCCCAAAAGTTTTCAAACTGATGTACGATTTTGCTTGCGTTGATTCTTCAAACGCGCTCAAAACTTTTCTATCTTGTTTAAGTCCGGAGAATAGGGCGGCAGAAACAACAACTTGCAACCGACCTGTTCAATCATTTCGCTTTCTGGCGGTGGATTTATGAAAACTAGCATTGTCCATAACTACCACTTGTCCTGGTCGCAAGGTCGGAATTAACAATTGCTTAACCCAAGCTTCGACTAAGGCTGTATCGCAATATCCAATAAATGTCATTGGCGCAAGTGTTTGGCGATGGCGTAACCGCCCACCGTAGGTGATCGCACCATGCTGAAATCATCGAGATGCGACTGGTACAGTGTCCTAGTTTGTCTGCCTCAAATCGTTCGCGGCGATTGCACCAGCCATAAGCATAATCCTCGGTATTATCTGTTCCAGCTTCATCCACATAAACTACTTCCTCTTTTTTATAAGCTTGCAATGGCAATACGATTATTTCTTTGGGCGACGATTGATGAGCGGTTGGGTGTAATGCTGGAGTTTGAGGATCTTGACCCAAAATAGCGCCTACCGCTCTGTGATTGCCTAAGCAATGCTTTATAGCCAAAAACAGAGGGGATTAATTGATAATCTAGTGGGATATCCCGGAAAATCAGACAACCAAAAGGGTGCATCTTTAGACATAGAAGAATGGGCAGATGTGAAAACTCTGATAACCACTCATAGATGGGAATGGACTTATGGCAACAAAGATGCAATACACTTTAATTGCACATCTGATGAAATCAGGGATATCCGCCCCGATTCCATCAAGGCTTTTCAAAAACTATGGAAAAAGACAAGAGTTAAACCAATTCGCAATTCGCAATTACGTTTTGTAACGCGGATTTAATCCCGATACAAAACGTGTTGCCTGTAGAGACTTTTGACTTAAACCCCCAAACTTTGTTAAAAACACAATTGACAATTATGAATAAAAATTGGATTCTGTCAGATATTTTTTACCCCCGTCAGATAATGTTTACACATTTCAATGCTAACTTCACGCGCATCGATGAAATAGTTCCTAATATATATAAGCTTTCTATCTCAAATAATAAAAAGTTTGTTTTCAGTCAATTCCTTATCCTTGATGAGCGCCCGATGCTTATTCATACAGGTCGCTCAAATTGGTTCGAGCAAACTTATCAGCTTGTTTCGTCTGTTTGCGATGCTTCAAAACTTCATTACATTGGCTTATGTCACCTTGAGGCTGATGAGTGTGGAGCGCTTAATCAGTGGCTTGAAGCAGCTCCTGAAGCCAAAGCAATTGTGAGTCCCCTGAATCAATCCAACATGGATGACTTCGCATTGCGACCAACAACAGCCCTTAAGAATAACTTTGCTCTTTCCTTGGGCAAAAGAGATATTATACTTATTGAAACTCCTCATTTTCCTCATGGATGGGAGGGTTGTCTATTCTATCAGCCACAAGAGGAGATCCTTTTTTGTTCCGATCTTGCCGCTCATCCTGGTCAGTTCGAGTCGCCTGTTACCGATAAGGATCTTACAGAATCTATCATTAAGTTTCAGCAAAAAGTCGGATTTATGTCTGAAGGGAAAAGCTTTACTCGAGGGATTGAGGCAATAGAGAAACTACCTATTAAGTACCTTGCAACAATGCATGGTTCTATTATCTACGGGGAGTCCATCTCGAAGCTTCTTTCAAAAATGAAGCAAACCTTTGGTTCTTAACTCTCACCAGTTGTCAGATTGAGGCGCGTTCCTTCTGCTCTTGGGAAAGATAACTTTTTGCTGGCATAGGTGGCTGATCTAGATTAATTACTTAATCTCATCTTATACAATTAAGCTGCGTAGCTGCTTCAAAAGTAGCTATTGAAAATTTCGAGTCAATTGATGTTAGTTCAATAAGTTCACAAAATGTCTTTGATACGGGAGTAAACAATAACTTGGGAAATAATCGAAAAATAAATCTAGGGAAAATACTGAAATGGAATCCACACAAGACAAATGACAAATGGGCATTAGCCACAGGGGGGAACCGAGGAATTGGGTTTGCCATCGCTCAAGGTCTACTGGCAAAAGGCTATTCGATAATTATCACGGGAGCGCTCGCTTGATAACGCAAAACGGGAGCAATGCGATTTTGTGGGATGATTCCAAATTGAGTGCGATCACTAATGTCCACACAGAGATAAAAAGTAATTTAAATAACTTTATATTAAATTATTTGTACTACAAATTATCTTTTTGCAACATGTCAAAAAGATTTAAAGTTAAGCATTTGAGCCTTATTCAACTAAATTGTCTACGTAAACAGACAGTCAGAGGAGCAATTATTAATACAATAAAATCTTTTAGTTAAAGCTGAAGGTATAAAATTTAGCCAACAACTTGAGGATTGATGAAATATCTGAAGATGGAATGACAAAAACTATCCCAACTTTTAGCCATGTATTGACATCGCAGATGTAGTATAATTTCTGCATTATCTTGTAACCAAAATTTACTATTTCCCTTTATTCTTAAATTGACCACTTGCCGAATTAAGCTTTCAATAGCCCCGCTACCAATGGGTAATTTTTGGGTAGAAATGTGAGCATAATTTAAACGTCCTTCATGATATGTACGTAACAGGTAATTTCTTTGTATTACCATAGTTTTACAACGTTCTCCTGTAGCTTCAGAGATCAATTCATCCATTTACCTAATTATGGTCATGGCATTACCTTTTTTTAAAGTCTTTCGTGCTTTATTAAACCAATTTTTCTGCTCTTTCTCTTCACTAAAAGCCACATTAGCAAACTTTTTTAAATGCTCAGTAACATGATAAAAATCAAATAACTGATAAGTCTCAGAGGGAGATTTTAACTTTGACAATAGAGGAGGAATATGCTTACATTTCCATTCTGCACCATCTGCAATTAACAGAACTTATTTCGCTTGACTAATTCCCAAACTAACTAGATACATTTCTAAGATTAGTAAAAAGCCCTTATAGTCTTCATAAGTTCCATCATTGGTAATAGGAATCTCGTTAGTTTTAACTTTTTTATCCTGCTCATCAACTACATATATTGTTAATAATTTTGGCTCAACCCATTCTCCTATAAAGCCATGTCGGTTTGTTTTAGAATTCTTTCTACCTTTTTTATTAATCCGAATTTTACTCTCAATTTTTTGGGTGTATAAGAGTGTTGATACAATTAACTGATTGATTGAAAAATCTTCGATAAAGTTACAGCAACTCAATTAAAGGGTGCAGCAAGACGGCGTTTTCAAGCCCAAACTGTACTCGGATTAGGTTATGGTGGACAACTACTAGCTCAAGAGGAGTTGGGGTGGGATAGAAATACTATTCGTAAAGGGATTAAAGAATTAACTAATGGGATTACTTGTGTAAATAATATGAGCGCAAAGGGGCGTTATAAGGCAGAGGAACATTTACCAAGTCTGTTAGAAGATATTAAAAAGTTAGTGGATTCCCAAAGTCAAACCGACCCTAGTTTTAAGAGCCAGAGACTATATACGCGCCTAACTGCAAGCCAAGTAAGAAAGCAAGGAAATTGAGAAATTCGGTTATAGTGAGCAACAGTTGCCGACCGAAGAAACAATTCGCA
>NZ_JBALDI010000021.1:0-90797 GCF_036917395.1 Nostoc sp.
AATTCGCCATGACTGTACGAATGCCCATAGGAGTTTGTGCCTTAATTACTCCCTGGAATTTCCCAGTGGCAATTCCTTGCTGGAACTAGTGCTTTAGATGTTTTCACAGAATGGAAAAGTGTTTATGTTGACTTTTCTGGAAGTTTGCAAAGCGCTCAGATAGATAATCGCAGTTAATTTCGCAATAAGCGCGATTTTCAGCTGAGTAGACTATAAAAAAAGACCTAACCCCCCAGCTCCTTCCTTACTAGCGTTGGGGAGTAAGCCTCGAAGCCTCTCTTCTAAAAGAAGACAGAATCTAAATTTCGCATTGGAATGTGAAATTTGTAGTATCCCCTTGACATTATGTAGGTTTTGTACTACAAATGTAGTATAGAGATAAAAGCCTCCTCAAAAGGCAAGAACTAAAACCTCTGGTTCAATTCCCGACGGCTCCACTAGACTCTACTTCGGTTGAAGTTGTGTAGATGCTGACTCGGCAAGTCGAGTCACATCGCCTCAATCAGAGCATTGCAATTATTTAAACTTGGGTCTGTAGCTCTAACGGTAGAGTTCCCAGATGTCACTTGTGCCCTGACAGAAAAAGCTTACATACTTGCTCAAAGGTAGAGCGATCGCATTTAAAACGATAAGTGCAGGTTCAATTCCTGCGGTGTTACCACAGCTTTTTCAACTTGCACGAGGTGTGAGTGTAACTCTCACAGGGAGGGTATCGGTTCAATCCCGATCAGATCCACTAATATCAATTCGTAATTAAAATCAGAGGTGATTGCAATGGTTCATATTCGATTTGAAGGACGTTCCGTTGATGTCCCAAAAACACAATTGGGAATTGCAGCAGGCATGAATGATATGGCAGTGAAGGAGCGCGTTGCTCGGCATTTAGATGTGAATAGCGATCGCCTGTCTGTTTACGTAATTGATCGCCGTCCTGGTGGTGATTTGATCATCCGTCCTGAAGCTGTCTATGGTTAAAGTGCCTGGAAGACGGAAGTTAGGAGTTAGGAGTTAGGAGTTAGAAGTTTTGAATAAATTAGTTTCTTTGATTATCACTTTTAACTCTTCAATCGGAACTTATAGCTTAGAACTTTCAAAGCAGAGTTTAAAGCATAAGCCTTTGCTTCATTTATAACTGCATAATTTTATTCCGCACCCTAACTTGTGAAGCCTACATATAACTCCGGCAACGGAATGCAGGTACACTGCGAGAACGCTACACGAACGATTCCTGTCGCTCCCTTTGATGGGAGCGTAGCCAAATTGGTATAGGCAATTTTGAAAGTTACTTTGCTAACTTGTGCGAAATTTAAATAATTTAAATTTGATATTTTTATAACATTTACTCAATACAGAGGTGAGTTCAATGATGTTAGCTAAATTATGTTTAATAACAACTTAGTTCGATTGATTTTAAATCAACTTTGTCAAAAGTAGAGTTCTCACTTCGTGCCCTAACTAAAGAAGCTTACATACTAGCCGAATTGGAACAGGCACTTGACTGAAGCTCAAGCAATTACGGGTTCAAATCCCGTGTGTGAATCAACAGCTTTTTCGACTTGCACGAGGTGATCTTATTTCATTTCAACATGGAGGTGAGAACGATGAAAAAGATTAATTTTTTCAACTAGGGAGTAGTGTCAACGATTTCGATACTTTATCAGGACTTACGCAAAATAATGAAAAAACGAACCGCATTCGCGCAGCATCTCGTAGAGAAGGACGCATAGACACGTACTCCTACGGAGAAGCAAGCTACGCGGAGCGTCTCCAAGAGTTGTGGCTTCCCGCAGGGTAGGAATAAGAGTTTCACAGAGTTATTACGTAAGTCCTATTTACATCAAATTTATCAATTGGCAGTTGTTGCCGCGCCCCGATCGCAGAAGCTTAGATAATTTTGCACAAATTATACACAATGCTTCCACAACTTGCGCGGTAACTTTATCGCCCCGCGTGCAACATCTGCCTCCTTCAATTTTGGATTTTAAATTGCAATCCAAAATCCAAAATCTAAAATCCAAAATTGTTAAAGGAGGTTCTTATGAAAACCGCAGAACGTGACCTGCGCCTGGAAATGCTCAACAGTTTGCTCACAACTCCTCACCGCAAACTTGAGCAAGTCGCAGAAATTCATCAGTTAATTGTTGAACTCGATCCAATCTTCTATGGACATCTGGCCGTTTGGTATCAGCGTCATGGTGATATCCGCGACCACAAGGAAGTGTTTGTTGCTCACTTACTGACTAGCAATTTGACTGAACACCGAGATGCTGGATTTGTGATGCTGCAAGAGTTTCCGCCCTATCAGGTGGCTCGTGTGGTGGACTTCATGAAGCAGCAGCAGAATAAACTGCCTCGTTCCGCTCGGACTGCGGTACGGCGTTACTTGAAGACACGGGAGAGCAATCCGGCTCTGTTTGATCGTGCTGCCTTGCGAGGTCGTAAGGCAATGAAGCACTTATATGCTTCACTGCACATCAAGCCAAATGAGCGGGCAAATGCGATTCTGTTTCGCGATACTCCACCAGAGGGTTCGTTAGCAGATATGCTAAAACAGCTTGCTAAGGCAGAAAGTGCAGCAGAACAGGCACGGCTGATTGTGGAGTTCAAAATTCCATATACGATCGCAATTGGTACTATCAAGCAACTCACACCAGTTGTATTGGTGGCGTTAATCAACAGCATGACTCCTCAAGAAGCGATCAATAACCTCAAATCGCTCCAGACTAGAGGTGCAATGGATCACCCAGAAGTCAAGAAGCTGATTGATTCCAAGCTGGAAGAAGCGTCTAAGAGTACGCGTGTCTCAGCATTCAAAGCACAGATTGCCACAGACGCCGCAGATTTTGACGCAGACACGGTTACCCGATTGGAAAAAGTGACTAACGAACAGGTGAAGCGGCGTGGTGCGATCGCTCGGACAACTGCTTTATTGGTGGACAAGTCTGGTTCAATGGAAAATGCGATCGCGACGGGTTTGCAACTCGCTGCCCTCATCTCTGGTATCACTAAAGCAGAACTGTTTGTCTACGCCTTTGACACCATTCCTTACGCTGTTACGGCAAAGGGCAAGGAGTTGAGCGACTGGGAACGTGCCTTCCAGCACATCAAAGCAGGCGGTAGCACTAGCATCGGCTGTGCATTGGAAGCAATGCGGAAGAAGAAGCAGGTGGTTGACCAGATAATTCTGGTGACGGACGAGGGTGAAAATGCGGCTCCTTACTTCGGTGAAGTCTACAAGAACTACTGCCGGGAGTTGGCGATAATGCCCAATGTGGTGATTGTCCGTGTGGGTACTCATTACAACTGGGTGGAGAGTCAATTAAAGCAGCAGCAAGCACCTGTAGATACGTTCACCTTCGCGGGTGATTACTACAGCTTGCCGAACCTTGTCCCACTCCTGACGCGCCCCTCTCGTCTAGATTTGCTGATGGAGATTTTGGATATGCCGTTGCCTGTAAGAGAAGATAAACTGTGATAGGGTTTGTCGGTATCCAGTACATAAATAATACTGGATACTGGCTACAAGTGTAATAAAAATTAAATCTTAAAATTTACATATTCTTCTGACTATCATCTTTCAAGCCTATCAATCTCGGCACTTGAGAACTTAGATCTATTGGTTTAGCATCTTTTACATCCGCAAGATGAAAAACTAATTGAGCTTGTACTAGCGATCTAAATTCCTCACTTTCTATAGTATTAGCAATGGTAATTGCTTGTGCTTGCCTTTCATCTAAACGCAAGCGGTCATACAGATCTGTAGCTCTTTTTCTTGTTTCCTCAGCTTGCTTAAAAAATAATGCAGATACAACGCTAATTACAGCACCTGGAAGAGTGTTCCAAAGCTTCTTAGGGTTATCTGTATTTACTGCACTAATTCCTGCATAGATAATTAGAAAAAACCCCACAGTTGCTGCTGCTAGGCTAAAATAAAATTGAATTCCAGCTTGGGTTAAAGCTTGGGAATGGTAATTTTTAATCAAATTTTCTACTACCGATTTTATTGGCTTATTTAATTCTGGTAAGTTAATCTCGATATTTTTTAATTTTTCTCTTATTTCTGTTATTGCAGTATCACTTGAGGACTCTTCTGCAACAACTCTAATTATTGCTGCTTTTTCCCTTTCTGATTCAGCTTTAACAAGATTAGTAATCTTATTAATCGCTTCTGACGCTAATTCCTCAGAACTACTTTCAATACGCTTTACAATAACTTGAGAAATTGGCACTAATACCCCTGCCGCCAAAGCAACGATAATTGAAGCAATGATTGCTGGTGGTTTATCAGTATTTGATGATGTTTGTGAAGGTTGTGGTGTCGGTGTAGACGATGATGGCTGTGCATAAGAAGGCACAGATAGATAAACTAGACACACTAAACTAGCTGAAACAAATAAAAATTTTTTTTGTATCATAAAAAACAATGGTAAATCACTTGCAATGAGCCTTAAATAACTATAAGGCGTATGAAGTAGCAGCGGTCGCTCTACTCCAAAATCCCTCTTTTCATCTCTTCCAATTTTATGTAGTATAGTGTATTATATTAATATCCTGCGTGCCCCAACTCTTGGAGCTTACATACTAGTACGAGAGGAAAGGTAACACTGCCAAATGCAGTGGGCGTGTGTGAACGGGGAGTACGAAGAACCTGGGAGGTAGGCTTAAAAGTAGCCATCCTTGAAAGAGTGTGTAAAAGCTCACCAGCGGAGTCCCTCAAGTAACTGAGAACACGCAATGCTCCACCAACTTGCACGCAGAATTATATTAATTCGTAATTAAGAAAGTGAGATTTCATTACGGTTTTTAGGGTTACATTGGTAGCCTTATTTTTGAAAATTGGTATTAGTTATGACTAACATATTTAAGCTAATCAACCAAATTGCGATCGCAGAAGCACAGTTATCTGCTACCCAATTTCTCGCCCCCTGTGTCAAGGGTGGACGAGTTCGCACACGGGTAGCTGGGATGGTCTACACCTTCAGTCCAAAGCCTAGTAAATTTGAAGGTTGGGGCATTTTTCAGCCTGTAGATGAGAAGACAGCAACGGTTGTAGAAGAAGCAGACTTACCCCAGGTTGCGGAATACCTGCAACAGTTTCCCCAAATACGGCTGCGGTTAGCACATCCACTGCGGGGACAAACTTGGTTAGCATATCCCGTGAATGAAGTAGATATGCGTCAACGGTTAAAGGTGGTGAAGCCGATCGCAGTCCACTTAGTTACTGAAGGTATCGCCTTTGAGCAAATTATTGCCCGCTGGAATGAACAATCCTGCTGGTTTGAGGAAGTAGATCGCCGTACCGATCCGGCAATTTGTGAAACTCTGCAATCTGCTGTCAAGCAACTCACTCCTACTGAGGAATTACAGTTTAAGGGCATCACTCCAGAAATCCGCACAGTATATAAATTAGCAACTCGGCGGATTGAGGGATTTACTCAACCCGAACAGGATGAAAAGCGACTGAGAAAGGCTTTGCAAATGGGTGGCGGTAAATTAAATCAATTCCACGATCGCAGTGATTATTGGACAGTCGATTGGACAACTGCTGATGGTGTTCGCCATAGTAGTGCGATCACTAAAAGTGATTTAACTGTTGTTAGTTCTGGTATTTGCCTAAGTGGACGCGATCGCGACTTTGACTTGCAATCATTAGTGGGTGTAATAGAACAACAAGAGTAGTGAGAACAATAAGACTAATTAATTACGAATTATTATGAGTATCTTTTTTCACGAGCAGCTTTACCGCACCAATACTGTGATGGCAAAGCTTAAGGATTATCCGGTAACAATTTGTGGCGCTGGAGCATTAGGAGCTAACATTGCTGAAAACCTAGCTCGGTCTGGTTTTGATAAACTTACAGTGATTGATCGCGATCGCATTGAGGAGCGTAACCTTTCGACTCAGCCTTACTACCGTTCTGATGTTGGGGCGTTCAAGGCGAAAATATTGGCAAATAATTTATATCGAGCAATTGGTACTAAAGTTGATGCCAAAATAAAGGAGTTGACACCAGCAAATGCAACTCAATTACTCAAAGACAGCCAGCTAATTGTCGATGTCTTTGACAATAGCGTGGCACGTCAAGCAGTGAAAGATTATGCTGAACAATTAAGCATTCCTTGTCTTCATGCTGGACTATCAGCTGATTATGCAGAAGTGATTTGGAATGACGTTTATCGCGTTCCTTCCGAGGTGAATGATGATGTCTGTGATTATCCGCTGGCACGAAACCTGATAATATCAACCGTGGCTGTGGCGTGTGAAGCGATCGTCTCATTCATTGCCACAGCAGAACAGCGTAACTTCACCATCACTTTAAAGGATCTGACTATTCAATCTCTGTTTTTGTAAATTGCGTAGACGTTCTTAGCGGCTTGTCGCAGACATCGCCCATCAGAATTTACCAAATTCTCAGGGTTTAAGTAAAGAGCAACTAACAAGCGGCAAGTTTTGGGGCGAGGTGTAAATCTCCGTTACAAAACTTAATTACTCTCTTCTCTACCAGACGCTACGCGCAGCGTCTGGTAGAGAGCGTCATTACGAATTATGAATTAATTAGCTAGATAGTTGTGTATCTTATCCTTCTGTTTTCGTAAACTACCTAAAGCTTGTTGCTCTATCTGTCTTACTCGTTCTCGACTAATACCCATACGTTGACCAATCTCTGCTAAAGAAAGTTCTTTTTCATTTGTTAAACCAAAACGCAAAGTTAATATTTCTCGTTGCTGGGGAGTTAATGTTGACAATAAAATTTGAATATTTTGTTGGAGAAACTTTTGGTCAGTGTATAATTCTGGGGAGAGTCCATCATCCTCCAACACATCTTGTAATTCTGTATCTTTTTCTGAGCCAACTCGCAATTCTAGAGAGACAGGTTGACGCGCTAAGAGGAAATAATCTCGAATTTGTTTAGGATCTAAAGATAGTTCTTCGGCGATATCAACTGCGGTAGGAGTCCGACCTAGTTTTTGAGTTAATTCACGTTGAATACGCTTGATTTTGTTTAGTTTTTCTGTAATATGAATAGGCAAGCGGATAGTACGTCCTTGTTCGGCGATCGCTCGTGTAATTGCCTGACGAATCCACCAATAGCCATAAGTTGAAAACTTGTACCCTTTAGTAGGGTCAAATTTCTCAACTCCTCGCTCTAAACCTAAACTTCCTTCTTGAATTAAGTCGAGGAAATCTAGGTTATGTCTTTGATACTTCTTAGCAACAGACACCACAAGTCGCAGGTTAGCCTGAATCATTTTCTGCTTGGCTTGATATCCCTGATGTAGCTGTTGCAGCAGTGATTTTTCACCGATATTTATATTTTCAACCCACTCTTGTTGTGTCGGTTGACGTTTTAATTGAATAGCTAATTTTTCTTTTGCAGCAAGTAAAGCTATCATTTGTTGAACTTGCTTGGCGAAATTAATCTCTTGCTCATTAGTTAATAAAGGTATACGTCCAATTTCACGAAGATAAGTACGTACTGGATCAATAGTAGATAAATGTTTTTCATTTTTATTGTTTCCTTCTAGAGACTGGAAAGATAGATTATTCATAGTTATTTTAACCTTCAGAAATACTTGTTGGTTTAGAGGTAAATAAATTTTAATCACAGAAAATTAGTGTAACATTCAGAAATCAAATTATAATGAAATTATTAATTTTGGATGATTAAGTTACTGAGGTGACTTTTGACTAAAATCGGTTTTTAGCTTGATTTTAAAAGGTGAAATTCAAAGATTGGTCAAGATTTTTCTCGTTGTGATCACGGATAATTATTTCGCCAAAACTAATATGTTTTAAGTTAAGAGCTTGATGTTACAGCAGCTTGTCAAAGAAGTGAAAAGGTTATGTCTGTCCAAATTTAAGTTCGTTATGAAGCAGTAGAAATACCTCTATAAACAGCTTCTGCAATGGGTTTTGCAGCACTGGAGACAATGGGTTATGCCTTGATTACACAATTGCTTTGGCAGGGGAACCTACTTGTTTTTATATCTTAAAAGACGCGATCGCTCTTGAGTAAAGTTATGTCTTTTCTAATCCTTCTCAGATTTTGACCTTTTCCTACCAAACAAACTAGTCATACTTAATCCAGTAACTAACAATCCCAATAGTCCTAGTCCGTTCAAAATCGGGTAGATTCCCTGTAAACCAAAGATTTCACCACGATGAATCGAAAGCAGTAGACTACGCCCAACTCCAAGGTTAGCTGACCACTCACCTACCAGCGTAGCTGCAATACCAGTTAACAATGTTACAGCAAGCGGTAAAGCCAAAATAATCGCTAGAGTCCGGTGGTACTTGCGAAATGAACGCATTATCCAAAATCTCCAGTGGAAACTATAGCAGTTTGCAAGTTGATCAGGTACAGAACTATTTATCTTCAAGCCAGATAGAAAGCTTGTTCTTTTAATGTTTCCTGTCTTTTGACTGAATTCTAGATTTTAAATTTTGGATAATGGAATTCAAAGATTCAAAATTCAAAATTTGAAAAGGTCTGTCCCTTACGCGTCTTGTAATAGTTTCCCCCGAATTTAAACACGAAAACAATTCTATTATCCAAAATCTAAAATTATTTATTCAGAACAACTACCTGGAAACATGGGGTCAATCTAAAATATAAAATCGTTCGACTGACCGTAGCCGTACCACTTCTCTACGAGACGCTCCGCGAACGTGGAAGCAAGCTACGCGTAGCGTTCCGCAGGAAAGTCCAAAATCCAAAATTGTTTAACTTCTGCTGTATGTTTAGTTTTCCCTCACCCTTTAGAAACAGTGGCAATATTTGTGTCAAGTGTTTGTAACCCCTTAAGAGCTTTCGCTTTATCTTTTGCTTTCAGCGCACCCTTCACCTGGGTCGCAGTGTCTTCGATTACATTATAGGTTTTTGAAGATTTAGTTTTGACACCATCCTCAACCTTAGACCAAGAATTTTCAAACTTATTAAATTCCTGTTGAGCTTTGTCAAAATTTCCGGCTTGCACCGCAGTTTTTGTATTTGAAACTACACTGACCAAAGGAGCAAAACCTCCCTGCGTAGTACCAGGAGTTTTGGATGCTGTTGTCCCCCCAGTGGTTTGAGTGGTAGCAGGAGTCTGGGTAGTAGATTTTTGATCGCTGTTACATCCTACCAATGTCAGTAAGCCAATTGCAGTAACGGGGATGATGTAGATTAAGCGTTTCATAAAACCTCTTGAATAATCATAAATCGCCAAGTCCTGACGGTATCAGTTACTATATCAGCAAACCTGTCATCTAAAGTTGCTGGAGACGTAGGAAGATTTTATCCAGGTTTAACCTAAGTAATCAATGCAATAATCTATACTTTATCTATTTATGCGGCTGTATCAAGGCTGTTTTTGCATCTTAATTGCGGGTTTATGCCCGATCATTTTTGATGGGTAATAATGTCTAATTTGTTACTTTGTTTCTGATTAAAAAGTCTTGAATACAGTTGACAAATTCTTTTAACTCTAAAATTAAGTTAGTAGTATCTTTAAGCTCTTGATCGTAAGCCAATTGTTCTAGTTTGTCAGCTGCTAGGTACATAGCTGTGGCTCCAATATTGGCAGTAGCACCTTTAAGGTGATGAGCTTCTCGCAGAATTTGCCCAAAGTCATGAGATGCGATCGCTGCAATAATTATTTCTAAGCGGGGTTTAATATCATCAACGTATATTCGCAATAGATTTAATTCAAATTCTGTGTCATTTCCCGATATCCGATGCAAGTGTTCCCAATCAATTGCTAGGTCAGTGGAAACTGTCTGTTCATACACAACTGCCTTTTGTTGTGAGAAGATCACGCCTGTCCAATGCTCTAGAGTCGCAGCCAATTTTTCTTTAAACACTGGCTTAGTCAGATAGTCGTCCATTCCGGCATTTAGACACATTTGTTCGTCTTCTTTCATCGCATTAGCTGTCATCGCAATCACCACAGGACGACGACGCAGGGCAAAAGCGTCCTCTTGCCAACGATGAATTTCTTTTGTGGTTTCCAAACCGTCGAGAATTGGCATTTGGCAATCCATTAAAATCAAATCGTAAGGAATTTTTTCTAATAGCTGCAAAACTTCCTTTCCATTAGCAACGACATCGGCTTTGTAGCCCAAACTCTGGAGTTGCTTCAAGGCTACTTTCTGATTCACCAAATTATCTTCAGCTAGCAGAATTCTTAACTTGGATTTAGTAGAGGGGTTAGGAGAAGAGGAAGTAAGAATGCTTGAAGTTTCTGTACTCTGGATTTTTTCAGTAGCCTCTAGCCAAGAGTCTCTAACTCGTTGTTCTAATTCCGGCACAGTTTCTAAAATAGTTATGATGGTATCGCGCAGTCGTGATGGCTTAATGGGTTTAACCAAATAAGCAGCAAATCCGATTTGGAGCGCCTGCTGCACTTGATCCCGTTGATTAGTAGAGATGATCATAATCAAAGGTATCTCAGCAATTGCAGAATTGGCTTTAATTTGTTCTCCTAAAGTCATGCCATTTGTTTGGGGTATTTGCATATCAACCAAGGCGACATCATAGGATTTTCCTTGCTCACAAGCTTTCTGAATAACTTTGAGGGCCGCAGCAATACTGTCAGCTTGATCTACCTGCATTCCCCAATGAGTAGCTTGATGGTAGATAATTTTGCAATTAGTAGCATTGTTATCCACCACTAACAAGCGGCGATTGTGTAAAAGTCCGCGATCGCATTTTGGCAAAACAGGCTCAACTTGGTTGGTAAAAAGCACCTCAAACCAAAACTTAGATCCTTTCTCCATCTGACTTTCTACCCCAATCACTCCTCCCATCAAAGTCACCAGTTGTTTACAGATGGCTAATCCCAAACCGGTACCACCATACTTGCGAGTCGTAGAAGCATCCACTTGGGTAAATGGCGTAAAGAGTTTGCGTTGGTCTTCAGGGCTAATGCCAAGACCTGTATCTGTGATGGCAAAATGGATAGTGGCTGTAGTGGAGGAAAGCGAACGCAATTCGGCTTGCACTAATACTTCGCCAGCGCTAGTGAACTTGATTGCGTTACTGATTAAGTTCATGAGAATTTGCCGCAGCCTACCACTATCTCCTTTGAGGTGGCTGGGGACGTTGTGCTCAATCATGGCAGCAATTTCTAATCCCTTGTTATGAGCTGAAGGAGCCAATAATTCCACCACTTCTTCCACACAAGTGAATAGGTCAAAATCTAGAGTTTCAAGAGCCATCTCTCCAGCCTCAAGTTTGGAAAGATCCAAAATCTCGTTGATTAAACTTAAAAGGGCGTCTCCACTACTCCGAATTGTTTCAATAAAATCTTGCTGTTCTGCGTCTAAGGGAGTATCTAACACCAAACTGGTCATTCCCAATACAGCATTCATCGGAGTCCGAATTTCATGACTTATATTTGCCAAAAAGGCACTTTTAGTCTGAGAAGCTAATTCGGCTTGGCGACGGGCAATTTCAAGTTCTTGTCGCTGACGAGTTTCTGCTGCTAATAGTTGGGCTTGGGCTAAGGCAATACCTACTTGGTCGGCTATTTGCCGCAAAAGATCAGTTTCAAAGTTAGACCAGTGGCGGGAATCATCACACTGATGAACTATGAGCAAACCGCGAAGTTCTTCTTTGACAAGAATGGGCACAACCAAATTGACTTTGACCCCAAACTGTTGCATTAATTCCAGATGGCTTTGTTCGACTTTCAGCAGATCCAAATTAGCCAGCCCTAAAACGTGTCCTTGACGGTACTGCTGTAGATAGTATTGTTGTAGATATTCCGCTTGGAAGTAGGGAGGAGTGATGCTTTGCTCTTTGATTGCTGGTAAGCCAGAAACTACTGCTTCAATAACGGTGGGTGCAGACTCATCTGGCAAAAGCTGGTAGATCAAAACTCGATCAGTCTGGAGAATCTTTTGCACCTCCTTGACAGTGATTTGGAGAATTTCTTCGATTTGTAAAGACTGGCGAATCTTGAGGGTGATTTCGGTAAATAGTTGCGATCGCAAGTTTTGGCGTTGTACTTCTTCTTCAGCCTGTTTACGCTGAATAAACTGCCCCACTTGTTCGCCAATCGAATTCATCGTTTTTGCTAAATCTTGGTCAGGTGGCTGGATTTCACGGTTAAAGCAGGTAATGACACCAAGGATTTTGTGACCGCTACGGATTGGAAAACCAAAAGCTGCTTGTAATTCTACTTGAGCGTTAATTTTGAAGCGGGAGAAACTGAGTTCTTTAACAACATCAGCGATCCAAACAGGTTCAGAACTAGCCCAAACCCGACCAGGTAGTCCAATTCCTGGTGGAAACGTGGTTTGCCGATTCAGTGCTTCAAACTCTTGCACCTCAAGGGATGCTTTATGCCACATATCGAGAAAACGCAGCACATTTGCTTGCTGATCTACCATCCAAATTTCACCCAAATCCCATCCCAAACTCTCGCAGATCCCTTGCAGTATTTGGTGAGTAGCTTCGCCCGTCGTGGCGGACTCCGCTAAAACGCGGGTTGCAGCATATTGTGCAGTCAGATGCTGTTCAGATCGTTTGCGATCAGTGATGTCAATGCCAGTGCTAACAATGTGTTCCACTGATCCTTCATAGTCTTTTAAGAAGGTATTCGACCAGGAAATCAGTCGCCGACTGCCATCCTTCATTACCCAATAGTTTTCGTACTCTAGGAAGCCTCCACCAGTTAGCAATTGCTCAAAAATTGCTTTGACTGACTCCACCTCTTCAGGAATTAGGAACAAGTTCCAGAAATACCTACCCCTCACCTCATCGAAGGAGTAACCTGTTATTTGCTCACAAGCTTGATTGAAGCGAACGATTTTCCCTTGAGAGTCAAAAACTATTACTAAAGCACTGGCTGTATCAAGGACTGCTGAGATAAAGTTGCGTTCTTGATTTAAGGTTT
The DNA here is from genome assembly GCF_036917395.1 of Nostoc sp. Taxonomy (GTDB): domain Bacteria; phylum Cyanobacteriota; class Cyanobacteriia; order Cyanobacteriales; family Nostocaceae; genus Nostoc. The sequence continues at coordinate 12,883 of NZ_JBALDI010000021.1, forward strand.
CTTCTTTCCTTTGGCGCTCAATCACCTGACGATAGATGAAGTAGTAGACTACAGCAACAACGATAAAACTTACGCAGATGGCGATCGCAAATGTCAGAATTGTGTTGCGACTTGTGTGTTGGAGTCGTCCCCCTTCCTCGTTTTCCATCTCATTGATCACCTTGCGGCTATCATCCATGAGATTTTGTTGATTATTTCTCACTACTACTTGCAATGCCGCCTCTAATCCCTTGTTCTGGCGCAAGTCGATAGTCTTGAGTTGAGTTTTAGCCGTTATCAGAGATTCAAGCGTTGTGATCTGCTCTCGTTGGTTCGGTTGATCTGTTGCTAAACTTTTCAGTTTGGCAATTTCTTGATCGACGTTAGCAAGTGCTGTTTGATAAGGTTTGAGATAAATTTGTTTTCCAGTGAGGACATAACCATTTTGCCCAGTCTCCGCATCCTTGATCTGGGACAGTAGTTCTTCTAGACTGTTAATTTTTTTAGAAGTATTTTTTCCTATACTGCCATTATTAGTATATTCTATTGGATTTTGATCGGAAACCACACCAATCAAAACTAAAATTGCCGACGCCAAACTGAAACCTGCCACAATCCTTTTGAAAAATTGCTTGCGTACCCTCTGCGTCTGTTTGCCTTTGTTGGTCACAAGTACCAAACTTGCTAAATTTCGGCGCAATTCCAGTTGCTTAATGACTTGACGACCTAAGGTTCGTAATGCCTCTATCTGATCTGGAGTAAGTTCTCGTGGTACATAGTCAATCACGCAAAGTGTTCCTAGCGCATATCCCTCAGGATTAATCAGAGGTACACCAGCATAAAACCGAATATTTGGGTCAGAAGTGACCAGTGGGTTTGCGGCGAACCGTTCGTCATTTGTTGCATCAGGCACAATCAAAACATCAGGCTGTAGAATAGCATGGGCACAGAATGCCAAATCTCGATGTGTTTCTTGGGCATCCAAACCGACTTTTGACTTGAACCACTGACGGTTTGTATCAATTAAGCTAATTATTGCAATAGGAGTCTGACAAATATACGAGGCTAAACGGGTGACATCCTCAAAAGCGCCTTCAGATGGCGTATCGAGGATTTTATACTGCAAAAGCGTCTCGATTCTCTGTACTTCGTTATCAGGTAATGGTGCTTTCATCCTTGAGCCTTATCTACATTCTGGGGACTGGGGAAGAAGCAGAGGGGCAGAGGGGCAGGTGGTAGAGGGGCAGGGGAACCAGTGCCCAGTGCCCAATGCCCAACAACTCTTGGAGAGGCTGCGCCCTAAGCGTAGCTATGCCGCAGGCTTTACGACGCCGCTCAGTACAAGTGCCCAATGACGCCAGTTGCTTCTCCTGTCGGAGATGCTCTTGCTAGCAAGATCCCTGTAGGAGTACAACGGAGAGAACCTCCGCAACGCACTGGCTCCCCAATGCCCAGTTCAACAAACTTACTTCAATTAATGACAATAGTTTGGTTAAAAGCGTTAGGGTAATTTCACTGAGTTCGACCTTATTAAAAAATCAGTCAAATGATTAAGTCCTTGCTGTATTTTTTGTGGGCTGGTTTATTTGAAATCGGGGGCGGCTACCTAGTCTGGTTGTGGTTGCGTGAAGGTAAGCCGTTCTGGTGGGGCATATTGGGTGGAATTGCTTTAGCTTTCTATGGGGTTATTGCAACTCTCCAATCGACAAATTTTGGCAGAGTGTATGCGGCTTACGGTGGCGTGTTTATCGCAATGGCAATGCTTTGGGGTTGGAAGGTAGACGGGGTAACTCCAGACCGCTACGACCTAATAGGAGCAAGTTTCGCTTTAGTGGGTGTTTTAATTATCATGTTTGCACCCAGAACTTAATTGACACTTTCAGTGTTTTTATGGCTGATATTTGGGCAAATTCTCTGATAATTTACAATAATTATCAATTCTCACAAGGATCTTGGTTTGTAACAGTAGGTAACTAAAAATTTGGAATTTTGTAGCGGTTGAATAAAATGTTATTCTTCAAAAACAAAAAAAGATGCAATTATTGCATATGTACACGCTTATTTAAATCTTGGTAACTACAATCAGGATTATATTTTTGTTAACATTTGCAGAAAATTAAGGTTAAGTATCTTTTAAGACAAAAATGTCTAACTAAAAGTAATCAAATGTAGTGAAGTATACAAATAATTGGTGCTTAGGAAGAAAAACAAGTGTTGAAGAAAGTTGTAATGATTGGGGCTATGACCCTACTGATTTTGGGAGTACCGCTGATGGGCAATGCTTTTGCCCAAACCCCAGCTGCTGCGCCGCCTGCTGCTGATACTGGAGATACGGCATTTATGCTGATTTCAGCAGCACTCGTGCTGCTAATGACACCAGGATTAGCGTTTTTCTATGGTGGATTTGTGCGATCGCGCAATATCCTAAACACATTGATGATGAGCTTTGTGGTGATGGCGATCGTGGGAGTTACCTGGATTTTGTGGGGCTATAGTCTTGCCTTTGCGCCAGGTTTACCGTTCATCGGTGGATTGCAATGGTTGGGGTTGAATGGTGTCGGTTTAGAGATTCAAGGCTACTTGCCGCATCTGCCATACGAAGATGCGCTCAAAGCAGCAGACCCTAAATATGCTGATGTTGTCTCCTATGCCGGAACGATTCCCCACCAGGCGTTCACGATTTATCAAGCGATGTTTGCGATTATCACCCCAGCCTTAATTTCTGGGGCGATCGTTGAGCGGATGAATTTCCGCGCCTATTCGCTGTTTGTGCTGCTGTGGTCAACCTTTGTTTACGCCCCCCTGGCCCACATGGTATGGGCGAAAGGTGGATTCTTAGGTTTGGCTGGTGGATTAGGTGCCCTCGACTTTGCAGGCGGTACAGTAGTTCATATCAGTTCTGGCGTTTCTGCTCTAGTAGCAGCGATCGTCCTTGGGCCTCGGAAAACCCATCCTGATCGTCTTAGCCCTCCACACAATGTTCCTTTCATTTTGTTGGGTGCTGGCTTGCTGTGGTTTGGCTGGTTCGGTTTCAATGCTGGGAGTGCCTTATCTGCTGCTAGTGGAACTTCTGGTGATGTAGTCACAAATTTAGCAACAACAGCCTTTGTTGCTACCAATACAGCGGCGGCGGCGGCAGCTTTAATGTGGCTAATTTTGGAATCAGTTTTACGGGGGAAACCGACCGCTGTAGGAGCGGCTACAGGAGCCGTTGCTGGCTTGGTCGGCATCACTCCCGCCGCCGGATTTGTCACACCGTTATCAGCGATTTTAATTGGTTTCATCACCGCCTTTGTTTGCTTCTATGCGATCAGTTTCAAGCACAAGCTGGAAATTGACGATGCTTTAGATACCTATCCCGTGCATGGCGTTGGTGGTACAGTAGGGGCAATTTTAACGGCGATCTTTGCCACGACTCAAGTCAACGGAGGAGGTAAAGACGGAGTGCTGCGTGGTAATTTTGGTGAATTGGGAGTTGAACTAGTAGCAATTGCCATTGCCTATGTGATCGCAGGTGTTGGTACGTGGATTATTCTCAAGGTTATTGATGCTACAGTCGGGCTGCGAGTCAAAGACGAAGCTGAATTGCAAGGTTTGGATATTAACGAACACGGTGAAGAAGGTTACAACTCCGAGTTTGGCGATCGTCCCACTTAGTAAGGAGTGCTGAGTCATTCAATTTTGGATTTTGAATTTTGGATTTTGGATTGAAAGAAAAATCTAAAATCCAAAATTGGGGTAATTTGCGATCGCTAGCGTTAAAATTTGATTCTAATAATTGGTAAATTTCGCTAGTCGTGTCTACTTCAGCAAAAACCTTTCCGATCTGGGCATTTTTCTCGCTGTTAACCAACGGCATCCTCATGTTGGCGGTCATCCTGCTAATTTGGCAACAGCAGAGATTGACCGCTTTTTTTGGGGGGGTAATAACATCCCCAGAGCCAATCAACCTGAACAACTCACCCCAAGTTGTTACACCTGATTTAGGTCGCCGTCACCAACTCACTTACCAGGAGTGGGTAAACATCCTTAAGCAAGAAGCCAAGGTAGCTGCTGACCAACGGACTCCGCATTTAAGCATCCTGGCGGGAGATTCTTTGAGTCTGTGGTTTCCCCCCGATTTATTACCCGAAGGTAAAAATTGGCTCAATCAAGGAATTTCTGGCGAAACCAGCAATGGACTTTTGAAAAGATTGAAGATATTTGACCGCACCCAGCCAGAGTTAATTTTTGTGATGATTGGCATTAATGACCTAATTGGGGGGATAAGCGATGGGGTAATTTTAGATAATCAGCAGCAAATTATTAGTTACCTACGAAAGGCGCATCCCACAGCCCAAATTATTGTCCAATCGATTTTGCCACACGGGGCAGAGGAAGCAACCTGGAAAGGACGAAAGAAACTCCAGACTATTGCCAATAGTCGTATTCGCCAGTTGAATCAGCAACTGCAAAGCATTTCTACCAAAAAAGGTGTCAAATATCTCGATTTATATCCCCTGTTTACCAACAAGCAAGGTAATCTCCGCCGCGAATTTACTACTGATGGCTTACATTTAAGCCCTGAAGGCTATATAGTTTGGCGTTCTGCATTGCAGATTTATAGCGAAATCGAATTAAAACCCCAACGTTAACGTCCTTCGAGGGAAAAAGGGTAAAGCACAAAAAGAAGTAATATCTTTGAAGACAACTGTGTATAAATCGCCTCTTGGCGCGAGAAAATAAAAAATAGTGGTTTAAGTAGACAAATCTAATGGATACAAAAGCTTTTAAGCGCAGCCTGCAACATTCAGAGAATTACAATCGCAAGGGCTTTGGTCATAAAGCAGAAGTTGCCACCCAGTTGCAATCTGAGTATCAGAGTAACTTGATTCAAGAAATTCGCGATCGCAATTACACCCTACAACGAGGTGATGTGACGATCCGACTAGCACAAGCCTTTGGCTTTTGCTGGGGTGTAGAACGAGCTGTGGCCATGGCCTACGAAACCCGTCAGCACTTCCCCACAGAACACATTTGGATTACTAACGAGATTATCCACAACCCTTCTGTAAATCAACGGATGCAGGAGATGGAGGTAGAATTCATCCCCATTGAAGGAAAGAATAAAGACTTTTCTGTTGTTGGAACTGGTGATGTAGTCATATTACCTGCTTTTGGGGCTAGCGTTCAAGAAATGCAGATACTTCACGATAAAGGCTGCAAAATTGTTGATACAACTTGTCCTTGGGTATCTAAAGTTTGGAATACAGTAGAAAAACACAAAAGAGTCGATTATACTTCCATTATTCATGGTAAATATAAGCACGAAGAAACAGTCGCTACTAGTTCCTTTGCTGGCAAGTATTTAATAGTGTTAAATTTGCCAGAAGCAGAATATGTTGCTGACTATATTAGCAATGGTGGGAACCGTGAAGAATTTCTGACAAAATTTGCTAAAGCTTGTTCAGCAGGATTTGATCCCGATCAGGATTTAGAAAGAGTTGGTATTGCCAACCAAACTACGATGCTTAAAGGCGAAACTGAGCAAATTGGCAAGCTTTTTGAGCGGACTATGTTGCAAAAGTATGGCCCCACTGAGTTAAATCAGCATTTCCAAAGCTTCAATACCATCTGTGACGCCACCCAAGAACGGCAAGATGCAATGTTAGAGCTAGTAGAAGATAATTTAGATTTGATGGTAGTAATTGGTGGGTTTAATTCATCAAATACTACTCAATTACAACAAATTGCTTTTGAGCGGGGAATTCCTTCTTATCATATTGATACTGTTGAACGGATTAAATCAGGAGATTCGATAGAACATCGGCAATTAGATGGACAGTTAATAACTACAGAAAACTGGTTACCAGATGGAGAAATTGTCGTGGGAATTACTTCTGGTGCTTCTACGCCAGATAAAGTGGTAGAAGATGTAATTAAGAAAATTTTTACTGTGAAAGCAACAGCAATACTGGTTTAACAGTGGTCAGTTATTGATTTTATCTCTTGGCGAAACACTACATCAATAAAAGTTATCAGTAACTAGTGAACAATAGTTACTGATAACTGTTGACTGTTAACTATATATTAAAAATTTGTGAGAAATTCAAGAAATGGCTGTTTATGAGCAAATTGGCAAAGGCTATGATTTGACTCGTCGAGCTGACCCTGAAATTTCTGCCCAATTAGCTGTTCACCTTCAGCTAAAATCAGATTACTCATATCTAGATGTGGCGTGTGGGACTGGAAATTACACACTAGCTTTGGCAAAACATGGTGGTGTTTGGTATGGAGTAGACCAGTCAAAACAGATGATTGATACTGCTACGAATAAGAGTAATGCTGTAGCTTGGCAAGTTGCAGAATCTGAGGCGTTACCTTATGCTGATGAGACTTTCTCTGGTGTGTTATGCACATTAGCAATACATCATTTTGCTGCATTAACTCCTGCTTTTCGGGAAATTTACCGTGTCTTGGCTGCTGGTTGTTTTGTATTATTTACTGCCACGCCTGAGCAAATGAATAAATATTGGTTAGTCGAATATTTCCCAGAGGCTATATATAAATCTGCTGAACAGATGCCAAGTTTAGAAAAGGTCAAATATGCTCTCAATGAGGTAGGTTTTCAATCAATACATATCAAACCTTATTCTATTTCGGAAAACTTACAAGACCTGTTTTTATATAGTGGAAAACATCGTCCAGAAATATATTTAGACGAGAATGTGCGTTCTGGAATTTCTACCTTTGCTTTGCTAGCTTCTGCGGATGAAATCGCAGCAGGGTGTGAAAGGCTAGCAGCAGATATTAACACAGGACGCATCACAGAGATTGTCAATAAATATGAAAAAAATCAAGGAGATTACTTGTTTGTAATCGCCGATAAAGTATGAATCATGAATTAGCATGACACAGAAATGGCTTTCTATCGTCGGTATTGGAGAAGATGGATTACAGGGGTTAAGCGCGATCGCTCGTTCTCTAGTCGATCAAGCTAAAATAGTTGTGGGAGGCGATCGCCATTTAGCAATGCTCCCTACAGATGATCAACGTGAGAAACTAGTCTGGACATCCCCGATTAGCGCCTCAGTTGAGCAAATCATCCAGCGTCGGGGTGAATCAATTTGCGTACTCGCAAGCGGCGATCCGATGTGTTACGGCATTGGTGTTACCTTGATGCGGCGAATTCCCATTTCAGAAATGACGATTATTCCCGCACCTTCAGCCTTCAGCCTCGTCTGTGCCAGGGTTGGATGGTCTTTGACTGAGGTAGAAACCTTGAGTTTGAATAGTCGTCCATCCTCCCTACTCCAGTCTTACATCTATCCGGGAGCGCGGCTCTTGATTTTGAGTGAAGGGAAGGACACACCCGCCATTGTTGCCCAAATTTTGACAAATCGCGACTATGGTGGCAGCAAAATCACCGTATTGGAGCGCATGGGTGGCATTCATGAAAGAATTGTGGAAGGTACAGCTGCATCTTGGAATGAAAACGAACTTGCTGCTTTGAATGCGATCGCAGTTTATTGTATTGCTGATGTTGGGGTTGTGCCATTACCAAAGTTACCAGGACTACCAGATAACGCCTACCACCACGATGGACAGTTAACTAAGCGTGAAGTTAGGGCAATCACCTTAGCAGCTTTGGCACCCACACCGGGAGAATTGTTGTGGGATGTGGGCGCGGGTTGCGGCTCGATTTCTATTGAATGGATGCGAAGCCATGCTCGGTGTCGGGCGATCGCGATCGAACAAAACTCGTCTAGACTACTTTACATTGCCGATAATGCCGCGACTCTCGGTACTCCAAATCTGCAAATCATTGAAGGTAAAGCGCCCCATGCCCTGAAAGACTTGCCTGCACCAGATGCCATTTTTATTGGTGGTGGAGTGACAGCAACGGGACTTTTTGATGTTTGTTGGGAAGCACTGCGGCCTGGTGGACGTTTGGTGGCAAATGTCGTAACGGTAGAGGGTGAGCAAACTTTATTTCAATGGCATGAACGAGTCGGTGGTGATTTAATTCGTGTTGCCATCCAACGAGCGGAACCTATTGGTAAATTTTTGGGCTGGCGAGCAATGGCGCCTGTGACGCAATGGATGGTTGTAAAATAACAAGATTTTTATTTAGTATAAAGTGTTAATGATGTCCTGCAAGCCAGTACCAGTAACTTAAATCTTGATAAATTAATTATCAAAAGTGATAAACTTTTTTATACTCTTATAACTTACGCACGGCTTATAAAAGAACGAACCACAGAGACACAGAGTACACGGAGGAATGAGAGTTTGAGAGGTTTTTTGCGTAAGTCCTAACTCTTTCAAAACTGGATCATAAATGACTCTTTTTTGACGATCACAAAACTTTTTGGTCTACTGAGTTTTGTTGTTTTTTGAACACTGACAACGCCAAACACACAAGTCCCATTATTATCAGCGACACTGAAGAAGTAGGTTCTGGGACAGACTGAAGGTTTTGCAGAGATTGATAATCAATCAGATTCCCTTGAATTGGGCTGAGTGATGCCAAAAGTTGCTCAATATCTTTAGATATATTAGTGTCATTAATACCAACACTTCTAGAAGAGATGAGTCGATTAAACGTCTGGCTACTTGATACATCAAAATCTCCTGTTAACCCAAGAAAATTTTGACCTATTTTACCTATAAGGGAGTTAATCAGATTGTTAGCATCAGTTTTGATCCCTTGCGGAAATAACTCTAAACTGCTGGAGCTGGGGTTATTGATGTTTCCAATGGTTGTGTTATCACCATCCACTAACCATTTGCCATTACCAATGATTTCATTTCCACTCGTAAAAACCCAGTTACCATTACCAATAATTGTGTTGTTACTACCGAAGTCCCAATTACCATTTCCAATGGCTGTGTTGTTACTCCCAAAGTGCCAATTACCATTACCTAATATTGCATTATTATTTCCGTTGTCCCAATACCAGTTACCGTTACCAAGGGTTGTGTTACCCTTTGCAAATAACCAGTTGCCATTACCGATAGTTGCATTGTCATTATTAAAGTTCCAATTACCATTCCCAATGGTTGCGCTGTTGCTCCCATAGTCCGAGTTAAAATTTCCAATGGTTGCGTTCTTACTACCAAAGTTCCTATTGCTATTACCAACGGGTAGGTTGCCCTTATTAAAGGGTGGGCTACCAGCATTAGTAATAGAGTTACTACTACCAGTATTAAACGTATTGCTACTGTTACTAAAGGGTATATTATTACCAAGGACTTCTCTCAACGGATCGAAAGGCGATTGTTGAAGTAAACTTCCAGCACCTGCTATAGGGTTACTGTTGCCAGCAAAGGGGTTGATACCGCCAATTGCAGTGGTATTGCCACCGTTTAGAAATGGGTTACTTCCATTTGCTAATGTGTTATTAGTGTCCTGGAAAAAATTTTTACCCAGAATTAACTTCAAGCGATCAAAGATTAATTGCTGAAGCTTGCTGCCAGCATCCCCAGCAAAGGGGTTGCTACCGCCACCTGTAATGGCACTGTTACCAGCTAAGGGGTTACTACCACCCGTCAATAAACTGCCTTCAGTATACAAACTGCTATTGCTAGCAAAGGAACTACTGCTATACAGGTTGCGATCGCTAGTGGCACTAAAGCTATTAACCTTACCATTAATGGAATTGACAGCAGACGCTTCCATTGCTACTAATTCTCCTACTTTTAGTTAAAAAATTTTAGGGTCTTCAGTACATGTTACGCCAAGTATGAATTTGCTCAACCCAAAATTTCTTTAAATAAAGGCTTTAATCATCTTCACTGTCAACCTGACAGAAAATCTTACCTAAAGTCCTTACTAATAAAGAGTTTCAGTGCATAACATAGTCAATTAGCATAGTATGTACTGAAAGACTCATCATTGTTCCAAAGATTCTAATGACTGTTGCTACTAAGCGAACGGGATGCCGCCACCAGCACCGCCACCACCAAATGATGGGATGCCGCCACCAGCACCGCCACTACCAAATGATGGGATGCCGCCACCAGCACCGCCACCGCCAAATGATGGGATGCCGTCACCAGCACCGCCACCACCAAATGATGGGATGCCGCCACCAGCACTGCCACCACCAAATGATGGGATGCCGCCACCAGCACCGCCACCACCAAATGATGGGATGCCGCCACCAGCACCGCCACCACCAAATGATGGGATGCCGCCACCAGCACCGCCACCACCAAATGATGGGATGACGCTACCACCCTGTGTCTCTTTAAGCTTTGAGTTAACTAGGTTATCAATAGTAACCCTCATACCTAATCCGTCCGGTATTTCAGTTGTGCTAATAGTACTACCCTTGCTGCCAACACCAGTCAAAGGGTCAGTGGCACTACCCTGGTTAGCACCGCCTGCGGATGGATTTTTACCGACTGCGGATGGATTTTTACCACCTGCAAAGATGTTCCAAAAGTTGTCACCAGCGAAAGGATTACCACCATAGGCTAAATCAGGCTTGCTACCACTACCACCACCACTACCACCAAATGGTGAACTACCGCTACCTTCTCCTTTACCAACACCACTGAATATTTGGGAGAGTTCTTTATCATCCAGAACTTCACCCAGGCGACCGAAGGGTGAATCTCTCAACTTGTCTGCGCCACTAGAAGAGTTCCCTGTACCACTACTATTCAAATCTGCCATCAGGACTAATCCTCCTAATTCTTAGAATAAAAATCTTGCTAGCATAGCAACATAAAATGGACAAGATTAAATCTTGAACATGAATTTTATGTTGTATTTTTACTAGCAAAACTATTTTGTAGCCTTTATTTTCTTTGATTACCTTATAAGGTAGAGATAATCAATTTTCAATGCTACTTTCATTTATAATTTATACAATTTTACTTCTAATTACAATGGGATTTTTTTTGATAAATGCGTCAAAATATTACATATTTTTAGACTAAAAAATAGAATATTTGAGTAAAAAAGTTTGTAATAAAATTATATTTTGATTAAATATCATATTGCAATGAAGAATTTTTTGATAAATTTGTCAAATCTTTAGACGATGTTTGAAAAGTTATGAGAATTCAGATTATTTAAGGCAAAACCATCCTCACGGGACTTAAGCATTTTTGAAGGAAAAATAAGCCTAAAACCTATACAGGGTAGGGTAAATACACCAAATACCCAAAAATGATCCAAACGCAAATATATCAACAAACGAAGCAATAATAAAATTCATTACAGACGCTGCAATCACTACCCTTTTAGCCCGGATTTCTCAGTTGTGAGAAATCCAGGTGAAAACCCCGCCCTCAGTGTCAGCAGGGTGGGGTAGTTTAAGAAAACTGATCAACAGATTTTTTAAAGAAAAGAATCTGTTAATCAGATTTAGCCGGTTGCAAAAATCGGTTAAGATTACGCTTTATCTACTTTGAGAGTTCTGACGTGAAAAGAATGCGGTTGTCATTAATGCTATCAAATGTAGGTGTAGACCAGCGATCGACTACTTTGCCCATAATTGACATTTCTTGAACTAAGCGGTCAAATTTATCAGGGGTGAGAGATTGGGGGCCATCAGATAAAGCCTTAGCTGGATTGGGGTGAACTTCAATCATCAAGGCATCTGTACCAGCAGCGATCGCAGCCATTGCCATCGATGGAACATATTCAGACCTACCCGTACCATGACTGGGATCAATCATAATCGGTAAATGGGTAAGCGATCGCAACACCGGAAGCACCGATAAATCTAAAGTATTGCGGGCATATTTGCCATCAAAGGTTCTGATTCCCCGCTCACAAAGAATTACATTTGGATTTCCTGATGCCAAAATATATTCTGCCGCCATCAGCCACTCGTCAATTGTGGCAGACATCCCCCGTTTTAGCAGTACAGGTTTATCTTGAGCGCCTACCTTTTTGAGCAACGAAAAGTTATGCATATTCCGCGCCCCGATTTGGATTATGTCAGCTGTTTTCGCTACTGCTGATAAATCGGCAGCATCCATCAATTCGGTGACGATACCCAAACCAGTAGCTTCCCGCGCTGCTGCTAACAAATCTAAAGCGCTTTCACCATAACCTTGAAAGGCATAAGGTGAAGTACGGGGTTTGTAGGCTCCGCCACGCAGAAACTGTGCCCCTGCTGCCTTCACCCGCTTTGCCGTTTCGACAATCATCGCTTCATTTTCAACGGAACAAGGCCCAGCTACCACTACGATCGGATGGTGTTCGCCGAAATAGACATCACCGTTAGGTGTAGGTACAACGACCTCGCTGGCTTCTCCATGTCGGAATTCTCGACTTACCCGCTTGAAAGGTTGTTGTACCCGTACTACTTGCTCAATCCAAGGGCTGAACTCCTGAACCTGTAATTTATCGATGCTAGTAGTATCACCAATTAGCCCCAGCACAATTTTATGAGTGCCAACGCTTTTTTCTACTGTGACTCCCCAAGTCTCACTCAGTTCTTGGCTGATCCGAGTGATTTCCTCAACAGGCGTACCGCTCTTAAGTATGATAATCATCTATTTTTCCTTGCGTATAGTTTTGGGTGTAATACAGTCTGTTCGTAGGGGCACAGCAATGCTCATTGGTGTCAAATTAAGCGAAAACTCTTTTAAAACCTCGTTTTCAGCCTCTGGCTGGAAATGCATACCCTGGCGGCTCTGCCGCTAGGAGAGGGAGGCTCCGCCTCCGAACTGGCATTCCCAGTCTGAGACTCTTAACGAGGCACCTCTAAAAGCTTGTTCTAGACTGGCTTTCGCCTTAAGTTGACGCCTATGAGCAATGCTGCGCCTCTACAGCATGTGCATCCATTTGAGAATCGCTATAACTTAGTGGCTAATAGCAATTAGCGCAAAAATTCAGCAAGTTGTTCTAGTTTTGTCCAAGCCGCACCGCTTTGCAGAATTTTCTTGGCAAGGACAATACCTTTGACACAACCTGCTAAAACATCCGTTTCCCCATCAATCGGTTGACCAACTTGGAGCGCTAGGGCTGTATTTAAAGCGACTACATCTTGCTGCGCTTGAGTGCCTTTCCCTTGGAGAACTGCCTTCAAGATTTCGGCATTTTCTGGGACATCTCCACCGTGCAAAGCCGCAGTTGGTGCAAAACTCAAACCAAGTTCTTGAGGATTGAGCGTTAGACAACGCACTTTTTTATCTTGGAGTACAGCCAAGTCAGTGGCATCTGCCAAACCAGCTTCATCTAAACGTTCGCGTCCGTGAAGTGCGATCGCTTGCTGACATCCCAATTGGGATAAAGCTTGAACAATCTCCTCTAGTAAAAGCGGGTCGTTCACACCAATAATTTGCCCTGTCGGTCGCATGGGATTTACTAGCGGGCCGAGCAAGTTAAAAACAGTCCGCACTTTCAAAGTTTTTCGCAAAGTAGCGATCGCCTTGAGTGCAGGATGCCAGCCTGGAGCAAATAAAAAGGTGATCCCGACTTCGCCCACTGCGGCTTGCACTTTTTCAGGAGTGGCGTTGAGATTTATCCCCAAAGCTTCCAACACATCAGCAGAACCAGTTTTGCTAGATGCCGAACGATTGCCATGTTTGGCAACTTTTACCCCTGCGGCTGCGGCAACAAAGGCCACAGCAGTGGAGATATTAAAGGTTGAAGCTCCATCTCCACCAGTTCCACAGGTGTCTATTAGGGGAGTGGGGAGGGAGTAGGGAGTAGAAGAAGATTGGGATTGTAAGACGCTAGCCATGCCTACTAATTCTTCGGCAGATACGCCTTTGGCTTGAATTGCGGCTAAAATCGCTCCTGATAGTACATGAGGAATGGCATTTATCAGCCAACCTTGCATCAGATCCGCAGCTTGGGAAACCGTCAACGATTGCCGATTCAGCAACTGTTGCAATAAAGCTGGCCAGTTGTAGAACTCAGGAAGGATGAAGATGTTATCGGGTGGAGTTTGAATTACAGCCATCATATTCGTAATGGGCATTGGGCATTAGGCATTAGGCATTAGGCATTGGGTATTGGGCATTGGGTATTGGGTATTAGTAAAAGACAGACTACTAGTGATTCAGGATTTTGGCGACGGTTTGCACATCCTTGTCACCTCTACCAGAACAATTGATGACAATGCGGGGACTGCCTTCTAACTGAGGACAAAGGGTTTCTAGATAAGCGATCGCATGAGCAGTTTCTAAGGCTGGAATAATCCCTTCTAGTTGCGAAAGTCTTTGAAATGCTTCTAAAGCTTGCTTATCAGTTACGCTGTAATATTCGGCGCGACCAAGATCCTTTAAATAACTATGCTCAGGGCCAACACCGGGATAGTCTAATCCGGCGCTAATTGAATGGGCTTCGATAACTTGACCATCATCATCTTGCAGTAAATAGCTCATTGCACCGTGCAATACACCTATTTTTCCTTTTGTCAAGGTAGCAGCGTGTTTTTCTGTATCTACACCTTCACCCGCCGCCTCTACTCCAATTAGGCGAACTGAAGGTTCATGCACAAACTCTTTGAATAAGCCGATCGCATTAGAACCTCCACCCACGCAAGCCAGTAGAATATCTGGTAATCCTCCCCATTTCTCCTGTGACTGAGCGCGAGTTTCTACACCAATTACAGCATGGAAATCACGCACGATTAGCGGGTAGGGATGGGGCCCTGCAACAGAACCCAGGATGTAATGGGTTGTTTCCACATTCGTCACCCAATCACGGATTGCTTCAGAAGTTGCATCCTTGAGAGTTCCCGTACCTGCCTCTACTGGACGTACTTCTGCTCCCATCAACTTCATCCGAAAGACGTTGAGGGCTTGGCGTTCCATATCTTGGACGCCCATGTAAATTACACATTTCAAACCAAACCGCGCACATACAGTTGCAGTCGCAACTCCATGTTGACCTGCACCTGTCTCTGCGATAATCCGCTTCTTGCTCATGCGTTTAGCGAGTAACACTTGAGCCAAAGCATTATTGATTTTGTGAGCGCCTGTATGATTTAAATCTTCACGCTTTAAATAGATTTGCGCTCCCGTGCCATCTGGTCTAGCGTAGTTTGTTGTCAGGCGTTCAGCAAAATATAATGGGGTGGGTCGTCCAACATAATCGCGGAGTAAGTCTTGCAGTTCCGCTTGGAAACTTGGCTCATTGCGATATTGATGAAATGCGGTTTCTAACTCACCTAATGCAGGCATTAAGGTTTCGGGGACGTATTTACCACCGAATTTTCCAAACCTGCCTAAAAGGTCAGGTTGCACGGTCGTAGATGAAATCGCAGTTTTGATATCTTGTATGCTTACCATAGTTCAAAATCCTTTAAACTTTAAGTATTTTTTACTCTCTTCTAACTTTTTAGAACTTATCCCAGAGATAAGATTCTTTTTGCGTTTTCTTTTCAGAGGTTTGGTAGATATAGCCTAGTTCCCTGTGATTCAAAACATCTATAGGGCGCACCAAATCGTCAGAGTTAAAATTTGGTAATAGGGATAGTAAATCTCCTAAGGCCGTAGCTTTCGGGTTAGACATACCGCCGTCCCAAGGCCACATTAGGTCTTTAGGATTGTGTCCATAAGGCTGACTATGACCATCGGGAGGATAAAAATCGCTGCCTTTATGACCGTTGTCTTGCCATTGGGCCCAGAGGCGGTCTGCGTTGGCATGATGCAACCAAAACACTGGGTCATAGGGCGAACTTGGTATATTGCTCATCGTACCCAGACTCTTAAACGTTATGGGTGTTGTAGTCGCGTTTATCTTTACCCCACCGACAAAGGCATGAATGTAGTTGTGGATGAATCCTCCTGGCGTGACTTTACCTTGCTCATCTACAGAGATAAATCCTTCCAAAGCAGGGCGAAATAGAGAATAATCATTAAGAGCAAGGACACGCTCAACATCTTTTTTGGGCAAAGGGTAATCACTGGCAGGAGGTAGTCGGAGAAAGCGTACAAGTGATGTACCTAAAGATGTTCCGGTATCTGGGTCAATGTTTAATGCTGGATTCATAACCCAGCCATTTGCAGCAGCAAAAGCCCCAGGCACTGGGCCGCCTGTAAAATTCCCCTGATTTGGAATTTTGATGGTTACTCCTTGACCGTTAGAACCAAGAAAGTCATCGTTAAAAATCACATCAAGTGCTTTGGCGTCAGTCCAATCCCAGTATGGCAGGCTAACAGTTGGGTCTACTGCTTGCAAAGCTTGTTCAAATCTGCGGATATATTCTCGATGCCAAGGGAAAAATGCGGCATTTTCATGAGCAAGTTCGTGAACGGAACCATCGGAATGTCCTTTATGGTTATGAATCAGGCGTGTTGCCCCTAGATGTATGGCAACGAATTGGTCGTAAATACTGAGCTTGCTACCTGCGGGAATTATCGTTTTTAAGGTTTTGATAGCTTTAACGAAAGCTGTTTTCTCTGCTGATGTCAGGTCAGTTACGTTCTTTCTTACAGCTTGGTGAGCCTGTTTTCCTGGAAAATTGTAATGCCAATGATATTCGTATTGTCTGTGATCAGTGCGATCGTGGGCAAAGACTGTAATAGCACAGGCACTAACTAGAAGTAGGCTATAAATTAATATTTTGACGGATTTCAGCAGGAGTTTCATTATCTTAATGGAAGCAGGGGGCAGGAGACAGGGGGCAGGGGGGAGAAAGAGAAATTAATCCCCTATTCCCTATTCCCTATTCCCTATTTACTAAGTCTGCGGGTGAATTTATCTCACCTCTTGAAGAGATGGACTTTCACGCTGACTTTCTGTAATGGCTGTTTTCAGTTCTTGACAAAGCTTTTCCACGGCTTGCAATCCTTCTGTCGGGCTACCTTCAGCTAACCGTTTAACGAAGGCACTACCAACAATCACCGCATCTGCTCCCCATTCCCTTACTTGATGCGCTTGTTCTGGCCCTGAGATGCCAAAACCAACGCCAATGGGTTTATCGGTGATGCTTTGCAAATCTGTAATTAAATACTTTACACGGTCTTGGATTTGAGCGCGGACACCTGTAACACCTGTAACGCTTACCAAGTAGATAAAACCGTGAGATTGACGAGCGATCGCTTCAATTCTATCTCTAGAACTGGTAGGAGCTACGAGTAAAATTACCTCAATTCCGAAAGATGCAGCAGTTTGGATTAATTCTTCTGCTTCTTCTAAGGGCAAGTCTGGCACTACCAACCCTTGCACGCCAGCAGCGGCAATTTTTCCTAAAAATGGCTTAATACCTCGGTACAAAATGGGATTGTAGTAAGTAAATAGAATGATTGGCGCTTTTAGGTTAGGAATCTCTGTGTGCAACATTTCTAGCACTTGCTCTAATTTCGTGCCTTTTTGCAAAGCACGGGTTGCTGCTGCTTGAATTACAGGGCCATCTGCTAAAGGATCGGAGTAGGGAACGCCCAACTCGATGAAGTCAGCACCATTGCGATCTAAGATACGTAAAGCTTCGGCAGTGGTTTCTAAGTTAGGATCGCCTGCTGTGATAAAGGGGATTAAAGCACACTGTTGGCGATCGCGTAAAGTTTGAAAGGAATCAGAGATAGAAGTCATTCTAAAAAATGGTTAATGGTTAGTTAATAGTTTTGGAAGAATCAACATTTAGCAATTATCGATGTTCACCCTAGATTTTTTGTCGTCGAGTCTTTGAACCTCGTGAATGAGTCTTTTAGCTCCGTTAACGAGTCTTTGAACCTCGTCAACGAGTCTTTTAGCTCCGTCAACGAGTCTTTTATCTCCGTCAACGAGTCTTTTATCTCCGTCAACGAGTCTTTTATCTCCGTCAACGAGTCTTTTAGCTCCGTTAACGAGTCTTTTATCTCCGTCAACGAGTCTTTTAGCTCCGTCAACGAGTCTTTTAGCTCCGTCAACGAGTCTTTGAACTCCGTCGTCGAGTATCAAAGCTTCATTTTTTTAGATTGGAGATTCTAGCAATAGGTAATGGTTTACAGCAAGACACAAATTAACCATGAGCGATAAATCATAAACGTTGACTTATACAACCTGTACAACAATCTTGCCGCGCACACCCTCACCGCCTTCCTCAAACGTTTTATGCGCTTGTGCCACCTGATGAAGTGAAAAAGTCTTACTGACAACAGGTTTGATATGACCTCGTTCAATTAGGTTTCTCAAGGCATCAAGCTTAGGACGGGTGCAATCTAAGTGTGTAAAGTGGACAGTAATATTTTTGAAAATAGCGATGTTGAAATCACCCGTCACGCCTGTTATAGTGACAGCGCGACCATCAGCTTTTGTAACCGCCAAACTTTTAGCTAAAATTTCGCCGCCAACAGTAGTAAAGGTTACGTCAACACCTGCACCGCCTGTTTCCTGCATAATGATCTTAATAAAGTCTTCGTTGCGGTAATCGATCGCTCTGTCTGCACCGATGGACTTGACAAAATCGATATCATAATTGCCGCAGGTTGTGTAAACGTAAGCGCCTGCTGCTTTAGCTATTTGAATAGCGAATGTGCCGACACCGCCTGCACCACCATGAATCAACACAGTTTCACCGACTTTGATATTTGCTCTAGTGATGAGTGCAGCCCATGCTGTACCCCCTGCCACAGGTACGCTAGCAGCTTCTAAATGGGATATATTTGTAGGCTTTTTGGCAATAGTTGATTCATTTGCGACATGATACTCCGCATTAGCACCACCACCTTCTTCATGTGCTATTGCATAATAAACTTCGTCACCCACCTGAAAATCCCTAACATTTTCGCCCACTGTCTCAACGACACCGGAAACGTCAAAGCCGAGAATTGCAGGCAATTTTACCCTTGGTCCAAAAATTCCTTGGCGCACCCCGCAGTCGGCTGGGTTCACGGAGGTGGCATAAACCTTGATTAAAACTTCGTTGTTCTTTGGTGTTGGTTTATCCACTTCACTTTCTACAAAGACTTCTGGACTTCCGAAGTTTGTGATCACCATCGCTTTCATCCAATTGCCTCAAAGCAAAATCAGGAACAGGGAAAGGGTTTAGGGGGAAGGGAAAAGGGAAGAATTATTTTCTATGATCCCTTAAATGTCCCCTTTACCCACCTTCAGCGAGAAGCCTATTTTCGCAAAGAGCCACTCAACCGCCTTAAAAAGACTTACTCTCATTCCCTCCTTTTTAAGGAGGGTTAGGGAGGATCAAGTGTTAGCATACGCACAGCTTGTTCTACATCACTTTGTTTAACTAAAGACTCTCCAATCAAAACTGCACGCGCACCAGCCTCAGCGACAAAAGATAAATCCGCAGGTGTATACAATCCAGATTCGCTGACGACGGTGATATCCAAACTTTGTAATTTTTGTTGGCGCTGTGCTAAAAGTTGCTGTGTTGTTCCTAAATCAAGGGTAAAATCTTCTAAATTGCGATTGTTGATTCCTACTAAACGTAAATCGTCAAGCTTTAGCACCCGATCCAGTTCAGCCAAGGTATGGACTTCCACCAGTGCATTCATGCCCAAATCATGAATTACTCGCAAAAAATCTTGGAGTTCTTGGTCTGATAAAATGGCGGCAATCAACAAAACTGCATCTGCACCCACTGTTCGTGCTAAATAAATTTGGTAGGGGTCAATGATGAACTCCTTGCACAGTAGGGGTAATGCTACTTGCGATCGCACGTTAGCAAGATTCTCAAAACTGCCTTGAAAAAACTTTTGGTCAGTCAGGACTGATAAACAAGCTGCACCACCTCGTTCATAAGCTTGAGCGATCGTTACTGGGTCAAAATCTGCGCGAATAATCCCCCGGCTGGGTGATGCCTTTTTAACCTCGGCAATTAAGCTCGGTTGGTTGGGATTTTCTTGTAAAGCAGTCAAGAAATTTCGCACAGTCGGGGCTGCATTTAACTGTTGTCGCAAGGAAGGTAAAGGCAGTTCTTGCTGCATTTTTGCAACTTCTTGCCTTTTATGCAACACAATTTCTTCAAGAATATGGCGGGGAGGGGCAACTCGGTTAATCATAAAATACTTGACGGAATGGGGAGTGGCAGGAAATGGGGAAATAACTAATTATTCTCGTTATTCTCGTTCCCAGATGGAATCTGGGAATGCATTCTGTGCAGGCTCTGCCTATCCGGTACGACTAAAAACACTCTTAAAATCATAGGCAAAAAATGCGTCTAGTTATGAGGCAAAGCCTCAGGGATGGCATTTCTATGCAGAGCATGGGAACGAGGCGAGACTCTTAACTTCAAACTCCTAACTAATAACAGATGATTCTTTGGTTTGAGTATATGCACGCACCACATTTTTAATGATTTCCAGACCAACTTCTTCCGCTAAAGTCATGATTGATTCTGGATGAAACTGAACGGCGGCGATGGGAAGTGTCTGATGTTCAATGCCCATAATTACGTCGTCATCAGACATCGCTGTTACTTTCAGTTCTTTTGGCAAACGTTCCGGTAGGGCAAACAATGAGTGATATCTACCGACTGTAAAAGATTGTGGTAAGTTTTTGAAGGTAACAGAATCTGAATCACTGACGAAAATCCGTGAGGATTTACCGTGTTGAGGATACTTGAGAACTCCTAATTCTCCATCAAAAGCTTCAACGATGCCTTGCAGTCCTAGACAAACTCCGAAAATAGGGATTTTGCGATGAAGAAGGGCACCGACAGTCTCTGGAACCCGAAAATCACTTGGTCTACCAGGGCCAGGAGATAAAACAACTAAGTCAGGGCGTTCTGTGTCGAATAGCGATTCTGAGAAACCATGACGGAGTGTGGTGACACTTGCACCAGTTTGGCGAATGTAATTGGCTAGGGTATGAACAAATGAGTCTTCATAGTCTATTAATAAGATGCGTTTGCCAGCTTCCCGACTTGAGAGGATTTTAGTTAATTTGATGGAACTCGACTGATCAATTTTCTGACTAGTTTGCTTGACACGACGAATCGTCTCAAATAAAGCAGCACCTTTAGTAATTGTTTCTTGTTCTTCTGCTTGTGGAATGGAGTCATAAAGGACAGTAGCACCAACTCGCACTTCAGCGATGCAGTCTTTTAATCGGATTGTCCGCAGAATTAATCCAGTATTTAAATTCCCATTGAAATTTAAATAGCCAACTGCTCCACCATACCAACGTCGAGCGCTCTTTTCATGCTGTTCAATAAAATCTATTGCGGCTCTTTTGGGTGCGCCGGTGACTGTAACCGCCCAAGTATGGCTCAAGAATGCATCTAAGGCATCAAATTGCGATCGCAGTGTCCCCTCAACATGATCTACTGTATGAATTAAGTGGCTGTATAATTCAATTTGGCGACGACCAATCACTTGTACTGAGCCAGGTTCACAGATTCGGGATTTGTCATTGCGATCGACATCAGTACACATCGTCAACTCAGCTTCGTCTTTGTGGGAGTTGAGTAAATGACGAATTTGCACCGCATCATCAAGAGCATCTTGTCCTCGGCTAATGGTACCACTAATTGGACAGGTTTCTACCCGCTTCCCTTCAACCCGCACAAACATTTCTGGAGATGCACCAATAAGATATTCTCCACCTAGATTAAAAATAAATCCATAAGGACTAGGATTTATTTCTTTTAAAGTTTCAAATAACTTGCTGGGTTGGTCTTCATAGCTTTCAAAAAAGTTTTGACTAGGAACAACTTCAAATAAATCACCTCGGCGGAAATAATCGAGTGCAACCTCAACTTTTTTGGCATACTCCCCTACTTTATGGTCAGCAGTTTTATTTGGGAGAAGATGTTTTCCGCGATAATCTAGAGACTCACCTGTTCGAGGAAGATTCTTAGTACTACCATGTGCTGTTTCAAATTCATATTGGAGACGGAATGCGCGTTGCTGATAGTAGTCAACAACTATTAATTCATCTGGCAGATAAAGCACTAAATCACGCTGATCTGTAGGACGTTCCAGACGTTGGGTAATTGGTTCAAACTGAAAAACTAAGTCGTAACCAAACGCACCATACAATCCTAAATGCTCGTCTTCTTCACTAGTAAAAGTATATAGAATTTCCCGGATAACAGTAAATGCTGAAGGTTGTTTACTACGTTCTTCTTCAGCGAATAATTTTTTGGCAGGTTTAACAAAGCCTACGATATGGTTATTATCTTGGGTGACTTTCTCAAGTTGTTCTGACTGGGATAAGCGCTCTAAGAGGAATGGTAAAAGGACTTGGCCGCGTTCATTCAACGCTATCAAAGTAAAAGTATTCTCCTGTGTAGCCAATTCCAATGGTGGATTGACAAATCCGATCGCCCATCTTTTGTATCTCCCTGGATATTCGTAGCTGCTCCTTAGCAAGCCTCCACGCTGAGAATTTAAGTGGAACAGAACATCTTCCAGGGCAGTGTCTATCTTCACTTCTGTCATGGAGCGATAAACAGTTACACCACCAAAGGTTTTGTAGCAATAGGAATCAAAAATCATGAGTAATTTCTCTGGAGTAGTTATTAATTAGTCATTATTTAAGATAATTTGTTATTATTTATGTATAAATAAATAACAAAGTTAGATGATTTTATTTTCATGTAATTCAATTTTTCTAATCCGCCAATTATTCCAAAAAAATATAAGTAAAGTTTTGTGTCTTATTTAAGAGTACTAGATATCAAGCAGACAATACATTGAATAATTTTTCGATTGGGTGTCAATTTATTCGCTTTTTATACTGCTTTTCTAGTACTTTTTCTAACAAGGCTATTTAAAAGTCTTCGCCTCCCTCAAAAGTAGTAGATGCTTTCACAAGTTGGTAGCAAAAAGATTGCCTCGCATCAAACCTTTGCATTACTTAGCTACTCTGCGGAAAGGCGAAGTGCCTATACGTTTAAAATTCACCCCTCAATTCACCACTAAAAAGAACCCTAAAACTTCCGCAACAGCGATATTGCTTGCCTGTACAAAAACAAATCCGCCTCGTGAACTTCAATTCCTTTTCCAATACGTTGTAACAGCGTTAAAGTCAATTCTCCACCCAAGTGTTCGCGGAACTCGCTTAAACCCCGGAACAGACAATGAGGATGTTCCAGTTGTGATAACTTATCATCCATTTCTGGCACATACAACGTGAAACCTAACGCCAACAAAGTATTTAATATCCGTTGCCATTCTGAACAATCCAGCAGTCCTAAAAGATAAGAATAGGTGCTATCCAAAGCGATGCCGATCGCAACTGCTTCGCCATGACGCAAACGATAATCTGTCAAATGCTCCAGTTTATGAGCCGCCCAATGTCCAAAATCCAGGGGACGAGACGAACCCATTTCAAAAGGATCGCCGCTATTGGCAATATGTTCTAGATGTAACTGAGCGCAACGATAGATGATCTCTTGCATAGTGTCCATGTCTCGCTGCACAAGGGCTGCGGTGTGGAAATGGATAAAATGAAAAAAGTTAGCATCCTTAATCAGCGCCACTTTGATTGCTTCTGCGATTCCAGAACGCCAATCGCGATCGTCTAAGGTTGTCAAAAAGGCAGAATCATTTATAACTGCATAAGGTGGCGCAAATGTGCCCAGAAAGTTCTTTTTACCAAAGGCATTGATGCCGTTCTTGACTCCCACCCCGGAATCATTTTGCGCTAACACCGTTGTCGGAATGCGAATCACGCGAATTCCCCGGTGAGCAGTTGCAGCAGCATATCCTACCAAATCCAACACAGCCCCACCCCCGATCGCTAATATGTAGGAGTGGCGACATAATCCTGCTGCTTCAATCTGTTGGTGGATTTGCTCTAGCAAAGTGGGATCATTTTTGGCAGCTTCTCCTCCCGAAATTATCATCGGTTGAGCTGCGATCGCTACCACCTCTGCATAAAACTTGGTATACGCTACTAATTGCTTAACCAATTCAGGTTGATACTGCAATATTCCTGCGTCTACCACTGCAACTACTTTCTTGGGCTTTGTCTCCCCATCCGCTGTAATCACTTGCGCTAGCGTCGGGTTTTTCAACTCAAATAAATTTTGGGTGAAGTAAACCTCGTAGTTGAAAGTAACCGAAACACGTTGATGAATTGGTTGCAGATTGAATCTACTTTTTTGCTTAATCTCAACTACCATATTTTTGCTGATCTATCTATAAGTGCGGCACGATTCAAAGCTTGAAGGAACATTTCTACTGAGTGAGAACCATTTATCTTGACTTTGTTATTGATGATGAAGAACGGCACACTGTTGATGCCATTCGGTCTAGCAAATGTTGATTCAGCTACAAAGGCTTTAACCGCAGCATCATCATTTAATTGTAACCATAATTCTCTATAATCCATTTTATAAGCTGTACCTATGGTAATTAGAACGTCAATATCTCCAATGTTCAAACCGTTTTCAAAGTAAGCTTTATAAATGGCTTCTACGACATCATTTTTTACGTTTACTGGTGCGAGTGCAATCAGTTTGTGAGAAAGCTTAGTATTGACAGCCAAACGAATTTTGTCAAAATGTAGCTTGACTCCAGCTGCCTCACCTGCGCGTCGTGTAGAATCAAACAGAAGTTGCAGTTCTTCTGCTTTGATACCTTTTCTATTTCGCATAAAGCTGTAAAATTCGTACCCGTCAGCAGGAACAGCATTGTCGAGAATAAAGGGATGCCAGCGGATATCTACTTCTTTTTCTTGCCATTGTGCCAGTGCATCAAACAGATTCTTTATTCCAATTCTGCACCAGGGACAAACAGGATCGTGAAAGATGTCTATCAGCATATTTTTTGTTCCTTAAATGCTAATATTTGTGTGCATCTGTGGTTTAAAATCTGGTTGTAGAGACGTTTTAGCTGTTGTTTTTAAAGGCTGTAGCAAAGTGTTAATTTTCTCTTAAAAAAAGCTTTGAGTATTTTCAAATTCTTGAATTAATGCGTCTCTATCTTTACTCAACACCAGTTTCGCTAAACGGCTATAAGTATTAGCTAAAGACCTAATTGCATCACACCTCTCTTCTGTAGCTAACATAATATCAACACATAAGTGAGGATTTTGAGAAAACAAACGTTTAACAATGTCAATTTCTTGACGGTAGTTAGGAGTTGACATTGTTAGACTTTGCTCTATGTTAACTCTTGTTTGTGCTAAGAAAACACCAAGACTAAATCTACAAAAATGCTGCGTTGCTTGAATAATCACCATCATTTGATCATGTTCTTCAGGCGTGCAAACAATCAACTCCCCACCTTGACTTTTAAGAAAATCTAATAACCAGTGAAATGAATCATCGTTTCGACCTGGACACACTACCACTTTTTGTCCTAAAAACGATTTTATATTTGGCCCAAACATTGGATGTAAACCCATGACTGGGCCTGAATGGTGTTCGAGCATTGCCTGAGTTGGCTGAGTCTTTACACTCGTGATGTCACACAAAGCTGTATTTGGGGCAAGGTATTTAGCTGCACGCTTGATAACATCAACTGTATATTCAATAGGAACGCTTACTAATACTAATTCTGCCTGACTTAACAGTTGATCTGCATACTCCCAATCTTCATGTTCGAGAACACTAACATTGTGACCTACTTGCTGAAGCTGCTCTTTAAATAATCTTCCCATCCTGCCACATCCACCGATGATGGTAATTTGTCGGGCGCTGAGATGATTTATTGCAGATTTAGGAATTAGAGTGGCATGACAACTATTTACTACACCTGCCCAAACAGACTCAGGAATACCAGCTTCAGCAAGTAGGGGAGCCACACCAGCCAGTTGTTCATCTAAAGAAGGAAATTCTGATGCTGCTAATAATGATAGGCGATCGCTCAGTAAGGCGATCAAGCTTTGGTCAGTTTTTTTAAGCTGATCTGAATAAGAGGATTTCAAGGGCATTTTTGCTGTCCCCAATTTTCAAATATCAACAAGTGATTCTTTAGAACTCATTTCGGGCAAGATATCCAAAGTTGTTGCTCCTTTGGCAATCACATCAGAAAATAACTCTTCATACCGATCTAATGCTTGCTCAAAGGAATAGTTTTCTACCGCAAACTTTCTTCCTCTACGCCCTAATTGCGCTGCTAATTCCGGCTGATTATATAAATCCAATACCGCCGCAGCCAAAGCATCTGCTGACTCTGGCTCAACGATAATGCCACCGTCACTTTCTCGGATAGCTTTGGCAGCAGTCCCAGTGGCGGGAACTGAAGCCACAATTGGGCGACCACTGGCTAACAGCAGTGGTATTTTAGAAGGCATATTGAAGGAAATCACATTGCGCTTTTGCACAATCAACCCGACGTCTGTTGCTGCTAACATTTGTGGTAGTTTTTCTCGCGGTTGCAATGGTAAAAGCAAAACGTTATCTGCTCCACAAGCAAGACAATGTTTTTGCAACCTTTCGAGAGCTTGGGATTCCCCAGCTATGACAAAGACAATTTCTTTTTGATGACGCAAGTGAGATGCTGCTTCTATTACTGTTTCCAAACCTTGCGTCAGAGCAATATTACCTGAGTAAAGCACTACAAATTTACCATCGAGTTGATGGGTAGCTCTCCAAGAATTTTTCTCCTTCGGTAAAGGGCGGATAAAATTTAGATTCACCCAATTGGGAATGCAGGCAATTTTATTAGCAGGTACACCTTTATTTATTAAATTATCTACAAAGCCATCGGCAATCACGCTAACGGTATGTGCAGTTCGGTAGGCAAATTTTTCTAGCGCTTCTAGAGCGAGAATCATCAACTTATTTTTAATTAACCCAACACGCACGGCAGCTTCTGGGAGGATATCTTGCACATTCAACACTACTGGGCAATTGTATAACCAACCTATTAAGGTTGCAGGTAAGCAAACTAATAGTGGCGGTACTGTTAAGAGAATTACATCAGGTCGTTCGCCCTTGAGCGCTTGTGGCAAACTCGTAAAGACAAAGCTCAACTCTAGGAGTAGCCGATCTATAAGGTTGGGTTTAGACTTAATCCGCAGGTAACTACGCTGAATATTGACACCATTTTTCTGTTCAGTAACGTATAACTTACCCTGATACCCATCGTAAATCTGACGCTGAGGATAGTTAGGCATACCTGTGATTACCCGTACTTGGTGCCCTCGCTTCACTAGCCCTTCTGCTAGTTCAGTCATCAAAGGTGCAATACCAATTGGTTCTGGATGATAGTTATATGAATAAATCAGAATCTGCATGAGCTGTTAATGTCCTGGAAGCACCTTGATAATGTTGGCTTTGTTGTGTTAACCCAGTTTTTATCTCCCTTGTTTTGAAAATTTCTTAGGGGAGCCAGTAGGGTGTGTTACCGCGAAGCGTAACGCACCAAAATTCTTGAGATGGTGGGTTATACCCTTGGCTAACCCACCCTACGAAACTGTTACTCAAGCATCAAAACTCAGCACTGTTTTTGCAGTTCCTTCTCTAAACCGAAGACTGTTTTTTGTTGCCCACGTTTCTTCAATGTAACGGTAGCAGCCCCAAATCCAAGTAATGCTAAACCCAATATTGAACTAGATTCAGGTACTTGAGTTGTGCCCTCTACATTTAACACTTGGACGCGACCTTGGAAGAAATCGCCCACATAAAGCTTGCCATCTTTGAGGGCTGTACCACCCGTCCAGTTAAATTTGCCTGGAGTGAGGTCGAGGGGATTGCCAAAAGGAGGACCAGTTAATGCTGGAGGCGGGACTGGGTTGCCTGATGCATCTAGGGCTGGTTGACCGTAGGAAGTCAGGAACGTACCGTTTTTATCAAATACCTGAACGCGGCTGTTGATAGAATCAGCTACATAAACATTCTCTTGGTCGTCCACTTCGATGCCAATTGGCTGAAGAAGCTGTCCAGGTCCGCTACCTGCTGAACCAAATGTGTACAGAGGTTTTCCATTTGGATCGAGTACTTTAACGCGGTTGTTATACTGGTCAGCTACAAAGATATTTCCACTGACTGGGGAAATTCTTATACCTGCTACACCTTGAGTTTCTCCAAGTCCAGTGCCGACATTGCCACCAATGACACCAATTTGCTTTCCGTCAGGTGTGAATTTAAAGATCCTTTCGCCGTTAAAATCACCTGCGTAAACGTTACCAGCTTTGTCAAATGTCACACCAGATGGTCCAAAGAAAATCCTACCTGGTATGAGACCGGTAAAATCTCCATTTGCAAAGGATCTAATAAATTTACCCTGAGAATCGAATTGATTGATGCGGTTGTTGTAAACATCACCTGCATACAAATCCCCTGTTACGGGATTAAAGTCTACAGTTGTTGGCTCGTCAAACTGTCCGGGCCCTGTGCCGCCGGAGCCAATTGCTCCAATATACTGACCGCTTGGACTAAATTTTTCAATTTTGTTACCGACGTTGTAGTTAGGAGTACCATCCGGGTTAACACCGCGTCCGTTAGATATAAGGGTATTCCCTTGGCTATCCACCGCTATGCCTTGGGGAACAAACAGTTGCCCAGGACCGAAGCCAGGTTCGCCGATACTTCTGTCGTAAGTTAATGTTACAGCCTTGGCTTGGGCTGCTGTTGCCAACACCAAGAATCCAGTACCGAGAATGCCGATTGACAAATTTTTGACTAAACCCATGAGTTTGAAGTCCTGGTTGTATGAGTTATACTCTTTCCTAGATTAATTTTGTTCCCAGTCCCAATTTGGGAACCCGGTAATTTAGGCTGCTGCCTCTTGTTTGAAATGCAACTTTCTGTATGAGGCAGCAGCCTATTTTGTAGAATTTACTCGGAATTAGACAGTCTCTACTTTGGCTAATTCTTTGCTACGTTTGCGCTTCAGCATTGAAGTTGCACCTAAAGCACTAGCAACTATCAGACCTATTGAAGAGGTGGGTTCGGGAACTTTGGTTACTCTAGGATCAATCTTGATAACTTGTCCTGTTCCTGCGAGTCTGGCTCGGTTTGCAATATATAAATCACCATCAGGGCCATAAGTGATGCCAGAACCAGCTTCTAGTCCATCACCACTCCAAATCGTTTCACGAGTACCATCAGTGCCTATTTTGATCACAGAACCACTAATATCACCAGTGATAATACCGCCCTGTTGAATTTCTTTCCATTCGGAATGATTGATGTGTTGCAAGGCGTACAAATTGCCCTCAGGGTCGTATGTTACGCCAGTCAGCTGTGTAAAGCCATCGGCGATAACTTTTGATTGCAAGGTATTGGGGTCAAAGCTAAAGATACGTGCTTCTTTCTCTGGATAGGGAAAGTAAGTGTATTCGCTGACTGTTAAACTGCCATCTGGAGCAACTGTGATACCTGTAGGTACTGATTGCTGTGTTACAGGAAGCTTTGTTGGATCTACACCTGGGGGAAGCTTAGGAAATTCAAGTTTCTTATCTATCGTTTTCTTAGGAACTGCGGCTACGTTCTTAATACCACTGCCATCGAGTGCCACACTATATATAGAGTTTCCACCACCATCAACTACGTAACCAGTCTCACCTTTAATTGCCAAAGCATAGGGGTTGGAAATCAAATCAGTACCATCAGGATTAAATGCAGTTTCGTATTTTGCAAAATCGGCAAGAGTTGTCAACCCACCAGTTTTTAAGTCTACTTTGTATAATTTTCCGAGGTCAGGCGATTTTAAAACGGTATCACGATTGGTTGGATCGCCTGCTAGACCCGTCAAAAGATAAGCGTTACCTAGAGAATCAAATTTGATGTCGGCAGGCCCGGCTGCTTGTTCCCCAGAGGGCGATAATGCTAAAGAAGTCAGATCGGAAATTATATTTGTTTTTGTACCGTCTTTAGCAATTTTGATCAGGGAGCCATTCTGACCTGCACATAAAGGAATATACCCTGCGCTAGGTGATGCAATGCATCTTCCGTCTTTTCCATCACCCCCAGAACCGCTTTCTGTAACATAAAGATTGCCGCTAGAATCAAAGTCCATTCCGCGTGGGTTACTAAGACCATCAGTAACTACCGTTAGGCTTGCAGCTTCGGCTGCTTTTGGTACAGAAACGCCAGCAATACAAAGGGTCAAAAGTGTAAGAGTAAATGATTTGAGTTTCATACCTTTGGAGATTGAGAGTTAAGTAAGTGGAAACTTTTATGGTTTTAAAGACAACGAATCGCAGTCTTTGAGGAACGCAGGATTGGTTTGAAACTCTTTACTTGAGCGCCACGGCTCTATGTATGGAAGGTTTAGTGGCTCTCTTTTTGTGCAAGCAACCAACGCCAAAGGCAGCGATCGCTAACACACCTAAAGCAGAATCAGGTTCAGGGACAGATTTGGTATTTTCAATTCTGAGAACTTGTCCAAGTCCTGGGCGATCGCCTCGGTTGGTAACGTATACTGCACCATCAGCACCAATAGTCAGGGCGCTAGGCGACTCTAATCCATTGCCACTCAGAAGAGTTGTGCGTGTCCCATCAGTAGCTATTTTGATTACAGAACCATCAAAATTACCCTTCCAGGCTGACTGATTGGCGTACTGCAAAGCATATAAATTGCCCGCAGGATCAAATTCCAAGTCTGTAAGTTGGGTAAAACCATCTGCAAAGACTGTTGATGTTCCATCAGCACCAACTCGATAGATTTTTGCCCCACCTTCAGGGAAGGGAAAACCAGTAAATTGGCTGACATAATAAGCACCATCAGGCCCTTTTGCCACACTTGAGGGGACTGGTTGAGTTGCAAACTGCGATCGCACCGCTTCACCTTGAGATGGCACTTGTGCCGGTTCATTGGATGGGGTACCCTCAGGTGGAAAGACAGGATTACTCAATATGTCTTGAGGAAATGTAGTAATAGCTTGCAAATTACTACCATCAATATTCACACTGAGTAAGTCATTTGCACCTGCATCTGATGCAACCAACTTATTGCCATCGATTACCAAACCCAAGGGATTGCTATCGACATCACCACCATCGGGATTGTTAGCGAGTTCATAGTTAGCTAAATCAGCAATAGTCGTCCAGGAATTGGTATTAAAATCGGGAGCGATGATTTTACCAAGGTCAGTGTTACCTAAATTGCGATCGCGAAAGGCTGGATTAGCCCCATACCCAATCAGAACATAAGGTTTACCTGTAGCATCAAATTTGATGTCACGAGGACCAGCACCTCCACTACCATCTGGTAATGCTAACGAAGGGAGTCCTGTAAGTATCCGCTCTGTCTTACCATTCTCAATTTTGGTAACTGCACCACTTCTGCCATAACATAAAGAACCGCCTTGACCACTTGGTGGTGGAACACAAGCTCCACTTCCCCCTATTCCCGCCTCTGTAACATAGAGATTACCATCAGGACTAAAGCTCAGACCTCCGGCATTATATAGACCATCGGCGATTACCGAAAATGATGCAGCTGAGGCAGCTTTCATTCCAGAAAAAGTGGCAACACAAAAAGTGAGAAAAGTAATAGTAAGTGGTTTCAGTTTCATGTGTCGCAATACAGCTTTGGGTAAAATCGTGGAGAATTCAGGGGTGAATTTTAAACGCAGAGGAACGCTGAGGGAAGCGCAGAGGTTTTAATTAGTAATTAGTAATTAGTGATTCTTGAATTTTTGGCAGATAGCTCATTCCCCTATCAAATGATTTGAGATTGCCAGCTTTGGCTTCGAGTAAACGTTTGATGTTCATGCTCTCAGCGCCAAAATCTTCAATTTGAAGTTTGCCGTGGCTAACAGTTCCATCTGTTTTCCAGAATGTGATCCGATGTAGGATAAAACCAGAAGCTTCGGGATCAGCGAAAGCATAGGCGGTTGGGATGAGTAGCGCTACAGAACGCTGATAATATTCGTAGTCTGGATAAAAGTGTTCTTGTTCGATCAAGTAGTATTTACTCAAACTATGAACTCGCACAGAAACTTTTACTTTCTGGTCATATTCATCCTTGAATTCACCTGATTCAAGATTAATCTCACCATTTGGTCGCAGTAGATGCGCCCACTCATCTATGTTTTGTAAGTCTTTTAAGTATTCAATGCCGATTTCAATTGGAGCATCAACATAGATGGTGTCAGTATTGATAAAGTGGCTTCCTTTGGCTGCTGCGGTAAGACCAGTCTTGCGTTCCAAATTACCTTTTAAAGACCGACACTCGGAAGTGTGTACTGTGTGAATTCCCTGCATAATCATCTGAGTCTGCCGTTTTGGATCAACAAAACTCAACCAGTGAAAATACACACCTTTTTCATCTGTCCCAGGCTCAATGTAGTCTGTAGGAAACAGCAAAACAGGGTAAACCTGAAAGTATTTCTGATACTCTAACCCGCAGTGCCACTCAATGCCGTAGAAAAGTGGGTTTTCTAGTTTTTTAACGTGATAATAGAGATTTTTGTGATAACCAGATGCAGTTCCCAGCCAGGTATCTTCATCAATTTGCTCTTTCATCCGGCTATAAAGCGTCCATTCATCCAAGTTCTTTAAACTACAAAGGTAGTCAAAGGCGTTTTTTGGTGAAGTAGCAATGTAAGCTGATGTTGCAAAGGTATTTTTTTCCACTTCTCACTCCTTAAGATAATAACAATTAAGCTACGAGCGCCTTAATCTTGTTTCGCTTACTGCCTTGAATGCGGTCTTCTGCTAATCGTTTGGCAGCATCGTTGGTAGTCACTCCCTGCTGTTTAGCAATATTAAAAATTGCTAATAGCGTGTCATAAATGTTATGCACTTGCTTGAAAGCTTTTTCTTCGTCATAACCAATCATTTCGTTGTAAACATTGATTAGCCCTCCGGCATTAATTACATAATCGGGGCTGTAAAGAATCCCTTTTCTGGCAAGCATTTGACTATGTAGTTGCTCATTTTCCAATTGATTATTAGCTGCACCAGCAATAATGGAAGCTTGTAGAAAAGGAATTGTATGACTATTCAGAATTCCTCCTAAAGCACAAGGAGCAAATATATCTACATCAAGAGCGTAAATTTCGGTTGGTTCTACAATAGTTGCGCCAAAAAGCCGTTTTACCTCTTCTGCTTTGGCTGGATCTACATCGCTAACAAAAAGCTTGACATCATGCTCATGTAAGTGTCGGCAGAGATTTTTACCTACATTTCCTAAGCCTTGAACTGCAACTTTCATGCCATCAAGTCTTTTGCTC
This sequence comes from Nostoc sp., assembly GCF_036917395.1. Lineage (GTDB taxonomy): Bacteria > Cyanobacteriota > Cyanobacteriia > Cyanobacteriales > Nostocaceae > Nostoc. The sequence goes on from NZ_JBALDI010000021.1 coordinate 45,785, forward strand.
TGCCAACGAGACTCCACAGCAGCTTGAATTCCGAGAAAAACTCCTAGTGATGTTATGGGAGCAGGTCCACCAGACTTTTCTGATACGCCAACAACATATTTTGTTTCTTGACTAATTGTCCGCACATCGTCAGGAGTAATATTGACATCTTGTCCGGTAATAAAACGTCCATTTAGGCTATTAACAAAACGTCCGTAAGCTCTCAACAGATCGTCTGTTTTATTTTCAGGATTAGCGATAATTACTGCTTTGCCGCCACCAGCCGGAATGTTCGCACAGGCTGCTTTATATGTCATTCCCCGACTCAGACGCAGTGCATCTTTTAAAGCAGCTTCTTCGTTGACATAAGGCATAAGTCTTGTAGCTCCCATTGCAGGGCCCAAGCTCGTATCATGAATGGCGATTATTGCCTTAATTTCGGGATTTTTACCATGACAAAAAAGAACTTGTTCGTGACCCATTTCTCTAACAGTTTCAAATAGCAGCATTTTCACCTCTCGATATTGGTTGGAATTGTTTAGAGAAAGTAATGACCATTACGAAATGTAAAGATATAGACACAAAAACACTCTGGAATATTAAGATAAGATGAAGTTAGAAAAGAGTAATCTTCAAAAATAAAACATTCCAGCTTTTGGGGCGTAGTTGTTGCCTGGAATAAAGTTTTTGCCGCTTCTAAATTCATCCTTTATGTTTTAATAAATGGACTAATCCAAACTGCGTTGTAAATTCAGCCTTCTTGGAGTGTCTTAGTGTCTATAAGAATTGAATGAGATCGCAAGCTTTTAAAATCAAATCATTGGAAATGAAACTTGCTTGGCTGCATTTTTCGCGGAAGTTGATTTAATTCCTTGGGCTGCCAAACTTTTATTACGTCCACCAGAGGGTGCTGGTCGATCAGCGTCAATCACTACATCAATCAGAAAAGGAACTGTTGAAGCGATCGCTTGTTCTAATGCGGCTTCGATATCTGACTCTCTAACTACTACAATCGCTTCTGCTCCCATACCACGAGCAATCATGGCGAAGTTTGTTGGTGGAATTGTTGCGTCTGCACCCTTTAATCCCAAGACTTTCATCCCTTGATGACACATGTTGTAACGCGCATCGTTGAGTACAATCCAGATTGCGGGAATTTTGTATTTCACGGCTGTGCTGATTTCGTTATTCATCAGCATTGCTCCATCGCCGACAATCCCTACAGCCTTACCATTGTTCGCCAGCGCTGCACCCAACACTCCTGTGACAGCGTGACCCATTGCTCCAACTCCAGTGCTGACTCGGTAACGATTGGCTTGGGCAAATTGCAGTAGATGCGTTGACCAAGTAAACGAGTTACCGCACTCTGCCATTACTACCGCATCGCTACCCTCAACAATGAGTTTTTGAATTGCTGCCATCAATACTTCTGGCCGCACTGGATAATCTACATCTAGAACAGGTTCAATTGTTTTGCGTTCTTGATGAGGTAGCGACATTGGGGAACGAGGAGCATCTGGCAACTGCTGCAACAATTCTTGCACAAAGGCTTTGATCTCAGACCGAACTCCGAAAGTTTCAACGTGTGGATAAGCTACACCTGGCACTTCTGGGTCAATATCTACATGAACAAAACCTTCTTTTGGAACTAGCGCCGAACTCCAGAAGGAAGTCGGTTCACCAAGGCGGGTTCCTAATACGAGTGTGCGTAGTGGAGGTTGCTGTTCCATATAAGTCAAGACGGAAGCATGACCCCCTAAACCTGTAACACCCACAAACTGGGGATGATCTTCGGGAAAGATACCTTTACCACGGGGTGAGCACATCACGGCTGCTCCGGTTTTTTCTGCGAGTTGGCGGATTTCGTCTGCTGCATCACGCGCACCGAAACCAATCCAGATGGCAAAGGGACCAGCAGATAATAACTCTACAGATTTAGCGATCGCTTCTTTTGAAGCAGTCATCGGAAACGAAGAAACATTTAGTTGGGGTAAAGCTATATCCTCAACTAAACTTGTCTGCACAGCGGTGGGAATGCTCAAATGGGCGACAAATCCGCCCGGTTGCGCCAAAGCTAAAGCAAGTTTGCGAAAAATCTGAGGGAGTTGAGCCGCAGATTCAATAGTGATTGCATAGTTGAATAGCGCTCCTGGGGTAAAAATTCCCCCATTGGGCAAGGTGTAAGTGCTAGTTTCTTGAATTGCCCAACGTCCACGCTGCGGTGCTGAGGTGCAAGCCGACAGCAAAATCACCTTTGCACCTTCACCACGAGCCGCAAACAATCCGGTAAGGGCGTTGGTGATCCCCGGCCCTGCTGTGGTAAAAACTACAGTAGGGCGATTATTGGCGAAGTATGCTTCGGTCGCTGCAAATGCTGCTCCTGCTTCATGACGGAAGTTCAACACTTCTATGGTACTATTTGACAGCGCACCCCAAAGGCTTGCCATTGCACCACCTGCAACACCAAAAGCGTAGCTTACTCCCAAATTTTCCAACATCTGAGCGATCGCATCGGCAACTGAGAGCGTTGGGGCTGTTTCGTTGGGTAAAAAAGGCTGAATTCCCCCGTTATTCTCTGATTCATCAAGCTGATGCGAAATTTCAGACACAGACTCTACATAGATGTTTGATGGAATTTCTTTGTATGGCTCAGTAGTGATTAGAGGAGAGTTTGAACCAGTATAGTTTTTACTCATTGGTTTCACATAATTACAGAAAGTTACATAAAGGCTTTTTAGTTTACAATCACAGCGAGAGCAATATTTAATACAAACAACTCTGTTGCTTTTACAGCTATGATCTAGCTTGGTTGATTGTAGAAAACGTTGATTGCTGCTGATTGATGCTTGTGAGCGCACCACCAAAAATTCTTGAAAAGCAGACAGCAATAGTGTGCTTCTTGTTATCAGAATAAAGGAGATAAAGACTGTTGTGCAATCAAAAATCTTTTGATCAAAGGTGTCAAATTTTTCGCTGTCATTATGATGAGAACAGTGCTTAAGTAGGTTGGCAGGGAAAAATAAAACCATATAAAGGTATGTAAACGAGCAACTAAGCTATAATTCAAGCACATCTCATAATATTTACAAAGCTTTACATTGTTACCTTTAATTGCACCAACCTATTTATTTAAGCGCCTTGGGAGGTTTTTAATTTGTGATAATTACTATGATTAAAAACCTATTTGCAATAAAAAATCTTTTGATGAGGGTGTCAATTCTTTCGCTTTTATCGTGATTACGACATTTCCAACTTAGTTATTCTCAAAAAATGATCCTCTGCGATCGAAAAATTGCACATTACCAAATTTACAATAGAAAATTTTTTGATCTGGTTGTCAATTCTTTTGCTTTAGGACTCACACAACTTTTCATCCGAATTAAAGCATGAGCCAATTTAGCGGTCTTTATATTGCTACCAAAAACTCTTTGGGTCAATTATTTGTAACGATAAAGACATAGTTTCTTAACTTCTTATATTTTCTTTGAGAGATGACTAAGCATTCAGTACGTAATTATTTTCTAAAATATGTTTTATATGACATAAAATCCAGTATTATATACTTAGTATAAGATAAAGTGTTTATTTTCTCATAAATAAACGCTATATTATACCTATAAGTATACGTATTTTTACGACAAAATTGTACTTCTTAGGACAGATGATTAAGCATATCCTGCTATAGTTAGATACATTAGAAAGAAAGTTAAGATAAATTAAGCAAATAACTTGATGAGTGAAATTTGTTCATTGTAAGTCAGGCCCAGCACTGCACATCGCGTTTATATTGAAAATCAAATGACTCTACATTAGTACCGCACAGTATAAATCCAGCTACCATCCCAATTAACCAGAGAAATAGGGGAAATTCATGAATTTCATTTCCTATACTCAAGTAATTAGTTAAAGGTAGGCAAACTTCCGCCACAGTGTACTTGTAGTTCGCTAAAGTCCTTAGCGAGGGAAAAGTTAAAGAATAAAAATTTTTATTCTTTAACTTTTCCCAGTGGAAACCCAGTAATTTTAGATTGGGGTTAGTTAGTTCTGGTGCAGGGCTAGTACCGCAAGGCGGAAGTCAGGGATAATTGTATTTCAAGCTCTTGCGCCATTTGAAATGGTATGTTTATTTGCGCCATGTTGTACTACTTTAAATTTCAAATATATTTTCTACTTATAGATTAAGAGTTTTGAACTCTTATCTAGTAAGGTTTATTGACTAATCTGGATTTGATTTGTCTATATTTTGTGTTGCTATAAAAAGCTGTTTAAGTCGATAGTAAATTTTTTTAAACATTCAGTTTTTTTTAAATTTGGTTCAATAATTTACATTTTTCTGATATAATAATTTTTGTTAACACATTTAATATTTTTTCATATAGTAAGGTAACAAGGGATTTTATTTTTTAACAGCTGAAGAGTGTACCAAAGATTTTAGTAAGTTATGGCTGTTAACTCATTAATGGGTATGGTGCTGATTCATTACCAGGAGGAAGTAAGAATATGAATTCTGGCGAATATACACTAGCTAGATCAAACAATCAATGGGCGCTACAACCAGAAGTGGAGATGAAGTTTGCTCACTTGCTGATAAATCAAACTGTAGATGCTGCCTTCTGTTTAGGAGCAAACGCGCAATTTCTTTATGTCAACGATGCCACTTGCCTGATGACTGAGTATTCCCGTGAGGAATTACTATCCATGAGGCTGCATGATATAGATGTAGACTTTTCTCTACACAATTGGTCAGATATTATTTCACAGGGTTCCCTTACCTTTAAATCTCGCTACAGGACAAAAAGAGGTCGGATCTTTCTGGTAGAAATATCCATTAGCTATGTAAAAGACCAAGCTATGGAATTTGGCTGTGCCTTTGCTCGTGAGAAAACCGATGAAATAGTAGAACTGAGCGTGCAAAAGTGGACTGATGAATTAAGGGATGCCAAAGACAATTTGCAACAGGAATTTTCTCAACTCAAGGCAAAAGAAGTAGAACTAGAAACATCCCTATCTTTACTTCGTTCTACTCTGGAATCTACTGCCATTGGTATTGTTGCAGTTAACTTTGAGGGAGATATTCTAAGCTTGAATCAGAAATTTGTGGAGATGTGGCAAATCCCGGAGTCCCTAATACTATCCAAGAAATGTCCTCAATCTAAAACCTTTTTTGAGAACAAACTTAAAGACCCACAAGCCTTTAATCGGTTTATTTGGGAAGTATCTAGCCAATCTGATTTTGAGAGCTACGACATTCTGGAGTTGAAAGATGGGAGAGTCTTTGCCCACTACTCTAAACCTCACTTGTTGGAGGACAAAATTATTGGTAGAGTGTGGAGTATTTGGGACATTACTAAATCGAAACAGACTGAAGAAGCATTACGGCTGAACGCAGCTAGATTTCAGACTTTAGCAGAAACGACAGATGCCAGCACTTTTCTGATTCAAGGTACGCAACTTTGCTACATAAATCCCGCAGTGGAGAAACTCACTGGTTACACAAAAGAGGAACTGCTAACAGGCTTTGAACTGCGCCGACTAATTAAAAGCAAAAAACGTAGGCAAGTACGCAACCAGAGTGAAGCATCTAACTTTGAATACCAGGAGATAAATATTTTGACCAAAAACGGCACGGAGCGCTGGCTAGCCTGTGCGGTTGCCATGCTGGATGGAGTGTTGGATTTTGGAGGAAACCCAGTTGAACTGATTGCAGGCATCGATATTACCGATTACAAATATGCAGAATTAGGTCTTAACCAAGCTTTAGAACAAGCAAAACAACTTAGCGAACTTAGAGCGCGTTTTCTTTCTATGGTTTGCCATCAATTCCGGACTCCACTGAATATTGTTTCATTTTCTAATAGCTTATTAAAGGAAGAAGTAGACAAACGCACACAAAAGAAAATACAACCATTACTCGATCACATTCAAAAAGCTACTGAACAACTCGGCCAGATGTTGGATGATATTTTGTTTTTCTCTAAGGCAGAATCAGCAAAAATAAACTTTCAGCCAAAACCGCTTGAGTTAGTTCAGTTTTGTAATGATTTAATTGCACAAATGCAGATGAGTCTTAGCCAAAATCCGATTGATTTTGTAAGTGCAGATAAGTCACTAACAGCCTGTATAGATAAAAAATTGTTAGAGCCTATATTGAAGAATTTGCTCGACAATGCAATAAAATATTCCCCCTCCAACATGGCAATTGAGTTGAAACTCTATTGCAAAAATAAAAAATTAATTTTCCAGGTAAAAGATATGGGAATCGGTATTTCAGTAGCAGATCAACAACGAATATTTGAGCCATTTTACCGTGGTAGTAATATTGATCATATACCTGGTACTGGACTAGGACTATCGATTCTTAAAACTCTTGTAGATTTACATCAGGGTCAAGTCTCTGTAGAAAGTCAAATAAGTGTGGGCACTACGTTTACTGTGATGTTCCCATTAATCAAGTCAGAGTTTACTAGTTTCGAGTTATGAATGTTGAAATGAAGATAGTTGTTAATTAATAACTTAACAGTTATAAATCTGGGAACAAAGTAATTGTTCTCATGCCTATTTACATATTTCCCAAAGAGTCTAGTAAGCAGCTTCTGCAAAAAGTTCTAGTAATAGAAAATCATGCCCGAATCGTCAAATAAAATTCTCGTCATTGAAGATGATAACGTTACCCGCAATCTTTATTTAAAGGGTCTTGAGGCTAAAGGTTTTGATACGATAAGTGCTGACAACGGTCTTGCTGGTATCCAGCAAGCACAAAAGCGCATACCCGACTTAGTGATTTGCGATATTACGATGCCTGATATGGATGGTTATAGCGTTTTAACTACGCTACGCCAAGATCCTCTTACAGCAATTATTCCTTTCATTTTTTTGACTGGCAGTAGTACCAGAGCTGATGTTCGCAAAGCTATGGAATTGGGAGCAGACGACTATCTTAGCAAACCCTCTACACTAGACGAATTGCTCAGAGCGATCACTACTCGCTTGCAAAAGCAAGCTACTTTCCAATACTGGTGCAATATTCAATTCGAGAAAGCTCCAAAATCAGTATTTGAAGATAATACTATATTGCTCGCTGGAGGTGTTGGCGTTGGCGAAGCCTCTCGTAGAGAAGCCTCTGGTAGAGAAGCCATGATCCCTCAGAAGTCAATCTTTCCCTGCATTCCTGAATTAAAAGAAGTTTTCGACTTTATTGAAGCCCATTATCATCAAGGAATTACTTTGTGTGATGTGGCTCTTGCTGTTGGTTACTCTTCTGCTTACTTAACTAACCGAGTAGCAAAGCAGACAGGAGAGACTGTAAACTGCTGGATTGTCAAACGCCGGATGGCGGGAGCTCGTTTTTTACTCCAAAATAGTAATCAAACAGTCGAGAAGATAGCGAAAGCATTGGGCTATCAGGATGTGTCTCATTTCTCCCGCCAGTTTCGCCAACATCACGGTTTACCTCCCCAGGCTTGGCGCAAAGAACATCCTCACTAAACCAAAAAGTTTTTGACATCTGTTAACGATCGTGCAAGTTCCAAAGCAGAGTAGCAAATTACTTGTATTCGATTTGTACCCAATGCAGTCGAACAAAACCCAGTAGAAGATGTTTGGTTACAAGTCAAGAACTTTCCCTTGAAAGTTTTGGTCTGTTTCCAAATCTTTTTCTGTTGTTGTAGCCAAAGATGGCATAAATAATTACTTCCCATCCTCCAATATTAATGTAGACTCAGCTGTACGCCCAAATTCTTCTGGTGCATATTGCAAGTGAACTTCTGCACCAGGCCAAGAAAACGTACCAGGAGTAACAGAACGGACTAAGTAATGCAGGCTATAAACTCCTGGTTCCAAGTGGTCGGCGTAGGCGATAATGCGATCGCGGTAGATATTTCTAAAGCCAAGTTCCCAGTTATCGGCTTTTGCTTGTAATGCAGCCGTGGTAGTTTGAAAACTCGCATCCACCGCCTCAAAACCTGATGGTAACGGATCTTTAATCACCACATGATCCACAGGATGATCAGCGATGATTTCTAAACCAATATCAAACACCTGTCCAGAGGCTAAATTTAACGGTTTATCGAAAGCGTAAAGACCTGTTTTTTGCAAAACTTTCTCTTTATTTACTTGACTAATTTCCCGTGTTATGCGTAAGCCGTTAAACCTACCTGGTTGATTTCCTTGCAAGCGATAATTATAAGCAACTAGATAGTGCAAAGTCCCATTACCTGATTTTTGCAGTGTTAAATCATTACGACCACGAGGTAATTGATTCATCGGCACATTTAGCTGTAAGCTAGGATTTTTGTAACCTTCAAAGCGATTTTCTCCTAACTTATTACCAGCTAATTCCACTGTGGCAACAAAATTAGGCGGTGTGGGTTGCAGTTGGCTATATTCTACCAAAGCTGTTAATGCTTGGGCATTATTATAGTTAGTTTGCCATGTGCCATTCCGTCGCAATGCGAGAAGACTTTGGAATAACTTATCTATAACTTCGGCTTTACTCTGCTTGGCAATAAATAAGCGTAAAGCTTGTGCTTGCGTCGTGGTAGATGAACTCATCCATCCCCAACTAGCTGGTAAACTTACAACTGCTGTGCTACCAGTTTCATATATATTCTGTTGTAACTTGTTCACCAGTTGTTGAGATTCGTCTTGCCATTCTGGGAATTGAGATAAGTATCGTGCTAGTTTAATTTGAGTTACTACATCAAAATTATTGCGCTGTTCATAAATATCTCCGAGAAAAGTATTGCGTTTTTCTCCTAATTCTGCTAAAGCGATTAAACCATTAAGTTGCAGTTGCCTTTTACATAGTAACTGTTTACAAAATTCGTATTCACCAGGATTCGCCAGAACTTTTTGCAGATAAGTTTTGAGGCGAGATAGCATTGCAGAATCGACTAAATTAGGGAACACCTGACTGGTAGCCAAAGATTCACCCACATATGAAGAAACCCAAGGGTCGGATTTTTCTTGTCCAGGGAAAGCAGCAAAACCACCATCTGCTATTTGGAGTTTTTGTAATTTTTCAATTGCTTGATTCGCCTGTTGGCTAGGATTAAATTCTGTAAAGGTCTGACCATATTTTTGTGTAAGATTTTGCAGATTAGCAGCAATTATTAACTGACTTGCAGCAGGTTCTGTAAACGGCAAATCATCATCTTCTAAAACCTGCTTTGCTGGTGCTTTAATTTCCGGTATCAAAGTACTCGCCAACTGAATATCTAAACCTCCCGCATCAGGGAAGGTATTTTTATCAACATTCAGAGGAATCTTCACTTGTTTTTCAGTTACACTAGTTTCAACGACTTGTTCTGTAATTTCAATTGGCTTAATTTCCAAAGGTACTTCAAAAGCATCTGCGGCTGTACCATTTAGTTGAGTGGTAAAGTGAACTTTACCAACTCCCACACTATCCGCCACCATCGGAAAGCGATAAGCATGAGTTGCAGATTCAGCTTTGGTTTGCAAAGCAGTAGTTGTGGGGTTTTTATCAGCAAACTTCACCGTACCGCTAAGTTCGCCATTAATTGAGAGATTTCCTGGATTCCCAGTGTTGTTAGTCACGGATAAACCAGCAAGGATGCGATCGCCTGGACGGGCAAATTGTGGCAAGATGGCATTAGTTAGCAGTGGCTTTGTGGTGATAAACGTCGCGTCCCCATTCCCGAAACGGAGATTTCCATCGGTGGCGACAGCCATCACTCGCCATGTAGTTAAATCATCCGGTAATTTAAAAGTTATCTGTGCATTACCATTAGTATCGGTGAGGACAGAACCATTGTAGTAAGCTAAGGCTTGAAAATCTGTGCGAGTGCGAGTATTCGCTGCACCAGTCGAGAAACCACCGCCATAACCCCAACCTTTGGGTTTAGCTACATCTTGTGGTTGTAAAATTACATCTGGTCGATTATCGCTAAAGCGGGTAGATATTGGCTGTTCTGCATAAACTGTATCCACCAAATCTGGTACACGATAACCAGAAAGTTGTAGTACCGCCTCATTCACCACCATAACTGTAAACTGTCCTTTGGTGGGATTGCTTTGATTATCCTTCAGTTCTAGCTGTACTGTTTCCTCTGTACCAGGTTCTAATGATGCTTGCACTGGCTTAACTTGCAGTTTTAAATACTTATCTTCTAAGTTAACTTTAAAAGGTGTAAAACCAATCTTCACCAAGTTATCTAAACTTCCTGGTTCCACTTGGTTGAGAGGTTTACCTTGCCTTACTAATACAGCTTCGATGGCTGCATTTGGCAGCATTTCTGGGGTAACTTGAAACTGAATTTGTGGTGCGCCTCCCTGAACTTTGGTAATCTGCTGATAAAGAGGTTTGTCTTTAATTACAGCAAAATATAATTCTGCATCTGGATAGGGAGATTGAATTAGTGCAGTAGCAGTTTCACCTGGTTTGAACTCTTTTTTATCTAATTTAACTTCTAAGGCATCTTGTTCTCTAGAACCCCAAAATACTGGATTTCCTCCAGTTGCCCAAATTTGTAAATCTGTGGCACTTAATTCGCTTTTGGCATCATTAAAATTGGTTCTAATCCGGTAGGAACCAGATTCGGCTGCTGTTAAATTTACCGATTGTGGACTGCTACTAGATGTAATTTCTGCTTGTGCGACTGTCTTATATTCGACTTGATTTTTTGGTGTTTGGCTACCTTCCACTAACTGCGTGACGCTACTGTATTTAATCTGTTGTAATTCCAGACGCACCCGTTGACCTGTTATCAGTTTTCCTGTAGGGTCAGTAACAACCACTTCAATTGGAAAAGCCTTACCAGCATCAGTGATAAAATTGCTTTTTAACCCGATAAGGCGATTACTTGGTAAGGCTGTAAAAGTTTTGGAATTCGCTACAGACAGATTAGAAACATCTGCAACTTGCACATCCACCTGGTAAGTCATCGGATATGGTAAATCCTTAGCCACTGTTAGCGTTTGGCTGGTTGTACCATTAGCATCTAATTGGGCATTAGTTTGTAACACATCACTAGATATGGTAGGAGTTTCCTCAGGCCATAACCATTGCCGACCAAAAGTAAATTCGTCCCACCCTTTAGGGATAAAATTAGCCTGCTGGCGAGTAATAAAGTATTTTGCTTCTCCACCTTCTACAGGCGCACCAAATAAATAATTACTTTTAGCATTAATATCAACTTTCTCGTCAATGAGAGCAAATTCTTTATCTAAGTTGAGTTCGACTTTAAAGTTGGGTGGCTTAAACTCAGCTACCCGAAATTCTCCAGAAATTTCTTGCCCATTTTTCCCTTTCGCCTGGATTGTATGGTAGCCTAAGCGCTGAGTAGTCTTAATTGGCAACTCTAGAGAAAACGTGCCAAATTCATTTGTAGTTTGCGTACCTAAATTGGTCTTTTGTCCATCAGGATTTACCAAAGTTAATTGGTAAACAGCATTTTTATCTTGCTGGATTGTGCCATTTTGTAAGTAGTCTGCAAACCCAGTTAACCAAGCTTTTTCACCTGGTTGATACAACTGTCTATCTGAGAAGATTACCCCGCGTGATTCTGGCTTACTAGCTTGCCAACCTGCATCAATACCATATCCATAAACGCCGCTATATTCCTCAGTTCTGGCAAATGCCCAATCTTGATTTTCATGGGCAATTACTAATAATTGTGGTGATTTACTAGAGGTTTCATTCCCAGAATAACATTGCTGTAATCCTTCACGAACAATTCTAAAAGTTCCATTTTCATCAGTTTTACCCGTTGCACAAGGTAAAGGTTCAGGGCGAGATTTTGCCTGTAATTTTGATTGATAAATTTCAATAGCGCTATTTTTAACTGGCGAACCATCTGTAAGATGATTGACGCGAATTAAGCCTGACTCAGGAAACCACTGAGTAAATACGCCCAAATTCGTCAATTCAACCAAGCCATAAGTTGTAGGTTCACGCCATAGTTCCTTACCATTCTCCTGATATTTATTAGTGCGGGCTTGCACTCCGTAAGCTAACATTCCTGTAGCAGCACTTATTTTTTCTCGGAGAGGAACAGCAATGTCAACTGATTGATTTTTCTTACCCGATACCTTAAAGCTTTGCCAATCAGCAGGTTGTGGTAATAAATCATTACTATTATTAAAATAAACTAAATCTGTCGGTTTAACTGCTCGATAAGCTGCTTTGTACTTAGATTCTGGCAGATTTCCCGTACTAATATTTAGCTGTAAATCTTTACCTGTGGGGAAAATATTCAAATCTGATGGTACCCAGATATCCCCAGCTAAATCTCCAGTATCATATTTAACTGTGACAGGTTTACCCAAAGTTTGTCCAAACTTATCTTTGAGATTAGCACCCATAGTAATTGTATAACTCTTGGCAGGTTCTAGCGCATAAGGATTGATGCCGACAATTTTATCTTCATCATTTATTTGTATAATTCTCGAAATGTCTTTTGGGGCTGGATTAATGGTAATATTTTCTTTAGCTGAATCTGCTAATAAGACATTATTAAATTCTAGCTGCGGACTACCTTTAATAAATCTTCCAAAAGTTCCACCTGCATCTGGCTGTCCGTAAAAGTTAATTTTATGAAATGCCAAAGGCGAATAAGTTGCTAACTTAGTGGCAAATTCTTTCTCTGTAGGGAGATTGCCATAAGCAGGACGTATTCCTGGAGTAAATACCAGGCGATAACGGGTTGCTTTTTCGAGATTTTGCTGTGGAATAAGATTATAAATCCAATTACGTGCTGAAGGGTCAAATTTTTCTAAAGGGTCTTCATTTTCTTCTTTTAATGGTTTTTCTTCTTTGTTTAATTCAACTTTAAAACCTGTACCTTTATTATTTCCTTCAGGAATTAACTGTAAATGTTCTTGTACAGAAGCTAAATCTAATTCTACATTTGAAGTAAACTGTAACTTTTGTTGTAAATCAATTGGTTCAACATCAGCCTTCTCAATGGGATTGACACCAGGTAAATTAGTTAGGTTGATAGATTCGGTATTGAAAGTCCAAGGTAAATCTTTGTCTAAGCGATGATTTTTTAAATCAACTAAACCTGCTTTGAGAGTGACTTTAAATCTTGTCGCTATTGGCAATGCTTTATCAGCTTGAAAACCTACCATCCGCGGTGTTAAAAAGCGAAATTGACCGGGTAAAGGTGGCGAAAGCGCAAATTTTTGTAACAGTTTTTGCTGTTCTGGGCTATCAAGACTTTCAACTGGTATTAAAGCTTCTTTAAAACGGATGCGGATTTGGTTAAGAGATTTTGCATCACCAATGGGACTAATTTGTTCAATCCAGTCTGGTAATTTCGGCGGTGTGAGTGGGGAAACTGTTGGTAGTTGTTCTTTACTTGAGTTGATACCAAAAAAATTACACCCTGCCATTCCTAGTATAAATGTAAAAGTAAGAAGAAACTGTATTGTTCTCTTCCGGCTCGAAGAACGGCTAATTTTTTTTAACAAACCGCTAAAGACGCCAAGGACGCGATAGGTAATCTTATGATGGAAACGCAGTAGAACTCTGATAATCATCTTTTTAGTAATTCAAAATTAAAAATTCACAGATTATGGCTAACAAAAGTTCGCACTCCCTGATTAAGTGAGCAATGCTAACACTAATAAAGTCCGCCCATTGACTAGCTATTTATACTCAAAACTTGGATTTGACTATGTTTATTTACATAGATAGCTAATTCAGTGTGATTGTTCCAAAAAATAACTACAATTCTTAACTATAAAGAAGTATTGAAATTTCGCAAACATTAATTTAGATTTGCTAAGTTAGTAAAAATGAATTATTAAGGATTTGACATATTTACTGATGTAAGTAAGTCAGCGGAAAAATTAAGGTAAGTTTTCTTAAACAGGGGATTCCCTGATGAAACTAATTTCGCGATCGCTAACTAAAATTAAGCACAAACTGCGTAAAACTAGTAAAGTTATTTTAGCTGGGCTGCTCATATGCCTAGTGGTACGCTTACTACCTTATTTTGCGCCCCTTCGTGCCGCAGATATTGCCCAAAATCAGTTGGCAATGCAATTTAGCGATCGCAATGGTTTACCATTAGGAACACTGCTCACCCGTGACCAAGAGCATACATCAGTAATACCACTAAATCAGGTTTCTCCCCAGTTTATCCATGCCATTTTAGCCGCCGAAGATGGCAGCTTTTACGATCACGGGGCGTTGGATATGAAAGCAGTTGTCCGCGCCAGCAAAGAAGCCATCCATGCCAAAAGAGTTGTTTCCGGTGCTTCTACAATTACGATGCAATTGGCGCGGATGTTAGATCCTGTCCCTCGCAGCTTCTCTGGTAAACTGAGTGAGGTTTGGCTATCTTGGCGGTTAGCAGCAGGGATGAATAAAGATGAAATTCTCTCTGCATATATCAATCGTCTACCAATGGGAGGGAATATATATGGTGTAGAAGCAGCTGCGCGGACTTATTTTTCCATCCCAGCTAGTGAGTTGAATCTTGCTCAAGCTAGTTTGTTGGCTGCTATTCCCAATAATCCCACATACTTTAACCCTTATGAGCATCGGGAACGGCTGAAGCAGCGACAAAAATACGTCCTCAATCGGATGGTACAGGAAAAGTATATTAGTGGAGCGATCGCAGCCCGAACACACACTGAAAAGGTTGTGTTTCAGTCTCGCCAACAGGGAATTATCGCCGCACCACACTTTTTATTTTGGTTAGCCAATCAGATTCCCCCAACCCCCGTTGAAAAGCAGGGCTATGTTTCCCCCTTGTTAACGGGTGCTAGGGGGGATCAATCCGTTATTCGCACGACTATAAACCGTCCTTTACAGCAGTTTATCGAAGCACAGGTGCAGCAGGTAATTTCTTCCTTAGCCGCGAACAATGTCCATGATGCAGCTGCATTGGTGATTGACAACCGCACTGGTGAAGTTTTAGCTTATGTTGGTTCACCTGATTACTTTAATGAAGCAAAACTGGGACGCAATGATGGAGTGCAGGCGCTACGTCAACCAGGATCTACTCTCAAGCCTTTTGTGTATGAATTAGCTTTAGAAAAAGATTTAATTCACCCAAATACCATTTTGGCAGATGTACCCGCCCATTATGCAATTCCCGGCGCGAAACTTTATAGCCCAACAGATTATACTGAACGCTTTCTTGGCCCAGTGCGGGTGCGAATCGCTTTAGCAAATTCCCTAAATGTACCAGCAGTGCGGGTATTAGAAAAGGTAGGCGTGGAAACTTTCTTAGAACGACTACATCAACTGGGATTTGAACACCTCAATCAAACACCAGAACATTATGGTTTGGGTTTGACTTTAGGTAGTGGCGAAGTCACTTTATGGGAATTAGCTAGAGCTTACGTTACTATGGCACGACTTGGAGACGCCATTCCTTTAGTAAGCACATTTTCCAATTCCCCAAGCCGAAGTCCCAAATCTAAAATCCGTCTTGAAAAGTTTGCTACGCAGGGAAATCCTGCTTACAACTTTTCGCAAAATTCGACGACGATATGGCAACTAATTACCAACATGCTAAGTGACAGCCATGCTCGTGCCACAGCGTTTGGTGTAGACTCTGTGTTAAATTTACCCTTTGCTTCTGCTGTTAAAACTGGCACTTCTTCCAATTTTCGTGATACTTGGACAGTTGGCTTTACCACAGATTACACCGTTGCTACTTGGGTAGGCAATTTCAACGGTGAACCGATGCGACAAGTTTCAGGCGTTACAGGGGCAGCACCTTTGTGGAATCGGATTATGTTACACCTGCACGAACATCAAGAACCAGCAGGTTTTCCACCCCCAGAAGGTTTAGTGCAATTACCTGTTTGTGCAATTTCTGGGTTACGACCAACACCAGATTGTACCTCAGTAGTGCAGGAATATTTCTATCCAGAAGATAAAATTGCCTACGAAGGAGAAAACAAGTTCAATTTACCACCAGAGTATGATGAGTGGTTGGCAAAACAACAGCAATCAAATTTTACTTCTACCAATTTGAGAATTTTATCTCCACATAATGGCGATTTATTCTTAGTGTATCCAGGTGAAGAAGCGAAGCAAAAATTGGAATTTAAGCTAGCGGGAAATAAATTTGCGCCTGTAGAATGGTGGCTGAATGGTGAAAAATTAGATACAAACTCAACTAATTCTTTATTTTGGTATCTGCGTCCTGGTAAGTGGACTTTGGAAGCGAGGAGTGGGGAAATGAGCGATAAAATAAGTTTTCAGGTAGAGTTAGCTAGTCTTAAACCCACGCGTCGGGGATTTTCTATTAGTAATTCTTAAAGAGATAGGGTAAACGCCCAAAGTTTTCGGCATCATTTAGACCTGCTATCTGGTGTTAATATAGTTACTTCCCGTGTTTGCTTGATAGGAATCTCAATCACAAACTCTGTACCCTTACCAGGTGCAGAAATACAGTTGATTTTTCCTTTATGCTTATCTACTATAATTTTGTAACTAATAGATAATCCTAAGCCAGTACCTTTACCTATAGGTTTAGTAGTAAAGAAAGGGTCAAACAATCTAGTCTTAACTTCATCGGTTATTCCTGGTCCATTATCTTTAATACTAATAATCACGCAGTCTTCATTTTTAATTTGAGTATGGACAATAATAAAACTATGGTGTTTTTTAATCTCTCCTTTTAAACACTCTACTTCCCGTTCATATAAAGCATCAATAGCATTACTGAAGATATTCATAAATACCTGATTTAATCCTCCTGCATAACATTCAACAAGAGGCAAATTACCATAATCTTTGATTACTGCAATTTCTTGCTGTTTATGCTTTTCTTTGAAACGATGCTGTAAAATTAATAGCGTGCTATTAATTCCTTCATGAATATCAACAGGTTTCATTTCTGCTTCATCAAGACGCGAGAAGTTACGTAAAGTTAGCACAATCTCGCAAATGCGCTCAGTACCAACTGCCATTGAGGATAAGATTTTCGGCATATCATCAATAATAAACTCTAAGTCCATCTTCTTAATCAGACTAGTTATTTCTGGATTATAATTAGAATATTGCTGATACAGTTTAATTAAAGTTAGTAATTGCAGACTATATTCTTTAATATGGAGCAGGTTACCAGAAATAAAATTAACTGGATTATTAATTTCATGAGCAACACCAGCAACTAGCTGACCTAATGAGGACATTTTTTCAGTTTGAATAAGTTGTACTTGAGTGTGTTGCAATTGTTGCAGTGTCTGTTGTAGTTGAAAATTTTTGTATTTTAATTTTGCCGTTCTCTCCGCCACTTGCATTTCTAACCTACAATTCGCTTCTTCTAAAGCGGCTTGTGCAATTTTTTTAGCCTTTAAGTATTGCTGCAATAAATGCAATACCAAAAGCCATGCCGGAATCAGCATTGTTAAACTTATAATAGATTCTAAAACTGCCCAAAATATTTTTTTGTAATATTCATCAACTTTCTGCTGTAACTCAAATGAGATATTACGATTTCTTTTTGTAACACCATCAGCATAAATATGCTTCTGAGTTTCATATTCGCGGTTGGAAAGTAGTAGTTGTGCTGTCTCTTTGTGATTTTTCTTAACTAATTCAAAAGATTCATATTCCATTGTAACCAAGCGCTGATTAGCAACATCAATTTTTTTAGCATCCTCATTTTTATATGCTTGAGGAGCCAGTTTAATAGATTCTTTAATAGCAATGTCAAGTTGAGGTTCAAATTTGCGATATCGTTCCTCCCAAGTAGAGTTTCCTGTAGCAGCATTCATGCGGGCTGACATCGTTAATACTTCATCAAGATAAGTAATTTCATCACTCAGCGTTTGTAGTTTAAATTCATGTTTAGTAATACTATTGAAGTTATAATATGCTTGCCAGTTGAGCCAAATTTGAGGAAGAAACAAGAGTAATGTCAGCAGTACTGTTACAGTTACTAATTGAGAGGCAACGAATCTCACTTTATAAGGTAGGTGCATTTTAATAGTATTGTTTAAATATTATATTAAAAGTAGATAGTAACCAAATTTTATCCTATTACATAAGTTTTATATGCTTAGTATTAATCCCAAAAAGGTTTCTCAAATATCCTACAGTTTCATTTTTATAAATTTCAAAGTCAATTTTACTTATTTGTTTTGTTTTAATACTTCTGCCATATATAAAACCTAAATTAAAAATTATTAAATCTGACGTAGAAAAATTATAAGGATATGGATATATAAATTTAGCAAAAAATTTATATATGAATAAATCTAGTTTATTAGTCACCCTTCTGAACTCCAAGCTTCACTCTCAGAACTGCACATTTGATCCTGTGAACTCGAAACTTGGACTTTAGAAGCTCAAACATCCCCTTCAAAACTGGAACATTTGACTTCAAAACCCAGCTGACGTTGAAATCATTAAAATATCACTAGTACAACACGCCAAAAATAACGCTACCATCTCAATTAACAAGATTTGGGGCTTAACAAGTTGCTCTGAGCAACTTGTTAAAAGTAGGTAAACTTTCGCCACAGTCTACTAGTCCGATCACAGACTCTCGTAGGTAAGTTCTGCATTTGCCCAGTTGGTTTCTGCCAGAAATTCCCTAAATGTGGTCAGAAGTCCAGGAAACTCTTCTTCTCGTAAACGCTGGACATCGGCTTGATAACCTTGTTTGCGATACCACTGAATCAAATCGAACAGTTCCCTTTGCAGCAAGAGTAAGAAAATCCAGGCGGGTGTCTCTTTATGGATAACTTTCATCCCCTGCGCTTGGGAGAATGCCTCTGCCATCTGAAGAGGGGTCAGCACATCGCCAGCTAGCTCAATTTCTTGACCAATATACTTGGTGGGATGTTTAATTACGTAGGCAGCAACGCGGCCCATGTCCTTCGTTGTAATTAGATGAAGCGGCTTGTCTTGCTGAATGGAAAATGGGAAACTACCTTTGAGGATAGAAGGTCGCGTATACTTCTTCCAAAACTCCTCCATAAACAAGCAAGCTCGCAACATAGTAGTCGGTAAGCCAGCTTCTTTTAGAATTTTCTCCACTTGGTACTTTTGCTCAATGCGGGGGATTCCTGAATTCCTGTCCGCCCCACCTGCGGAATTGTAGACAAAGTGTTTGATGTTAGCAAGTTTTGCAACTTGTGCAACTCGCTTTGCCCTCTCCACCTCTAGCGGGTCAATTTTAGGAGAGTCCGCAGAAGTAGCATGGCAATAAACAGCCGAAATTCCTGCAAAGGCTGCTATGAGAGAGGCTTCATCGTCGAGGTTGGCTTTTACCAGTTCAACTTTGGCATCGTTGAGCTTTGCAAGAGTTGGACGATTAAGATCAATTTCTCTAGTGATGACTCGCAGGTTGGTAACTCCCTGTTCGAGAAATCCTTTAACGACATTTCCACCTGTGCCGCCAGTAACTCCGATGAGTAAGACTTTATCGGTGTTTGACTCTGTGCGATCGGGGAAATTTGACATTCTCTCTTCTACCTGGAGTTCTTTATTTAAATTAAGTTTATCCAAAGACAGGAGAAGCAAACAACAATTAAGTAGCAACCTGATTTAAACAATCTAATTATCCTTGCTGGTACAGTTATCACAAGACCAAAAACTAGGACTTACGCACAGATGTTTTGATCTGAATTGACAGATAAACTTGTACGATCGCTCTGGGGTGACGTAGGCGTAGCCCGCAGTTCGCAAAGCGTCTCGTAGAGAAGGCATCGCATTTTATAGAATTGGTGAGGAATTTTGGACAATAACACCGATAATCTCAACTCATTCCGGGCCTTGGCACTCCAAGTTACGTGCCATGCAGTCAACCAAGCAAGCGATGCCGAAGGCGGGCTACGCCTACGCCACCAAGCGCGATCGCTCATGCAAAACTCCATCAATCGCCTAGCTCAACAAATTGCTGCCAGTATCGCTTTCATTGGCTTTGATTGTCGTTTAATTGTCCTGCCAGAATATTTCCTCACTGGTTTCCCGATGGGAGATTCTCTCTCAGGCTGGGCAGAAAAAGCTTGTATAGAGATGGCTGGTGCTGAGTATGAGGCACTTGGTAAAATTGCCCAAAAGCATAAAATCTTTTTGGCTGGTAACGCCTACGAAGTTGATCCCAACTTTCCCGGATTGTACTTCCAAACCTGCTTTATTCTTGACCCCTCTGGCTCAATTGTCTTGCGGTATCGGCGGCTGAATTCCTTATTTGCTCCCACACCCCATGATGTTTGGGATAAGTATCTTGACTGCTATGGTTTAGAGGGAGTTTTCCCCGTAGCCAAAACTGCGATCGGTAATTTGGCAGCTTTAGCATCAGAAGAAATTTTATATCCAGAAGTGGCGCGGTGTCTGGCGATGCGAGGAGCGGAGATTTTTGTGCATTCCACCTCAGAAGTGTATAACAAAAACCTCACCCCCAAAGATGCAGCAAAAATCACTCGCGCTGTGGAAAATATGGTATACGTAGTTTCAGCTAATACCGCAGGTATCGCTAATATTGCCATCCCCATTGCTTCGGCTGATGGTGGCTCTAAAATCATTGACCATCGCGGAATCGTTTTAGCAGAAACAGGCGCAGGCGAGAGCATGGCAGCATTTGCAGAGATTGATTTAGGAGCATTACGCCGCGATCGCCGCCGACCTGGGTTAAATAATTTACTTGCACGCCAACGGTTTGAGCTATATGCCGAAAGTTACAGACAGTCACACTTTTACCCGGCTAATACTATGCTGGAAGGAGAAGTAGACCGCAAACACTTCTTGCAAACGCAGCAAGCCACCATTGAGCGCTTAGTCAAACTGGGGATAATTTGAATCGGCTAATGGGGCGTTGGGCAGAAGAATTTTAGATTTTGGGTCGCACCTTTGGTGCGCTTCCAGCGCAACTAGGATTTGGGATTGAAGAAAAAATCTAAAATCGTTCGACTGAGCGTAGCCGAAGTCTAAAATCCAAAATTGAATAACTCCTACCTCCTGCCTCCTGCCTCATGACAAAACCAATAGAAGTCCGCAATCCCCGAACTGGCAAATTTGACTACGTAATTATCCCGCCGCCCCCAAGGCTGCTGGCACAGCAATGTAAGCGCACCCGCAGGGCGCAAGTTCGCTGGCAGCAGTTGGGTTTAGAGGGGAGAATTGAAGCCTTACAGCAGTGGAAACAAGCGATATTATCTGAACGCGATCGCCTCACGGAAGCTTTAGTAAATGATACTGGAAGATTATCAACCTCAGTACTAGAAATAGACTCCTTCCTCTCTAGCATTGATCGCTGGTGTAAGTTAGCACCGGAGTTACTGCAAGAATCTGCAAAAAATACAGCCATTCCGTTTATCGCCTTGCAACAAACATCTGTTCCTTATCCCCTAGTTGGGATAATTAGCCCGTGGAATTTTCCGCTGTTGCTGTCTAACATTGATACCATTCCGGCATTGTTGGCGGGTTGTGCTGTGATTGTCAAACCCAGTGAAATTGCTCCCCGCTTCGTAGCACCACTGACAACAGCACTCAACGCCGTTCCCAAATTGCGCGAGGTCTTAACTTTTGTTGAAGGAGCAGGCGAAACCGGTTCTATTTTGATTGAAAATGTAGATTTGGTATGTTTTACAGGGAGTGTGGCTACAGGGAGAAAAGTGGCAGAAGCGGCTGCTAAACGATTTATTCCAGCTTTTTTGGAATTAGGGGGAAAAGATCCTGCGATCGTTTTAGAATCAGCCAATTTAGAATTAGCAACCTCAGCAATCTTGTGGGGTTCCGTCGTCAACACCGGACAGTCATGCCTATCAATTGAGCGAATTTATGTTGCTGAATCGATATTTGAAAAGTTTTACCATCAACTAGTAGCCAAAGCACATCGCCTTGGGCTAGCCTATCCGACAGTCGAAAGTGGAGAAATTGGCCCCATCATCGCCGAAAGACAAGCAGCAATTATTAGCGACCATCTCCTAGATGCAGTTGAAAAAGGAGCAGTAATTCACTGCGGCGGTGTAATTGAAGACTTAGGTGGAGGTTGGTGGTGTCGTCCGACAGTTCTCACCCAGGTTAATCATTCCATGAAAGTTATGACAGAAGAGACTTTTGGCCCGATTATGCCAATAATGCCTTTTTCCACAGTAGAGGAAGCAGTCTCTTTAGCGAATGACTCAATTTATGGATTGAGTGCTGCTGTATTTGCCCAGTCCGAAGCAGAAGCCTTAGAAGTTGCCCACCAAATAGATGCAGGTGCCATCAGTATCAATGATGCTGGACTCACCGCCCTCATGCACGAGGGAGAGAAAAACGCCTTCAAATTCTCTGGTATGGGAGGGTCACGCATGGGTGCAGCGGCGTTGAAGCGGTTCATGCGAAAAAAAGCTATTTTAATTAAAACTAACGCTACTAATGACCCTTGGTGGTTTGATAATGAAGCTTGACACTCTCAGTTAATAAATTAAAATGTAGGGTGCGTTATCTCTGAGAGTACAGCACTGTCAACAATTCAAGGTGCGTTAGCCTACGGCATAACACACCTTACTACAAATTTATGTGGGTTCATATAGATTGAATTTTTCTCGCCGACTTACTTAATGCATCAACTCACAATGGCATTGCATCAACTCACAATGGCATTGCATCAACTCACAATGGCATTGCATCAATTCACAATGGCATTGCATCAACTCACAATGGCATTGCATCAACTCACAATGGCATTGCATCAACTCACAATGTTAATGCATCGACTTACAATGTTAATGCATCGACTTACAATGCCAATGCTAATATTCAGTAGTTTTTGTAGGGTGAGCATTGCTTACCCGCTCAAACTGTTGTTTTTACCTTGTGTTGTGTGCCTTACCTACGATTGTTGAGAGGTGAATTGCAATGTCTAATATTCGAGAAGGAATGCCCGTACTTGCCCGTCATGAAGGAGATTGGGTAGGAACTTATACATTAATTGATACAACAGGAAAAATCCTCGACAGTTATGAGTCTCATTTAACCTGTCAATTTCCCGAAAATAAGCCTCATCCCTACTACCAAATCAATCGCTACAATTGGTCTGATGGTAAACGAGAAGAGTATGAATTTCCAGGAAGCTATAAAGATAATAAGCTCTGGTTTGACACCGATCGTATTCAAGGAAAAGCTTGGGAAGCAGATGATTCAGTTGTTATTTTGTGGTTTAGTTATAAGACAAACCCAGAAATGAGCTTATATGAAATGATTTACATTAGTCCTGATAATAACAATCGTGCCCGCACTTGGCATTGGTTTAAGAATAATCAAATCTTTCAACGCACCCTAATTCAAGAAGAACGGCTAAGATAGTAATTTATCCTCTCAAAGATAAGCACTCATTTCTTTATTCTCCAGTAGTTTTGTCGGGTGTGTTATGCCGCTCTCTTACGCACCATCTTAGATTTTCGGTGCATTATGGACATTAGTCCTAATGCACCCCACCAGATTAGTAAGGTACACGCATGGCAAAAGGTGACAAAATAAACTTTTCTACTCCTAGCGGTTTTCCAGAATTTCTGCCTAATGAAAAGCGTCTAGAATTATATTTACTAGATATCATCCGTAGAGTTTTTGAAAGCTATGGATTTACGCCCATCGAAACACCTGCTGTAGAACGTTTAGAAGTGCTGCAAGCTAAAGGGAATCAAGGCGACAATATCATTTATGGTATTGATCCCATTCTGCCACCAAATCGACAAGCTGAGAGAGATAAATCGGGTGAAACTGGTTCGGAAGCAAGAGCTTTAAAGTTTGACCAAACAGTTCCTTTGGCAGCTTATATTGCCCGTCACCTAAATGAGTTAACCTTTCCCTTTGCTCGTTATCAAATGGATGTAGTTTTTCGGGGAGAACGGGCGAAAGATGGGCGTTTTCGTCAGTTTCGTCAGTGCGATATTGATGTAGTCGCTCGTCGTGAACTCAGCTTGCTGTATGATGCTCAAATGCCTGCAATTATCACTGAGATATTTGAAGCAATTAATATCGGTGATTTTCTAATTCGCATCAATAATCGTAAAGTTCTTACAGGTTTATTTAAATCCGTAGGAATTGCTGAAAACCAAATTAAATCCTGTATTGGCATCGTCGATACTCTAGAAAAAATTGGTGAACGTAAAGTAAAACAAGATTTAGATAACCAGGGAGTTTCAGAAGAACAGACTCAGAAAATTATTGATTTTATTAAAATTGATGGTTCTATTGATGAAGTATTAGATAAGCTTAATCACCTTGCACAAAACCTGCCAGAAACCGAGCTATTCAGTCTAGGAATTAGCGAATTAGAAACAGTAATTGCAGGCGTGCGTAATCTCGGAGTTCCCGAAAATCGTTTCTGTATTGATTTATCTATTGCCCGTGGTCTTGATTACTATACCGGCACAGTTTACGAAACAACTTTATTAGGACATGAAGCTTTAGGTAGTATTTGTTCTGGCGGGAGATATGAAGAATTAGTCGGGGTATTTTTGGGTGAGAAAATGCCTGGTGTAGGCATTTCTATCGGCTTAACTCGCTTAATTAGTCGTTTACTAAAAGCTGGTATTCTTAGTACCTTAGCTGCAACACCAGCCCAAGTGATGGTAGTGAATATGCAAGAAGATTTAATGCCAACTTATTTAAAAGTTTCTCAACATCTGCGTCAGGCTGGAATTAATGTTATCACTAACTTTGATAAGCGTGCCTTGGGTAAACAATTTCAGCTAGCCGATAAGCAAGGAATTCAATTTTGCGTAATTATTGGTTCTGAAGAAGCAGCAGCGCAAAAGTCCTCGCTCAAAGATTTGAAAACAGGTGAGCAAGTAGAAGTGTTATTAATAGATTTAGCTAAAGAAGTTAAAAGAAGGCTTGGTTAATAGACTTCTAAAATCTCTTTTTATCTCTGCGCTCTCCGTGTCTGGAGTGGTTCAAAAGCTTTTTCTTTAACCACAGAGGCGCAGAGAACACAGAGTCAAGAAGTTTAAAGGGAATTGCTTGAGGGTTAATATTTGATTAATTGACAAATCTTTTTTGTTGCAGCTTAACAAACTTGGTCAGTCAAATAGGCGGTAAAATAGATTTTATAAGATATTTGGATTAGGTTGCACCTTAATTAAGCAAAAATATATGACAATTCTCAACGCTAGTAATTTATCCTTAGAAGAAGTTCATCGTCTGTTTGGCTTTCAAAAACAGTACAATGACTCATTTTCTAATTATTTATCTCTGGAACCTCTCACCGAAATAGAACCGCAGGAACTTAAACAAATTCAGCATGATTTTGATAGATATCTTACAGCAGGCAAAGTTTCTGAAGGTCAGGTAAAGTTTCTTGCAGTTGCCCCTTTATTAAGACTAGCTGGTTTTTATCGCTATCCTCTTGAGATTGTTTTGGAGGAGAATATTGCTGATATTGAAGTTGAAGATGAAGATATCAAAATTAAAGGAAGATTTGATATTTTAGCCATTAGTAAAGCTAAACAGATTAAACCTCAAAGATATTTTTGGGTATTGTTAATTGAATCTAAAAATAGTCAGATTGATATATCAACAGGTTTACCTCAGCTAGTCACATACTCTTATAAAAATTTAGATAATCAAAAATCAGTTTGGGGATTAACGACTAATGGTAGAGGTTATCAATTTGTTTATATTGAACAAGGAAATCCCCCTATTTATTATCTGTTGCCGGAGTTAAATTTAATGGAAAGAGAGCGTTCAAGTCAGTTGCTACAAGTTCTAAAAGCAATTTGTCAGCTTTAAAAGGAAAAGCTGTAATGATACCTCTGGCATTTTTGGTTTAAGGAGTAGGATAAATCACGCTTTAAGCAATACGAATTACGAATTACCCCGATCGCAATACACTTTACCAAAACTATGATCAGCATGAATCTCAATCACTAAATCAACTACTGTTGCATCTTTTACCAACGGCTTGATGAATAATTCGGGGTGAAGCGATCGCCAAAAATAATTGACAAATTTCTCTATCTCTGCATTACTCATTCCCGATTTACCCGCAGCAATCATCTGCTGTTCCGCCTGTTTGCGCCACTCCAAAGAATAGCGATAATCGGTGGGATATAGCACAATTAAGCTATCTAATCGCTCCCACAGTGGTAAATAATCGTGGAGGCGAAGATTAATATCACGGGCAAATGCTCTATCCTCATCTGTGAGAATTGGCGGTGGTGCAGTATCAAATACATTTGGGTCAATTGGCCGCACACCCACAAACCAACCTTCAAATAGTACAATATCTATGTTTGTGACGATTTCTGGAATAGTGCGATCGCCAGCGCCTCCATAGGCAGATTTATCAAAGCGGGGAACCATAACTGGACTTTGCAACTGGCGGATTTGATCTAGTACATTTAAGCCTAAATCTACATCGTGGGTTCCTGGTGGGCCGCGCCAAATCAAGCGGGGATCTTGCTTTGTTAAAACCAAGCGATCGCTGTAAGTTTTATACAAGTCATCCAAAGACAAACTCAGAGTCCGGTATCCCAACTGATTGAGAATCAACTTGAGAACATTGGACATTGTGGTTTTCCCAGTCCCTTGTCCTCCCAATATTCCCTGAATCAGGGGGCGTGCCAACTGTTGGCGCTGCGATGCGAGTTTGATCCCCAAAGGAAGCCACAAGTCCCACAATACCTGTAACATTTTCTGGGGTTCTATCTGGAGGTTAGTTAGGCAGAATTGACTAAAGGCTGGGAAGACAGATTTTAGTAAATGCGATCGCTTTTCGATCACTTGATCGACATTTTCCGGCGTGATCCCAAAAGCTTTAGCCCTTAACGTATCTGCCAGCGCTGCTTCTGTTGCTTTGCGCTGCCAAGTTTCCCCCACTGCATCCGTTGCCAAAATTTCATCCACCCACAAATTCATAAATTCCCCATCTCACTACGATCCCAGCTTAAAGGCTTCGAGAAACAGGCTATAGATGAAACCAATTTTGAGGAAATTTAGTAAGTCTACTAAGAGCGATCGCTTTTCCAAAAAGCCGCGACTATAAAATATCCTACTAGTAATTTCTGTCAGCAGTACTAAAAAAGCAGCTACCACAATGTCGAATACACCCTCTTGACCGGCTGTAGTGGAAACTGCGTTTCCCAGAAAAAAACCGAACAAAAAACTAATTATCAGCAACGATAGTCGCCGCCAAGGATTTAAAAACCATTGCCCCAAGCGTGTAGCAATGGCATCCAACAAGTTATTCAGACGAGTGTTTTGCATCAAATAGACTTCTGGGGAAAAGTCAAGATATCTTGAAATATCTTTATATTCAAAGAGGATATTGGTTTGAGCCTAAGCTTGTTTGTTAATATTATAGATATGTGCTGGGCTTCCAGTATTTATTTAATTTGCACATCCGATCATCTTTAGGGAAGTACAAGTCCTTAAAAAGGTGATTATTATAACGCAACATGAAATATACATCTTAGATTTATCTAAGGTTTGGCAAAGGATGCTTTGTTGAGGCCGCTAACGGTTTTAGGAAGCTTTGATTTTTTTATCTAAATGAATTGGCTGGCTCGGTTTCTAATTTTCTTATTTTATCTAAGCTTACGGTCGAGGTACAAGCAAGTGAGTGTTTATACTCATTGTTTGTTATCAAGGAAATAATTTACTCCGAATATTTTCTACTCAAAATGATATTTATAATACATTGATATCCCTAATTTTAGGAAAGTCTATATTAAGCTACTTTCTATGATTGCCTTTTGTGATAACAGGCTACTATTTGGTCAAGCTTAGACAAAATATTTATTTCTAAAAATTATCAATATGAAATCTTCAGTGTATCGCAACGTCGGTGTTACAGCTTGTTGCTTGGGACTGCTTGTTACTCTAATGGGATGTTTTGGAGTAAGCGTATCCTTAGAGTCCACAAACCCAGATACATCTTCACAACTGCCAACTGAAACTACCCAGTGGAATACAACTTCGTCTACACCCGTTTCACCTGAAAAAGGTATTTCCACTAGTCTATCGACTCCAGGAGCGACCCCAACCAATCAAGTAGAACATAGCAGTAGAGAGAATACTCATTCTGTCTTGGCAGATCGTGAGAAATCAGCAAGCAAAGCCAACGATCAAGGGACTTTGCGAATGAGCAATCAAACAAATCAGCCTGTGCGCCTGGCTCTACTGGCGCGATCGGTAGCAAAAGGTGGTACTAAACAGACTAACTATGATATACCGGCACATTGGGATTTTGCTCCCCAAGAAGGTAGTGATAAGGGACTGATTCTATCCCTACCTCAGAATAATTTAAAGCTGGAGAAGGGAGATATTTTAGTTGCTTTTGCACAAGATGGCTCTCGTCGTTACTGGGGCCCCTATGTTGTTGGGGAAACTCAATTACCTAAGTGGAATTCCCAAAACAGAGAATGGCAACTAATGCTGAGTCCATAGTTGATATTCAGTAGTACTGAAGAAATAGTCCGGCAAGCGCGTAAATTCAGCTACCATCACCCAGACAAAGGACTTAGACAAGGGGATTTTGCCCCTTGTCTAAGCTAGGTAAACGCCATAGTGTACTAGTGTGTTGGAGAACTTTCTCTGGTGACTTGGAGCAACTGTCGTTACTGAACGGGAAAAAGTGTAGAGTACTGAGTAGAAGAAAATTGTTGAATTTAAAACTCCGAAGAACAAAAGATAGATAATCAACGACTATTGATTAGTGATTGTTGACTATTGACTAATGAGAATGAAATTGAGTGTTAAGCACACTGTTGATCAGTGGTTCAACAGAATAGCAAAGAATCCAGCCCTTGGTGTAACTGTGTCGATTTTGTGGTTGATATTGATTAGCTGGATAGCTTTTGGGTGGAATTTGGGCAACACTGGCTTGGTTGATGAGACAGAGCCGCTATTTGCCGAAGCTTCCCGCCAGATGTTCGTCACAGGTGATTGGATTACCCCATTTTTTAATGGTGACACTCGTTTCGATAAACCTGCTTTAGTTTACTGGTGTCAGGCGATCGCCTATGCAATTTTTGGGGTGAATGAGTGGGCAGTACGCCTTCCTTCAGCGATCGCAGCCTTAGGCTTAATTTGTTTAGCTTTTTACACCATCCAGTGGTATACGGCTAAACAAGACGAATTAGAGCAAGTTTCACGTCCTACTCGCCGCTATTTAACATCTTTTATGGTAGTAGCGCTCATGGCACTCAATCCCGAAACTATTATTTGGGCGAGAACGGGTGTCTCTGATATGCTGCTCACTGGATGTATGGCATCAGCTTTGTTATGTTTCTTTCTAGGGTACGCAGACAAGGAAGAGAGCAGGGAGCAGGGAGCAGGGGGAAAAAGAGAGCAAGGGAACAGGGAAGCAGAATTAATAACCAATGCCCCATTCCCTAATAAGTGGTACTTAGCTTTTTATGTGCTGATTGCAGGCGCAATTTTGACTAAAGGCCCAGTGGGAATTGTTTTACCAGGGCTAATTGTTGCAGCCTTTTTGCTTTATGTGGGAAAGTTTCGAGAGGTGTTGCGGGAAATGCGCTTTCTCATGGGTATACTGATAATTTTAGGTTTATCAGTACCCTGGTATGCTTTAGTAATTTGGCGCAATGGCTGGAATTACATTAACTCCTTTTTTGGTTATCACAACCTGGATCGCTTTACAGAAGTAGTTAACGGTCACTCAGCACCTTGGTATTTTTACTTTTTAGTCGTGCTGCTGGGTTTTGCGCCCTACTCAGTGTATTTACCAGTCTCTATAGTAAGACTAAAGTTTTGGCAGCGATCGCACTGGCGATCCCTTGAACGTTTTCAGCAGTTTGGTTTATTTGCCTGGTTTTGGTTTGCTAGCGTCTTTGGCTTTTTCACCATTGCTGTTACCAAACTCCCTAGTTACGTCTTGCCTTTAATGCCAGCAGCGGCAATCCTGGTAACCCTATTGTGGAGCGACCTTTTACCAAAAACGGATAATCAAAATGACACTACGACGCAAGGACACAAAGACACGGAGAAAGTATTTAATCATCTCCCAGCGTCTTCTTCCATCCCCCCCTTACTCCTCTGGAGTGGTTGGGTGAATGTAGTGTTTTTATCATTTTTGGCAACAGCACTGTTTAACATAAGCCACATATTAGGTACTGATCCAGCTATAAGTAACTTCCACGAATTAATTCAACGATCTGGTTTACCACTAATAGCCGCCGTAATTTGGCTGGTTTGTGCTGTTTTGGTTGCAGGTTTATTACTGAGTCGCCGTTGGAACTACATTAACAGTATTAATTTATTAGGATTTGTGGCGTTTATAATTTTTGTCTTAACGCCTGCTTCGTTCTTTATTGATCGAGAACGTCAATTACCCTTAAGGGAGTTGTCTGCGGTCATTCTACAAGCAAAACAACCAGATGAAGAATTAATTATGCTTGGCTTCAAAAAGCCTAGTGTAGTTTTTTACAGCCACATTCATGTAAATTATTTAGGATTTCCCCAACAGGCTGTAGAGCATATTAAAAACCAGGCTGCCAAAGGATTAAAACCTCCCTCAGTGCTAGTGTTGGCTGAACAGAAAAAGTTTTTACAAATGAACTTACAGCCAGATGATTACAAGAGTTTATCAACCAAGGGTGCTTATAACTTGGTGAGAATTCCTTTTAAGAAAAAGAAAAATGAAAAAATGGATATATCATAATTGGGCATTGGGCACTTGTACTGAGCGTACCCCTACGGGGAAGCAAGCTACGCGTAGCGTCTCTAAGAGTTGCCGTAAAGCCTGCGGCATAGCTACGCTTAGGGCGCAGCCTCTCCAAGAGTTGTATTGGTTATTAATTCTGCTCCTCTGCCCCTCTGCCTCTTCCCCATTCCCCATTAACACTTGTGATTGTAACCATTGACAGCTAAAGCTTGATTGATTTGGTTTAAGAGGTCTTCCATTGATATTGATCGCGGTAATATTTGGGTAGCGATCGCACCCACAACAGTTTCTATAGATTCCAAACCATTCTTCTTCTGCTTGTCAATTTTCTCATAAGCTACCCCAGGCTGGGAAACACTTTCTGGGCGATTTAATCGCTGATTGAGTACCAAAATTGGTGGTAACTTGTCAGGCGAATCTCCCAATGTTTTCAGTGCTTTTAGGACGTCTTTGTGGATAGCGGATTCTCCTAAACAAATTAGCAGTAAGTCAACGCTTTGGTGGCGAATTTGTTGTAACACTTCTGCCCAACAGGGACTGATCGCCGCTTTGAAGCCTGCTGTTTGTAGGTACTGAATTAAAGCTTGGAACCACTCAGACCCCCGTTTAGCAGTTTCACTACTAATTGAGCAATTTTTTTCAGTCTGATAACCCTTAACTTGCTTGCGTCTTCCCTGTGGAAAATCACGCAGCATTGTCAAATCCACGACCAAGATGTTGGCAGGGCAGCAAATACCAGAAGCAATTTGCAGTACTGATAGTAAGGCATCTGTTTTCTCAGTGCGACTGCTCTTGTCCTTAGGAAATGGTGTTAAGTAAGGAAATACAGATAACCCTGGTATTTTAGAAGCTATTAGTGTGGTTGCAACATCGCAAGTAACCAGTGGTATAGCCGCCAAACGTGGATGCCCAATTAGTTGTTGCAGATAAATTTGGGCAGTGGTACTTTCGACATCTAACAAAATTACATCAAACTGCCATACCCGCGCCAAGAGTTCTGCCTGATCTAGGTCATCTACTTCAATCACCCGGTGTTCTCGAAGTGAGGGGTGGGGATTGACCGATTCCAAATGGGGATTCACTAACCTGAGAATTCGCAGTGGAGTCTTAGTTGGGATAATTGCGCTATCATCTAACCCTAGCTGCAAAACTGCTTGTGCAGCACATAATTTTTCTAGAACTGGTGCTAATACCTGATGCTCTACTGGCAAACTTAAGAAACCATCGGCTCGGTTAGCAAATGCTTGCTCTTTTTCGGCTGCCGTCGCTGTCACAATTACAGATATATGACGGGTTGCGCTGTCAGATTT
The DNA here is from genome assembly GCF_036917395.1 of Nostoc sp. Lineage (GTDB taxonomy): Bacteria > Cyanobacteriota > Cyanobacteriia > Cyanobacteriales > Nostocaceae > Nostoc. The sequence goes on from NZ_JBALDI010000021.1 coordinate 77,631, forward strand.
CAGTAAAGTCAGCACATCCCAGCCTGATAGCAGGGGTAGTAACGGATTCAAAAATATCGCTATTGGTTGCAAGCGCCGAGCTTTTTCGACTGCTTCTGTCCCTGATCGCGCAATCACTACCCGATATCCTAAACCTTTGAGTTTTTCGGTCAAGTCTTCAATATATCGCGCTACTGCCTCGACTACCAACACCAACCGTTGCGAACTAGCGGGATGATGCTGTGTGGGCGTACTGACATGCTGACGATCTGCCACAGGGTTTTCCCGTGTCTTTTGGTGTTGCATCTGTTCGTCTTCTCTGATTCCCACATCTGGCTCAGAAAAACCTGTTTTTGGCGGACTGGGCGGCAGAAGTAGTGTAAACTGGCTACCTTTACCTTCACGAGATAAGAAGCTGACATCTCCTCCGTGGAGGCGAGCCAGGGCCCGAGTTAATACCAGCCCCAAACCAGTGCCTTCAAATTGGCGGGTGAGGGGATTTTCTAGTTGTTGAAATTTTTGAAAGATTAAGTGTTGTTGGTGTTCAGGAATGCCAATGCCTGTGTCCCAAATTGTAAAGGCAATCCATCCTTCCCAACGACTCACCCGCAGCCCAATTTCACCAGATATTTCGGTGAACTTAAAGGCGTTGGAAAGTAGGTGTACTAGCATCTGGCGCAAGCGCAATTCATCTGCCACTATCTGATCTAAGCCTAGTTCAATGGAGAGGCTGAATTGGGAAGCAGATGAACGGGCATTTTGTTGAGTTTGGGACGTAGCTTTGCTAGGTTGGGTGTGGATGGCTTTGGCTTCTGATAGGGCGCGATCGCACACAGCCTGAATTTTTACTGGGGTCAGTGTCAGATCCATTTGTCCCGTTTCCATGCGGGTCAAATCTAAAATGTCATTAACCACACTCATCAAGTGGCGTCCGCTTTGATGAATCAGTCCCGCATAACGGGCTTGACGCTCGTTAAGTTCTCCCAACTGCTGATCTACAAGCAACCGTGATAATCCCAGAACGGCAGTTAGGGGAGTTTTGAGTTCATGACTAATACAAGCTAAAAACTCATCTTTCAACCGATTTAGTTGAATTAAATCAGCATTCTTTGCTGCCAGTTCTTTGCAAAGCTGTTGTTGCTCAGTGACATCAGTAGCTAATACCAACCACAAATCATTGCTGAATGCAACCTCTGAATCTGCACTCATGACTTTAAACTCAGGACTATCTAATGGAATTTTGGCAAACTGCCAGATTCGCTCCTGACCATTTTGCACTTCGACAACGCAGGTACAAGTACCCACCTGACTATCTAAATAGCAGCGACTGTATACAGCATCTGGTGATGCTTCTTGCTGGGTCGGTTCCTCTGCAACACCATGCTCATTCTCCCTACCATTGGGATGAACCGTGATTGCTCGTTGAGTGACATATTCGGGTTTTTCGGAGGGCTTCGGGACAAGTATTGCCTCCACCTGTTGCCTAACTCCTTCTGGATCTTTCAAGACTCCTAATTGCTGCCACCAAGCGGGATTTCGTGCTACCACCTCGCCAGTACCCGTTTGTAACATCAAAGGCCAAGGCAGTCTTTCCAGCAACTGTACCAGTGGCTGGTGTCCCAATGATTTGGGTTCATTTGGTGTCTGCACACTAGCATAATACTCATGGCGATGCTCACCAGACGACCTCTGGATGCCTGAGCTTAGTGACCCAGCTATGCGTTCCTTAGCCAACAATCGCAACAGACGTGAACTATCCAGCAGCCCCAAATATTGACCATCAGAGTCAATCAATGCCCAATCTAAGGAGGAGTGTTTTTCGGCTTGTTGATAACCCAAGCGCAAGCTCAATTGCTCTACAGGCTCAGAACCTAATATTGTCTGTATTGGCTCAATTAGACCCTGACCCCAGGTAGAGAGTGATTGGTGTAAATTTAGATTTTTATCGTCACTATGTGCTAATAATATTTGGATTAAACGGGCAGAATACAGCAATCCTATGGGGCGTTGCTGTTGATTCACTACTACTAAGCGATCGCACTGCTCTTGCTCAAAAATCTCCAGCACCACTGCCAGAGAACTTGTTTGGGGGCAGCTAGGTACGGTTGCCTGAAAGTCATAAAGCGGGTAATCTAGCATTAACATAGGGCTTTGGGGGTTCTTCTTCCTGTGGAAACCTCCGGCATCTCCATCTGCCAACTGTTGATGGTCTTTTCGCCTGAAGCCATATTCTCTAAGAAGACTCATATAAGCAACTCTGGTTATTTCAACGCCATTAAAACAACGGGATTTCCCCTCACGGACACTTACTTGCAAACGAGTGCATTTTTCTAAGAGGCGACTTTTCCTTTTGCCGCTTCTCATTTCTAGCAACTAGCCTCCCCAGTGTCTTACTGGTATTTAAACTCCTCATCGATAGCGACGGCTACAACAATTATGGCTCCAAAGGTTCGCTTTAGAACCTTGAGGAATTATAATGATTTAGAATGCGACAATCCTTTAAGTTCGTTTAAGTATCTTATCAAGGAGCAAAATAAAAAAATTTATCTATTTATTTATATACATAGATGAGATACAAATAATAAATTAGCTACTCTGTCTTATTATGCCGACAGATACCTGATCATCAAAGACCTAGTAAATCCTACCACTCAGTTGCTGCACTATGTTATTTAGTGGCTAGCACTATCTGTTAACACAGAGCGTTATTTTTTTGGGTCGAATCACCAGTTTACTCTACATCCAGTATTACTATAGAAGCGTTAGCCAAACTTATCAGCCCACGTTTCTTGGTCAGGGCGATTAAGGAGATGTATTCAAGAATAGATGTTATTACCGATATTGATTCTGCAACCTGATGTTAATAAATGTTTAAATAATCCAGTTGACTTAGACAACCAAAAAGGTTTGAGCAGGTGGGTGTGGAAATTTATTGACGAGATTATTGCCCAATTTTACTACCTACCTATTGTTGCAACTACCTCTGGAAAAATCAACTATTTACCAAATTGGCTGCAACCAAATCCAAATAAAGCATACGCTGATAAGTACGTCTATGTATTTTTCAGCCACACCCAAAAAAGCCAACAGCATTTTCAGGAGATGACTCCAGCAGAACGGCAAGGATTATTAAGACAGCTTAAGTCAGATTACAGCCTAATTCTTATAAATTATTTTACCACAGACAAAACACTCAAGGAAAAAATTGATAAATTTATAAATATTATATTTTATGCTAATATTCCTGTGCCCCAAATGATTGAAATTCACATGGAGGTAATTGAAGAATTTTCTCACCAGCTAAAATTAGAAGGAAGGAGCAATGAAACGTTACTTGATTACCGCCTGACGTTGATAGAGATCCTGGCTCACCTGTGCGAAGTCTATAGGAGTTCGATTTCTAAATAAATTAAATTTATTGATTTTCAACTTGGAACAAGCTACTGCTGTTAGTTAGTCCCAATGCGCGACGCATCTTGTATTTCTATTATAATGACTAGGCATTAAGTATATGAATAAAGCCAACAAAAACTACTTCCTCAAGCTTTACGTAGCAGGGAACACCCTGAATTCAGTCCGAGCATTAAAAACACTCAAAGATATTTTAGAACAGGAGTTTGAAGGTGTTTATGCTTTAAAAGTGATCGATGTACTGAAAAGCCCACAACTGGCGGAAGAAGATAAAATATTGGCAACGCCGACATTATCTAAAATTTTGCCTCTACCCGTTCGCAAAATTATCGGGGATCTTTCAGATAGAGAAAGAGTATTGATTGGATTAGATTTGCTCTATGAAGAACTGAGTGAAGATGATTTTGAAGAGTAAAATAATTAATAATGCAAGAGAGCATTTATAAAGTAAATTTTAACTGTGTAGGGTAGGGTGTTAAAGCGTAGCGCAACGCACCATTTATCTAGTTGCGTTCCGGCAAAATAATTTACTTTCGCTATCTTGAGTCAGATTCTGCCATAACACACCCTACTTAATATGAAAGTTTATAAATAGTGTCGAAAAAATTGAATCTCAAATTTAGTAATAAAAAAACAGTTTTTAATCCCCTTTTGTTATTAAGCAATGAGTGAAAACGAGCAACTAGAACCAAAGCAACCACCGAGAATTAGGGGTATAGAAAAAATTCGCACGATGATCGAAGGGTTTGATGATATTACTCATGGTGGTTTACCACTTGGTAGAACTACTTTGATTAGCGGCACATCCGGCACAGGCAAAACTTTATTCTCTCTTCAATTTCTCTATAACGGTATCACCTACTTTGATGAAGCAGGAGTATTTGTTACCTTTGAAGAATCACCCAGTGATATTATTAAAAATGCCAATATTTTTGGTTGGAACTTGCCACGCTTAATCGAAGAAGGCAAGTTGTTTATTCTTGATGCATCTCCCGATCCAGAAGGTCAAGATATCGTTGGTAATTTTGACCTTTCTGCACTAATTGAGCGCTTGCAATATGCCATCCGCAAATACAAAGCTAAACGAGTTTCAATCGATTCAATAACAGCGGTATTTCAGCAGTATGAAGCGATGGGAGTAGTGCGACGCGAGATTTTTCGCCTAGTAGCACGTCTCAAACTACTAAGTGTCACCACTGTAATTACCACTGAACGTAGTGAAGAATATGGTCTTGTTGCCTCTTTTGGTGTGGAAGAATTTGTTTCCGATAATGTAGCAATTGTTCGCAACGCTTTAGAAGGAGAACGCCGCCGTCGCACAATTGAAATTCTCAAGTTGCGCGGCACAACTCATATGAAAGGCGAATATCCTTTCACGATTACTAATGAAGGAGTTAACATCTTCCCACTGGGAGCAATGCGTTTAACTCAACGGTCTTCTAATGTCAGAGTATCTTCTGGTGTCAAAACCTTAGATGAAATGTGCGGTGGTGGTTTCTTTAAAGATTCAATTATTTTGGCAACAGGAGCCACAGGTACTGGCAAAACCCTCTTAGTCAGTAAGTTTATTCAAGATGGCTGCCTCAATGGAGAACAGGTAATATTATTTGCTTATGAAGAATCACGCGCCCAACTATCTCGCAATGCTTCCTCTTGGGGAATTAATTTTGAAGAATTAGAGGATCAAGGTTTACTCAAAATAATCTGTACTTATCCTGAATCAACTGGTTTAGAAGACCACTTACAAATTATTAAATCCGAAATTGCTGTCTTCAAACCAGCTCGCATCGCCATTGATTCTTTATCAGCACTAGCTAGAGGAGTGAGCAATAATGCATTTCGGCAGTTTGTGATTGGTGTGACGGGTTATGCTAAACAAGAAGAAATTACTGGTTTCTTTACCAACACAACTGACCAATTTCTGGGAGCTCATTCGATTACTGACTCTCATATCTCCACGATTACCGACACAATTATCATGTTACAGTACGTAGAAATTCGCGGAGAAATGTCGCGGGCAATTAACGTGTTCAAGATGAGAGGGTCTTGGCATGATAAGGGCATTCGTGAGTATAATATCACTGCTGATGGTCCCGATATTAAAGATTCTTTCCGGAACTACGAACGGATTATCAGTGGTGCTCCTACTCGCGTTAGTATCGATGAAAAGGCGGAACTTTCTCGCATTGTTAGACGTTTTGAAGACAAACAGAGTTCCGAACCCTGAATTTAGTATCGTAGTATATTCTTTCCTAAATTTAGTATCGTGCTATATTCTGTGGTGAAGAAAGGTTTTCTGCCGCTAGATTGATTTTCGTGTGAGGGATGCGGTGAAAGGACAGCAATTATTCTATAGCTTCTTGCCTGGTGTGACGGCAGCGGTCTTAACAACTCAGCCTGTTTGGGCTGGTACTGCGAAACTAACTGAGGTACATCTGGTGTCTTCTCCTGGTGTTTTGGCTTCTACTTATAGTCAATACTCGGTTGTGGACATCATGAATACCCAACTGCCTAACGGTGCAGATGTTAGTACTCCAACCCAAGTACCTGCTTTTGGTTTCACTAAACTTAGCATGAAGCCTTTAAGTAATAACAGTATTCCAGTGTTTACGATTGGAAATACTGTTGTGCCAATAAAACAACTACTTAAGAAAGATGAAGGTAGATTTTTCAGTTTGACACCTACCTCTAATCCTTCCCAACAGCTTGATGTCAGTCGTTCTGCTCCAAATAATCAAAAACAGAGTAATTCAAGCGCTTATGGGCATAAATCAAAGAGGATAGTAGTTCCCAACTACACTTTAAAATCCCCTTCTGTCCAAAAAGAAATTTTGTCCCTGTCTTCTGTCCAGCAGCCAGTGGTTCAAAAGATAAATACTGTTACTCAGTTGCAGACATTTTTACAAGCTTCAGTTACAGGTGTAGGAGCAGCAAAACTGCTGTCAGCGCAGAGGTGTCCACAGGAGTTGGGAAAAAGTAAGACTGACTCGTTGACTAATTTGCTACTGGCCTCAAGCGCCTGCTTACAAAAAGTGGCTCAGAGTAATACTCCGATTCCGACAGATTCGACGCCAACTCCCACTGTGTCAGAAACCGTAACTCCTGTACCAGGGGGTTCAGTGCTACCTTCCATTGTGCCGACAACCGTAATTCCTGCACCAGGGGGTTCAGTGCAACCTCCAACTGTGCCGAGAACCGTAACTCCTGTGCCATCAGGTTCGGTGCAAATTCCCGATAACCTGATTCCTAGCTCAAATCCTCTGCAATTTCCCACCAAACCAGAGGAAGTGACATTTCAGGGAAATCAGCCGATTACTTTGGCACAGGCTCTGGAGCTAGCACGGCGGAATAATCGGGATTTACAGGTATCCCAATTGGAGCTAGAACGCAATAAAGCGGCTCTACGCGAGGCGCAAGCTGCTTTATTGCCCACTCTGGGAATTAGTACTGATATTACTCGTAGTCAGTCTGCTAGTAGTCAGCTCTCGTCGAAACTCCAAGAACAACAGACGGGTATATCATCCCCAGATAAACCCAGTACATCTTTTTCTGGTCAAGCACAACTTTCATATAACCTTTATAGTTCTGGGAGAGTGCAAGCACTAATCAGAGCGGCTGAAGAACAGGTACGTTTCTATGAGTTGGCTGTAGAAACTCAGTTTGAGACAATCCGTTTGAATGTTGCCACTGACTACTACAATCTGCAACAAGCAGATGAACAAGTACGTATTGCCCAGTCGGCTGTGCAGAACTCCCAAGCTAGTTTGCGTGATGCAGAAGCTTTAGAGCGAGCTGGGGTTGGTACTCGCTTCGATGTGCTACGCTCTCAGGTAAATTTAGCAAATGCCCAACAAGATTTGACTAATGCTAGATCGCAGCAGGCAATTGCCCGTCGTCAATTAGCAACTCGGATAAGTTTGCCGCAGGCGATAAATATCAGTGCAGCCGATCCTGTACAGTTAGCTGGTCTTTGGAACCCAACGTTAGAACAAAGTATTGTGTTGGCTTATCAAAATCGTCCGGAACTGCAACAGCAGCTAGCACAACGCAATACCAGTGAGCAACAGCGTAGGCAGGCCCTTGCGGAACTGGGTCCTCAAGTTAGTTTGGTCGCCAGCTACGACCTGTTAGATCAGTTCAATGATAATGTCAGCGTTACTGATGGTTATTCATTGGGAGTTAGGGCAACCCTAAATTTGTATGATGGAGGAGCAGCAAGAGCAAGGGCAAATCAGTCAAAAGCTAATATTGCGATCGCAGAAACTCAATTTGCTGAACAGCGTAACCAAATTCGCTTTCAGGTAGAACAAGCCTATTCTACCCAGCAATCTAGTTTAGAAAATGTTCAAACCGCTAATACCGCTTTAGAACAAGCTAGAGAAGCTCTACGTTTAGCGCGTTTGCGATTCCAAGCTGGTGTAGGTACTCAAACTGATGTAATTAACTCTGAAAACGACCTCACACAAGCTGAAGGTAATCGAGTCAGAGCAATTTTGGATTACAACCGCGCTTTAGCTCAGTTACAACGGTCTGTTACCCTCAGAGCACTACGCTAATTAGCCGAAACTCAACTGTCAATGCTTTTGACTGCTGTTGTGTTTTGTAATGCCCTTTGCACCTGCCCTCAAGGCATCACAAAGTCTAGTAGTGTTTTTGAGCAAAAGTTCCCACAAGCCTCATTTTATCAGTAAACACATTGATAAAATGAGGCTTTTTAGTAATAAAAGCAGTAGTGGAAATTTTTATTTTTTATAGGACTTACGCACAAGCAACGGAAAATCGAACCACAGAGGACGCAGAGCACACGGAGGAATAAGAGTTTGAGAGGTTTTTTGCGTAAGTCCTATTTTAGAAGTCCTTTAGCGATCGCTTGTGGATGATAACTCAATACAGTTTAGTTAAGCATTTCTTTCTTCTCTTTGCGACGGCAGGGCGGTTGGGGGGATCTAAGACTTTGAAAACACGCTTTACACCTACGCTTAAACCTTTAGCAATAAGCAAGAGTTAATGAGATTTTTTCTACTCTATTGAGAATAGACTACTATTTTTGATATGATGCAGCCGCCCTGCAATGGTTTTGGGTTGACAAAAGGATTCGTTTGCGATCGTGTACCCACCTAAACTAGGCAATCGCAGGAGAGTTTAGTTGCAAGAAAGTTACTCGAAAAGCAAATTTTATTCTGGTTCTCAACACGCTGTCAAAAACGCCACTATTCATAAAAAGTCTCAAACCAAGACTTTTATCAACAGGTCTATTGTATTAGTCAAAATTGGACTAACATAACTGAGTGTTCGATTGCTCGCCTTGTCAAAGACTCATGACTAAAGTAACATCTCAAGAAATTGCACAGTTTCGCTCTCAATTGGCAGATGATCCCAGCGATATGGAAGCGCTGGATTTGATTGAAGACTGTGATGGAGATTTAGAAGATGCGGCAATGACGCTAGCTATCCGAGCCGGACAACAACCAGAAAGAGCAAATTCAGAGTGGTTAGATGCCTTGGCTAGAAGATGGCGTGTGGTCATTTGCGAACAAGAATATCGAGAAGATTTGCTTAATACTTCACTTCAAAACATGATGGAACATCTAAAAGCAACGCCAACGTTTCCTAAGATTTTGGCAACGCCAGTTTTGATTTATGTCCTCAAGCAAGGCGTGAACAATTTTTGTGAGCCACTAGATTCGTTAAAGTGAGCAGCCCATGTATATTTAACTTGTATTATTACGGTTTGCAGTTGAGTTCAACACAGACCTAACCCCCAACCCTTGTAGCGTTGGGGAGTAAGAATCAAAGCCTCTCCAAACTCCTGTACAGACAAAGATTTTTCGCGTCTCTACTCCTACCCAATGCAAGATTGATTCCACCAGGACTGATACGCTGTTAATTAAGGCAAAACTTCTATTAGACAAATTGTAAAATCAATGAATTACCTTGTTGCCGTATTACCAGACCGCATTCAAGCCGAAGCTGCTTACTTAGCTTTAGAAGAAGAAGGCATAAACAGTACTATCCTGGGGAAGGGATATAAAACGGCTGACGAATTTGGCTTAATTGACCCCAAAGACGAAGCCAAAAAGCAAGCACAACTGATGGCAACCTGGCTGATACCATTTGGCTTTTTTGCAGGTTTTACATTCAGCCTGATCACTGGTTTAGATACTTTTGCCTGGGCGGGTGAAGTTGGCAATCACATCATTGGTGGACTGCTGGGTGCTGCTAGTGGTGCTATGGGTGGTGTTTTAGTGGGTGGCGGAGTCGGTTTACTCGTGGGTAGTGGTGATGCATTACCTTATCGCAACCGCTTAGATGCGGGTAAATACTTAGTTGCCGTTCAAGGTTCTGAAACTCTCACTCGGCAAGCAACCCGAATATTACGTCAGTTTGATCCAGAAAATATCCAAGGTTATGCTGACACAAGTAGCGTGTAATGAATCATAGTTTACACATTACGACACAGCGACTTGAGTTGCTTCCCTGTTATTGGTAGATGATCTTTCCCAGTTGGGTTGGAGTGTCTGGCTAATGATTCAGATGCCGATTCTACTTTAATTGGCGATTTGGGTTTTATTGACAAACCCGATCAAATAGGAACTGGAGAAATCGGTTATGAAGTGCTATCGGCTGATCGCCAGCATGGATTTGCTTTTGAGGCAGCAGAAGCACTGGTCTACATTTGCCTTTACTCGGCGAGAACTCAAGAGAATTATCGCTCAATCTCCAGACAATCATGCTGCCTCGATTCGCATTCTGAAAAAATTAGGAATGTAACAAATTGGTAGAGATGAAAACCTGCCCAAATGGGAATTAAAGTTAGAATCAAGACAGTTTTAGCAGATGAATTCTCAACTCATAACTCATAATTTTTAAGAATGTTGCCACGAGAAGAACTTTTAAAAGGTGTTGAAAATCGAGATAGTGTAGCTCGTGTAATTGATCAAGCCCAGCAAGCCATCAAAATTTGGGAAGTGGTTTTGACAGATTTTCTATCTCCCCCAGAATTGGCAGAAATTCAACGGGTGTTTAACCGATTAACAGAAGTGCAATTAGTTGTGTGGGGTGGATATCCACAAGCTGAACGCCAAAGAATTGCGATCGCTCGTTCGGAACTTCCTTTAGATCAATCTCAAGTCAGCCTTGTCGCCGTGGAAATTGCTGGTAATTTCCTGTTTGATACCGCCTCTCATCGAGACTTTTTAGGCGCAATGTTGGGAACGGGAATTGTTCGGGAAAAAACGGGAGACATTATAGTTTTGGGAGAACGGGGAGCGCAGGCGATTGTCACACCAGAGTTGGTAGAATTTTTGTCAATGAGTCTTAAACAGGTGCGATCGGTTCCTGTGAAAACTCAACAGATTGAGGTAACTGAATTAAAGGTTCGGGAACCAAAGAAAAAAGAATTGACTACTGTGGAGGCTTCTTTGCGATTAGATGCGATCGCATCTGCTGGTTTTGGCATGTCCCGCAGCAAAATGGTTGATTTCATTGATGCTGGTGATGTCCGCGTCAATTGGAAGGAAGTTACCCAAGCTAGTTCTCAACTTAAATCCGGCGACTTAATCGCTATTCGCTCTAAAGGGCGTTTAGAAGTTGGGGAAATTGCCGTTACAAAAAAAGACCGCTACCGAGTTCAATTAACAAGATATATCTAATAAGTAATTAAAAGTGAGGAGTGAAGAGTGAAAAGTTAGGAGTTTTAAATTTACCACTTTCTTTAACTCCTAACTTTTCACTCCTGTACAGACGCGATTAATCGCGTCTCTCCTAACTCCTAACTATATACTTAGGCTTTAAAGTGTTTTGCTAACATATTCAGCAGAAGTTTGCGCGGTACGAGCCGAGATAATTTGCTTCTAAGTTGAGTGGTAGTATCAGAACTAATAACGGTTGGATATCCTTTTTCCAAAGCCTCTAAAGATTCCCGAACCACTTTTTCGCAAGAATACACTTTCTCTGTACTGCTTGCCAGCGCTGGAGGAAAATTAGCTTCTGCAAAAAAGTTTGTTTCTATTGGTCCTGGACAAGTGACTAAAATACGGACACCATATTGACGATTTTCTGCCCATAGTGCTTCACTAAAGCTGAGAATAAAAGCTTTACTGGCAGCATAAACAGAAAGGTATGGTATCGGTTGAAATGCGGTAATAGAGGATACGTTAATAATACTTCCAGAACGACGTTGCCGCATCAAGGGGAGAAATTTATGTGTTAAATCTACCAATGCCAAAATGTTTAGTTGTACGATTTTGACTTGTCTTTCTCCATCCCCTTCAGCAAAGTCGCCATAGTAACCAAAACCAGCATTGTTGATTAATAAGTCAATGGTTAATCCCTTTAGTTTAGTGGCATCAAATACAGCAGATGCTGCATTAGGTTCTGTAAGGTCTTTGACTATAACATCTACTTGAATTATGTATTGTTCTTGTAATTGTTTCGCTAATTGGCTTAGTTTCTCTTCGGAACGAGCAACGAGTACAAGATTTGTCTTGCGTGCAGCTAGTTCCTGGGCAAAAGCTTTACCAATACCACTAGAGGCACCAGTAATCAAAGCAGTTGGCATTATACATATTAAGATAGTTTTTAGGCACTTTATAAATCTTAGCTATGCTAGCTATAAGTTTTAACTACCCAAAGTGATATATCCAAAAGGGTAAAAGCAGCACCTAGTGCTGAAATCTGAGTGGAGACTTCCTCCACTCAAAACTTCTCCTTGCCTAAGACTTGACTTTCGGAAGCTATATGAATTCTCCAACTACACCAATATGGGAGATTCTTAAATCTTCTTCATCTATATATTGAATAGACGAGTCGATTTTTTCTGGTAGTTCTCTGTCCCTACACGACCATTCAAATACAAATTTAAAGTCCAAGTGCTTGAGGTTAGCAAATATGTTCTTCCATTGGCTTCGTCGAATTCGATTTCCCCACCTTGATTGTAATTCTCTTGAGTAGGCTTCCTGTTGATAAACAAAGAAATCAAATGGTTTTTCATCTGAATTTTTATGATCCACTAAATGAATGAGATGAAACATAAAGCCATCTTCAGACAGACTACTTACAAGATTTTCTAGAAGTGGTACAACATCATCAATTGGCACATGCTCTAACACAGATTTTGAGAAGATGAAATCTATTTTTTCGGAACCAGGTAGTTTTTGAGATAAATCAATTGGAGCAATGTATTCTATCCCCAAGTCTTGTAAGACTTCCAAAGATAAATTTTTAAATGAAAGCAGTTTCTTTAAACGTAAGTGAATAATCTCTCGGTCTTCAAATGTAGATAGACTATCTAAGATACTCCAATCTACAGACTTACACACGGCTTTGAAAATATTTTCAGGTTGTAATAACGGGCAAACATCTGTTGCATAAACCTTTTTTGCTCCGAGAAGGTAAAATACTAATGAATGAGTCAGTAACCATCCACTTCCAATTTCAAGACAAATTTTATCACGCAATACATATTTTCCTTTACCAGACTGAAGCAAATAAATAGCAATTTCATTGGCACAAATATCAAGCCTTTTGCCTGCAACAGCTAGCTCATTTGAATGCATTTTATTATATAAAACTTGATATAGTTCAAATGATTTAATAATTGATTTTGTTCGTTCATCAATGAGACTGGTTACTAGATTTTTCATTTTGCACATTTCTCTGGCTTAACTTATCGTCGGGGATTGAACATAACACTATTAACTGTACCAATGAGATTGGTTAATGTATAATAACATTGTATGTAGTTTGTATTTTATTATATAGTTATGCTAAAGAGCA
>NZ_JBALDI010000022.1:0-51545 GCF_036917395.1 Nostoc sp.
TCCAGTTCAAATACTCGTTAACGGAGATAAAAGGTGGATTCATCCAGTTCAAATACTCGTTAACGGAGATAAAAGGTGGATTCATCCAGTTCAAAGGTGGATGAAACGAGTTTTCTAACTCCTGCTCAATACAACTCTTGCAGAGGCTGCGCCCTAAGCGTAGCTATGCCGCAGGCTTTACGGCAACTCTTAGAGACGCTCTTGCGTTTGCTCAGTACAAGTGTCCCATGCTCCCTTACTTTCTACCAGGGAACCACGCCATTTTCATTAAAAAACCCTCCGCTAGAACCATCATCAGGTAGAGTAGCAAGTTTTACTGCTGCGATCGCTCCCTGCTCAACAGTGCGGTATCCTTGGTATTGATTAATGTCAGTTGCTGTGAAACCAGGGTCAGCAGCATTTACCTTAATCGCGGTATCTTTAAGATCAGCAGCCAAAAGAACTGTGATCGCATTCAATGCTGTCTTTGATGAGTTATAAGCAAGATACCTAGAATCAGCGAACTCACTATTTGGGTCAGAGTTTTGAGTTAGAGAACCTAAACCACTTGATAAATTCACTATTCGCCCTGCTTTTGACTTCTTCAAAAGTGGCAACAGCGCTTTTGTAACTGCAAAGACTCCAAATATATTTGTCTGGTAAGTGTGTCGCAGTGTTTCAATATCAACTTGACTGGGTGGAAGGCGATCGCCATCACTTAGTATCCCAGCATTGTTAACAAGGATGTCAAGTTTTCCGAATTCGCTCTCGATTTGTTTACCCGCAGAGTCGATTGTTTTTTGGTCGATGACATCAAGCTGAATTGTTCGGGCATCGATCTGATTTGAACGAAGTTTATTCGCTGCTTCTTCACCACGTCCTATATCTCTTGCACCAACAAGAACAGTAGCACCTCTAGAACCTAGTTGGCGGGCAATCTCAAACCCGATACCTTTGTTTGCACCTGTGATCAGCGCAACTTTGCCTTTTAAATCTTCTGACATATTACTTCTCTATTTTGATAAACACTGACAAATGTTACTATCTTCGAGCAAGTCTAGTACAGGGGGCGCGTAAATCCAGCTAGCATCTCAATTTAACCAGACAAAACAAGGGGATGCCCCTTGTTTTCCGCCACAGTGTACTAGTGGACAAGAAGTAAGGAACAACACAACATTCAAGATTTAGTAATCTACACAAGTAGTGATTATGTCGTGTTTTCACCAATAGTCATTCACACTTCAGATAGCGGTTGAGAAGATATTTGCAGCCTAGACTAGCAATTGACTCAAAAATTCTTGGAGAAAGTAGATATGCAAACCAAACAGCTTGGGAATTCGGAGCTTAACATTACCCCAATCGGCTTTGGAGCCTGGGCGATCGGTGGAGGTGGATGGGCTTTTGGTTGGGGAGAGCAGGATGACCAGGAATCGATCGCTGCGATCAATCACGCTCTTGACCTCGGCGTTAATTGGATTGACACCGCAGCTGTTTATGGTCTGGGGCATTCGGAGGAGGTTGTTGCTAAAGCACTCAAAGGTCGATCTAATCGCCCTTACATTTTCACTAAATGCTCAATGATCTGGAATGAAAAGGGCAAAATCAGTAACAGCCTGAAGGCGGATTCTCTGCGGGGGGAGGTTGAAGCTAGTCTGCGCCGACTCGACATTGAAACTATCGACCTCTACCAGATTCACTGGCCTAACCCTGACTCAGAAATTGAAGAGGGCTGGACGACTTTGGCCAAGCTCAAGGATGAGGGTAAGGTTCGCTATATCGGGGTTTCAAACTTTAATGTAGAACAGTTGAAACGTGCCCAGGAGATTGCACCAGTTACCTCATTGCAACCGCCTTATTCACTGGTTAAGCCCAATGTCGAAAAAGAGATTCTACCTTTTTGTAAGGAAAATAACATCGGTGTGATTGTTTATTCACCGATGCAATCTGGCTTGCTTACAGGAAAGATGACACCTGAGCGGGTTGCTAATTTCCCAGATGATGATTGGCGCAAAAAGAATAGTGAATTTCAGGAGCCACGTCTATCTCGTAACCTGAAGTTGGTGGAGGTGTTGCAGCACATTGGTGAACAACACGATCGCTCCCCAGGTGAGGTGGCGATCGCTTGGACTTTAAACAATCCGGCGCTGACAGGGGCGATCGTTGGCGGACGCAATCCTAAGCAGGTGGAAGGAATTGTCGGGGCTGGAGAGTTTCGCCTCAATCAGCAGGAGCTAGATCAGATTGGCGCTTTCTTACAGGAGAATCCATAAAAGAGGTATTGCGTAAACTTTGAATAGTAGCGATCGCATGTTTTGCGACAATATCAATTTCCTCTTGGGTATTAAACCGTCCAATACCAAACCGCACTGAGGCATAAGCTAGCTGTTCTGAATGTCCCAGTGCTGTGAGAACATGGGAGGGTGCAGTGGTTGCCGACGAGCAAGCAGATCCTGAAGAAACTGCCATTACTGGCTGTAATCCTAGCAAAAGTGCGGCTCCATCCACTCCCTCAACACTAATATTCAAGTTTCCCGCCAATCGCTCTTGTGGATGTCCGTTAAGATGAATTCCTTCAACTTGGGAAAGCTGTTCCCACAAGCTTTTCCTTAACTGGGTGAGGCGTTGGGTTTCTGTTGCTTGTTCTCTCAAAGCGATTTCTACAGCTTTCCCAAAGCCGACAATCTGCGGTGGATACAATGTCCCAGAACGCATCCCCCGCTCATGTCCGCCGCCGTGCTGCTGAGGAGCCAGTTGCACTCTGGGGTTGCGCCTGCGGACGTACAGCGCCCCAATGCCCTTTGGGCCATATACTTTGTGTGCTGTTAACGACATCAAGTCAATTTTCATCGCTTGCACATCTAGGGGAATTTTACCAATAGCTTGGGCGGCATCGGTGTGAAATAGAACTTGGCGAGCGCGGCACATTTCGCCAATTTCTGCTAATGGCTGCAACACACCAATTTCGTTATTTGCAGCCATCACCGATACCAAAATTGTCTCAGGACGGAAAGCTTTTTTTAACTCAGCTAAATCAATCAATCCATCTTTTTGGACAGGGAGAATAGTAATTTCAAAACCGAGACTTTTTAAATAATTGCAAGGATCAATAACTGCACTATGTTCCGTGGCAACAGTAATAATATGCTGACCTTTTTTAAAATAAGCTTCGGCAACACCTTTAATAGCTAAATTATTCGCTTCTGTTGCACCACTCGTAAAAACAATTTCTTCTGGTGTGGCGTTGATTGCTGCTGCTAAAATCTCTCGCGTTTGTTTGACAGCAGCTTCTGCTTCCCAACCATAAATATGGCTAATACTGGATGGGTTGCCAAAGTGTTCTGTGAAGTAGGGGAGGATTGCCGCTAATACCCGTTCATCTACGGGGGTGGTAGCATGGCAATCAAGGTATATAGGACGAATAGACATAATTATTAACTTAAGATTTGACTCAAATTTTTTAATACACTTAGAACCTGATACAGTTCACTTTTTCGTTTCAAAAGCGTAAACTCATCAGACAAGGCATACTTTGGTATATTTTCTTTAGTAAGTTTTACAAAAATGAAATGACTACCATTTGTTACTAATCCAAAAGTAGGTTTGTCTTGACTAGGATTAGCCAGCATATAAACAAGTGCTTGAGGTACAGCTTCTAAAAGAGAAAAACTAGACCTTTTAGATTCAATTACTAACAACCATAATTGTTCTTGAATAACTAAAATATCAATTCTACCTCTAATAACTTCTCCTTCATCTTCTGCCGAAATTTCTATTGATTGCTCGCCTCTCATATAAAAAGGCTCATCATAAAATCCAGCTAAATTCAGTAAAGGAGATAAAACTACTAATTTAACCGTTTCTTCTGACAAAGGAGGACGCTTGACTAAACGGAGAAAATGAAATTTTACTCTGTCTAAATCTTGCTTTTCTAAATCTGTAATTTTCGGTAAATTCTCAAACCATTCTGTGAAGAATGCCTCATCTTCGGCTAGCTGTAGACCAAACCTTTCTTCCAGATAAGCAAGCCCGACATTTTGTGCTTGGATAAATTGAACCATAATTCATTTAAAAGATGCAGTATAACTATTATCACACTGTTCAAGTATTAACCTAGATAGGAATATCAAAGATAATTAGTTTAAAACTTTACCTAAATTCTTTAAGATATTCAAAACTTTATATAATTCATTTTCGCGTCTATATAAAGTGAATTTATCAGATAAAGCATACATTGGTTTATCTTGTTTTATCATTTTTATAAATTGGAAATCTTCTCCATTTATTACCAAGGAATATGCAGGATGCTCAGGCTGAGGATTTGCCAGCATATGAGTCAGTGCTTGAGGAATCGCTTTTGCCAAAGAAAAACTAGACCTCTTAGATTCAATTATCAGTAACCATAACTGATCTTGGAGAACTAGGACATCAATTTTACCTTTGATAATTTCCTTAGTCTCTTCGGCGTTTACTTCATTATCAATAATAATTGCTTCACTAATTTTTAAACTTTCTTCTGTAGTGATGTAAAAAGGATGACGATAAAAACCAGCTAAATCTAGCAGGGGAGACAATACCACCATTTTCACTGCTTCTTCTAAAAGAGGAGTATTTTCAAGTACATCGAGATAGTTATTTTTAACTCTGTCTAAGTATTGCTTTTCTAATTCGGAAATTTCCGGGATGTAATCAAACCACTCTCTAAAAAATTGCTCATCTTCAGACTTGTGTAGAGCAAATTTTTGCTTTAAATAGGCGAGAGTGACATTTTGGGCTTGAATGACTTGAATCATATTTATTTCAAATTACGAGAAGTCTAATTCCTTACTTCAATCATCGCGCTGGCAGGTTCTAGAGCGCCCTTTCACTAGACTTTGCTCAAATAGGCTACTCACATCCTGCTTTATTACTATAAATATAATTCACGTAGCATTGCTGTAACTATACTTGCATCCAATTGCGTTACGTGGCTGCTAATTCCCGTAATTTAGTTAAAACTGCCTGAGCATGACCTTTGGTTTTTACATTAGGCCAAGCATAGACAATAATTTTATCAGGTGAAATCAGGAAGGTTGAGCGAGCAACACCCATATATTCTTTGCCCATAAATTTTTTCAATCGCCAAGCGCCGTAGGCTTCTGTCAAAATATGTTCTGGGTCACTTAAAAGGGTGATTGACAAGTTATGTTTGCTGATAAATTTACAATGGGATTTACCGGAATCTGGACTTACGCCTAAGATTTTCGCTCCCAGTGCGCTGAAGTCTTGATACAACTCGGTGAAATCTTTCGCTTCGGTGGTACAGCCCGGTGTATCATCTTTGGGGTAGAAGTAGAAGACAATCCACTCACTGCTGAAGTCGTCGAGAGTGACTGAATTGCCATTTTGGTCAGGAGTAGAGAAATCTGGGGCTGGTTGTCCGGCTTGGGGTATGTTGCTCATGATGGGGTGTGAGAGATTGCGATCGCTTTAGAATTGTACATAAGTTGAGCGATGCCTGCGGCGGGCTATGCCTACGCACATAACCAGGAAGGAATATCTAGCAATATAAAGTAAAAAACCCAACTCCAACTCACCTATAAGTGAGGAGTTGGGTTAATCTAACTTTGGGGATAAGCTTTGCCCTATAAGAAACCACTAAGTCTGTTGACGAATAACAGGTTTACCACAATTACGCTGAGACGATACTATTTATTGATTACTAAAGTACTAGCTATGATGTCGTGTAGCGCTTGCTTTTTCTCAGTAAATGCAGCCATAATATAGCCAATAAGCAAAATTAGACCAGAAAGAATCTTAGAAAAATACCTTCCCGTAGCTCTAGCAAAAGAGATTTGGTTACCGTTAAGGTCAGTCACAATAATCCCCAATGCCTGTTTGCCTAGCGTAGCCTGCTGAGGTGAACTTTCCTGGAATGCATAGTAAAGCCAACTAATCACAATTATCAAAACTGAACTGAAAACTTCAACGCCTTGAGTTCTTCTTAAGATAGCACCAGAGAAGAAAATGAGGACGAAGATAATGAGCCTTTCAACGATAAATAATATAATGCCGTCAATCAAAGCGGCTCCAAACCTTTTCCAAAAACCAGCGTACCGTACTGACATGATTCTACTCCTAAGGTTTTTAAACTACTAAACAACCAATCATTTGTTCATGCAGAGTTTATGCTTTTTTGATAAAACTCACCATATTGGGAGGTTTGGTATCTCGGTGAAAGAAGTTCTGTTTATGTACTTGTTGTAGAATATGAATAGCTGCTTTTGCTCTATGGGGCGATTGCCGCACTGTCTGATATACTCTTGTAAATTTACCCCCTCGATTTTCTCGATCACCAAGCAGTGTAAAGGCTATTGGCTGTTTTTAGGGAAATAGACAAAGTAAGCGTTTGCTTCTTCTTTTGGAATCTCTAGGTGATTTAAAAAGCTCAGAACTTCTGGCTTTGGCTGAAATAACTCAACTGCTTTTTGTTGATTGTTGATTAGTACTTTGAGGACTTTAGGGACGTTGTTTCGCACTTCGCTCACCTTATAAGTTTTACCAAACCTACCCTCACCTAGTGTGTGCATCACCCGATAACAACCTTCGGGCAATAATTCTGAGCCACATGCTAGACAAAACAGTACATTATCAGGATTTTGAGGTTTGGAACAAACAGGATTTACGCACAAGCTCATCGCTTGGTTCGGTAAAATCTTTATCTAAATAGTTTATCGTTACTGTTGTATTTTACCAATAAAATTTGTATCAAAAGTGATCATTTGATTTTCACAGCTTGGCAAGATTTGCCGAAAAGCACCAGAGAGGTATTAACTGTTAAACTGCTAACCACGTATGTTGTCACATGTGTTTAATGACTAAAGATATGCAACGCGAATTTACCAACCGCGATGAGTTGGTAGCCTACCTCAGCGAACAATTCCCAGATGCAGCAGAACGCGATGACCACATCAGCGAAACTCTGGGAGGACGCAAAGCGGCACAAGAAGTACTGCAAAAAATCGACCCAGTAAGCTACGCGCAAACACGTAATTTTGTCACAGGTGCTGTGACACGACTTTCGCCTTACATCCGCTATGGCGTTTTGAGTTTGCGAGAAATTCGAGATTATGTCCTTGAACGGGTACAGCAGCAAAACGATGCTACGAAACTAATTAACGAGTTAGGTTGGCGCGACTACTGGCAACGGTTGTATCTTAAGTTAGGCGATGGAATCTGGAAAGACCAGGAAGAGTACAAAACTGGTTACACTGTGGATGAATATGCACCAGAATTGCCGCAAGATATCAGACAAGGAACCACAGGCAGAGTTTGCATCGACAGCTTTAGCCGTGACTTGAAAGAAACTGGCTATCTACATAACCACGTCCGGATGTGGCTAGCGGCTTACATTGTCCATTGGCGACGTATTCGTTGGCAAGCAGGAGCCAAGTGGTTTCTCGAACACCTTTTAGATGGAGATCCTGCTAGCAATAATATGTCATGGCAGTGGGTTGCCAGCACCTTTAGTCATAAACCGTATTTTTTCAACCGTGAGAACTTAGAACGTTACACCAAAAGCGTTTATTGCCAGAAATGTCCGCTTTACGGTCATTGTGATTTTGAAGGTAGTTATGAAGAATTAGAACAGCGACTTTTTCCTAAAGGGGAATTTAGTCAACAAGCCAATAGTCAAAGTTGGCAGCGTGGGAAGAAGCGGCGCTAAGTACATGTCAGCATAATTAATCGTAGCGTTTTTAAATGCAGAGGGACGCGTTGGCATTGTAGAGGGATGCATTGGCATTGTAGAGGGACACATTGGCATTGTAGAGGGACACATTGGCATTGTAGTAAAACACATTGGCATTGTAGAGGGACACATTGGCATTGTAGAGGGACACATTGGCATTGTAGAGGGACACATTGGCATTGTAGAAGAACACATTGGCATTGTAGTAAAACACATTGGCATTGTTGAGGGATACATTGGCATTGCAGAGGGACGCATTGGCATTGCTATTGCTAAATTTAATTCGCTACGAATTAATGAAATGCTGTACTAAGATTTTTTGCCTTTTAACAGGAAATAAAACCAAAATCTAATGAGTAAACCAATTGTTTGGGTACATGGAGATTGCCTCAGTCCATACAACCCTGTACTGCAAAAATACTCCGATGCCCCAGCTATCTGGGTTTGGGACGAGGCTTTGATAAAAGAATGGCAACTGAGTCTCAAACGCCTCGCCTTCATCTACGAATGCTTGCTAGAGTTACCCGTTGTTATCCGTCGTGGTGATGTGGCACAAGAAATTTTAGCTTTTGCTCAAGAACATGATGCGAATTTAGTCGTCACAGCCAATAGTCCCAGTCCCCGGTTTGATGATATCTGCAATCAAATGGAGGGTTCTATTGCAGTGGAAGTGCTAGAGGTGGAACCATTTTTTGAGTATGACGGCTATATTGACCTGAAGCGGTTCTCGCGCTATTGGAAAGTGGCTCAAAATTATGTTTTTGAATAGCCTAATTGTAAAATTGTAATGTCTAGCGATCGCTTCTTCTACCAACAGATGCAAGATTTTGCGATCGCAACTCCTTGGGCGTGGATAGGCTGATTCAAAATATGAAGCATTAAATTTTCTGATTACCATCTCGTGCTAAATTACTAAAACTTGGAGTTGGGAAACTCCGGTGAAATTCCGGGACTGTGCCGCAGCTGTGATGGGATCACCCAAGTCAGAATGCCAACTCTCAAGATGCCCTCAGGATACACTCACCGTCTACTCCCTGCGTTGCACGGGGAAGGAGTTCCAAGTTTGCTTTCTGGATTTGCCGCTTGTCCTGGCTTGTTTTATCCTACACCCGCCGCAGATGGTATATTATCTCGGATTAGAATACCAGGTGGAATTATTAGTAGTCAGCAGTGCCGTGCGATCGCACACATAGCAGAGCAGCACGGGGGGGGTTATGTGGATGTGACTAATCGAGCTAACCTCCAAATCCGTGAGATTCGCACAGGGATAAGTGCTGAGGTTCTGAAGCTCTTACAGGATATAGGGCTGGGTTCTGGCAACACTGTTGTAGACCACATCCGTAATATTATGACCAGTCCAACTGCTGGTATCGACCCGCAGGAATTAATTGACACTCGCCCTTTTGTCCAAGCTTGGGATAATTATATTGCTGCACATTCGGCGCTTTCGGGACTGTCGGCAAAATTTAGCGTTTGCTTTGATGGTGGTGGGATAATTCGGGTGTGCGATCGCTTGAATGATATCTTATTTGTCGCTGTTTTAATTGATGGTAATGTTTACTTCCGCCTCTATCTCAGTGTAGGCACAAAAGGTCAACCGCCTAGTGATATGGGGATTTTGTTACCACCAGAGGAATGTTTGCCCGTCTTGGCAGCTTTGGCAGATGTTTATCTAGTTCATAGTCATACTACGAGTAAGCGTCGCTTACGTCTCTTAGAGTTATTAAATACTTTGGGTTGTGAAAATTATCTCCAGGAAGTTCAGCAGCGTCTACCTTTTTCTCTTTTGTGCAGTGAAACAAAAAAAAACCTAACCCCCCAACCCCCTTCTCTAATAAGCAAAGGGGAGGAATTCTCCCCTCTCCTTGCAGGAGAGGGGTTGGGGGAGCGGTCAGATGCTAAGTATCAGCATATTGGCATCCATCCTCAACGTCAGCAAGGCTTATTTTACATTGGTGTTGTCTTGCCCCTTGGGCGACTGGAAAGTAAGCAAATGCGGGGTTTGGCAGATTTAGCAACAAAATACGGTAGCGGCACTCTCAGGCTAACCCCCTGGCAAAATTTACTGCTAACAGATATTCCTCAGCAATGGCTTGCCGATGTCCAAAGTGAAATTGCTTTATTAGGATTAGATTCTTCTGCAACCAACATCAAGAGTGCATTAGTTGCCTGTTCTGGTAAGAAGGGTTGCGCCGCTTCTGCCACGGACACCAAAAGTCATGCGTTGGCATTAGCAGAATATCTTGAAACTCGCGTCACTCTGGATTGCCCAGTTAATATCCACTTCAGTGGCTGCGAAAAATCCTGCGCCCAGCATAGCAAGAGTGATATTACTCTGCTCGGTGTCAGCATTGAGGCTGACAATGGAACTGTGGAGGGCTATCACGTTTATGTTGGTGACAGCAAGTATAAATTCGGACGTGAACTATATCAATATGTGACTTTTGCCGAACTACCTGCATTAATAGAGCGGATGCTATATATATATAAAATTCAACGCCTAAATTCTGATCAGTCCTTTGGGAAATTTGCTAATCGATATCCCTTAGCACAATTACAGCAATTATTTAATAAATATTTAGAAAATGGAACCACAGATGCACACAAATAAATATAGATGATTGATTACTCCCTTCGCAGTGCAAGATTACCCAATTCCTCTGTTTCTCTTCCTCTGTGTTCTCTGCGCGGCAGTTGCTTCTCCTAAGGGAGACGCTGCGCGAACAAGTCGGGGAACCCGCCCAACGCACTGCCTTGCCTCTGCGGTTAATTAAATTAGGTATTCTTCTAATCAAAAGAGAATATCTATATTAAACAAATCAATCCAAAATCCCAAATTTAAAATCCCAAATTTAATGCCCGACTACATCCGAGATGCCAACGAAATTTACCGTAATTCCTTTGCAATCATCCGGTCAGAAGCGAACCTAGATGTGCTGCCATCAGATGTAGCAAAAGTTGCTGTGCGTCTTATCCATGCCTGTGGAATGACGGATATCGTCACTGACTTGGGATATTCACCAACAGCGGTGCAATCCGCAAGGGCAGCACTGGCAGCAGGAGCGCCGATTCTGTGCGATTGCCGCATGGTTGCCGATGGCGTTACCAAGCGGCGGTTGTCTGCAAACAATCAAGTTATTTGTACCCTGAACGAGCCGGAAGTGCCAGAAATTGCCCAGCGTCTGGGTACTACAAGGTCGGCGGCAGCTTTAGAATTATGGCGATCGCACCTCCAAGGATCAGTTATAGCAATTGGCAATGCACCTACAGCATTATTTAGACTCTTAGAAATGCTTGATGAAGTAGCTGACAAACCTGCTATTATCTTAGGCTTTCCTGTTGGGTTTGTCGGTGCAGCCGAATCGAAAGCAGCACTGGCAGCAGACAGTAAGAATGTACCATTTTTAACCTTACATGGTCGGCGTGGTGGGAGTGCGATCGCCGCAGCAGCAGTTAACGCCTTGG
Source organism: Nostoc sp. (assembly GCF_036917395.1). GTDB lineage: Bacteria > Cyanobacteriota > Cyanobacteriia > Cyanobacteriales > Nostocaceae > Nostoc. The sequence continues at coordinate 11,171 of NZ_JBALDI010000022.1, forward strand.
CAACGGAGAAAGAATGAATATGAAAACCAAAGGTCGTCTCTATGGAATTGGTGTCGGGCCAGGCGATCCAGAACTATTGACTCTGAAAGCGCTGCGATTATTACGTGCGGCTCCCGTGGTAGCCTATCAATCAGCAACAAATAAAGAGAGTATCGCTAGAGCGATCGTGGCGCAGTATCTTCCTGGCAATCAAATCGAGGTGCTATTTCACCTCCCCCGCGCCTTAGAGCCAGAAAAGGCCAAGTCTATTTATGATAAAGAAATTCAACCAATCGCCGACCATTTAGCAGCGGGTCGAGATGTCGTGGTGCTATGCGAGGGTGACCCATTTTTCTATGGCTCGTTCATGTACCTGTTCACGCGGTTATCTGATCAATACGAAACAGAAGTCGTCCCCGGAGTTTCCTCGCTGATGGCTTGTCCGGTAGCCTTGGGTGTACCTTTCACCTACTACACCGATATTCTCACAGTTCTACCTGCCCCATTGCCAGCAGAAGAACTGACTACACATCTGCTGATGACTGATGCAGCAGCAATTATGAAACTAGGTCGCCACTTTACGAAAGTGCGGGATATTTTACATAAATTAGGGTTAGCATCACGAGCAAGATATATTGAGCGGGCATCAACATCACAGCAACGCATCATACCCTTGGATGAAGTTGATCCAGCCAAAGTCCCCTATTTCTCGATGATTGTGATTCCCACCAAGAATCGACTATAGTCCTTTGATGAATAGTCGGCCTTGACTAATCGAAAATCCAAAATAGAATAACCTCCTGGCAGATTCAACCAGGAGAGTGGAAAAAATGGATTCATTTTTACAAACGTTGTAGCAGACTCAAACCGTGGGTATCAGTACCACAAGTATTGAAAAGAAAGTATTCATCAGCCAACTTTTGCACTTGTTCTGATTCCAAAGTGCTGGGTTTCCACGGGTTAGGGTTATTGTAGGCGTAGAAAGTTTCCACGCCATCGATACCCTTTTGGGATGCAGCTGGAATTAAGTCAAAATGCGATCGCTTGTAACGAGCTGGATGAGCCAGAACTGCCAATCCCCCAGCTTCATGAATAGCGGCAATCACGTTACTTGCCTGATATTCTTTGCCTGTAGTCGCCCTTCTTTGTAAATAGGGTTTCATACTAGGGTGTTCTGTCTTGAAAGCGTAAGCCAAAATGTGAACTTCTATATCCAAAAGGTTTGCATTGATTTCCACGCCACTCCACAGGTAAGGAGTGCTTTCACCAGGATTATTCCACTTCCAGTCTTCTAACCAAGCAAGGGCCGCTTGATAGCCGATAATACCATGATGATCGGTGATCGCTAATCCTTTTAGCCCAATAGCGATCGCCTGCTCCATCAATCCACTCGGCTGCAACCTGCCATCTGAGTAGACAGTGTGCATATGAAAGTTGAATAACCTTGGACAACTTTGTGCATCAATGTTCTGGAATACTTGCTTCAAAAGTTCTACAGAAGCAGTAGTTCGGGCCAAATTTACAGCCATAACCCCCTCTGAATAAAAATATATATTCTTAACACACTAAAACGCCCCATTTATAGATGAGAAATCTCCACCACTGTAAATATAGTGTTGGTGGCTACTTTCTCAGCTTTCTCAGCAAATTTTTCAATATGTTAAGACTACGTTAGCAAATCTTAACCTCAGTGGTTATAGGAAATTTAGACTACCTTCTATATAAGTAGTAAATAATGTTACCTATAAATTTTACAAATCAGCTTATCCTATTTGTGCTTAATGACTTATTTTTAAAGACTTAGTAGAATAATTTTCTCTAATTAGCCTGGAATGTAACTATATACAACGTGTAAAAAAAACTAATAACTTCAGTAATTACACTAAATTTATTTAATCCAGTCATGACTTCAGCGTAGGCGTAGCCCGCCGCAGGCATCGCATAAGTGAGTCTACAATAGCTCGAAGAAAATTAGCGATCGCTTACAACTGATTATACCCCGCGTACAATCCCAAAAGACTCTCCCTTCAAGGTGACTCCAAGGGGTTCTACCACCACCTCACGGGCAAGGGACGCTTCAACCCTTCCGGCAATCACAGCCGTTAACTTATGTTCTCTTGCTAGAATGACGATTTTCTCTGCATCCTGCTCAGACTCTGTATAGAATGCAAATCCGGCTCCATAATTGAACACGGAAAGCATCGTCTCTGCCCCGCCCTCAAGAAGACCCTCGACAAACGTAAATATCTCCGGCACTGGGAGCATCGTTTCGATTACGTACCGCAGCGGCTTTACCGATCGCATCAGCTTCTGCCATCCATGTCCAGTGATATTCTCCATCGCCGTAGGACGAATTCCCTCGCCAAGCACCGCCTGTACAAGTGGTGTGTAGAGATACGACGCGGCATTCATCGCTTCCCAGAACTCCTGCCCACTGGGAAGTTTTGTTCTATAGCCATCAGGGAGAGACTCAGCAAGCTTTCGCATTGGGGTAAAGCCGTTCTCATGGGGCCCCGAACTCTCGACGAGAACAATGATATTTCCAGCATCCAGACGCGAGCTATCAATGGAAGCAACACCAGGCGGCATAACTCCAAAAACGGAGCCTGCAATGTCGAGCCGGCCTGGAATCATCTTGGTTTTGAGTTGAGGAGTTTCCCCTGAGAGGTACACGCAGCCCACTCGTTTGCACCCCTCGACTACTCCATCAAGAAACCCATCAAGGAAGGCGGGGGTAAAGATTGTTTCAGGAGTGCTTGACGGCAGATAAAGACCAAGAAGTAGAGTCTGCATACCTGAGGTTGCGGCGTCGTTCGTCAAACACGAGATAATCTTGATACCAATGTTCCACCAGAATCGTCGAAGCTCTTCTTCACAGAGGTCGTCAGGGCGGGTATCGTCTGCGGTGCCCAGCCCTTCCGGGACAAGTGTCATAGAAAGTTCTCTAGCCCCTGCCTCCAGAAACGGAGCGAGGTTAAAGTTGAAAGTGTTAGCGCTTGCTCCAAGACCCGATGCGGGCACGATACCATAAGCACTTGCAAAGCCAAGTGTGCGTTTTGCAGCATCAATGAAGCGTCGCTTTGCGGCATCGAGAGTATCGTAATCGACTTGATCGAGAGCTTGAGGCATCAGGTTGCGTTTTAAGTTAAGAGTTAGGAGCGGAGCCGGAGACGCTCCGCCTCCGGTTAGGAGTTAGGAAAACTTATAACTCCTGACTTTAAAATACCTCATCTTCAATACCGCGCCACCATTCCCCCAAATTCATCAAGTCTTGGTAAATATCTTCTAATTCTTTGGTATAGACATCGTTTGTAAGGGTGGCTCGACGCTCTTGCAATTTTTTGAGGCGCAGTTGTACCAATAGCCAAGGTTTAGAGATGCTATTCGTTGCTTCGATGTATTGCGCTAGTTCTTTACTACTGCCCGTTAGCTCATTATTTGACATTTGCTGGAATTTAATAAAATCTATATTTGATCAGGGTATCAACTTTCGTAGACAATTTTTCATCTCCCTTTTTATTTGTAATTTATAGTTCATCTGAACTATTAAGTGGCGAGGACTTTTAAAACATCCTCTAAGAAAAATTATTAGTTGAGTGCAGATGCGATGTCTACGACAAGGCTTTCGCCAACGCATCTCCAAGTTCATGTAATGTTCTTTCTCGTGCAAAGTCAGCTGCTGCCCGTGCCGACTCTGCCAGAATTGTGTCAGTGTTTGGCGTTAGCTTCAAAGCCCCACCTAAATAACCCAGTGCCTTAACATAACAATCAGATAAATTGGTCGAGGCTAACCGCTTTACAGTTTGGTAATCACCATTTACAAAGGCAGATAAAGCTTTGGCGTGTAAATCATTTCCGGGTTCTGGAACATCCAAAACATTGAGGATTGCCTCAATAGCTTTATTTACCTTTTCTAGCGTCAGTTCTTGTTGTACGGCTTGCACCATTGTTTTTACTCCTAAGTCCAGTTTTCAAAATTTTTAGCTCTAACTTGGGGCAAATAGAGTATGTCCCAGTTACGATCCAAATGCTATTTTACGATTCATGACACAAAACCAACAGCATTATTCCGGTCATAATTAATGAATCGCAATCCTTAGAAAAGCTAGATTTTGCTCCCTGATCTTCCCCATCCCCTCAACAGTCAACCAAAAACAGCCACGAGACTAGTTCGTGACTGCTAACAAGATTGGTCAATTAACTGATTGTTTCTACTTTACATATCTGGCACAAGCCACGTAAACGCATTGGCGCAGCCTCTCGTAGAGAAGCAGCTTGCCAAAAGGCATCGCAGCCAGTTCAAAACTGGCAATTCATTAAGCTTTAGCCAAATTTTCAGCAACAAAGTCCCAGTTCACCAACTGTTCTAGGAAATTCTTAATAAACGCTGGACGAGCGTTTTTGTAGTCAATGTAGTAAGCGTGTTCCCAAACATCCAAGGTTAGGAGTGCCTTCTGTCCATGAGCTAGTGGATTTTCTGCATTTGGTGTTTTAATCACCTTCAGCGTACCACCATCATCAATCAGCCAAGACCATCCGCTGCCGAATTGAGTTGTGGCTGCATTAGAGAATTCTTCCTTGAATTTGTCAAAGCTACCGAAGTCTTTATCAATCTTGGCTGCGATTTCACCAGTGGGTGCGCCGCCACCTGCGGGTTTCAAGGAATTCCAAAAGAAGGTGTGGTTCCAAACTTGAGCAGCGTTGTTAAAGATTCCCGCCTTAGAGGAGTCTTTAAAGGAAGTTTTGATCACTTCTTCCAGAGACTTATCGGCAAGTTCAGTACCTTCAGTGAGCTTGTTCAGGTTGTCTACATAAGCTTTGTGATGCTTGCCATAGTGATACTCGAAAGTCTCAGCTTTCATGCCATAAGGCTCTAGAGCATCCTTGTCAAAGGGTAGTGGTTCTTGTACAAATACCATTGTGTGAAATCCTCTCTTTATCGGTTTCCAGTTGAAAGCTATTGCAGAAGCTTAGGAAATTAGCAGCTTTTGTTTTTGAGAGTTTTATGTCTTTCATTATGGAACATAAAACTTAACATCGTCATTCTACTACCAAAGTGAAGATGAAAACAAAGTACTTTTGTGATAAGTCAAATCGTTAGTAATTAATGATTATAAATAAAAATGGCTGATATTTCATTGCTAGAGACTGATAATTAATTAGCATTTAGCAATTAAAGCTTTCATACTTCTACCTTTAGTAGGATTAATTGAGATGTAAAAAATCAGTCGAAAGCGAGATGATTTGAGTATTAAATCATCTAATATTTCTAGTACAAGGCTTAATTTGCAATGAAAATAGCCAATAGTTAAATTATCTATTTTGTTTTAAATGCGGTTTTGAGGATGGTAAGTGAATAATCACTCACCCACCATCCTTTGAAACTAAAAAACTAACAGCAAATAGGGGTGATTACCACTGAGATAAACGCTGCTGGTAATAGTTAACAATTTGTGCGGTGACTTCAGATACGTCTAAACCATCGGTTTGAACTTCGATCGCATCCGTTGCTTTTTGCAAAGGAGAAACTTTGCGTGTACTATCTTTCCAGTCACGTTCGGCAATATCGTGTTCCAGCTGCTCTAAACTCACTTCGGGTTGACCTTGTTTGTTAAAGTCTTGCTGGCGGCGACGGGCGCGTTCACTTACAGAAGCGGTTAAGAAGATTTTAACTTCGGCATCGGGGAACACGTGAGTACCGATATCCCGACCTTCAGCTACTAAACCACCTCTTTTACCCCAGTTTTGCTGTTGTTTAACCAATGCTTGACGGACAGCACTTTGTGCCGCGATCGCCGATACAAGAGATGTTACCTCAATCGTGCGAATTGCTTGGGTAACATCGATACCGTTAATCCGAACCCGCACTGTCGATTCTAAATCCTGGGTAGGAGTAAGTTCAATTTTACACTGGCTAGTTAATTCGGCGATCGCACACTCATCGTCAATGGCAATCCCCTTTTGCAGTACTAACGAAGTGACAGCACGGTACATTGCTCCTGTATCTAAATACACTAAATTTAGGTTTGCTGCCACTTGACGCGCCACTGTAGATTTTCCAGCACCGGCTGGGCCATCAATGGCGATAATAGGTTGACGATCGCGCAATATCGTATTGTCAATCAAACGTGTAGCACCAAGACGAGCTGCGATCGCCAACATTCCTTCCTCCTCAACTTTATTTAAAGACATCAACGTAGTCGGTTCAACCAATTCAATATATTCCACTGAGACTGTGCTGACCATTGCCACTTCTTGCTGTACCACTGCTATCAACTTGTTGCTATTGCGATCGCCTGCAATGAATGCAGCTTCAGCTCGTCGCAAGCCGCGATATAACACCGCTGCTTCCTCTTTTGCCGTTGCAGTCAAATATTGATTACGAGAACTGAAGGCAAGACCCGACGCTTCCCGTACTGTTGGACAAGCAACAATTTCTACTGGCAAATTTAAGTCAGCTACTAAGCGTTTAATAATTGCCAGTTGCTGACCATCCTTTTGACCAAAGTAGGCACGGTCAGGCTGTACCAAGTTGAAAAGTTTGGTCACAATCGTAGCGACACCCTGAAAGTGACCTAGCCGAGAACGACCACACAAGCCTGTTATCATAGCAGATGGGGGGATAACTTGTGTAACCTTTGATTCTTGTATACTTTTGTGGGGAACTGCCATTTCTTCCGGAGTTGGTGCAAAAATGGCATCTACCCCAGCTTGTTCACAAAATTGTTGGTCTTGCTCTAAAGTGCGAGGGTAGCGTTGATAATCCTCGTTGGGAGCAAATTGCAGGGGATTGACGAAAATACTAACAATCACTGTAGAATTTTCTTGCCGCGCCCGTTGGATCAAGCTTAAATGACCTTGATGCAAATTCCCCATCGTTGGCACTAGACCGACTGCCGTCTGATACCAGTTAGTCATCTCATCTAGTCTCAGATCCTCAGTAACTGCCATCAGCTTGTTTTCTGAGCAGCGTTTAGTTAAATAGCAGCGTAAAGCTGCGACTGTTGTCAGCAGGCGCACAAAAATACCCCTAGTTCTTATCGATCCCTCCCCCGCTAGTTTATATCTGAAATAGAGGGAAGAGATGGTTGAACTAGGGGAATTAAGTGATCCGAAACTGGCGATCGGGCAAAACAGTTGCGAGTTATGAGTTCCGGTTCTGAGTAAAGAAGTGAGATTCCCTACTCAGTACTCAGCACTTGACTGAGCGCTCACACCGAAGTCACTCAGCACTTGATTATTTCTCTAAGACTTCAATATGCACTTGTGCCACGCCACTGCCCATCATTCCCAAAATCCGAGCCGCACCAGCAGATAGGTCAATGACTCGCCCGCGAATGAACGGGCCTCGGTCATTAATCCGCACCACTACAGAACGACCATTGTAGGTGTTAGTTACACGAACTTGCGTACCAAAGGGTAAGCTGCGATGGGCGGCAGTCATTTCTTCTGGATTGAACCTCTGACCGCTAGCAGTACGATTACCAGAACCATCATAGCCGTAATAGGAAGCCATGCCTCCAAAAGAGATTCGCACTGGGCCGACGGCAATCTGTTTTGGCAATTTAGGTATTGATACTGGTAGACGCACTGGTAAATTCGTAATTTCTTTTAAGGGAGATGCATTGCCTAGTAGCCTCCGCAGGCGATTGGTTGCTTGCAATGCATCTTCCGCCAAATTGTTGGTAGTACCTGCTAATCGCGTATCTTCGTTGATTTCGACCAATTCTTCGCCATTAATTTTGATTACATAGCGATCGCCATCTTGCTGGAGGGGAACGCTTTTGTTTTGCGCTTGATTAGCAGTAGATTCGCCCCCTGCTTTCCAACTTACGGTAATCTTACTCCCGTCCACATTTTCTCGGTTCAACTGGTTAATCTTAGCTGCTATTACACCAGCTATTTGAACCGGATCATTGTCTACAGAGCTAATCTGGTTAGTCACATCCGTTAAGTTACCAGTACTCACCGTGTTTGGTGAATTGCTAGCAATAAGGGCGTACGATTGTACGCCCCCATTATCTCCAATTGCCCCAACTTTTTTAGTTTCAACGCTCGTATCTGGTAGAGAACTCAAAAAGGTAAGAACAGGTATATTTCGGATAAAAAGGGTTGCTGCCTTACGTCCTCCAATGTTGTGAGGATGAATTTGTGTAATCACAGCATCCAAGGTTTGTTCCCCTGCTCTGGATTGGTACTCTCCCACCTTCACCACATCAGGGGCAGACGATTTTTGGGAAGCTAGCGTATTTCCCTTGATGGTTTGAGTGCAACCGACTGAGGGTATGCCCAAAACAGCCATAGACAGGGTAACAATAATCCACAAATGTCTTTGATTCATGCGTCCGTTTTTAAAGCGACTGTAGAACTTAAGTTTTATAACTTGCGGGATTTTCACTAGTGAGAGTGACTTCCCTCCTGATAACTCGAACTCGTTCCGCCTTCACTTCTTTTTTATAACTGCAACAGACTAGCATGAACCTTTTGGCTTGGGGATCAGGGTTTTAGCGTAATAATTGGCAACATGATTCAATTTAAATTCCAATTTCAAGGGCGAAACCTTTCTCAAATGGCGACTTTGGCTATGTAACGCTTTTTAATGCAAGTCAAAAATTTCTTAAAAAAACTTTACATTTCTTGCACACCAAAGTGACGATACCCGATTCACATCGCTTCTAAAGGTTCGCAACTACCACTGTATTATAGATAACATCTCTATCAACTATTTACGAACAAACCCCAATATAATAACTTTAATCAAATGGCATCAGCATAAATACTCAAAAGTAGTTAATTAATGAAATATTTAGATTTACCTATGAATAAGTCGTGATAAGAGTTACATCTAAAATAATTATGCAAATTAGTTTGAGTTTAATATCTTTTTTCAAAGTTTTTTCTACTGATATTAATCATGACTTTTATTCTCCATGACTAGACTTAAACTAGTAACAAATGTAACTTATTATAACAGTAATGCTGAGTATAAAAAAAAGAGGATACTCAACTTAATATTTTTTGTGATTAATCATGAAAAAATTAGTAAATCTTGGCGATCGCTTGGAGATAAAATTTATAAGGTATTAAAAAAGACAAGAGTCATTTTTTGACCTAAGTAGTTGCTCAAAAATGATTTTTGAGAGCAAGCTGTTTTTTCAACTGTAGAGATGTGGGGCTGTGCCCTTTCAAGGTGAACGTTTGTACTATGAAAGAAATGATGTTTTAACCCAATTTTGGTATTTTGGCGGCTGCTATCGCTTAATTTACAGTCCCAAAATTTGGAGTTTAATGGATAAATTCTTTGTTCAATTCCAGCCGATGCCTGAAATGCCGTAAAAACTTTGACAGTACATATGCTCACCTTAAAAGAGCTAGTCCTAAAATCTAGCCCTTTCAAGGTGGGTAAAAATGTTAGTCAAAAAACCTCTTTTTAACTTCTTACCTCTGTGTTCTCTGCGTTTCTATGGTTAGATAAATTACTTTTAAACCACAGAGGCACAGAGGAGGGCAGTTGCGTGGGCGGGTTTCCCGACTTGAGCAAACTGCCCGTAGCGCAGAGAGAAAAAACGAGATTTTTCGAGTCACCTTAAAATCTTAAGGTTATCTTTTTTGGCAAGTTCATCGTTCCAATTTTGATTTCTGGCAAGATTATGATTTCAATTTTTTAATTAGGGTTGCGATCGCATTTATTAGACACACTATCTTTGATTTCGACACTTTACAGATGTACGGAGCTTATTCAAAAATAAAATAAGATTCCTGTATACTAGGTAATTTGGGAAATGCTATCAGCCTGATGACAAGCCAAGCAAATCAAGAAGATTTAGAAATAGATCCATCGCCATTATTAGCTGTTCTCAACGAGTTGCATTCCCAGTACAAGTTACTGCAAGAGGGTGCAGTAGCGAAATACATTCCAGAACTGGCAAAGGCCAACCCGGAATTGTTCAGCATTTGCATTGTGACAGTAGATGGTCAGGTTTACAAAGTTGGGGATTACGACCAACTCTTTACCATTCAGTCAATTTCCAAGGTGTTTGCTTATGGACTTGCTCTAGAAGATCATGGACTGGATTACGTTTTGACTAGAGTTGGCGTGGAACCGACAGGGGATGCATTCAACGCGATTATTTTGGATGAGCAATCAAAGCGACCTTATAACCCAATGGTAAATGCTGGAGCGATTGCCACCACCAGCTTAATCAGAGGTTTCGGCCCAACCGAACGCCTCAACCGAATGCTAGATATGTTCCGGCGATATATTAGCCGCGATGTCTTCGTTGACATTTCAGTTTTTACCTCAGAACGGAGTACAGGGCATCGCAACCGCGCAATGGCGCATTTGATGCTCAACTTTGGGATGATTGACCGGAACATTGAAGAAGCTTTGGATCTTTATTTTCAGCAGTGTGCTGTGATGGTAAATTGTCAAGACTTAGCAAAGATGGCGGCTACCCTTGCTAACAGAGGTATTAACCCGATTACAAAAGAACAGGCGGTAAATAAGCATTACATCAAAGATATTCTGAGTGTTATGTATACCTGTGGAATGTACAACTTTGCAGGTGAGTGGGCTTATAAAATTGGTATTCCGGCGAAAAGCGGTATTAGTGGTGGGATTATCGCCGTTGTACCCAATAAGATGGGTATTGGAGTTTTTTCGCCGCTGCTGGATGTGCGTGGTAACAGTGTGCGGGGGGTAAAGGTGTGTGAAGAACTTTCCCAACGGTTAGGTTTACATCTATTTGATTGTTCAGGTCAAGAGGCGAAATTCGATTGAAGGAGGCAGAAGAATTTTAGATTTTAGACTTTCCTGCGGAACGCTACGCGTAGCTTGCTTCCACGTTCGCGGAGCGTCTCGTAGAGAAGTGGTACGGCTACGCTCAGTCGAACGATTTTAGATTTTGGATTGAACAATAAACCTCTTGCACGAATGCAAAACTACCCTCAATCCCCAACCCCTTCTCCCAAAATTGGGAGAAGGGGAGGCAATTTCAAAGTCCCTCTCCCATCCTTGGGAGAGGGATTTAGGGTGAGGGCTTTTGATTTATGCAAGAGGTCTAATCTCAGTAAACCAAAAAGTTTTTTAGAAGCCTTATCAAGGGGACATTTCACTGAAATCTAGGGATATCACAAAACAACGTTTGTTGAGCATTTCAGACGATACCCCTAGCTAGCTTTAAGCGACGCCGAATAGCCCGTCGTAGACATCGCTCTAAAGATTCCTTTAAAACCAATGGTGAATACTCCTAATTTCCGATGGCTGAAACCGTTGTTTTTACGTTGGTTTTTAAAAGTTTGTGGTTTACTGAATCTAAAATTTATTAGCGATCGCAAAATAACACTATATATAGATATAGTCATCAAATTCTAAATTATCCCTTTTCGCGTGTCCGTCCAACCGTATGCAACTTCAATCAGTTGCACTGTACCAATCTCGATTTGCTTTTGGTTCACTTGTTGACCACCAAGGCTTTGATAGAACCCGGAAGCGGGATTATCAGCTAAAACCCACACTAACATTGAACTAATACCTGACTGAAGCAGCCTTGTTGCTACGGTGGAGATCAGGCGATATCCTAAACCTTGGCGCTGATACTTCTCGATAATATAGATAGCGTACAACTTACCTTGATAAATGCGATCGCCTGTCCTCTCTTGACCTCCATTAGCAAAACCAACTATTTGTCCGATTTCATCTTCAGCAACATAAGTGAAATTATCTTGAGCTATATTGCTGAAAATTTTTACCCATTTTGTCTCTTGTTCTTCATCAGATAAATCTGCCAGAAACTTTGCTGGCATTAAGTTGCTGTAGGTTGTCCGCCAAGCGTTTACATGCATAGCGATTGTGGGTGCATCGGCTAAGTTTGCTTTTCGGATCACCATCAGCTATTTCCTGGCAAGAGTTCGATATTGCTTTCTGGCTAGTTTATAATTCTTCTGCTTGGGGAAGCGGGAAGATTTCACCAGCCAAGTAAGCTTGAAAGTGCTTTTGGAAGTATAACCAGGATGTCATATCTTCTCCATCTGTCAATGCTTTTGGGGCTTTTTTATATAGAGGAATACGGTTATTAATTTCGTCTTGCAGCAGTGGGGGCAGTTCTGTTAAACCATTGACCTTGCTACCAACAGCACTGTAGATCAGATTACCGGGGCGATCGCCCATTTTCATCCAGGGAAGCCATTGACCAATCCTATCCCAACTCAGTTTGAGTTGAGAAACTGAGGGGAGGGCTGTGTTGAATAAATCTGCGGTTGGCACAGTCAATTTAAACAATTCGGCTGCCTGATAAATTGGATTTGGGCTGTATTCGGCAAATTTGCGATCGTCTGCTAAGGGATTGGGGTAATAGGGAAATATATCAAAAACGAAGGTTGTGCTATCACCGTCTACTTGTGCAGGAAAATTTCCTTCAAACTTGCCCTGCACTGGATTATTGGCAACGTGAATCACCGGAACTGTCTCGCCTGTCCAAGGATTCTCCCATTTGGGCAAAACCTCATCTGTTTTTGGGTTGAGATAGTAAGTCAGTTCCCTAGAAGTAAAATCCCAGCTACCTTCTGCTGTGGGAATACATCGGCTAACACTCAATCCCAGCATCTTAAACAGGAGTTGTCTTTTCTCGCCGGGGATAAAGGCGTAAATTTTACCTTTCCAAATCAGGAAAGTGGATTCGCTAGGGTCGAGGGAAGAACGAGTTTTAACCCAGTGCTGGGCTTCAAGTTCTTGGATTTGGGCAACCATCTAAAGCATCCTTAGTATCTGGATAACAAAAGAATAAGCTAATCAGCATTCAAGTTGCATCTTTGGGAGTTGGGAGACGCGATTAATCGCGTCTGTACAGGAATTGGGAGTAGAGACGCTTCTGAGTTTCGCACCGGGAACTAGTCTAAACGCCAATATAATCATGAAGCACTCATTACGATTAACCAGTCACATAAAAATTGTTATTGGTTAGTGACACTCCAGCAGATAGTTGGGCAAATTTTACCTGAGCAGCACCCCCACTACCATCTTGGTCAAAATACAATGCACCTGTAGTGTCATCATAGATAAATCGCTGGGCGCTGGTCGTTGCAGATGTTCCAAGTGTAAACTGACTAGCTGAGAGGTAAATTGGTAATAACCCTCCACCAAAACCACTAGCCGATACCCAAATAAGTTCACTACTTGCGTTGAAGTCATAAATACTATCAACGCCTTGATCGGAAGTCAAGAAAACAAAGGTATCAGTACCAGTCCCTCCATAGAGGACATCATTACCGTTTCCACCTGTCAAGGTATCATTTCCAACACCACCGTTGAGGGTATTATTGCCCAAACCAATCCCGCTGTAGTTGCCCAAGCCAGAGGCAGAGAGATAATCATTACCATCGCCCCCAACGAGCAGATTATTGCCTCTTGAATCGTCAGCATTCAAGCTATCATTACCAGCACCACCGTTGAGGGTATTATTGCCTGTTGAATTGTTAACATTCAAGCTATCATCACCAACACCACCGTCCAGGATATTCTTGCCTGAAGCAGTATAGTAAGATTCATTGGTATCGCCATATTTGTAGTAGCCAGAGGCACTCAAAGAATCATTGCCATCTCCTCCAGAGAGCAGATTATCGCTTGTTGAATAGTCAACACTCAATCTATCATCACCAGTACCACCACTGAGAGTATTCTTGCCAAACAAGCCAGGAGTATAACCGTATTTACCAGAGGCACTCAGAGAATCATTGCCATCGCCTCCATCTAGTAAGTTATCACCTGTTGAAAAGTCAACATTTAATTTATCGTTACCAGCACCACCGTTGAGGGTGTTATTGCCTGAGGCAGTAACAAAAGAAGAATCTGTTGGTTGATCTTTGTAGTAGCCAGAGGCACTCAAAGAATCATTGCCATTGCCTCCAGAGAGCAGATTATCGCCTTTTGAATAGTCAGCATTCAAGGTATCATCACCAATACCACCGTTGAGGGTGTTATTGCCAGAAGCGCCACTATAGACAAAGTTGGAGCCGTCGGAGTAGTAGGCAGAAGCTCTGAGATAATCATTACCACTGCCTCCATCTAATAGGTTATCGCCTGTTGCAAAGTCAATACCCAAGAAATCGTTACCAGCGCCACCGTTGAGGGTATTCTTGCCAGAAGTGGCAATGCCATCAGGGAAATCGTAATTAGAGGCAGAGAGATAATCATTGTCATTACCCCCAAACAGTAGGTTATCGCCTGTTGCAAAGTCAAAATTCAAGGTATCGTTACCAGCGCCACCATTTAGAGTGTTATCGCCTGAGGCTGCGGCGTTCCCGTATCTAGTTGCGTCACCAGAGGCACGCAGATAATCATCGTCATCGCCCCCAAACAGTAGGTTATCACCTCTTGAATTGTCAATATTCAAGGTATCGTCACCAGCGCCACCGTTGAGAGTGTTATTTCCAGAAGTACCATTACCGTCGCGGTAGAAGACATAGCCAGAGATATAATCATTGCCATCGTCTCCATTGATTAGGTTAGCGCCTGTTGAAAAGCCAAAGCTATCGTTACCAGCACCACCGTTGAGGGTATTATCCCCCTCACCATCGCTGAGAACATCATTCCCCGCACCACCGCTGAGAACATCATTCCCCGCATCACCGCTGAGATCATCATTCCCCGCACCACCAATGAGAGTATCATTCCCCGCGCCGCCACGGAGTAGGTTATTGCCACTCTTACCGTTGATGTAGTCATCACCACCCTGACCATTAATAACATCATCTGAATTGTCAAAGCCGTTGACATAGTTATTCAGGTCGTTAAAGAAGGTGACTGTGTTCTTGCGAAACGGGTTCTGTTGGGTGGAGTTAGCATTGACGACATCAAAGCTGTCCTGAATGCTGATTTGTCCATCAAACAGGATATTGCCCACTGTTGATAGGTTATCTAAGTTTTCCAGGGTAAAGTTTTGCAGGATCAATTTGCTATTACCCCCAAAGGAAATTTCCAGATTACTGCCATTCTGGGCGAGTTGCAGATTTTGAGCAGTGAAGCCAGAACCTTGAAATATCAAGGTATCCACTTCAGCTATGACTGCTGCTGAGGGATTTGAGCCTTTACCTACGCCACCAAAATCAGTGATGATAATGTCATTCTCGTACTGGGAGTTTAAATAGGAGGTGAAAATAAATCTATCATTGCCACCGCCACCAGTTAGGGTGTCATTAACTCCATTGCCTATGATGATATCGTTCCCAGCTTTACCGTTAATTTTGTCCGCATCGGAGGTGCCCACTAGGGTATCATTACCGTTGGTTCCAATGATATTTGCCATACCTTTTATCTACCTGAATCGATTTTTTGAGTAACTTAAGTTTTCAGCCTGCTGTTAATGCTGTTTTAAAGTACAATGAACTCGCCGAAATTTGACACTTTTGACAATACTTAAAGTCACCCTTGAGGGTTACAAATTTTTCCCAATATTCAATCTGTTGACCAGCTTATTAAGTAGCAATTATTGAACTATCTTGGACTCTCTAAGTCTTAGGCACTATACAAATTTATGAGCGTGTGTATTAAGGAAAATAGGTCGTTTCAGGCTTTTCTAAACTATCTTTGATTCAGTAGCTATTACTAAAAAAATGCCGAAAATCAAGCTTGAATGCCTAAATCCCACACCTCATATTTGGTTTTTTGTGAATGCGTAAGTCCTAGCAGTTTGAAAAAAAGGAATAGGTTAAGACAGCGCTACAGCATGGTTTCCCGAACCAGGCGACTGCGATCGCGCAGTGTTAGCAAGGAACGAGTGTTACCCTAAGGGTGACAGGGGATATCTTTATGCCCTTGTTGTGGGCTATTGTTTGTGGGTGTATAGCCTGAAAATAGGAAACATCTAAAATAACCCAACAATCCATTACCTACCGAATATTTACTTAAATGTCTATACTATAAAATATATCTTTGCATACTCTTTACATTATTTCCTGGTAAATGTATATATAAATACTTATCTTTATGTAATCTTGATATTTTCATGGAGATGAAGCGATCGCTCTAGGATACTTCTCTAAGGCTAAAAATACGAAATTTAGAGAAGTATGCCCCCCTGCCCCCCTGCCTTCATCAATTAAACTGGCTTTGAAACTTGCTCATCCAAACGGCGAAACAAAAATACCCAAAGTGGTAGAGAACTATTAATCGCAATCAATCGCACTAAATGACCAGTTGTGACAATTTCAACATTATGGTTCAATGCCAGGGAAACCAAAATCATTTCTGCTGATCCTCCTGGTGCTGTGACTAAGAGACAAGTTAACCAGTCCCAAGAGGTTAATTGCATTGCAAGTATAGCAGCGATCGCTCCGGCTACAAGGGTCATGCCCACAGACATCAAGGCATAAGCGACAGTCTGCTTTTTAAAGTTGGGTTTGTCTCCCCAATACTCACCAATAGTAATTCCCAGGAGCATTTGACCCAATAAGTTAATTAAAGGCGGCGGACTAAAGCTAATATCACCCACGAAAGGCAGCCAATGTAGCAAAGGATTAAACCCGATACCAATTAACAATGCACCAAAAAAATCACCAGCGGGAATTTTAAATAATATAGCGGGATAAACTACTAATCCAGTGATTAGCAGTACTAACAAAAGTAATTCTAATTGAGATGGATCAAAATTGAGCCAAGCAGTGTTGATCGGGAGTGTTTGGGGATAGTAATTACTAGCTGATGTCCTAGCGATGAAGGGAATTAGAACAACTACTGAGGTGACGCGAATCGCCTGAACTAGGGCAACTAAGGTAACATTTTTATTGTAATCGGCGGCGATCGCTGCCATAATTCCGACACCGCCAGGAACTGTAGCCAGCATTGCTGTCATTAAGTTGGTTTTGCTGAGGCGGGAGTAAATATAACCAATACAGCTTCCACTCAGCAGCAGAAACAAGGTAAGAAAAATAAATATCGGAATATCAGAAACAACACTAGCTAGATTACCGTGGGCACTGGAAGCGCCAACAGTTAAGCCTACAAGTGCCATTCCCACTTTTCTCGCAGTGCGGTTAGGTTGGGGGGAATATTGATAGAAAATTCGACACCCTTGAAGAATTAATGTGCCAGCAGCAATCCCACCAAATATCCAGGCAATCCTGCCAATTTGGAACTTTGCCAGCAGTAAACCCAAAGGTAATGCCAGAAGTATTTCCAAGACAAGGACAATTAGTTGCTTGGCAAATAGCTGTTGTTTGGTAATAACAGGATTTTCATGAGTGTGTTCTTCCAGGTTGGGAGCAACACTTACACTTTGATTCATCGATACAAGCTTTTATTATTAATTTAACTTATGTACTAAAGCTAATGCGATCGCCCAAAATAACTAGAGCATCGATTCAACCTAATCCCCCAGCCCCCAACCTTACAACGGTTGGGACAGAGGTTCTTCCAGGATTACTAAATTGGTGTTCTAAGTCTAAATTTACCGCGTCTTCCATTCAAACAAAAATGCCTATAGACAGAGGATAGGGGCACAATTGCGGTTGTGCCCCTAAAAATAATTTGTATTCCTTTCAATGGTTCAGCCGTTTAATCTTCGTCAAGGGCTGGAAAAGCTTCTTCAAGCTGCCACAACCTATCTTTATTTTCAACGAACCAAATACGAGTTTCTGGAGTTAATTTACTCCAAATGACTTCAACAGGGATATGAGGAGATGCATATTGGTACTGCTGACCAAGTGATTTGAGATTGTCAGCTACAGGATGGGGAATTCCAAATTCTTCCCAGTCAACTGTGATACTTCTTCCCGAAACTCCTGCTGTGGGGTCGAAAATCAATTGTGCTGATCTGACTAAATCAGCAAAGTGTTTCAGTTTGAGTTTGGTGATCTCCTGAATTTGGAGTGATTCGTTATACTCTTGAGACATGATCGCCGCAGTGGTAAAGATTAGTGGTGTATTGAACTTACTGCCAGAGATTTTTATCCCAATATTTTTACTTTAGCGCAGAGCCGCTAAATTCATCACGACTAAGATTATATAGATTAGGGATTAGGAACTTCCAGTTAAAAAAACATCCTATCTCCGGGGCGCAAGGCCAAGATCCCCTACAAATGTACAAATAATTTTGGATAAGGGACTTCCAAGAAATAAATTATCCAAATAAACGAACCACAGAGACACAGAGAACACAGAGGAATAAAAAGGAGAGTTTTTTCGCCAGTTTTTTGAGTATTTTTTTATTTGGAAGTCCCTAATGTATTTTTTGTCAGTCCCTTAAGTATTGGGAAGAATTCTGATCCCAGTCGCCAATCCCCAGTCCCTAGTACAGCGCGGCGGAAATAAACAACCCATTTCAAATCAACGAAACGTTTACGCTGTATTTATTTTAACTTTTACTTCTCTTCTTAGGCTGCGCCCTAAGCGTAGCTATGCCGCAGGCTTTACGGCTATGCTCAGTACAAGTGACTTTTGACTGGTGATTCAATGCGTGATCACCTCATCGCCTGTCGTTTATAGGATTGACGGCATTGATTCGTATGCCCTGTTTGGCATAGTTAAGCGCCGCCGATCGCGTCCAGTTCGGCAATTATTTGCGGTGGAAGTTGCAAATCTGCGGCTTTGAGATTCTCATGCAGATGCTCAACCGATGAGGTACCCGGAATCAGCAAGATGTTCGGCGAGCGCTGCAACAGCCACGCCAGCGCAACCTGCATCTTAGTGGCTTTGACCGACGCCGCCACCGTGTCCAGCGTCGAGGACTGAAGCGGGTTGAAGCCGCCGAGCGGAAAGAACGGCACGTAGGCGATGCCCTTACCCGCCAGATCGCCGACTAGCGCCTCGTCGTCGCGGTGAGCGAGGTTATACTGGTTCTGCACACAGACCACCGGCGCGATCGCGCGCGCTTCCTCGACCTGCGCTGCCGTCACATTGCTAAGTCCCAGGTGCCGGATCAGCCCCTGCTGCTGCATCTCGGCGAGCGCAGTGAATTGCTCTGCGATCGACCCCTCGTTCGGCCCCTCCCCCCACCGGCGCAGGTTGACGACATCGATCGCGTCAATGCCCAGGTTGCTCAGGTTGTCGTGTACCGCTTGGCGAAGCTCGGTCTGACTCTGCGCTGGATTCCACGATGCGTCCGCGCCGCGCACTGCGCCCACCTTGGTGACAATCGTCAAATCTTCGGGGTAGGGGTGAAGCGCCTGCCGAATGATTTGGTTGGTGATGTGCGGACCGTAGAAGTCGCTGGTGTCGATGTGATTGATTCCGAGTGCGATCGCTTCGCGCAGAACGGCAACAGCAGCATCCACGTCACGCGGCGGTCCCCACACACCTGATCCAGCAAGCTGCATCGCACCATAGCCTATCCGCTTCAGAGTCACAGAAGTGCCTGCGAGCGTGAAACTACCGCCAAGGTTCACTTGAGCAATCATATTTTTGTTCCTCCTAAATGTTTATCGGTTTGTGAAGAAATCAATGATTTGCAGTGGTAATGGTCGCCTTCAACTGCTTCATGTTCCAGCAATCAGTATAGCGAAATAGCGAACTCCATTAATACAGCGTTTTTCAGGTAAATGAGGTACACACGTAGGGGCACAACAATGTTGTGCCCTTACAATAATCTGTACCTCACTAAGTTGCAATCTGCTGTAAACTAAAACATCGGCATACTCCACAAGATAGCCGTTTCTCAAAGCTTTTTGATAGGTAAATAGCAGATCGTGCATCAGCCAAAATTGACCCTGCGCTGCTGTTTCCATTGATTACTCTAATTTATGATTTTAGTCTTTAACATCTTCATTTATTTATCTCAGATTCATCTCTCTGGCGTCAGTTCTTATTGCTCGTTATTGACAAGAGATTTTGACGCCATTTTTTCTGATTCATGCTTGCTCAAATCTTTTTTTGACTAATAATGTTTGTTTTGATCACTTGACTTTTTTCTCCCCGTAATTTCTCTTTGTGACAGTTGGGGGTGCGGAAAGTAGGCTAAAAGTTTTCAATGACTACAGGTTCGACTGATTCAGCAATTTCAAAGTTGAAAATTCGTGAGTAAAAGTAGAGTTCTGCTGACAAAGAACGTTTGATATTTGGGGCTTTGCGGAAGCCATGTTCTTCAGCCTCAAAAGGAAGATAAGCTACAGGTACACCTTTAGTTCGCAGTGCTGTAACCATTGCTTCAGTTTGGTTGGGCGGAACCACTCGATCTTCTAATCCTTGGAAAAAAATCACTGGACAGGCTAGACGATCGCTAAAGTTGATTGGCGATCGCTGCTGATAAATCTGACGCTGTTGTGGGTAAGCGCCAACCAGACGATCCAAGTATCGCGATTCAAATTTATGTGTATCCCGGACTAAAGCTTCCAAGTCGCTGACACCATAATAGCTGGCTCCTGCTTTAAAAGTATCTCGGAAAGTCAAGGCACAAAGCGTTGTGTAACCACCTGCACTACCACCAGAAATTGCCAGGCGATCGCCGTCTACATCTCCCCGTTCCACCAAGTAACGCGCACCAAATACACAATCATCTACATCTACAATTCCCCACTGTCCATCCAGTCGTTGGCGATACTCCCGCCCGTAACCTGTACTACCACCATAATTTACATCCAGAACCGCTATTCCTCGGCTAGTCCAATACTGAACGCTAAAATTGAGGCTACTAGAAGTGGCTGCGGTGGGCCCACCGTGGCTGTTGACAATCAAAGGCGGTTTTTCGCCCGCAGGAGCAGTATAATCTAGGTTTTGAGGCGAGTAGAAAAGGGCGTGTGCTGTTTTACCATCAGCTGTTTTGTACTCAATGGCTTCAGGGAGAGAAAGATAACCAGCATCAATAGTTACATCGCTGGAACGCCTTAGTACTTCCAGCTTTTTGGTTGTCAAATCCAGACGGATAATAGCTGACAACTCAGTTGGAGAACTTCCACGAAAAACCACCTGGTTAGAGGTGGCATGGAGAGAACTAATAGCTGTGTAGGGCGTATTTATTGGTTCTAGTTGACCTGTTACTGTGTCAAGGCTAGCTAAATACCAAATACCTTGCTGGGTATAAGTACAAATAATCCGGTTAGCAGACTCAAAAGCATAAGTGGACATCCCAAAATTCCATTGCGGCTGACCAAACTCCGCTTTGATTTGAGTTAGCGCTTCTACATTTTCATCTTGCCAACGATATATATTCCACCAACCTGTACGGTCAGAAACAAAATACAATTTGCCATCCGGCGACCACTCTGGCTGAAAGATAGATTCATCTAAATCGCCAGCAATTTTTTGAGTATTTCCTAAACTACCATCTGCTTTTAATTCCCCAACCCATAGTTCAGTGCTATCCCAAGGCATATTAGGATGGTTCCAAGTCAGCCAAGCTAATCGTAAACCATCGGGACTAAGGCGAGGCGAAGCATAAAAGTCATTTCCAGATACTAATACTTGGATTTTGTGTCCATCTAGTTCCACGCCGACTAAAGTATTGACCGCCTCATTTGCAGCATCAGTGTGATCTTCGTACACGCAAATAATTCGGTTGTGTTGGCGGTCAAAAATACCATCTGCATAGCGTGTGGCTGCTGATGGGGTGATGGCTTGCGGCTGTGTATCAGTATCCTGACGATATAGGCGTTGGTCAATAAAATTAGAAAAGTAAACAGTGCCATCTACCACAAGAAAAGAACTGCCACCATATTCATGCACACGGGTACGCACGTTGAAGGGAGTAGGTGTGATATCAGATTCACCATTTGCATTCCGGCGGACTACGACATTTCTACCTTGGTCTGACGGTCGCAGTTCGCTCCAGTAAATATCTTCGCCATCGAGAGCAATTTGTCCCAACCCAATTGTCCGTGCGGTAATTAAGTCTGTTGTGATGGGCGATCGCCAAGATCCGTAAGATACTACCTCTGGTTTAATCACGCTCTATTCTGCTCCCTGCTCCCAAGAATTATACATTGTGTGTAGAGGCAAAACTCAGACACACCCACTTATACTAATTCATAATACTAGATTGCAGCTGCCCCAAACCTTTACTACAAGCGATTGGCAGGCTTGACACCACTTGTGAGCATTTTTTTAAGTATAAGTAGTTGCAGCTTTGACCTCACAATACCTTTGCCAGAAACAAAGGTGTGTCTAACTTTTTGCTGAAATAGCCTAAGACAAGCGTATGCTTGGCTGTTAAGCAAGTTGTCACCATTTCAGGAGCTATCACCCTGAATTTAGAAGCTGTCGTTACTAAAGTCAGGATTTTTTGCTTAAAATCACGACTTTTATCTTAAAATCACGATTCTTTGCTTAAAATCACGATTTTTTTCTTAAAGTCGTGAGTTTTTGCTTAAACTCACGATTTTTTTCTTAAAGTCGTGATTTTTATCTTAAAATCACGATTTTTTTCTTAAAGTCGTGAGTTTTTTCTTAAAGTCACGATTTTTTGCAAAACTTGGATCAGCTACTCATTTTCGATCAGAACTGTAACAGCAGCGATCGCAATCAACATTTCGTCATTTTTATCATTGAGTTCGGGAATAGCCTGCCCTTGAACTATCATCCCCCCAGATTCTACGGTAAGACTTTTCCGACCAAATGGTAGGACAGCTAATACCTCTTCTTCCCTAACTTGTTCTGGATATGGTACTGCTACCTGAACTTCTATAATCATTTCATTGGGATGACTTAAACCTGCAACCTCCCAAACACCAGGTAAAGCATTGTGAGCGATCGCATTCCGTACTGCCCTAGATGCTGCTACAGTCGGTTCTTGTCCATGCTGATCTATTCCCATGCCCATCTCAATAATCAACCGTTTACGCACCATTGCTTCCTCTGGTAAATTCTGCACCTTTCACTTTATCTTTCTATTGGATAGCAATACAGAATTCTCGATAAATGAAATACACCATTAAAGGAGTCAAGAGTTCAATCTACAGTTATCCTAAATCCTGACTTCTAACTAAGAAGGGGACAGGCATTAGACAAGAGCGTGAAAATGACGCAGGCATAATTCATCAATTGTACCTACCAAGGATTTCGGGCAAGACATAATTAATTTCAACAGATGTCTATTGTTTTATGTGCAATCCCTCTCTCAAGCTTGGGAGAGGGACAGACAAAGAAGGGGAAGCTAAACACCCCGTAGCCTCGTAGGGGAGGGGCATTTGTGAGAGGTCTTTTAAGGATTACTGAATTAGTGTTCTAGGGAGTTGCCACAACTTGAAAGCGTCGCATCATATCGAAGTCTTCGTGTTCTAGGATGTGACAGTGCCAAAGATAATACCCCGGTTTGTCGAAGGTGGCAATAATGCGAACAACTTCACCTGGGTTAACAACTACGGTATCTTTCCAACCTTTCTCATAAAGTGGTGGAGGCTCAGGACTGCCGATTAGACCAGCATTTTGTAGAAATAGCTTAGTCTTACGAGAGTCTGTAATAATTGGGACTGCACTGCCAGCAAAATTCTGTCGATTTAGAATCAGGAAGGAAACCAAGTGCAAATGAATTGGGTGTGGCTCTTGTGTCGTGTTGTATAATTCCCAAACTTCAGTTGTGCCGAGTTTTGGTTTCTCAGTAGTTGGCTCGTCATAGCGCAATGAGCCGTCTGCCAATGTACCTTGCTCTAAAAGCTTGCGACCGTATTCATCCATATTCTCAAAAAGAACCAGTTGCCGAGTCAGTCCGGTTTGAGCAGGAGGTATTATCTTGTCAGGTAGCAAACGTGTTGTCAGTCCATCACTTTCATTGGTATCGACTGTAGCATTTGGAACATTTGAAAGTGGTTGCTCGACTGCAATTTTCATTATCTGACCTGTAAGCTCGGAATCGGCTTTATCATCAAAGTTCCTGATGATGAACTCTTTTCCCGAATCGCCAGTGAAGTCAACAATCACATCAGCGCGTTCACCTGGAGCAAGAACTAAATTTTCAAGTACGATCGGTTTTTCTAATAAGCCTTGTTCGGTGCCGATTTCGTAAAACTTTTCCTTCGAGTCGTTGAAATTCAGGTTGTAGAAGCGCGAATTTGAAGCGTTTGCCAAACGTAAACGGTACTTTCTCGGTTCTACCGCCAGCTTTGGCCATGCCATACCATTTACTAGGATGAAATCACCGTAGAAATTGGGTACTACACTTGGATATGGAGCATCTGGATAATTTGAACCAGGTGGGTAGTAAAGCTGACCCTTCGCAGTGAAATCCCGATCCTGGATGATCAGTTCTTTCTCGTGGTTACCACTGGGCAAAATGTTGCGATTGATCAGATTAATCTCGTTGTTATCCCTTAGCAGGTAGAAGCCTGCAAGACCAGCGTATAGACTTAAACGATTGTTACTGAGAATGTGGTCGTGATATAAAAGCGTTGCTGCCCGCTTATTGTCATTTGCATAACTATAGTTCTTTTTAACCCAACTGGGTCCGGTTTGTGAGAAATCTTGGGTAAACCAAGCTTCGGAATATCCGTCGCTAGTCCACTCAGTATGACCGCCATGCACATGCGTCACTGTAGGTACAAGCCCTTTGGAAAGAGCGTTTTCAACCGATTTTGTAATGATGCTCTTGTCTACTGGGAAAAGATGTCCAGTTTTTGGTAGTTTGTTGTCCCACAGCACTTCAATCGGTACGTCTTTTCGTGTCACGAATGTGGAACCTGGGTAAGTAACAGCCTTTTGCCCTCTTAAGCCATACCCCCAAACTTTTGTATTCAAGCGTGCATCATCCTTTGTACCATATATGCCATCTGCACCAGGACTGCTATATAATCCAAGCCATTGCTTAGTTTCTCCCATCTCTACATCGAAGTGACCACCCTTTGTAGCATCTATCCTCCCTAGAGAGGGCAGCGAATTGATGAACTTCGGTTGAGTTCTTGGATCTAGCCGCGAATCAGCAGCCATAGTTATACTCAATTTGGAAAATATAATTCCAGCCAGTAGTGTTACAATAAAGACAAAGGGGAGATACAGTTTGAAGTTTCGCTTCCACTTACTCAGAAATAACTTGCTAGTCATAATTAATCTACTCCTTCAAAAATTCTTATTGATAGTAAGCTAGTGGATATCCAATTAAAAAATGCTGCTCCTGCCTTTTTGCTAGGAATGATTTTACCTCTACTTAAATAAAATTACGGGAATTTTACTTAAGTTATACGTAACTTAAGTGAAACTAAAAAAAAATGATTTATTTTTTGCAATACATAACTTTTTTTTAGGGAATGTTCTTCTAATCAAACGAAACGTTTGGATAGTTTTAGGCGAATCCAGAAAAATATACTACTTTCTGTTGATTAACTCTCAACCTCCGCGAAATTCCTGATTAGTCCCCTAAATGTCTAGAAGCGTTACAGCTAACTAGCAAGGTTTGCCGAATTGAAGCGAGTGCCCTATCGCCGCCAAATCAATAGATTATGGCGGCAGCCTTCTCTCGGAAAAAGGTAAAATAGCATATTTTGGTTTTCATGCCATCTTCTATAATTGATAAAACCTGCACACCTAATTCTAGGCATGAGACTGTGACCGAACCAGGAAGTTACAAAGATACTGTAAACCTACCCAAGACTAACTTTGAGATGCGGGCAAACGCCATCAAGCGTGAGCCTGAAATCCAAAAATTTTGGGAAGAAAATAAAATTTACGATCGCCTCTCCAAAAATAACCCTGGCGAATTATTTATACTGCACGATGGGCCTCCCTACGCTAATGGCTTACTCCATATTGGTCATGCTTTAAATAAAATTCTCAAAGATATTATTAACCGCTACCAACTGCTAAAAGGGCGTAAAGTTCGCTACGTCCCTGGTTGGGATTGTCACGGCTTGCCAATTGAGTTGAAAGTTTTGCAGAACATGAAGTCAGCAGAACGGCAAAATTTGACGGCTTTACAACTGCGCTTAAAAGCGAAAGAATTTGCCCTAACTACGATAGATAACCAGTGTCAAAATTTTAAACGCTACGGTATTTGGGGTGATTGGGACAACCCTTATCTAACTCTGAAGCCGGAATATGAAGCGGCTCAAATTGGTGTGTTTGGTCAGATGTTCTTAAAAGGCTACATCTATCGCGGTTTGAAGCCGGTTCACTGGAGTCCGAGTTCTCAAACCGCTTTGGCTGAAGCTGAGTTGGAATATCCAGAAGGTCACATTTCCCGCAGTATCTATGCAGCTTTTCCAGTTACAAGTTTGGCAGAAGCTGTAAAACCACTATTGGCAGAATATCAGTCAGATTTGGGTGTGGCTATCTGGACGACTACACCTTGGACAATTCCGGCGAATTTGGCGGTGGCGGTGAATGCAGATTTGAACTATGCAGTGGTGGAAGTTTCCCACCCAGAGGCAAAAGCGCAGAGTAATTTCAAATATCTCATCGTTGCGGCTGATTTAGTGGAACGTTTATCTTCGACATTGGGAGTTGAGTTAACTCTAAAAGCCACGTTTAAGGGGAATGATTTAGAACATACTACTTACCGTCATCCTCTATTTGACCGTGAAAGTCCGATTGTTGTTGGCGGTGATTACATTACTACTGAATCAGGTACTGGGTTGGTACATACTGCACCCGGTCATGGTCAAGAAGACTACATTGTTGGTCAGCGCTACGGTTTGCCTATCCTTGCACCAGTGGATGACAATGGCAATTTTACCGAAGAAGCAGGACAATTTGCGGGGTTGAATGTGCTGGGTGATGGTAATCAGGCGGTGATTGATGCCTTAACAGTGGCTGGTTCCTTGTTGAAGGAAGAAGCATACCCTCACAAGTATCCTTATGATTGGCGGACGAAGAAGCCGACGATTTTCCGCGCGACTGAACAATGGTTTGCTTCCGTGGAAGGATTTAGAGAAGAAGCGCTTCATGCGATCGCAACAGTAAAATGGATTCCAGCCCAAGGTGAAAATCGGATCACGCCAATGGTGGCGGAACGTCCCGATTGGTGTATCTCTCGTCAGCGAAGTTGGGGTGTACCAATTCCCGTTTTCTACGAGGAAGAAACTGGGGAAGTACTGCTGAATGAAGAAATTATCAACCACGTCCAAGGAATCATCGCAGAAATTGGTTCTGATGCTTGGTGGGAGTTATCGGTTGAGGAGTTATTACCCCAATCCTATCGCCAAAATGGCAAGTCTTACCGCAAAGGTACAGACACAATGGATGTATGGTTTGATTCTGGCTCATCTTGGGCAGCTGTCGTCAACCAGCGTCCAGAGTTACGCTACCCTGCTGATATGTATTTGGAAGGTTCCGACCAACATCGCGGCTGGTTTCAGTCAAGCTTGCTCACCAGTGTAGCGGTAAATGACATTGCGCCTTACAAAACTGTGCTAACTCATGGCTTTGCTTTGGACGAACAAGGGCGGAAGATGAGTAAGTCAGAAGGAAATGTGGTTGACCCAAATATAATCATTGAAGGTGGGAAAAATCAAAAAGCAGAACCGGCTTACGGTGTAGACGTATTGAGGTTGTGGGTATCATCGGTAGACTACTCCGGCGATGTCCGCATTGGTAAAAACATCATCAAGCAACTGAACGATGTCAGAGGCAAAATTCGCAATACAGCGCGGTTTTTGTTGGGTAGCTTGCATGATTTTGACCCGGAAAAAGATGCAGTCCCCTTCGAGGAATTGCCAGAACTTGACCGTTATATGCTGCACCGCATCACCGAGGTGTTTGAGGAAGTCACTGAAGCTTTTGAGAGTTTCCAATTCTTCCGCTTTTTCCAAACAGTGCAGAATTTCTGCGTGGTGGATTTATCCAACTTTTATTTAGATATTGCCAAAGATAGGTTGTACATCAGTGCAATCGATGCTTTCCGCCGTCGCAGTTGTCAAACAGTGCTGAAGATAGCAATAGATAATTTAGCACGAGCGATCGCTCCAGTATTATGCCACACCGCCGAAGATATCTGGCAATATCTCCCCTACAAAACACCTTACAAATCGGTGTTTGAAGCCGGTTGGGTGCAGGTAGACGAAAAATGGCGTAATCCTGAATTAGCAGAATTTTGGCAACAAGTCCGGCAAATTCGTACTGAGGTGAATAAGGTATTAGAGCAAGCCAGGATAGAAAAATTGATTGGTTCGTCTCTAGAAGCGAAAGCCTTGCTTTATGTAGCCAATGAGGATTTACGCTCCTCAATAAAAGCACTAAATCCAGTTAGTGGTAACGGTATCGATGAACTTCGTTATCTGTTCCTCACCTCCCAAGTAGAAGTATTAGATACTCCAGAAGCACTGCAAGGCTTGAAATATAACTTGCAATCAGATAGCTGGGGAATTGGTGTAGTAAACGCAGATGGGCAAAAATGCGATCGCTGCTGGAACTACTCTACTCATGTGGGAGAATCAGCAGAACATCCCCTAATTTGCGAACGGTGTGTTGCAGCTTTAGCCGGAGAGTTCTAAAAGCAAAAATCTAAATGCACTTTTAGCTGATGAAGTCCGCATATCGCACTTGCTAGCGCACCATGCGGACTTCGTGTGTATAGCCACGATTTATAGTAAAGCGGGTGCGTAAATCCACTACCATTTCAATTAACAAGGGGCAAAATCTCCTTGTTAAAGGTAGGCAAACTTCTGCCACAGTGTACTAGTCGTTAGGTACTACTCCACCTATGTGTGAGTCTCAGTAGAACATTCGCTAATTTGTAATCTCAAAAAGCAATTTTGCTGCAATATTTTATCCATATTTAAATGTCAAACTAACCCTTTAAGAGTTTGATTGAGATTTAAATATGGATAAATCTGAGATTTAGCTTGGTAATTGTGCTTTTGAATGATAGAACACAAATAGACAAATCGTCTGAGTATTTACACTGAATATTATATCCGTATTACCACTTATTTATTTTTTCAGGAAAAAACTTAATTAATACTGATGTTGAGAAATTATAAAGACATTATATTAACGGCTAGAACTTCGACTCAAACATGAATTAACTCAAAGTTTAGGAGATACAGAGATATGTCAGATAGAATTGCTAAAGAGTTGGCAGATTTTTTGTTGCAAATAGAACAGCGATCGCAGTTTCATGCAGGCTATCCATATAATTTAAGTTGTGATTACAGTGCGATCGCAAAATTTTTCAATTTCCTGTTAAATAATGCTGGAGATCCATATGTCGAGCCAGATTTTGGTCTCCATTCTCGTAAATTTGAACAAGAAGTATTATCTTTTTTTGCTGAACTCTATAAGATTCCAGAAAGTCAGTTTTGGGGTTATGTTACTGCTGGCGGAACTGAAGGTAATTTATATGGAATGTTTTTAGCAAGAGAAATTTACCCTAATGGGATTCTTTACTCATCACAAGACTCTCATTATTCCATACCCAAAGCAGCTAAATTATTCCGCATCCAACATAATATTGTCAATTCACAAATTAATGGAGAGATGAATTATGAACATTTTGAGCAACTACTTAGCGAGAATCGTAGTTATCCAGCGATCATAAATTTAAATATTGGGACTACTGTCAAGGGTGCGATTGATAACTTAGACAAAGTTCTAGAAATTCTAGAGCGCAATCAGATTAAAGATTATTACATTCATTGTGATGCTGCACTTTCAGGATTAATATTACCGTTTTTAGATGACGCTCCGCAAGTTAACTTTCAAAAACCCATAGATAGTATCGCTATTTCTGCTAAATTCATTGGTTCTCCATTACCTTGTGGTGTAGTCTTAACTAAGAAGAAATGGGTAGAAAAAGTTGAAACAATAATTGAATATATTGGTTCAACAGATACAACAATTCTGGGTTCTAGAAACGGCCATACTCCCTTGATTCTCTGGTATGCAGTGCAAACAAGAGGTGATGATGGATTAGCTAGAGAAGCAAAGACCTGTATTCATAATGCCCAATATCTTTTCCAACAACTTCAAATCAGAGAATATCCATGCATGTTAAATAATTTTTCCAATACTGTAGTGTTTCAAAAACCTTCTCAAAGGTTAATTAAAAAATGGCAGCTAGCAGTTTTTGAAAATTGGGCACACATGATAGTCATGCAGAATATTGATCGGGATAAAATCGATATTTTTATTAATGAACTTTTATTAGAAGAAGGGTTACTTAATAACGCAGAACATTTTCAGCGACAGCCAGTACTACACTAATATAGATTATCAGGTGAAATTAATCGCCCAATTTTACGAGATATTTTTCTAAGAGGATGTTTGAAAAGTGGCAAAGTATACTAGAAACCCCGTTTCTATTCCTCTCCCCCACTCCTAAGAGACTTTGAAACCTCCATTCCCGCACTTCGTGCCGCAACTCCTAGAGAGGCTCTTGCGTTCGCCAATGCTAACATAGGGAAAGCTTGCTAGGGGGTTAGGTTTGGGAGGTGATTACCAACAATACTTTTCAAACATCCTTTAAACAGAATTTGATCCCAAGTTTTTAGGTCTTTAAAAAGTTTTTGTAGCATAAGTTGCCAGCAAGTAGTATTTCTATTTCTGCATGTTCCATAGGTGGTAAGAAAAAATATCCTTGCCCATAATCACATTGTAAAGCCTTTAACTGTGCTAATTGCTCTACAGTTTCTATCCCTTCTGCTGTTACAGACATATTCAAATTATGAGCTAATGTCACAATAGCTCGAATAATTTCTAAATTTTCTCCTCGACTACCTATATTAGTGACGAAAGAACGGTCAATTTTAAGGGTTTTGATTGGTAGACGGTGCAGATAACTCAAGGATGAAAAGCCAGTACCAAAATCATCCATGTGCAACTCGACATTCAGCGCTGTTAACTGGGAAAGTACAGTGGTAGCTAATTCAAAATTATCCATCAACAAGGTTTCAGTAATCTCTAATTTCAAACTGGATGGCTTTAGTCCAGTTTCCTGCAAAATATGTTTAACTTCTTTAAACACATCGGGTTGCGTGATTTGTTTACCAGAAAAATTTACACTAATTGTCAGGGGTAGTGAGGTAGGAAATTGTTTATGCCATATGTGCATTTGGAGGCACGCTTCATAAAGCACCCATTGCCCAATACTAACAATCATTCCAGTTTCTTCGGCCAGGGG
Organism: Nostoc sp.; assembly: GCF_036917395.1. Classification (GTDB taxonomy): domain Bacteria; phylum Cyanobacteriota; class Cyanobacteriia; order Cyanobacteriales; family Nostocaceae; genus Nostoc. The sequence continues at coordinate 42,115 of NZ_JBALDI010000022.1, forward strand.
AATAAAATCTTCAGGGGAAATAAGTCCTCGTTCTGGATGATGCCAACGTATCAGTGCCTCAAATCCAATAATTTTGCCAGTTGTCAGTGAAATAATTGGCTGGTAATTAAGGCTAAATTCTTTTTGCTTGAGCAGTGCACTTCGCAAAGCAGTTTCTAACTCCAAGAGCAAAGATGCACTCTCGTGCATCTTCGGGTCAAACACTTCGTAGCGTGCCTTCCCAAGTGATTTGGCACAGTACATTGCCACATCGGCATCGCGTAGAATCTGCGCTGCTTGCTCATAATCTGCTTTACTTAAAGCGATGCCAATACTAGCATTAGTAAACACCCTATGCTCATTTAATTTAAATGGCAAAGCTAGCACCTTTTTAATTCGCTCGGCTACCTCTATGGCGGTGCTGATATCTTTAATTTCCTCAATTAAGATTGTGAACTCATCTCCGCCAAAACGGGCAATTATGTCTTCAACTCGCAGAACTGACTTTAGTCGATGAGAAATTGCAATCAAAAGTTGATTTCCCTGTAGATGTCCAAGGCTGTCATTAACAACTTTAAAGCGGTCTATATCTAAGAAGAGTACGGCAAAGAAATAATTTTTTTGCTCTTTAGTACGTTCTATCGCCTGCTGTACTCGCTCTATAAATAATCGTTGATTAGGTAATCCGGTTAGCCCGTCATGAAAACTATTGTGCTGTAATTGTTCTTGTACTTGCTGACGCTTGATAATGTCTTTTTCAAGCTGTTTATTCACTTTAATAAGTTTAATGGTACGTTCTATAACCATCTGTTCAAGCTGATAACGATATTGAACTAATTCTTCCTCGATTAACTTCCGCTTAGTAATGTCACGGACAATAACAATATACTCTCGTAACGGGGAATTAAATGGCTGTGAAATAGTCGATTCAACAATTCGTAGACCTTCGTTTATTTTTAAGGTTTGCTCACTCCTAATAGACCATTGCTCCGGTTTGCCGTGATAGCATATTAAGAGCTGATTCAAGTTTTGCCCAAGCAACTGCCGAACATTTGTTTGAAATAATTTTTCAGCAGCGGCATTTGTCTGACAAATTATACCGTTTTCATCTAAGACTAAAACAGTATCTGGAACGGTATCGAGAGTAGTGATAAATAGGCTTCTTGCTTGTTTGCGTGCCTCATCAATAGCAACAATTTGTGGTAGAGTTGTCCAGCAAGCGATCGCTACCCCCATAAAAGAAAGTGTCACTAGTAGAATAGCTAATAAAGAGTTTTTAGGATTATCAGAAAGTCTATCTAATAAATCGCGGATAACCCAACTGCTTGTGGTAGTAATACAAATTAATGATACTAAGACAATCACCTGTAGTACCACAAAGTCTGAGTTGTTTCTACTAGACCTAATGTCGTAACGCTGTGTCCACCATTCCGGGTGTAATGGCGCAAATCTTAAGCGACGTAGCGCTACATCTGCGATGATCAGAACAATGGGTAATAATAATCCCACTAAAAAATCTCTCCGACCCCAAGCTAAACCTCCCACTATTAGAACTACCGCTTCTACAAAGAAAAAACCAAGTGACCACCAAGGCCATAACACCTGCGGTTTGTCTCGACACAGCCATAATCCCAGATGTAATCCCATAATGGACATGAGATAACAGGTGCCTGCTACTGTGATAAGTTGAGGTACATTTCCCAAATTTAGACAAAGCAAACTGATTATAAAGGTAACTAAGATAGCAGGCTCAAGGACACCTTGGCGGGAAACTAATGCAAATATGGGAGAAAGCTGTTTGTCTAAGGCAAGTTGGTATAAGATCCGAGGAGAGTTGGAAACTGCCGTAGCAGAACTTAGAAGGCAAGATATACTAATCAGAAGTGTTACTAGAAAGGGGGCATATTCACCCCAAAAAGGCTCAGAAGCCGCTACCAGATTTGAGAATGCATCGTCTATTTTTGGATTTTGAGGCGAATACATTAATACCCAAGAACCACCTAAAAACACCGGAGGAATTAGCCAAGCAGCTATGCTTAAGAACCTTAAAGTTTTATATGGGTGGCGGCTATCAGCAACAAAAGAAGAAGTGGTTTCACAAGCATAAATTGAATAGCTAGCCAGAAAAAACCACTTTGCCCATTCTCCAAAACTCAGGCTATGTATGTTAATTGAGATAAATTTAAAATTATCAGGTGAGGAGGCTAACGATACTACGCCTTGAGTACAAAACAAAAGCAGTAATAAAATCGCTGGTAATACAAAAAATAAATGCAGGAGCGCTAGAGCACGGCTGCCACTGAATGCCACAATAAAAGGAATCGCTGTAAATGCAACTCTTAATAAAGTTTCTGGGCAAGAAATACCTAATGGTTGAAAACTGACTTTAATTAGGTCTGTGAGAATAATCGCATACAGTGCCGGTGCAGCTGCCCAGCTAAAAAAGTATCCTAAGGCTACGTAACGACCTAAGCCCGGAAAGTTCTTTAATAACCTTGTGGTATAGTTTGGTGTTCCTCCAGCCACATCTGACCAATGTCTACCTAAACTTTGTACCTGCAAGTTAAGTAAAAAGGAAATAATCGTGCCAAAAAACCAAACTAAGATCGCTTTAGGCCCTAACATTGCATGAATCATGGGAGCAGTACCAATCCATCCCACATGACCCGTTAAGCCAAAGCCCCAGGTTTCCAGATAACTCAGAGTCCGTGGTAGGCGTATTACCAAGTCCTGATTTATCTCTTCGTGTACAGAATTGTTAGTAACCATTGTTTCTTAGTGAAATTTACTGGCCTTTTCACTCAATAGCTGAATCTCCCTGCATATAGCTTCAGTAGAACTGCTGAACTTATGGAAAAGATAACTTACTTATTACCACTTACCACTTTTTATTTTTGCAGACAATAAATAGCAACTCTAATTGATTTGGGAAAATTGAAAGGTTCAGATTTTCGACTTATTTAACAAGTCGAAAATCGTGTTATAGCAATCCTATTTGATTCGTACAAATCGCCAGTTTCAGGTTCCCCACTTTTTAGAAAACTTGCGGATATTGTTTTTCACGAATGATTTAGGATTGCTATATTTCCAAATGTTTTAGTTTTGCTATAGCTTTTGCAACAACTCCTGAGTTAACTGAAAGAACGCTTTTGAACCAGCTGATTGAGGAGCAATTAAAACAGCTGGCATAAAACTATCAACAGCCTTAGCAACATTGACATCAACTGGTATTTGTACTTTACAAATTTTTTCTACACCGAAATCTTCAACAACGCGGTGCATCACTTGTTTATAGTATCTGCCAGTGAGAAGGTTAGCACTGGACATGCTAAATACAATTCCCAGCATTTTTATATCTATCTTGGTTTCATGCCCGTGACTATCTTTTAATTGGGCAATGCGTCTTTCCAGCAGTTGAATACCTACTACAGATAAAGGTTCTGGTTTAGCAGGAAGTATGTAGAAATCGCTGGCGGCTAAAGCGCTACGAGTCAATAGATTATAGCCTGGTGCACAATCGAGAAGGATAAAATCATATTCTTGACGGACTGATTTTAAGATGTTATTAATCAAGACTCTTTCAAAGCGATTCCAAACCATTTCAAAGTCCTGCTCACCCAAAGCAGTTGCTTGTTGATGCAGCATTTCTGACACAAGAAATTCATCATACAAGTCGATATCTCCTGGTAATAAATCCAGTCCGGGAAGATTACAAACCGGGGATTGAATGATATCCTGAATTGTCAGTTTTGCTTGTGGGTCTGGATTGATAACTTCGTCTATCAGATACCTAAATGTCTTAGTTTGTTTACGACGCTTGGCAAAATCTAAAGGCGACATCAAACTGAGTGTGGCGCTAATTTGGGTGTCTAAATCAAGGACAAGCACCCGCTTGCCATGATTTTTAACTAAACAGGTAGCTAAGTTGACGGTGAGGGTGGTTTTACCAACGCCACCTTTCATATTTGCAGTAGCAATTACATATCCCATTGGTTGAGTCCTCTGTTGACACATTCCCATCTAGCTAGCGTACACCTCTCTCGATCTATTAAATCTTCCATTAAATTTAATATTTTCGGAAACTATTTTCAGTGAAATTCCCTCAATTGTAGGCGTTGAGGTATGTGACACGATTTAATCTCAGTCGTCGTAGTGTTTTTTGATAATATGGGCTAGTTAAATTGCTGTTACTTTGCTTGAAAGCTAGATAGCATTAGATTCGGCGTGTTTACTGTTCGGGAGTGCCAAAATGTCTAAACAGCTGGGTCAAAAAATTGCACCAACACCTATATCAAATGATATCAATGTGGTGGATTTGATTGATCAATACTTCACCGCTTACAACTCAGCCCGGTTGCGGGAAATCTGCCAACTACTGAGTCGTGATGTGCTAACGGAAGGTGTCACAGTGGGAGTTAGCCTTTCCGGTGCGATGACACCAGCCGGATTCGGGGTTTCAGCACTTGCACCCTTAATTCGCAATGGCTTTATTGACTGGATGATTAGCACTGGTGCAAATCTTTACCACGATATGCACTACGGTTTGGGTTTTGATCTCTTTACTGGTAATCCGTTTTTGGATGATGTGAAACTGCGCCAGGAAGGCACTATTCGCATTTATGACATTATCTTTGGTTACGATGTGCTGCTGGAAACTGATGCGTTCATCCGCAAGATTCTGCAAGGAGAAGCGTTTCAGAAGCGGATGGGAACTGCTGAGTTTCACTATTTACTGGGTAAATATGTTCGGGAAGTAGAAAAGCAACTGGGTGTGCAGCATTCCTGCTTGCTTGCTACAGCTTATGAGTATGGGGTGCCTATATATACGTCTTCTCCAGGAGATAGCTCAATTGGGATGAACGTGGCGGCTTTAGCTTTGGAAGGTTCGCAGTTGGTTTTAGATCCATCAATTGACGTAAATGAGACGGCTGCGATCGCATATAATGCCCGTGAATCAGGAGGTAAAAGTGCGGCTGTAATTCTCGGTGGCGGTAGTCCGAAAAACTTTTTGTTACAAACTCAACCGCAACTTCACGAGGTATTAGGACTAGAAGAACGAGGACACGATTACTTTGTGCAGTTTACCGATGCGCGTCCAGATACAGGCGGTTTGTCTGGTGCAACCCCATCGGAAGCCGTCAGCTGGGGTAAGATTGACCCGGAAGAGTTACCTAACGCAATTGTTTGTTATACCGATAGCACGATCGCTCTACCACTGGTAACAGCGTATGTTCTTAACAAGTGCCAGCCTCGTCCCCTGAAGCGTGTGTACGACAGGCGAGAAGCCATTTTGGATAAACTGCAAAAAGACTATCTAGCAGCCAAAACCCGACCATCAGATCAGGTTCCAGCAGCAGTGGCTGAAAATGCTTCACAGCAAACAGCGACTTATCCCTGTGGTCGGCTGATTCCGAATACTCATTAGGGAGTAGGGAAGAGGCAGAGGGGCAGGGGAAGATGAGGGAGAAGAATTAATAACTAATGACTAATGACTAATGCCCCTCATCTCTTCTTTCCAATCAACAAATAAGTTGTCATTTCCCCTTTGCCTTTAACTTCGATTTCACCCCGCTTTTCAAATAAAAATTCATCACACAAAGACTTATAAGTATTTTCTGTAACCTGGATTTTACCTACAAGACCTTGGGATTCCATGCAGCTAGCGATATTTATCGTGTCTCCCCAATCATAAGTAAAGTTGTTGAGGTCAATTACTCCCGCCATTACGGAACCGCTATGGATGCCGATACGGATACTGAAGTTTTGGTTATTCTCAGTATTAAATAGAGCGATCGCAGTTTGCATGTGCAATGCCATTTGGGCGATCGCTTGAGCATGATCCAGGCGGCGTGTAGGTAAGCCAGCAACTACCATATAAGCATCGTTAATGGTTTTGATTCTCTCTAAACCATCTTGTTCGGTGAGGCGATCGAAAGCTGAGAAAATTTGGTTGAGTAAGTTTACCACTTGAATTGCACTCATAGAAGCAGTAATTTCGGTAAAGCCGACAATATCTGCAAATAAAACTGTGACATCAGCAAAGTCTTCGGCAATATTAGCTGGTTCTTGTTTCAAGGGTTTGGAGATTGCGGCTGGCAAAATATTCAGCAATAAACGTTCGGTTTCTTTCTGCTGATGGCGCAGCGCTTCTTCTGCTGCTAGTCGCTGGGTGACATTGCGAAAAATGCCGCGAACCGCAACTGGATGACCTTCGACAAATTTACAGTTAACATTACCTTCTAGAAAGATTGTTTGACCGTCTTTAGTAACGAATGCGGATTTTATTTGATTGAACTTTTCTCCTGACAGCAGGCGATAAAACCTTTGCAAACAATCTTGTTTACACTCTGGATGTATAATATCGAAAATAGTCATATTCGCAATTTCAGCTTCGTTATATCCCAAAGTTTCTCGCCATGCACGATTCACATACAAAAAACGACCAGAGGCATTGACCGATTGAATCAGGTCATTAGCATTTTCAAATAAATCTCGATATCGTTCTTCACTTTCTACAAGTGCATCTTCTGCTTGTTTGCGTTTGATAAACTGGGCGATTTGACTACCAATTGAACCCACCGATTGCAATAGGTCTTTATCTTTTGGTTGTACGTCTCGGCTAAAGAAAACCATCACTCCTAAGATTTCACTATCGTCTAAGATGGGGAAGCCAAAAGCTGCGTGTAATCCAGCCTCAGCAGCAGGTTGCGATCGCCGAGTGTCTCCATCTTCTGTGATATCTTGAATCCACAAGGGCAAACGTCTGATCCAAATTCGACCAGGTAAGCCAACACCGGGTGTATAGGTAGTTTGCCAGGTGATTGCTTTAAACTCTCGCACAGAAATTACTCGACTTGACCAAATTTCCACACACCTTAATACTGCATTAATACTGTCTCCCTGTACCGAAGTGCCAATATATTGACTAGGTGTCCAAAGTTCGCCTAAATCCCATCCCAAATTTTGACAAATCGACTGCAAAATTTGCGGAATTCCCTGCTTTACACTCTGGGATTCTGATAATATCCGAGTGATAGCATACTGGGTACTTGTACGCTGTTCCCGGTGCTGCCGAGCAGTAACATCCCGACCAATGTAGACTATATCTTCTAATCCTTTTATTTTTTTCGGAATTACTGAACAAGAAAAAGCAATCAACCGTTTTTCTCTAGTTTTAGTTCGACAAACTACCTCGAAATTCTGGGAATTTTGCTTAAAAGAAGAATGTCGATAAATGGCTTGTGTTAATACTTGATTCTCATCAATTATCAGTGACATTGGTTGATTAATTAATTCTTCTTCACTGAAACCAAATAATTTTTGAGCAGCACGATTTACTTTTTTTATTTCTCCTAAATTACTGGTTATAAATAAAGCATCTGCAATTGCAGTAATTACTTGTTCCATATAATTTTTGTATGATATTAAAGCACTTGATAGCATATTTTTTTAATTGGCTTACTGTGCTAAGTTTTATTTTAAAACTAGCACATTCTCAATTACAAAAATTAATTTATTATATTGTTTGTTGATGATCTAGATAAATATCTATATATAGATGTAATTTTTGCTCTAAATATTGTCCAATTACTTGTAATTAAAATAGTTACTACTCCCCTTTCAGGATAGCTTTTAAGAGATTTTCAAGCCCGATCAACTCAATAAAACTTAGCCTGACATCTTTTTTGCGTATCACCTCCTCAGGACGTTCTGCAAACCGTTGTAGTTGCTCAGATCTATCTATGATGCAGAAATTATCATCCAGTTTTAAGTGTTAAAATTTATGTAGAGAAGAAGGTTTGTTTAAAATAAATCAGTGTAGTTGAGCAAAAACGACCATGAGCAACCTTTTAATTTGGTTGAGCAGAATTAAGTAAGCGTAAATAATATATATTCTCTCTTTTGGAGGATTGACAATTGAATATAATTCTGAATATTGTCAGCAGCTTATATTCAATAACGCGGTTCATAAACGATCGCCATTTTAACAAAACCACTCCCAATACAGTTCGGTTAACGTTTTAATGTTTTGAACATCCTCCCAACTCCCCTTAAAAGCTTGTGATTACCAAGATTAAAATAAATCTATCGCTTATTATCAAAAATCTTTAAGTATTTCACAACAACTTCAGAATCCTCGCGGCGAGATTGCTACTTTGTTTAAACTGAGGAATGTTTATCGAGACTTGAGACAATTTACACAGGCGACAACTTTCTATCAACAGTGTCTAGAAATTGAACAACAAATAGGCGATCGCTATTCTTCTGCTAGCACTTACCACGAGTCGGGAAGAGTTGCCCAAGATTTGCAGGAATTTGAGGAGGCGCGGCGCAATTACCAACAAGCTTTGGCTATCAAAATTGAATTTGATGATCGCTATTCTTCAGCCAGCACCTACCACGGTTTAGGAACACTTGCAGAAGCAGAAGAAAACTACGCAGAGGCGAGGGTTCATTTGCAGACAGCGTTGAAGATATATGTTGAGTATAAGGATGAATATTGGGGGGCGATCGCACGGGAGGCGTTAGAGAGATTACCGGAGTGATGGCAAGGCGATCGCTTGTTTAAAGCGCTTCCCATTCATCTCTACTAACTTGAGCCTGTTTTAAAATTTTTGCCAGTAAGCTTTTGCTGATATCTCCTTCGTGGGGGTTAGGAATGATTAATCTCAGTTCATTTTTAACCATAAATTGATGTTTTGTACCTGAGTAAGGACCTTCAAAAGCAAGTTTTTTCAGGTAATAAATTAAATCCCTGCGATTAATCGGCCCAAAGTTTGGCATTAAGCCGCATCCTTTTTCAAAGCAAGAGAGATTCCGTCTAATTCCGGTAAATTATGCCTTAACTGTAGTCCTAAAACAATCCACTCTTCTAAAGACTGTTTTAACTCTTCTCTGCAAGCTTCCAATGTAGATGCATTCGCATATAATCCTTGCAATTCAGGTACTTCTGCATAAAAAGTACCATCTTCTAAAATTTCATAGTTTGCTCTGTGCAAAGCTGCTTGAATATACTCTGTCAGCATTTGGAGATTTTGTACAAAACTGGCTATATTACTAAATTGTAAGCTAAAAATCAAAGTTTAGATTGGCGATCGCTATTCCCAAGCATTCACCTACCACAGTTTAGGAACGCTTGCAGAAGCAGAAGAAAACATACGCAGAGGCGAGGGTTCATTTGTAGACAGTGTTGGAGATATATGTTGAGTATAAGGATGAATATTGGGGGGCGATCGCACGGGAGGCGTTAGAGAGATTACCAGAGTGATGGCAAGGCGATCGCATTTAACAGAGGTGCGACCAGATCATACTCATTAGGCAGGCGTAGCAAGTTGATACAATCGCATTGTCAGCCGATACAACCCACCTTCCGCACCCCAAGTGTCACAACCGGAAATTACTTAGAGAAAAAAGGCAAGTAAGAATAAAAACACACATCTAGAGGCAAAAAA
>NZ_JBALDI010000023.1:0-16202 GCF_036917395.1 Nostoc sp.
CCTTATAACGCCCCTTCGCGCTGATATTATTTACACAAGTAATCCCATTAGTTAATTCTTTAATCCCTTTACGAATAGTATTTCTATCCCACCCCCAGCCCTTCCCCGCTCTTCGGGAGGGGAGACAAAGCGTAGCTTTGGCGGGGTGGGGTTCTTGGGGTTTTATAAGTAATCAAGCGGACATGATATGACCTCACAAAATCGCGTTACTCGCTAATCTCCTTTAGTTGCACTAATAGTTCGCTAGGAGAGATTTTCTCAAGGGGTATAAATGGAATGGCACGCTTGAAAAGCATAAATCAAGGAGAAAATTCTTCAGAAAAACGAGAAGACTGCTTTTCTGAGTACAGGGTTTATGATCGCACCTAATTTACTAATGACGAACAATCACGTCATTAAAACTCAAGAAGTAGTAGAAAAAAGTAATTTTAGCTTCAACTATCAACTGGATATCAACGGTAAAGAATGCCCAACACAGATTATTGGGGCTTCACCGAATGGTGTTTTTTACACTAACGAACAACTGGACTATACAGTACTAACCCTCAAAGAAGTACCCGACTTCGGCAAACCCTTAATCTTCAAAAGTAAATTAATGCGGCAAGATGACCGCGTAGCAATTATTCAGCATCCTGGCGGTCATTTGAAGAAAATCTCCATACAGAATAACTTTGTTGTTTACGCCGATAATCAAGTATTGCAATATACTACTAGTACAGAACCAGGTTCATCGGCGTCGCCTGTTTTCGATGATGATTTCCAGGTGGTTGGTATTCACCATAGCGGTGGTATGTTAGTAGAACCAAATACCCAACAAAGGTATTTACGTAATGCAAGAACGAGTGCGATCGCTCTATTAAATGACCTGAAAAGCAACGCACCAGAAATTTATAACTCGTTTGGCGAAATAGTTAGCCCTGATGAACAAATCATTGCTAGTGGAAGTCCAAGTGTCGGTGATAATGGTGTTTCTAATCCACCAATCAAGCTATGGAACACAAGTACTGGAGAGGAGATACGTATTCTTACTGGACACACAGCTTCTGTGAATGCGATCACATTTAGTCTAACAGCAAAAATTATCGCCAGTGGAGGCGAAGATAATACAATCCGAATTTGGAATTATCAAACGGGAGAACTGATACAGACCCTTGAACCTCAAATGTTTGGTAAATTCTCTTGTTTTCAGTCCTCATGCCAAAATTTTAGTTAGTGGTACTGATGATTCCAAAATTAGAATTTGGGGTGTATCTTCCTAGTTGTACGTGTATCTGTTTGATTTCAAAGATGATAAAAGTAATACAAGTGAACAAAAAGGGGAAGAAGTAAAAGCAAATTACTCTCCCATTGTAATCGTTACCAGCAACGATAGGGGTGTTGATTAAACAAGAGCGACAAGAAAAGTTAGCAGAGCAACGGGGGCAACTTAGCCTTCAACTCAACCTGCTTTCTGAGCAAAAAATCGCTAAACTTATCGGTTTGATTGAGGAATTACGCCAGGATATTCCTAATGTCAAAAATCGCTCTGACCCTGAGGCCGAAATGATGAAGTCTCCTACTGATCCGCACGCAATTATAAATGTATTAGAAGAAACCTTAGCATCAGAGTTAGCAAATTTCTCTCAGCAAAACACCAACTTAGGAGTAACAAAGCAAGCGTAGTATTAGAACAAGTATAAAATAAGCAACTTCTTGATCGCACCTGCTACTCATTCTAATTAACCAATTTCCCATCTAAACAAGGAATTCCCCACTGCCTAAATTTCACTACTTAGTTTCTTGATCACAGTCTGCAACGCTGAATAATGTTACAAGCACTCGTGCAAATACTCCAAACCTGAGTTTTCTCTAATAACTGGAGCAATTTTAAGCTTTTTGAGCTGTCTTGGGCAAGATGCAAACCTCTGAGTGATTGCCTTCTTTTAGCAAAGACGCCCAAGGGACGGTACGCAAGAGTGGGTAATCACCTAATGTAACCATTTTTTGGAATTTGAAGTGCTAAAGAAATTAAAAAAACTTATTGAGAAGTAATTTCAATAAGTTTTATTTAGTTTCAACCTTTACAATTGCTGACATTCCCGGATTAAGTCGGGATTCATAACCTTGAATACTTGACCCATCAAACACAATCTTGACAGGAATTTGATATGATAAATTACTAGAAGCTGAATTACTCGTAAGATTAGCTTGTGGCATGAAAGCGATACTATCTACCTTGCCTTGAAACTGCCGATTAGCAAAGGCTGAGACTGTAATTTTCACCTTTTGCTGTGGCTGTATCTTTTCTAACTGCTTTTCTGGGAAATAGGCAATAATCCAAGGACGTGGCTGCATTATTGATAAGAGAGTTTGCCCTGGAATCACCTGCTGTCCTACTTGGACATTTTTATTGCCAACTAGTCCACCAACCACAGTAGCAACGTTAGTGTATTCCAACTCCAGTTCCGCTTTTTTTACCTCTACCTGCTTTTGAGTAAAATTAGCCAACGCTATCTTATATTGTTGCTCATTTAGCTTCTTTTGCTGATTCAGGATTTGTGCTTGTAAAGCTCTTTTTTTAATCAAAGCTTTTTGTTCTATTTGAGCATTTTTATTTTTTAGAACTGGCTGTGATTCTGGAGTATCAATAACAATTTTGAGAATTTTTTCTCGTGCGAATGCTGCTTGCTGTTTAGCTAATTCTAGAGATGTTTTTGCCTGTGCCAAAGATAATTGATAGTTGCTTTTGTCAAGTTTAACTAATATCATGCCCGGAGATACCATTTGATTATCATTAAATGTAATTTCAGTGACTATTCCTGATACACGAGTAGTTACAGGGTTGATCTCTGCGGTGACATGAGCATTATCAGTTTGTAGATATTTTTGCGTGTATTGCCATTGACGATAAGCATAATTTCCTAAATAAATTGCAACAATACTCAACAATACTCCCGATCCTGTAAGCAGTAGCAGATACCGAACCCAAGAAGGTGATAATTTTTTGTTGAGAGGATTGTTCGATTCAGTAGAAGTATTAGTTGGCTCCTGTTGCGACAACACAGGAGTTTTTTGTTCTGATAATTTTGTAAATTTTTGGGACTGTTGTAAAAAATTCAAGCGTTTCATCAGTGTTCTTCATGTAAAGAAAAATCTCTGTATAAAAATTGGCACTACTTAATTAGTCCACTTTATAGAATACGGTAAATATCACTTAAGTGCATAGTTCTCTCAAAATAGCTTCATAAGTTACTATATCTGAAATGCACAGGGAGTTTTGCAGATGGGGATTGGAACCCACCTGAAGATAAGCCACCAAAAAGTGGTGCTTTTGTTCTGGCGGTAAGTACAACACCAAAGTTTCAACATGTATTTAAGAGGATTACGGGAGAAAGCGATGCCTGCGGCGGGCTACGCCTACGCAAAAAACTTCGCTCAGATTGCTGATAATAGCGTAGATGGCTCCTACCTTCATGAGCCGACTGTTTTTTGATAAACCAAACACATAATCTACTCTTGATTGAGAGGATGTTTGTCAAGTCAAAAAAGGCTCCAGTAACGGTATTCTGTCAGTAGATAAAAATGTGACAGCGTTACTAGAGCCATGTCTAAATCATACCCAAGTGACCTCACTTCGGAACAATGAGAATTACTCTCGACCCTCATCCCTTTAAAAAATCCAGCGTGCCGTCCTCGTTGTGTTGACCTACGTGCAGTAATTAATGCCATCAAATACATCCTTTGCACGGGTTGTGCGTGGCGAATGATGCCTCACAACTTTCCCAACTGGCAGACGATGTATTATTACTTCCGCAAATGGCGCTTGGATGGGACATGGGAGAAGATGATCCATTTACTTCAGCAGTGGGTACGTGTTGTCGAAGACCGTGAACCCAACCCAAGTGCAGCAATAATTGATCGCCAATCGATAGAGATTGGAACGATGGTGTCAAAAGCGGTTGGTTTTGATTCAGGCAAGCGGGTCAAGGGACGTAAACGGCATTTTCTCGTTGACACTCTTGGATTGGTACTGATGGTCGTAGTTACCAAGAGCGTATGAATCTGACCAGGCTGGCGCAAAAAAATTATTTGTGTCCGCACGTCAACGAATTACAATCCAGTGCATCGTACTTTATTATACATAAATAATAAGCAATATTCAGTATACCTGACGAATTTCTTTGACATAAAACTAGTCCTTCGGGAAACTGTAGCTATGGATGGTAAAGTCCTCAAGCACTCATATCAAGTTGAAAATGATAATCCGCATTCTGATTCTCATAAGCGCAATTATGTTGGTCAGCGCTTACCTTGTAGAGCGGGGAGCAATTTTAGAAAGAAAGTGAAGTTGATGCCAAAAGCAACGATCTTATTGCTTTGCCCGAATTAATTGAAAAACTTGCTCTTCTTCGGAGTTGTCTTTGCATTTGATGCAATTAATACTCAAAAAAAACTTGCGAGTTGATTGGAGAAATTGGGAATGATTATATCGGTGCTTTCAAAGGTAATCAGTTAGGTTTATTTAAAGATGTGAAAAAGAATTTTAACGCCAGTTTCTACTTATCAGCAGATAAATAAAGGGCATGGTCGAGTCGAAAAACGTCATGTGAGTATTTGTCAAAATCTTGATGATATTCACCCTTGGCCCGGACTTACCACTTTGATTCAAGTCAAATCGGACCTTTGAGGGTTTTCACACATAATGTCATTGAAGTAACGAATGAAACTCGTTATTAGATTTCATCGTTAAGTGAAACTGCTCAAGAAATAGCTGAACGAATTAGAGGATATTGGCGTGTTGAAAATAAAGTCCACTACGTCCGTGACGTTACCCAAGGTGAAGATGCATCCAGAATTCGCACTACCCCTCTGACCCAAATATTTGTACTCGCTCGTAATTTTTCACTCAATTTATACCGGGATAATATGTTTAATAATATGGCACAAGCTCAATGTTTATGTTCTTTATATCTGACTCTATTAATAACTCTACCAATGTCAGTTGCTAATTATTCAACTTCGATTTTTCACTTCCATCGTGAGACTTTGCCTTAACTGTTCCATTGCTTTGGAATTTGGAGCTTTTGAGCCATTATACTAAAAAGTAACCACCCGCAAAAATAATTTGCGCTAGGCAAGCAAATTGGCAATTTCTGTGATAGTCTTTTTATATGGGGAATCAGGAAAGCGAAAGCACAAGAAGTCTTCAGAGAGAAATAATGTAAACTCAAAGACCACACTTTTGCCTTGGCAGATGCAACGTTTAAATCCGCTACGGCTTTTTTAAATTAACAGACAAAGCCAATGAAGCAGGATAGTGATCTCCGTAATAACTTGAAGTCGATTAGAACTCGCTTAGGCATGAGCCAACAAGATTTGGCTAACATCGCTAGTGTTACTCGTCAGACTATTAGTGGTGTAGAGTCGGGACAATATGCTCCCTCAGTTGCCATAACACTTCGTTTGGCCAAAGCGCTTGGCTGTCAAGTTGAGGATCTATTCTGGTTAGAGCGGGATTTGCCTAAAATTGAAGCCGTTCTTGCCAAGCCTGTTGCCTATGGTCAGCCGCTACGAGTCAGTCTGGCTCGCGTAGGAGGACAATGGATAGCTTATCCCTTGATTGGCAAAGATGCTTTTCGCCAAGATATGATTCCGGCCGACGGTGAAGCAGTTGCCGGGGTTCCCGCAAGGTATCTGGCGGGTGAGGATAAAAGCCGCATAGGTACAGATAAAGTTCAAGTGCGGCTTCTAGACGATAATCTGGATACCCTTCACAACACAATTGTGATTGCTGGCTGTGCGCCTGTGATTTCACTATGGGCCAGAGC
Source organism: Nostoc sp. (assembly GCF_036917395.1). Lineage (GTDB taxonomy): Bacteria > Cyanobacteriota > Cyanobacteriia > Cyanobacteriales > Nostocaceae > Nostoc. Next base: position 5,808 of record NZ_JBALDI010000023.1, read on the forward strand.
AACTGAACGTTGGCATCCCCAACTGCGAGTCCAATTTAACTTCGCCAACAGCATGGCTGCATTATATAGTCTGTGCCAAGGTGAAGCGCACATTGCCGGGATGCACTTGTATGATTCTGAGACTGGTGAGTATAACACTCCCTTTGTTCGAAATGTTCTGGCTGGGAGGGAAGCAGTTCTGATTACCCTTGGTGTATGGGAGGAGGGACTTTTGGTAAAGTCTGGTAACCCAAGGGGAATCAAAACAGTTGGCGACTTAGTACAAGGGGGAGCGACTATTGTCAACCGCGAAATAGGTTCCGGTAGTCGTATGCTTTTGGAACAAACACTGCAAGAGCAGCAGATACCGTTCCATGCTGTCCAAGGCTTTGACCATATTGTCAAAAATCACCAAGATGTTGCCCAAGCTGTAGGATTAGGAGTTGTGGATGCAGGTATTAGTACGGCATCTATAGCTACCGCCTTTGGGCTGGGATTTGTTCCCTTACATCAATCAAGATACGATTTAGTGATTCTCAAGGAATATTTAGAAGAAGCACCAGTACAGCAGTTGCTTAGTACTTTAGGACATCGCTTGGTTCACTCACAATTTGAAATTCTCGGCGGTTACGATATCAGCAAAATCGGAGAAGTTGTAGCGACTGTTTAGAGTGGATTGCAATGCTTAGTTGGTTGTGTGGTTAAAGGAAAAGTTGGCGTAAATTTAAATTCCTGCTGCAACTACTCTTTAGGTATGAGCAACCTTCAGGCGATTACAACAACTGATAATGCTAAATTCGGAATTGGGAATTCGGAATTCGTAATGATGCTTTCTACAAGACGCTCTTGCTAGCAAGATTCCTGTAGGCGTACACGGACTCGCTACCGCTACGCTAACGTAATTCGTAATTAAGAAATTCAAATTAAATTTGGGTTTCCAGCTTGGAATCTGTAGCTTTCTTTTTTCCAATTGGTATTACTACCTCCACAAAAATCATTTGAGTGAGCGGATGGTAATACTTGCAATATTCCTTGAGTGATGTCTTATTGCTTTAGCTATTAGTCAAAAAAAACAATGACTAATGACCAACGAAAACTGACCAAAACTTGAATATGTTCTGGATTCGGACTCTTTTCGCTGTAGAACGAGCACCTCCGTTGGCACTTAGTGCCAACGCCTCAAACGACGTTCTACATATGGTCACTGCTGTAACTTGACAGTGCCATCGCTGATAAAGCGACAGACCAAACAAACAATTGCAGGATAAATTATCATGTCCGACGAAAAAATTAGACAGATTGCTTTTTACGGTAAAGGTGGTATTGGTAAATCTACCACTTCCCAAAATACCCTTGCTGCTATGGCAGAAGTGGGTAAGCGGATTTTGATTGTGGGATGCGACCCGAAAGCTGACTCTACCCGTTTGATTCTGCACTGTAAAGCTCAAACCACCGTGTTGCACCTCGCTGCTGAACGAGGTGCTGTGGAAGATATCGAACTTGAAGAAGTAGTTATCAATGGTTTCCGAGATATCAAATGCGTGGAATCTGGTGGTCCTGAACCTGGTGTAGGTTGTGCCGGTCGCGGTATCATTACCGCCATCAACTTCTTGGAAGAAAACGGCGCTTACTCAGACGTAGATTTCGTATCTTACGACGTATTAGGCGACGTTGTATGCGGTGGTTTTGCGATGCCAATCCGTGAAGGTAAAGCCCAAGAAATTTACATCGTTACCTCCGGTGAAATGATGGCGATGTTTGCTGCTAATAACATCTCTCGCGGTGTTCTCAAGTACGCCCATACTGGAGGCGTGCGTTTGGGAGGTCTAATTTGTAACAGTCGTAATACTGATAGAGAAGACGAACTGATTAGCACATTGGCGGCCAGATTGAGTACTCAGATGATTCACTTTGTTCCCCGCGACAACATCGTGCAACACGCAGAATTGCGCCGGATGACTGTCAACGAGTACGCACCCGATAGCAATCAAGCTAATCAATACCGGACATTAGCAGACAAGATTATCAATAATACAAATCTTGCCGTTCCCACACCCATTGAAATGGACGAACTAGAAGATTTGTTGATTGAATTTGGTATTCTCGAAAGCGAAGAAAATGCTGCAAAACTGATAGGTGTCGCAAACGCTCAAGCAGATGGTGAGAAGAAGCTAGAAGACGCCCAAGGCGAAGCACTAGAAGCACTGAAAAAAGGAAATGTAGAAATAGTTTCCGGTAGCTAGAAGAAGTAAGGTTTTTGTTCAGACTCAGGTGCTAAAGACAAAGTAAATATTAAGTGGGCGATTCTCGCCCACTCTCTCACCAATCCTTTAAAATGGAGGTAATCGAATTGCTAATCTTGATTTCTACGTGTTTCATCTTCACAGTCATAACGCTAATACACTAACACCTACAGGGGAAAATTAATACTTTAATAGTCTAGTTCGTGTTTTTGTTTTCTCCTTCTCTAATTTAGTTGGTTGTTTATGTTTTAGGGGATGGTAAATTCTCTTTATCATTCCCTTTTATTCCATATTTTAGATACACAGTAAATCAAGAAAAGTCCTATAAAAGCCTTTGGGACATTCAGTTAATACCTAACAACTTCTACCTATTGTCACCAAACAAATGAATCCCACTCCAGAAAAAACCAACGATTCACTCAGTAACTCAAATTCCGAAAATGCTCGTCAGCAGCAGATGCAAAAGAAAAAAAAGTCTTCCACACAATTACCCCAACCTGGAACTACCCAAGGGAGTTGCGCTTTTGATAGTGCAATGATTACTCTAGTACCAATCACTGATGCTGCTCATGTAGTCCACGGGCCAAGTGGCTGTGCTGCCAGTATTTGGGGAAGTTACAGCAGTCTCTCCTCTGATTCGATGTTGTACAAGATACGCTTTAGCACTGATATCGATGAGAACGATATCATCTTCGGTGGAGCCAAAAAGCTGTACAAAGGCATTTTAGAATTACAAAGACGCTACAAACCTGCGGCGGTATTTGTTTACTCCACTTGTATCACCGCTTTGATTGGGGATGACATTGAGGGAGTTTGTAAAGATGCTACTGAGAAAACAGGAATACCCACTATCCCTGTACATTGCCCTGGATTCATTGGAAACCAAAATTTGGGCAACCGTGTTGCTGGTGAAGCAATGCTTTCACATGTTATTGGAACAGCTGAACCAGATACTAGTACACCCTATGACATTAACCTAATTGGTGAACACAATATTGCAGGTGCAATATGGAATGTTCTACCGTTATTGGAGAAATTAAGTATCAGAGTTGTAGCAAAAATTACGGGTGATGCTGTCTACAAAGAAGTTTGCTATGCCCATCGTGCCAAGCTTAATGTGATCCTCTCCTCCAAAGCACTAATCAATGTGGCAAAAAGAATGGAAAAACAATATGGTATTCCCTATATTGAAGAGTCTATTTATGGTATTGAGCAAATCAGTCAGTGTTTAAGGAACATTGCCGCAAAGTTGGGTCATCCTGATTTGCAAGAACGTACAGAAAAACTAATTGCAGAAGAAACTGCTGCAATAGATGAGAAACTCACTCTTTATATCACCCAATTGCAAGGTAAGCGCATTATCCTTTCTATTGGAAATTTCAAGAGTTGGTTAATTATCTTTGCGGCTAAGAAATTGGGGATAGAAGTTATTGCTATTCTTACTAAGAATAACACTGAGGAGGATAGAATTAGAGTTAAAAGTTTACTGGGTCAGGATGGCATAATTATAGAACAAAATAGTCCTCAAGAAATCCTACAGATAATTAACGAAAATCAAGCTGATATGTTAATTGCTGATAAACGCCATCAAGATATCTCTCTCACAGCTAAAATTCCATTTCTAGACATTAATCAAGAACGCAACCATCCCTATGCAGGCTACATAGGAATTTTAGAGGTGACACAAGAACTGTATGCCGCTTTTTACAACCCTGTGTGGGAGCAAGTATGCCAGCCAGCCCCGTGGTCAGAGGATGAGGAAGCAGGAAATTCTTTAGAGGAGGACGTTTGATGGCGATTATTAGCATTACGAGTACATCAGTTGCAGTTAATCCCTTGAAGCAAAGCCAAACTGTGGGTGCAGTTTTAGCCTTTTTGGGGTTGAAGGGAATGATGCCTTTATTACATGGTTCTCAAGGCTGTACTGCTTTAACTAAGGCAGTATTAGTACAGCATTTGCGTCAGGCGATTCCCCTTTCCAGTACAGCAATGACAGAAGTTGCAACCATTTTGGGTGGTGAGGAAAGAGTTGAACAAGCAATCTTGACTTTGGTACAGAGATCCAAACCAGAAATTATCGGTCTTTGTAGCACTGGACTGGTGGAAACCAGAGGTGATGACATGGGGCGCTTTGTTAAGGAGATTCGCCACCGTCACCCAGAACTAGATTATTTACCAATTGTGCTTGTCTCTACACCAGATTTTAAAGGTACATTACAGGATGGCTTTGCTGGTGCAGTTGAGAGTATAGTCAGGGAAATCCCCCAAAAAAGCTCCAAGCAAGACGCTTGTCCTACACAAATCACTATTTTGGCGAGTTCTGCCTTCACACCAGGAGATGTACAGGAAATCAAAGACATTGTCACTTCCTTTGGACTTATACCTATTGTTGTACCTGACCTTTCTGGCTCACTAGATGGTCATATAGAAGATTCTTCTACTGCCATCACAGCTAATGGCAGTACTTTGGCACAGTTGCGCTCAATTGGCAGTTCTGTATTCACTTTAGCATTAGGTGAGAGTATGCGAAGTGCAGCGCAAATTTTGGATAAGAGATTCAATATACCTTACGAGGTATTTAGTGAATTGACGGGACTAACAGCAGTAGATAAATTCCTGCAAGCATTGGCGGATATCAGTGGTGTCAGCGTACCGAAGAAATACCGCCGTCAACGCCGTCAGCTACAACATGTGATGTTGGAGAATCACTTTTACTTTGGTTGCAAGCGAGTTTCTCTAGCGCTGGAACCAGATTTACTTTGGTCAACAGTTTCTTTCATGCGATCGCTCGGAGTTCAGATTCACGCAGCAGTGACAACAACACGCTTTCCTCTGCTGGAAAAACTTCCGATTAAGAGCATTACCATCGGCGATTTGGAAGACTTTGAGCAACTAGCGGTTGGGTCTGATTTGCTAATTACCAACTCTCATGGAGTGGCGATCGCTCAACGCTTAAAAATTCCTCTCTATCGACAAGGGATTCCCATTTTTGACCGCTTAGATCATGGTCAGCTCACCAAGGTTGGTTATCAAGGTAGCCTGCAACTTTTATTTGATATTGGCAACCTGTTTTTAGAGCAAGAAACAAAGGTTAAGCATTAAACAGAGCTAACTCTAACTGTTCATCACAATATTACCAATATTATTGGTAATATGTAGCACAAGATACAATCTTGCAGATCAACTTCAGCTTTGATAGTTACTATCAAACCGTATACTTCATCTGTGAATATACCAACTGATGCCAGTAACTAGGCACTAGCTTCTGCGTTGACTTAAATTAAGTCTTCTACTGTTGATGAATCCAGCACAGCTAAAAAAAACAACTGCTAAAACGAGTCGTGTTTCAAGAAAGCTTCGCCGCCGTTTTGATTTCACACAATCTGCGATGCCTGCGGCGGGCTACGCCTACGCACCATCTTTGCTTACCTGGTTCGAGGTTATTGGCTACACAGTTTTGTTAGAGCCAGACATTGTTTTAGGTAAGCATCAAATAAGGCGCAGCAGTTATAGTGATGTGGTTTTGTATCAGCGCCTTCATAGCGCTTTGCAGAAAATTAACTCTACAAAACCTGATGAGGCGATCGCCGCAGCTATCCATCAGGTTACTTATACAGAAAGTTCCGACTTGCCAAAAAATAACTGTCGCTTTCATAAATTCTTGACCAATGGTGTGAAAGTTGAATACCTGTATAACGAAGAAATAGTTCATGACAAAGTGTGGCTGATTGATCCGTCTAATCTACTGAACAATGATTGGCTAGCTATTCATCCTTTGACTGTAATTGAGGGGAGTCATGCTCACTGTCCTGATGTAGTCGTCTTTATCAACGGTTTACCCTTGGCGGTTATTGTCTCGATTCAGCCAAGTGATCAACAGCCCACTTTCAAAGAAGGTTATCAGCAAATTCAGACCTACTGTCAACAAATACCAAAGCTGTTTTCCTACAACACATTCCTAGTTATTATTTATGGAAATCGAGCTCGAATCGGTACATTAACGTCGGACTGGGAGGAGTTTTTACCCTGGCACACGATTGATGATGAAAACTTTCCTGCCAAGGGCGCAACTGAACTAGAAGTACTGATTCAAGGGATTTTTGATAAACGGCGTTTTTTCGAGTTGGTTAAGCACTTAATAGTGTTTGAGGAGAACGAAACCAGCATTAGTAAAAAGCTGCTTCACCGACCTTTTTGTACAATCCCAAATTCCAACAAAACGTTTAACTATTAAAGAGTACCAAAATATGGAAATTAGCGCTCGTAATACATTAAAAGGAACTATAAAGGCAGTTCAAACTGGAGCTATTAATAGCGAAATTACACTAGAAATTGCACCAGGTATAGAGATAACTGCAATTATCACTAAGGAGTCTGTAGATAATCTTCAGCTTCAGCCAGGAAAACAAGCACAAGCAATTATCAAAGCATCAGATGTAATAATTGGTGTATAAAACAAAATATTAACAATTGAACATGTATATAGTATTGACTTAATATTTCGAGTTCCTCCAAATATTGAGTTAATACAACACCTAACCCACATTCTGCAGGCTGACTTTTCCCGTTAAGTCTTGAAAAGCCTACTCACAAAGGATTTAAAATAATGCATATTATTATACAGTATAAAGGTACAAGTACGGTATCAGGGATGAGAAGTTATGTTGGATTGGTGGGAGAAAAACTTTGCCACTTCTGATTTAGGCGATCGTAGACTAAACGAGCGTACAATGTCGATTGGTAAGGCATTAAGCGAAGGGTTTGGCAAAGGAGTCTCAGAAATCTTCAGTACAGGGAAAGTTCTTAAAAGAGCCTATGAGTTTTTACCAATTCTAAAGTAGAATTTGCCAAGTTAATAGAGCCGCATTGTCAAATGACATCGGAAATAGTTGCAGAACAGGATTTAGTGCTGTGTGTTGGAGACACTACCTTCCTGGATTATGACAGGATTGTAGCAAAAACAGAAGGTTATGGTTTACTTGGCAGGGGTGGGAATGGTCTAATCTTGCATAGTGCTTTGGCAATAGATTCTCAAACAGGTCAATCACTAGGTATGTTATGGCAAAAAGTTTGGCATCGAGAGCCGAAACAGAAGCCACCAAAAAATGAGACAGCAGAACAGAAGAAAAAACGCCAAACGGCAGCTAGGAATGAAGCACGAAAACGTCCCTTTGAAGAGAAAGAATCTTATCGGTGGGTAGAGGCACTTATAGCAACGGACAAGGCGATTAGGACGCTGTGCGAAGCACATCTTCCATAGCATTCCGAAGACAGTCAAATTGAATTAGTTGTTTACGAATTCGACTCTTCAACCATGACCAACATGGCTCAATTTTATTAAGATCAGGTTAAAGCCAAAGGTTGATTGTATTTCGACTGATTTGAAAAACTCTCCTCCGCTTCACTCTTCTTCATCCCGTCTAACTCAATTGCCTGAATTACCTTCTGAGGTAAGTCGTAACTGTAGGGTTTTGGCATGATCTGTTTTTGTGCTGAAGGCTTCAGCAGTATCCAGTATTACTTTACTCATAGATTATACTGTTTGTCCTAACCACCTTGGCAATTGCTATACTACCGGAGAAAGCCGTGTTAGCAAGTCTACCCGTCTGATTCATGTTTTTGACCGTGAAGGTGATATCGCAGAAGTCTTTGATAAAGTTCGTGAACTTGAGCATACAGGCGTTCTGGTGCGTGCCGCTCAAAACCGGAGTTTAGACTCTAGCAGTGAGCGCTTGTGGGCCAAATTAGAAGCTCAACCCATTTCATTACGGCAAGAAATTGAACTACCAGAAACCAGCAAGCGTTCTGCTCGCAAAGCTAAATTAGAGGTGCGATTTTGCCAAGTTAATCTCCGTACTCCTTACCGTTTTGATAATCGAGATCCACTTGAAGTTTATGCCATAGAAGTAGATTGTCCAGAAGGTGAAACCCCTGTAGAATGGATGTTACTGACAACAGAACCAGTCACCGATCTGGAAATAACTGCTAAAATTCTGCGTTGGTATTCTTACCGTTGGCGAGTAGAGGAATATCATAAAATTTTAAAATCGGGGTACGGTACAGACTTGCTGCCGATGGTATGAGGGCTTTGTGCGATTCGTTGATTAGTGAATCACGGTGCAAGTCCGTACATAACTAATCCAACTATTAAAAAAAAGTCAACCTTTTTCAATAGTTGAACTCTCAGAGTGATAAAGGTGTAAGCCCTTTCCGCAAGATTCATGCGTGATTCCTTATCTGCCCACACTGAGTAAGCTCAATTCTTACAGGGTGAAGCTGGGAACAGGGCACACGTGATGGAAAGACACTGGTGCTAACAGGGAGTTCCTATGGTGAAATTGAGCCTAGAAAAGTGACCTATTATTAAGCAGGGCATCACTAAAACCCCTGACTTCATCAGAGATAAAAAAAACCCACAGCATATAAAGCCAATAGCTGTTTAAATCTAGGGTTTCTGATGGTCAAATTGGCTACACCTAACCGAACAAAACAATCCTCTGAGGGAACGAATAAAAACGATTTAAGAGTTTAGGGAAAGTCGAATCCCTAGTAGGCGAGATGAGACGCAGAACCCCCTTAAGTCGGGTAGGATGCGGTGTAATTGCTGCAAGGTATTCACACAGCATTTAATAGATAAAAGTATGATTAGGCACATTCACGAGGCTAGTGAATCTTGGAAGAAGTTACCCTGGAAGAAATTCCGTCGCAACCTATTCAACCTACAAAAGAGAGTGTTCAAAGCAGTTCAAGCAGGAAACAAGCGGAAAGCGCGGTCTTTGCAGAAACTTATTCTGAAATCCAAAGCAGCTAGGTTTTTGGTAATTCGTCAAGTAACACAGCTAAACGCTGGTAAGAAAACAGCAGGTATTGATGGGGTCAAATCCCTCGACTTTGCGGGACGTTTCTAGGTCGAAGCAGTACTCAAAGAGTCGGCAGGTAACTGGCATCATCAAGGACTACGGGAAATCCCAATCCCTAAAAAGGATGGGACAACCAGAATGCTTAAAATTCCAACTATCGCCGATAGGTGTTGGCAATGCCTCGCCAAATATGCCTTAGAACCAGCACACGAAGCAACTTTCCATGCACACAGTTACGGGTTTAGAACGGGTCGCTCGGCACACGACGCTCAGAGACTTCTGTATAACAACCTTCGTTCAAGTTGCAACGGAATAGATAAAAGAGTTATCGAACTTGACATCGAAAAACGCTTCGACAGGATATCTCACACCACTATTATGGATAACTTAATTGCTCCCAGGAGCATAAAACAAGGTATCTTCCGATGCTTGAAAGCCTGGGTTAAACCGGACTTCCCGGAACAAGGAACTCCGCAAGGTGGCGTGGTGAGTCCACTTTTAGCTAACATCGCTCTCAATGGGATTGAAAGTATTCATAGATACCACGATCACGGCTACAGAATCACGGACAAAACCCCTCCATCAAGTATTGTCGAACCATCAATTCGCTACGTGGACGATATGGTAATAATACTTAGACTTGAAGATGATAAAGGAAAAATACTTGCCAATATTGACAACTTCCTAGCAGCACGAGGAATGAAAGTAAGTGCAAAAAAAACCAAAATCACCGCCACGACCGATGGATTTGACTTTCTAGGCTGGCACTTTATAGTGCAAAGTAACGGAAAATCTAAAAGCACTCCCTCAGTGGAGAACTACAAAAAGTTCCGACAGAAGGTAAAGAACATCGTTAACTGCCCGAATTATGGTTCTAAGGTAAAAGCAGAAAAGCTCGCACCAATACTAAGAGGTTGGAGAAATTACCATAAGTTCTGCAAGATGGACGGGTCACGGTTCTCACTTTGGCACACCAGAAATAGAACATGGAAAGTTTTCAACAAGGAGACAAAGCTAACGAAAGAATCTACCACTGAGTTGATAGAAAAAGCGTTTCCTAAAGTTCCTTACTCCGAAAATACCCACGTCATGATCAAGGGAAATAAATCACCCTATGAAGGAGACTTAACCTACTGGAGCTTACGCAACAGTAAGTTACAGCATTTACGGCTGTTATGAGGTACAGTAGCAGCAACTAGCAAACCAGTTTCTTAAATATAGAGGATTTATTAAGTCGAGTGCAACTGAGATTAGTTTATCAACCATTTCTGTTGTAGTTGGAGCAAAACTGCGTAAAAAAGATTTAAGTTGTG
>NZ_JBALDI010000025.1:0-69049 GCF_036917395.1 Nostoc sp.
ACTTTCCTTAAAACTCTGCTTGCTGGAAGCATTGTCGGTTTTTCAAATGTGAAGAAATATTTCGCCAACAGCATCCATTGATACTCACGCCCCAAATCCCAATAACAGTTCAAACCTCAGGAGCATTTCTAGAAAACCTACAAATAATCGCAGTAGACGGATTAAAACTTTAGCGAACCGTATTGCCGTCACCCCTAACTTAGGACTCTTATGGCTGACGGCAAAATTAGCATGGCATCGCCGAATGAATAAAAGCGATACCGTGAAGCGATCGCTTCGTTGTATATATTCAATAACCGTTGTCTGCCAATTAGCGCACTTACTAACATCAGCAAACTGGAACGCGGTAGGTGAAAATTGGTAATCAGACCATCAACCACCCGCCATTGGTAGCCGGGATAAATAAACAAGTCTGTTTTACCACAAAATGGTTGTAAATTCCCAGATTGAGCCGCCCCTTCTAAAGCTCGTACTGCCGTTGTTCCCACAGCAATAATCCGACCGCCATCTGCTTTAGTGGCGCGGATTTGCTCTACTGTGGCAATGGGGACTTCAATCCATTCTTCATGCATGTGATGGGTAGTTACATCCTCCACTTCCACGGGGCGAAATGTGCCTACACCAACGTGCAGCGTTACAAAAGCTTGACTGATTTTGCGATCGCGCAACTTTTGTAATAATTCTGGGGTAAAATGTAGTCCTGCTGTCGGAGATGCGATCGCTCCTGGCTGTTTGGCATAAACTGTCTGATACTGATCATCAGCAGCTGACGAGGCAGTGATGTACGGTGGTAGCGGTACTTCACCAAATACCTCTAACAGTTCCACCAAAGACTTTCCCTCTGGCACATCAAATTGCAACAAACGCCCCCCGGTTGCTGTGTCTGTTTCTAGAACCGTAGCTGTGAGTTGGGGATTGGGGACTGGATAGGAATCTTCCCAATCACTAATGCCCAATTGCCTTGCTTCAAAAATAATCTTCGCTCCCTGTTTGAAGCTTTTTCCTGGCTTAACTAAAGCTAACCAACAGTTATACTGCCGTTCTTCCAACAGCAACACTTGGATTTTAGCACCAGTGGATTTATGGCCATAAAGCCGCGCTGGAATAACTTTTGTATTGTTCATAACTAACAAATCACCAGAGCGTAGCAGTGCAGGCAAATCATGAAAAATGTGGTGCAGGGGTGCTGTTTCGGTGGCTGTAGTAAGAGAATTAATCACCAGTAACCGTGAGCTATCTCTAGGAACTGCTGGGTTTTGGGCAATGAGTTCTGGAGGTAGTTTGTAGTCATAGCCAGCTACCGAGCAATCTAATTTCAAATCTTTTTCTTGTGGGTTAGAGGTGTCTTTCAAATTGGCTTGTACTAGTTTTTGGTTTATTTAGTATTTATACTCTCTTAAAAAAGCTGGTTTGAGCTTTCCCTTCTAAAGGAACTTTAAGGCATCTTCGCTCAATTTTCTCGCTAGGCTATAAGATTGATACTATTAAGTAACACGGAAAACTTAACATAAAAATTGGGTAAACCTCCCCATCTAAAAACGGGGGATTTTACCCTACCGGGAACAGGTACTGATTGACGAAGATAGATATGTAGGATTGGCTTTGATCCCAAGCACCAACAAACATGGAATACTTGTATTATCTGGCAAATGCCAGTCTAACCCTGAGGGTCGTTCAACACCTGCACGCTAGACCCCAGACACCAGTTTCTTTCGTCACCGTAATTCATCAAATTGATGGCTGGGTGGTTAGGATCAAACTCAAAGGTCAAGTCTCGCCTCAAGAAGATGGCGACTTTCGGGCTTTTCTAAATGAATTAGGAATTAGCTACGAGCCGCCAATGAGGGTACAAATGGCACTTTGGAGTTTGGAAGCGGGACAGTGCCCTGTAGACGTGATGCGTCGCTATCAAGTAGCGATCGTTTCTCATGGTAGTCCAGAGAGAGACGAAATCGAAGCCTTCCGGCAACAGTTTGTCCGGGGCTTGGGCTACTGTCCAGAAACTTTGGCGTGATCCGATCTTGGTTGTAACGCCGCTACAAAATTATTGGTAATCAAGATATTTTATCCATTACCAATTAACCATTATCAATTGAAGAGTCGAAAGCTGCCAGAATGTATTCTTGCAGCTTAAACTTATATCCGGCTGCTGATGAAGTAGCTAGAGCTTCCTGAGTTGCTGTAACCCCAGTCAGATTTTTTGATATCCTTTGACAGTAAACAATAGCAACATCAAATCGGCAAGAATAATCTGCCTTCTCAGGGCACTGGGCTAAAAATATTCCAGCTGTCCGCCAGATTTTTGCTTGCTTTTGAGGGGTGATTGCACTTCTTCCCCCTGCATCCCAACTACCTAAACTGCGAGTTTTGACTTCAACAAATGCCAGCATTGAGTGCTGAGTCCTGAGTTGTCCTACTGCTTTTCTGCTCTCCTGTTCCCCTGCTTCCCGTGTACTTCCATCATGTTGGGCGATGATATCGATTTCTCCCCAGCGGCTAGAAAAGCGGCGATGGAGAATTTCCCAACCTGTAGATTGCAACCATTGGGCTACTAGGTCTTCTCCTAAATGACCAATATCTGGATAATGAGATGGAGGAAGGTTAGCCATTGACTAAAAATATCATGAATTCTGTGAATTCTAGCTTAAGCGATACCTGCGGCGGGCTGCGCCTACGCACAGCGAGTTCTACGCTCGACTCATCCCGAACAAAACTGGGGTTGAAGCGTAAAACAGACCATCACATTTGGGCAATCATACTCAGCTTATTCCTGTGGGGAATAGTTGGCATCACTGCAACCGTAGGTTTTGCTCCAACAGCTTTGGCACTCGAATATAATAAAGAAATTTTGGTCGATACTGATTTCTCAGGACGTGATTTAACAGACTCCAGCTTTACCAAAGCTAATCTCCGCCAGAGCAACTTCAGCCACGCTAATTTGCACGGTGTCAGTTTCTTTGCAGCAAATTTGGAGTCTGCGAACTTGGAGAGATCTGACTTGACAAATGCCACTTTAGACTCAGCTCGTTTAGTTAGAGCAAATTTGACAAATGCACTATTGCAGGGTGCTTTTGCTGCTAACGCCAGATTTGATGGTGCAATCATTGACGGGGCAGATTTTACCGATACGCTGCTGCGTTCAGATGAGCAAAAAAAATTGTGCAAACTTGCCAAAGGAACTAATCCCATTACAGGACGAGATACGCGTGACACGTTATTTTGTCCTTAGTATTTTCTACCTGTACATTCGGTAGGGGCATTGGGCATTGGTTATTTCCCCTGTGCTCCTCTGCTCCCCCTACTTATAAAATAGTGATATATCTTTATGCATCTTGGGCGATTGCACTGCCATTACTCAATAAAATAGCGATCGCTCCCACTATGCCGCCTATTTTAAAAGACATCCACTTTCAAAATATAAGATTTCTAGGACTAGCCCTTTCAAGGTGACTCGAAAAATCTCGTTTTTTCTCTCTGCGCTACGGGCAGTTTGCTCAAGTCGGGAAACCCGCCCACGCAACTGCCCTCCTCTGTGCCTCTGTGGTTAAAAGTAATTTATCTAACCACACAGACGCAGAGAACACAGAGGTAAGAAGTTAAAAAGAGGTTTTTTGACTAACATTTTACCCACCTTGAAAGGGCTAGTCCTAATTTCATGTATTTCTATTCGCAATCCAAAGAATTCTGGCACTCTACAAGCACTGAAATCAAGATATAGCAAGGTGTTATACTAGCTCGTAATACCTTATGGGAAGCGTAAAGCACTACAAAAATAGCCGCAATACTTTTCAAAGCATGAGTGAAATACTTGCTGATATTGCCATACCGCCCCAATTTCCCGATCACACTCAACTACCAGAGTCTGATGGTACGTTTGTAAAAAATTTTCAAGAGCATCCCCAAACCATCATTCTCACAGACTCAATTGCTCAGGTTTTGCAACACCTGCATCCAGATGGACAGTATTGCATTGGTCAAGATTGTGGTATATTATTGGCGAGAAACTGACTTGCCTGAAGTCCAACTACAGTCCCGTGTATCACTGTGCCGTCCTAAGCAATGTACCACCAACTGCATAAACCGCATCAAAACCAATTCTTTCTCCCCAAAGTGCTGCATCGGTTTGCTTGGATCGTAATCGAAGACTCATTTCGACTAAATCATCACCAATTTCGTAATCTCCTGTTTCAACATTAATCGAGATAATTTTGCCAATGTTCTCTTGTGTCTCAACTTTGGCACGGATACTTCTTTGATAGAGTTCCTTTCCACTTCGGGCTACTTCTTGGCTACTGAGCGATCGCACTCCACCAAATACAATAAGGGCACAACACTAGTTGTACCTCAAAATTTATCTAACACTCATAAACCACTCAGCAATCCCCTGAGCGATCGCATTTGCTATCTTTTTCTGTTCCTCTGGGTTCACTATCTGCTCAAATTCATCAGGATTGCTCATAAAACCCAATTCCAGCAACACTGATGGCGCAGCCGTCGGACGTGTCAGCGCCAGGTTATCCCAAAACACACCATAGTCAGGTCTGCCGAGTTTTTTGATTACATAGTTATGTAAAAACATTGCAAGATTGTGGGCTTGGGGTTGATACCAAAAAGCGGCAAATCCCTTGGTTTTTTCGGCATCGCCATCATCGGGTAGTGAATTGTGATGTATAGAAAGAGCAATGCATGGTTCTTCTTGACTGATAATTGCCTGACGTTCTGCTAGGGAAACCTCCTTATCATCCTCCCGCGTCATCACCACCGTTGCTCCTTCTTTGACCAACTCATCGCGCAGCAACTTAGATACCACCAAATTGACATCTTTTTCTAAATATCCAGTTGGGCCACTGGCACCCGATTCTTTACCGCCATGCCCTGGATCGAGTACAATCTTGAAATTAGCTAAAGGCTTGTGTCTTGTGTTCCCGATTTTAGGCGGATGACGCAAAGCCAAAACCAGGGTTGTACCGTCGTATCTTAGCTTATATCCCCACTGTTGAGCTTTTTTGAGGTTGAAGGTGTATTTTACTTGTTCTGGAGCCACCTGTTGCCAGTCTAGGCGAGAAATTAGGGGGTCATCATCCAGGCGAATTATGTCCGTTTGGGCAGTAGTATTGTAGAGAGTGAGAGCGAGAGCTTGCTCACTTTGTTGTACGCTCACAGGTACGGGGACTTGCAAGGGGAAAACTATCTCTGTCGCACCAGGGAGTTGACGGTATCCGACACTGCGAATTATTGTCTGTGGCGGAATGGCACCAGGTAGAATGCGGGTTTCCTGACTATTAATCCAAGCGCCGTAGTCTAGGCGCAACCATTCACCTTCCCTACCTGTTACTGTTGCGCGTGTGCCTTTGGGCAGTGGTGTGAGTCGAGAATAATCGGTACTCGGGCCAGTCCGAGCAACGCCTGCGTCTGCCGTTACCTCAGAAACTGGCAACTGTGCTCTTGAGAGGATTTGAATTTTACCAGATCCTGGTTGAGTTATCGTCTTGCCATTGAGCGTCAGTTGAAACTGAGGTTGTCCCAGATCGGCGGCTGTTGCCACTGTGGTGCAACCTTTATAATTGCCTACGCTAGACTGGGCATGAGGCTGATTTTGCCCTGTCAGAGCTGCCAAATTACTTGGTAGTTGTGCCTGTTGAGGTTGGGGTGAAAGGGCAATAGTTTGATTAGCCAGGTTGACAGATACACTGGCATTGGGGGGTGCGATCGCGCTAAAACAAATTAGTTCTCCTGGTAATCTGGCAATGTCAGATGCAGGAGTCAGGGAATCTTTAGCAAAGGCTAACCCCTGTGGTAACTCAGGTACAGTGGTAAGCCTTGTCACTTTAATCTGGAGTTCTTGATTGTCGTGACGCACAGTAAAAAGATTCTCCCCCAACTGCAAGGGGAAACTAGGGGAAAAATGACCAGCCTTGCTGCGGGTAATTGGCTTACTATTGATCAAAACCTGACCATCTGGTGGTGCAGTGCCCAGAAAAAAGATTTTTTGGGCACTTGTCTGGTAGTTTGTTTGGGGAAAAATGACTATAAGAGATGGCTCGGCCAATGCTATTGAGGAGGTGAGAATACAGCCTAATATTACTAATCCTAGAAAGTTTTTCACAGGAAAATCATAGAAAACTACACCACAACAACTGTGGCACAATGACGGGATGTATTTTTAGAAGTTGTTAGAAATTCAAACGACTATGACTAAGTTTATCTTTGTAACTGGAGGCGTAGTCTCCAGTATTGGTAAAGGCATTGTAGCAGCAAGTCTAGGGCGTTTGCTCAAGTCGCGCGAATATTCCGTGTCGATTCTCAAACTTGACCCTTATATCAATATCGATCCTGGCACGATGAGTCCCTTTCAGCATGGGGAAGTATTCGTTACCCAGGATGGTGCGGAGACAGATTTGGACTTGGGGCATTACGAACGCTTCACCGATACCTCAATGTCACGATTGAATTGTGTTACTACTGGCTCGATTTACCAGGCAGTAATCAATAAAGAGCGGCGCGGAGACTACAATGGCGGTACTGTACAGGTGATTCCCCATATTACCAATGAAATAAAAGATCGGATTCTGCGAGTTGCTAAAAGTACAAATCCCTCTGTAGTGATTACAGAAATCGGCGGTACGGTGGGAGACATTGAATCACTGCCGTTTTTGGAAGCAATTCGCCAGTTCCGCAAAGAAGTGGGACGGCAGAATGTACTGTATATGCACGTAACGCTGGTGCCGTGGATTGCCTCTGCGGGTGAGATGAAAACTAAGCCAACACAGCATTCAGTTAAAGAACTGAGATCCATTGGCATTCAACCAGATATTTTAGTTTGTCGGAGCGATCGCCCCTTACCCAAGGGATTAAAGCAGAAATTGTCTGGATCTTGCGATGTGCCCGAAGAATGCGTCATCACTTCCCAAGATGCCAAAAGTATCTATGAAGTACCGCTAAATCTGGAATGGGAAGGAATGGCAGAACAAGTGCTGAAGTTGCTGCAAATGGAACAACGTAAACCAGATTTGACGCAGTGGCAAACCCTGGTAAAACGGTTACATAGTCCCAAGCACGAGGTAGAAATTGCCATCGTCGGTAAATATGTGCAGTTAAGTGATGCCTATCTATCTGTAGTGGAGGCACTGAACCATGCTGCAATTTCCACCTATGGCGAAGTGCGCCTACGTTGGGTGAACTCAGAAGATTTGGAAACTGAACCAGCCGAAAATTATCTTGCGGGTGTCGATGGCATAGTTGTGCCAGGAGGTTTTGGTATTCGGGGAGTGGATGGCAAAATTGCCGCCATTAAATATGCCCGCGATCGCCAAATTCCCTTTTTGGGTTTATGCCTGGGAATGCAATGTTCTGTAATTGAATGGGCCAGGCACGTAGGGGGATTAACAGATGCCAACAGTGCCGAATTTGACGCCTATACAACTGATCCGGTAATTAATTTATTGCCAGAACAGCACGAAGTGGTAGATTTAGGGGGTACAATGCGCTTAGGACTATATCCTTGTCGTGTTCTTCCTGATACTCTGGCTTTTAAACTTTATCAAGAAGATGTAATTTATGAACGACATCGACATCGATATGAGTTCAACAATGCTTACCGCGATCTGTTATTAAAGTCTGGCTATGTGATCAGTGGTACTTCTCCCGATGGACGCTTAGTTGAAATTATAGAATTACCCAAGCACCCATTCTTCCTTGCTTGCCAATTTCATCCAGAATTTCAATCGCGCCCCAGTACCCCTCATCCCTTGTTTAAAGGGTTTATTCAAGCAGCGATCGCTCTTTCTCTCTCGACATCTGGTAAACCAACACCATTAGAGGTGTCATAAAAATTCATAATTCATAATTATTTTTTTTAATTTTGAATTCGTGCATAGCAAAATTAACTTAAGGCTTCAGTAGACTTGGACATACAGGGTGCATCATTCGTAAATTTCGGACTTGAGGAGATGTTGTGGCGTACTGGATGAGAATCCTTTACGAGAGGAAAGAATATGTAGTGAATTTTGAGCGTGTCCATGCTTTTTGTTATGAACTGAATGGCAGGGTTACTTTTTGGTTACCCGATAGTGCAATTCCAGTAGTAATTAACCCGCAAAGTAACTTGGAAGATTATCAAAAGATTCTTGATTATTTACAATGTGTGACGGCGTTGGAAGTAGATCATGCCCACTGGGTAAAAATTATTTACGAAAAAAATGAATATGTAATTAATCTCAACTGCATCAGTTCTTTTTGTCATGAACCAAACGGCAGGATAACTTTTTGGTTGCCAGATGGTACTATCCCTATCATCATCAACCCTGTGAGTAATCCGGAATCTTATGAAAAAGTTGTGAAATACGTTAAGAAAGCGACAGGATATTCTTTGTCTTAGTATTACGAATTACGAATTACAATTAATTCTCCAAGGCGCTTCAATATACTGAGTACTTGGTGTAGTTCGGAATCACGTTCAATTGATAGGGCATAAGAGCGTGCATACCAAGGATGTTCTTGTTGAATCAATTTGATAAAAACAAATTCTCTACCGTTGATTAGTAACCCAAAAGTTGGTTGTGCAGGGTTTGGACGAGCAAGCATATAAGTGAGTGCTTGAGGTAGGGCTGTCATCACATCAAATTTACTGCTTTTAGATTCGATGACAAGTACCCAAAAACGTTTTTGGATGACAAGAACATCAATGTTTCCTTTAACGATAAAGCTCTCGTCTTCAGCAGAAATCTCAACAGAAGTCTCGGTTTCAATCTCAAAAGGAGGTTGATAAAATCCAGCTAAATCGAGTAAAGGAGATAGCACTACCATCTTTACCGCCTCTTCTGACATCAGACGGTGCTTATTCAAGTTTAAATAGTTGCTTTTCACTCGCGCGATCGCTTGCTGTTCACCATCAGTCAGAGTTGGTAAGTTTTCTGTCCATTCTGTAAAGAAATTGGTGTCTGTGGCAAGTTGCAAACCAAATTTTTCTTCTAATTCGTAAAGACTGATGTCTCTAGCTGGGATTGTTTGAACCATAATCTAAAATCCTGAATAGAGTTGCCATGCCAACTTTGCTGCACCTACTATCCCAGCAAAATTGCCTAACTCCGCTGGCAATATTTGTAAACCCGCTCGTGATAAAGGCTGCACTCGCTTCTCAATTTCTGCTTTCACTGCTGGTAAGAAAAACTCAAAGCTGCCACTTATACCACCACCAATGACGATCGCTTGCGGTGTGAGGACATAAATCAAACTTGTCAAACCAATTCCCAAATTCCTACCATATTCTTCCCAAAAAGTCAATGCTGTGGGATCTCCTTGTTGGGCAAGAACACCCAATTCGATGGGTTCCTTGAGAGTGCGGCGGCGAATTGCAGTCACACAGGCATATTGTTCCAAAGAGCCTTGATTGCCACTATTACAAATTGGCCCATCAGGATTTAATGAAATTAAACCCAATTCCCCGGCGGCTCCTTGATGTCCAATAAATAGTTTGCCATCAAGAATAATTGCGCCACCAACCCCAGTACCTAAAGTTAGCAGAATCAGATTTTGAAAGTGGCGACCGGCTCCCAGCCAAGCTTCTCCCAAAAGAGCGCAATTAGCATCGTTAGCGATCGCAGTAGGTTTGCCAGTTTTAGCTTCTAGCCAGTTTGCTAAAGGCACATCAAGCCATCCAGGTAAGTTAATGGCGATTTTGGCAATGCGTCCTGCTGCATCAGATGGGCCAGGAGTACCGACACCAATAGCAACAGCTTGATTATCTGGATCAATTTGGGCGATCGCATCTATCAGCACCGCCAGCACAGCCTCCGGCGTTGTCGGTTGGGGAGCTGCCACAGTCATAGATTGCAGACAAGTACCATCATCTGCAAAACGCCCCAGCTTAATTGCTGTTCCTCCGACATCAATGCCAATTACTTGAATTTTGTCATTTGTCATTTGTCATTTGTCATTGGGCATGGGGCATTGGTAATTATTGGTGAACAGCTATTCCCTATTCCCTATTATTGGGCGCGAGTCGTTTTCACCCCCGATTTGTTGGCGCAGTGTCTTCGCTTGGGAGAAGACGCGCAGCTTTCAACTCCGATTTCTGTAAATTAGCAAAAGTCGTGCTGCGGAAACTCGATTGCTCTTGCCAAGCTGTAATTGGCGCACCTCTTAAGATACCAGCAAGAGCAACGGAAAGGATAAACCCGCCAGTAGCGGCAGCAATTAACGTTAGATTATCTTTCATATAAATCTCTGTATTGTTTATTTGTCATTTGTCCATTGTCCATTGTCCTTTGTCTAAAACTAATGACCATTGTACAGACGCGATTAATCGCGTCTCTACTGAGCGTCTCTACTGACCAATGATTACTGTCGGATTCTATTTTCTCTCCGTAAACGAGGATTGACAAATTCGTTTAACCCTTCACCAAGTAGTGATAACCCTACCACCATGCATGTCATCGTTAAACCGGGGAAAAGCGTAGTCCACCAAATGCCAGTAGGTAGAGCTTCTAAGGCTTGTTTTAAATCATGTCCCCATTCTGCCACTTCTTCGGGAAGTCCTAGCCCCAAAAAACCCAAACCGCCCAACACCAAAATCGCATCAGCGGCGTTGAGTGTGAATAGGACGGGTACGCTTTGAATGACGTTGAAAAACAGATAACGAGAAAGCACAACCCAAGTGGAAGCGCCCATTGCTTGAGCAGCTTCGATGAAGACTTCAGTTTTCACGCTCACGGTGTGGTTGCGAACAACGCGGTAATATTGGGGGATGTAGGCAATGCTAATAGCGATCGCTGCATTTAATATCCCACGCCCCACCACAAACGCCAGTGTCACAGATAGCAGTAGTCCCGGTAGGGTGTAGATGCTATCCATAATGAACAGCAACACTTTATCCAATTTACCGCCGAGATAACCACTTAGCATCCCCAAAGGTACACCGATAATCATACTCAACCCTGTTGCCAAAATCACCACCTGCAAAGCAGCTTGAGCGCCGAACAATGTCCGGGAGAACACATCATAGCCCAGGCGACTAGTACCAAACCAATGTTTAGCTGAGGGTGGCTCGTGAATTGGATTAGAAAGAAAATCTTTGGGGTTTTGCAGCCATCCCCAAGCCTGGAATACGGGAGCGAAGAATGCCAGGAAGATGAAAAATAGGGTAATGGCTAACCCGATGAGCATGAGTTTCTGAGAAAGATTGGGACTTTTGGCAAACTGTAAAAATGTCGGTAGCCGCCGTTTTGTAATGGACATAAAGCGATCGCTTGGATCAAAGCTTGATACGCTGACCATTTTACATATTAGATAGGGGATTGAGTAAACATCCTTAATAAAAATCCGACTGTTTCGCGTGAATACAGAGCTACACTGAGGTAGAGGTGAGATTATGCTTATTTTTACTGGAGTTAACTAATAAATTACCAGCCAGTGTCGCCACAAACGTAAATCATTCCAAGTAAATAAAGATTTTAATATACTTTGATATGCCTGCAAGAGATATTTATCATGATGCTGTTAAGAATGCGTTAGTTCAAGAAGGCTGGATAATTACAGATGACCCCCTACATTTAAAGTGGGGTCAAAAAGATATGTATGTAGATTTAGGAGCTAAACAACTTTTAGCCGCAGAACAAGGAAGTAAAAAAATAGCTGTAGAAATTAAAAGTTTTGTTAGTCCCTCAGAAATGGCAGACCTAAAAGATGCTATTGGGGGATTTATCATGTATCGTGCTGTTATCCATCGCCTAGAACCAAAAAGAACATTATATTTGGCAGTGCGCGACAGCGTATTTACAGCTTTGTTTGAGGAACCAATTGGTACACTTTTAATAGAAACTGAGAATCTAAAGTTACTCGTTTTTAATCCAGAAACGGAGAAGATTATTCAATGGATACCTTAGATAATTATCGACGGATCATCAAAGAGGTATTAGTACCCTACACACAAATTCCTTATTCGCACGCAGTTATTGAATGTAAAGTAGTCTTTGATAGCGAAAATGACAGTTATTTGCTGATAAATTTAGGCTGGGATGGTGTTAAGCGAATTCACGGTTGCTTAGTTCATATTGATATTATTGATGGCAAAATTTGGGTGCAACGAGATGACACAGAAGATGGTGTTACCTACGGATTAGTAGCAGCAGGAATTCCTAAAGAGAAAATTGTATTGGGATTTCACCCACGAAATGTTAGGCAACACACAGGATATGCTATTGCCTAACTTATTAAGGCTGCCACTTAAGCGAATTGCAGGGGGTATTGGGTATTGGGCAGAGTCTTCCCCATTGCCCCTTATCCCCAGAGGGGGCTTTGAGTTTCCCAATACCCACTATCTCAAAGATTACTTTCAATTAACTGGCGGTATTCGCTCTTTTGCTTGACGCCTTTGACTTCCTTCACCAGTTCTTTATTTTTGAACAATTGAACAGTTGGCGTTCCTGTCACACCAGCATTTTCAGCAATATCTCGGTCTTTGTCGATGTCAATTTCCACAAAGTGAATTTTGCTGTCAAATTCATCCACCACTTTATTTAAAATTGGCTTCAGGGTATGACAAGGGCCGCAACCAGGAGAGACGTATTTAACAAGAATTAAGCGATCGCTTTCATGGAACAATTTCCGTAAGGCATAACCTCCCTCGTGGCGCGTCCCATTCAAATTAAATCCAGCTTCTTCCTCGGCTTCAGTCTTTTTGGCCGGCTGATGTTCTAATTCATTATCTGCTGTTTCTACCTGTTGATGGAATTCTTGAATCAAGCCAGTAAATGACAACCAACGTTCTGCCAACATCGCCGCCATACAGCCAGTACCCGCAGCCGTAATTGCTTGCCGAAACTCATGATCTTGCACGTCGCCAGCGGCAAAAACGCCTTCTACACTGGTTTCCACAGTACCGTGCTTGGTGACAACGTAACCGATTTCATCTAGTTCTAACTGACCTTTAAATAGAGAGGTATTGGGACTGTGACCAACGGCGTAGAATAAACCCTTAGCGTGCAGTTTGCTCTCTTCACCAGTTTTGGTATTGCGGACTTTCACCCCATCCATGCGACCGTTACCGAAGATATCCACGGCTTCTGTGTTCCAATGCACCTGGATTTTTGGGTTGCTCAAAACTCTGTCTTGCATGGCTTTAGAAGCCCGCATTTTATCGGTGCGTACCAACATATTTACCTTAGATCCGTATTTGGTGAGGTAAATTGATTCTTCCGCCGCCGAGTCGCCAGCACCAATCACAGCCAGTTCTGCGCCGTGAAAAATTGGTGTTGCACCATCGCAAATTGCACAAGCGGAGATACCCCGACTCCAAAATTCATGTTCGTTGGGTAAACCCAAACGCTTTGCAGTTGCGCCAGTAGCAATGACGATGCTATTAGTTTTTATTTCCCTTTCTTGCGATCGCACTGTAAATGGACGCTGACTCAAGTCAACTGATATAACATCTTCAGTATATAGTTCAGCCCCCCAGCGCTCCGCCTGCGCCTTCATTTGATCCATCAGTTCCGGCCCGGTAATCCCTTGGGGAAACCCTGGAAAGTTCTCAACTTCCGTCGTTGTCATTAGTTGCCCACCAGGCAATCCCCCGGCTTGGAAACCTTCAAATACAACGGGTTTCAGGTTAGCGCGTCCGGCATAGATGGCGGCTGTGTACCCTGCTGGGCCAGAACCGATAACTACTAAGTTTTCTACTGTAGGATTAGTCATGATATTTATATGAACTCATAACGACTACGTTTAATATAGCATAACAAACTGCGATTGGCTACGCCAAATGGTAAGCGATCGGAAAATGCCTACGGTACTATGCGGTCCGAGGAAATTGGCGGTCTAATTACCTTCTTGAAGAACTGGGTAATGTCGCGCAAGCTAGGACATATATTTGGTTTTAGCGCCGACTTTATCCTGCCGAGTATAGAAGAGGACGACTCGGAAAAAAGAAACCTGCGATCGCCTGATGTGTCTTTTGTTCGCGCTGACCTGAATAAAGCACTCTTACAAATGAAATAGAGAATCTAGCCCTTGGTCTACACCAGGGGCTTATTAATGTTTGTGCCATTTGGGATGTAAGGATTGTGTAACCGCATCTCGCCAAACTTTTTTTCTTAAGGTGATAGGAAAGCGATCGCAGGTGGGTAAGTTACATCTAGAACACCCAAGCACTTACTACCCCCTGGAAAACACTTATGAAAACCGAATTAAAAGCCAAATTTCTTCAACACATCCTTGCCAAGAAAAACGGAGATGAGGGTTTTACACTCATTGAATTACTAGTAGTAATTATTATCATCGGTATTTTGTCAGCTATTGCGCTACCCTCTTTTTTAAACCAAGCCAACAAAGCTAAACAGTCCGAAGCTAAAACCTATGTAGGTTCTTTGAATAAAGGTCAACAAGCTTTCTTTACAGAAAGAGGTTCCTTTGGGGCTCTTGCTGATTTAGGAGTTGGTATTAAATCACAAACTGTTAACTATACATATTCGAGTGTTGCTCAAAGTGGTACCGGCACAGCCGCGACTGCATACTCCAGCTCTTCTTTAACAGGAACTAGTAACGTAATTAGAAACTATAGCGGTAAAGTTTCCCTACTTACAGAAGGATCAAGCAGTGATGCAACTAGTATTGCCATTCTTTGTGAAACTACTACTGTTGCTGGAGCCGCTCTAGAACCCACTGATGGTCGAACCTGTGCTAGTGGTTCTACCGCGGTAGGTAGTAGATAAGTAATTAAGCAATCAAATAATCAGGAATGAGGATTGCATAAAAACCTAAAAGTTGAATTGAGAAAGTTAAAGCTGCTAATTTAAATCAACTTTAAAAGAGGTTAACGTATAATATCTTCATTCTCACCCAAAAAAAGTAGAGAAGTTCTATAGAACTTCTCTACAATAGTTGTTATTCATTATTCACTTTTATTACTATCAAATGCTACAAGATACACAACCAAAAGATTATGCTCAGGCTATTCAATATTATGAAAATGCTATTGAAACAAAACCTGATGTTAAATCTCATTATTGGCATTTAGGATTATATTTTTTACTGCAAGGTAAAGAGCAAGAAGCACAATTAACTTGGTTAATGGGTGTTGGAGAGGTAAATGAGGAAGAAAATCAAGATTCCATAGCAGAATTAAGTCAAGTTTTATTTCAAGAAATTCAGAAACAACTAAAATCAGAAAACTATCAACAAGCATGGATTATTAGTCAGCATTTGCGAGAAGTTAATCCCTACCATATTAATAATTTACTATTAAATTTATATTTATCACTCCAAATAGAGTTATTAGATCAAGAATATTTTGATCAGCTAAATCTGACTCATGTGCTACAAAAAATAGATATATCACCGGATATAGAAGTTTTTTCACAAGTGCTTTATAAACTTATAGAGTATCCTTCATTTCATAGTTTAACTTTAGAGTTTTCTAAAACTATTCTGGCATCGTTAAAAAATCTCAATGATTTTAACTATGTGATGGCATCTGTATCAGTAAAGTTAGAATATACTTTCAGAAATTCCCATTTTGCTGCTCAGTTATTGGAAACTTATATAGATTTAGATCCTGATGATCGAGAGCTTCTAATTCGTTTAGCTTTCTGTTATCAAGTTACAGGTCAGCATTTTAAGGGTATTAATACAGCTAAAAAACTACTATCTTCATCTGAGAATTTAGCTGATAAAGTTTTTTATAATCATTTATTAATTAGAGGGTTATTAATATCAGCAGGAGCTTGGGAAGAAGCTTGTTTAGCAATAGAAGAGCAAAAAACTTTAATACTATCTCTGATAAAAGAATCTTTAAGAATACCGGAAAATGGTGTAATTCTGAGGATTTACACTTCTATGTATTTCTTTCCATGTATAGTAGATACTCCTCAAATCATCAGACCAATACAAAATAAACTAATGGATTTATGTTTGAAAAATTTTGAGCTTAACCTTGGAGAAAAAATTAATCAGTATCGTTATCAAGAAATTTATCCAAAAACAAGTAAAAAAATTCTAAAGATAGGTTATCTTTCCCATTGCTTAGGACAACATTCTGTAGGTTGGATTTCTCGTTGGTTATTTAAATATCATAATCAAGATAACTTTAAAATTTATTCATACATTATTAATTCTCGTGTAAGTGATAGCTTACAGCAATTTTTTATTGAATCTTCTCATCAAGCTCATAGTATTAAATTAACAGATAGTATATTGCAATTAGCTGAACAAATTCGTAAAGATGAAATTGATATATTAGTTGATTTAGATAGTATTACTATCGATTTGGTTTGTGAAGTACTTGTCGTAAAACCTGCCCCTATTCAAGTTACTTGGTTGGGCTGGGATGCTTCTGGTTTACCCTCTATTGATTACTTTATTGCAGATCCCTACGTATTACCAGAAGAAAGTCAAACCTATTACAGCGAAAAAATTTGGCGATTACCAGAAACTTATGTTGCTGTAGATGGTTTTGAAGTTCAAACTCCGACATTAAGACGAGAACAAATTGATATTCCTGCGGATGGAATTATATATTTTGTTGGACAAAAGGACTATAAGCGTCATTTAGAAAATACTAAATTACAATTAAGAATAATAAAGCAAGTTCCTAATAGTTATTTATTAGTAAAAGGTTTTAGTGATTTAGCAGCTTGCCAAAAATTTTATGAAACCTTAGCTATAGAAGAAGGAGTAGATACTAGACAGTTGCGCTTTATCGGTCAAGATCCTAGTGAGCTAATTCATAGAGCAAATTTAGCGATCGCTGATATAGTTTTAGATACCTATCCTTATAATGGTGCAACTACTACTTTAGAGACGTTATGGCTTGGTATTCCTTTAGTGACAAGGGTAGGGCAACAATTTGCTGCTCGCAATAGTTATACCATGATGATTAATGCGGGAATTACAGAGGGCATTGCTTGGACAGATGAAGAGTATGTAGACTGGGGAGTGCGCTTGGGTAAAGATGAGAAACTCAGACAGGAAGTTTCTTGGAAATTAAGACAAGGAAGAAAAAATGCACCTTTATGGAATGCGGAAAAATTTACCCGTGATATGGAGCAAGCTTATCAACAGATGTGGCAAAGGTATGTTGATAGTTAATTGGCTCGTAGTGAGCGCTTGAGCGCTCAAAATAACCTCTTATAGGAATTTCCAGGTAAATGAACCACAGATTATCGTAACTTTAAGGAAGCCTATATCTCAATACGCTTGGTGTTAGTGATATTCAGTTTTCAGAGATCCCCCCAACCCCCCTAAAAAAGCTTGCTCATATCCCTCTTTTACCCCTTTTTAAGGGGGTCGCCGGAGGCGGAGGGATCTTAACCCAAGCGTAGTGGCGTATATCTATGAGATGCTTACCTATGTTGCATGGCGGGCTTAAGAGGTAATATAAAAATAAGAAATACAATTGTGGATAAGTATGTCTGCTAAAGATGTCTTTCATGAAGTTGTCAAAAAAGCTTTGCAGAAGGATGGTTGGCAGATTACTCATGACCCCCTCTCAATTAGCGTGGGTGGTGTGAATGTCTCTATTGATTTAGCTGCTGAAAAACTCATTGCGGCAGAACGAGAAGGAGAAAAAATTGCTGTTGAAGTTAAAAGTTTTTTGGAGAAATCATCTGCAATCTCAGAATTTCATACAGCATTGGGACAGTTTATCAACTATAGAGGCGCATTAAGGCGACGACAGCCAGAGCGTGTTTTGTTTTTAGCAGTACCTTTGACAACTTATAAAACATTTTTTCAACTTGATTTCCCCCAAGCCATGATTGAAGAGAATCAAGTCAAAATGATTATTTATGATGTAGAGCAAGAGGTGATTGTCAAATGGATAAACTAGCCCAGTATCGCCAGTTTGTACAGCAAATATTACAGGAGTATAGTGAGCAAAAACCCGCTGACGGTAATATAGACGTTGAGAATATTTTTGATATAGAACGTGACCATTACCAAGTAGTCCATGTAGGTTGGGAGGGGCAAGACTGGATACATAGTTGCATCATCCATATTGATATTAAAGGTGAAAAAATTTGGCTTCAGTGGAATGGTACAGAAGATGATATTGCAGTAAATTTGGTTACTATGGGAGTTCCTAAAGAGGACATTGTGTTAGGGTTTCAGTCTCCTTTCATGAGGAAGTTTACAGAATATGCAGTCGGTTAGGGCATTTATTGAAAAGCACTTTTAGAAAATGTTTACAAAGTTTTAAAGTATACTAAAAAACCCCTCTCCAAACCTCTCCGCGAAACGGAGAGAGGCTTTGAATCTTACTCCCCTTCCCTTGTAGGGAAGGGGCTGGGGGTTAGGTCTGTATTGGACTCAACCCAGAAGCGCTATAGACAAAACAACCCAAGCACAAATTCTTAAGTTTGTAGTCAGGACTTTAGTTCTTCTCCTCTTTAATTACAAATTTAAGCACTTCAGTGCTTAGTACAAACTTGTTTATAGAAGGCTTCTAAACCTACGACACAGGTTTTATCATCAAAGAGATGATCGTGATTTTGGTTCATTCTTTCCGCAATAGTGCCTCGCCAAGCCGGTTCTAGTCCTAATTTGACAGCAATTTCGATGTATTCTGCTTCATTTTCAGCTTTGGTATCTGTCACTCCTAGCATTTTCAGGAAGCTGTCAGAATGACGACCCCGCATAAATTCTCCGGGACAGGTGACAATGGGGAGATTACAAGCGATCGCTTCTAAGGTAGTATTACCACCAGACCAGGTGAATGTATCTAAATAAACGTCTGAAAGTAAGTTAATCATTAGATAGTCTAGTCGCTCTGGAATACTGATAAATACACAGTAATCCTCGCTGTTCAAACCGATAGCAGCAAAAGCACGTTTGAGACGCGGCTGAAGTAAACCACCACGCAGAAACACAAATTTAGCTTGCGGAATACGATGAGCAATTTCTGGAAAAATAAAATCATATTGCGGTAAATATTTAAAAGGAGCTTGGCAGCATAAATAGATGACTGCATTATCTGATAGCCCAAAATCTGAGCGAGTTTTGATGACTGGCGGAATATATGGTTTAGGGTAAGAAACGCCAATATTTGGTAAGCGAATTAATTTTTCTGAATAATGGTCTTGGGCATTTTCTGGTTCCATTAACTCGCTAGATAAAAAGTAATCAATTGTGGGTAAGCCAGTTGTCACCGGATGTCCCCAAGCCGTACATTGTACAGGCGCAAGCCGCAGACCTGCCATTTGCATAGTTTGCGGATTCATCCCAATTTCAGGAAAAACTAAAATGTGCAGCTTATCAGCAATTATCTGTTCACAGGCTGCTGATAAATTATCAGGAATATGCTGGAAAACATCACTGTACTCTTGAAACTGTTGGGTAATTGGATCTGGCTCA
This sequence comes from Nostoc sp., assembly GCF_036917395.1. Classification (GTDB taxonomy): domain Bacteria; phylum Cyanobacteriota; class Cyanobacteriia; order Cyanobacteriales; family Nostocaceae; genus Nostoc. The sequence goes on from NZ_JBALDI010000025.1 coordinate 19,342, forward strand.
TTTCCTATGTAGTAACAATAGATTTCAAAGCTTGAGCGATCGCAGTAACGTAACCACCCAGTTAACCAAAGCGTTCCACTATAAGAATGCAGGTAATGGGAAACGTAACCAATCCGAATTTTGTTATTAATCTGAAGCTTAGGCATAGATAAAGGAACGATCCATTGTGGATAGTTAGCTGCCATAACTTCATGTACTAGCTTTCCGTATTGGCGTTGCAAATCTATATCATTTTGTGCTTGATATGATAGGTAAAAATTTGTGAGGCGACCTATACCTGCTAAAGCACTATGTTGCTCTTCTGTAGTTTTAATAGATGTTTGCTCAATTAAATCTCGCAATCCTTGAGTGTAGCGTTGACGATAAAAGTTAATTTCCCCCTGATTCTCATATATTAATGGAACTGTTAAATATTTAAGAATTTTAAAAGTGTAATCATCAGGTAACGATTTAGCAGCATTATCTGAACATAAAATTGCTTCTTGAATACGTCCATTCTGGCGCAAATCGATGATTAATGAAAAATGTAGTCTTCCATCTGTAGGGTAAAGTTTAATTCCTTGCTGAAGAGTACTAAAATATTCATTTAGCCAATTTAACTGTCTATAGCAATAGCTTAAATTCCAATAAATTTCTGCATCACCTGATTGGCATTCAAGGAGTTTTTGATATTGCGCGATCGCTTCTTGCCATCTTCCCTCAAAAAATAATTTATTGCTCAAGCAAAAAAAAACTGTTTAGCTTGTGCTTCTTGAAAAATTTCTATTTCGTAAGATGTGAGAGTTTCTGCTTTTGCTTGACTCAGCGCGTTTTTATCTTCGTATTCCAAAACAATTCTTGCATGTATACGAGGTAGCAAAGCTTCCCACTGAATATCAGCCAAGTTTTCCACTAAAGAAATTTCTAATCTTTCGGTAACATCTAAATCTTCTTGTACCAAAAGATTCATAACCACACTAGATAAAAATAGTTCAGCATCCTCAACATCAAGATTTCCAGTGTTAATAAGTAGAGTAGTTTTTTTCCTATCCATATGAGTTGCTACCGTCTTCATCACTCGTTCCAATTCTAAACCGACTAACTCTTCTGGTTGCGACCAATCGGGGAAAATAATTAAATTAATCTCATTAATGTTTAAAGACAGAAGAGTAGCATCAATCATGGCAGAACTTACGGTTTGCGCCATTTTTGTCCATGAGAACTTTTTCGCCTGTGCCAAACCCGCAGTAATTAAAAAGTGACGAATACTAGGCTTTTGCACCTCACAGAGCGCATTTGCTAGCGCATTTACATCATCATCTTGAACATAAATAGCTGCGTCTCCTGCTACTTCTGGGATTGAAGAATTAGGACAGGTAATAACCGGACAACCACAAGCCATTGCTTCTAATATAGGCATTCCAAAACCTTCATATTTAGAAGGATAAACTAACGCCACAGCACCAGAATAAGCTAAGACTAATTCTTCATCACTAAGTTGGAGAAGATGTATAGTAATACCTAATGTATATGTTCTTAACTCTGGCGCTAACACTCCGCCAATACCAGTAAAAATAATATCAAATCCGTATCTACTGGCTAGTTTTGAGAAAGCTTGTAAGAAGAAAACACCATTCTTGTAACCAGATCCCGTGCCAACCAACAGGAAGTATGGTTTATCAATGCCATATTTATATTTAAAATCTTTAATTTCATCTACAGAAGCTGAAGAGAAAAGAGAATTTACTCCACAGTGAGCCACTGTAATTGATTCTAAGGGTATCTTAGGGAAACATTTACTTAAGTCTTTAGCTGTATTTTCAGAAATGGCAATAAAAGCAGAGGCATGTTTAATACTATTGTGCTTTTCACGCCACATAGGTTCATTTAAGTTTCCTCCTAATACTTCAGGAATCATGTCATATGCCAGAAATACGGAAAGGGTGTTAATGGGCGTGGTGTAATAGGAAGATATAAATAATTCCGCTTCTTCATCCTCACATATTTGTTGAAGCATCTGTTTATCAGCTTCGGTATTGTTATAGTCGTAGGCGGGAATTGTGAGATAACGAATACCATTAATTTTGGGTGCAGTATTGGCTCTATCTAAGACTAAAATATAATTAGCAAAATTACTATTTGCCCATTGTTCTAGCATACTTTGCCAAACTCTAGCAATTCCTGTTTTATAGAGTTGGAAAAAGACACCATCAATTAAAATATTACGATGAGGTAAAGTTTTTATTTTTTCTTTAGCTAACTTGTAAACTTTGATAATTTCTTGAATATATTTATCCCAACTAAATTTCTGAGCCTGCTGAAGAGATTTTTTAGCTAAATTTTCTCGATATTCAGGTTCGCAATATAGCTTAAATATGGTATCGTAAAGCCCTATTTCATCATTAGGAGCAAGCATAATTCCGGCATCTTCAACAACTTCAGGTAAGGAAGAAGTATTAGAGGTTATTACTGGAGTTCCACATTGCATTGCTTCTAATGGTGGTAAGCCAAAACCTTCATATAAAGATACATATATGAATGTTAATGCACCTGAATACAAAGGAGCTAAATCTTCATCGGGAACATAACCAGTAATAATAATTCGGTTTTTTAATTCTTTAACTTTATCTATTTCTGCAAAAATTTCTTCATATTGCCATCCTTTTGTACCTATCAACACTAGATTAAGATCATCAATATGCTGGCTTTTAATTAATCTAAAAAAAGAACGGATAACATGAGCTAGATTTTTCCTTGGCTCTAGGGTTGATAAAGTTAAAACATAAGGCTGCTCTGATATTTTATATTTTTGTTTTGTTTTGATAATTAATTCCTGATTATTGCAAGGATAAAATTTTTCTTTATCAGCAGCTAAATATGTAACAAATACTTGCTTTTCATTAAGATTTTGTTGATATGTACAAATATCTTGTTTTGTTGATTCAGAAATACAGCACACCAAATCATCTTTATCTATTTGAGTTATAGTATTTTTAACCATATGCTCTGAATTATGATTAAAATACTCTGGAAAAAGAATAGGAATTAAATCATAAACCGTGATAATTCTTGTAGCAAAGTAAATATTATTGGGCAAAGGATAATAAGTAGAGTGATAAATATCTATATTTTGATATTTCAGTTCTGACAAGTGAAATAAAGGAAGATTTTTATCTTCAATATTTTGATTTATATAAGTTTGACAAGCATCAAACAAATCAGGTATACTTGTACAAAAATAGATACAACAATCAGGGAACTTTATTAATCCTTTTAAAAGATGATCTGTTACTCTAAAAACTCCAGTTTTAGCAGTTTCTAATACAGTTCCTAAACCTAGTACTGAAATATCTAACGCTATTTTAATCTGCGTTCCCTTATTCACTAAAGATACTTTTTTTATTTTCTCAGGCTGACTGTGACACAAGTTCTTAAAAACATCAGGTGCTAGTTTTTTTTCTGTCAATAAATGTAAAGATATACCATTATTAGATGTATTACTAGAATAAAAGTTCAAATTGTACTTTTCTGCAATTATTAATAAAGAATTAACTGTATATATTGATACATGCTGCCCTTCTGAAGGTACATAGTACCACCATTCATTAGGTTTAGGATTATCTGTAGGCAAAATCTCTGTACTAAATAAAATGTTTCTAGAAAATCGCAAAATATTTTCTATCTCTTCAATAGGATTTATAAAATGCTCAAAAACTTCAAAAGCAGTTACTAATTCATAATAGTTATTTTTCTTTATTTCAAAACCTTTAGCAAAAAAATTATTACAGAATTGATCAAACCAATAAAAATCAAAACCTAATTCTCTCATTATACTAACGAACAGACCATAGCCGCCACCATAGTCTAAAAATTGAGCCTTATGATCAAAGAGATTAAAAATGATTTGAGATGCTTTTTGTGAACAATAATGATTGCGAAATACTAAACCAACATCGCTTTTTGCTATAGCATCATAATAAGCTTCCGCTAGCCAGTAAGGCTCTTCTGTTTGAACAAAACTACAATTAGGACATTGAAAATAATCAACTGTATATTTACTTAATAAAATACTTTGAGCAAAAAACCTTGAATTAGATTCACATATTTTACATTTAATTGAGATATCCATATTTGATTCCTCTGGTAACTTCTGCTAGCTAAATATTAATTGTTTTGGTTTTGCTATTTCTTCAAATTATTTAAAACAACTTTATAATCCTAACGAGTAGAATGCAAATTCACCAACTTCTCTATTAATGGGATTTAAGAGATAGTAAAGTTTCTACTGAAAAGAGTAAACAACTCTAATGGCGATCACCATTACCCTCTTGTTTTTTAATCTGCTCTAATACAACTTTGTAATCTTGCCGTTCGGGGTGCAACTTCACCAGCTTCTCTAATAGTTCCATCGCACCTTTAGCATCTTTCAATTGCAACCGCACCAAAGACAGTTTTTCTAAAGCAAGTTGGTTTTCTGGTTCCCGTTGTAAAATCAGATCGTAACCCCGCGCCTGTTGCTGTAATACTGACTCAGGAGAAGGAGACGCAATTGCTGGCTTAGGTTGACTCGCCTGTTGGATTGCTGGAATGACTGCAAATACCGTAGAACCAAAAAACGAGAACATCGACACTATCGTTACAATCTTTTGTCGCCGATCAATCTGCTTTTTGCGGGTGATTAGGTATTCTTCCCAGGAACCAGGCATGTATCAATTATTGCTGTGGTAAATAGTTAGGTGTCAGCAACCCTCCCGTTATCAGGTTACCCATCTGCCCAATAGAAACTAACATCTTGACTGGAAATTTTTTACACAAAATTCAAATGCTGACTCTGAAGACGAGGCAACTTTATGGTAAGCCCATACTGTAGCGACAATTTTGCCATGCGATCGCCCTGCTTCAAAGCAAAACCCTCTGCTGCGCCTAGACAGAGCCAACCCTCCAGGTCTTATGGGCAAAACATTACAATTATATAAAGATTTGCGATGATTTTGCCTAATGCCAGATGTTTACGATATTCTGAATAACGTTTAAATAGATAAAAACAGTAGACATTTCTACTCAATTGCAAATTTCCCTGTCAGTCAAAAACTTTCAAACTAGCCCGTGTCCTATAAGTTCTTCAACAAGCAAACATATTTTTCGTGATTCAAACAAATAGAATTTTCCTACTCGTCCTCAGTCACACTACTTAGTGCAACTTTCTAAAGGACTAATTATTATGCTCGGCGTCCACAAGATATCTCTTACAAAAGGTACTGTTGCACTCTAGTGGAGAAAGGATAAAGGTTAAGAGGAAAAAGAAGACGGGGAAAGTTTAAAGGGAAAAGGGGAAACAGAAACATCCTTTAGTCCTTTAACTTTGCCTGGTTTCTGCAAAAAGTTTAAGGACTGCTTGGTGAATTTAGAGTTTTGTGGTGGTAATTACCGTACAAAAGCGAATTTACCAGTAACTTAGTAGAGTTTATTATGGTATAGTTAGAAAGTTAAGACTAGCTTTACCAAATTACACCACTCTACGGGCCGGCAACAATTGCAGAATGGGAAGCAGTTTTGATTAAGCATTTACCAACAAATATCAGAATTCAATTGAGGTTATGACTCAGCAAGTGATTCACCCAATGGTGAAATTGCAGCGCAACGTGCAATCACTCATAGAATCGAACATTATCAAGCCAAGCGATAGCATCTGGAAAATCGCTTTGCTCTACGGCAATGAATGGCAGCACTGGAAACAGGAACTGCTTGACTTTGGCTTTAGTATGCAAGACCCAGTTAGTGAATTGCTAGCTGTAGAAACTTGGGATGAAGAATAGGTTATTGAGCATTAGGGATTGGGGACTAGTACCGCAAGGCGGAAGTTTGTCTACTAGACTTGAGGCAAAATCCCCTTGTTACAGCAGAATTCAAGTATTTGAACCACATCTGTCGTAAGGGCACAGCATTGCTGTGCCCCTACCGTGTGGTCTATTTACCTGAAAATAGCTGTAAGTTCCAAGTCTTGTTAATTGAGATGGTAGGTGGATTTACGCACCTGCTTTATTAGCGAAGAGGTGACAGGTGATAGGGAATAATTTGTACCCTGTAACCTGTACCCTATTCCCTTGTTCAGTTTCTAGTCCCCAGTACCTTTATTGGCAAGCAGCTAACGCCGCAGCTAACTCCTTTGCAGTTTGGTAGCGATCGCGTGGCAATGGTTCTGTAACGCGATCAATCACATTTCTTAATTGGGAACTAATGGTGGGAACCTTTGCGACATCAAACCTAAAGTTTCGCCCCTTTTGGCGGTAATACTTGAACGGGTTTTCGCTTGTGAGCAGAAAAATCAGCGTTGGCCCAATTGCATACAAATCAGATTGAGTTAAAGGTTGTCCTCGTTCTTGTTCAGGAGCGCAGTAACCTTCTGCACCAATCCGAGTACCGGGCGCTGTGCCAATTTCCTTAACTGCGCCAAAATCCAGCAATACTATGCGATTTAAATAACTTCGTACCATCAGGTTGGCAGGTTTAATATCGCGGTGAATAAGTGGAGGCTCTTGGCTATGAAGATAGTCTAAGATATCGCAGGTTTGGATCATCCAAGCGATCGCTTGGCTTGGCGTAACTGGCCCATTGGTAAAAATACGTTTCTCTAAATCTTGTCCGTGGATTAGTTCCATTGCCAAGTATTTTTTTCCGTCTTCTACAAAGAAGTCATAATACTTGGGAATTCCAGGATGGTTAAGGGATTTGAGAGTGTACGCCTCCCGCTCAAATAATTCTTGAGCTTTGGCAATTTTCACCATATCAGCATTCATTTGCTTCAACACCAGCAGTTGGGGGATACCCGCAAGACCAGCAGCATCCCAAGCGAGATAAGTAGTACCCATACCTCCTTGTCCGAGAGTTCGCAACACCTGATAATGGCGAATTTTCTGTTGCACTGAGAGAGGTTGACCGCAGTGGATACAAAACAGATTGTTTGGAGAATTGCCTTCGTGCGTGCAAGTAGAGGATGAATTTGCTCTAGCTTGGGCTGAATAGACTGTTGCAACGGCGTTTTCTTCTGTCGCTTGCATTTGTTGCGATCGCACACCAGTTTCCACTACTGTTACCTCCTGAATTTGGAATTGCAGTATTGGGCCTCCCTGTGCCAGTTGCAAAAGGGAATTATCTGGTAAGGAACTCTGAATTACAAGAACACCGTTGAGAAAAGTCCCATTTGTACCCTGACTAACCAGCCGCCAACCACCGCCATTGTCGGCAGAATCGACTTGTCTGAGTTCTAGATGATGCCGGGAAACTAAACTATCAGTTAAAACAACGTGATTATCTGCCGCTCGACCAATCCGAATTATGGAGGAGTTCTCAAAGCTCCACTGCTGGAGGGGCGTTTTCTGCTGCGGTTCTAACAGAGTCAGACTAACCACAATATAACCTACAAGTTAAGAGGGAGTGGGGAGTGGGGAGTAGGGAGTAGGGAGTAGGGATTAGGTATTAGGAAAATCATTTCTCAGTCCTGATTCCCCATTCCCAATTCCCCATTCCCCACTCCCCATTTTTTTAACTTTCCAGATTTGGGCGTACTTTTGCCCGAATAAGTATACCAGTAATGTTGTCATGACCATTCTGTTGATTCGCCAAATCAATTAAGTCTGTAACACCCTGTTCTAAGTTAACGCCAGAACTAAGTAAGGGTTCTAAGTGAGTCTGCCAATGGGTTTCTATTAAATCATTATCTGATAGACCGTCCGATGCCAACAGCAGAAGGGTATCTTCATTGATCTCGAAAAAGCCGACATCGGGATTAATCGAGTTTTCGTCACGGGGGCCCAAGGCTTGGGTGAGTTGGTAGGCATCGGGACGGGCGTAAGCTATGCTTGCTTCCACTCCTCGGGTTATTTCCCGTTGCCCAACTTCGTGATCTACTGTGACTTGTTCTAGTCGCCGCTTGCGCGTCAAGCGATAGAGACGGCTGTCTCCCACATGAGCAACTGCTGCTTCAGTATCTTGAATTAAGAGCATTACCAGAGTTGTACCCATGCGCCCCACTCCAGAACGGGCATCTTGTTGATTAAGCTTGTAAATCGCCTCATTAGCCAAAAACACTGCCTCACGAATGCTATCTTCTGTTGGCAGTTGGTTGGTAATCCAGTGTTCTTGAAAGTATTCCCGTAGGGTGTTGACTGCTAACTCACTGGCTATCTCGCCGCCAGCATGTCCACCCATACCATCACAGAGAATATACAAACCATGCCCTTCCAGAACTCGATTTTTAGGCAACTCCAACTTCTGAATTTTGGTTTCAATGCCAAAGTAGTCTTCATTATGATGGCGTTGACGCCCCACATCTGTGCGTCCTGCATCTTCTAAGCTACTTAACTGCATCGCCAGCACAACAGTTGGCATATCATCAGTTTTGCTAATGATATCTTCTGGCTCATCTGATTGCGGGATAGTGGGCACAGCAGTATTTTTCTCCTTTATTGGGGGCAAAGTTGCGGTTCCTAGTGCTTCCAGTTCAACAGAGATTTCCTGTAAACGCGATCGCAATTGTGCGATCGTGTGAATCTTACCTACATCTAAATCCCCCAACATCTGGACTACAGAGCCAAATTGAGTCCGTTGAGACTGCCTAAATAGCGCTTGCCAAACCCGCCCCAAAGCTTGGATAGTTAACGGCTCCTCTGGAATAGCAAATGTTTGGGCTTCGGCATCTTCTGGGGACTCGATAGCAGGCTGAGAACTTGATGATTCCACATATAACCTTTGTAGCGCCAGCGTTTGGTCTTCATCCAATCGCAAATTTGACAAATCTAAAAGGCTTTGACGACAATTCACTGGTTCCAATACTGCCCAAAGTTGGGTCATTTGATAACACCAGTGTAAAATTTTTAACGAACTCGTTGTTTCTTCTTGCCATCGGTCGAGTAAAGGCTGCCAATGTGAGCGGTCTTCAATTATTACTACCTGCATATCCCCCTGCTGCCATGCATCATGAATCGGCGGTATCTCCTGCTGACCTTGGGATTGTAAGGCAATATAAAGTTTAGCAAGGCGAGGAATTCCACTTGTTTCCACTGATGGCGTTAGCAAATCTGATTGCTGACTTGCTAGTATTGCCTCAATGGGTGATATTTGATACGGCTGGCAATCTAGAACTCTGACACCTACATCAGTCATGGTGGTAGTTTCGGTTTGTCCAGGTAGCATATATAACAATTGATAGCGCTCTTGGGAGTCTAAATAGGAGCCTAATGCAATCTGAAAACTAGGGGGTAGAGGAGATGAGGAGTATATTGCTCCCTCATCTCCCTCTACTCCCACATCTCTCTTTTCTCCCTGATTTTTCTCTACTCCCAAAGCTTCCCCATTTGTTTCCTTAGCAATAATTGCCCAAAACACTGTTCCACATTCTGTGCCACAGTTATGACAACGTAGTGCATTTATAGGTACATCAATACTGCATTCAGGACAGACCTTGTGGGTCAGGGACGTGCCACAGTTTTGACAGAATTTGTTGCTATTGGGGTTTTCAAATTTACACTGAGGGCAAATCAGCATAGTGGAAGTTCCTTAATTCCCGTTCCAAGGTGCTTCTAGCCACTAAGATCCAAGGTGCCACAATTGGCTATCCCTGACCACAGTAGACCTACAAGAGATTGTAGTTTATCAATGAATTTTGGTGGCAGTATTAATTGTGACGCATATTAGATAAATATTTAATATATTGGCAGCCAATTCCTAATAAATGGGTGAATAGGGAGTGGGGAGTAGTAGGGAAAGAAAAACTATTGATTATAGGACTTAGGCAAAAAACCTCTCAAACTCTTATTCCTCGGTGTCGCGCCAGTTGCTACAACGGGGGGAACCCCCCTTCGGGTGACGCTCGAAGACTCGCTAACGCTGCACTAACACCAGTCGCCTACGGCGGGAAACCCGCCTACAGCGCTGGATTCACCGCAACGCCCTGGCTTCTCTGCGTCCTCTGTGGTTCGATTTTCCGTTACCTGTGCGTAAGTCCTGGATTATTGACTTATGCCCAATGCCCCATACAACTCTTGGAGAGGCTACGCCCTAAGCGTAGCTATGCCACAGGCTTTACGACGCTGCTCAGTACAAGTGCCCTATGCCCTATGCCCCATGCCAAGAGTCTGCCAATTGTGGAGGTTCAGTGTTAAACCATTTTTGATAAATTTGTTTGTAAGTGCCATTGGATAACAAAGTCGTTATAGCTTTGTTAATTGCATCCAGATGGGGGGAGTCTTTAGGTGTAGCAATCCCGTAGTATTCTTGGGTGAGCAAATCGGCAACAACTCTGATGCCTTTGAGTTTGTCATTTTTAATCGCATACAAAGTTGCGAAAGCATCGCTAACCACAGCATCAACATTGCCATTGAGCAAGTCTTGGAAAAACTCTGAACCAGAATTAAAAGTACTAATTTTGGCATTGGGGATGGTTTTGGCAAAATCCGCCCCAGTTGAACCAATTTGTACAGCAATTTTTTTACCTTTGAGACTATTGAAGTCTTTAATATTTTGGTTGTCTTCGCGGACAGCGATCGCTAGTCCGGCTTTAAAATAAGGTCTGGAAAAAGCAATGGTTTTCAGGCGTTCGGCGGTAATCGTGATTCCACTAATTGCTGCATCGACTTTTTTAGCTTGCAAAGTCGAGATCATGCCATCAAAGGGCAGACTTTCAAACTGAACTGCAAAACCTGCTACTTTAGCGATCGCATTCATCAAATCAATATCAAAACCTTCCAAGTGACTACTAGCCGTTTGGATTTCAAAAGGGATAAAGGTGGGGTCTGTCGCCACCTTGAGAGGTTGAACACCTGGATTTGGATAAGAATTGTTACAGGCAATGAACAGTAGCAAACAGCCTAAGCTCAGAATTAGTTGCCGCCACTTAAAGTTAATCAAATTCCCTTTAGTCATTAGTCATTAGTCAAATACCTAATTTCTCGTTTCGTGTAGTGCTTGAGTCCGAGCAAAGCGACGCTCGGCAGGGCGTGCAAGTCCAAAATAAGCGGCGAAGGAGGCGATCGCAAACACTGCCATTAAACTAGACATGGCGATCGCTGTGCGCCCATCATAGAAGAAAGCAACTAGCCCACTCGCTAACGCCCCACATAACATTTGCAGAAATCCCACCGTGGCGGCTGCAACTCCAGCTATCTCTGGCAAAGGCTGAATGGCACCCTGGATTGCATTGGGGGAGATTATCCCCAGGCAGAAAGTGTTAAGTATTAGAAGAGGCATTAGCGTAGTAACTTGTGCAGCACCACTTACTGACAGCATCGCAAGGGCAACAGATGAGGCAACGGCACTCACCAGCCCAAAGGTGAGCAACCTTGACGGAGATACGCCACGCATACTCAGATGCCCATTCAGAAATGAGCCTACCATGATGCCAAAAGCGGTCGATGCAAAAAGCCAGCCGTAGGTTGTAGTCGGGACTTTAAATACATTAAGCAGCACGAGTGGCGATCCCGCAACATAGGTAAACATGCACCTAAAGCTTAGTGCATTGACGAGGGCGTAGCCAAGACAAATCCGATTGCTGAGAATGCGCCCATAATTTTTTATCAACCGACGTGGTTTAATCGCATCTAGATCATGGCTAGCTAGCGACTCACTTAGTCCAAGGGCAACAAACAGCAAGAGTAAGAACCCTCCTACAGCCAGTGTCCCATAGATAGTCCGCCAACCAGCGATTGCCAGCACCCAACTACCGATTGTAGGTGCAATCATCGGTGCTACGCCCATCACGAGATTGACATAGGAGAGTTGGGCGCGTGCTGCCGAACCATCAAATAGATCGCGGACAATCGCTAGTGTCATCACCATACCTGCACCAGCGCCGGCACCTTGAACTAAACGCCAAGCAATCAGAGTATTGATGGATGGTGCAGCAGCACAGCTTGCACCTGCTAGGGTAAAAAGTCCGCAGCCGATAAGCAAGATTGGTCTGCGTCCATAGCGATCCGAAAGCGGGCCGAAAATCAGCTGGGCAACAGCAAACCCAAGCATAAATAAGCTTAGGATTAGTCCAACAGATCCAGAAGATGCCCTGAAAGCTGCGCTGATTGTGGGAAAAGCTGGTAGCCCCATGTCAATTGATAGGGGCGGTAGGGCAGAGAGTGCCCCTAAAAGAAGCGTGAAGCTCAAGGTGTTGGGTCGAATTCGCATTATTTTAACTTGTAAGATTCACGGTTATCCAAGTAGGTTTCTTGATTTTTCTAGCTAAGTGTGAGATGTTCTTACTCATCTGATATTACGGCAAGTCGATAAAAATACCGTATTTAAATAACTTTAGGAAAATTTCCAGCTTCTAAACCCCAAGATAAAGCTTTAGTAGATTACAACAAATTATTAAAAAAATTTCAAAAGACTAAAAAACAAGAGTTTTAAATTCTGCTTTTGCCGACACCAGTTAAATATGCATTTTTTAGCTGCCAGATTGCTCTATATAAATTTTGGATTTTAATTCCCGGAAGGGTTGATTAATGTCACTTGCGTCAAGTTTGCAGCGATCGCTATATACATATGTACTACTTTCACCTCAGTTAATCTGCATGGATCAGCCAATGATGGGTCTTTCACCTTTGTATATCGAGCGTGTTTTAAAATTAATTCAGACGATTAATCAGCAGGGTGTGACTGTTTTTATGGTTGAACAGAATGCCAATTTAGTACTGCAAATTGCTCATTATGGTTATGTACTTCAAAATGGTCAAATTGTGCTGTCTGGGTGATCTAGCGAATTATTGAATAACCTGCAAATTCGTGACGCTTATTTGAGTTGTGAGACGGTTTCGCAAATATGATGTGGTTGAACTTTTCCTAAAAGCGATCACACCAATTCAACTTACAATGATTTTTTTATCTCACGGAGAGGAGCCAGTAAGTTGCGCGGGTTAAGAGCGTTGTAGCATCTGGTGTCGCGCTCCAGGCGCAAAGATAAGGTTATAAACACTCGATTAAAAAATTATTTAAAATTTTTAATTCTTAAACTATTGATGATAAATTAACCAAACTTTACTTATTCAAATCACGATATCATTGTTCGGATTTAGAATAAAGCTGACTATCAGTATTTCTTCCCTAAAATACTGATATACTCATAAACTTAGAAGACAACTCGCCCTTTATGGCTCCTACCACTTCTGCCTACCAAATTGCTGATTTGTTCGCCGAAAGAGCTAGAAACCTCGCACCACCAACTTACGGCACTGAGTTAACCAAAATTATTACTGTCAGCTTTGCCTACGGTTTAGCTGACCCAATTCTCTTTCCCCACGCCGACTTGGCTGCTGCAAGTGCGGCTGTGCTGGCAGAAGAAGCTCCGATCGCCCTCAATTACGGGCCACCTTCAGCTCAACTATATGAGCAAATTATCCTCCGCTTGCAGGCTAAAGGAATTACTGCTGATCGCGATCGCCTGGTCATTGGCTACGGTTCTGGTCAGATTCTCGGCTTGCTACCAGATGTGTTTGTCGAACCTGGTGATGTGGTAATTGTGGAAGGGCCGACCTTCCTGGGAGTGGTTAGCAGATTTGTCCACGCTGGCGCACACATAATTACCATTCCTGTGGATGAGTTGGGGATGGATGTGGACGCCCTAGAAGAAACTTTGAGCGACTTGAAGAAACAGGGCATCCGACCCCGATTTATTTACACCATCCCCACCTTTCACAATCCCACAGGCGCTACTATGCCCTTATTTCGCCGCCAAAAACTGGTAGCATTAGCGGCTGAGTATGGCGTCCTAGTGGTGGAAGACGATGCTTATAGCGATTTGCGGTTCCAAGGAGAAACTGTGCCCCCTCTGGCGACTCTTGACCAAGAGGGATGGGTATTATATGTGAGTACCTTCTCGAAAATTATTGCGCCTGGTATCCGCCTGGGCTGGGCTTGTGGTGATCCAGCGATTATTGAGCGGCTAGCAATGTTCAAAAGTGAGGGGCCTGTGGGGCCATTTGTCAGCCATGTGGTCGCCCGCTACTGTGCTACAGGCAAACTAGATAATCACATTCAACAGCTAATCGCCTGTTACAAGCATAAGTGCAATTTATTGTTAGAGGCGATCGCTCAAGAGTTTCCCAGTGATATAGTTGCTTTGCGACCAGGTGGGGGCTTTTTCGTTTGGTGTAAATTGCCGCCAGACATCAGCGCCAAAGCACTTCTAACAGCTGCCAATGAACACGGCATCAGCTTTCTGCCAGGGACTCGCTGTTACACCAATGGACAGGGAGATGATGCCATCAGGTTAGCTTTTAGCTTTCAGCCAACACAGAAGATTGTTGAGGGAATCGCTACATTAGGAGCAGTGTTGCGCGGATGGCAGCGATGATCGTGCCAATTTTAGATTTTGGGTCGCACCTTTGGTGCGCTGACAGCGCAACTTAGATTTTAGATTTTGAATTGAAGATATATTTACCTCGTTCCCAGTCTCAAACTGGGAATGCTCAATGGATGGCTCCCGCCTTCCGTCTGGGCGGCAGCAGCCCAATGAAGACCATTTCCTTCTTAGAAGTTGGAAAAGAGATTTTGATTTTCAATAAATTTTGTAAACTTTTAAAAAATTTGTTCTAAGCGTTGGAAATCGCGTTGCACTTCATCCCAGAGACTTTTATTATAGGGATCTGTCTTCAAAGCTTTTTTGAGATAAATTCTGGCTTTGAGCAACTGGTTTTCGGAAATCAGCGCCCGTCCCCAAATTTGATAAGCGATCGCTTGCCATTGACGGACTTCTGCATCTGTTGACAACCGATCTGCTAAAGCTTCTGCCAAGGCGATCGCTTGCGGAAATCGTCTTTCTTGCAAAAATCGCTGCAATTGCTCATAAGTTTTCCACTTCAGCCGTTCTTCTATTTCCAACAGATTCGGCGGCTTTGGTTTCGGTGCTTGTTGGCTTGTCACCGTTGCTACTGGTGTTTTCTGCCAATGCATTGCTTCGGTGTCATCATACACAGTTGACACCTGACTTGAATGTGCGGCAGTTTCTTCTGGCAATACTACCGTCAGCAAGAGTTTATAAGCCTCTGTCAAGGCAATAAACTTATCTTTGGCTTTGTTGTCATCTGGGTTCATATCGGGATGATATTGCTGCGCCAGTCGTCGGTAAGACGCTTTGATCTCAGCAAAAGAAGCTCCCGACCTTAAACCCAATAAACGGTAGCAATCTCCAAGATCCATCTTGAGCTATGAGCTATCGAATATCCAGCTAGAGGCTATCAGCTATCTGCTTTAAGCCTGAACTATTAATGATAAAGGCTAATTTTCTATTTTAAAGTTCAATGTTGACAGTTTGTTTAGGAAAGCGAGTGGAGAGTGGGGAATTAGGAGTTAGAAGTTAGGAATTATTTCTCCCCTGTAACGCCAGCTTCCCCTACTCCCTACTCGCCTACTACTATAGAGGTTCGGTCTTCAATCACACGGTCAATTAAACCGTATTCTTTAGCCTCTTCGGCAGACATGAAAAAGTCACGATCCATATCTTTTTCAATTTTTGCTATCGTCTGACCAGTTTTATCGGCATAAATCCCATTCAGCTGGTGACGAATCCGCAGAATCTCTCTAGCTTCAATTTCGATATCGGTTGCTTGTCCACGGGTGCCACCTGAAGGCTGGTGAATCATAATCCGTGAGTGAGGCAATGCTATGCGTTTCCCTTTGGTGCCAGCTGCCAGCAGGAAAGACCCCATTGAAGCAGCTAAACCCACACAAATAGTCACCACATCTGATTTGATATGTTGCATGGTGTCAAAAATAGCCATGCCAGAGGTGACCATTCCACCGGGGGAATTGATGTATAAATAAATATCTTTACCTGGATCATCTGAATCCAGATACAGCATTACAGCGATAATTTGATTGGCAATTTCATCATCAATATCTCGCCCCAAGAATATAATCCGTTCCCGATAAAGGCGATCGTAGATGCTAATCCAATCTGTATATTGTCCTCCGGGCATCCGGTAAGGAACTTTAGGAACGCCTATAGGCATAATTTGCTCCGTTATTAATAAATTGGGGATGATCGGAGAGTGAATGAGGAGTTAGGAATGAGGAAGGAGTATTAAATAACTCATAACTCATAACTCATAACTGAATTTAAAGGACACTGGCAGGGAGTGGGGGATTTGCGAGTTCTTCTTTCTCAAAAACTCGGTCAATCAGACCGTATTCCTTCGCTTCGTAGGGTGTCAGATATAACAGCCGATCCATATCTTTAATAATTTTTTCTGGAGGCTGTCCGGTGGTATGATTCAAGATATCAACTAGCGCCCCTTTATTTACCAAAACTTCCCTTGCGCGGATTTGAATATCCGTTGCTTGACCTTGGGCATAGCTTTTGGGCTGATGCAGGATAATCGAGGAGTGAGGCAAACTGGCGCGGCAACCTTTTGTACCAGCACTAAGAAGCATCGCTGCCATACCCATCGCAGAACCAACGCAGATGGTGTGGATAGGAGGCTTAATATATTTCATGGTGTCATAGATAGCGAAGGCTTCGGTTTCAAAGCCAATGGGTTCGCCACTATAACCGGAAGTGCCGGTGGAGTTGATATAGATTTTAATCGGCTTTTCGGGGTCGTCGGACTGCAAAAACAGCAACTCGGCCACGATCAATTCCGTGACAGCAGGCACAAGTGGCATCCCAAGATAGACAATTCGCTCCTTTAATAAGAGGGAAGGTAAATCTGGTGGCGGTGTCCGGTAAAAGTTATCGCCGTAATAAGGGGCTTGAACAGCCTTGATGGGGGAAATGTCCATAGCAACTGATCGCCTGAAACTATGCCGTTAACTGTAATACATCCTAGCGCGATGCTAGCGTTCCTCAAGGTGCGGATTTCTCCCTAATGCTTAAGGCGGCTTCGCATCTGCCAATGCTTGGCTTGTCAAGTACCTACACTCAACGCTTGCCTTGAGTGTAAACTTTCGGTTTGATTCGCTGTTGCCTCCTTGTACAAGTACAAATTGGTCGAGGCAATAGCGTCTCTCGTCAATAATAGACGTTTACTAGGTCTTACAGCTTTGCTGGTTCTAATTCCGGTTGTAACTGCTCAGTTAATATATTGATTTGAGTCTGGGTTTGGACAGTCTGCTTCCGAAGTCCCCCAATGGTTCTGGAGAGAATATGTTGGCGTTACTGATAAGCTGTTACCAAAGCTTGCTGAACGATATCCCACTTTTTAGATTAAGATTCCCAAGTTTTCATGCTATCTAACAATTAAAGTGGTGTAATCCAATAAGTAATGCCCCGGATAACTTGTTTGTTAAAACCAAATAGAGGTAAATTCTCTTCAGGTAAACCCACATAAGTCCAATGTGGAACATCATTTTCTACAGTTTGAAACCAACAATTTTGATTAAGAGCTTTTCTTTGTTCTTTACTACTTACGCGTAAATCAATTGCTAATCCCCACAGATGTTGTGAAGTTCCAGGAGGTGCAACCAAACCGAGAATTTTTATTTCTTTGCCCTGTTGAACTTTTGTTAAAATTTGATTGTTAGCATATTTGTACCAAAATCTTAAATTTGTGTTGAAAGTGCGAGTACAATCACCAGAACCATAACCAGATTTTAGCGGGATATGTTCTTGAATTCGCGCTTTATTTAAAGCATCAGCCGCTGATTTTTGTAAGTAACAGTCATTAGTTTTATCAACATGACCCATTGTCAAAGTAGCTTGAAACTCTTGGGTTTCTTGTTCATTAGCAAAAATATCTTTTGGCGGCAGTTTAATCCCAACATCTTGATTTACAAAGACTGCACCATATGTCCGCAATAAAGTATATTCATAAGTACCAGGCTGGGGAATTGTGGGTAATTTCTGGCTAATTGCAGATAAAAAACGCTGCTGCTCATTTAATTTGGGGTCAGGAATAAATGGTTTTGATGTTATCTCTTTAGAGGTATCTTTACAAGCTAATGAATCTGTAGTCAAGCATACATTTAATGGTTGGGCAGTTCTACCCAATTGGTTCTGGGTAATCTCATTACTAGCGACTAAGACAAATATCATCATGATAACTATACTGATGAAAGTTGTCTTTTTGATAACCTTAGTAATAAAATTTTTCTTCCTGATGAGGATTTTCATTTTTAAATAATTGCTTAATTGATTTAAGAATAAAAGTAATCAGCTTATTGCAAATATCTGTTATTGATTAATACACTTTGGTTAAAGCTTGATCCTCCTTGAAATTAAACCCCCTTTTTTAAGGCTTGTCATTACTCACATTTTTGTAACAATTAAAGTGTCGTGTTGACCGACATCCCGCCCAGAGCTTAAGTTCAGCAGATCATAGCAACGAAGTGGGGATTGTCATGTGTAGGTAATGACAAGCTTCTTAAGGGGAGTTGAGGGGATCTTGTGAGGAAAAATATCATTAACACCAAGTGAATTGTGTTATTGATGAATTGAAAACACAGATAAGTCATCGTGTTGATAAATGGTTCTATATAAATTGTGCAATATATCTAATGTATATCCGTAATAAATCAACTTTTTTTGCCTAAATATGTGATCAGCAAACCGGAATATTGCCACAATTGTTAAAAAAAATTATATTTTTTACTGAATACTCAAGTAAAGAAAAAGAAATTTATCTGTAATTGAATAATAATAAATTTGATAACTTTTTTCTCAGAATGTTACATCCATGAAACCACTGGAACAGTTAAAATTGAAAAGAACTCTAAGCTTGCTGATCCTGTAAGTATGACCATGCACAATTCCGTTGAATTCCAAGACGCTTTTGATGTCATAGTCGTCGGTGCAGGTCACTCCGGTTGCGAAGCAGCTCTCGCCTCTGCACGCCTCGGTTGTCGTACCCTGTTATTGACGCTCAACTTGGATAAAATCGCTTGGCAACCTTGTAACCCAGCAGTGGGTGGCCCAGCTAAATCCCAGTTGACGCATGAGGTAGATGCACTCGGTGGAGAAATTGGTAAAGTAGCAGACCGCACCTACCTGCAAAAACGTATCCTCAACTCTTCACGAGGTCCTGCTGTGTGGGCATTACGCGCCCAGACGGACAAGCGCGAATATGCAGCGGTGATGAAAAATATTGTCGAGAACCAAGAAAACTTGACAATCCGCGAAAGTATGGTGACAGATTTGGTGCTGGATGCTAATGATCAAGTCATCGGCGTTGAAACTTATTTTGGTGTAGGGTTCCAATGTAAAGCAGTCATCTTGACAACTGGCACCTTCCTGGGAGGCAAAATTTGGGTAGGTAACAAATCAATGCCGGCGGGACGGGCTGGAGAATTTGCGGCTGAAGGATTGACACAAACCCTAAATCGCCTGGGATTTGAAACCGGAAGACTCAAAACAGGAACTCCAGCACGGGTAGACAAGCGATCAGTAGATTATAGTAAAATGCTAATCCAGCCAGGAGATGAAGATGTGCGCTGGTTTAGCTTTGACCCGGATGCGTGGGTAGAACGGGAACAGATGCCTTGCTATATCACCCGCACAACTGCCGAAACTCATCGCCTAGTTCAGGATAATTTGCACCTGTCACCAGTTTATGGCGGTTGGGTGGAAGCCAAAGGGCCGCGTTATTGTCCCAGTATTGAAGATAAAATTGTGCGCTTTGCTGATAAGGAAAGCCACCAAATCTTTATTGAACCAGAAGGAAGGGATATACCCGAACTTTATATCCAAGGGTTTTCCACAGGGTTGCCAGAAAATTTGCAACTGCATATGTTGCGGACTCTCCCCGGTTTGGAAAAATGTGTAATGCTCCGTCCAGCGTATGCTGTGGAATATGACTATTTACCTGCAACTCAGTGTTACCCCACACTGATGACTAAGAAGATTGCCGGACTGTTTTGTGCTGGGCAGATTAACGGCACCACAGGTTATGAAGAAGCCGCAGCCCAAGGGCTTGTAGCCGGAATTAACGCAGCTCGATTTGTTTGCTCTCAAGAAATGATTGTCTTTGCCCGCGAGCAAAGTTACATTGGGACGCTAGTCGATGACTTGTGTACAAAGGATTTACGAGAACCTTACCGGATGCTTACCAGCAGGTCAGAGTATCGATTGATATTGCGTTCTGACAATGCTGACCAACGCTTGACACCCTTGGGACGAGAAATTGGTTTAATTGACGATCGCCGCTGGGATCTATTTACCCAAAAACAAGCCAATATTACCACAGAAAAGCAAAGATTGCAAGCCACACGAGTCAAAGAACATGATGAAATAGGAATAGCGATCGCATCTAATACCCAACAAGCAATTAAAGGTTCAATTACCCTTAATGACTTGCTGCGGCGTCCAGGATTTCATTATGTTGACCTCGACAGATTCGGATTGGGAAACCCCAACCTCAACCGCGCCGAGAAAGAAGGCGCAGAAATTGACATCAAGTATTCTGGCTATCTCGCTAGGCAACAAAATCAGATTGACCAAATTGCCCGCCAAGCGCACCGCCAATTACCTGGGGATTTAGATTACACAAAAATTGATACTCTTTCCAAAGAGGCACGGGAAAAGCTGACTCACGTAAAACCACTCACTCTTGGTCAAGCCGCACGTATAGGTGGTGTAAACCCAGCGGATGTTAACGCTTTATTATTATATTTAGAATTGCGTAGAACCAAGAGCCAGTCACAGTTTCCAGCGTTAGCTTAACACAAACTTCATAAAGACTGAGTATAGTAGTAGGAAGGGAAATTGGTATGATAGATGACAATAAGTATTAGTGCTGCCATCATCAACAATCCCCAGATTAAAGTTGATTTTAATACCAACGCTCAACCAACTCGTCTCAATTAGACGGCGGATTGGATATTTCATCTGTAATCCTAACTCCCAGGCAGTAGGCGCGGCGTTTCCTCGTCCTAGCAACAACCCAGAACGTCTATGTTACAAGAAGCCAGCACCCGTCTCATACTACCGGAACCATTAGAAGACTTAATCGCCAACGAATCTTGGTCGATAGAAAACTATGCTGATGGTCTAATGGATGAACTCTTTGCCGATATCGACTACATTCTGGATGTTACTGGTAATTTGCCTTCTCAAACCGTTAGGCAGAGTAGGCAGAACAAATCGAGCCAGTCTGTAGCTGGGGTTTCTTCCCCCCAACCTCAACGCCAGTCGCCTTCAGAATCCGTTCCTCTGCAAACAGTTACGATACCGCAGATTATCTTACCGAACACATTGAACCAACCAGTAGAGTCAGTAGCTCAAGATAACCACAAGCAATTGAGTACTGTTGTGTTTGACACCGCCACCCTTAAACCAGTTAGTAGAAAGCCTCAAAAAAGTAATCGTAATTTGGGCAAACTACTGATTGTGGGAACAACTTTAGGTGTGGCGATCGCTGGTATTATCTACCTGGTACAGTCTGGAGTCGTATATCTTTTAAATACCAAATTGCCTGAGTCAGCTCTTCTAGTGCCGCAACCGCAGTCACAGTTGCCAACAAAAACAGAAATTGAGGCAGAGTTGGTTGATTACATGTTGGGAGCGCTGGCAGTTATAGACAAACAAGAAGCAAAAAGCAATCAAAAATCTGGCATACTTGGATTCTCCAGTCAGGCAAATACTAATCAAATAGCCCTTGGGAACGGGCAAACAACTGGTAATCTACCAGCACTTCCACTTCTAGCTAATAATACGCCACTAGCCCCTAACCGCTCTGGAAGCGTTGTTGAGCGCATCTACGTTCCCGTTTATCAAGCGCCGTCGCCAATGCACTACGGGCTGCCGGCGATTCCTGGTACTCCTACATTTATACCACGAATTGCCAGTGCGTTACAGGGATATCAACCTAATGTTGTAAAAAATGCCCTGAATACGGTGCGACAAGCTGCCAAGCCTGTAACCGTCAACATGTTAGCTGCGGCTGTGCAAGCAGAACTCAAACCTGTAGCTGGACGAACTGCACCCATTACCGTGCGGCAAACACCCAACCCTCTGCCTGCATTACCAGTAGTTCCATTACGTGCAGCACTCGCACCATCAGAACCAACTATTACCCATGAACAAGTATATGCGCCAACTGCGATCGCAGATACTCCTGCTAGCACCTTAGAAGGGTTGCTAGAGTTAGGTAACAAATCTGCTGCTTTGTTTAAAATTGATGGCGTGACTCGCCGCATTAACATGGGTGAAAGTATCGGCTCAAGCGGTTGGATACTAGTAGATGTTAGTAATGGTGAAGCTGTCATCCGGCGTAACGGCGAAGTGCGATCGATTTACGCAGGGCAGAAATTGTAAAAGTTCTTTTCTTTGCAACTCTTCTACGCATCAAAATATTGCAATGATAAACGGCTTTGTTGCACATTGCTATCTTGCCTAATTATACTGTTTAACGCAATAGCTGATATAGATAGATAGGTAAAGGTGTACACCTGTACGCCCCTACAGTCAGTTTATGTGTTGCAAAAATTTGGGAAAATTTATCTCGGTAACTTTTGTGGTTTCAATGCCAACTTGGGTAAAAATTATTACTAAATCTTTATGAGGAGAATTGTTTAGTAATAACATATTTTTTTCCAATAAGTCTTTTAATACTAATTTCAACGAACTAGTAATACGAAAATCGAGAGGTTCAGATTCCCAACTCCAATACTTTTGGGGTTTTGGGGGAAAGGGGAATGGGATTGCGGTTTGAATTCACCTTTATCCCTTGTCCTTTAACATGCACCCAGACCAAAATGGAGTAGTTTACGCTTATCTGAAAAGTATTCTTCCCGACTTCTCTAAAAAATCAGAAATCTTTTTGTTTACAAATGATTTAAATAGAAGTGGAGAATCAATGAGCGATCGCAGTTCATGAGGCAAAGTCTACTTACAGCAGGTTTCAAGTTGCCAAAAAGTACTCAATATAATGATAAATGTTGAAAATCATAGTTAAATAAGAAAAATTATTGTTTTAGTTCACCCCAATAGGTAATTGCTTCGTTACAAAGAAAAACCAAATTGATGGTGAAAAATTGGAAGACAGTCATGAATTTACCTACCTCAAGAGGGTTCACAAAAATAAATTTAAATGTTACAAGTATAATTTATGTTGATTAGAGTTGTACGACGGTCGCTATCTGGAAACCTACATCTTGCACTTATCTTGACTTTAGCTAAAAAAGCTAGTTTGCTAATTTCTGTAATCGCCAAACCTTACCAACATGAAACAACCTAACTATTTTAAAAACAATTCCAAAAACTCTTTAATAGACAAATATCACCTTTACAAAGGCGAAAAATTGAACTGGCTTCAAGTAACTCTTCGGCTTGAAAGGTCAATTATTTCTATCATTCTCCCTTGGGTACTTTTTTGTACTGCATATGGTATTTTTATATCATTTTTATATTATTTAAAATTACCAATAGCATTTTCAAATTCAAACAGTATCCTTACTAATGCTGTTTTAAGTTTTAATATTGGTTTTACATTACTATTAGTTTTTCGGACGAATACAGCCCATGATAGATTTTGGGAAGGTCGTCAATTATGGGGAGGTTTAGTTAATACATCTCGTAACTTAACTCGGGGAATTTGGATAATAGTTAAAGATAAGACACCGCAAGATAGAGTAGAAAAAGAGGCAATACTTCGGTTAGTAACTGCTTTTGCAGTTGCAATGAAGTTACATCTAAGATCAGTACCTTTAGACACTCAGTTAGCATCCTTAATGTCTGAAAAACAATATTTACAACTCCAAGATAGCAATCATCCCCCACTACAAATTGCTTACTGGATAGGAGATTACTTGCAGTATCAGCATGACCGGAATTGTCTAAATGTCTATCAACTGACTACTCTACATAACTGCGTAGATGATTTAGTGGATATTTTAGGTGGTTGCGAACGCATTTTAAAAACGCCACTGCCTTTGATATATACTATTAAACTCAGACAACTGTTATTAATTTTTTGTCTAATATTACCTTCAGAAATTGTTAGCTTTTTATATTGGTGGACTGGTATAGTAATGGCTTTTGTAAGTTTTACATTATTAAGTATTGAACAAATTGGCTCAGAAATCGAAGAACCTTTCGGATTTGATCCTAATGACTTACCTTTGAATACGATTTGCAATACAATTTCAAACAATGTTGAAGAATTAATCAGGCTTGCTTCTAAGAATGTTCCTTCTTTTTAAATCTTTAAACAACCTTTACTAAATAAATTCCTGATGAGAGGTGAGAAATTTTTACTTTCTTAATATATAGATAATACTTGGGTTGAAAATGCACAATAAGTAGCCTGTCCTTAGACATCGCTTAATAAATCTTTCGCCAAGATTTTACCGTCTCTTTGCCAATTTCACTATCAATAGTTTGACCTCCTTCCAATAGTAGTCTGATGTCTAAGTTCTCATCTGGAGCCTTTTTCAAAGCAGTGGCTAATTCTTGACTGACAGCAAAGGTGCCGGTTGAACTGTCTAATTGAAAAACTTTTCCCCTGACCTTAAGTAAAAGTTTATCGACTTTCTTGGTAGTAACAAACCTCTGATAGTCATATCTGGGATACACACGACCTGCGGTGTAGAAAGAAGAACTTGCTTGATCCGAATTTACTGTTACCAGGACTCGAATGCTCGAAGGAGTCCACAAACTAATAACTTGTTTTGAATTCTCACGGTACAAATAGCCACCTAAAGAGTTGCGGTCAAAAACCCCAACTAATTCCCCTTCAAAAGGATCAATGATTCTCACGGGTTTCGACCAAGGCACATCCATATCGGGGGACAGTCCTGCTGATTTGACCACTGGCAAATCGCTTGATGCTTTAGCAAGGCTAGCTACCTCTTGAACAGTGAAAGCAGTACAAACTTGAGGAGAAAGCACAGCCAAGCTTGTTCCTAAAAGAAGAACTGGAATTGTCTGCTGTAAGTTAATCATAAGTCAGGGATACAATCTTCAAAAACAATAATCGGACAACCTTTATTAGTCATCCCCTACAAGACTTTTGTTTAAGAGAAGCTTTGGCAATTGAGCAAATCCCAATGTCTTGAGGCGATGTCTGTTGACTTGCCGCATTCTCTACGAAACGCTTTGCGTAGCTTTACTATAATACATTAGTACTAATATGTCCGGTTACTTAAGTAATATTATTTAATATAGCTAAATAGTTTGAGGTTTTTGGGCAAAAATTCATGAATGCGATTTTATTTTTGGTATACAGATAAAAGCAGACATTCCCAAACCAGCCGGGGTTGAGCGTAAGCAAGTAAGTATTTACGAGCTTGTTCTAGCTGGTGAATTATCGTGGGTTGATGCCACTGCTGCCAGTAGAATTGCTGAAGATAATCAACTAACCACAGTTGTGCTTCTGTATCTAAATCTTTATCAATTTTTTTAGCTAACTCCAAGGCTTTGTGGTAGGAAGCAGGGGCTTTTTTCAGGTCTTCGAGTAACTCATGGGGAATAGCTTGTAATTGCTCGTAAGATGCGATCGCACTTCCGGCACTGCCAGCTGCTATACTCAATACTGCCTGATTTGGCAAAATTTCCTGATGACCTGTTTGTGTGAGTACAACAGCCAAAGACTGGGCATCTAAGCGATAAAAAGGAATGCGTTGACAGCGTGACACCAAAGTTGGCAACACAGACTCAGGTGTAGGTGCAATTAAAATTAACGTTGCCTGTCCCGGTTCTTCCAAGGTTTTAAGTAAAGCATTGGCTGCGGCTTCTGCCATTGTTTGGGCTTCTTCCAGTATCACCACATTCCTCGGCGCTTCCAAAGGCGGACGACTCAGAAACTCGGTAATTTCTCGAATTTGCTCTAATCGAATTACAGGCGGTGCTTTACGCTTAAGTCCTTTCTCAGCCGCTTCTGCTGGTGTTAATCGTTGTCCCTGGTATTGGTACGTTGGTTGCACCCACAATAAAGCTGGATGGTTGCCTTGACGCAAACGGTTTTGTAAAGTCGCAGTGACTCCCATCTCACTAGAAAATAGCAATTCCACAAAGCACTTTGCTGCTAAACTTCTTCCTACACCATCTGGCCCCACAAATAGATACGCTGGAGCAACCCGGTTTTGTCTGACAGCCTGAGTGAGTAATTCTATAGCTTGCTGTTGTGCTACGAGTGGTGCAAATGCGTTAATAGTTCAGTACCTTCGTCAAAACAAGAATATGAAAATAGAGGGCTGATGCAGTAGACTTATATCTTCCAGAAGGACAACTTAGAAGCTACAAAATGCCCATGTTCGATATACTAGCACTGTAGCCTCTGGCAATGTGAGAAGGAGAGACGCGCAAGGGACAAGTCGGGAAACCGCAGACGCTCTCTATGAGACGCTGCGCGAACGCAGGCTCGCTACCCCTGCGCTATCGCCCTTGGCGTCTCCCCTTCTCCCATTCGTGAGAGGCTAACGCCAAGGGAGAAGGGCGCACTGCTCCTTTTATGCTGGGAAACCCGTTTACCGCAGTGGCTCCCCATGAGCGACTGCCGTCGCAGAGTGTTTTTGCAGAGAATTTGTTACAACAAATTTCTGGAATGTTGTACTTAGGAAGTCTCAGATGTCGCACAAACAATTTATTTATTGCTGGCAAAAATGGTTCCTTCCCATCTTGGTACGTGCTGCTGTGCAAGTAGTGGTAATGATTTGTCTAACTGTAGGGGTGTTGGGCATCTTGGCAAGCGCTGCTCCGATGAGTCATGCTCAAGCTGTTTTTCCTAGTTCTGTTGCAGGCGAACTAAATGCTACTGTATATCACAGTCCCGATTGTAACTGTTGTGGCGGATGGATTGATCACTTAAAGGCACAGGGTTTTCAAATTACAAACTTTCCTACGCCTGACATCGAAACAGTTAAACAAAAGTACAATGTACCGGATAACTTGTCATCTTGCCACACAGCTATTGTTAATGGATATGTCATCGAAGGACATGTCCCAGCAGATGACATCAAACGTCTGCTTCAAGAAAAGCCAAATATTGTTGGTTTATCTGTTCCCCAAATGCCTATAGGTACTCCTGGGATGGAGATGGGAAATCGAAAAGACCCGTTTTCTGTATTATCTTTTGATCACAACGACTCAGTTGCGGTATTCCATAAGTATCCATCCTCTTGATGTAATCTAACTGCATTCAGAAGATGTTTTAAAAGTGGATTTTCATGTATTTTGGCGATGATAAATCACCAAAAGCTTTTAAAACATCCTTACATTATCTGAATCAGTGGTGGGAGATATTACTAGTTAGAATCAGCTTTGAGCAACTGCGACAAATGACTTAACCATCTCCCAAAATCGAAGTGAGATACTACGATCGCAACATTTTGAGAAAGAAGCTCAATCGCATGGTTACAATCTTGCAGACTTGCATCGAGTCCGATTGCGTGGTAGATTTCGCGGGCATTACAAAAGGCATCCATCGCTTCTGATTCTCGATTGATTTTTTCTAACACCAAACCCAAATTAAACCAGGCGTTTGCTTCCCCATTTCGGTCATCGAGATCCCTTGTGATTTCTAATGAATAGTGATGAAACTCAACCGCTCTTTGGTACTTTCCCAGAGCCTTATAAGCATTACCCAACCCACACAAGGCCATTGCTTCCCCATTGCGATCGCAGATGAATCTTGCCAGTTCTAACCATTGGTGGTAAAACTCAATTGCCAGTTGGTAATCCCCCAATGATTCATAACTATTGCCCAAACTTCCCAAGCAAATGCATTCCCCAGTCCAATCGCCTATTTTCTTCGTTATACTCAACCACTGCTGATAAAACTCAATAGCTTGCTCATACTTGCCCAGGTATTCATAAGTATTACCCAAACTTCCTAAACAAATGCCTTCCCCAGTGCGATCGCCTATTATCCTGGTGATACTTAACCACTGCTGATAAAATTCAATCGCTCGCTGATATTTGCCCAGTGATTGGTAAGCGTTACCCAACCCAGACAAAGACTTGGCTTCCTCGAAGCGATCGCCTATTTCTCTAGCTATATCCAACCACTGCTGATAAAACTCAATTGCCAGCTGGTACTCCCCAATTGACTGGTAAGCATTCCCCAAACTTCCTAAACAAATGACTTCCGCATTGCGATCGCCTGTTTCTCTGGCTTTGTGCAAGCACTGCTCTTCAAACTCAATGGACTCAATGCTATTTAGGCTTTCGGATCTAATTACTTCTGTCATTCTCTATAGAAAACGAAATTTTTGGTTGATGGCTGTTGATTATACAATTTTCTGTGGCCTCAACACTAGAAGTGCAACTTATATGCACAACTTCTCTCAAAATATAAAAATTGTTCTTCAATATCAAATTTTATTTTATACACAGAGATTGCTGTGTATAAAAGGCTTTTATTTATATTAGTAACAAGCGCCCGAATATAGGATATTGAGAAATTTAGCTTTCTAAAAAGAGACAAGAAAAACCAAATCAATCAGCAGCTGCATAATCAGGCAATGCTTTGAGTTGCAAATTAACAGCACTTAGATAATTTTGGTCGTTTAAAACTTGTGATGGTAATTTATTTGCATTAACAGCAGCTTTCACCAAATCTTTTGCAATAATATTTCTGTTCTGAGTTTCAAATACTAGGGCTTCTCCACTAGGAATCCCGTGTTGCTTCAGACCTCCCTGATAAGCAAAACTAACTAGATTAAAAGGCTGGAGGTAACTAACAGAAGTAGAGTTCCTGGATAAATTGTTAGAGTTAATAGCTATTTCGCTGCTGCTGATAGTAGCTGTTTGAGCGCCAGCGATTCCAGGTACAAGAGTAATAGAAGCAAAAATAAGTGCAGAATTTATTAAGGTAACAAGTTTCATCAGGCTATTCTTTGGTAAAATGCGATCGGTGTTCTTTAGTAATAGAATCCTCTTTTTTATTAATCTCAACTTCCTTCAGTCAGGTCACCTGATCGGTTGATATATGACTCACCCAAAAGGGTGAGCTAATTGAGGGGCATAAAGAGCAATGGATACTCCCGAAACTCCACACACAGAAGATATGGGTTGAAATTTTCAAGTACTTAACTGAGGGAGTTGAACATTTATGCAATTTTTAATTCGCCTCTTGAGTTTCCCTAATCAGCAAGAAAAACAAGATTGGAAATCTAGTTACAAAGCAGAAATTGCCGCGATCGCACAAATTTCTGCATTAGGCGATCGCAGCAATTATCGAGTCTTCCCAGATGAGCTAAATTACGATTCCTCAAATAGGCGATCGCCTTTATGCAACCGATCAGCAATTTGATAGGTTTGCCCTTGCGATCGCATCGTGGGCGCGTGTGCTGCTAAATAACGAGCAGCAGCAACTAGTACATGAATACCAGCAGTTTCACCCAGCAGCGAGTATTGTCTAAAAGCTGCTTCCATTTCCTGAATTACATGAAACTCACGATTTTCACGCAGCATCAACTTACCCAACATTGCCATCAGTCGCTTAACACAGCCGCCATTGTACAAATAATCAGCAACCAATTTACCTGTTTGATTTACTTGTTGTTGGCGATTTAATAAATCTGGTAGTTGGTTGAGCAATTCTTCAGGATTTTGAGCAGAGTCTTTTGGTTCTGGAAGTCGTGCTGGTGGCACATTCAAAAAACGATTCAGATATACACTCATAGCAGCATCAAACACACCTCGTAGTAATTCAAGCGTTGGCACTCGTCGCAATCCTTGATGCACTGCATTGGCAAAAGTGAACGGATGGTGCGCCGAATTCCAGTCGCCAAAGTCGTTGTTAGTGTGGAAGCGGGCTACCCTAAGTGCTGCTGTGTAAGTAACTACACTTGCCAATTGTTCTTCAGTACAACCAGCTTCCAAAGCAGTCAGAAGAGAGTTGGTAATTTTCTGTGGGTCTTCCCCTAACAAAATCGGCACTAATTCTTCCTCACCTGACCAAGTTCCTTGTCGAGGTCGTCCTGTTGCCAAAGCCGTAGGTAACTGCTCAAAGGCAGATTCTAGAATTGCTACTAAATCCACAGGGTAGCGCCAAGAATTGGACTCTTCCATGCGGTCAGCAGTTGCTAAACCAGAAACTAGACTCGCCAAAACTGACTCTGCCCTTTGCCAACCGACAGCATCCAGGGCTTCCAGTGCCTTGTTAATGAAGTCGAGTGCATGACCGCTATCGATAAAACGGTGGTCTGTGGCAGATGTGAACAGCATGTCTGCAAGTTGCTCAGAATTAGCTCCCGCCCGAATTGCAGATACCAAACATCTCTCTGCTGCTTCACTATCCCGCACCTCAACAAACTGGCAAAACCAGCTTTTGAGGGTATCTAGGTCAACAGTAGAATTGGGCAATGGATGAACTACAAAGTGAGGTGGCGCTCCAGCACTATCATTAGCTACTGCTGAAAGTCCTTGGAAAAGAGCGCGGGGTTTGTCTTCTGCATCTAGATAAGGTAGCAAATTCATCATGCAGGTGTGGATGGTTAAGCCTGTACCCCAGCCTGCTTTGTTGTAACGAGTGCCAAATTCCAGTCCCACCTGAAATGGTTCGGTAAAATCTGCCCCCATATCCAGTAAAGCGATCGCTGATTTGGCAATAACTAACGAAATACTTTGTTCTAAACCATCTTGAAGACGTTGGCTGTGGTGGGCGTGGAGGTCAACTGGGGGATCTAAATTTACCCAAACTTCCCCATCGCGGATTTCTACACCAAAGGAGGGAACATCATCCGCCCAAGAGTCAAATGTTCCGCCACTAGCGAGATCGAAACGGGCATAGTGCCAAGGGCAAGTTACAATGCCATCTTTGCAAGTGCTACCGTGGAGCGGAAAGCCCATATGCGGACAACGGTTATCAATTGCATAGACTTTATTGTCTGAGTAAAACAGAGCAATGGTGTGTTTTTCGCTGCGAACCAACAAACTACCTGCTGCTTGAACATCTGCAAATTTAGCAACACGGATGTATTTGTCTGTGTGAGTTGGGGCTGCAAATTTTTGAATCATTTTAGTTTCCCACAAAAGTGATGTAAAAACTCCTACTACTACTCTGGCGAACTTTCAACGGTTTGAGCAACGATTTAAGTCTAATTTTTGTTAACTATAGTCATTTGTTAAGAAAAGTTAGCCACCGCCTTATCGGTTATTGATGACGAGGTTACAAGGCACAACGCCACTGCATTACACCAATTTTAAGTTAAGTAGTTTTTATGTATTTGAACCACATCTGTCGTAGGGGCACAGCATTGCTATGCCAGTAGAGCGTGGTCTATTTACCTGAAAATAGCTGTAAGTAGACAAAAAGACCTAACCCGCTACTCCCTTCCCTACGTTCGCGCAGCGTCTCGAAGAGAGGAAAGGGGG
This sequence comes from Nostoc sp., assembly GCF_036917395.1. GTDB lineage: Bacteria > Cyanobacteriota > Cyanobacteriia > Cyanobacteriales > Nostocaceae > Nostoc. Next base: position 50,555 of record NZ_JBALDI010000025.1, read on the forward strand.
AAATTTAAAGCTTCTCTCTTTGAAAGCTACCGTGTACACACAAGTCTTTTAGAGTTGCTGCGTAGGTTAATTTTTACAGGTCGATGCATTGCCATTGTAAGTCGATACATTAGCATTGTAAGTCGATGCATTGCCATTGTAAGTTGATGCATTGCCATTGTAGGTCGATACATTGGCATTGTAGGTCAATACATTGGCATTGTAAGTCGATGCATTGGCATTGTAAGTCGATGCATTGGCATTGTAAGTCGATGCATTGCCATTGTAAGTCGATGCATTGCCATTGCAGAGCAAGATTTAGCGCAGCTTTAAGAACAATACAGTTCAGTTAAGTATTTTTTCCTTCTCTTTGCGTCCTTCTCTACGAGACGCTACGCGTAGCTTGCTTCTCCGTAGGAGTATGCGTCCTTGGCGGTAGCCTGCGGCAAGCCCTCCGGGTTCAGCAGTCGCTCATGGGGGAAACCCCCATCGCCCTTGGCGTCTCCCCTTGGGAGAAGACCGCGCTGCTTCACCGCTTTGCGTCTACGTTAAAAAAATTGACTTTGACAAAGAGTTTTAGCCTTAACCCAAGCGTATTGAGCTTTAAAAGACTTGTGTACACCACTATAGCCTTGAAGGAGAGAGGAATGGAAGCAAGGTCTGCGTGTGGTTTATTCATGTGAAAACTGCATTAAGACAATTGGCAAAATCCACACCTGAAAGTATCCGGTTTTGCTCACCACCTCTGAAGCTAGCTTGTTAGCTTAGAGAAGTACTCAATTGCAAGCTCAATCTTTACTCACAACAATAATCATCAACAACAGTTGTAAAAACTGTAGCCTTTAGGCTTTGCAGAAAAGTTTAATGCCAAAAAAAAAGTGGTTTTTAACAACGGGACTTGCTCTCCTAATTTTTATCATGGTTGTAGCGGCAAAATTTATGGATAAAACTCATCCGATTACAGAACTCTACGTATTTGGGGACAGTCTTTCAGATACAGGGATGGTATTTCGGGCGACAGGAGGAATGTATCCACCTAACCCAACTTACTATCAGGGGCGTTACTCGAATGGTCGGGTTTGGATTGAGTATCTTGCCGAAAGCCTCCATCTTTCCTCCAAGCAAACTAACAATTTTGCTTACGGAGGAGCAACTACTGGCAGCGTTGGCAACAGCTATGTACCTAGCTTGCTAAATCAAGTGCAGTCGTTTACTCAGACACATCAAAAGACGAATTCAGATGCTTTGTATGTGCTGTGGGCTGGGGCAAATGATTATTTGCAAGGGGTAAGCAGTGCAACTGTTCCTGTTAAAAATTTGACAACAGCCATCAACTCTCTAACTGATGTGGGTGCTAAAAAGATTCTGGTAGGAAATTTACCAGATTTAGGACAGTTACCTGCCACTAGAACCAGTACGAATTCTGTGAATCTTAGTGCATTAACCCAAGCACATAATCAAGGCTTGAGGCGATCGCTCAAAATCCTAAGTCAACAGCATTCCGATCTGGAGATTGTGGTATTAGATGCCAACACCCTGTATCGAGATGCGATGTCTGCGACGGGCTACGCCAACGCAAATCCGGCAGCCTTTAACTTTACCAATGTCACCACTCCATGTCTGTCTGGCTCTAGCATCTGTAGTAACCCAGACCAGTTTTTGTTCTGGGATGGCATTCATCCGACGGCTGCGACTCATCGCATCATCGGGAAAACTGCTTTTTCAACAATTCAAGAGGCAGGGATGATTAATCCGGGTTTAATGTTGGTTCCCTAAGTTACTTGATTATAGGACTTATGCACTGTACCTATGTATCGTGATGTGAATTAACGATGCATAGGTTGTTTCAGGCTTTTCTTAATTATCCTGCAATCGGAAATAGACCATGTTGTAGGGGCACAGCAATGCTGTGCCCTTACGAAAGATGTGGTTTTTAAACTAATTCATATTTTGCATTTTTTGTCAATGCGTAAATCCTAGATCAGTTTTTGCAGGCATAAAACTCTTTGTGTCACAAATGTTTTAGATTACAGCGTTTTTCATCTATTTGAACCACAATCCTTGGTAGGGGCGCATAGCTAGCTGTGCGCCCTTACAGTATGTTTAATCAACTAAAAATAGCTGTAAAATACGGTAAGTCTAACGAATTACCGTTGATTTATCTCACAGAACGCTCAATTGTTATATTCTTTGCTTATATAATAATTGGAAACTAAAATAACTGCTTATGTCTGAACAATATCGTTTTGAAACCCTGCAAGTTCATGCTGGACAAGAGCCGGCTCCGGGAACTAATGCTCGTGCTGTCCCAATTTACCAAACGACTTCCTACGTCTTTGATGACGCCGACCACGGAGCGCGGTTATTTGCTCTCCAGGAATTTGGTAACATTTACACCCGGATCATGAACCCGACGACGGATGTATTTGAAAAGCGGATTGCTGCTTTAGAAGGGGGTGTAGCAGCATTAGCAACAGCTAGTGGGCAGGCGGCGCAATTCTTGGCAATCAGTACGATCGCTCAAGCTGGGGATAATATTGTTTCCACTAGTTTTTTGTATGGGGGAACATATAACCAGTTTAAAGTATCTTTACCACGCTTAGGTATTAATGTCAAGTTTGTTGAGGGAGATGATCCAGAAAGTTTCCGTCAGGCGATCGACGATCGCACCAAAGCCCTATATGTTGAAACCATTGGTAATCCTCAATTCAATATTCCTGACTTTGCCGCTTTAGCTCACATTGCTCACGAAAACGGCATACCTTTAATTGTAGATAATACCTTTGGTGCTGGTGGGTATCTAGCTCGACCGATTGAACATGGTGCAGATATTGTAGTGGAATCTGCAACTAAATGGATTGGTGGTCATGGTACTTCCATTGGTGGCGTAATTGTCGATTCGGGTAAATTTGACTGGGGTAATGGCAAATTTCCCCTGTTTATTGAGCCATCACCCGGTTATCATGGGCTGAATTTTCAAGAAGTGTTTGGCTCTGGTGGAACATTTGGCAACATTGCCTTTATTATTCGCGCCAGAGTTGAGGGGTTACGGGATTTTGGCCCATGCTTGAGTCCATTTAACGCCTTTCTTTTACTACAAGGATTAGAGACTCTCTCCCTACGTGTAGATCGGCATGTGAGTAATGCCCTAGAATTGGCTCAGTGGTTAGAGCAGCAAGAGCAAGTATTATGGGTTAATTATCCGGGACTTCCCAATCACCCCTATCATGAACGAGCGAAGAAATATCTCCGGCATGGGTTTGGGGGAGTTTTAAACTTTGGCATCAAAGGTGGATTGGAGGCAGGTAAAGCTTTTATTAATCATGTGAAATTGGCGAGTCATTTAGCAAATGTTGGTGATGCTAAAACCCTCGTTATTCATCCCGCTTCCACAACCCATCAACAGCTAAGTGATAATGAACAGCTTTCAGCAGGTGTGACACCCGATTTGGTGCGGGTATCGGTGGGAATTGAACATATCGACGATATCAAAGAAGATTTTGAGCAGGCATTTCGGCAAGTTAGGAGTTAGTTTTCAATAAATTGGGCATTGGACACTTGTACTGAGCGTTTGCGTAGCCTCTCGTAGAGAAGTATGCGGCATCGGCCAATAATCAATAGTTCTGCTTCCCTGCTCCCCCATGTCTACTGCCTCTTGAACACAATCCTAGATATGATTTACTCAAACTTCATCTCACCGCAAACCCAGTTTTACCAACTGACGGTGCCATTTCAACTGGAAGGAGGCAAAACATTAACTGGGGTTCAGGTTGCTTATCGCACCTGGGGACAGTTAAATGCTCAAGGCAATAATGCGGTACTAATTTGTCATGCCTTAACTGGTTCGGCTGACGCCGATGATTGGTGGGAATCTTTGTTTGGTTCAGGGAAAGCCTTCAATCCAGAACGCGATTTTATTGTGTGTATCAACATCTTGGGAAGTTGTTACGGTACAACTGGGCCAACTACTATCAACCTCATAACGGGAAAGGCTTATGGTGTTTCCTTCCCTGAGATTACAATCCGAGATATGGTTCACCTGCAAGCTGCACTACTAGAATATCTGGGTGTTCAATCTCTGCGGTTAGTAATTGGCGGTTCACTCGGTGGAATGCAAGTATTGGAGTGGGCGTTATTATATCCAGAAAAAGTGAAAGCAATTGCACCCATCGCCGTTTCTGGAAGACATTCTGCTTGGTGTATTGGATTAAGTGAAGCCCAAAGACAGGCAATTTATGCCGATCCAAACTGGCAAGGAGGGAACTACACTCTGGATGCACCCCCAAATCAAGGATTAGCAGTGGCGCGGATGATGGCGATGAGTACTTACCGTTCCTGGGATAGTTTTACAAGCCGCTTTGGGCGGCAGTATGATGCATCTGAGCAGTTTGCTATAGCCAGTTACTTACAGCATCAAGGTCAAAAGCTGGTAGAGCGATTTGATGCTAACACTTATATCACCCTCACCCACGTAATGGATTGCCACGATGTTGCACGCGATCGCACAGTTGCTAATTTATCAGATTATGAATCTGTTCTACAAAGCATCCAGCAACCGACTTTAGTTGTCGCAATTGATTCTGACATCCTTTATCCTCCAGTAGAGCAACAAGAATTAGCAAATTTAATCCCTAATGCTCAACTGGCGTGGCTAAAGTCAACCCACGGACATGATGCATTTTTAATTGACATGGATGCATTGAATGAAATACTAATCTCTTTTCGGCAAAGTTTAGATTTATCAGCCTCCTAGCTCGGCCTTGCGAGTTCTGAGCTTGAACTTCCGAGCAAAAAGGTCGGACTTGCGAGTTCTGAGCTTGAACTTCCGAGCAAAAAGGTCGGACTTGCGAGTTCTGAGCTTGAACTTCCGAGCAAAAAGGTCGGACTTGCGAGTTTTGAGCTTGAACTTCCGAGCAAAAAGGTCGGACTTGCGAGTTTTGAGCTTGAACAACGACGTTTAGAGGTAGAATGATCAAGTTGAAAAGGCAATCGCACTTGAAATGAGTAGTGCGATCGCACAAAATCAGCCCATCAAAGCAGACTTTTGTTGTATAATTGCACCTTTAAGCATTGGGTTTATTTCTACTGTTCTTTGCGTCACTAATATAAATTATTACCAAGCAGTAAATAACTACAGGAGTTAGTGCGTAGGCGTAGCCCGTCGTAGACATCGCAACAGGCGGGTAAATCGTGTAGAAAGTAGCCACAACTTCAGCAACACCCAATACTGTCAGAATAAATTCGGCTTGTTTACGTTTCATCAGAATTGCTTTTAAATGGTTGACAATTCCATCAAACAATGCTCAATCACAAGTTCAGTCCCAAGCTGTCTGAAGTTATTACCGAGTTATTTCCTAGTTATTCCCAATTCCCAAGTTATTCCCAACTTACAGTTATTTTCAGGCAATTGAACCACAGATTTTTGTAGGGGCACGGCATTGCCGTGCCCCTACTCCGTGGTTTATTTACTTGAAAACGCTGTAATACCTACCCAGATTGCTAGACTCTAAATAAATGTATTGTCCTAAGCTATGCCGAGAGGGATTAAGGTTCGCAAAGAGGAAATTGAAAACGTCAGTCAAGCTAGCACTCAAGCGTAATGGTTTCTTGCGACAGCTAGATTTAGCTGAAGAGTTAGGGATTTCTAAAAATACTCTCAAACTTTATTAACCAGTCGAGAAGTACCAGCAGATTTAGCTGATATCCGCTATGAAGGTGCAGAACCAGATTCAGAATTGGTGTATATCGAGAGAATTTCTGGAGTGGCGACAGTCGCGGGAGTTGAGATTTTGCGACAGCGCCAACTGAAAGATAGTGTAGCAGATTTGTGGTGGATATCTGAGCGCATTGAGGGACAGGTTTTTTTGTTAACTCAACTGGCGGCTATTGGTAAGGGTAAGCCTGAGTATCTGCGGAAGCATCCAAAATTGGTGACGAAAAAGGCTGAACCCATTCTCACATAACAACTGGCAAGGCAAAGTAATATTGCATATTGCAATGGATTGTTGGGAAATATTGAGCGCAATCGCGGCAACTGGGATGCAGCCGAAACCCTGTATCAGCAAGCTTTGACAGTGAGAACAGAATTAGGCGATCGCTCTGGTATGGCTTATTCTTATAGTTGTTTAGGAGAAAATGAACTTCATCGCGGTAATCTCGAAGCAGGAGAAATTATTGGTACTAGGATTTACCAAATCCGCCTCCTCCAGGAGTTTCTATCACAAAAACATCCCCAGGTTTCATCTCTACTGTTGCTGTGCTGTCTAAATTCTCTTCAATTCCATTCTGACGTTGTATCCAGTTGCGTCCTACAATCCCGGCTTCCCCACCATTTAATCCAAAGGGAGGGACAACCCGATGGCCAGAGAGAATATTAGCTGTCATGGGTTCTAAAAACCGGATGCGGCGGACAACTCCATTACCGCCGGAATATTGCCCTTTACCACCGCTATCGGGACGAAGGCTAAAGCTTTCTAAAAGTACAGGATAACGGGTTTCTAAAACTTCTGGATCAGTCAACCGGGAGTTAGTCATGTGAGAATGAACACCATCAGTTCCATCAAAATCAATTCCTGCACCAGAGCCGCCGCAGATAGTTTCATAATATTGATATTGCTCATTACCAAAAGTAAAATTATTCATCGTTCCTTGAGAAGCAGCCATGATACCCAAAGCGCCATATAAAGCATCAACAATGGTTTGAGAAGTTTCGACATTACCCGCTACTACTGCTGCTGGATAAGTTGGATTCAGCATACAGCCAACCGGGATAATAATTTCTAGAGGATTAAGACACCCAGCATTAAGTGGAATATTATCATCAACCAAAGTCCGAAAGACATATAAGACTGCTGCTTGAGTTACAGCTTTTGGAGCATTAAAATTACTATTTAGTTGCTCATAAGTGCCAGTAAAATCAATGGTAGCACTACGACTTTCTGGATGAATCGTCACTTTAACTTGAATTCGTGCCCCATTATCCATTTCATAAATAAATGAGCCATCCTTGAGAAGATTGATAGCCTTTCTCACCGACTCTTCAGCATTAGCTTGCACAAACTTCATGTAAGTTTGAACAGTCTCAAGCCCGTATTGGTAAACCATTTTACGAAGTTCTTGTACTCCCCGTTCATTTGCGGCAATTTGTGCTTTAAAATCAGCAATATTTTGGTCAGGGTTCCGAGCAGGATAAGTATGATTTGAAAGGTGTTGTCTGACTGCTGGTTCTCGAAAATTGCCCTCTTCAACTAAGAGAAAATTATCAAAAATAATTCCTTCCTCTTCTACTGTCGTACTGTGCGGAGGCATTGAACCTGGAGTAATTCCACCGATATCTGCTTGGTGTCCACGAGAAGCAACAAAAAAGAGGGGAGTGGGGAATGGAGTATTTTCACGACTCTCTAGAAAAACAGGGGTAATTGCAGTTACGTCAGGAAGATGTGTTCCCCCATTATAAGGATTATTAGATAGATATACATTCCCTGGTTTTAGGGTGTCGCGTTTTTCGTTAATTAAACTGCGGACACTTTCGCTCATTGAGCCTAAATGTACAGGAATGTGGGGAGCATTAGCAACTAATAATCCAGATGAGTCAAAAATAGCGCAGGAGAAATCCAGCCTTTCTTTGATATTTACAGATGCAGCTGTATTTTGGAGAACAATTCCCATTTGCTCTGCAATAAATTGATAGAGATTTTTGAAGATTTCTAAGCGGACTGGATCGGGTTGACATGTTGTATACATTTTTGATTCCTCTTTATAAAAAAACGCAACAATTAAGAATTATAAAGTAAGATATTCATCCTTCAAATCACTAATAAACATATATCCAGGAGAATGAGTAATTGCTAGTTCAGGTTTTGCTTGCATAATTGCAGTTTGAGTAGTGACTCCGCAAGCCCAGAAAACGGGTATCTCTCCATCACGAACCGTGACAGCATCACCATAATCAGGTTTTTCTAAATTTTTAATTCCTATCACTTCTGGATTGCCAATATGCACAGGAGAACCATGTGCTTTATAATATCGACTTGTTACTTCTACAGCACGAACAACGTTATTAGCTGGAAGTGGGCGCATCGAAACTACTAATGGACTGGAAAACATTCGAGTCGGGATACATTCAATATTTGTCTTGTACATTGGAACGTTTTTTTGCTCTTCTACGTGCCTAACTGGTAGTCTAGAGTTGAGCATGGCATTTTCAAAGGAAAAAGAACAACCAATTAAAAAGGCTACTAAATCTCTTTTCCAAAATGATTTTATATTGGTTGTTTCTTCAATTAATTCACCGTGTCTAAAAATTCTGTAACGAGGTAAGTCTGTTCTAATATCGGCGCCTGGAGCGATTATTTTAGGTTCATAATCTCCAACTTCTGTGACATCAAGTATTGGACAAGCCTTTGAATTTCGTTGACAAAAAAGTAAAAATTCAAATGCTAAAGAGTATGGCAATACAACTAAGTTCGCTTGAACAAACCCTAGTGCAAGCCCAGAAGTAGGTGTATCTAATTTTCCGTCTCGACAAAGCTGGCGTATTTCAGAAGGAAGAGAAGAAAAGTTTAACATTGAAAATCTCCTAATCATTTTTAGAAAGTAAGTACGTTTGGTTAATGAAATTAAACTTTAAAGCTTTATGCAAGACGTTGCAAAATTAAATGATTACTTTCAGTTAATCTTGCTTGCCAGTTAGATTCAACTACAATTGTGCTAATTTTTTCAACAACGATCGCAGGCCCATTAATACTATCTTCTGGTTGTAAATCTTCCCGCCGATAAACAGGAGTATCATACCATCTTTCAGCAGTAAATATCCTTACTATTTCAACGGCTTCGGGGGTTTTATTTATAGAACGTTTACGAGTAATTAAGGGTTCTTCGGGAGTCTCCATTTTCTGAATTACTTCTACTAAGGCTGATTCAACAATTAAAGTTTTATCTAATTGAATGAAACCATAGCGGGATTTATGTTCATCCTCAAACTTTTGCCGCATAACTACCACATTATCGGCAAAGTTAACGGTCAATGTAGAGTTAGTTTCTTCATATTTTAAGTTGATTTTTTTTACTATTTCTGTTTGAGCATTAACTTCATTTATTTCACTTCTAGCTTGAGTTTCTAAATATTCCATTAACTGCTGTAATTTAGGAATTAATGCTTGGGTTAAAGGCTGTTCTACTCCTCCTTCTCTAATCGCCCGGACATCAGCTAATCCCATTCCATAAGCAGAGAGAACACCAGCATAAGGATGTAGAAATATCTTTTTCATTCCCAAGGTGTCGGCAATTAAACAAGCAACTTGTCCGCCTGCGCCGCCAAAACAACAAAGCACATATTGGCTGACATCATAACCCCGTTGGAGACTGATTTTTTTAATTGCGTTCGCCATATTTTCCACTGCGATCGCAATAAATCCAGCCGCTACCTGTTCAGCAGTACAATGATTGAATGTAGCGGCTTGAATATCTTGCGCTAATTGTGTAAATTGCTGAATGACAGTATCTTTATCTAAAGGTAAATTCCCATCAATTCCAAAAACCGAGGGAAAATATTGTGGGTGGATTTTGCCTAACATCACATTGGCATCAGTAACCGCTAATGGCCCCCCGCGTCGGTAACAAGCAGGGCCAGGATTTGAACCAGCAGATTTAGGGCCGACACGATAACTAGAACCATCAAAAAAGAGAATTGAACCGCCTCCAGCCGCAATGGTATTAATTGCTAATACCGGAACTCGCATCCGCGCCCCAGCAATTTCTGAATCTAGTTGTCGTTCATACTCTCCTTTAAAGTGGGCGACATCTGTACTTGTCCCTCCCATATCAAAGGTAATAACTAACTCAAAACCTGCTCTTTTACTACTTTGAACTGCACCGACAATACCCCCAGCCGGGCCACTTAAAATACTATCTTTGCCTTGAAATTGTTCGGCTGCAACTAAACCGCCGTCAGATTTCATAAACATTAATTTAATCGGGGAGTGGGAAGTAGGGAGTGGGGAGTGGTTATTTTCCCTATTCCCTATTCCCCATTCCCCATTCCCCATTCTTAACTGACTCGCTATTTGGTTGACATAGCGACGGAGAATCGGAGTTAAATAAGCATCGATTACTGTTGTATCTCCTCGGCTGACTAATTTCATTAACGGACTAACTTTATGAGATACAGATATTTGTGTAAAGCCGATTTTTTGCGCGATTTTGGCTATTTGTTGTTCGTGTTCAGGATAGCGATCGCTGTGCATAAAAACAATCGCACAACTCCGAATGCCTGTGTTGTAAACTGCTTGTAAGTCATTCTTAGCTTGTTCAATATTTACAGGGGTTAATTCATTGCCATGAGCATCATAACGTTCATCAATCTCAATCACCTGCTCATAAAGCATAGTTGGTAAAATGATATGACGGGCAAAGATGTTAGGACGGTTTTGGTAGCCAATTCGTAGTGCATCTTTAAAGCCTTTGGTAATGACAAGAATAACCCTGTCTCCTTTCCTTTCTAACAGTGCATTTGTTGCTACTGTTGTCCCCATTTTTACTACTTCTATCGCTTCACTAGAAATAGGTTCGTTGCTGGAAATACCGATGATATCCCGAATTCCTTGGATGGCTGCATCTTGGTATTGTTCGGGATTTTCTGAAAGCAGCTTGTAGACTATAATCCATTGCTGATTAGGCAGAGTAACAATTAAAAAACGTTCAGGATGTCTTGAGAGTCTGTCTATAATTGCTTGATTATTAGTAACAGCAACAATATCTGTGAATGTACCACCGCGATCGGCAAAAACTTTTAACATTATTTTGTTTCCTCAACGCTATACAGGTAGCATAACAATGGGTATTAAGTCTTTCTACTTCAGGTATAGAATATTTTTCTACAGATGTGAAATCTTAGATATAGTCAATTAACTGGGAAACATAAATCTTAAATTGTCCACTGCCATTTAGACTGTTGTGCGTTCCATTTGACGGCTACTATTTCTGCTGGGGGATTGATGCGATCGCCATTTTTTTCAAATTGGATAATTCCTGTAACTCCTTTCACTTGTTTTTTGTCTTCTTTGAAATATTTATTCATGTATATCAGTAAAGATTGACTATCTGAAATGTTAAATTGCTCTAAAATTCTCAGAATTATTAACACTGAGTCAAAAGCTGTTGCACTACGCCATGTTAAGTTTTCTTCTCCCCATAATTGAGTACCTAGTTGACAAAACTTTTGCCCTAGTTGATTTTCACTATTGCACCCATTTGTTTTACTGTGCCAATGCCAAGGAACACAAGCTATAATTTGACACTCATTTTTATTTACCAAATTATACTGACTTTGCTCATGCATCCAATGTAAAACATTCTCATGGTAAAAAGTTGCTGAACCAGCTATTAGACAGTTATTCATTTTTAATCTACTAATCAGCCCAGCATTATCGAGGGAATTAGGTTCAATTCCTCCATCAGGAATTATGATAATAATATCAACGCCATTCTGTTTAATCTCTTCTAGATAAGCTTGAATATGATAATATTTTTCGCTAATATAACTACATTCTTTTAGAAAAATAAACTGTTCCTTATATTGCTCTAGACATTTTTTGATAGTATTTCTATATGAAATGCTATAACTACTATTTTGATTATAGATAATAGCTACTTTTTTAATATTTTTACCAGGCAATATTTTGGTCAAATAATGAGCTAATTGTGTAGCATTTATGCTATCTTGAGTAGTCAGTCTAAAAAAGGATAGGCTTTCACCCCCAGATAAATGAGAAAGTTCATTAGAGGTACTGCTAGAGTTTACTAAAATTAGTCCATTTTGAGAATATAACTGTAGTGCCTTCTTAGTCATTTCACTTGAATAGTGACCGATAATAGAAATCAGGTTTAATTGTGGCGCTAAATTGGCTAAATTCTCTGCTGTTTGGCTATATGGTGCATATAAATTATTAGGATCATTGACAATTAAAATTTTGAAGGCTATTTGACTATCTGTATTATTTATAGTAAAAAACTTATCGGGTTTTATCTCATCTAAATTTATTTCTGTTCCTAGTGAAATTTTCTCAAAGCTTTGAAGATTTACTTGGAGTTGAATTTGAGCAATACCTCGTAAAATTTCAGATGCAACATGACCTTGATTATGATAAAATGGCACAACTACAGCCAAAGTATAAATCTTAATTTTTTTCTGTTGTAAAAGAGATTCTTTATATTCGATTAAGCAGTTATTAATATAAATTAGAACTTCTGGATTCCCTGTACCATAAATTTCTATTTCTTTTTTCCAAGCCCAAATAAAGCATTTTAATGCTTGATAATAAAGTCCTTGCTGATAAAAATTATTCCCTTGTATCTGTAACTCCACAATATCTTGATTTGGGGGAGAAAGAAAAATTTGTCTGCCAAAACTACCTTGAAAGTTATCATTGTTTAATTGAGGAGCAGTCTGCAATTTATATCCGTTATTAGGATGAAGTAAGAAATTAAGCAGCTTAACCCACTTCCCAGCTATCTGTTCTTGGTCAATTTGCATTAGTTCTGCTATTCTGGGATAAATATTATTACTGAGCCTATCTCTAATTTGTTGGTCAGATAAATTGAAGATTGTAGCTAGATGTTGTCGTGAGTGTCCTAATAAAGATTGACAAATGATTTCCTTGTCAATTTCACTGATTTGCTTTCTATTTGAAACTGTCTCTAATTTATGAAATAAAAGGTCAATATTAATATTTAACTGTTCTATAACCTGTTGACAGTTTTGACACACCATAATTATCTATCATCCTTTTTTAAAAATGATAGTCTAATTTTTAACTTAGGTGATCCTATGGGTGTCGAACTAATTTCTATTTATGTTGACAATTAGATAGCTTACTGGTTTAGCGGAATTACAATTACAATAAAAAAACATGAGTGGCAAATTAATTGTATTTGAAGGGGTGGAAGGCTGTGGTAAAACCAGCCAAATGCAGCTTTGTTCTGAGTGGCTGGAAAGTCTGGGTATTTCTGTGGTTGTTACTCGTGAACCAGGAGGAACGGAGTTAGGCTTACATCTTCGCCGCTTGCTACTAGAGAAGGCAGAGGATAAACCAGTTGCACAAGTGACAGAACTTTTGTTGTATGCTGCTGACCGATCGCAACACGTTGAACAAGAACTCAAACCAAATCTCGCAGCAGGGAAATATATTTTATGCGATCGCTACACTGACTCTACCATTGCCTACCAAGGATATGGTCGCAGTCTTAATATGAGTTTAATCAATCAGCTTAACTATATTGCTACTGGTGGTTTAGAAAGTGACTTAACTATTTGGCTAGATGTCGATGTTGAAGTAGGACTAGCCCGCAAACTCTCAGATGGAGTAGGACTAGACCGCATTGAACAGGAGACAATCGCTTTTCATCGGCGCGTTCAGCAAGGATACGCACATTTAGCTGCATCCTATCCCTCAAGAATTGTGCGGGTAGATGGCAGCTTGAGTAAAGAAGCTGTACAACAGGTAATTCAAGGAATTTTGTGCGATCGCCTGCACTTGGTGACGTAAGGCAAAAATAAACCTAAAAGTTTTAATGAGAGTTTAATCATGGCGATGCCTGCGGTTCTTACTAGCCAACTCATTTGTTATTTCGGCGAACCCATTTGTTATTTCAGCGAACTCATTTGTTATTTCGGCGAACCCATTTGTTATTTCGGCGAACCCATTTGTTATTTCGGCGAATCCATTTGTTATTTCGGCGAACCCATTTGTTATTTCGGCGAACCCATTTGTTACTTCGGCGAACCCATTTGTTACTTCGGCGAACCCATTTGTTACTTCGGCGAACTCATTTGTTATTTCGGCGAACGCATTTGTTATTTTGGCGTTTCCATAACGCACCCTACGAAACAACTAGAAGAGTTGAAACCTATACTACAGAAACTTCCCTGGCATCTTTGGGATTTGCCAGAACGCTATCCCAAAGCAGAAATAGCTCTGAGCGCTCCCCCCTACGAACAAGTCAACCGAATAACAACCACATCCGACAAAGTAAAAATCTTAGCGATTTTGGGTAACAGTCAAGGAATTAATACTAAAGCAGACCAGGCGTTGCTTAATTTATTACCCAATGCAGACATCACTTTTTTAGTTGAACCACAATGCCAAGACCTTACTGATCAGTTATGGGAGCAGCATTGGCAGATTCTATATTGGCACAACAGCAGAAACTTTTCATGATTATTGGTTAACTCCCTACACCACTCCTCAAGGGAAATTACAGGCAATACCAGGAGTATTTTTACAAGCCCAGATGGTCAGTCAACTGCTCAGTGCTGCTTTGGACGGACAACCTTTGTTGTGGACTTGGCCACTTTGGGGTGAAGTAATTTGGGTTTGGGGCTGGTCTTTTTTAGGCGGGTTGCTTAGTGTCCCAAGCAAGTAACTCCTCAGCAACGGGTAAACCTCTATGCTGAGAATGGTATTTGGTACGATGCCTTGACTACTCTGGCTGAATTGCGTCTTGCCAAACCTGAAGATCCAACTCTAGCGGTGGAGTGGATAAATTTGCTTACAGCTATTTTCAGGTAAATAGACCACATTAGCCGTAGGGGCACAGCATTGCTGTGCCCTTACACTGTGGTTCAAATACGTGAAAACTGGTGTAAATCCGTAGAGTTAGAGAATTTAGCTAAACAACCCCTTGTCAAATGTTGTCAAGCTAATCCAAAGCAGCAAAAATAACAAGGGATAATCAACAGCACCTAAAAATTGACCCTTGGACTTTGGATAACTCTAGCTCAATATGGTGCTCTTCTCTTGTTCATTTGAAGCTTCACATACAATCCTCGTCGGTTGGGGAATTAATATACTCTATTCCTAAATTCTGGGCGGGATTTTCAAGTAGCTACTTATTCCCTTTGAGCTATGACACAACCAGCTTTTTCATGTATAATAAAAGTTAATTTAAGTAAGCTGGTTTTGTTTTCTATAAAATCAACTACTAAATTCTCGGTTTGCAGTATAAGTCCGGTTTTTAAAGACATTATTTTCCCTAAACTCGTAGCTTTGCACTTATCATGTAAAAACTTAGTAATTAGAGATTTATAACTATGGTAGCATTAACAGAATCAAAATTATTAATTAAGGAAAAATTAAAAATACAGATTGTTGAAAACCTTGAAGAACTCAAGCTCCATGCAGACAGTTGGAATCAGATTGTTTTTGAATCTACTCAACAGTTACCAATGACATCTTATGCATGGGTATCATCATATTTTGAACACTATGTGGAAGTTGACGAATCATGGTTTTGTGTATTTGCTTATAACGATTCGGAGCTAGTAGGTGTTTTGCCGCTAATTGTAACTCCACAACGGTTATTTGGATTCAAATTTTCGTTATTAGTTACACGTAGAGCTTCGCAATCATGTTCGCTTGATATTGTAGCCGCATTGGGGCTTGAAAATATAGTTATTCCAGTCCTTATTGATGCTGCGAAACAATTTTGTCCCCATCATCTGGGCATGGTATTTAACCGTTTACCGGAGAACTCACCGACTATTGCTGCTTTAGAAGGGATGTCAGATACTATCCTCATTAAAGAACTTGATTGGATGATGGGAGCTCACTTAAAAATAACTGGCTGTTTTGATGAATATCGAAAAAACCTCAATGGTAATTTAAAAAGTACTATCAAAAGGTCGGGAAAGAAACTCTATCAAATAGAAGGTGTGAAAACTATTTTCCTTAAAGGAAGCGATGCCACTGAAAAACATTTACCTCAATTAATAGAAGTGGAAACTGCCAGTTGGAAAAGAACTAAAGGACATTTAATTGCAAATTCATCAATAGATGTATCATTTTACACGAATCTTACACGCCGATTATCAGAAGCTGGTTGGCTTGAATGGCAATTAATTGAAGCTGAAGGTAAGACAATTGCAATCAATTTAGCGATTAAGTTGAAGCGTTCAACCATTATTTGGAAGTTGGCTTACGATGAGAGTTATTCCAAATTTTCTCCTGGCACTATACTTTTTGAACAAGTAGTTAAGTCAGCTTATGAGGATAAAGTTGACGAGATTAATCTAATTAGTGATTTTCCTTGGTACGACAATTGGAAGATGGATAAGCGCCCACACTATACTATAAAAGTATATTCGCATAAACCTATTTCTTTGATGTTTGGATTGCTGCCTGCATATGTCCTCAAAAATCTTAAAATGCTTAAAAGACAATTGAGAAAGTGGTATCAAATTTTAGTAATAAAGAATAAAACGTAGACGCAAAAGCAATGAAGTAGGGCAGGTGTCGCAGTTCCATAGTTTTGATATTTTATAAGTCTCAAATATTCATAAATATATATTGGACATCGGAAAAATTGCTACCTATGATACTCATACATGGAAGTCATAGGAAGATGTAACTATGTCGGAGAATTTGAGAAGCCAAGTTGTAACGCAAGGGGTGCAGCGATCGCCTAATCGAGCAATGCTGCGTGCTGTCGGTTTTACAGATGAAGATTTCAATAAAGCTATTGTCGGTATTGCCAACGGTTACAGCACTATCACCCCCTGCAATATGGGGATCAATCAACTAGCACAAAGGGCAGAGGTTGGGATAAAAACCGCTGGGGCGATGCCACAAGTGTTTGGCACAATTACCATCAGCGACGGGATTTCGATGGGAACTGAAGGGATGAAATATTCCCTAGTGTCGCGGGAAGTCATTGCCGACTCGATTGAAACCGCCTGTACTGGACAAAGTATGGATGGTGTACTAGCTATTGGCGGTTGTGATAAGAATATGCCAGGGGCAATGTTAGCGATCGCCCGGATGAATATCCCTGCAATATTCGTTTACGGTGGCACGATTAAACCTGGACACTACAACGGACGCGATTTAACTGTTGTTAGTTCTTTTGAAGCTGTTGGTCAATATAGTGCTGGGAAGATTGACGACAAAGAACTATTAGAAGTTGAAAGCCGTGCTTGTCCTGGTGCTGGTTCCTGTGGGGGAATGTTCACAGCTAATACCATGTCTTCAGCTTTCGAGGCGATGGGGATGAGTTTGCCTTATTCCTCGACAATGGCGGCGGAAGATGCCGAAAAAGCTGATAGTACGGAAAAATCAGCGTTTGTGTTAGTTGAAGCTATTCGCAAACAAATCTTACCCCGCCAAATTATCACCCGCCAATCTATAGAGAATGCTATTTCTGTAATTATGGCGGTAGGTGGTTCGACAAATGCGGTGTTGCATTTTTTAGCGATCGCTCGCGCTGCTAATGTAGAGTTAACCCTGGATGACTTTGAAACTATCCGCGCCCGTGTCCCTGTTTTATGTGATTTAAAACCCAGTGGTAAATATGTAGCTACAGATTTGCACAAAGCTGGTGGCATTCCCCAAGTAATGAAGATGTTACTTGTACATGACTTATTACATAGTGATAGCCTTACCATCAGTGGTCAAACGATTGCAGAGATATTAGCAGATATACCAGAAGAACCATCCGCCAACCAAGATGTGATCCGTCCCTGGAATAACCCGATGTATGCCCAAGGACACTTAGCCATCCTCAGAGGTAATCTGGCAACAGAAGGTGCGGTCGCTAAAATTACCGGAGTGAAAAAGCCAGTAATTACTGGGCCTGCACGGGTGTTTGAATCAGAAGAAGCTTCTTTAGATGCAATTTTGGCGGGTAAAATTCAAGCAGGTGATATTCTCGTCATCCGCTACGAAGGGCCCAAAGGTGGCCCAGGTATGCGGGAAATGCTAGCTCCCACTTCGGCAATTATCGGTGCTGGTTTGGGTGATGCTGTGGGATTAATTACCGATGGGCGCTTTTCTGGCGGCACTTACGGCATGGTGGTTGGTCACGTTGCACCAGAAGCCGCAGTTGGTGGTGCGATCGCTCTTGTAGAAGAAGGCGATAGTATTACTATTGATGCACCAGCTCGTTTATTGCAGTTGAATATATCTGAAGAAGAATTAGCTCGTCGCCGTGCAAACTGGCAACCTCCTTCACCCCGTTACACTAAAGGCGTGTTGGCAAAATATGCCTTTTTGGTATCTTCTAGCAGTGTCGGTGCAGTAACGGATTTGGATTTGTTCAATAACTAGTTATTAAGCCAATAGCCATTTACAGCTATTTTCAGATAAATAGACCACGCGGTAGGGGCGCAAGGCCTTGCCATTGGTGTCAACTTAAGCCCAAACCCTTTTAAAATCCTCGTTAAGAGCCTCTGGCTGGAAATGCAAATCAATTGCGGTGCCGCAAGTCTTAAGGCGGAGCCTCACGTTAGGCATTCCCAGTCAGAGACTGGGAACAAGACAATCTCTAAAAGCATGTTCTAGACTGGCTTTTGCCTTAATTTGACACGGATGAAGGCCTTGCGCTTTTACAACAAATGTGGTTCAAATACTTCAATTCTGCTGTAAATAGGCTATTACAGCAATTTTCAGGTAATTAAACCACAAACTCGGGTAAAATGGGAGTAAAGTAATTGTTAGATTCGATGCCAGTATCTTACTCAGGTGA
>NZ_JBALDI010000026.1:0-70918 GCF_036917395.1 Nostoc sp.
CCATTCTCAGGTGATGTGGCGCTAACTACTGGTACTTCACCATTTTCAGGTGATGTGGCGCTAATTTTTGGTGCAATTACAGTTTCACCATTCTCAGGTGATGTGGCGCTAACTACTGGTACTTCACCATTTTCAGGTGATGTGGCGCTAATTTTTGGTGCAATTACAGTTTCACCATTCTCTGGTGATGTGGTGCTAATTTTTGGTGCAATTACAGTTTCACCATTTTCAGGTGATGTGGCGCTAACTACTGGTACTTCACCATTTTCAGGTGATGTGGCGCTAATTTTTGCTGCGATCGCTGTTTCACCATTCTCTGGTGATGTGGCGCTAATTTTTGGTGCGATCGCTTCTAACTCTGGACTGGGCAAACTAGATGGTAACTCAGAATTTAATTGCACATCATCGTTAGCAATATTCCTGAATAAAGTCGATTTATCTTCAACACTAGGCGAAGTGGATGACGTTATGCTAGGCGTTCTACTACTAACAGAATCATTATCACTTATAGTGTTGTTTGAAGCAACATTTCGTTGTAATTTCGGCAGATCCGAATTAGCCTCAACAGGCAGAGGCTCATCTGATACTAATAAGCTATCTTGATTACGATTAATAGGAATGTTGCTTTCATCAACAAATTGAGCCACATTTTTAGCTGCTGATGATTTGACTGTTTTTTTAGTCTTAGATTTCGGTTTTGACTTTTTTTCTAATGGCTGTTGAGATTTATTTGTTTTTGTTGATTTAGATTTACCTTTATTATTTAGTTTTTCTGAGGTATCATTACTCGTATTTTTATCAATGCGAGTTGGCATTATCTCTGTAATACTGTCTTTGACTGATTCACTACTATTAATATTACTATTTTTTAGTGAATCTCTTGAATCATAAGAATCAGACTCAACTAATGGAAACTCACTATTGATATCCTGAATCTCTCCATTCTCCCAATCTATTAATGGTTGTATCGTCGATTCATGTTTACGAGATAAGAAAAATTTAGATGATGTGACTAATGGTGGTTTAGTTTGTATGGAACTGATAATATTACTTTGTGAATGCAGGGAATTAGACTCTTTTCTTAATAACATTTCGTGAGGATAAGATAAAGATGATCTTACCCCCAGTGGATGAACATTATTTCCTAGTGGAGATTGAATAATTTGCATAGTTATAGTTGAAAAATAGCCAATTAACTAGAAGGGAAATATCCTGTTTCATCTCGTTCTACAGAATTACCTCCTCCTGAATCTCTGGCAACTTGTAAACCTTCATAAGCCAAAGTTAATTCTTCAATAGCAACCGCGTTTCCATCTGCTTGTAGTGCAGGTGTATTCCAAGCTATAGGAATAGCACCAATCAAGGTCCAACTCATCATCGTTTCACCAGCTTGATTGAAAATCAAAATATTGACATTGCGTCGAGATGTTTTATCTTCTTCATTAAAAACTGTATTTATCCAGTTCCAAAAACCTGGATGATCGGTAAGTCCACGTTTAAGAGTTATGTCTGTAAATTCTGTATGACCTAAATAAATTCTTTGCTGGTCGTTGACACCACCTTCGTAAAAAACATTTTTCTGAATTTGAACACTTAATCCTGAACATTCAGTGAAAGATGCAGCAATAGAACTGTCTATTTCTACGTAGAAACGATTAGTAGTGACATAATTGTATTCGTGATCAACGTCGCCTTTAGCAAGGCTGTTAGGAATACCTATTTTATCTCCTGTTCTTCCGATGAAATTTCCAACCATCACAACCACCTTTGGGAACTATAATTACTTAGCCTTTCTTGCTGCGATCGCAGGTCTTCTAGCAAAAGTTTATACACATGCTCTGTAAGTTGGTTCATAAGCAGTGAGTCGTTGAGATATTTAGTTGCCGTTTTAGCCACCTTGCTAGCATCAGATGACGCTGAAACCCCGGCGTATCCAGCAGTACCGCCAACATCTCCATCGAACGTGAAAAAAGTTTGTTGCTGTTTTGAGTCCATAAAAAAATCTCTCCTAGAATCAAGGCTAAAGGTACTGCATCAGAATCAAAAGTAGCCAAAAGTCGAACTTCGTCTTTGCCTGGATTTAGACTTTTGATGAATCGTGTTAAAAATGCGATCGCCATACTCTAGATATGTGCTTGATCCAGCAAATATTGATCTACCTACTGCTTGGGCATCAGGAGAAAAAAATGGTAGAACATGTAAACCAGTCCAAAAAAGCTACCACTACTTCCTTCTCAATACCATCTCTCAAACACCGGATACCCGGCTTTGGTTTAGAATCCTCACAAGCTTCACCCCAAGCAGTTCCATTGGAGCAACCCCTCAATAAACCTCTACCCACGACATTAGTCGAATACCCTTGCATCATCCCCAAACAAAACAGACAATTGGGGAGCCTGGAAATAAGTATGAACAAGAAGCTGACGCGATCGCAAATCAAGTTATGTCTATGATCAGCCGTGCAACCAGAGATGGGTACTCCAGAACAGACAGACTCACAAGTACCCTCTCAACCTCTGGTTGCTAGGATAACTCCTTTAGTCCAACATAAAGCAGTACCACAGAGCGATCGCAGTTTGCAAGCAACTAGTGATTTTGAAAGTCAGTTAAACAAGACTAAAAGTGGGGGAAGTCCTCTTCCTAGTCAGGTACAGAGGAGCGGGGGGGAATGTATACAGACTTTGAAGTCCAGCAGCCAAGGGAAGACATTTGGTTGAGGTAGCAGAAGGG
The DNA here is from genome assembly GCF_036917395.1 of Nostoc sp. GTDB lineage: Bacteria > Cyanobacteriota > Cyanobacteriia > Cyanobacteriales > Nostocaceae > Nostoc. The sequence goes on from NZ_JBALDI010000026.1 coordinate 2,731, forward strand.
AGAGAACCAGCCCCAAGGTGGGTTAAAGCTACTGTGTTGCGATGAAGGTTGAGGGCAACGGCTATTTGTTTATCTGTCCATTTCCTATTGACATCTGTACCTTGATCACAAATTAACAAAATTTGAGCGTGCAAAATTTTTTTGGCAGGAGCATAACCATTACGGATAATAGGAAACACCCAAACGTGAAGGCGGAAGTTACTTCCAAGAAGGCAGAAGTTGCTACAGACTGCGCGAAACACCCAAATGTGAAGGCAGAAGTTACTTCCAAGAAGACAGAAGTTGCTACAGACTGCGCGAAACACCCAAACGTGAAGACAGAAGTTACTTCCAAGAAGACAGAAGTTGCTACAGACTGCGGCCGGCCTAGTGCGTAGGCGCAGCCCCCCGCAGGTATCGCATCTCTTTTAAGTTGAGTAAATAATCATAAATTGCCCACCCTACACCTCTTGAAGTGCCATCGCCACTCTTGTAGCGACTCTCTTAAAAGTCAAGCGACGCCGAATAGCCCGTTGTAGACATCGCTCATGTATGATGGTTGATGAGGGTGCGATCAGCTGATCATCTAGAGTGCGATCGCATATCTTATAGGGAACGCAGTGCATAGGCGTAGCCCCCCGCAGGCATCGCTCTCGCAGCGTGTGTTAAGGAAGTGTAATGTCAAACTCAGGTTAATTTATGCTAACTCTCACCAAAATTGAAGGGTAGTTGATCAATCAACTACCCCATGAAATTTTACAGCTTTTTGCAAACCTAGTGCATTAGCTAAAGCTTTTTACTACACAATATATACAGTGAAATTCACTAGATTATCCTGACCAAATCGCAGTGAATCGCCATTAAGCAGTCGATATTGCATACCAGGAGTTAGAGAAGTATTGTTTAAATAAATACCATTTGTACTCATATCAACAATCATGTATGCATTTTGCGACCAGTCCCAATCGACTCGCGCATGACGACGAGAGATTATTCCCTCACTGGGGATGCCGGTCAAGTCAATTTCTGGCGGCGCTATTCCTGGACTCTGACTGCGGCGACCAATATAACCTCCTTCCCCAATGAGGTTAAATTCTCTTCCGGTGGTATGAATCAACTTTAAGACTGGCGCTCTTTGAGGTGGGGGAGTATAAACAGGCGGTGTTGGTGGATAAGAAACCCGTTGCTGATAGACTGTTGAATAATCAACGCGGGCTTGTTGGGGAACTTGGTAATTAGGTTGGTCTGTTGCTGGCCGCTGATACTGAATAGGTGGTTGTTGACTGGGTGGTTGTTGACTGGGTTCTTGTTGACTGGGTTGTTGTGGTGTAGGGGCAACTACATTACCCACAGGAGTGGAACACCAGGGACAAACCTTAGCATTGTTAGGCAGGGCGCGGTTAAAATATTCGCAATTGGGATTAGGGCACCGATTTGCAGGCATAGGAATTTATATCATCAGGCATAGGTTGTAAAGCTACAAGACCTACTTTACTAAGTAAACACTGACCCTGACGAGTAGTTAGCATCTGGGCAAATGTAGAACCACCTGGTAGGCGGCTGCTGTCTTTAGGGTACACTACAAAAATAGGGTATCCCAAGGCGTAGCTTTGGAAAGTCGTGACATCAACATAATAATCATCATGTTGACACAAATCATCTGAGGGAGTAATTGAGCGGCGATCGCGCCGTTGAAACAGAGGTTGAATCGCTGACTTGTTGCCATCCGCGATCGCTAGGGGATAGCCAGTACACTGAGTCCAAGTTTTACTGATAATGCCAAAACTGATGATACCAGGAGTTCGCCCCTTTAGAGTCTCGCTGCGTATCTGGTTTTGGGTTTTTGTTGTATCAAGTTTAATAACCTTTGCTTTAAATAAAGCTTTGTCCTGAGGGGCGTTTTTGAAAACTATTTCTTGAAATTTACTGATTGCTTCCGGTTCAGTTGGGGCCAAAGGTATCAGAGTCAGATTTGGAAGTTTGGGACTAATTTGCTGCCAATTAGTAATTTTACCTGTATAAATTTGACGCAATTGCTCAAGACTTATTTGCCCTCCAAGAGCACTAGCAAGATTTGAGTCTCTCTTATTAAATGCTACAAATACCAGTAACCCATCATAAGCAACTGGTTTTTTAGCAAGTTTATCTGTGATATTATCTACCAAACTAGTAATTGCAAAATCTTTTTTGCTTGTTTGGACTTCTTCGATACTTTTAATCGGATTATCTATATTTGATGACAAAACAGATTCATAATTAAATGTTGCTGTTGCATCTGACTTTGGTCTGGTCAATAAATCTCCTAAATGATTGTTGTCCACTGGTTGTGTCAAAATATAGCTCCATGTACTGTCTTTTTCTCCTGTATAGATAAATTGTCCGGAAGGAACGTTGGGAACTTCAGAAAAATTCCGCACAAGTCTCGACCATTGTATATATTGATTAGAATTAATTGTTTTCTTACCCCAAAGCCAATACCAAATCCCTCCCCCAAGTAGTAATAAAGCCAGAATTAATAGCAGAATTAAGGGGATTGGGAAACGCTTTTCTATTTCTTGAGAAGCTGGCGATCGCGCTGAACTTTTGCCCTGATCTTCTTTGGGAAGTTTTAGCAGTGCTTGACGAGCTGCTTCTGCACTCTCGAAACGAGTTTCCAGCCCAATTAGTTGATAAATAAACTGTTTTAAATGACTATCAGTATCTGGCCATTGTTGATTATCTCTAGGATTGAGAGGCTGGTTAGATGACAAATTAGTTGTGCGTCCTGCCCATAAAGAAAAGGCTACCAATCCTAATGATTCTAAATCTTGCTCAGGTCTGGCAGGCGCGGGTTGAGCAATAATAGGCGGAAGAAATAAATTTTCCCAGATAGCTAAATCACAAAAGTATATAGAAAATTTTTGATTATTTTCTACTTGAATTAAAGTACTATCTAAATTGATGTTGCCGTGAGTGATACCCACTTGTGTTTGGTTGGAGGGAAAGCGCAGCTTTTGAGTGTGGAGAAACTGGAGAGTTTGTAGACCTTGATTTAGGACTTCACGCACCTCAATAGATGTCATTGCTCCCTTCTCGATCAGATATTTTCCTAAAGTTTGGGATGCCTCTACTCCTTTAGTAATTAAATAACAGCGTTCTCCTTTTTCATCAGCGATCGCTTCTTTAGTTTCCACAAGACGGAAGTTTTGAATTCTACTATCGGCTAAACTTACCCCACCCACCTGTTTGAAAGTCTCTTTCCGCTTTTGAGTCTCACTTTCATTAAAACAACGATTGGGTAGCAGGTATTCTTTGATGATTACAGGCTGTTTGTCTTTGAGTTGGATACCTGAATATAAGCGGCCCAAACCCCGGACACCAACAAAACTAGCTATTTGATAAGTCCCCAGATTTCCTTTAATCTCAGCCTGCTGCGGTAAAGTTGCTGGAAAACCACATTCCAAGCAAAACTTAGCACCTTTGATTTGCTGCGCCGTTTGGAAGGGGCGATCGCAAGTTAAGGGAGAATTGTACGAGCAGGGGTATTCTTGATAAAAAGATTCAAATGAAGGCATATACAAAGAGTTTCGTGAATTGCGCCGATTACTTCTGTCGCGCTCAAGCGTGAACTAATCCTAACTTGAGAGCAGCCACAATAGCTTGAGTCCGGCTAGTAACCTTCAATTTTTCAAAAATACTTGTGAGATGCGCCTTAACAGTAGCAACTGTTACATATAAATGTTTAGCGATTTGTTCATTAGAAGCACCTTGAGTTAACCAGTGTAAAACTTCTTGCTCTCTTTGGGTTAAATGCACCTCATGAGATGCTTTCATATTAGAGTCTGAATAAGCCTGAAAAAACCGGAAAAATCGACTAGCTACCTCTGAAGGTAGATAAATTTCTGACCTTGTAACAGTGTCAATAGCTTCACACAATTGTGTTGCCAAACGATTTTTAAACACATAACCTGCGGCTCCTGCCTGCATTGCTCTAAAAATCCAGTCATCTTCTTGATGAGCCGACAATACTAAAACCTTGCCAGTGTAAGCAGTTTCCTTAAGACGTGCCAAAACTGTAATCCCATCACATCCTTTCAATTGCATATCCAGCAAAATTAAATCTGGACACTTCTGGGCTGTTAATTTTAAAACTTGCTCTACAGTATCAGCATCACCCACAACTTCTACAGGTAAAGCAGAATTAATACTATAAAAGTTGAGGAGGGTACGTAACCCCTGGCGGAAGCGTTCTTCATCATCTACCAGCAAAACTGAAAGTTTTTTATGATCATTAGTCATATTTTTAATTACGAATTACCTTAGCCTAGCCTATTAGGAATTATCAATTATTTATCTACTTCTTGGTCGAGGCAAAATCAGAGAGAATTGCGCTCCCCTTTCTGACAAAACTTGTGCCCAGATACTTCCTTGATGATCCAGAATAATTTTTTTAGCGATAGTTAAACCCAGTCCTGTTCCTCCTCTACGTCGGGAATAAAATGGGGTAAATACTTTTTGTAAATCCTCTTGAGATAGTCCTGGCCCTTGATCTAAGATTTTAATTAAAACTTCATCTTGAAAAATCTGCCAGCTACAAGTAATAGTTCCGGAATTAGGACTGAAATGAACAGCATTACTGAGGATATTGTCAAATACTTGTTTCATTTGCAATCTGTCAATCTTCAGTATTGTCGATGTATCGGGAATCGATATTTTAATTTTTTTCTGATTAATTAAAGGTTGTAAATTTGTGATACTTTCAACTACCAAATTTCTTAAATCTTGAAATGTTACCCTTAATTTTGCACTTTTACCACAATCAATAAGCTCATTTAAATTAGTATCTAAATCTTCTATACTTTCGCCAATGATTGTTGCTTGCTCTTGCCAAGGACTATCCTTTAACCCTAAGTATAAGTTATGTGCATACAATCCGATAAGTCCTAGAGAGTTACGCAATTGATGACCTACTCGATGTAGGATATTTTCCAGGAGTTGAATTTCAGTTTTTTGTCTTCCATAGTCTAAGTAAATATCTACATACTTACTCAGGAGCATAGCAGAGCGTTTTACGTATAATTGCAAACTCGATGACAGAGGTTCATGAGTAATGATTTGAATGTATTCAGGTTTTTGATTTCTATAGCCTATGGGGCAAATGTAAGAAATGGATGAAAAGTCCTTAAGTCTAAATTCATGTAAAGTTAAAGCAGGCGGAAAGTCTGTAAGCCATGCTTCTGACCGTAAATAAGCTAAAATTTTTGGCGAAAAAGAAGCTTGGTCTTGACCATAATTTATAACTTCCTGATGATTTTTTAACAAATAATCATGATAGACAATCCGAGCGAAAAAAATTGGATACTGACTAGTTAGCTGCTCAGACTCTAGCTGACAAAAGCTTTGAATATCTGAGGAATTCAAATAATTAGAGCCATTTTCTAGTTTTTGTACAGAAAAGCCTAGTGTCATAGCTTTAACTCGCTTTTTGCAACTAAATATTTTTACTTTTCTGCTGATCAGTATAAAATTATGCAGGATCAGTAGTGTTTATTTTTTGTTAAGTTATTTTGTTTAGATAATTAATCCAAATAATTATTAAGTTTGTATTCACTGGTGCTTCTCACCTTCCTAACGCTATTTCTCCTCTCACTAGATAATATTTATACCCTTGTTTCTCCGTGCTAGGTTCCAAACAAGAATTTTTTGGCTTTGCTGAGAAAGCGAGGCTTTGAAAAAGATTCAGATTCAAGGTCAGCATCTTATTTTTCTATTCTCAGAGATATAAAAGAGCGCTAATTTCAAGGGATAGACTGATCTACAAGTTGAAGTTACTGCTTTTCGGATTTTTGAAAAGCTAATATTTTCCAGCCCTCTCAATCATCATTCTGGGGAAACTAGGGAGTGAGGATGATGAAGCAGAGGGGAGATGGAGAATAACCACTAACTAAACGTGAGTTCGACGGCTCATGTGGTATTACCTAATGATCTGAGTCAAAAGCCTCTAAGAGGTTTTACTACGCAAAACCGTCCCTCTCGCCCGTCGAAAAGGACAGACTTGAACTTTATTTTAAGTCAGGGAGAGGTCTTTTGACTTAGGTTAACTAATGCCAATGCCCCATTCACAAATATCGACAAAAGTCTAATTAACTTTAGAAGGTTAATACATATATTGTAGATGCATCTGGATTTGCTACCAGCACAACGCCTTCATGTTTATCTTCGTTCTTCAAACTTTAGCCGAAATTCTCGCTGGAGGAACCTCACTTACCAGTACGGAGCAAATTGACTTCAGCCATCCTTCTACTCGAAGGGAAGAGGGAGCAGGGCCGACTCTGAATTTATACATTTATGATATTCGTCAGAGTAAGCAGTCTCAACGAGCCGGAAGGCAAGTTGAACGTAATGTTACACGCCATCTAGAAACTGGCACTGTAAATTGGGAACCTATTTGGTTTGATATTTCAGTGGTATTAACAGCTTGGGATAGGACGACTTTAGGCGAGCATCACTTCCTCAGTGAAGCATTGACCGTACTTCTACGGCATCAAACTTTGGAGGAGGAGTTTTTAGTTCCTGAATTGCGGGGTTATGGTAGTTTGCGTATGGTAATTGGAATACAGCCGTCACTTGAGATTGGCGGCATATGGGGCGCTCTTCATGTACCTTTGCGTTCAGCCTTATACTTCACAATCAGCGTGCCTTTTCATACGCAACCTACTATAACACCTTTGGTTTGGGAACGAATTTTTGACCTGCGAAGTAGAATGGACGGGCTTGGTGGCAACCAAATTATGACTAGGCGAGTAGTAGTTGCAGGTTTTGTCAAGAGTGCGACAACAAATTTGCCACTGCTGGCGACAAAAGTTACTCTGCAGGGAACTACAAAATTCATGGAAAGCAACAAAGAAGGACTGTTCTTTTTTGAAAACCTTGAGAGAGGTAACTATGTTTTAAATCTAAATTGTCCTGGCTATTTACCCAAAAATGTTAATGCATTGGTAGATAACCAAGGTTATACCTTCAAAGAGATATTTCTAACTCCTGAATAATTAAGTTTTTACTGACTTGGAGAGACTTTCATGGCTAGACTTGATTACTTTGCTCCCGGTGTCTATATTGAAGAATTTGACCGGGGGAGCCGACCGATTGAAGGTGTTAGCACAGCAATTGCCGGGTTTGTAGGCTTTACAGAAGATATTCGAGATGATGCTGAACTATTTAAGCCGATGTTGGTGACTAATTGGACGCAATATCTCAACTATTTTGCCCATCCTAATTCTGATGGTTTCACCGATTTCAACGCCTACTTACCCTTTGCAGTCTATGGCTACTTTATGAATGGTGGCGGTCGCTGCTGGGTGACAAGCATTGGCACTCAATTACCAAACGCACCCAAAGCCGCGAGTCCAGAACCTGCTATTCTAAGAATTAACGCTCGAGGCAATCGTCCAGCCCTGCGGTTTACTTTGCGCCCTGAGCAAGCAGCAGACGGATTAGTAAATATCTTAATTATTGAAGGTTCCCCTCGTGCCCTACCTGAAGGTACTGAAGGAGAAGCTGCTCCAAATACAGGAGAATATTTCACAATCGAGATTCGTCGGGGAGATCAGCTTCTAGAGCAATACCAGAACTTGACGATGAACCGCGATCCTAATGCTCAAGTAGCAACTTATGCGCTGACAGCATTGAGAAATTCTATGTATATCAGTGTAGAAGACATTACTCAAAGCGGACAGCCTTTAACTCGCCGTCCGGTCAATGGTCAGTACGAACTAGCGCCACCAATTGTTGCCACTCAGCCGGATAGACTTTCACAAGATATAGAAGGGGTACGAGACGATCGCACAGGGGTACGCGGTATTTTTGAAATTGATGAAATCACAATGGTGGCTTGCCCTGATCTGATGCGGGCTTATCAAGAACAAGTGCTGAACTTGGATCAAGTCCACGGGATCATGGAACTGATGATCAGTATGTGCGAAGGTTCTGCCAGTGGCGATATTCCTAATCCACCCAACCGCATGGTTTTACTTGATGCACCACCTGATGCCGTTAAACCCCAACAAGTAGTGAATTGGTTGAATAGATTTAATCGTCGTTCGATGTTTGCAGCCCTTTACTATCCTTGGATCAAAGTTGCTAACCCGCGCGATCGCGGCAATCCCATTCTAGTACCTCCTTGTGGTCATATGATGGGTGTTTGGGGACGCACCGACGAAACCAGAGGTGTCTTTAAAGCGCCTGCAAATGAAGTTCCCAGAGGCGTAATTGGTTTAGGTTATGATACCAATTTCCGCGAACAGGAACTATTGAACCCCCTTGGTATCAATTGCATTCGCAATTTCCCGAACCGAGGTATCCGCATTTGGGGAGCACGAACTTTAGTTGAGCCAGATAAAACAGAATGGCGTTATATCAGCGTGCGTCGATTGATTAGTTACCTAGAAAAATCAATTGAACTGGGCACTCAATGGGCAGTTTTTGAACCGAATGATCAAGATTTGTGGGCGCGTGTCAGACGTACTGTCAGTAACTTTTTAGAGCGTATTTGGCGTGAGGGTGCTTTATTTGGAGATTCAGCAGCACAGGCATTTTATGTTAAATGCGATGCGGAATTGAATCCACCAGAAACTATAATTTTAGGTCGTTTGTATATCGAAGTAGGTGTTTGCCCCGTTAGACCGGCAGAGTTTGTCATCTTCCGTATCAGTCAATGGAATGCACTTGATGAGGGATAACTGATTAAGCTAACCCGCTTCATATTGCACTATTTTCTGTGAGAATGTCATTAGTCATTAGTCCTTTGTAAACACAAATGACTAATCACAGCCCATAATGCGTAATAGCTTACTATTTTCTGCAATTTTTCCACACTCTTATTAGGAGATGAGATTCTCATGGCAAACGAATATATTGGTGCTTCTGTCTTTTACTTTAATGCAGAAGGTATTGAAGAGAAATTCGTTAAATCAGTCACAGGATTGGGGATAAAAAATAATGCCACTACAGATGTTAGAGGTTCAGGCAAAAGTGGTAAGGTAATCCGTCAAAACACTCCAGGACAGGTAGAACATAATAATGTGACAATTACCTTGAATTACAATGGTGACAATAGCATTTACGATTGGTATTTAAAGTGTAGCAAAGATGGAGAAAGCCGTGAGTGGGATAGCAACCGTAAAGCAGTTTCAGTTATTGGTTATGCCCAAGATAGGTCAACTGAAGTAATCCGGATAAATCTTACAAATTGCTTTCCCGTATCATATACAGCCCCAGAATTTGATGCTTCAAACAATGATCTGGTAACAGAGGCGATTGAAGTAGCTATTGAGGGTTTTAAGATTGAAAGAAGTACAAAGTCCCTGAGTACTTGAGGGTAAAACTTAATTGTTCGGTTTGATTTAGCTATTTGTCATAGGCATGAGGTTGCTATAACTTATAAATAGCAACCTTAACTGCACTATTAATTTATTAGGAGATGAGATTCTCATGGCAAATGAATATATTGGTGCTTCTGTCTTTTACTTTAATGCAGAAGGCATTGAGGAAAAATTCGTTAAATCAATCTCAGCATTTAGTGATAAAAATAATACCACTACACAAATTAGAGGTTCAGGCAAAAGTGGTAAGGTAATCCGTCAAAATACTCCTGGACAGGCGGAATCTGATAATGTGACAATTACCTTGAATTACAATGGTGACAATAGTATCTACGATTGGTATTTAAAGTGTAGCAGAGATGGAGAAGCGCGTCAGTGGGAAGACAACCGGAAAGCAGTTTCAGTTGTTGGTTATGCCCAAGATAGATCAACTGAAGTAATCCGGATAAATTTTACAAATTGCTTTCCTGTATCATATACAGCCCCAGAATTCGATGCTACAAATAATGATCTGGTAACAGAGGCGATTGAAATAGCTATTGAGGGTTTTCAGATTGAAAGAAGTACAAATGCCCTAAGTAATTGAGGGAAAAACTTAATTGTTCGGTTAGATAGCAACTTTAACTGGACTATTGACTTATTATGAAATGAGATTCTCATGTTACAAACAGTGATCTGGTAACAGAGGCGATTAAAATAGCTATTGAAGGTTATCATATCGAATCAAGTCAAAAAACCCTCCAACTTAAGGTTAAAATTCAATTGTTCGGTTCTATTTAGCTATTTGTTTTTGGTAGCAGGTTGCCATAACTTATAGATAGCAACCTTAACTGCTAAATTAAATTAGATTTGTATCAAAACTCAAACTCTCAATATATACTATGGTAATCACAAACATAGCTTCAAAGTTAGGACCGAAAGAGTTTCTTACAAAATATCGTTTTTTTGTAGGACTAAACTTAGGTTGGAATGATAGCGATACCTACTTTTTAGAATGCCAAGGTTTCACAAGAACCCAGGACGTAATTGAAATTTGTGAAGTCACTTCTCAAAAATGGGGAGATGCATCAAAAGGTAAACCAGTTATAACTAAACTTCCTGGCAATGCTAAGAGTGGTAATATTATTTTGCGTAAAGGTTTGACCACATATGCATCTTGGTGGAAATGGTTTGAAGAAGTCGAAACAGGTAAGTGGAAGGAACAACGTAAAAATATTTATTTATCTATTTACAACCAAGAGGGAAAGGAAAGAGCTAGATTTGAATTAAATGGTGCTTGGCCTACTAGTTACAAAATTAGTGATTTTGACGCTACCAGTCATGAAATAGAAATTGAAGAGATAGAGATTGCTTTTGAGGAATTTAAACGCGATGATCCTAGTTTAATGGGTTATTTTTAATGAATTAAGGACATAAACAATTTGTCAATAAGCAATAGTGCTTAATATTCTACCGAAAATTCGGTAGAAAGCATAATTTTTAAGCTAGCGATGCCGTACTCCTACGGAAAAGCAAGCTATGCATAGTGTTTCATAGAGATGGCTGGCTACATCTGTACCTCATATTTCAAAGCATCATTCTTACACTCACAATTCAGTATCAAGCTGAATTTGACACTGAATTAATGGGCTAATTTGTAGAGTAAATACTATTACCAAAACTGATTTTGTTTTAACCTATTACGAGTGCGCGTGAAGTAATTAGGAGGACTATGTTTCCCACAGAGTTTGAATTTACACTGCCTAAAGGATATCTAGACTCTGAAGGCAACCTCCACCGCAAAGGTGTAATGCGGTTATCAACGGCGATAGACGAGATTTCACCCTTGCGTGACCCACGCGTTAAAGCTAATCCCGTTTATGCCACAATTATTATCTTGTCGCGAGTAATCACCCGCTTGGGTGCTTTACCACAAGTGTCTCCGGCAATAGTAGAAAACTTTTTTGCCCAAGATTTAAATTACCTTCAAGATTTTTACCGTCGAATCAATGGATTGGAAGGCGAAACTTCCATACCAGAAGATACAATAAATTCCCCTGAGCCAGTTGTTCATAATTGAGTTCGGGAATGGGGAATAGGGGGATGAGGGAGATGAGGAAGCAGGGGAAGCAGGGGGAGCAGGGAGCAGAGGGGCAAAGGAGCGGAGGGGAAAAAGACTATACAGAAATTACTCTTTATTCCCCTATCTCCTTCGCTTCTTATCCCCCTATCCTCTTCTTGCCCCATGCCTAATGCCCCATGCCCAATACCCAGTCCCCAATCCCCAAATTACCTATGCGCCGTAAAAAGGATACTCTCTGCACAGAATTTGCCTTCACTCTTCCTAAAGGGTTGAGTGATGGTGAAAACCGAGTACATCGTCAGGGGGTGATGCGTTTAGCCACCGCCAAAGATGAAATTTTGGTGCAACAAGAGCGCAGAGTTCAAGAAAATCCAGCTTACGGCGTCTTAGTGATGCTTGCACTGGTTATTACTCGCTTGGGCAGTTTCAACTCTGTTAGTCCTGATTTACTCGAAGGACTTCTCCTACATGACATTGCCTATCTCCGAGAATTTTACAATCGAATCAATCAGCAAGGCAATGTACACATTCCGACACAATGTCCCCACTGCAATACTCAATTTTCAGTGGAGCTAGAACTAGCGGGGGAGTCCTAAGCTACCCCTCTGATACTCTATATGAGGAGGTAGCTTTTATTGCTTATCATTTTCATTGGTCACAAGATGATATTTTAAACTTAGAACATACTACCCGTCAGCGCTGGGTAGCAGAAATCAATAAAATTAACCAAAAAATAATATGAAAGTAAAAGTTAGCTACTCACCAAATCTAAATGAAGTCAATGAAGTTGACCTGACCACAGAAAATACAACCAGAGGAGAATGGTTAATAGGTCGTTCTCCTGATTCTGATTTAGTCCTAGACAGCCCTGATATCAGCCGATTACATGCTAAGTTTTTTGTTAAAGGTGGAAATTACTACTTCTCTGACCTTGGCAGTAGAAATGGCTCAATATTTAACGGTAAACAGGCTGAAAAAGACCGACCATATTCTTTGAGTGATGGAGACGTTATCCGGATTGCAGATTACGTTTTGATCTTGGAAGGAGTTACTCCCGCCTATGAGCAACCAGAGACAGTTTTTAGAATTATAGATCCTTCACTGTTTTCTCGGCCGCGATCGCCTGAAAATGTCAGCGCTTCCAATGTTGCTAATCCAGCCCCAGAAGTAGTTAACGAAGTTCCAGCGCCAATTAGTAACGAAGTAAAAACACCTGAAATTAATTCTCCTTCCCCAGAAATCAGCGAAATCTCAGAAGTTGTTGCAACTCAACCTGATGATGTCATCCCTAAAAACATCATTCAGTCACCAGAAGCAGTCAGCGAAGTTCCACACGATGTCCATGATCAAGTTGAGGATTTGCGGACATCAGTTGCAGCAGAAGTCAACGCAGATGCTGAGGAAGTAGAACTTCCAAAAGTCGAAGCCTCAGAAGTTTCTTCTACTGTAGCTGATGATGCGATCGCTTCACCTGAAAACATCATTGAAACTCCTCAAGAGGAAAGTGTTCTTCCACAAACCACTCACGATGAGGAAGCAGCACTGGCGGCAGAATCTACTTTTGTACAGCGGCGTGATACAAGTGCCACTCCCGAAGCTACTCACGATGAGGATGCAGAATTGGAGGCAGCACTAGAAGCAGAAGTCACCTACGTTCAGCCACGTGATATTTTCAGCGAAGTTCCTGCACAGGAGAGTACCGTTCCCGAATCTACCTCCGATGCAGAGTTGGAAGCAGAAGTCACCTTCGTGCAGCCGCGTGATATTTTCAACGAAGTTCCTGCACAGGAGAGTGCCGTTGCAGAAGCTACCCATAATGAAGTAGTAGATTTAGATACACCAGTTACAGAAGAAGTTGACACAGATGTTGACGAGGTTGTCAAGGAAGTTGTTCAAGATGCCGACATTCAGCAGCAAGAAACATTGAGTCAAGTACCAGAGGAAAAGAGCAAAGTTACACAAGATACGAATGATAAAGTAGTAGATTTGGATACGTCAGTTACAAGAGAAGACAGCGCAGATGTTGAAGAAGTAGAACTTAGTTCTGCTATTGATGAAACAGAAAGCGAAGCTCCTGAGATCATCAGTCAAACTATTGAAGAGGTTTCTGAAGTAGAAGCAACTCAATCTGATGAAACTTCAGAAGAAACAAATGTAGGTGAGCCTTCTCAAATGATCATTGAAAGAAACATAGTACTAATTGCTCACGAAAGCAAGAAATCAGAACTTGCGGAATTTGTTTCTCAACATCAGGAATTTTTCTCGCAGAGTTTTACAATTACCTGGCCATCTGTTAGCGAAGTCTTACAAAAACAGGCGGGGATAACTATTAGTCAAGAAACCCCCGCACCGACTTCTGGAGGATATCAAACAATTGCTTCATTGGTTGGATCAGGAGAAATTTTAGCATTTATTTTCCTGAGAGATTTGCTACAACCTCAGCCTAATCAAGCAAATGAAGAAGCACTGCTAAGGTTATGCAATATTAATCAAGTTTTACTGGCAACTAATTTGCCAACAGCAGAGGCGATCGTGCATTATCTTAAATCGACAGCAGACTAGCACTAAATTATTCATTGAACAATAATATCCCCGACTTCTTTAAGAAGTCGGGGATATTATTGTTCCATTATATTTTTTTTTGAAAAGTTTCAAATTGCGTAGAATAATTTCAATAAGAAAAATTAATCTAAAAATATACATATATTTTAAAGTAGAACCCAATACAGTTTAGTTAAGCATTTCTTCCTTCTCTTTCTTCTCTTCCTTTGCGTTCTTCTCTACGAGACGCTACGCGAATGCGCCCTTGGCGGTTCGTTAAAAAATTGACTTTGATAAAAAGTTAAGCCTTAATTGAACTGTATTGAAGTAAAACCTATTTAATAAAATTTAATAAAATGGTTGCAAATTTTAAAAGTTTTTTTAGACAAAAACGGTAGGGGCACAGCATTCCTATGCCCTGCATCCAAACCAGAACCGCTATATTTTACCGTAAGCGCTATAATCGTTGATACTAAAAAGCGCCCTCCCAATTTGGGAGAGCGCTTTTTGATTTAGCTAAACTTTACCATTTAACCGTTGATAGCAGGAGCGGTAAGAGCTACAGGAGCAAAATCACCTGCTGCCAAATCTAAGGGGAAGTTGTGAGCATTGCGCTCGTGCATTACTTCCATACCCAGGTTAGCGCGGTTGATTACATCTGCCCAAGTCGCAATCACTCGACCTTCAGAATCAATGATTGATTGGTTGAAGTTGAAACCGTTCAAGTTGAACGCCATTGTGCTTACACCCAAGGCGGTGAACCAGATGCCGATTACAGGCCATGCTGCTAGGAAGAAGTGCAGTGAACGGCTGTTGTTGAAAGAAGCGTATTGGAAAATTAGACGACCGAAGTAGCCGTGGGCTGCAACGATGTTGTAGGTTTCTTCTTCTTGACCGAACTTGTAACCGTAGTTCTGTGATTCGGTTTCGGTGGTTTCACGAACCAAAGAAGATGTTACCAAACTTCCGTGCATTGCAGAGAACAAGCTTCCACCGAATACACCTGCTACACCTAATTGGTGGAAGGGGTGCATCAAGATATTGTGTTCTGCTTGGAAGACAATCATGAAGTTGAATGTTCCACTTATACCCAAGGGCATACCATCAGAGAAGGAACCTTGTCCGATTGGGTATACCAAGAATACTGCACTTGCTGCTGCTACTGGAGCAGAATAGGCTATAGCAATCCAAGGACGCATTCCTAAGCGGTAGGATAGTTCCCATTCACGTCCCATGTAGCAGAATATGCCAATCAGGAAGTGGAAAACTACTAGTTGGTAAGGACCGCCGTTGTACAACCACTCATCTAAGGATGCTGCTTCCCAAATTGGGTAGAAGTGCAAACCGATGGCGTTGGAGGAAGGTACTACTGCACCAGAGATGATGTTGTTTCCGTAGATTAATGAACCTGCCACGGGTTCACGGATACCATCGATGTCTACTGGAGGTGCGGCGATGAAGGCGATTACGAAGCAAGCGGTGGCGGCTAGCAGGGTGGGGATCATGACTACGCCGAACCAACCGATGTAGATCCGGTTGTTGGTGCTGGTGATCCACTCACAGAATCGATCCCATACGTTGGCGCTTTCGCGACGTTGAATGGTTGTTGTCATTGTTTGATAAGTGCGGTTAGTTGTTTATGAATCAGACGGTTTTGTTTTCGCCTGTAAATACACTTTACACTGCTTTACAATTTTTTATCAACTATCTTGCTTTTGTAAAACTGATAGGTTCTATTAGCTTTACTTATTTAAAGGTAGGAAGGTGGATAGATGTAGTTCAACCGAGGCATCGGGCTTTGCGATGGCGTACTCACCCGGCAGGGGCGATCGCACCCTTGGGTTTTGTTATCTATATACAGTAGAATTCCTTTACAAACTTTAAAAAAAGGCGATGTCTACCACGGGCTACGCCTACGCCCTCCAGTTATTTTAAATAATTCATGCACACAGCACTTACGCGTCAATTCCAGATAATTATTACAAAAAAGCCCGGTCACGATAGTAACCGGGTTTTTAGCTATCTCAATCAATCAAAGGAGGTAGAGTAATCTGATCACAAGCTATTAGGCAGCAGGTTGTTTCAAATTAACCTTGACGACTTTGTTCTTTTCTTGCTCAGTTTTAGGCAATGTCAGATTTAAGATGCCATCTTTATAATCTGCCGTAACGTTAGTATTTTGAATCCGAGCAGATAGAGGAATTACGCGTTTGAATTTCCCGTAGTGAAACTCACTTTTGGTAATACCTTTTTCCTCAGTTTTAGTTTCAGACTTCCGCTCACCGCTAACGTAAACAGCGTTTTCTGTGACTTGTACATCCAAATCTTTAGCTTCTATTCCTGGAAGTTCTAGCAACAGAAGAATAGCATCTTCAGTTTCTTGTATCTCAACAGCAGGAACTTTGCTCAAGCCTCTATCTAACAATGCAGATGGTACTCTGGTGTCTTCAAATAAATTATTTAGTTGACGTTGTAGAGTGTCAATTTCTCTCCAAGAATTCCAACGAACTAATGTCATAACTCTTCCTCGCATCAAATAGCTTTTGTTTAATCAGTTCTGCACTTCAGTTAGTGCTTACATATTCATAATATGTATAGTTCAGCCTGCTGTTTATTCGGTTATTAGCACCAAGTGATTGATGATTACCGTCTCCAATTAGACATGAAATGAAATTACGGTTTGCCCTAATTTGTATGTTCGGCAAACCCGAATCAAAAAATATATTCAAGCATAATTAATCAATAAATTTGCTGTTGAAGGAGATAGTGCAGAAATGCGATGCCTGCGTTGGGCTATGCCTATGACTGAGTAATAGCGCTGCATAATTTTTTAGATTACCTCAGTTAAATACATACAGCAGATTTCAAGTTTGTGAGTTACAAAAATACCCCACCTGCGCTGTCGCGCATCCTCCGCGATGCCTTGGGGAGGGTTGGGGAGGGGTGTACTTTATTTACTTGCACGCTGTATCTGTTCAAGTTTGTCCTAAACTTTACTCCCGATTTATTAACCAACACAGTATCAATATGGGTCTTAGCAACTTTGAATGATCTGTAGGATGGGTTCAATTTTTCAGTTCTTGCGCTCAATTAGATCACCCGAATGGGTGAGGAATAAATCAACCGTTCGGGTGACCTGAGTGCAGGAAGTTAAGACTGGTAAAAAATAAGACTCTATTACTCAAGAACACTAATTGCACTTTACTTTAACTAAGGATAACCCGATGAAATTCTCTATCTTGATAGATTCTGTACTTATAGTTGGTTCTATTGCTTTATTACCTGCAATCGGTGGCGCTCAAATAGCTACTAACAATAGTGGCAAACTTATCGCTATCAACTCTAACAATTTATTCACTCATTCTCTGAACGTCAGCTACCTCAAACCCTTTGATGCTGCATTTCTAGCTTACCAAGGTAACTTGAAAACACAGGGTATTCCTAGTGGTAGTGCTTTGGTATCCCAATACCAAATAGGAAACCTCACTGCACTAGATGTGGTTAAGGCTGCTGTCAATGCTAAAAAGTTACCAGCACAAGCTTTGAATGATAGAGGTTACCTAAACGCTGTCGATTCGCAACTGACATCATTCGGTAACACTAATGATTTATCTTACTAAGTACAGTATTGCAGAGGTTCGTAACGGATTTATGAAATGCTATACTATCATCTCTTTTACAAGAAAATGCGTCACCAGAGAGGAAAAGCTGCTGTCTCCCCCCACTTCCCATTACCAAAAATTACATTAACCCCTCCAATATTGGAGGGGTTTTTAGTTGGTGCTACAGTTGCTGTTCTCTAAGAGGAAAGTGCGATCGCCTTGTTTTTTTCAATTTAAACCTAATATTTACTTATTAAATGCTTGTATAGCAATACTTTTGGGTTAGTGTGGCTCTGGTGTCACGAACCATCATATTATCCTGCTACCACCAAGGTGCGACACCGATAGCGAACGCAAGAGCGTCTCTAAGAGTTGCGTTAGCGAGTCTTCTCCCTTGGCGCTAGCCTCTCCCTTTGGGAGAAGGGTAGACGCCAAGGGCGAACGAGCGTCATAGCCTGTCGTACCCCTACAATACAAGCAAGCTACACGTAGCGTCTGGCAAAGAAGACATCCTTCGGGGGTGGGGTAGCCTATGACCTCCTGCAAAAAAAGGTCGTGTAATAAATTATTTACTGTTCTATCAAATTAACGTTGTTAAGTAACTCAGCAGGTGTAGTTCTCACCTCTAGGCTGTGTTAAATATTGTGGCGCAAAACAGGAGTATAGATACGTTGCAAAAGCTTTCTCCAGAATCTCCTCTATTTTTTTTGTTAATTATTATTAGTTTTCTAGTAGTAACTTTATCAACTTGGTTATCATCAAAACCATTTGTTTTAAAACCATTTGGACTTAATGATATTATCCAGTTACTCACATTACAGTTATTTATTTCTTTGTTACTAGAGCGTTCTTTGGAAGTTTTTATAACTACTTGGCGAGGCCCATTTGTTGAACAATTAGATATTAGTATTCAGCAAGAAAAGGCTCTTATGTCTGAGAAGATAAGACTTGTGGAAGTCCAACAGAAACAGTTTTCTTCTTTGGAATCAAATCAAGTCAGTGGACTACCGCCTGAAGGAATGAGTTTAGAAGAACAAATCATCAAAAATTTTACACAAAATCAACAAGACTCATTAAAAATTTTCCAGCCACAAATTGATGATTTAAATGAAAAAGAGCGCCAAAGAACAGCCTATAAATCTGATACACGAATAATTGCTCTATGGACATCCCTTTTATTCGGTCTTTTAATGAGCGCAATAGGTATTCGCTCAATCGAACCACTTGTAGTTATTGATTTAGATAATCCAATACAAGTAATTCTTTTCCGTTGTTTAGATGCATTGCTTACAGGAGGCTTAATTGCAGGAGGTAGCGAGGGAATCCATAAGCTCATAAAAGTTTTTATCGACTTTATGGAAGCGACATCTAAACAAATTAAAAATCAAGGATTATCTTGATAAAACGAAGGATTTTACCCTGCACAATACAGGATAATATTGCAAATATCCGTGAAAATTACATTAGTAATATCTATTCTAGATATATAGTCTCATCTTCCCATAAATAATCTTTAATATCCACAAAATTTTTGTTTAATTTGCTCAATAAATCTTCCTCAAATAAAACCTTAACTCCTTCAGTTTCCAACTTATTTTTTTGTTGGTTAACATAAGTTATCAAATAAGCTTTAGAGTCTAATATTCTATGTACCGGATAATCAACCGCCGAGGTTTTTTTCAGATATGTAGGAATAGCTCTTAGATAGCTATTATCTACTCCCATGCCTCTAATTATCTGTTTATATGTAACTACTTTCCCACTTGGAATTTTGATGATAAAATTTAGGAACCGTTCATAGGGATTTTCAGATAATGCTGGAAATTTATTAGCTTGAACCTGAAAATTACTACCAACCTGGATTTTACCTGATTTAATGACTACGCCTAAAATTCCTCTTTTACCTTGGATGCTTTTTAATGATTCTACTAAGTGGGCTATTCGTTTACACGGTTCGCAGTAAAAAGTTAGACGAATTGCCGCACCACTTTCAAAGATTAGCAGAGAACCAGGGATAAAATTATCAAATTCTATCCCTCTAACCACAATATTTTCTCGTAATTCTCCTGGTTTAATTGATAAGTCGAAAATATCTTCATACCTAACAATTAAAACTTGCCTGGGACTTAGAGGATCGGCATTAACATCTTCTTCTATACCATAACCAACCCTTAAATTTAATGTTTTAAGCTCTACCATCGCAGAACCTGGTTTTACCTTGGTGAAAAGATGCATTATTGAAAGAGCCATATTCATCCGGCGGTGCGATCAATTTCCAATTTAGGAGGTAAAGTCAGGTAAATCATTGGATTTACTAAGAATGAATAAACTTCCATCTCCTCCACGTCCAACTCTTAAGGTTTCATCTAAGTAAGTAATGTCCAGTGTGGCAGTTCTGCTAGTAGGATTATTTGCTGGGACAACCTTAAATTGGTTGAGTTGAGGGGTATTAATGCCGATAATTTTATCAATCGATAGGTAGCGTTTGTCAAAATAGACGTTGAGGCGTTTGTTCGCTAAAGGCTCTAAATCTTCTTTGGCTGGCTCAAAGCTAGCTGTCACTTTGACATATCCTGATACTAGCCCCAGAGAATGTTTAACTTTAGCTAGATTGAAAAACAATTTATTTGCAACATCAATCACTTGATAAACTTTACCCAGCTTTAATCCCAATGGGAGAGAAACTAAAGAACGGATTTCTCTCGCAGTGGAGTATTGCAGTTGCCAAGCTCCATCCAGCAAATAAGTAGCGTTGAGAAGAGGATTGAGATTGGGATTGACACTCTCCAGTTCCGTCGTCAATTGTTCAATTTCTTCGGTTAAAGTTTTATCTAGCTTCAAATCGGTAACGGGAGAACCATCGCTCTTGGTTTGAATCTTCTCAAGCTTGGCTTGTAATTTTTCTTTAATTAAGAGTTGATTGTTCAATGGTTGAAGATTTTCCTTTAGAGAATGTTTTAAAAGTTACTAGTGATGTATCAAATACTTTTAGACTCTCCTAAATTCACGCCACGTGCTTCTCCCAACCTTCTCTAGATGAGATTAGTCAATGAGTTGTGGGGTAGGAATTTGCGTATCGATATCTGCTTGGGACAAAGTTGGGAGCAACCAGCTGCTCTCACCCGCCTTAAATACTTTGGCAGGTTCAACATTGAATTCAATTACACCAGTGGCTGGATTGGTTCTAGCACTAGACTGTGTACCATCGACAAACTTGACGGCGATTGGTTGGGTCAGTTGTTGTGGTTGAGCGTTTGGGCTTAGAACCACTTGAGAACCGGCGGGTAAGTAAATGCCATCGCAATCCCAATCATCATCCGTGATTGTTCCTGCGCCCAGGAAGTAGAGTTGGGTTGGAGATTTTTTTGGTTTATTGGCATAGACAGCCAATGTCTTTCCAGTTTCATTGCGGCACTGTGCCCGCTTTCTAGCTGTTTCTATGACATTTTTCTGAAACTGCAATTGTGCCAGTCGCTGCTGGAACTGCTCAGGTGTATAGCCAGCTTGCTCAGGTGTGTCCTTTACAGTTAGAAGTTGATTAAGCGCCTGAGTTACCTCAGCATAGTCAGCACCCTTAGTAAAATCCTTGCCGGCCCAAGCGGGTTGAGCAATTACCAGGTTCACCATCAACACAAGGGTGACAAGAACAATTTTGAGAAACTGCATATCGTTCTCCTTTTTTTGAAATTAGTGTTCACTACCACTGAAACTTTACCAGATTTCAAAACCTTGAAAATTTTGACTGGATCAGCAATTTTGATCGCGATCGCACTAAATAATAGTCATAAGATTAATAGTCCTACAAGCTCTCCCCAATGTCCAAATAACGCTTAAATTTCGACTGTACTGAACTACAGTAGGTAAATTTAAACCCTTAATTTAGATAAATGACACTTAGTAAAATGTTTGTTACTAATGTTTAGTGAATTAGTCGAGCTAAATGTTAAGTAACAAGGGTATAATTACTGAGACTTAATTAGACTAAAAACCTAGTTTAATTAAAAGTATCCATTTTAACCATTCATTTACTTAATCTTCGTTAAGTTTTTGGTTAGCACAATTTTGGATAAATTGAAGCTGATTTTTCTTAACTATATCTTGGGAGGGGTGACTAATCATTTTAGATATGTGGTTAAAAACTTGTTAACTGACAAATATGAATGCGTTGCACTCTAACCCGCCCTGCAATAAATTGATTGCTCATAGCTCAAGTCCATTAAAATGAACCCAAAAGCATATCAAGTCTACTTTAGTAGACTTGAGCTATTAGCTTGGGAATTGATTCCCAAGCGGGACGAAAGCGAAGGGACAAGACTTTGAGAATTTTTGTCAGTCAACCAGGAGCAAGAAACTTGATTAAGAATTGTCATCAATTAATTACGTATAAGTAGCTAAACACAACATTGGGTAAAAGCATCAAAGAACAAAAGCATACATATTATCGGAATCACAGTGTTATTTAATATTTGTACTGAAATTAATTATTTCAATTGGTATTAAGAATTGTACTAAGATGCTCTTTCAAAATTAGGGTATAAAGAAATGATTTCAGCAGGAGTCGAAGTAAAAATAAATCGCTTGGAATCTATTGTTGAGCAAATAGGGGAAGCAGTACTTTCTACGACTGAGACAATTGAGCGTCTTGCAGAAAGATTGGAGACTCTCAGCATCCAAGTTGAAGCACAGGGACAGCAGGTGCAACAGCAAGGCTACCAAATTATCGCGTTGTGTGATGCTGTACAGACTCTTGCAGAATCTCACCATGATTCACTGCAAAAACTCAACCAACTGACACAAACTCTAGATCGGTTTATGTCCTTAATTCAAGCATTGGATGACTAATAGCAATTTTGGGTTTTAGTGAAGCAGCACAGTCTTCTCCTACAGCGCTTCTCAAGACAGGAGACGCTACGCGACCAGGCATCCTACGGCAGAAGTTAACCTCTCCCTTTGGTATCTGGGGAACTACCCCTTGGTGGTTCCAATTGAGCAAGTGGCGTGAGACGATGTGCCGTGCATAGCGCAGCTAAATCGAGTCTTCGTACTCCTATAGCGATCTTGCTACGCCTTGGTCTGGTAGAAAGCGTCTGGGGGCTTCCACACCAGTTGTAACAAGAGTCGCTCCCCATGAGTGGCTGCACCAAGCCGAAGGGATTCAATCGTCACTGTTAACTAAATGTCAAACCTTTAACTGAGTTACTGCGATATTGCCAGAAAAACATACATCCACATCGCTACCCGGAGTGCGATCGCGTTTGCCATATTCTCCTACATAATAAAAATCATCGCCTTCTATTCGATAGTTGACAGGCAAAGGTTTGGTACAAGCTTGGCAAAACACCACATCAGGATGTGGTTCTCCTGGTTGCAAATGTGGCAAATTCACATTCCAGAAGCTTCCCGGTTCTAAGGGACGCTTGAGTAAGTCCGCTAAAACTTCAGCTGTCAATTTGGCAGCCATATCCCAATCAAAATTCTGCTTGGCTTTGCGATAGTGGGAAATGGCAACTCCAGGAATACCGTGCATTGCGGCTTCCCGCACAGCAGCCACTGTGCCAGAAATGTAGCTATCGACTCCCAAGTTGCCCCCAGCATTGATACCTGAAAGCACAAATTTGACATCTGCGTTAATTTGTGTTAGAGC
Source organism: Nostoc sp. (assembly GCF_036917395.1). Taxonomy (GTDB): domain Bacteria; phylum Cyanobacteriota; class Cyanobacteriia; order Cyanobacteriales; family Nostocaceae; genus Nostoc. Next base: position 25,918 of record NZ_JBALDI010000026.1, read on the forward strand.
GATTCTCACACAATCTGCGGGAGTGCCTGCGATCGCATATTCAGTCTCAGAACGTCGCCGGAGGTTAATAGCACGAGTGGTAGTAACTTGATGTCCACAGCCAGACTGATGATCAGCAGGAGCAGCAATAATAACATTTTTGCCATTCACAGCTTTGATTAGCGCTTTTATACCGGGAGCGTCAATGCCGTCGTCGTTAGTTAAAATTATGGTCATGTAAATATTATATTGATATAGGTTTAGCTAAAATATTAGAAAAATGCAGATATCGCCCATCGATGGGTACAGCAGGAAAAGCTACTTGCAGATATAAAAAAATATCCTTGATGCTGCCAAAAATATTGATTATACGATATAGTTTCAAAATGGTTTGCAAATTCCGCCCTAAGTATTTGGGTTAATTCCCAAAATGGGCAGTATTTCTTGTCAGGTTAATGCTTGCAGCCGCGATCAGAACAAATTTGTACAATCAAAAAATCCCTTAAAATATATATCTACTGGCAGTAGCAGAAACTTCATACTGGAGAAAACTGGGAATGAGGTGATTTTTACAGTGGTTCTATAGTATTTTTGGTGCAAGTCTGTCTTAGGATTCATACGATGAAACAGCTTATTAAACAATTATTTAGCAGTCAAAAACACCTCATCCGGCTAATTCTACCTTTGGTGACGGTTATTATAGCAGCTTCGCTGTTTGCCGCACCTGCTTTAGCTACAGGTGTGGATAAAATATCCAACCTCACAGCAGGGAATGACACCTGGGTTTTAGATCAAGGTGAAGTCATCAGCCGTCTGAATGAAGGTAAGATTAGCAGCGCTTTCAAAGATTTGGCAAAGCAAACAGATAAGGAAGTCAGAATAGTTACTGTTCGCCGCCTTGACTACGGTGAAACACCGGAAAGCTTCACCAAAGAGTTGTTTAAAAAATGGTTTCCCACAAAATCAGCCCAAGCTAATCAAACCTTATTGGTTATTGATACAGTTACTAATGGTACTGCGATTATTACTGGGGATCAAGTTAAGCCTTTACTCACAGACTCTATTGCCGAGAGTGTAGCTACTGAAACAGTAAGTGTGCCGTTACGCAATGGTAACAAATACAATCAGGCATTTATAGATGCAAGCGATCGCCTTGTTGCCGTCCTCTCTGGGAAAGCCGATCCAGGGCCACCCGAAATAATTGACAATGTACAGGTAGAAGGCACCTTCAAGAAAGCAGAAGAAACTGACCAAGGTAACGCTACTGCTTGGGTAGTAGGATTGTTAATTGCCGCTACCGTTATCCCAATGGCGACTTACTATATCTATCAGATAAATCAGCCATCATCTGATGGGTAATGGGAAAATTTAAAGTGGAGTTAGGAGTTAGGAGTTATGAATTTCTAACTCTTAACTCTTAACTTCTAACTCTTAACTTTTAACTTAATCTTGAACATACTCTTGCTCTGTGACTAAAGCCACCTCAGCCCGAACAAATTCTCGACCCAAATAAGCTGCATGATTTAATTGAGTTACAGGAGGGGGCTGAGTTTCTTCAAAGATTTTCACGCAAAGTTCTTTCGCCGTCCTCGCGCTAAAAACCGTGGTGTGAGTTCGTTCTACCTTTTCTCGCGCCGGAATTACCTTTCCCGTTTCTGGATCGACAGCTAAACCACGCTCATCAATCACATTTGTGAAATGCTTGGCATAAATTAACCTTGCGTCTCGATCCAAGTAAATAATGAAATATCCACCGGGATCAAGGTCAATATGACGTTGGGAAAGTTTATCATCAATTGCAGCTAAATCTTCAACTATTAAATCCATAAGCACTCTAAAAAGCAAATTTCTTTCTTCAAGATTTTTACACCTATATTAAGTGTAATTCCTATCTTACTTAGCATTCTTTATATCTTTAATATATTTGTGATTCTTTTTACTTAAAAGTAAATTATTTTTTTTGTTATAAATTATACTTTTATTTTAGAATAGTCCGCAACAATATTTATACAAAAATTTCTTGAAGCCATAGTTAGAAAAAACTATATACTCACCTCTAAATGAATGTCACAATTGTGAAAAAAGGTAAGCAAGCATCTGTTTGCCGAGTAAAGCTTAATTATTCGGCAAACTCTGCTACGAAAATAGTTCCTTTTCCTCAACCACCTTTCTCACTAAATGGCAACTCTGCATTAATTGCCTCAATCTCCTGCTGTTCGAGTTGATTCACTTCCTTAATATAGGGAAGTAAAATTTGTCCTAAACGATTATTGTAAAAGCGGTGCAGGCTGTGATTAGGCATAGCGGGGAAACCGCGCCGTTTTTTGTGGCGTCCACCTGCACCAGGGTCAAAAATTTCGATGCCGTTAGCGATCGCCCACTCAATCGGCGTATAATAGCAAGCATCAAAATGTAAGCAATCTATTTCTTGGAAACTCCCCCAATAGCGTCCATAGAGTTTGTCACCTTTAAACAAACAAAAGGACATTCCTAAAGGATGAGAGTTATCTTGCTCGCTATATGCAGCAATAAACAAGACTCGATGGCGATAATCGGTGTTCAGCTGCTCAAAAAACCGCTGTGTGAGATACTTGCTACCCCACCAGCCAAACTTATCACAGGTGTCAGCATAGAACTGGTACATCAAAGGAAATAAAGACTGAGGAATTTCATCACCAGTTAACGCTTGCAATCGTAAACCTGCTTTCTCCACAGCTTTGCGTTCCCGCTTGATATTGCGGCGCTGATTGGCGTTGAAAACTTTCAAGTAGTCATCAAAAGTTTTAAAACCAGCATTTTCCCAGACATAGCTGTGGTGCAGCCATGTTGTAAAGCCATGCCGTTCCAGCATCGGACGCCATTGGGGATCGACGTAGAGAAAATGACACCCAGAAATTCGATTTTTGGAGCAAAAAGTGTCAATTTCATGCACCATCATCGCTGTGATTTCATCCTCATCTTCTCCTGGGGCAATTAAGAACCGATAGCCTTCAGCGGGAGTAAATGGTGTCATTCCCAGCAATTTTGGATAATATCGGACTCCGATGCGATCGGCTAACTCTGCCCATTGGTGATCGAAAATAAATTCACCAGAACTATGTCCTTTGAGATAAAGTGGCGCAGCGGCAATCAGCGTTCTATCTCGCCACAATGTCAAGTGATTTGGCAACCAACCAGTTTTAGCTGTAGCACTATGGGAGGTTTCGATATTGTTTAGCCACTCCCATTCTAAAAACGGCGTTTTGAGTGGCATTGCCAAAGCATTCCAGGCATCTTGGGGTACTTCAGCAATTTTGTTCGTCCAAACAACAGAATAGCGAGGCTTAAGTTGTTTCACCATTGTCTGGCTTTTTTTAGAGGAGTAGGGATTAGGGAGCAGTAAAAGGCAGGGGAGGAAGAATTTTAGATTTTAGATTTTGGATTAAAGAATTGAAATTTAATCCAAAATCTAAAATCCAAAATCTAAAATTGAATTGTCCAATGCCCAATGATCAATAACTTTACTTAGCGTAATCTAATCTGCTGGTCGTTGCAGGCGATAGTGCAAAAACACTTCTTGCTCAACTGTATGAACTTCTAAAAGTTGCAACTTGGGAGCTAAATCCGATAAAAATCCTTTCCCATCGACGGGTGTGGGTGCGGTATTACCACCTAAAATCAGTGGGCAGATAGTTAGCCATAATTCATCGATTAAATCTAATCCCAGCAAGGAAGCTACTAATTCACCTCCACCCAAGACCGCCAAGCGTGTTATATGTAGAGTGGCTAGATGCTTCAAAGTTGCGGGAATGTCAATCTCTCCCGTTGGTGTTTCAAAAACCAGAATCTGCTCAAATTCTGGAGGGCACTCCTGTGCTCCAGTTCCCAGAGTTGAGGAAATTGTCTCTAAGCATCCTTTCCATGAAAGTGCTCCTGATGTTGTCGTGAGTAACCAGCGTCTAACTGGTTGCTTAAAAAAGCGAATTTCCGGATTGAGGTTTGCAGAGTGTGTAGTCACTATATAAACTGGCTGCGGAGGCTTCCCTGCTTGTGCCCGAAGTTCCACTAAAGTTGGATTTGATACAGGAAGTGTTGTTCCGTAGGCGTTCAGAGTACCAGCACCGAATAAAACCGCATCAGAGGCAGCGATTTGTTTTTCTAAGTGTGCTTTATCAACCTTTGAGCCAAACCGAGCAGGCGATCGCCTAAAATCCGCTATCTTGCCATCTGCACTCATTGCTAAAACAACTGTAGTATGAGGACGATCTTGCAACATTAGATTGATTTGATAGTTTGAATATTTTCTTTGCTCGTGTGTAGATTCTCAAAAAAATCCATGCTTGCAAGCTACCGTTTTACAATTTCAACACTGTATTTATATGCAACATAAAGCGCTTTTACATCTTCTAGCATATATGAGTTTTGGTATCCCACGTTTCTTTTTGAATTATAGCAATTTGTTATTTTTAAACATTGAAAATAAAATTCTGATAATTTAATAAAATGTCTCATCTAGGTAGTCTAATTACATATCTTTGCTGTTGTGTTTTGCAGATGCAAAGTGAGACACTCGATGACTAATTCCCGCCAATCTTCCTTTCGTCGAATTTTAGTAACGAGAATACTGCTGCTGTTCGTTCCAGTTTTACTTATAGGCGAGATTGTTGCCTTGAATAAGGCACGTTCTAGCATATTGGGAACTGCACGTCAAAATTTAACAGAAAGCGCTATCAGTAAAGGGGAGAGAATTGGAGATGCGATCGCTATCTTAAAAGCTAATTTGCTGAGTGTAAGTAAAACAACGATGATTCCGTCGGGTTCGCCTATACAAGAGCAAGAAATTCTCACGCAGTTAAGGCAACAACTTCCAGCCAGTATTGAGTGCATCCAATTAACGAATCTCCTAAACCAGAAAATAATTGCTAGTAGCTGTGGGGAGCAAGCAATTGGAGAATTGAGATTACCTTTGCCTAGTAACGGAATTGATGTTAAAGCAATCTTTCCGCTAAACACAGGAAGAACTGGAAAAAGAAACATCCAAAATCAACTGCGATTAGTGTTATCTGCACCAGTCTCTGATAGCCGAAGAAATTTAGTTTACAGCTTAAGTATTCAGTCTGCATTGTACCAACAAATCAAAAATCCGCCGGGATCGCTCACAGGCGCTATGGTAGTGATTGCTGAAGACGGGACAATTTTGGCGCACCCATTTGCAGACTGGGTGGGAACTAATATCAATCAGCACCCAAATGCTTCCCAACTCAAGAGCATAATTAAAAATGCAATTGCAGGACAAAACGATTCGATAAATTTGTCTTTTACAAAGGGGAAAGAATTAGTCGCTGGCTATACGGCTATTGTAAATCCTCTCACCCAACAGCCGCAGCAAAAATGGATAGTCTTAGCTATTACTAGTGTCGATAATGCGCTTTTTGGTTTAGAGGAAATCAAACTAATTCTCATTGTTTTGACAGTTGGTTTGATTGGTACAACTTTGTTAGCATCCCTATATTTAGCTCCTTACTTGGCACGTCCTGTAGAAGAATTGCGAGACTACGCTCTCAATATTCACTCTCACCACGCCGCACAACCAGTTCCGCACAATTTTCAAATTCGGGAATTCAATCAACTGGCCCAAGCATTAGACCAAATGGTAGAACGGCTAAAAGCTGGCGCAGAAGAACTAGAAATAGCTTGGAAAGAAGCAAAAAGCGCTAACCAAATTAAAAGCCAGTTTTTGGCTACGACTTCTCATGAATTGAGAAACCCATTACATACTATTATTAACTGCATTCGCGTGGTTGAAGATGGATTATGTGATAGCCGGGAAGAAGAAATGGACTTCCTCAAACGTGCCGATGAAACAACGATTCATTTGCTAAGTATTATTAATGATTTACTCGACATTTCTAAAATCGAAGCAGGTAAGCTTTCTGTAGTCACCACACCTCTTGACCTCCGACAAATATTATTAGAGGTGATTAATTTACAATCAGTTAATGTTCAACAAAAGGGCTTGCAATTAAAATGCGAGTTAGATCCTAAACCGATACCAATTAAGGCAGACGCAGCGAAACTGAAGCAGGTGCTGATTAATGTTATTGGCAACGCCACTAAGTTCACCGACACAGGAAGCATCACTATTGCTACAGAAATTCAATATAGTACTGGTAAATCTCAGGTGGTGGTGATAGTCAAAGATACAGGGATAGGTATTGATCCAACTCAACAGCACAAACTATTTCGCCCGTTTGTAATGGTGAATGGCACAACCGCACGTCAGTTTGAAGGTACTGGGCTAGGACTAGCAATTTCACGAAACTTAATCGAACTCATGGGAGGCAGCATTACTCTTGAGAGTGTGGGACTTCATCAAGGTACGACACTGAAAATTACCTTACCTTTGATTGATATCTCGCTGTTACCTGTTCTAAAGAAAGAAGGAAATGTAGGGGATCTGGGATTTTCCTCTAGGAATGAGGAGGCAAAAGCAAGCCACTACCCTAGCCTACAGGAGTCTGGGGGAAGTTCCTCTTTGGGGATCAACAAGTCTGTGAAAGCAGTTGTAGACAAGGAGAAGTCCCCGAAGTTCCAGGTGTTACTTGGGAACGAGACTTATGAGATTAGTCTTTCGCCGCAGCAAACTATCTTGGTAAGTCTTCCAAAACGAGGAGTTTGTGTGAATGGGACTTTGGAAAGGTAATCTTTGCTACATTTTGATTCAAAATTTAAAATTGACTTCCACAACCGATACTCTGTAGGACTATCGCTTCACCCCGAATTAGTTCTCAAGCTGTTGGTAAAAGATGCAACAGTGCTGGATATAGTGATTAGACTTCTTGCAAAAGTCCTTAACACCACTTTGAGCTTAAGTTGACACCAATGAGCAATGCTGTGGCCCTACCGCGTGGTCTATTTACTTGAAAATAGCTGTAACCGAAAATTACAGTTGAGAGCGCTTATTAAGAAAAACAGGTTTGCCGCCTTGTCCAAGAGATACTGTTAGTGCAGCTAGAATTTCTACTAACTGTGTGCCTACCCAGCCAGAGGAAACCTCTGAGGGAGTATTGTTGAGGATAGAGACAACAAAGCCGGAGCAAACTCGCTCCAATGGTTCACCTGGCTCTAATTCCAACACTACCTGCCTTTGATTTACCGGAATAAATTGATTGCCCTGCTGTTCAAACTCCCCATGTAGCAGCGTTAGAGGTGACGATCGCGACATTTCATCAAAAATCAAACTACCAAGGCTACCTACAATCCCCAGCCGTCGCTGCTTATCGGTATTCAGCCAGCACAGATGAATATAAGCTTGAAAGCCATCTGGGTATGTCAGTGTTAGCCATACTAGATCAGCTAAACCTTGGGATGGAGAGTAGGTAATTTCCCTATTGGCTTGCCCCTGTAGCCACACTGTACCCGTTGCTTGTACTTTCACAGGGATCTGACCCAGCCAAGCGTTAAAGATAGCAATATCGTGAATAGCTAAGTCCCACAGCGCATCAACATCTTGCCGGACAGGCCCTAAATGGGTGCGGGTGGCGTAGCCATAGCGTAAATCACCTAATTTACCCGCTTGTACTACAGTTTTTCCTCGCTCAACTGCTGGATGAAATAAATAGGTATGGTCAACCATGAGTATTAAATGACGCTGTTGTGCCAACTGGCAAAGTTCCCGACATTCTGCTGGAATGAGAGTTAGGGGTTTTTCAGCTAAAACATGGTATCCCTGTTGGAGAGCGTCTTTAATTAAAGCATAGTGGGTGGTAGCTGGAGTAGCGATCGCCACCCCTGTCAACCCTGGCACTTGCTTTAAATCTTGCCATTCGCTTGTTAATACTACATTCTTATCTAAATTAAACTGCTGCTTTACCGCCGCTAATCGTTCTATATGGGGGTCTACTACAGCAACTACATCTACTTGAGGATGTGCTAAGAAATTCCGCAGCAGATGCACTCCCCAACGCCCGACTCCGATAACAGCAATTTTAATTTGGTTTGTCATTAGTTATTTGTCATTTGTATTGAAAGGACGAAGGACAAATGACAATCAACTGATTATCCGCTAATCACCCGTCTTTTAAGCTCAGAGTTTTTCCGGATTAGGAATTGCTAAAAAAGCTACCTTAGCTGCGGCTTGTTCAGCAGTTTTGATCGAGCGTCCCTTACCAACTCCTAGCTTATTTCCGTGCAGCCACACTTCAGCCATGAAACGTTCTTGATTGCGGTACGGTTGACTGACTTCCACAACCCGATACTCTGGTAAAACTTTAAATTGTGCCTGAGTCCATTCTTGGAGAGCAGCTTTGTAATTAAGTCTGGCTGGATCGAGGCGAATTTCTGTCGTTAGTTGTTGGAAGTGGGGATCTAACCAAGAGCGGATTAGTTCCAGATTTTGAGTGCTTAAGTAAAGCGCACCCAAAACTGCTTCAAAAGCATCTGCCAGTCGTGACTCTAGACCAACTTTATCAGCAGTAGCACTACCAGCAACTAGTAAGTATAACTCCAAACCATAAACTCTTGCCAATTGGGCGAGGATGCGATCGCTCACCAATACCGAACGAATTGCCGCAAAATCCCCTACTGGACAATCGGGATAATTTTCCCATAACACAACAGCCGACACCAGCCGCACCACCGCATCCCCAACAAACTCCAGCTGTTCATAATTTGCCGAATCAGAGACAGTGGGATGAGTTAGCGCTAAATCCAGCAGTTCCCACTTTATAGGTGCTTCTAGCGACAAACCTAATTTTTGGACTAAACTTTCGAGTTGCCGCTGACGGCGTGGATAGGCAAGGGGCATTACATGACAAGGGGCAGGGGGCAGGGGAAGGCAACTAGCTATCTATTTTATATCCCTAAAGTTCTTGGACTATTACTTTAGCAACTTTTCGCTACTTTGCTCTCTCAAGTACAAGTGCTAGAAGCAACGCTAGAGGCTATGGGAACACCTACACCGGAGCAGTCAGCATTGCTCAAGGTGACGATGGAGGGAAGGAAGCTAGAGTACCCAGCACGGTACAGTCAAGAGAAGCTGTTTGGACTATATCGGGTTAAATGGCATCTGGATACAGCATTAGAGATACTGGGAATGCTCTAAATGAACAATTAGCGATGTCTACGACGAACTTCTCTACGAGATGCTACGCGAACGCTTACGCAAAAAATCCGTACAAAATAATAATAGAGTACAAACCATGAAAGGTTTATACTCCATTGCAGAGGAGAGAGCAGGACATAAGCCGGGTTCTGTTCTCTTGCGAGGGCAGTTATCTATCTGGGACGCTTGTTACCAAACGCCTCTAGCGGCTCTCATTGAGCGGAACTGGTAAAAGACCAACCGTAGTTCCTATCGCCTTGCTCCCAACCGGGGTTTACCGAGCCAGCACCTCTCGATACTGCTGGTGCGCTCTTACCGCACCTTTGCACCCTTACCAAAGATTGGGGAGTGGGGAGTGGGGAGTGGGGAGTGGGGTTTTTCTTTCCCTTTTCCCTATTCCCTATTCCCTATTCCCTAATTCATTGGCGGTATCTTTCTGTGGCACTATCCTCACGATCGCTCGCACTGGACGTTATCCAGCAAGTTTGGTCTTTCGGGAGTCCGGACTTTCCTCAAACCAGTGACTATGACTGATCTGCAACCGCCTGCGCCTACTCTCTCCCTAGCTCCAGTGTAATCTTGGATGGCATAGTCTGTCTGGTTAGTATTACTTCTTTTTATTCCAAGGTAGAGCGTAAGTCCAAGGTAGTTTTCTGACTGTGAAAGGACAATTGATAATACTAATGGCAGGAAAATCACGACCTGGGGCTAGACCTAAACGCACTTCAGATATCCTAAGCACCAGTTGCAGGGAAAAGTCCAACTCCTTTCTTCCGTTAATAAAGTCGTTGTACAATTTTTTTTGCCCTTTTTGCAGCCCGTTAATATCAATTAGTGGTTTTTTTGCTGAATAGGTTCCAGCTACTTGGTCGCGCTCAAAAACATCTTCTGCTGTCACCGTTTCAGAGAGTGTTTTTTTTGGGGCAATCAGGCTAGGACTTTGAGGCACAGCTAAGTCGCGGGTTAAGTCTGGTGATTTCCGAATCACGCGGCGCGATTGCTTGCTATGTTCAACTACCAAAGAACTATTGTCCCAGTCAACGTATACGGCAACATTATCAGATTTATTTTCAATGCTAATTCCTAAATCTTTCAGTTCATCAATTGGGTATGAGGATTTGAGTTTAAAGGAAATCCCAATTTTATCGTCGAGATTGTGTTCTTTCAGTTGCTCCTCAACGGTTCCTTTCTTAAACTCATATTTAACTTGGTCATCAATGGATTCAACCATGCGGTTAAAAACATAGGAAACACCAATAATATAAATTGTCAAAACTACTAAATTTTGGTCGTTACTCCTCATAACTTAAAAATCTCAACTCTCGGTGCTAATAAATGTATATTTGACTCATCGTCCATCTGCAATTATTAATTACGCTTCATTGTTACAGAATTTTGCAGCCAGCCTCGTTGCCAAAAAAAGAATAGCAAACCAAGTGCGATCGCAGCCATTACTGCCAAGCAAAGTGGATAGCCCCAATACCAATTCAATTCAGGCATATTATATGGCGATTTTTCAGTACTGAAATTCATCCCATATACTCCGGCAATAAAAGTCAGTGGAATAAAAATTGTTGAAACTATCGTTAGTACCTTCATGATTTCATTCATTTTATTACTCACTGCTGAAAGGTACACATCCATTAATCCAGATGCTAGTTCTCGGTAAGTTTCTACCATGTCCATCACTTGCACTGTATGGTCATAACAGTCTCGCAAGTAGATTCGCACTTCCTCACCAATCAAATCACTGCCATCTCGAATCAAAGAATTAATTGCATCTCGCTGGGGCCAGATAGCACGACGCAGTTGCAGTAATTCTCGCCTAATTTGATAAATATGTTGTAGTGTTTGTGGGGTAGGTCTGACTATCACCTCCTCTTCTAACTCTTCGATTCGCTCACCATAAAGCTCTAGCACTGGGAAAAAACCATCAATAATCGCATCTAACACGGCGTAAGCTAAATAATCGGCTCCCTGTTTGCGAATAGTACCTTTGTTTTTTTCAATTCGCGATCGCACTCCTTCAAAACAATCATGTTCTGGTTCTTCTTGTACTGTCAGCAAATAATTTTTACCTAATATCAAACTCACTTGCTCGCTGTAAAAACCACATGTTTTTTCCTTTGCTACTACCATGCGGGCAATGAATAGCAATTGGTCTTCATAATCCTCTGTTTTGGGACGCTCTGGTACATTAACTATATCTTCTAAAACTAGAGGAGGTAACTCAAAAACCTTACCCAATCGTTGTAATATATCTTGACTGCCTAAACCTTGTACGTCTACCCAAGAAATAGATTCCATTTCTAGATATGGAACACACTCCTCTGGGGTTGCTATTTGCTCACGGATGAAATTGGTTTGGTTATAGTCAATCAAGAAAATTATTGGTGGCGGAGCATCTGCATCGATAAAAATGGTTCCAGGTAGAGTCCCTGGTTGATGATAGAACTCATCTTCATATGGCCTAGTTACTATTTTGGAAGGGCGGCGCAGTTTTCGTGCCATTAGATATTACCTAATAGTTATTAATTATTTGTCAGTCGTAAAAATAACTGACCAGTTATAGAAGAAGCGTTATGATTTATTTCCGCTTTTGCTAGGAATTTTACAAAAATTAATCCAAAGACAGTTATTTTGAGATTAAGCAACCCTGATAATTATATTTATTTATGCCCAGCGACTTCCCAGCAATACAGATAACATATCGCCTTTAAATCAGCAATGCTATAAAAAACAGTTTGCCTTAATTAAGACAAACTGCTTAAAAAATATTTATCTGGGTGAGCAGAAGTTAGAACATGCCGCCCATGCCGCCCATGCCACCCATGCCACCCATGCCACCCATGCCGCCCATACCGCCCATACCGCCCATGTCAGGGGCAGCAGCAGCGGATTTCTTCTCCGGCTTTTCAACAACGATCGCTTCGGTGGTTAAGACCAAGCCAGCAATCGAACCAGCGTTTTGCAAAGCTGAACGCACGACTTTGGCAGGGTCGATAATGCCAGCAGCGATCAAGTCTTCAAATTCGCCGGTAGCAGCGTTGTAGCCAATGTTGAATTCGCCATCGCGGACTCTAGCAACGATCACAGAACCTTCAGCACCAGCGTTCTCTGCTATTTGGCGCAAGGGGGCTTCTAGCGCTCGTCCGACAATATCAGCCCCAATTTTTTCTTCTTCGTCTTCTAGACTGTTTTTAATCGCTTCTACCGTCTTGGCTAAGTGAATTAGGGTCGTTCCACCACCAGGAACAATACCTTCTTCCACGGCGGCTTTAGTAGCGTTGAGCGCGTCTTCAATCCGCAGTTTACGGTCTTTGAGTTCGGTTTCGGTTGCCGCACCCACTTTAATCACTGCCACACCGCCAGCGAGTTTGGCGATCCGTTCTTGCAGTTTTTCTTGATCGTAGTCAGAATCAGTTTCTTCCAACTGCCTGCGAATTTGACCAATCCGCTTTTGCACCTCTGGCTTGGTAACACTGCCAGCTACAATCGTGGTGCTTTCTTTGTCAATGGTGATTTTGCGAGCAGTTCCCAGCGCTTCTAGAGAAGCGGTATCCAAACTTAAGCCGATTTCTTCAGAAATCAACTGTCCATCGGTGAGAATAGCAATATCTTCTAACAAAGCTTTGCGGCGATCGCCAAAGCCAGGTGCTTTGATTGCAGCCACAGCAAGTACACCCCGCGCTTTGTTCACTACCAAAGTTGCCAAAGCATCACCTTCAACATCTTCAGCGATGATCAGCAAGGGCTGACCAGAACGGGCGACTTTTTCCAACACCGGTACTAAATCCTGGATGCTGCTGATTTTTTTGTCAGTAACCAAGATCCGGGCGTTTTCAAATTCTACGATTTGCCGCTCATTGTTGGTGACGAAGTAGGGAGAAATATAGCCTCTGTCAATCTGCATCCCCTCAACTACTTCTAGTTCAGTTGTGAGAGATTTAGATTCTTCAACGGTAATTACACCATCTTTGGTGACTTTTTCCATTGCTTGGGCTAGCATTTCGCCAACTTCTTCATCATTACCAGCTGAGACAGTGGCAACTTGAGCGATCGCACTTCCTTCTACTGGCTTGGCTATCTTGGCAATTTCTTTTACCAGTGCTTCAATAGTTTTGTCGATCCCGCGCTTCAAGCTAACTGGGTTACTACCTGCCGCGACGTTCTTCAAACCTTCCCGAATCAAGGCTTGGGCCAAAACTGTGGCAGTAGTGGTGCCATCCCCAGCCACATCTTTAGTTTTTGAGGCTACTTCCTGGATGAGTCTTGCACCAGTATTTTCCAAAGGATCTTCTAATTCAATTTCCTTCGCAACAGTGATACCATCATTGACAATTTGGGGTGCGCCAAATTTTTTCTCTAAAAGGACATTGCGACCTTTGGGCCCCAAGGTGATTTTTACGGCATCCGCAAGGGCGTTAACACCCCTTTCTAGAGATCGCCGAGATTCCTCGTCAAATGCAATAATTTTCGCCATGTTTTATTTCTTTAGCGCTTCCATTAGACAATTTAGCACTCACAGCGCAAGAGTGCTAATCTCCCAACTGGCTCAACTTACAAATGGAAATAAAAAAAATTGATTAATATACAGGTGATGCTCATATTAGATGCTGGCAGTAATGCTTGATTGGGAGATGAATCTAGACAACTCCCTTAAGTCCCTTGGTATTGCCGACCCTAGCGGCACCGGCTGGTTGGCAGTAGTATTTACGTTCCTCTTGGCTTGTCTTGTAACTTGGCGTTTAATTCCGACAATCCGCAAATTCGCTTTGCGCGTAGGTTGGGCTGACCAACCTAACGCCCGGCGACTCAACCGAGAACCTTTACCCAATGCAGGGGGGCTGGCTATCTACGCGGGTGTGATTGCCGCGCTGGTATTAGCTAGCCTTTTACGACCGATCGAACTCCAGAACGTATTGGCTCAGGTGCTGACTATTCTTTTGGGGGGTTCGATATTAGTTCTTGTGGGCTTTATCGATGATCAGTTCGGCTTACCGCCCTCTGTTCGATTGTGGGCGCAAATTGTCACGGCCCTGTTGCTAGTCGCTAATGGTATCAGCGTCAAAGTTCTATTTGGCACACCCATCGACTCGCTCCTGTCCATGTCGCTAACAGTACTATGGGTAGTAGGAATTACTAACGCCATCAACTTGATGGATGGTATGGATGGCTTGGCAGGAGGAATCAGCTTTATTACCGCCATGAGTTTGTTGGGGGTTGCAGCCCAATTTAACAATCGGGCGGCGGCAATCCTGGTACTCGCAGCCTTGGGGGGTGCAGCACTAGGCTTTTTGCGCCATAACTTCCATCCATCACGAATTATTATGGGTGATGCTGGAGCATACTTTTTCGGCTATGTGCTGGCAGCAACTAGTATTTTAGGCAAACTGCAACAAAACACAGTTTATGCGCTGATTCCTACAGTTTTATTTCTGTTATTACCAGTGCTAGACACCACTCAAGTATTTGTGCGGCGGCTACTAGCAGGAAATAACCCTCTGAGTACTCCTGGCAAAGACCACCTGCACCACAGCTTACTTGCTTGGGGACTCTCCCAGCGCCATGCTGCATTCACGCTTTGGTCAATTACCTTAGTTTTCAACTTGTTGGCGATGAGAATACAAGGTATGAGTTTGGCTGTGATCCTGACTACCGCCAGTAGCATTATCATTCTTTTAGGCTTTACTGTCTGGCAAAGGATACGCCAACACCCTTAGTTGCTTGTAGGGTGGGCATTGCAATGCTAGCCCTACTCTGGTTTATTCTCAGCATGGTCAAGATATTTTACCAATGGAAAAGTTACACAAGCTTTGGAGTATTAAGATTAGCATAGAGGATAAATACGGGTATATTTGCTAAAATTCGTTGATATAGCGGTTCCTATTCAGATGCGGTACAGCATGATATAGCGAGGTGTAGGGGCACGGCATTGCCGTGCCCCTACGGGTGTACCTCACATAAATGAGAACCGCTATAATAAGAGGTTTACCAGGCGTGAAGTTAATTTAGAAGTTGAAAACTTAATTTAGAAGTTGAAAACTTAATTTAGAAGTTGAAAACTTAATTTAGAAGTTGAAAACTCGATTTAGAAGTTGAAAACTTAATTTAGAAGTTGAAAACTCGATTTAGAAGTTGAAAACTTGATTTAGAAGTTGAAAACTCGATTTAGAAGTTGAAAACTTAATTTAGAAGAGTGAATTACCTGAAATCAAATCGGTGCGTTACGCCGAAAGCGTAACACACTCTACAAAAATTGCTGTAGACGCGATGAATCGCGTCTCTACTTAGGCCATCACCATACCGCCATCGACATTAAAGACTTGCCCGGTGATGTAGGCGGCGGCGGTATCGGCAGCGAGGAAGCGCACCATCCCAGCAACTTCTTCGGGCTGACCGAAGCGACCGAGTGGAATGTATTTCAGAATATCTTCGGAGTTGTTGAGATTACTGGTCATGTCGGTGATGATGAATCCAGGGGCGACAGCGTTAACAGTGATGCCGCGAGTAGCAAGTTCTTTGGCAACGCTTTTAGTGAAGCCGATTACACCTGCTTTGGCGGCACTATAGTTTGACTGACCTGGGTTGCCAATTTGCCCAGCAACGGAGGTAATGTTGATAATTCGCCCCGATCGCTGTTTGAGCATGATTTTACTGACAGTGCGTGTACATAAGAAAACACCAGTTAGGTTAAGGTCTATCACAGCTTGCCAATCTTCTGGCTTCAAACGCAACAGCAGGGTGTCGCGGTTAATACCTGCGTTGTTGACTAAGATATCCACACGGCTGAACTTTTCGATGACAGTGTTAACTAGTGCGTCTACTTGCTCGATTTTAGAAACGTCAGCTTGGATAGCGATCGCCTGACCTCCCGCATCTGTAATTTCTGTAACAACTGCCTCGGCAGCTGCACTCGAACTGGTATAATTGATAATTGCGATCGCTCCTTGTGAGGCTAATTCAATTGCGATCGCTCGGCCAATTCCTCGTGAAGCACCTGTGACAATTGCGACTTTATCTTGTAATAGTGTCATTTAATGTTCCTCAATCTTAGAAATACCGCGCTAATTATCTTATGGTGATTTGGGGAACATCTGAATATTGTCTGGATAAAATCTAACTCTTGCGGGGTGACAATCTTGCTAGCATGATGCAATTGAGATAGTTAATAGATAATAAATAGATAAAGTTCTATGTCATTTTTAGCTAGATATAACTCGATGAACACGAATTAACGTTTTACTAGAATTAAATATCTATAGTTATTTGTCTGTTAATAGATGAATAACTTAAAGCCATATATTGTTGATTTAATTGTAGTTGCAACACCGATAGCGTTCGCGCAGCGTCTCTAAGAGTTGCGTTAGCGAGTCTTGCCTACGGCACGCTGGCGCGAACGAGCGTCATAGCCAGTCGTAAACATCGTCTGATCGGATAAACTAGGAAGTGTTGCAGCTACACCCGTCGTAAACATCACTCTGGTGAACGCCTGTATAATTATTTGGTTGGTCACGATAGGTTTAAATACATATCTAATGCATATTCACAAACGCAAATAATATGTGAATTTTATTATAATTATTTAAGATTTTTGGCTGGAAAATCAGTCTATATTGATTAATCTAATCCTCTCCCAACAAAAACTTATGAATCTATACCGATTTTATTTTCTAAGAATTACCATTGAAACAAACAATTGAAAATCGGTGTGTGTCATATGGCAACTAAAAAGCAATTTAACAGTTTTGAAGAGATGCTGTCTGCTTCTGATGTACCTGTATTAGTAGATTTTTACGCTGACTGGTGTGGGCCATGTCAAATGATGGTGCCAATTTTAGAGCAAGTCAATGCCCAACTCAAGGATCGCTTGCAGATTGTCAAAATAGATACAGAAAAGTACACAGATTTGGCCAGTAAGTATGAAATTTCCGCTCTACCAACTCTAGTACTATTTAAGCAGGGTCAGCCTGTGGAGCGGATAGAAGGGGTGATGCAAGCACCGCAATTGGTGCAATATCTACAAACAAAGATTTAAGCTAAGACTTAGAATTTAGATTTTGGTTGTTAGAGGCGCGAAATGTTGCGTCTCTTTCAGTAGATAGTAATCCGGTGTAGGGGCGCACAGCTAGCTGTGCGCCCCTACACTGTTTGATTAAATTGCTAGCAGATAAAACCTTAAGGAAATATTAAGCATATTTACTTATACGTCTAGAGAAAGTGGTTTATAAATTAATATCACTATATTGTATAGATATAAAAAATATCTTGACAATAAAAGCAATATATGAATAATAAGCAAGAAAGACTTGACAAAGCCTATATCTGGGCGAATATTGATTTTGATAAGGTTAAATACAGAATAAACGGGGTAACTTGGCAGATTGAGCGGGTTATACAAAAGTACCAAGTTTCAAATCCAACTGGTAGCCCAGGCAAAAGAACCAATTAGGTTATCTCTAGGGCAATGTCTACGATGATCTACGCCTGTGCATTTTATTTTCTAGTGTAGGCGTAGCCTGCCGTAGGGCATCGCACCAGTTTTGCACAGCAGATTTTGGGCAAAGCGACTATATTTTTGGAAAACACCAAGCCAATATTATTCGATAATCGTCCACCCAGTTTCTACGTATTTATTAATCATTATTTTATCCTCGATCCTCCTTTTAAAGGTGTGACTAATGGATAGCCAAAGCATCGGAAAGAGGAGCGTTTGCTTTACTCAAATGCAGGGTGGGGTTCTTTATTATTGATTTATGCAAGAGGTTTACTGTGAACTTTGTTATCCACAGGACTTACGCACAGCTAACGGAAAATCGAACCACAGAGGCGCAGAGGTCACAGAGAAATGAGAGTTTGAGAGATATTTTGCGTAAGTCCTAATCCAATCTCAAAATCCCCCAATTTTTTGGGGGATTATGACTGCCTACTCCCAATCTCTTAAAATGTAAAAGTAGTCCGAAGTACACCTACAGTTGTAGTGTCATTGTTGCTGTTACCTTCTGGGTTAAACAGAACAAACGCACCAGGGGTAATGCTGATATTATCGCTAACTTGAAGGCGATAATAGGCTTCTAAATGGTAAGGAGTCGCCCGGTTGTCGCCTGTGGGCGTAAGTTGAGCAGCACCACCAGTATCACTACGGAAAAGCGGCTGACCAAAAAGAATCCCGGCAGTATTTCCTGACTTGAATAAATCTCTGAAGTGAATTCCCGCCATCCAACTTGTAAAGGTGGTGGAAGCATCCACATTATTGGAAGCAGCATCAACGAATATTGCTGCACCGTAGCCAGATAATGCTATTTTGGGAGACAATCGCCATGTTACCGTACCCCCAACAGAGTTGAGTGTGAGCGGTGTTCCAACTGCAACCCCTGATAAAGCACCGATATCACTACTAACTAATCCTGTAGCCAAAATATTGATTTCGTGATAACTGTGGGAATAGTTTAAACCAATATCCAGAGCAGAACTTGGCTTGAAGGTTAACTGTGTGGCAATAATACTACTACCACTAAATAAACCTGCTCCCAAAGGTGTAGTAGAAACTCCTGGTACTGCTTCATTAGCAGATTTTTCGGGTAAATTGGCATTTACACTGCCGTATAAAGCTCTTAAATCAAAATTTGGCGAAATGTTAAAAATAAATCCCGCCGCCGATGCTAAACCAGTACCCGAAGTTCCACCAGAAACCCGTAGTACAGGATTCAAGTTGCCAAAACGAGAAATTGACTCTTGTCCTTCACCATAAAAAGGCGTAATTGCTGGGAAAGCATCTGATGTCTCTGCCGCAGTTCCCGCAAACAAGGTTAATTTATTAGCGACGGGAAAGACATACAGCAATTTATAAACCTGAATACTGTTTGCGCCAACACCCGACAAAGTATTGACATTTAACCCCGGAAATTGCGGCTCAAAACTGGTACGAGCGCTACTTGCACTCAAAAGTGGCGAAGCTAATCCTAAACTTTGTTGCAGGCTACCTTGTCCATCGGCTCCACCCAAAAAGTTATAGGCTTGCAATCCAGTAATTAATGAATCTTTACCAGTAAAGCTAGTGGTGAGATTTAACCGCACTCTATTGACTAGAATGATGTTCGGGTCTCTCTGATTAGGAGCGCCACCAGTAGCACCAACACCAGCAATAATTGCCTCTCCACTGAGTTTTGTCGTAGTAGAAAACTGATTTGCTTTTAGTTCTGCTGTGCGAGTTTCTACAGCATCTACTCGACCCCGCAATGTTGCCAATTCCGCCGCAAATTGTTCTTGTAGTTTCTGCAACGTGGCTAAATCTCCTTTGTTGACCAAATCACCAGTTGCAGTTGCAATCAGTTCGTTGATTCGGTCTAAACAAGCATTTAAGCCAGCAGCAAATTCATAGCGGGTCATCGCCCGATTACCGCGATAGGTTTGATTGGGATAACCTGCGATACAACCATAGCGCTCGACTAAAGATTGGAGTGCCTGAAAAGCCCAATCATTCGGCTGTACATCAGACAATTGCGATACGGATGTTACTTGTGCAAGTTTGTATGAGGTTGGAGATGAACTTGCAGGTTGTGGTATGATTGGCTGCCACAAGTTAACAGCAGAATCTACTCCTATATCTTGAGTTTTTTGCTGTTGATTGACTGAGGGTAAGTTTTTTTGAGTTTCATTAGCTATCAGCAATTTACTGGAAAGATTATTTGTTAAATTGCTTTGATGAGAATAATTCTTTTCATAGCTGCCGTCATCTTGATTAACAGCTACGTTTTTATCTGCAATTTTTAAACTAGGAAGGGCTTGCACAGGTAATAACCCGGCAATTAAACATAAAAATCCCATCCCACTAGCAGAAGCTAGTAGATATTTTGCCATGATCACTCCCAACACCTATAAAATAGTTGAAAAATTCATTGCGATTTTAAAATGCATTGATAAGTAAATTTAAAGTAGATTTAGCAAGAGAGTCTTGTTAACTTTAAATTTTGGATATCAGGATTTTTTCTGAATTAACTTACCAAAACATCAACTTATATCGCAAGCATTAAATTATAGTAAATACTATTTTGGGAAAGAATTAACAATACATCATATTGATAGTTTTTATAATTACGATAGTAATCCTCAATGGTTTTTGAGCAATACATTACGTAAAATGCTTGATTCATAAGCCTTCCAAATTTTCTCTGTTCAAATATAAAATAGGATTGCTATATTGAAAAAATAATGATTTACATAAGTCTAATTTTGTGATAAGCAATATAGGTATTGAGCCGAAATCCTCGGCTCAATACCTAAGAAAGAATAATTTACTCAAAAAAAATTAAGAGACTGCGATCGCTGCTCAATCTGGGTGCAGGTAAGATTAGGAGGAAAACGTGGAAATAACTTTCAAGTATTCAATCCCACCAGTAGGTAATAATAACCGCATTACAATCCTGGTGAACATCTTCACCCGATAGCCCCCCTTCCAATCTAGTTCTCAGTCGGCGCTTAAGCCGCAAACCATAATCTTCATTCGTGTCATCACTTACCTCTACTGAGTCAGCTCGCCACTTTTTGCCCAAATCTAAAAGCTCTGACACTTTTGTGTCTTGGTTCTCTGTAAGAATGTATAGGGTATCGGCAGGATAAGCAATGAAATGAATGATGCTGGTTTCAGGCATGGGACGATAGTTTGCCATTGCAAGAAGGGTATCGACCATACCACCAAAGCTTAAACCGTTTTCATCTGGTGCAAAGATTGGTTTTGTGAACAGAAAGCTTGCCCATAAATTCCTGTGGTTGGAAAGGTCAGTAATTACTTGTTCGCCATCAAACTCATTGAACCGACGCTGCCAAACCAAAGCAGCAAATAGTTCTTGAGGAGAATAGGATTGAGCAATCGATTGGATTTTGGCTAAGTCAAGCATCGCATTTACGGTAAGTAGTATTTTTAACAAAACATTTGTAACTACCCTTGCAGTTTATTTACCCACCGCCTGTTATTCTTATAGTTACTTCGGTCTGTCATAGCAGATAGATTATCCTCAATAATGTTTTCATTTATTAGCGCTCATATACCATCCTGGTAATGTGGGTGCTTTTACTTTATCCCTGATGGCAAAAATCCGGTTTAATTTTGAGGGGATGTCTGGTGTTTAGTACACTAAGCTGAGAGTGAAGCTTTAACTTGACCAAAATGGCGATGTCTACGACGGGCTACGCCTACGCGTCCTTGGCAACTCAACAAAGCCTGATAAAATGCTTCTCTATTACAGCTATTTTCAGGTAAATAGACCACGCGGTAGGGGCGCAAGACCTTGCGCCCCTACGACAGATGTGGTTCAAATACTTGAATTCTGCTGTAAAATCTAGTCCTGTACTAATGAGTAATTCCAAATAAATCTTGCAAATACTCTGATGTCAGGCTATTATTCCAACTCCACAGACGACGCATCGTATAGGTGAAGGTGTAAAGGAGAGTTGTTTTGTTGGCCAATGACCAAGCATTCCAGTTGAGGGTAGCCATCATCCGGCGTAGGGTACGCATCAGGTTGTTGCGCTGATAGTTTTGCGATCGCGTTTTGATCAGCGTGCGTCCAATTCGCATCAACCCAGTATCAGGGAAAGTCCAGACTCCAAACCCCCAAAATTTGGTCATGTGGTTGATTTCATCCTGTGCTAGTTCCTCTAGAACATCCTGGAGTGCGCCAGTGGTGTGAGCCATCAGCCAAATATAAAGACAGGTAGCACCGTATTCTGTGGCAATCCGGTGTAAGCCGTGGCGATATAGGTCTTCGTCAGCGTCATTTGTGGGAAGATAGCTTCTAACAGTACGAAGTTTTGGGGTAATTTTATCGCCTGTTAATTGGGTGTAGACTTTGATTAATGCTGGTGTGTGCTGACGTTCTTCCTTTTCCCACAAGCCAAGTTCCAGCAGTTCGCCATCTTCACGGACAGTTCCACCAACAAACCGAGCCATCTGAGGATGCAATTTTTCCAAATACTGCCGACTGGTTTGGGTATAGCCGCGAATCGGGGCTTCTGTGTCGATCGCACCTATCAATATAGATAAAAATACCTCTGCGTCTAAGCCGATAATTTGATTGCGGTTAATTGTTTGCCAATCGATAGGTTTCCAGGGACGCGGTTGGGGATTAGCAAACTGTATCGGTAAATCTTGCAGACGAGCATGTAATTTTTCAACTGCAAGATATTTGTCTATGAGGGAACAAATACGGCGCTGTGTTTGAAGGTAGTTAGGAATGGCATAGCTTTTACCTGCTAAGTCTTCTGCAACTGGGCTGATAGTATTAAGCATGTTTTTATACCTTTAGTTTTATCTCTATGCCCAATAGCCTAAGCGATCGCACTTTGTTATGTCAGTCGGCTAAAGTCGGCAGTTTTGTATGATGGAGTTGGAATCTGAGAAAATGTAGTACAGTGTACCAGTCTTATTCAAGTTGATGAATTACTTGTTTTAACTTGGAAAATTACCTTCTGAATGTTGTCGAGCAATTTCTTTTAAATAGCTTATCAACGGTGCCCAAGGACCTCCCTCTGGTGGAACAAGAGTATCGAATAGCTCACAACCCTGCTTCAGTTCTACAATATATGACCACTTTAATAACTGCCTGGGTTTACCTTTCTTTCTTCTTGTGATCATTTGTTCATAGCTTAGGCTTGCCCAGTACTTAATCCCACTTTCGCCAATGTATATTTGATACTTGTTATTCCCCAGGCAAAAAATTTCTTCGACGTACAGCATTTTCAATCAACAAAATAAAAAATTAGATTGCAAAAATAATAATTGAGTTTGTCAAAATACAGCAGATTAGGGGGTGGGGTTATTGGCTATGGTTAGCATAACTAATTATGCTAACCTGACACTATTTAATAACTAATTCTGAAACTTTCAGTACTTTTTTTGGTGATTCTTGTCTCAGTTCCTTAAGTAATTGAATTACATGCTCCTCAAATCTTTTATTTCGCTCTTGAACTGATTCAATCAAAGGTTTATCAAATAAATTAACAACATACTTGCTTAGTTGAATACCTAAAGGTTTTAAGTGTCCGCCCTCTAAAGTTTTCAATAATTTTTTTGGTGGTCTTCCAAGAGTCTTAGTAAACCATTGACAGGTTGATTTAGCAATATTATCAGACTGAAAACAGACCAAACCCATGATATTAAATAGCTTACTATGCTTGATTAAGTTATGGGTTTCTTCAGGGGTTGGTTTTACACCCCAGCCAAGTTTGTCGATGATATTCGCTAAAAATTGAGGACGAATTGCGCTGGCTGTATCACTAATATCAGGTGCTAAGAGGATAGAAACTTGCCCCTTAATAAAGACACTGTTAATTGTAACTTTTCGACCTACATAATTGCAAATTAGGTTATGAACTTCTACACTTTTTAGTTTCAGTTCTTCAACGAGAATGTCAATGTCTGCAATGACACTTTCTATCTGTGACTCATCCGAAGTATGAGATAGCAGATTCCGAATAAACTTTTGCCTATGTTGAGGATCATCTGGCAAAGCAGTAAATCCTTCTAACAGGGAGATATATTTACAGCCAAGGCTATGTCCAATCCAAGAAAAGTTTTTATCATCTAGATAGGCTTCATAATCATATTTTTCGACACTTGCCATCCTTACAAGCTCTGGCAAAATTTCATACTGCTCTCTCATCAGAAAACCAGCTTCTAGATAATGGTTAAAACTAAAATTAAACGGCAGAAGAATAATTGTATATCCCTGCTCGAATAGAGATTGAAGCAGATAGCGATAAAAAAGCATGGGGCCAAATGTACCAAAGAAAGCCCCCGCAATAAATTGAATTACCCCTTTAGGCTGTGGATGAAGAGCAACCCAACTGTGAGAAACGGGTTTAAATCTCAGTTTTAAATTTGTATTTACCATGACTTAGCAATGAGTGCATCTCATTTTGGTAGGTGTATACTTAATCTCCAAACTGAAGTTGCTACTTTTCGGATTCTTGAAAAGATATTTTTGCAAAACTGAGATGCTTGTCTTAGTAACATAGTAAACACAGGTGGTTCTCAAAGTATTTATGAAAGGGGGTGGGGAGTAAGGAATAGTGTAGTTCGATAGTGAGATTGAATTGGCACTAAACTTCTAATAGACTCTTTAACGAGGTGCGATCGCTCAACATAGCTGCGAATATTTAGAGAGACATGCCAAAAGTTTTGTGATGGAGAAGTTTAGATAGGTTTAATCAAGTTTTTGGTTATTTAATTATCCTCCCTTCCCCTGGAGCGATGCCTACGGCGGCAAGCTACGCAGTTAACTCAACCTTGGGCGAGGGGACTGAGTTTCTGATTACCCTGCCAGTCAATGAATAGCGTGTTATTTCCTTGTTTCCAGCTAAATCACTTCTTGCCTACCTTGTCAATGTGTAAATCTTAGCGCTGTCACTTTAATTAGCTGCGGTTTTGGCAGTATTTTGAAGATGCTGGCACAAATCCAGTGAACTTTTCCCGCTTCAGTTTAGCTAAAGACTTTTTTTTGTCACATCAACTTCATCAGTAAATCAAGACCAGTATTGCTCGATTTTGGCATTGTAGGCAGCAATTTGTGCGTAATAAAGCTTGTACAATTGTCAAGGCGGTTTCTACTGCCAGAATACTTCTCAGGTGTAAGATTTATCGACAGCAAAATTTTTCTACTTTGTATTTTTCCATGCTTCACTTGTGGCTAAAATGACCCAAGCTAGGCGTTTCTATCTTGCAATAGATAACTTTTACCCTTATGACTGGAGAGCAAAATCTTGGGAATAGAACTACGCAGTTTCGTATTTCTCGACAGCCTGCAACCTCAACATGCAGCATATATGGGAACAGTAGCCCAAGGTTTCTTACCATTACCAGGGGATACATCACTGTGGATTGAAATCTCTCCTGGTATCGAAATTAATAAAATTACGGATATAGCCCTGAAATCTGCCTCTGTCCGTCCGGGAATACAGATAGTTGAACGACTATACGGACTACTGGAAGTTCATTCTGGCTCCCAAGGCGAAACGCGAGCTGCTGGTCAAGCCATTTTAGCGGCATTGGGAGTCCGAAGAGAGGAATGTCTCAAACCGCGGGTTATTTCTAGCCAGATTATCCGCAACATCGATGCTTATCAAACACAACTGATTAATCGCACGCGACGGGGACAGCTACTACTAGCAGGGCAAACGCTGTATGTATTAGAAGTTGAGCCTGCTGCTTACGCCGCACTGGCGGCGAATGAAGCTGAGAAAGCAGCGTCGATTAACATTCTTGAGGTTCTAGCTGTAGGTAGTTTTGGACGGCTTTACTTAGGTGGACAAGAACAAGATATTTTAGCAGGTGCAGCGGGAGCGTTAGCGGCGATTGAAGGTGTAGCTGGTCGGGCAAATCCTCTGGGTGGGCGTAAGGAGTAAAAAAGAGAAAATGGCAAATCGAGAGCATCTAGCTTTACTGAAAGCAGGTGCAGTTACATGGATTGAGTGGAGAAAGAAAAATCCTCAAATTGAACCAGACCTCAGCGCTGCAAACCTACAAGGGGATAACCTCAGAGGCGCAAACCTCCAGAGGGTAAACTTGAGAAAAGCGGATTTGAGTAATGCTTTACTCGTGCGAGCAAACCTCAGTGGTGCTGATCTCAGTAGTGCCAACCTCTACAAAGCCTTCCTGGTTGAAGCTAACCTGAGTGATGCTAATTTCAGTGTTGCTGATTTGAGTGGTGCTATACTTACGCAGGCAGATTTGAGTCATGCCAATTTGATTGGATCTGACTTGAGTGAGGCGAATCTTGGAGGCGCTGCGATCGCTGATGCTAATCTAATTGGAACTGACTTAACAGGCGCTAACTTAAGAGATGCCGATTTAGGTGCAGCAAAGCTAATCCGGGCTAATCTTTCTTTTGCCAACCTGATTGAAGCTAACTTGATTGCGGCTGACCTCAGCGAGGCAAGTTTGTACGAGGCGGAAATGTTGGGGACTTATCTTTATAAAACTGACTTATACAAAGCTAATCTGACTAAGGCTCACCTCAGTGGTGCTTACTTATTGCAGGCTAACCTAAGTGAAGCTGATTTGAGTGAAGCTGATTTGAGTTGGACTAACCTTAGAGGTGCGAATTTTACAGGGGCAAATCTCAGAGGAACTAACCTCAGAGGAGCTGACCTTAGGGGAGCTAACCTCAGCGGCGTAAATCTTCAAGAGGCAATTATGCCTTACTCTTCAAGGGACAATTACTTTAGAAGAAAATAATTGACATTTAGCTGAAGCCCGTTGTAAAAAATCAGTCCATCTGCCAGTCCTTCCCCGTTGAGGAACCGCTGGTGTGGGAACAGATTGAGCGCGCTACTAATATCAATTCTGTATGAACATGCGCCAAACTATAGCGGTTCTTGTTTACGTAAGCTACACCCGTAGGGGCACGGCATTGCCCATACGTGTCAACTTAAGCCAAAACCCTTTTCAAACCTCGTTTACAGCCTCTGGCTGGAAATGCTCTTTCATTGCGGCTCTGCCGCAAGTCTTGAGGCGGAGCCTCACGTTAGGCATTCCCAGTCAGAGACTCTTGACGAGACAATCTCTAAAAGCTGTTCTAAACTGGCTTTCACCTTAAGTTGACGCCAATGGGCATTGCCGTGCCCCTACACCCGGCGATATAATGTTCTACCGCATCTGAATGGGAACCGCTATATATGACAATACTGTTCAGTTAAATATTTCTTCCTTAATAATAGATATGGTGTCTGGCATTGGGACAGTAAAATAAATGCTGGTCGTTTTGAGGAAGTCTTACTTAAATCGACAAGATTGCTCGAAAGTTGGAGTTTCTTCAAGTTGCACCATTATAAGAACAGCTGGCTCATCACCTACTGTTCCAGATAAGTGACCCTTATTACCTTGCGCGTCTGGTTTCGTGCCTTGGTCTTCTCCAAATGAAATCTCGCCAGGGCCCATCTCTACTCGCTGCCCATCCATAGTTTCTACAAACCAGCGTCCCGACAAAGGGATGACCCACTGGGGCTTCGGGTTCTCATGCCAGTTGCCAACCCATCCCACTGGTAACACACTAAAAATGATTGTGGCACCGGACTGCTTCAAATTAGAAAGCCACTGTGGCGATGTATCCGGAGCTATGCCTTTCTCGATGAAGTCCTCAATTTGGCAACGGGACTGGTGACTTATACCGTCGTGGTCAGTCCAGACATGCCAGTAGTCAATTGTCGGCTTGGGCGATCCGTTATTCTGCATAAAAATGGTTCTCTTTAATTATGTGGTTATCTTAGAAAAATCTCCAATAAGTCAATCGAAACAGGTTTTTCTTCCTCGGAGGCGATCGCTACTAATCGCTACTATTGGATAATGCCTGCTCGTACTGGCGTAACTCTGACTTTACCTGTGCAAGCGTCAATTTTTTGAGGGAGGGTAAAGTGGTGGTAGGCGTTTGGGGGCGTAATTTGAATCTTCACAGATGTCGGGCACGACTGACCAGTACTTCTAGTGTGGTTGTAAGCAATCTCAAATGAGGCTTGCCCACCTGGGGCTAAAGTCACCCTTTGTAGAGATTGCTTAGATAAGAAGTATGTGCTTTGTGAACGGATGACGTTAACCCCTTTTAGAGGCTGATTTTTGGAGTTTACCAACGCGAATCCAGGATATCCATAAAGATTACAGGGCGATGAGCCTTTATTAGTGAAAGCATAAATAATTGCGACATTTCCCACACCTGCATTTCCAGACACCTTACGTACTGATAATTGTTCAGTTTGGCAACGTGGAGGATTAGAGGCGACGTTGGTTTGTGGGCTAGAACGCACTGTAGTTGCTTGCTTTGGTTGTTGCTGTCCCGTGGCTAAAGAGGAATTTGCACAGCCAATGGTCAGTGCGATGAAAATTAGGAATGTACTGGCACTATAAGTAGTTAAAAATCTGTGAACTTTGGGAAAAGATTTCATTTTATGCCTCAAAAATTAGCTCGTCCGTTTCATCTTATTAACTACCGCATACACTGTAGCAATTCCTAATTTTCTCTAATGAAAAGATGAAAGCTAATTACTGCTACTCAACTAAAACCGTATAATTGTGCTGTTCCCATTTGCTACTTTCTATCCAGAAAAAGGTAAAGTTGATTGGTTGTTCCTGGTTATCAGAAACAGAGATATCTACAAAATCCACTCCTAACTTTGTGGAAGTAGAAGGCTTATCTTCTACAGTTTGCCAATTATCCTGTGACCAGTGCAACTGAAAAGATGCTAAAGCGTGAATTTGCAGTGTATAACCCTTTTTAACTTTGTCTATTTGACGGTTAAACTTCCAAATTTCCAATAATTTACACTCTTGTCTTTCGCCTAAATATCGATTTGCCACCTCTGGAATCAAATCAAATACCTGACCGTCATGATTTGACCGTAGCAGCTTAATATACTCTGCGTGCGCCCACATCAAAGGCATTGCAGAACCTGTTGGTTTTCCTAAATACATATGGATTTCTGGTTTATCTGCTTCATCCCAAACCTGTTCTGGTAGCAAACAAGTGTTTGAAGCAAATCCTTCCATCACCTTAATATATGTTTTGACATCACCGCCCGCAGCTAGTTCATAATGTCCTCGTTCTCCCGTTAACAGAGGCCAAGCACGTCCTTTACCCGAACCTGTGTACGCCTTACCATCTTCTTGCTGTCCGTAGCCGTCGTGATTGTAACGATGCCAACAAGGCCCAACGGGTGTATCTACTTTCAAGACTGCATCAATTACTTTCACAGAATCAACAATAATCGGGTCATCAGGTTTACGAATTCCATAGCGCACCAATTGTAAAAACCCGCCATCGACAATTTCCTTTGCCGGAAATTCTGCTGGTTCACCAAGCGGTTGACTGCTGATGAAAAGAGTTCCTTGGTTAGGATTTTCGTTGGGTTGAGGATTATCAATATTTGAAGGAGTAATCCGAATATAATGCTGTTTAATGCCAGGAACTAAGGTTCCTTCAGTGGTAACTGTCCAAGCTTCAATGTGAGATTCTAAAAAATCGGCGTATTCTTCGATAAATTGTGCTGTTGCTTCATCCCCACGTTCACGGGCAAATTGAGCAGCACAGATTAAGGCAGCAATATTGGATGCTAGTGTTGATGGTGAATAACCGCTGTTTTCTTCCCAGCGTTCTTGTTGGGTAGCAGGGCCGTGACGAATTAAATAACCCGCCGCCCGCTGAACCATCGGATAGATATCGAAGTTTGAGCAAGCATTTTTCTGGTGCAATAGCCATCCTAAGAGAATGGGAAACGCTACTTCATCCAACTGGATGCCCTTCCAGTAAAGTTCGCCATCAACCCAGAAATTTTGGGCAAAACCTCCGTCTTCTTGTTGGCTGGTGGCAAGATAAATGAGCGATCGCACTGCTGTTTGAGTTTCGCCAGCAGCCACCAAACCTGCTACACTACTGACCATATCCCGCGTCCAGACGAGATGATATCCTCCTTGGTCTTGGTCGTCTTTGGCTTCACCCCAAGGGATGGCAAGGGATGCGATTAAAGCACCTGGATAAACTTTGTCTTCATGAGCTAAAAGTAGACTAATGCTGTTGTGATACAACTTCCCTTGATCATAGGAAACATTTTCTAATGAGTGGATGCCCTGGCGCGTAGACGCGGAGCGGCTTGTCGTTAGACATCGCTCCCACTGTTCGATATAATCTTGCTTCTGCTGTTGGAAAGGAATATTTAGCGACTGAAACAGTGTGGAAACTGCATTGTGCAAAGTTGTGCCAAATGCCAGTCCTAAAGTAAACTCATTACTACTATCTAGATTTAGTTTTCCAGTCAAAGCAATATTGCCATCCACAGCACTGCCAAACTCCCAATCCATCTGGAAATTGTCAGCTAAATCTGTCCAGCCATCACTTTCACCGACGTAACCACAAGAAAGATGCGTAAAGGGAACTGTTGCACCTAGCGCCAGCCATGTTCCTCCTTTATGCGCCGTTAGAATCCGATGCCCTGCAACTTCGGTAACGTAACCATTGTTACCTCTGCCACTAACTTCTAGATGTGGCGCACACAAGGCGTATAGCTGGAGTTGGGAGATAAATTCAGGTTCTCCTGTCAATTTTGTATGTTGTAAAATACAGGATAAATGCGGATCAGCAATCACTTCTTTGATCACAGCATAACGCCCTTGCGGATCGGAATTAGTGATCCGGTATCCTAAACCATGAGTCCATATAGATTCTACTTTTGATTCGAGATGGGATTGCTCCTCGTGGAAAAAGCTTTTTCCGTCAGAAATAAGATACTGCAAATCCCGAATTTGGGGACTGTCTACTGTGGGGTGGTAGACTTCTGTCACAATACCGTTCCAAACAGTAAACCAAACGTGACTTGCGGTAGAGTAGGCTGTTCCTACTCCATCTTTATTAGCATGAGTCCATCGGGGATCAATGCCTGGTGAGCCGAAAGCCTGGCCTTGACCAATAATTTTTACCATAATTTATTGTTTTGAGTGCTATTTGGAAACGCTGTAGTTGATATTTATGTAATTAAATTTTATTCCAAAGGTTGAGGATATTTGCGAGTAGCAGCTAAAGACTTTGCTTCAATAAAAATTTGTTTTATTTCTGGATGTTTTTGGCTAATTTTTGCTTCTAGACTTTCCACAGTCAAGGCTATTTGCTCACCTGTGAGATTTTTAGCAAACTGAATTTCCAAGTTGAGTAATACTTCTTGTGGTGCAAGCTGCATTGTTAGTATTCGGATAACTTCTTGTACCCCTGACTCTGTTTTTGACAAAGAACGAATGCTAGCTATAGTTTGAGGGTTAGCACTTTCACCAAGTAATAATCCTTTACTTTCTCTAGCTAGTAATATTGCTACTATAGCCAAGATAATCCCAATAATAATCGAGGCAATGCCATCAAAATAAACATTATTAAATAAATGTCCTAAGAAGATTCCGATTAAAGCAACGAATAAACCTAAAACTGCGGCAGTATCCTCAAATAATATGGCTTTTGCGATCTCCGAAATAGCTTTTGTTGTCTCCGAAGTAGCTTTTGCGATCTCCGAAGTAGCTTTTGTTGTCTCCGAAGTAGCTTTTGCGATCTCCGAAGTAGCTTTTGCAATCTCCGAAGTAGCTTTTGTTGTCTCCGAAGTAGCTTTTGCGATCTCCGAAGTAGCTTTTGCAATCTCCGAAGTAGCTTTTGCGATCTCCGAAGTAGCTTTTGCAATCTCCGAAATAGCTTTTGCAATCTCCGAAATAGCTTTTGCGATCTCCAAAACGGCTTTTGTTGTCTCTGAAACGAATTTACCCCTCTCCAGAACCTTCAAGTATCCCTTTGCTCTTGAAACTTCTTCAACCCGATGACGAATACCCAGCCCAAACCCTGGATTTTTCGTTACTGATGCATAAGTCCTACTTCTAATTCGCCTGTTTTATTGGTAACTTCCCATTGAGTTTGTTTCCCTTCCCGCCAAAAGCGCAATCCAACTGTAGCGTCTCCTACACTTAGATTTATAAGTTCCAAATCTGACAAGCACTCTGGTAGTGAAGGCTGTACCTTTAACTTTCGCTGTGGTGCATCGGCTTCAAGTCCTAAAATGGTGCGAATCAGTAAAAGAATCGAGCCAGCAGCCCAAGCTTGGGGAATATTGGCATCGGGATAAGGTACAGGAAAGTTATTCTCTTGGCGTTCAATTCCGGCAAACAATTCTGGCATCCGCCCAGATTGAAAATAATTAGCAGCAGCAAAAATACCCTCAGCGATGCGGTCTGCTTCTTCGTGGTAGCCGTAACGCTTTAATCCGGCAGCAATGATCGAGTTGTCGTGCGGCCAAACACTTCCTCTTTGATAACTAATTGGGTTATAAGCTGGATTTTGAGATGAAAGAGTCCGCACACCCCAACCGCACCACATATCTGGTTGAAAAAGTCGCAGGGCCAGCTTTTTCGCTCGTTCTTGAGGAACGATACCAGACCAAAGTAGATGCCCAGGATTTGAGGTAATCGATTGGATTTGCTGCTTGTTGCTATCTAAGCCAAGACAGTAAAATCCTTCTGATTCCATCCAGAATTGTTCATTAAATCGTTGATAAAGTGATTCTGCTTTTTGACGGAGGTTTTGCGATCGCTCTTTTTCTCCCCACATCTCATAAATTGAAGCTGCTTTTAGCCAAGCATCATAGACATAACCTTGAACTTCACACAAAGCTATTGGGGGATCAACTAATTTCCCATTCGGGTAAACCATTGATTCACCTGAATCTTTCCAACCTTGATTGGCTAATCCCTTTTTTGAATGAGTTAAGTACTCAACAAATCCATCGCCATCAAAATCGCCGTATTTATCAATCCAAGTCAGTGCCTTATCGAGTGGCGATCGGCACTCATCCAGCATCCCCAGGTCAGCATTCCAAGAATAGGTTTCGGCTAAAGTAATAATCCAGAGAATGGTAGTATCTACCGTTCCGTAATAGGGATTGTATGGCAGTTGATTGATTTTAGTTAACTCGTCTTCACGCAGTTCATGCAGCATCTTGCCTGGTTGGGCATCATGCCAGTCATCTAACTCAGTTGCTTGTAGTTGAGCCAACCTGACAAGCGTACCACGGGCAAAACCGTGGTAAACTGCCATCGTTTGCAAGCTGGTAATTATAGAGTCACGGCCAAAAACAGCCATAAACCAGGGAATACCAGCCGCAGGCATCCAAAACTTATGGCCGTTATCATCTACTTCAATCCGCAACGCTCCCATATCAACAAGCGCCTGCTGATAAAATCCTTGAATATCAGCATTAGACGATCGCAACTGTGTCGCATTAGTTAGAAATTCATCCCTAACCTCTCCAGCTTTTGTATTCTGAGACACAGTTGAGTTTTCTTCAGGTTTGAGGATATCTCCATTGGCTAAGGCTGTAAAGTTGATCGAAGTATGCCATGTTTTACCAGGAGCGATCGCTACATCAAATATCAAACGACCGTTTGCATATCTTGCTGTTGAACTTGCACAAACTGTCTCAGTTACAATGCTTCGGACAAAAGAACCGTTACGGTACTCGGTAGAAAGTATTCCATCTTTCCATGTTGTTGTTGTTTCCCCCCGTGTCAAAATATTCTTTGCTTTTACCTCAAAGATATCTGCAAAGTCTGAACGAATCGCCAACATCAGTTGAAACTCAACTGCTTCTAAGTGATGGTTGGTAATCTCGATATCTTCATGCATCCCTCCTACAATGTCGCGCCGGATGGTTACAAGCAAACTACCAGAAGGGAAAATGCCGTTGACAGTGGTAAGTTCCGGGTTGGTGAATTGGTAAAGCGCACTGTGATGCGTGATGTTACTAGAAGCTAACAGTGAAAGTTGATAACGATTGAGAGAAATTTCGTAATAAGAAATTAAGCGGGTATCACGAACAAAAAAACCTTGGGCTTGATTGTCATCAATGGAACCATCAGTAGCTGTAACTAAAAATGAGGAACCATCGTTAATTGTGATCAGATTAGGATTGACAATAACTTTTGTAGGCATATCAGTAGAAGGCAGAAGGCAAAAGGCAAAAGACACAAGATTAGGTATAGGAGGTAGCTTTATTAGTCCCCAGTCCTAATTCCTTTTTTAACCATTCCCCTCAAACCCTGGATATAAGGTCATGCCACCATCTACAAACATTGTTATACCGTTAACATAATCAGAGTCATCAGAAGCTAGCCAAACTGCTGCTTTAGCAATATCATCAACATCACCCACCCGTTTTGCTGGAATCAGTTGGAGTAACTTCGCTTCTGCTTCTGGTGTGTCCCAAGCTGATTTATTGATTGGGGTTTTAATAGCACCAGGGGCAATACTATTGACACGAATTTTATGGGGAGCAAGTTCTTGAGCAATACTTTGCATCATCATATTTATACCACCCTTACTAGCAGCATAATTAACGTGCCCTGCCCAAGGTATTACTTGATGCACTGAACTCATGCAAATAATCTTACCTGCGGCAGATGAGATATCAGGCTTCACACCTCGACGCAAGAATTCCTTTGCAGCTTCTCGCGCACACAAGAATTGTCCTGTCAGGTTTATCCCAATGACCATGTTCCAATGGTCAAGGGTCATATCTATAAATGCTGAGTCTTTTTGAACGCCTGAATTACTTACTAAAATATCAATAGTGCCAAATTCTTGGAGCGTTTTGCTGAACATCGCCTTTACTTGGTCTTCTTTGCTGACATCAGCTTGAATGGCAAATGCTTCTCCATCAGCGGCTTTGATATTTTCGACAATTCTTTGGGCTTCTTCTGCTTCCGAATGGTAGTTAACAGCTACTGCTGCACCTGATGCGGCTAAATGGCGAGCTATAGCTTCACCAATGCCAGAACTAGCACCTGTCACAATTGCTTTTTGACCTTTGAGCAGGTTAGGGGAATAGCTCATAATTTTGATACTTTTAAAAGTTGTATTTCTTGCAAGTAGCTGAAGAATTGCATAATATTGTTGCTTTCTAGGCGTAGTATTAAGTTAGCGATTTAGATTGTTAAATCGATAAAATTTTGATTAAAACTTTTTTTAGTTTAAGAATACACAGTATTTTTTTAATCTATCTAAAGAAAGATAAACATGATGTTGTTTGACTGATTAATGTTTTAATTATTTGTCATTTCTGTGACAAAAGTATGTCTTTAGTTGTAAAGGTTGTAAATATGTAATTTTAAAGCTTATATCAATTTTAATCAAAATTCATGGTATATTCAGAGCAACTTGGGGTAATTAGTTAAAGTAAAATTTTCAGTTAATCAATCTGAATGACATAAATTAGAGAACAATATAAAAAGTTAGGCATTTTTAGCCGCCTCTAAAATGTCTGATAGGCTATTGTAAAATAGCCAATCTAATCAACCAAATCAAGAATAGTAGCAATTTTGTATAAAGCTGTTTATTTAAAAAATTACTTTCAAAATTGAAGTACATCGCAAATTTTTAATGTTTATTAATACGTTTAGCTGCGGCGTTAACAGTAGTATTCTTGACAATATGAGTGGTGCGTTAGGCGGATGGCAATTCCATGCAACGCATCTAAACACTTAGATCCATGAAGGAGAAGCGATGCCTAATCTGTCTCTGAATAACCAAGATTTACCATACCCTGACCCTCTACACCCGATCATCGTCCACTTCGTAATCGCGATGGTGCTTTTTTCTTTCATCTGCGATGTGCTGGGCTATTTCACCCGCAACGTGCGTTTGTTTGAGGTGAGTTTCTGGAATATGTTTGTTGCTTCAGCAGCCATTTTTGTAGCGGTGATTTTTGGTCAGTTTGAAGCAGGTTTAGCAAACATCTACCAAGCCGTTCAGCCAACGTTGAATTATCATACTATCTTGGGTTGGTCACTGGCGGCTATTGTCGTGGCGATCGCAGCTTGGCGTTTTGTGATTCGCAACCGCAACCCCCGAAAAGTACCGCCTGCTTACCTGGGTGCTGCAACATTTTTAGTCTGCCTAGTGTTTTTGCAAGTGTATTTGGGGAGTAAACTGTTTTGGGTATATGGGTTGCACGTGGAGCCTGTAGTTCAAGCCATGAAGCAGGGAGTTTCACCATGAACTGGCAACTGATTGAACAGTTGAGATTGCGGCTGGGTGCTAACGGATTACCCTACGAAATTCCTGTACATCCGCAGTTGGTGCATCTAACGCTGGGTTTGTTGATCATTGCGATCGTTTTTGATATAGCAGGAGCGCTATTTCCTTTAGAAAAGCCAATTTTCAAATTTTTGGGATTGACAGCCATCCGTTCTAGCTTTTTTGATGTCGGCTGGTACAACCTCATAGCAGCATCAGCTATCACCTTTTTCACGGTTGCTGCTGGTTTTTTTGAGCTACTGTTGGCAAATCCACCAGTTGCTCAAAAGAGTGCTTGGGGGTTAAATGCTGGTTGGACGATGCTTTTACATGGTTTGGGTGGCGTT
The DNA here is from genome assembly GCF_036917395.1 of Nostoc sp. Taxonomy (GTDB): domain Bacteria; phylum Cyanobacteriota; class Cyanobacteriia; order Cyanobacteriales; family Nostocaceae; genus Nostoc. The sequence goes on from NZ_JBALDI010000026.1 coordinate 61,905, forward strand.
TTGCTGTTGGGGATCATTGTAAGCATGACTGTATGGAGAGGTTTGCAACGCTACCGCTGGCGTAAAGATGCTTCCAGGCAGGTGCAGTGGAGTTACTTGTTAGCAGGCATTGCGATCATGGGCATATTATTCGTTCACGGAACTTTGGGGGCGCAATTGGGAGAGGAATTTGGGATTCACATTACCGCTGCTAATACCATTTCCAAAAATCTTTACAACAAATAATTAAACGAGAATTTATCGAATTTTATGTTTAGTGTTTTTGAATATGTATTAATGGCGTTTTATGTAGCAGTGCTGCTCATCGTCAGTCGGTGGATTGGACAGCAGGCGTTTTCTTGGATGCCTCCCCAAGCTACAACAGAAGCACAACGGGTAGATGATTTGTTTAGCTTCTTAGTCTCAATTGGAGTATTCATCTTCCTGGGGCTGGTTGGCATTATGGTGTATGCGATCGTCTTCCATCGTGCCACTCCAAAAGACTACAGCGAGGGACACCCCTCTAGAGGTGATGCGAGGCTAGAAATATTATGGACAGCAACCCCGACTTTGTTAGTAGTGTGGATTGCTTTGCAAAGCTTCAATATTTATCAGCAATTAAATATTCTCGGTTTAAACCAAATTGTGCATTTGCACACACCCCTAGAATCTGCACCCGCCTACGCCGCAATCGTCAGTGATGTCCCCAAACCTGCGTCTGAAACTATTGATGTTTTCGCCAAACAGTGGGATTGGTCTTTTCGTTATCCAAATAATGTTACTAGTAATCAACTGCATCTGCCGATCAATCGCAGCACTCGCTTAAATCTGCAAGCGCAGGATGTGATCCACGGTTTCTACGTCCCTGAGTTTCGCTTAAAGCAGGATATTGTTCCAGGGCGCAAGATTAATCTTGTGCTAACACCCATTCGCGCAGGTAAATATCGGCTGAAAGATTCTCAATTTAGCGGTACTTACTTTGCCTTAATGGAAACAGACGTATACGTTGAATCCCTTGATAAATATAACCAGTGGCTCACGCAAACTGCTAATAGCGAACAAACTCCAGCAAATCAGGCAGTTGCCGAAAATATCCAACCACCGAAAACATTATTTAATAGCGGCTGGTACACCGTCGCACCGGCTCAACCTGCCGTTGCCAATAAAAGGAAGCTAACTAATGACACATGATTTGAGTGGAGAGATTACCGGGGATCAAGAATCGAAAAATTACCAGAACAAGTCTGAGAATACTTGGCGGGAATATTTCAGCTTCAACACCGATCATAAGGTGATTGGAGTTCAGTACATGGTGATGACCTTCATTTTCTTCCTGATTGGCGGGCTGTTGGCGATGCTCATCCGGGCTGAGTTACTCACCCCGGAATCAAATTTAGTTGACCGTCCCCTCTACAATGGTTTGTTCACCATGCACGGGACAATCATGATTTTCCTGTGGATTATTCCCTTCAATGCAGGTCTTTCTAACTACTTAGTGCCGCTAATGATTGGAGCGCGGGACATGTCTTTTCCCCTGCTCAACGCCATCTCCTTTTGGATTCTGCCACCAGCTGGTCTTTTACTACTGTCTAGCTTCTTCCTACCAAATGGGACTGCACAAGCTGGCTGGTGGTCTTATCCACCAATTAGTCTGCAAGTTCCAGGCGATCAGTTCATTAACGGTGAATTCATTTGGATAGTTAGCCTAGTCCTGATCGGTATCTCTTCAATTATGGGGGCTGTCAACTTTGTAACTACTATCTTTTGGATGCGGGCACCAGGGATGACATTTTTCCGAATGCCCGTCTTTGTGTGGTCAGTTTTTAGCGCCCAGCTGTTGCAGCTGATTAATTTGCCTGCCTTGACGGCTGCATTGATCCTGCTGTTGTTTGACCTCTCGTTCGGTACACAATTTTTTAAACCGGACGCAAATGGCGATCCGATCATTTACCAACACCTATTCTGGTTTTACTCTCACCCAGCAGTTTATATCATGGCACTACCAGCTTTCGGTATTTTTGCTGAGGTTTTGCCTGCATTTTCTCGCAATCCCCTATTTGGTTATCGGTCAGTTGCGATCGCTACCTTAGGTATTGCTGCGGTCAGCATCTTCGTTTGGGTACATCACATGTTCACCAGTGCCACCCCTGGTTGGATGCGGATGACCTTTATGGCTACCTCAATGTTAGTTGCAATACCCACTGGTATTAAAGCCTTCGCTTGGACTGCCACTATCTGGAGGAGTAAGCTGCACCTAGAGACACCAATGCTGTTTGCAATGGGAGGTGCAGCGATGTTTATTTTTGGCGGTGTTACTGGTGTAATGCTTGCTGCCACGCCGTTTGATATCCACGTTAATAATACCTACTTTGTTGTGGGACACTTCCACTACATCGTTTTTAACACGATCACAATGGCAATCTTCGCGGCAATTTACTACTGGTTTCCCAAGATAACTGGAAGAATGTATGCCGAGGGTTGGGGTAAGCTGCATTTCTGGCTGACCTTTATTCCTGCCAATATCACCTTTTTCTCCATGCACCCATTAGGTTTACAAGGGATGCTACGCCGAGTTTCTTCCTACGACCCACAATATCAGGGATGGAATGTCATTGCTAGCTTGGGGTCATTTTTGCTAGGAGCATCGACACTGCCTTTTATTGCTAACATGGTAGGCTCTTGGCTTTACGGGCCAAAGGCAGTTAACAATCCTTGGCACGCTACCGGACTGGAATGGACAACCTCTTCACCACCTCCAAAAGAGAACTTTGAGGAGATTCCGGTTGTGACAAAACCTCCTTATGACTACGGCGATCCAAAGTACTCGGTAGTCCTAGATGCTGATAATGGTGAGTAAGAATAAAACACTTTTTACAGAGGACAAAGGGGATATGGAGGATAACCCATGCCCTGTTTGGCCAATGCCCAATACCCAATGCCCCAATTGAGTTATGCAACGTCGCCCTGTTCATAAAGATGAAAGTCCTATCCGTTTTGATCTGTGGCGGCTACGCTTGCCAAATTGGTTACAGCGCTTCCTACCAAGTGGTGGCGGTACTCATGAAGATCATCATGGTAAGGGAATGTTCGGGTTTACTGTATTCCTGCTGTCGGAAAGCATCATCTTTTTGAGTTTTATCTTTACTTATGTTGTTCTACGACTGACTACTAATAACTGGCTACCGCCTGGTATTTCTGGCCCAGAATTGTCTACAGATGTGATTATTAATACGGTAGTATTACTTTCCAGTAGCTTTGTCATTCAACCAGCAGAAAATGCCCTGAAGCGTAATCAACTCAAGAAATTTCGCTGGCTGTGGCTGATGACGATCGCAATGGGAACTTACTTCTTAATTGGTCTATTAATTGAGTGGAAAAATCTCGATTTCAAGATTACTACAGGGTTAGTTGGTTCTACATTCTACTTGTTAACAGGCTTCCACGGTCTACACGTTCTGGCTGGTGTTGTGCTTCAGATAATCATGCTGATTCGCTCCTTCATTCCAGGCAACTATAATAAGACTCACTTCGGTACAAGTGCGACCACTCTCTTTTGGCACTTTGTTGATGTAGTTTGGGTCTTCCTTTTCTCGCTTATCTACCTTTGGCGAGCATAAAAACATTCACAAATTCCAAGTATTATAAGGAGTAATTTTATGAGTTTATACTTACAAGAAATACCAGCATCACAACGTGAGCCAAAAGCAATTCAGGAAACTCCAGCACCAGGTCAAGACCCACTAATTGCAAGTGGGTTACAAAAACAGCAATATGTTGGCATTATTGGGCTAGCGATCGCTCTAATTGCTGCTGTAGGATTTTTTAGTCGCCGAGTTGAATACGCTATTGCATTCGCTGTGATCCTAAGCATTGCTTTGATTGCTTTCTTGTTATTAATATAGGAAAGCGCTAATTAATTGAACATCTTGATTTCATAAGAGTTTGGAGAGTATTTCATGAACAGCCCAGTTTATCAAACTGTGATTATCGGCGGTGGCTTTACAGGACTATTTACAGCCTTACACCTAGCTCACGAACATTATCCTCGCTCTGTTATCTTGATTGATCAAAACGAGCGCTTTTGCTTTAAGCCGCTATTATATGAATATTTCAATGGCGAGATGGATACCTTTCAGGTAGTCCCGCGCTTTTCGGAACTACTCAAAGGTAGCGGTGTCATCTTTGTTCAAGATGCAGTGCAAGCGATAGATTTGCATCAACGGGAAGTCAAATTAGCTTCAGGAAACTCCTACAACTACAGTAATTTAGTATTAGCTTTGGGTAGCGTTACTACCTATCATCAAGTTGAAGGTGCTAAAGAAAATGCCTTTCCTTTCTGGACACAAGCAGATGCGATCGCTCTTGAACGTCATTTACGCGATCGTTTTCAACGAGCAGTGCAAACAGAAGATTCAGAAGAACGCCGGAAACTGCTCACAGTAGGAGTGGTTGGTGGTGGTTCTAGTGGCGTAGAAATTGCAGCAACTTTAGCTGATTTTCTACCACATTGGTATGAGGTTTTGGGAGGTAATTCTAGTGAAATCCGGATAGTATTGCTTAATCATGGCAAAGAAATCCTGAATGACGATATTAACAATCCGCTGCGCCCAATCGCTGAGAAAGAATTACAAAAACGCCGGATACCAGTTGAAATACTCACGGGGGCAGAAGTTACTACTATTCATGCTAACGCTATTGAATATAAGCACAATGAGCAAATTAAGACATTAGCAACACATACCGCAATCTGGACAGCTGGAACTTCTGTCCATCCACTGATTAAAGATTTACCAATTTCTCAAGAGCATCGGTATCATGGTCTTCCATTAGTTACTTCCACCATGCAACTGCTGGATTTTCCAGAAGTTTTTGCAGGCGGTGATTGTGCGGGACTTCAGGATAATTCGCTACCGCCTACCGCCCAAGTAGCTTATCAACAAGGAGCTAATATTGCCCATAATTTGAAAGCGATCGCTCTAGGAGAAGAACTCAAACCTGTTAAGGTTAATACTCGTGGAACCCTTTTGAAATTAGGGGTAAATAATGCTGCTGCTAACTTATTCAATGTTTTTGAAGTTGCAGGCGAACCCGCACATTTAATCCGTCATGCCACTTATTTAACGCTGTTGCCAACACCAATTCATGATTTTAAAGCTGCAACTGAATGGGTAGATGAAGAGATTTTTCATCAGCACCTCGACCCTCAAGATGTAGGAAAAAAAGTGGTGCAAGCAGCGGAAATAGTCGGTACAGGAGTTGTGGGTATTTTAGCTGCAAGAAAATTACTGAAAATGTTGGGAGATGAGGATAAAAAAGATTAACAAAAGGGAGAAAGCAGGGGGAATAGGGGAGAATGAAGGCAGAAGAAGACGAGGAAAAAAGCTCTTATAGCAGTCCTAAATCATTTTTAAAAATAAATTAACCGCAGAGGCGCAGAGAAGCCAGTGCGTTGGGCGGGTTCCCCGACTTGAAGCAACTGGCGCAGCGCAGAGAGAGGAATCGGAGATTTTTACGACTTATTTAGGATTGCTATAACTAATGATTAATGCCCAATGCCCCATGCCTAATTCCCAATACCTTTTAACAGAAAGTTAATTGTAAGTTTAGGGGCTGTTAAATATGCCTAGTCAAACCAATGTACAGGTACAAAAAATTCGAGCTATTGGATTAACGGTGACAAGCTGCGTAGGCGTAGCCCGTCGTAGACATCGCTCTTTAAATTTCTATAAAGAAGCGCTTGGTTTTGAACTAGTTTCTGACATCACAGTTGAAGGACAGGATTACAGCGACCTGGAAGGCATAACTGAGGCAAAAATTCGTATTGTCACCTTGCAACTAGGTGATGAACTCATCGAGTTGATCGAGTATCTAAACATTCAGGGAAAACCCATCCCAAAAGATTCTCAAAGTAATGATTTATGGTTTCAACATCTGGCAATTGTGGTGAGTGATATGGATCGCGCTTATGCACAAGTGTGTTCATTTCCGATTGAACCCATTTCAGTTGCACCGCAGACAATCTTATCTGATAATGAACAATCTGGTGGGGTTCGTGCCTTTAAGTTTAAAGACCCTGATGGTCATGATTTAGAGTTAATTTGGTTTCCTGCTGAGAAAGGACAGGATAAATGGCATCAAAACAGAAATCGCTTGTTTTTGGGAATTGATCATAGTGCGATCGCTATTTCTAACACTGAGCAGAGTCTACACTTTTACCGCGACCTCCTGGGAATGCAAGTCGATAGCCGCAGTCTCAACTGGCGTCCTACCCAAACTCGCTTGGATAACTTGCCTGGAGCGGAAGTCCGAATTACAGCACTGCGACCTGCTCAAGGCGGCTTAGGGATTGAATTGCTAGACTACCTTGTACCTGGAAAAGGTCGTCCTATACCGAGTGACTGGAAAAGTTGTGATATTGCGAGGGTGCAAATTGAGCTTGTTGTCAATGATATTGAGCAAACGGTAGAGATACTGCGGCAAAATGGGGTTCAGTTTGTATCATCACAGATTGTGCAGTTTGCAGATAATACAAGTCCTTACCAAAAGGGTTGTCTAGTTAAAGACCCTGATGGACACGCAATATTGCTAATTGCAGAATAATGTAAATGGAATTATTTGACGATACTGTTTATTTTCTTAGTTTCAACAATGAGCAATTTGCATACAAAACATTTAAACTTTTGACTAAATTGCCCATCTGGTATAGTGCAGTGTTAACGATAATTCATCGTCCAAAAATGAAAGTATTCAACGAATATACACCAAGGACTAAAACTGTGATCCCTTCTCTTCCTTACGGAATGCTTTGCGTAGGCGTAGCCCGCCGCAGGCATTGCAATCAACAGTTAAGCAGTAAATAAAATAGACTTTGGATAGGCTAAGGCACAAAGGGATTCAGTTTGTATCATCGCAGATTGTACAGTTTAGTGATAGAACAAGTTCTTATCAGCAGGGTTGTCTAGGTAAAGACCCTGATGGATACATCTGCTAATTGCAGAAGGTTATTAGAGAAATTATCTAAAATCAAAAGTATCGGCTTGTGCTACATAACCCTTAATAATTTAGTCATGCTTTTGTCACACTTTTATCACATTTTTGCAATAACTCTGTCAATATAACGTGTGATGCTATAGCTCTGGGTTAAAAAATAGGTTCGCTCTATACCAAATCCACACATCAGAGTTGATGGAGAAGAATCACTATTGGGTACAAACTCTTGTAGCATGACTCTTCAAATCAAAATTGCAAAATTTATCATAATTGGAAGGAACAAGAAAATGAATTGGAAAGTACTTGCTTTGATCCCGGCTTTGAGTGTAGCTACTGCTTTGCCTGGTTACTCTTTAACCAATAATAAAAGCCATAATCGGACTACTGCTACCCACATTGCACAAAATACTCAGCAAGGCAACATGATGAAAAAGCCTAATACTATGCACAAGAATGCTATGCATAAGTCTAATAGTATGGCAAACCATAGTAGCGTACTGACAGTAGGTAGCAGAGGAGAAGCAGTCAAAACTGCTCAGAATGCTTTAAAGCAGCAAGGATTCTATACCGCAAATGTGGATGGTGTCTTTGATAACAAGACACGTTTAGCGGTGATGAAATTTCAAAAGTCTAAAGGATTAAGAGCAGACGGAATACTTGGACGTCGCACTTTAGCATCTCTAAAATAAGATGATTTGTAAGGGACAGGGAATAGGGAACAGATAAGAAACATAAGTGGAGAGTGAGTTAAAAGCTCACTTAAAAATGCATATGTTTTAAGGGGACTCTCCGATTCCAAAATAGTTGTTCAGCAGCCCCCGCATTTCAGGGGCTGAATCAAACGATTTAATCAATCCAAGGACTGACGGAGCAAGTGGAGTATTCGCTCTGTCAGTAGGGGTTTAGGGATTGCGATCGCTCTCAGCCACTGATGAATTTTGGCTGTTTCCCCTGTACTTAGCCAAGGCACTAGCAAAGGCTGAAGCGAATGTTTTTCCTCGTGAGTAAAACGCCTTTGATTAACCCTTCAGATTCTGCTTTCTGGCGCTCTAGTTGAGCGCGACAGGCAGCATTAGGCGCTATCGGTAACGCCTTTACAACACTAGAAGTTTTGAGATGATGGAATAGCCTTTAAAGTTCGCCAATACCAGTAATTGATGTAGTTTAGTGAGGTTTAGGTGTGCGATCGCTTGTCAACTTACACTTCTTTTCTAGAGCCTACGCCTTGACAACACCATCATTCAACAGGGGTAAAGCGTCAGAGTCATCAATTTTTTAACGTAAGATTAAACTGGTAGCACAACGCGAGATTTCATGGCCATAAAGTTTATTCTGAGCGACTATGTTGACTGTGGGTTAGCGATCGCGCAGCATTCCCCAAGAAATTTTATCAAAGCGATCGCCTTTACAACACCATCATTCCACCTCAGAACACGAAACGTCGAGCTTTCAATAGGAACATTCTCGTTCGGAACACGAAACTCAGAGTTCAGAACAGGAAAGGCCGAGTTAAAGCGATCGCTCTTTTCAGTTTTATTACGGTACGCTTTTCATAAAACCGTCTATTCTTGATTTGAGGAGAGGCGATGCCTGCGGCGGGCTTCGCCTACGCGCAAATATGCTAAATTTTGACGCACAGTCACAGTATGAGGATGATTCACCCCTAACTGTCGCTCACAAATATCCAAAGCTTGGATGTAAAGGGGTTCGGCTTCGCTGTATCTGCCTTGGGAATTGTAGAGTCCCGCTAGGTTGTTGAGGCTAGTGGCAACATCTGGATGTTCTTCTCCCAGTAGCTTGCGCGTGAGTGCCAAAGCTTGGATTAAAAGGGGTTCGGCTTCGCTGTATCTGCCTTGGGAGTCGTAGAGTCCCGCTAGGTTGTTGAGGCTAAAGGCGACATCTGGATGTTCTTCACCCAATAGTTGACGCCTGAGTGCCAATGCTTGGATGAAACCCACCTTCCGCACCCCAAGTGTCACAACCGGAAATTACTTAGAGAAAAAAGGCAAGTAAGAATAAAAACACACATCTAGAGGCAAAAAAAT
>NZ_JBALDI010000027.1:0-20377 GCF_036917395.1 Nostoc sp.
CCCATTGGAAAAAATAGCGCCTTTGATAACACCTTTGCTGTCCAACCCAAAGCAAACAGCGTCAGCACCTACAACCACAGTAAAAGTGCCTAATTTTAAGAAAATTGCAGTAGCACCAACAACTACACCATCACCAGCCCCATTGGAAAAAATAGCGCCTTTGATAACACCTTTGCTGTCCAACCCAAAGCAAACAGCGTCAGCACCTACAACCACAGTAAAAGTGCCTAATTATAGGAGAATTGCGGTAGTACCAACAACTACACCATCATCAGCCCCACTGGAAAAAACAGCGCCTTTGACAACACCTTTAGTGTCCAATCCAAAGCAAACAGAGTCAGCACCTACAACCACAGTAAAAGTGCCTAATTATAGGAGAATTGCAGTAGCACCAATAACTAAACCATCATTAGCCCCACTGGAAAAAACACCACTTGAAAGAACTACGACATTACCTGTACCCAGCAACCCTAAGAACTTAGGACAGTCGAGAACTAGATTAAATGGGCGAACACCGTCCCAAGCTCGGTCATCTCCAAAAACAGGTGCAGCAAGTTTGTTGGGTGGTACTCTGAGTGTATCTAGTCAGAATTATCGCGGTGATGATCTGGCAGCCCTGCCTAATTCCAACCGTGATCACCAAGCGACTTCTGGTATTGATGCCCGTAGTCAAGATATAGACCTCACCTCTTACTTAAAGAAACTACAGCAACGCGTTCAGCAGGAGTGGCTACCAGGACTGAGCGATTCTGATCGGCGAACAGTGCTTAACTTCACTATTAACCGTTCAGGTCAAGTCAGCAATCTCAACATTGCACAAACCTCTGGATTTAGTGTAACTGATGGAGTAGCACTCAATGCTATACAGCGATCTGCACCTTTTGCACCTTTGCCCACAGGATATCCCAAGAACTACATTAATATTGAATTTACATTTGATATCAATGTTTATGGTCAGCTAAATTTATGGAGGGATGGTGGCTAACAGCAGGCAAACAGATTGCTGGCTGGTGATCACACAGGTTGTCGGGTGTAGTAATATTATTCACCCAAAAGCATTGGGGGTCCAAAGCGATCAAATAATTTTTTGCTCGTAAACTATCGACGGAAGCAGTAGTAGAATGCCAGATTACACCTTCTCTTTTGCTGGCGTTACGATACCGTGCTTAACTAGACTCGCTTCAAGTTCCTTAATAAATCTTAAGTCTTCCTCTAATAGAGGCTGGCTTTCGCTAGAAGAAAAGTCCTTAGTTATAGAAGGATTTTTCTCAAGGAAAGCAAATGCTTGCCGAAATTGACACGGATTTGCCAAAATTAGCGAATCAAAGTGACAGGGAATAATCTGCTGAAAATCCCAACTTGCAACTGTATCAGCCCAGTTGAGGACTTGTCTTGGTGCTTGAGGAAAAATCAGAATTTGCAAAATCGGTGCGACAAATGGTCGCCCCTGATCTCGTAGAGCATCGAATGCCTGCTTCCAAGTTTCTTGCCAGCGAAAAGGAAATAAACCAAAGTACGTTTTTAGGGTTCGCTGTGGTGCTTTGAGAGCATCACGAAACATCTGTCCGATTGCAGTAACTTCTAGCGCACTTGGACGGAAGTAAAGCGCAAACAATGAAATGCGTTGCCATCCCTTGCGGCGGTTGTCTTCATTGTCCTTGATCGCCTCCAAAGCATTGTCCCTTGCATGAAACATTAAATTTACGGAAAGCGAAAACAATGCCATACTTGGATGGTCATTCTTTGAATAATCTCTTTAACGCACTAAATCGTTTAGCGCACGATTTAGATAGGCAGATTACTCCGTTCGATTTAATTGATTACACTCCAGATTCAGATATTTCTGCCCCTTCTGAAAACTATAACAGCAGCAAGAGTATCGCATTAAGTCAGCACTGAAAGTCTTCAGCAATTGATGCTGAAAATCAAGCCTGTTTAACGGCTGCATAGCAAAAGCGATCGCCGCCCGTCACAGCAATGCGTGAACAGGAAATAAACCGATAATGATTGGACAGGATCAAAATTCACTACTCCAGAGCAATGCGAACATCGGAGTGACTTAAACCATTAATGACTTAGGAGTTGTGGTTAGCTGGTGATATTGTTGCTAGATCATCCTCTTCCCGGACAGAAGTCAATGGATAAATTGCCCAAAATACCTGGAAGACCATTATTTACTGCCGTCCATATCCAAATTTTGTTTTTTTTACCCACAAATGTCGCAAGTTCATCAACTTGTGCAAATAGTAGGAATTTCTGAATGTTCTGGCGCATCTGGTAATTTTAGAGCAGCTTCTCTCACCCAATTTATTACCGTATTATGATTGACTCCAGTCAGCCGCCCAATGGCGCGAAAACCAATGCCATTTACATACATGGTCAAACATCGTTATTTAATTTCGTCGTTATATCCACGTTTTGAATATGATTCTATAAATTGGCGAAAGCGTTGCGGGGCGGAACGCACGTCGCAAGAGGTACAGATGTAGTTCTGTTTACCACCACAATACCCGTTATTACGGATAAGGTTGGATGCACAATATAGACAGTTCATCCCTTAATTATGCAACGCCCTACTTTGAATATATAGTCTCGTTTTGTTGACGCCACGCCGGATCAACTATGCATATAAATACCAGTGGCTCAATTCCAGAATTGCGAATAAATTGTTTTGCTAATGGTGGAATGTAGATAGTATCTCCTGGTTCTACTAACTGTAGTTCATCGTCTATATGCATTTCTCCCTGACCAGTGAGAATGTAGTAAACTTCCGAAGTTTTTAAGGAGTGAGGTCTAGAAGTTTGCCCAATTGGGACTACTGTATGAGCTAGACTGTAGCGTAATTTTAAAGATTGCTTATCAGGATGCAATAATTCTCGCAAAATAGTGCCATCATCTGCAATGAATTCTGTACACACATTCAGTTTTTGTACTAGCACTGTTTAAAAAGCCTTTAAAATAATAAACACAACTTATTTGAAGATGCGATATACGATCGCTCTTAGAAGAGTACCATCTCTCTGCATCTATTACCTTGTAGTGACTAAACTATTTTGATTTTCGTGCTGACTTGGGCGGTGTCCGGTGTGCGCCAAAGTATTTCTCACTACGGTAGCGTAGCCATACCCGCAACTCTTGCGGAATCTGCTCTTTTTGTTCCTTACTTAAAGTGTTGTAAAAAGCTAAGGCGCGATCGCGCTCACCTCGACAGGCAGCGTTGTTGTGAGCATCCCAATAGCTACGGGCTACTCGAATGCGCCGACAAACTTCCTTAATTAATGCTTCTTTCGTAAGTGGAGCGTCCTGCTTTGCCATACTTAAATGCTATAGGTGTTCTAATTTGCTGTAAATACTCGTGGCGATCGCCGTATTGCTCAAATTTATTTAGAAACTCTGTTTAATCATAGCTACTTTCATTACTTTATCGAAATAAGCTTGGGGAAAAATATGATTAAAAACATCGATTTTCACTGCGGAGTATGATTATTGATATTAGGTTTCATAAATTCCAATCAGCCGTGCTTGCTCGATAACATGATCGGCAAGCCTATCAAGGAGTTGCTCTCGGTTCAAGCCTGGTTTTAGGTTGAGTTTCTTGTTTAAAGCGTACAGCCAGAAATAGTAGTGATGAGGCCCATGCCCTTACACTCCATTGCCACAGGTGAGCTTTCAATCCGCAAGGGTCGCACATCTGTAGCCGGAATAGCTTTTAAGTTTGCTTTATCAAACTCGTTAACTCTATAGGGAAATTCCGTTCCTGTTTGAACCATTGCATGAGACAATGCTTCATCCACCACATGACAGACAAATTCATCAACTTCATGAATATTGCGTAACGTGTCTTTTTCTTTTGGCTCACGTCTATGATATGCGACTGAGAACATAATGGTTGGTGGAAAACCTGCTACTGCATTGAAAAACGAATACGGGGCGAGATTTGGAATTCCAGAAGCACTAACTGTAGACACCCATGCAATTGGGCCAGGAGCAACGATGCTTGTCAATAGATGGTAAGGAGCAGGGTCTTTCATTTCTTGCGACACAAATGATAACATAAAATTCTCTAATCTTGCGGGCGGTTGAGAGTATTCAGTGAATACCAAAAAATAAATTATTCAAGAGCTTATTGGAAAGTTCCTTAACTTAAGTTCAATACTTTTTGTCCATTTTTGGTATGGCTCTTTGGTCATAACAACCTAGACTTTGTGTAAAAGCAAAATTCAGCCTGTAGATAGATATTTAAAATGAGTGCAAGACATCTCTTATAAAAAAATCCGAAGGGCTTTTCACAGGGTGTGGAAGTTTGCAACCATTATAACTTTCCAAGACAAAGACGCAGAGAAAAAGTTTCAAATAAAGACTTTAGCAAAAAGTTTAAACAACTTTGCCAAAATTGTAAGTTACAAAAAATCAGTAATTTATGCTAACTTTTATAATAAATAAATAACTTAAGTTGACAACTATCCTGCGAGGTATGATTTCAGCGATATTTTCACTTATCTTGGGTAGCAGAACACCGTGATACCTGCGGCGGTAAACAACGCAGTCAGTCTCATGCATATGCTGTAATCGTTAATGGGCGGTAATCGACTCTTACTTGATACTAGTAGCAATGCAGGCACAGTCTCATATTGTTTTCATTGGGACTGCTTGCTCAAGCTGATAAACTGCTATAAACAGAAAAATAAGCAATCAAATGAACGAATTACAAGCAATTTTAGAAGGCTTCGAGTCAAGTAAAAAAAGTGGTAAAATCACTTTTCTTGCTACTGTAGTTAAAACTCAAGGTTCAACCTATCGCCGACCGGGTGCTAAAATGTTGATGACAAATGCAGGTCGGATAATTGGAACAATCAGCGCTGGTTGCTTGGAGAATGACGTATTTGAGCATACTCAACAACGGATGTTAGACGGCAAACCAATTGTTGTTACTTACGATAATACCGCCTCTGAAGATATTCTTTGGGGCTTTGGTCTAGGGTGCAATGGAATAGTTCAAGTTCTCATTGAACGTCTTGAGACAGAAAGCACACTGAATGCGATCGCTTTTACACAGGAGTGCTTTCATAAAAAACATTTGGGTATTATTGCTACAGTCTTTGCTTTTGAAGGTGCGGTAGATGTGAAACTTGGGTCGCGCTTACTGCTGTATCCAAACGGTAATATTCTGACTGACATTAAAGATCCAAATTTAATTCAATCTCTGAGTGCAGACACTCAAGCAGCCCTTGCTAATCAAAAGTCAAGCGTAAACAACTATCAGTTACCTTTAGGCAGTGCAGAAGTTTTTATTGAAGTCATCCAACCACCTACATCTTTAGTAATATTTGGTGCAGGTTATGACGCTGTACCCGTAGCACAGTTTGCTCAAGCATTAGGTTGGCAGGTTACTGTAGTTGATTGTCGAGCTAATGAGGCAACTAGAGCGCGATTTCCTATGGCTTGTGATGTAATTCTTAGTCGGCGAGAAATCGTCCAAAAACAGGTATTTATAGATGCCTACACAGTTGCTGTAGTGATGACGCATAATTATCTTGATGACCTAGAAATTTTGAAAATGTTGCTGCCATCTCCTGCACGCTACATAGGGGTTTTAGGACCAAAGGCGCGGACTGAAAGATTGATTGAAGATTTACGTTTGCAAGAAATAGTTTATACTAGTGAACAATTAAAAAGATTGCATGGCCCTATTGGAATTGATATCGGTGCAGATACACCGGAAGAAATAGCGATCGCCATTATTGCTGAAATTCAAGCAGTGCTGACAAATCGCAGTGGTAATTTTCTAAGAAATCGCAATCAACCAATTCACCAATGCTATGAAAGCAATTTAAAGTTGCTAGTTACTACATAGTTTTTATCTGTTATGGTATTTAACACTGAGCAAATAGACAAAGAAAAATCAACCATAGCCATTATGATTCTTGCTGCTGGTGCATCTACTCGTATGGGTACACCTAAACAACTATTGCTTTACCAAGGACGTAGTTTTTTGCAATACATTACAGAAATGGCGATCGCTTCAGTTTGTCAACCTGTAGTAGTAGTACTTGGAGCAAATGCAGAACAGATTCATCCCCAAATTAAGCAACTTCCCGTTAGAGTAGTTAAGAACTTGGATTGGGCTTGTGGAATGAGTACTTCAATCAAAAGCGGTATTGAATTGTTAAATAATCTTCCTCAAAAAATAGAAGCAGTAGTTATTACACTTTGCGACCAGCCATTTGTTTCTCACCAAATTATTAATCAGCTTGTTGATGCATATTATTCAGAAAAAAAACCGATCATTGCTTGTGAATATGCTGGTATATTAGGTGTCCCATCTCTATTTAGTCAGATATTTTTTTCAGAACTTGCTGCTTTAAAAGAAGCTTCAGGAGCAAAAAAAGTTATTAATAATAACCTCAATAAAGTCTTTTCTATTCCGTTTCCACTAGGTAATATTGATATTGATACACCAAAAGATTATAAACAATTGTTATCAATTACCAATTTGGCTTCTGAAGTTCAGATGGAACAAAACGAGTATCTGTGAAAATGGGAATAAAATAGAATGGCACGCAGCTATCAACGAAGCAAAAGGACTTGTTTTGAACTTGAGGATTTTTCATAGTAAGTGATGAACCTATCCTACTAATACCAAAATGTGAGAATCTACTTTTTGAATAAGAGGGGGTGTATCACTTTATGGCAGGACGTTTTGAAGGATTGAGTGACTTGGAATGGAGACTATTTGAAGATATATTTCCTCCTAAACCATTCAAGCGTGATAAAGGAATGCCTCATTGCCCATATCGTTATGTATTAAATAGTCTGCTATACATTCTAATTACTGGGTGTTGATGGTGTGATATCCCACAGGGAGGAATCTGGGCATCGAAAAGCTCATCTCATCGATGGTTGAAGCGATGGCGCTCTGATGTAACATTTGAACATTTGCAGGCTCGTTTACTTGCGATGCCTGCGGCGGGCTACGCCTACGCAGAGGAGAAAGGATTGATAAATTGGGAGTTTGGAGCCGTTGATGGCTCTTTTTCCCCCTGGAAAGGGAGGAGGTGAAGAAGTTGAGCCAGTGCGTTGCGGTGAATCCAGCGCTGTAGGCGGGTTTTCCGCCGCAGGCATCGCTATCTCAGGACAACAATTGTCACTTTACCCCATTTTGGCCTTAACCGAGAAGTATTGCATCAAAACTAATATCGCTACTTTTGGCTATTACGGTAGAAGCTAGGGTATGGTATTTACCTGAGTATATTTAGTCAGAGGCCAGGAATTAGCCTGCGATCGCTGATTGCTGAAGCACCTCCAGAAGAACAAGCTGAAGTTTTACGACTAATTGCTAATATTTTTGTGAATAACAGTCGTAAGGCTACAGATCCAGTGCAGTTACAAAAAGATTTATAACTCAATGTTCGCAATAGAATTTGACTAAAACTCGTAAGTGTAAGGGCTTTTTTTAAATTAGCCAGAAATTTTCGATGAAGTAGTGCTTTACTTTCAGTCAATCTAGGAAAATTTTCCTGATAAGCGAATAGGCAAAAACAAGTGCTATCAGATGAGCGATGCAGTCAGGGAGGATATTTTCAGCCTTTAAAAATAATTTGCTAATAGCTCTGGATGGAACAGAATATTTTGGCTCCAATCACATTCACTGCTGACCGAAAAAGAAAAGGATACAAGTCCCTAAATTTATTTATGGGGGTTATTAATTTTGACTAATTTTGACTTTTGACTTCCCCGTTCGCGTAGTGTCCCGTAGGGAAGGGGCTGACTAAGCACGAGCAAAGCAATCGCTTCCATTGGAGTGTAACTAAATGCCAGCAATGTAATAGAGCCAAGCAGCATGAGCAGCCAGCTCTAATTTACGATCGCGCCGCTCTAATAAAGGTTTTCCCATACCCTACTTTCCAAAACTATGTACCTACCAAAGGAATGATTGCACGGTTTTGAGTATATGCCCACCAATATAATTTTTGCTCACTATCGGGAAATCTCTATTGACCACCAGTTACCTCCAAGTTAAACCCGGTTATATAACTTGCTTCGTCGCTCATCAGAAACGTTACCCCATTTGCGACCTCTGCCAAACTTCCCAAGCGTCGCATTGGCACTGAATTAATCATCTGTTGCTCAACTACCTTGGGGTTGGCATCAAAGTACTGAGAACCCACTGCTGCTTGCAATTCTGTTTGCCGCGTCCACATAAAACCAGGGCCGATCAGTGCCGGAGACAGTGCATTTACCCTGATGCCGTAGGGAGCTAAATCTTTCGCTGCTGTCTGAGTCATTCCAATAACTGCAAACTTAGAAGCACTGTAAGCTAACATATTTGGCGGTCCGATTACGCCTGCATAACTTGCCATGTTAACGATCGCACCTCCACCTGCATCACGCAAGTGCTGTGCGGCTGCTTTAAGAATGTGGAAAACGCCGACAACATTAATGTTGATCACCTTTTGAAAGTCGTCCTCAGGATATTCGTCGGTCTTGGCAAACACTCCTTGATAGCCTGCATTATTAAATACATAGTCGATCCGCTCAAGCTGCTTTACAGCGTCAGTAAAGGTTTTGCCAACATCACTAGCTGTAACATCACAGCAAAATGTACTGACTGGAACGTTATAACTTTTTAGTTCCTCAGCCACATTTGCCATCTTCGGTTCATTCAAATCTAGCAAAGCTATTCCTGCCCCATTAGCAGCAAAACGGTGTGCAGTTGCCTTGCCAATATCTCCCGCACCGCCTGTAATTAGGATGGTCTTACCTGCAAACTGATAGGTTGCTTTTGCTGTCATATTTTTAACCTCCTATACCATTTTGGACTTCGGCTACGCTCAGTCGAACGATTTTGGATTTTAGATTTTAGATTGGGAATCGCCTTTTATGTCCTGGCTGTATGAATCCTGGGATTAATTGAAGAATTGTTGCAAATGCCCATGATTGAAATGAGATTGGTATGATTTCTATTATTGAGCTTTTGCCCAAAAATAGAGCATAAAATCAAAAATTTATTTCGTTCGGTTTTTTACTTTAAAGGAGTCATGCGATGCGTATCCCCCGCTTCGCTAAAGTGCTGGTTGCATTTCTCGCTGGAGTGATGCTGGTGCAACTTCTATATGCTTGTTTACCGCGATTGCAAGCCGCAGAGAAAACTAGACTCATTGGGATTGAAAATTTCACGTTCATCCTGAGTGACTCAGCTTTATGGACATCGATCGCTATTACAATCATTCTGGTTGTTTCTGTTTTGGCAATCACAATTGGTCTGGGCACATTACTAGCAGTGCTATTTGACCAAGACTTTTATGGTTGCAAAGTAGCACGGGTGCTGGTAATCTCCCCATTTTTCGTTATGCCCACGGTTAGCGCCCTGATCTGGAATAAATATGCTGACGCATCCGGTGAATGGGCTGTTTATTCAAATCACCAACAGAGATCATCAAAGGCATTGATCTCGACATTAATGATCGCGAGTTTGTTGTCTTCGTCGGTCCCTCCGGTTGTGGAAAATCAACTTTACTCCGCATGATTGCTGGACTAGAAGAAATCTCCTCCAGTGATTTGCTCATTGATGGACAAAAAGTCAATGATGTGCCACCCGATAAACGCGGTTTGGCAATGGTGTTTCAAACCTATGCCTTATATCCTCACATGACTGTGGGGGAGAATATGGCGTTCAGCCTCCGGCTTTCAGGGTATGCACAAAGCCCAGCGGTATGAAAGGGCACGTGAAGTTGCTCGTATCCTGCAACTAGAGCCGCTTTTGAATCGGAAACCCAAAGAACTATCAGGAAGACAACGGCAGGGGGTGGCGATCGGTCGTGCTTTGGTACTTGCGGGTGGCGAGACTGTAATTGTGCAAATAGACGGAGATGATCCAGCCATTATGCACGATTATGTTCCTATTTACATTAACGGTGAGCTTTGCCATTTGTTCGATCAAAATGGTGAAGCCATTCCCAAAGTTCATCGTCACCACCTAACCCAAAATGAATCCCATGAACAGCAATATCAGCACAGACTCAGCAATCAAGTTGAATGAAGCATCTCTGTCTGGTTTAGAAAATAATGTTCGCGTACCTAATTACGATCGTCATCAAATCACTAATGGTATTGTCCATATCGGTGTTGGTGGGTTCCATCGGGCACATCAAGCTTTATACCTGGATAATTACTTTCATCAAAATCCCGGCAGTGAATGGGGAATCTGCGGGGTTGGGCTACTAGAATTCGACAAGCGGATGCGG
The DNA here is from genome assembly GCF_036917395.1 of Nostoc sp. GTDB lineage: Bacteria > Cyanobacteriota > Cyanobacteriia > Cyanobacteriales > Nostocaceae > Nostoc. Next base: position 10,245 of record NZ_JBALDI010000027.1, read on the forward strand.
GATACACTGTATTCTCAAGACTGTTTGTATACCTTAGTTGAAAGGTCACCATTAGGCGATCGCGCTCGTGTGATTGCAGCAATTACAAAATATTTGTTTGCTCCAGATAACCGCCAAGCAGTAATTGACACCTTAGCAGATCCCAAATGCCGCATCGTCACCCTCACCATTACCGAAGGAGGCTATTACTATATTGAAGGTAGTGGTGAATTTGATGCGAATCACCAGACTATCCAGTACGATTTGCAGCATCCCGACGAGCCAATTGGAGTATATGGCTTTTTGACAGCAGCCCTTGAACGCCGCCGTCAACAGGGACTAGCACCATTTACCGTATTGTCCTGCGACAACTTACAAGGTAACGGCAACATTGCCCGCAAAATGTTAACCGCATTTGCCGAAATGCGGAACCCGGAATTGGGAAGTTGGATTGCCGAACAGGTTGCTTTTCCAAACTGCATGGTCGATCGCATTACCCCCGCTACAACCCCAGCAGATATCAAAATGGTGGCGGAACAGTTTAATATCGATGATGCTTTTCCAGTTGTTGCCGAACCGTTTCTTCAGTGGGTAGTCGAAGACAATTTCAGCGCAGGTAGACCCGATTGGGAATCAGTTGGCGTGCAGATGACCAGCGATGTTCATCCCTACGAGATGATGAAAATTCGGCTGCTCAACGCCAGTCACTTGCTGATTGGCTATCTCGGCTCCTTGGCAGGTTACACCTACGTCCATGAGGTGATGGCCGATCCATTAATTCGGCAAGCCGTTGATAATTTGATGGCAGAAGTTACGCCAACACTGCAATCTGTGCCGGGAATTGATTTAGACGATTATAAAAAGACCTTAATTGAACGCTTTGCTAATCCGAAGATTCGCGATCAACTGCCGCGTCTTTGCCTCAATAGCTCTGCCAAAATGCCAAAATTTGTTTTAGGCTCAGTTCGTGACGCGCTACGCAAAAATGTGGCGATTGATTACATGAGCCTCACGGTTGCTGCTTGGTTCCGTTACCTGAATGGATTGGATGACCAAGGTAACGCCATCCCGATTGATGACCCAATAGCAGGTACTTTAACTCAACTAGCTCATTCTAGTGGTTCCGATGCCAAACCATTGCTTAACCTGACTGAGATTTTTGGCGATTTATCGCTGTCGCCTTTTGCTGATGTAGTTGCGAACCATTTACGCAAATTGTATGAGTTTGGAGCTAAAGAAACATTAGTCCGATTCTTAGAGAAAACTTAACCAGATGAAAGCTGCAAATTTCCAAGGCGGAAGTTTTATTTCCGCCTTGGACTTACGCGTTGACAAAAGCACAAATTTATGGGGAGTATGTCTCTGTCCTTTGTACGCAGGTATTGAACCATCAGAAAGCTACTAAAAGAAAGTGCGAGTCAGTGGTACTCGGCTGAAGCTGATAGTGATGGGCTACAGTTACTAAAGAGTGAGTTCAATCATCAAGTATCAGAAAATTATCAAAAGGGAATGATGGCAGGCAAATTAGATGCAAAGGTGGCAATTATTACAGGTGCATCTTCAGGAATTGGGGCGGCGACGGCGATCGCTCTTGCAGAAGAAGGCGCACAGGTAGTACTCGCAGCTCGTCGAATCGAGCGATTAAACGAAGTTGCACAAAAAATTGAAGCGCTTGGGGGAAAGGCTTTACCGATTGTCACAGATGCCAGCGATGAAACCCAAGTGAATGATCTGGTGCAAAAGGTTAACACAACTTTAGGACGAATCGATATTCTTGTGAATAACGCAGGTATTGGAGGATTAGGAACGATTGAGGATAGCGATCCAGCAGAGTGGCGGCGACAGTTCGACCTGAACGTTTTGGGATTGCTGTATGCGACTCATGCAGTTTTGCCTATCTTCAAAGCACAGGGCGTTGGGCATGTGGTCAATCTTTCATCCGTTGCCGGACGGATTACACGGGCGGGCATGGGTGTGTACAGCGCCACCAAATGGGGCGTGAATGCAATTTCAGAAGCTCTGCGGCAGGAAGTTCATAAAGACAATATTCGCGTCACCATTATTGAACCTGGTATGGTTGCCACCGAATTTATCGACAACATCACCGATCCGGTTGCGAAACAAGCGCTAGAAGCCCGGTTCAAAGCCGTGACTCCGCTGCAACCGGAAGATATTGCACGGGCGATCGCCTATGCCGTTACCCAACCACCTCACGTCAACGTGAATGAAATTTTAATCCGACCAACGCAACAGGAATAAGACAGCAATCTAAATTCAAAAATTAAGAGGAATCAGCAAATTGAGCAGGCGGGGAATCAGAGAGGATGAAATCGAGGAGATGCTGCCGTTGCTGTTCTGCAAAAAGCGATCGCAACTCAAAAAGACGGACAATCGCCGTTTCCAATCCTTCATTTACCTCACTCTACATTCACAAGGAACAAATCATGACAAATTCTGATGCTAAAGTTTGGTTGATTACAGGTAGCTCTAGTGGCTTTGGTCGATCGCTAGTTGAGGCTGTTCTCAACTCAGGCGATCACGTCGTCGCCACGGCTCGAAAACCCGAACAACTGGATGATCTAGCTCAACAATACCCAGAGACAATTCATCCGGTTCGTCTAGATGTGACGAATCTACAAGACGTTCAAGCTGCGGTCGAGTCGGCATTGGATCAGTACGCTCGCATTGATGTCCTAGTTAACAATGCAGGTTATGCTGCAATGGGCGCAATTGAAGAATTGAGCGACGACGACATTAGACGGCAATTTGAAACGAATTTCTTTGGTGCATTGAGCATGATTCGTGCCGTGCTACCGACCATGCGGGAGCAACGCAGTGGTCACATTCTCAATATTTCCTCTTTTGCGGGTGTGGCTTCTTTGAGTGGACTTGGGATCTATAGTGCAACCAAGTTTGCGCTCGAAGGAGCTTCGGAAGCGTTGGCACAAGAAGTCAAGCCCTTAGGCATCAAAGTGACGCTGATCGAACCGGGAGCATTTCGGACGAATGCTGTTGGGTCATCAATGGTCACGCCAAAGCATCCGATCACAGACTATGCCGAGACTAGCGGCAAGATGATCGATGTCATGCGGTCATCGCATGGCAACCAACCCGGCGATCCAGCAAAAGCTGCTGCCGCGATGATTCAAGTGGTTGAAAGCGACGATCCACCCATGCGATTAGCGCTCGGCGAAGATTCAGCTAATGGGATTGTGCAAAAGCTCGACGCGATGAAAGCTGAACTCGAAGCTTGGAAACCCCTTTCGATTAGCACTGCATTTGAATGAAACAGTAGCCGCAACTTAAGGCTTGAGAGAATCGCTGTGCGAAGCTGCTTATAGACTGATCATCGCGTTGCACCCGATTCCGTTACTGATACCACACCTGAGAAGCACCCAAATGGGTAAGAGGAAAGCTCGATCATGCTTCGTATGATTGAACCAAGACGCACTTCACGACTCCCAGTCAAGGTCTGAAGTCGCTTCTGTGTTTCTGCTCTCGCTGAGAAACCTCTATCCTCTCCCCAGTTGATCCTCCTGTCAAAATTTGAAATTGCTAGGAATAAGACTTAAGCCTTGACAAAAGCACGAATTTACGTAAGTTTAAGTCTCTTGTCCTCTGTACGCAGGTATCGAACGCTTCAGTTCGACCACCAAGCCCTCTGCTGCTGAATGTGACTTAAACACCTACACCTGGTTTACCATCGTTGAACCCAAGTATGGGGGCTGTTATCGTAAGAGCAGAGTTATTTGAAGATTTCAGGACTTACGCAAGATTATAAAAAACGAACCACAAAGCATACAAAATAAATAGGGTTTTAGAGAGTTTTTTTGTAAGTCCTATAAAATTGAGAATTTAGGAGGGACAATTGACCGATATCGTAGTTGGTTTAGACTTGGGTACAGGAGGAGTACGAGCGATCGCAGTTGACCTGCAAGGGCAAATTATCGCTCAGTCAACCAGAAGCTATCCTCTGTTAACTCCACAACCCGGTTGGACGCAACAAAACTCATCGGATTGGGTGGAAGCGAGTTTGGATGCTCTCTTCGATGTTACTCAACAGCTAGACGGATACCAAGCGATCGCCCTCGGTTTATCTGGACAAATGCATGGTATGGTTCCTCTCGACGCTCAAGGCAAAGCGATTAGACCGGCAATCTTGTGGAATGACCAGCGCACAGGTAAAGCTGTTGTTGAGATTGAAGCCGCTATTCCCCAACAGGAGTTGATTAAGCGCACTGGAAATCCCGCAATTACTGGCTTTCAACTGCCGAAGCTTCTATGGTTGCGGACTGAAGAACCACAAGCATACTCTCGGTTGTGGCAAATTCTTTTACCAAAAGATTATCTGGGATATGTGCTAACTGGCGAAGCAGTGACAGAACCATCTGATGCGTCTGGTGTCGGCTGTTTGAACTTAGCAAATCGGCAATGGGATACAGATATTCTCCATGCTCTTGATATCAACCGCGCGTTATTCCCCCCAGTCATCGAATCTACCGCGATCGCGGGACGGCTAAAATCAGAAATAGCCGCCCGCGTGGGATTACCTGTGGGATTACCTGTGGTCGCAGGCGGAGGTGATAATGCAGCAGCAGCGATCGGTTTAGGCATCTCATCAAGCAACCTGAACCGGGGTAGTTTAAGTATTGGTACATCAGGAGTTATCTTTGTAGCGTGCGATCGCCCAATTCCCGATCCAGAAGGCCGGGTGCATTTGTTCTGCCATGTAGATGGTGGCTATCATTTCTTGGGAGTAACGCTGGCAGCCGGTGGTTCTCTGCGGTGGTATCGAGATACATTTGCACCGCATATATCTTACACCGATCTCATGGATATGGCAGAGCGATCGCAGCCTGGTGCCCGTGGTCTTCTATTTCTGCCTCACCTTTCAGGAGAACGCAGTCCCCATCTCGATCCACATACTCGGGGTGCTTTAGTGAATTTGTCATTAGCTCATACACAGGCAGATATAATTCGTGCCGTTTTAGAGGGGGTTGCATTCAGCTTGCAGTCAGCATTGTCAGTCATCAGCGTGCTTGCTCCTGTTCATCAACTCTTGGCAACGGGTGGAGGGGCACGCTCTAACATTTGGTTACGAATTTTAGCAGATGTTTTGCAAACAGAACTGATTGCTCCCAAAGCCGAAGAAGGAGCGGCTTACGGAGCAGCACTTTTGGCAATGGTGGGTGTTGGTGCTTACCCTAATTTAGAAGCTGTATTCAAGATAGTACCGCAGGATAGCCATGTGGTACAGCCGCAGGCAAATCCTTTGTATGAAGCAGGGTTTAATCGCTACAAGCTACTTTACGATACCTTAAAAATTGTTCGTTAACGAATACTATACTGCCTTCTGTTCCGGCGTATAAACCTTCACAGGGACTCATTGACTATGCGCTCACCAAAGCAGGCATTTGAAATTTTATGAGAAGAATTATTATTGGGGTTATGGGTAGAGGAGAAAATGCGACAGCAAATGATTTACAAAATGCTTATGCACTAGGTCAACTTATTGCCAAACAAGGATGGGTTTTACTGACTGGTGGTAGAAATGTAGGTGTAATGGATGCTGTAAGTAAAGGTGCAAAATCTGCTCAGGGTTTAACTATTGGTATTCTTCCTAGTGATAATCAAGATGGTATTTCCTCTTGGGTGGATATTGCTATTTTGACAGATATGGGGAATGCTAGAAATAATATTAATGTTCTCACCAGTGATGTAATAATTGCCTGTGGTATGGGTGCAGGAACTGCTTCAGAAATTGCCCTAGCTTTGAAAGGAAATAAGCACGTAATTTTGTTGACTAACGATGAAGAAAGCAAACTTTTCTTCAAAAAGCTGTCGCCAGAAAATGTTCATATTGTGGAGAGTGCGGAAAATGCCATCATTACCGCAAAAGCAATCTTATATTAATTTGTTGTTTATGAGGTAAGTCGGTGCTAATATTTCAAGCTATGGGAATCCTATTTGAGTCTTGAACAAGCTCCGTACATCTAAAGAGTGGCAAAGTCACTCATTTGTGTGTCGAATAAACCACTCAAACATCCACTTCAAATGCGAGTATGTTGGTATCAACGCACAAAAACGTCTCACCCATGTTTTGGCTTGTAACCAAATATCTTCTCCTATCGGAGACGCTGCGCGAACGATCGGATTTTGTGATGGACAATTAGGAGCAAAACGAATGCAGTGTATTTTCCATTGTTCGGGTGCCAAGCCTTGATTAACCTCTGCCAAGAAATCTCGAATTTCTTTGGAGCGGTGATAAGTAGCACCATCCCAGAAAATCAGCAATCCCTGCTCAGGAGACTCATTTAGCAGATATTGGAGATAATCAATAGTATTTTGTGAGTTGCCCCAAAGCTGTCAAAGAAGGCGAAGGTAAGAATAAACACGACTGTTGTAAGACTGTAGCTTATACCAAACCCACCGTTGAAAATCTGTCTCAATTTTATTTGGGTCAGCCGACAGCTAAAGCCCTAATTTGGCAACAACATGATGTGATCGCTGGTTTTAATGAACCTCAATCCCTACCTGCTAACCTTAGAGAATCGGTATCTGTAGACGTGGAAGTATTGCCACCAAATAAGAATAGGAACAAAACTCAAAGCGTTCGGAAATCGAAAACAGCGACCAAGCCACCTCGCAAAATTCAACTTATTGACGATGACGACTTCCTCAATGAAACCGACGATTTGGAAGCTGAGTTAGACGATGATGATTTTGAGGAGGAAGACGATGAACTGAATGATGAGGAATAGTCCAATGGGCGCATCTATGAATTGGGGGAGTACAAGCGTTTTGATAAGCCTCAACAGCATTGCTTAATGAAACGCTGCACTAAATAAATGGTGTAACGGCTCTTGATTGCGCTAGAAATTGGTGTAGCACAGGCGAGGTGTTTGCACTTCGCCAAACAATTGCCAACTTGACATAGAGCGTTTGGTCTTCGAGTGGTTTGATGTTCAACAGGGTTCGGATATGCCTTAGCAGAAGCTATGTTGAAGAAGGGAGGGTTGGTGTTTCCAGCACAGCCACAGAAGTTCTTACCTACATGATGCCAGCAACTTACGAAGCACCCTTATATAGGGACTACGCTGCCCTTTATCTTTGGGTAGGTAATGAAGTTTTAACCAAATACGATAAATTACCAAAGGGTTGCAAGAGTTTTTATGAATTTATAGGTGATGGTGATACGAACAATGCCAGCAATAATCGCATCATTCATTTTAATCAGGTAAAAAATGAATTCAACTATCTTAGCAGGTCAATTCGACGCAGCATAGTTAAACACGCAGCACAAGAGGAATGGGGTAAGCGTCATGTCAATACCAAGTTTAACTTAGACTCAATCCAAAGTACTCCAACTCCTAAACATTCATCAAATTCAATTGTGCAAATTAGCTTGTTCTGGATTTAAAAAAAATCCTCAGTCTATTAAAATTTTCAGATGAAGATTTTTCTGTTAAATGGAAGCGATCGCTTCTCGAATTATGAACATAAATTCTCAAGTTAGTCATCATGAATACTCAAGAAATTCAAGAATTTTTAACTCATTTTATGATTGGAATTACAGCCTTATATACCATTGTAATGATCGTTGATTTCGTTGTGGTAATAGTCCATCTGTGGCAGAAATTTACAGTTAACATCGAAGACACAACATCTGAAAAATTACACCTGGAATCTATTGATATTAAGAAATATCTCAAGGTGAAAAACCAAAATAAATCAACTAACCGTATTACATCAAAACCAGAACCTCAACCAGACAACTTTATTAGCATTGATGTAGACAAAATTGATTTCCGGACAGCCAGACTGGTGCGGCGTTTCTCCTTAGATTTTGAGGAACACCTGAAGAAGGTTCCTTTCTCAGTCAGGATTGAAACAACCAGCAACGGTAAACGCTATGTCAAGCAAAATTAACAGATTAATGTATAAAAGTAAACGTATTAATTAAAATCAATTATGGCAATCAGTGAACGAGATATTGAGCATATTTTTGAGCGCCTTCGCTCCGGCGTTGTTCCAGAACGAGGCTTAGAAGCCTTTGCTGTTGGTATTGACAAACAGCGAACAGAAATTCATCGCCAATTCCAACTAGCAGCTAATAGCGAAGGTGTCTTCAAGTTTTTACGCGGTGGCTACGGCTGTGGTAAAACTTTTATGTCCCGTTTAGCCATCCTTGATGCCCAAGCTCAAGGCTTTGTCACCAGTTTTGTTAAAAGCCTGTTTTTTTGCCAAAGTCGGTCTTTGGCTGAAGAAATTGCCGAACGGATGCGCAACCGAGGTACAGATGTCTTTATCCACCATAGTTCTGTCTCTCTAGAAGAACGAACAGCCGCAGAAGAACGTTTTCATAGAGGGACAAATGCCAGCATTATTTGTACCTCGACTCTAGAGTTGGGCATCGATGTTGGCGACCTCGATTTAGTATTGCAAGCTAATGCTCCTTCTACTGTCTCATCCTTCCTCCAACGGTTGGGTCGCACTGGACGAAGAACAGGGCAACAAGCTAATACTACATTTTTCTGTGAAAATATAGAGACAGTTTTGCAAGCGAGCGCCATCATTGAACTAGCGAAGAAAGGCTGGGTCGAATCTATACCGAATCAGACACGCGTATGGCCCGTACTTGTACATCAGCTACTAGCACTTACTCTCCAATTTGGTGGCATTAGCCCAGAACTCTGCTGGGGGCAACTCTCAGTAGACCTGTTCAAAATATAAATACGGTATAAAAAAGTGGTAGAAAAATAAAATGTGTATCTACCACTCAAAGTAAAAATGTGTATTGTACTTGATTATATCGAAAAATATCCACTGCGGACAAAGCAAATATTAGGTATTAACTATGAACAGTTGCGCTTGCTAACAAAATCATCAATAATCAAACATAAAGAATTAGAAAAACTCAAGGAAAATCAAAAAGTAAGAATTAACGCAGCCAGAGGTGGAAGACCAGAAAAATTATCATTCTCTGAGCAAATAGCATTATGCTTATTTTACTTCAGACAAATGCCATCATTTGAAATTTTAGGAATGCTATTTGGTATTTCCAAAACAGAAGCAAATGATAATTTTCATTATTGGAGGAAAATTATTCGGGATATATTGCCGGCAAGCTTACTCGAACAAGTCTCAACAAAAGATAGCGATTTGGAAATTGTTCAAGAGATTTTAACCAAATTTCAGCTACTAGTTGATAGTGCAGAACAGCCTATAAATAGACCATCACAGCCAGAAGAGCAAAAAAAATACTATTCAGGAAAAAAAATAACATACACTGAAATTGTCAGTTTGTTGGTCTTCCAGAGGCGGCTGATATTGTCGATGTAGAAGTAGGCAATCCTTGACCAACTGTGGACATAAATTTATTTCGTAATCAACAAGGAAAATTTCACATCAAACAAGGATTTGGAGGCGACAAGGGATACCAGGGCGGTAAAAATATAAAGACTCCTCACAAGAAAAAAAGAAACCAGGAATTAAGTGATGTACAAAAACAAGAAAATAAAGTATTTTCGAGTAATCGGATATATATTGAGTATCTCATAAGATTGGTGAAAGTTTTTCAAATAGCATCACAAAAGTTTCGACTAAAAAGCAATATTTACAATGATACAGTTTTCCCGGTTTGTGGGTTGGTAAGGTTGAGAATTGGTATTTTGATTTTAGCAGTTACTTAAATGAGATAATAGTGATCGCCTATAATTATAAAACTGTATTTTGCTTGTCTAAACTATCAGTAACGATATCAAACCCTAATAATTATGCTGACAGAGAATCTGCAAGGGTTGGTCTCAAAGCCTTGTGTGTACTTGCTTTCAATTTTTAGGAAAGGTCTACTGTTCTCAAGACAGCATGGGCAACGGCAGAGAGAACGTGAGTGTTGAATTGCAGATGTAAAAAAGCGCGATCGCTCCATTTATTTTGGGCATTCTGAAAAGATAGCGTTTACTCAAGAAAGTCATGTTTAAAAGATTCGGTGGCGAATGAGAAAAAATCAGTGCTTGAAGAAAATGAACTGACCACAGGGATTGTTCAGCATCCAGTTAGGAGTTATGTAAAAATAACTTGAACAATTAAGTGCCTACTTTGGGTTTTATAATATAGTTCCACTCACCATGAAAAGAATTTCGTTCGATTGC